>CBDDDG010000013.1:0-15932 GCA_965226555.1 Salinispira sp. | reverse complement strand
AGAGAACTGTTGTATTTTCTTATGCTTTTTGGACCTTGGCTGAGCAGAGATCAGGTTTTTGCATTTTTTCATACGCGGGAACGATCGCATACGGAAACAGGTAAACTGTACCGGGAACTCAGGGAAAAGGGCTATATTTTTCATACGCACAACATTGCGTTTACCGATGTAATTATCAGACTCGCTCATACATATAGTCAGACCGGCCTCATACCCGATACGCTGAAATTTATATTTGACCCCGGTAATGCGGTACGATTACAGGATGGTCTCATCAATGTTATAAGCAAACTCGGTAAACATCAGACATATCTGCCTGCCACATACCGTTATGCAAAAATGCTCATTGATCACCGTCAATATGCCCGGGCCCAGCAGATCGCCGCTACTGCCTTGAACCGGGAAACACAGGATCTTATTAATGCCGGAATTGCTCTGGAAGCGGGCGCATCCGGCGGATCGGGCGGATCGGGCGCATCCGGCGGATCGGGCGGATCGGGCGCATTTTCAAAATTACGCATTCCCCGTATATTTTCAGGTGACAATTTCTGGAAAGAACAATGGCTCATTATACAAACAGGCATCCACATACAGGGAGAAGATATTCACAAGGCAAAGCACAATTGTAAGGAAGCAATTATTCTTGCCCAGCAGATCAACGATGAACAGATCCTCTGTCAGGCAAACAATATCTTCGGATACCTCTATCATCGTCTTAGCAGACACCAAGAAGCTCTTTACTATTTTTCAATAGTAGAAAAAAACAATACCGCCGGTGAATATAATTGTATATTTGCGCAATTTATGTCTGTGCTGAATAATTTTGTACGGTGCAGATACAGTGATGTCAAGCACAAACTCACAGGCGAACATGGTCTCATCGCGCAATTGACCCGAACAGGACAGTACAGTTGGGTAGATGCTGCGTCCTTTCTCATGGCGCGGACCTACTTTGCTTTGGGAGAGTATCAGAAAGCGCAAATTACCCTTACACGGCAACTCAACGTTCATAGAGGATTTCAGGCAATTCATGAGCTCTTTTACGCATGGATTGCCCGCTGCTTTATGTATCAGGGGATGTTCAAAGCAGGTATGAAAATACTTAAACGACTTCCGCAGACATCTGAAGTAATTCTGTTTACGGCTGAATCGTTCATTATGCAGGGACAGTTCAGCAACGCGCTCACAGTTCTCCGGCAGGAAGAGGAAGAACCGAAGCGGCACCCATTCTCCTTTATGTTTACATGGAAACACGGTTTTTCATGGATTGAAGATCTGCTTGTCTCAGATCCTGCGGAAGATAGCACTCTCATTAATTTCCGTTATGCCATTACTGCCTTTGCCATGGGAAAGAATGGAAATACCGCAGAAAGCATCAAAAATTTTCATTGGCTCACGCGGGAAAAAAAGATTTCTTCAACCGATCCTCATTTGAGCATCATTCTTTACTGGTACTTTTGTATGTTGGAACAGTCGTCAGAAAATGAAAATAAGAGAGATTGGCTTACCACCCTCAGCAGAGCTGTAAAAATTCTTCAGGAACGTTCAAACAACATCGATGAACCAATGGATAAGCGGCTCTTCCTCAGAAATTCAATCTGGAACAATGAATTATTCAATACAGCAAAACATTACAATTTAATTTGACCTGATGATCGCTGCCGTCCTTCCCGTGTTTTTTCAGCCAGTTCCCGGCTTTTTACGGCATCTCTTTGCAGTATTGTGCCATCTGAAACGCTTGCTTTATGTAAAAGTTTCACGTAAACTGATGCAAATTGGACGGAAATACGAAACATCGGACATCTTGTATTAAAATATAACGGCTTGGATGATCCTGAAATGCAGGGAGATATCACCCTGCCGGAAACTTCACTCCCGCGTTATCCGGGCTGGAAGCATTATCAGTATTGAAGGAACATAATCAGGAATTCATGATCAGAGAAACTACCCGTATTATATTCGCCGTTGGTCTGCACGCACGGCCCGCAAACACCTTTGTCAAAATCGCCAAAACCTTTGAATGTACTATTACCATACAGAACATCAGTCGGAACGGAGAAGCCGTTAACGCGAAAAGCCTCGTAAAAATTATCAAAATCGCCTGCGCGCAGGATCACGAAGTAGCACTCACCTTCAACGGAAGCGATGAGGCAGAAGCAGCCGATGCCCTCATGAAATTTCTTGAAGGTAATGCCGAACAAAGATAGCGATGCGGCCGCTCCTGTCAGCCGTTAGTTTTTTGCCGTTGCCATTCCCTAACGTTACCTTGAGGCTTCGCGAAAAGTAAACCTGTTTGCCATTTCAATAGCGTAATCGGCGGAAACAATATTATACCATTGTGTATCTTTAATCCCAAATGAGGATATATATCCTACCGATGTTCCTATGGAGCCAACCGCCATGAAAATCGACCAACCAGCTGATTTAAAATCTGATACAGATCCATATATAGAACCAGATATAAAAGATATTGCGGAAAAAATTTCGATACCATAAATAAAAGAATATAAGGAAGTATTGAGTTTCTTTGCAGTTTGTATATATTCATATTGTTCTTCAGCAAGTTTACGGTACTTTTGCTGTTCAATCATTGCATAGAAATCAGTCTCATGTATTGGAAGACCATTCAAGGTCGGATACCAAAATTCGGTAGGATACCAAAATTCGGCATTTCCAAAAAAATGGCCTCTATTCAGATATACAACTTGTACCCCCAAAACATCCTGAGCAAATGTTATTCCTGAAACCATTACCAGTATTACTACCAGCATTATTATTTTCCTGTCCATATTATCCCTACGAATTCGCCATTCGCCAAAGTCTTACTTTTTACTTTACCCGTTCGGCTGTCCGCGGCATAAGATACAATATCTGCATATCATTCTGAATAAGACGGCCAATTGCTTCAAGTTCTTTTTCCAGTTTATCCGCAAGGGTCAAACGGGGAAACAGGGATTCGGCAAGCGCGTCGAGGAAAGACAGTGAAGCATGGCGGCCGTTCTTGTCCGCAACGGGCACAAGCTCAATGTTTGAATTTCCCAGAACATTCGCAAGTTCTTCCATGACCTCCCGGTAATTTCCGAGCTTGTCAACCAGACCATTCTCCAGCGCCTGCTCTCCTGTCCATATCCACCCCTGAGCAACCTCATCAATTTCAGCAGGGGAAACTCCCCGATATTCAGCAGCCTGATTCACAAAGGTCTCATAAAAACTGGCAATTGTGTTCTGCCAAATTTCCGCCTCCTGTTCCGATTCCTTACTGAAAAGGTTTGAGAGATCATCAAAATTGGCTGTGGACGAAGGCTTCACACCGTCCCAGACAATACCAAGTTCTTCCGAAAGCCCTGCCAGATTAACCCTGGCCGCAATGACCCCAATTGAACCGGTAATTGTTACCGGTGAGGCAATAATGAGATCGCCGGGCGCAGAAATGTAGTAGCCGCCGGAACCTGCGACACTCCCCATCCACACCAGAAGAGGTTTCTTCTCGGCGGCCTTCGCCAGAGCTCGGGCAACATTCTCAGAGGCAAGCCCGCTTCCGCCCGGACTATTAACACGCAGAAGAATTGCCTTCATGTCCGGGGCAGCAGCCGCGCGCTCAATAAGCGGAATAATCGACTTATCGCCAATAACACTCCCCGGCACTCCCAGCCCGGGAACAATTTGCCCGTCCGCATAAATTAATGCAACCTTTGTGTTACCGTCATCCGGCCATGAACGGGCAACCCGTTCTCCACTGAGGCGGAGTTGGGGCTTACCGTAATTTTCTGCCACATAGGCATCGAAGTCATCCTCGTACATCAGACCATCGACAAGACCCGTTTCGAGGGCGCGCCGGGCAGTTAAGTAGGGCCCGCCGTCTATTGCCTCCTGAGAAGAAACAGTGAGATTCCGCGCAGAGAGCATATCGTTGAAAATGCGGTAATAGGCATTCACAATGGCTTCAAGCTGTTCCCGCTTATAGGGAGTCATCGCTTCTTTGCTGAAGGTATCGAAGGCGCTCTTTCCGGGATGACTGTTGTAAACAGTTACCTCGGCACCGAGTTCGTCCAGAAAATTCTTCAAATAGGCATCGACCTGTGAATAGCCGAATAAAAGCACTGAACCGCTGGGGTGCACATAGATTTCATCGGCAATAGAAGCGGCAAAGAGATAGGAAACATTCCCGTACACATCGGAATAGAAAATTATCTGCTTCTCCGCCTCCCGGCATTCTGCGAATGCTTTCCGCACTTCATCGTAGTTGGCAATTGTCATGGAAATCGTATCCTGTTTGAAAATGATACCATTGATGTTGGGGTCGCTGCACATTTCATGAATTTCATGAATGGTTTCCAGTAATCCCTTCCCCCGGTCAACGGGAGGGAACAGGGGGAAGTCCGGCGAATTGTCCTGCTGCTCGGTAATTTTTCCAAGCTGATATTCCACCATGCGGCCGGGAGGTTCACCAATGACGGAATCGAAAATCCGCGGTGAAATATGTACATAGGCATTCGTCCTGTCGATGTTCAGCTCACTATCAACCAGTACATTGTTTCCGGCTCTCACGAAGGAACCGGAGAGGGAGAGCCCGACATTCCAGCTATTATCCTGAAAATTATAACCGCCATCAATACGGATACCATCGACCGGTTCAATAATTGCCTGAATAAGAGGAAGATCAAATTCACCATCGAAAGAAGAGCCGACACCAAGGGTTATGCGGTCGGTGAAGGGACGGAGAGCGAGCGAAAAATCGATATACGGGGATCGGAGTCCCTTCAATCCTCCAACAGCGCCCAGCGATACCCATGGGAGCGGACGGAGAAGAAAGGCGCCCGAAATATCCATAACCGCGAACTGATCCTCCGGCCATTGCGCCGAGAAGCCAAGGGAAAAATAGTCTCCAATGGGAATACCCGCCCCTACCCGATGACGAAAAAGCGTGTGTTCAATATCAAAGCCGATACTGTAGGAAAAGAAATCGCTGTTGAGAAAAACATCGAGTGATTGCAGATATATCGGTGAAAGCGAGCCGCCCATATCTGTTTGTCTGCTGATCTGAGCATGTACCGCGAAGCCCGAAGACGCGCCCTGGGTAAGAGCCGCGGGGTTATGTATGACTGCCTGAAAATCGTCCCCAGTGGCCGCAAGCCCGGGCAAGGAACCGGGCGGCAGAGCCGCAAGGGGGCTAAGGGGCGCAAGCAAAAAAGCACAAAGGGCCGTAATGAGTGCGATGTATTTCATATTGATTTCTCCTTTTTACCTCATGGAAACTTTATGTGATTCCCCGTGAACATGTCAAGGAAGGGGTTTACCCCGCTGGTGTACCAGCGGTTTTACCCGCGCCCGCACTTCCCTGAATTTACATGCTCTCAAGAAAGGGAATGTTGAGCAGGAAGAAACCTTCCTTTAACACTTCCCGAACTGCCCAGGCAATATACAGGCGGGCATCTCGAAGTTCGGGGCGGGGGCAGTTAAGAATTGGATAATCATGATAGAAGCGGGAAAAGGTTTTTCCAAGTTCGTAAAGGGCAGATGTGATAATTGACGGATCGTATTTTCTGCCGGACTGTTCGACAATATCCGGAAAACGGGCAATGGTCTTTATGAGTTCCCACTCAATATCAGCGTTCAGAAGCCCCCAGTTGATCGTCTCGGGCGGCGGCAGCTCGGAGCGGTGCTTGCGGTATTTGCGGAAAATACTGGAAATACGGGCGCCCACATATTGCAGATAGGGGCCGCTGTTGCCGGTGAATGAAATGGAATCTTCCTGTCGGAATATCATGTCCTTCGATGGAGAAACCTGGAGCAGGTAGAAGTTTACCGCAGCCAGCGCAACCGATTCGGCAATATGTTCAGGATCGGGTGTGGTCGGCTCGAGGGTTGCGGGGTCGGGGTCGGTTGGCGGCGCGGGGTTGGATGGCGGCACGGGGTCGGTTGGCAGCACGGGATCGGTTGGCGGCACGGCGGTAGGGGTTTTTTCGCGGATTTGGGCGCGGGCGAGGCGGTGGAGGGTGTTGAGGAGGTCATCGGCATCGACAACGGTGCCCTCGCGGCTTTTCATTCTGCCATCGGGCAGGTTCACCATGCCGTAGGAAACATGGCGGAGGTTCTGCGCCCAGGCGAGGCCGAGCATTCCCAGTACATGAAAAAGTACCTGAAAATGATAGTTTTGTTCGTTTGCCACCACATAGAACATACGGTCAAAGGGCCAATCTCCATGACGGGCAATGGCAGTGCCAATGTCCTGAGTAATGTAGACACTGGTTCCATCGCTGCGGAGCAGCACCTTGTCATCAAGTCCGATATCGCTGAGATCGACCCGAATTGTACCCTTCTCATCTTTATAAAACAGCCCCTGCTCCAGACCGCGCAGCACACATTCCCGACCAACGGCATATGTATCACTTTCGTAATACAGTGTGTCGAAACGTATCCCGATGCGCCGATATGTTTCAAGCAAGCCCTCCATGGTCCAGGTATTCATGGTTTTCCAGAGCTTCACTGTTTCCTCATCGCCTGCTTCCCAGCGCCTGAGCATATCCTGCGCCCGCTGTTCTGCTTCGGGATCTTTCCGAGCTATTTCATTGAACGTGATATAGTATGTACCGACAAAATGGTCAGGCTTCATCCCCGCATCTTCAGGGCTTCGGCCGCCCCCTTCTTCCTGATATGCCAGCATTGACTTGCAGATGTGGATGCCGCGGTCATTAATAAGGTTCACTGTATGAACTTCAGCCCCGTTTGCTCTGAGAATGCGGGCCAGCGACTCACCGAGGGCATTGTTTCGCAGATGCCCGAGATGAAGAGGTTTGTTGGTATTCGGAGAAGAAAATTCAATAATTATTTTTTCACCCGCATAATTGCTGCTTGAGCCATATACAGGCTGCTTTTCTGAGTGTGTTTCTCCTGCTGATGCATGCTCTCCCTGCGGAGCTCCCCGCATTTCCAGGAGAGTTTTTATAACACGGTCGGTGTATGCAGCGCGTTTATAGTGAATATTGATATAGGGACCTGCTGCCGCGGCATCAATTTTTCGGAAAACAAGATGCGGAAGCAGCTTCTCTGCTATTATTTTGGGAGACATTCGGAGGACTTTTGCAAAAGGGAACATCGGGAAGGAGATATCGCCCAATTCAGCTCGGGGGGGTATTTCAATCTGCAGCCGTATTTCTGAAAGATCAGGCTGAAGTCCCTCTTCCAGCGCAAGTGCTCCTACTGCTTCAAGAATTTTTCCAGAAAGCATTTCTCGAAATGTTTTCACAATCCCTTCCCTTATTCACTTTCCTTAAACAGGGTGTAGGCATAGATTTTAGGATTCCCCGGCTCAAAACTTGCTATCCACATCGTTCTTCCATCTGACCAGATACCTGAACCAAATGCGTTTTCGAAACCCGTTTCGATAACACGGGGATAAACAGTTTTTGCATTGTCAGAGGACCTGGTATGTATGTCGTAAGCGCTCAGCTGACTGCCAAGGAACCCAAGATCCTGAACAGAAATATCACGCAGTACCCACAGTGTGGTTCCATTTGACCACATACCTTTGGAAGTGTACGGCTTGCCCAGGTCGATAGTTTTTCCGGAATCGGCGGCACCATCATCATCGGATCCGTCAGGCAGATGGTAGGCATAGGCATTGGCAGCAGACTGGTGACCTTCCAATATCCACATTGTCTCCCCGTCCGACCATATCCCTGAAGTAGTTATGTGGAGTTCCCCAAGGGTAGTGAAATTTTTGCTTGAATCGCGGGTTCCGTCACTCAGCTTGTAGGCATTGATGTTATCATTCTCACCATTCACGCTCTCTGTTACCCACATCGTTGTTCCATTTGACCAGATATAACCCGGAGGATAGCCGAGAGTAGCGCCATTGCGTGGAATGTCTTCGCCTGACATACGGGATTTGGTACTCAGATTGTAGGCATAGATTTTCAGGCTATTACTATCTGCCGCCCACATTATCGTCCCGTTTGACCAGATGCCTTGGGGGAAAACATTCAAGGGATCCAGAACATTGAAATCCTGACTGCTGTTACGGGAAGGAGCAAATTCCAGTTTTGCGGGTTCCCCATCACCAGAACCGCCTCCATTTCCGGGATCATCTACGTCTGGAGCCGGGCATCCGCTGAGCGTCAGCATGGTAACGATGAGGGTAATTATCAATGTGAAAAAAACAGAAGTCATATAATGCCGTCTGAAAATCATGTACATTCTCCTTATTGGCGCGCTGCGCCTCGTGTATATCACAAGGGTGATTATCCGGTAGTCGCGTTCCGCACTGTCCGCATTTCCTCATCGCTCAGCCCGGTAATTCTCTGAACAGCCTCGGTCGACAACCCTTCCAAAAACATACTGCGGGCGTTTTTTCTCCGCTCCTCAATATGCCCCTCAGCGCGGCCTGCCTGTAGCCCCTTCTGAAGTCCTTCTTCACGACCTGTCTGCAATCCTTCTTCACGACCTGTTCGCAGTCCTTTCAGAATACCTTTCTCAATGCCCTCAGCCCGGCCCTTTGTGATACCCTGCTCAAGACCCTCAATCCGGCCCTTCGCAATGCCTTCCCTGACGAAGGCGTTGGTAATATTATATGTCCGCATACTGTTTTCTCCTACTGAAACTTTTGCATTGGAAAATTGTGCAGAGCACAATTTCCAGTAGCAAAAGTTTCAAATTTGGCATGCCTCGTTGCGCTTGGCATTCTCTCATTTTGTAGAAAGTTTTGCCACTGAAAAATTGTGCTCTGCACAATTTTTCAATGAGGATTCTCTCATCTATACTCTTGATTCTCTCACGGTATAGAAAGTTTTGCCTCAGGCAAAACTTTGTTGTGGCAAAACTTTGTCTAGGGAACAGTTCCCTGTCAATTTTCTCAAACTGTTCATACAGTTTTGGATCTAGATCTTTGATACCGAAAATTGTGCTCCGCACAATTTTCTAATCTGGATTCTCTCATCTCTATTCGTGATTCTCTCAAGATATAGAAAGTTTTGCCTGTGGCAAAACTTTTGTTATAGCCCAGCACACTCTCTGCCAGATCAGTAAAGTCTTGTGAAGACAGACCGTTCAGGAGCTGCGCAATTTCTTTCAGCCCCTCAACATTCATTTCATTATCTCGCATTATATACCACAACGAAGTTGATGTATATCGTTTTCCATCGAAACGCCATGCCAACTGCCTTTTGTCCATTCGCCTCAGATCGCGCACAATGTACGATACTCTCGCCCTGACATCCACCGTGCCTTCGGTCATGGATTCGGAAGCAGCATTTCCATGCGAACTGTAAAATGTGAGCGGGAGGTTCCATTTATTTTTTCCGTGGTAGAACAGAAGTATATAGATAGCATCCCTTTCATTGTACACATTGCTGTTTCTGAGGGCATATTACAGAAACTTTTGCTACTGGAAATTGTGCTCTGCACAATTTTCCAATGCAAAAGTTTCAAATTCGGAATGCTTTCTTTGTGCTTAGCATTCTCCTATTTCATAGAAAGTTTTGCCTGTGGCAAAACTTTGTGATAGTCATCAATCTGTGTGAGAACGTGTTTGTGCAGGTAGCTTTTATGTTCAATACGAAAGTTTTGCTACTGGAAATTGTGCTTGCACAATTTTCCAAGGCAAAACTTTCTATACCGTGAGAGAATCAAGAGTATAGATGAGAGAATCCTCATTGGAAAATTTTGCTCCGCAAAATTTTCAGTAATGAACAGGGCCTTCCGGTCGGGGTCTGACAGGAAGGGGGCGCTGACAACGAGATCGCAGAGAAGGTTCTTTTTTCCTGCAATGTAGCTGGGGGTTTCAATGCGGATTTTGTCCATATCCAGCTTGGTAAGAGTTGTATCCTCACAGAACAACCGCAGCAGGTCGGGAATCATACGGGGGGTTCTGTAGTAGGCGATCTTGAAGGCTATGTCGTGGATATGGCCTTTGCTCTGGGATGATTTTTTCATAAACATTCCTCCTATATCTATAACGGGTAAAATGTCATTCTTGACTATGTTTTTGAAAAGAATTTTGCAAAATGTGTGAATTTTTTTCGGGAATGGGGGAAGGAGGGATGAGTGGGCAGGAATGGGGGTGAGCGTATGGTTGAATTCGCCCTGTATTATAGGGTGTATTGACGCACGCTCCCCGGAACAATGCTCCGCGCGAGGCCTTTGTAAAAAGTTTTATTATTTTGGGATATTACTGTTTGATCAGCCCGGACGCATGGCAAGCAGCGCGGAGCGCCGACCAGCCGTCTTATCGAAAAAAGGCAGGCACGGGGCTGGTCGGAGGCTTGCGCCTCCTGCTCGCCCATGCGTCCGGGGCAAATCCGTGCCTGCCTGAGTTGAATTGCAACGTTTCAATTAGCCGCTGCGGGCTATGAAACTACTCTGCATACCATGAGGGAATCAGATCACCTGTCACGCCGGAATTCGTAAACATATTGTTTTTGGTTCCGGTGTATGTGCCGGAAGCATCAATGAGCGGCAAATGATCCTTCCATTCCTCAAGATCTTGAGCGAATACGTTCGCGTTATTGAACATATCATCCATATTCGTTACCGAACTGACATCCCAGCCGGAAATATCGCCATTGAATGCGCTTGCGCCATTGAACATATCCCCCATATTCGTTACCAAACTGACATCCCAGCCGGAAATATCGCCATTGAATGCGCTTGCGAAACTGAACACATCACCCATATTCTCTACCGAGCTGACATCCCATCTTGAGATATCGCCATTGAATGCGCTTGCGTTATTGAACATAAATTGCATATTCTCTACCGAGCTGACATCCCATCTTGAGATATCACCATTGAATGCGCTTGCGTAATTGAACATAGATCTCATATTCGTTACCGAGCTGACATCCCAGCCCGAGATATCGCCATTGAATTCGATTTGTCCAGTGAATAGTTCACGTATATCCGTTAGTGCCGTGGTAATAATGTAGTTGAGGTCGGCAGTATTGCCCCAGATTCCGGAGTCATTGGTGTCGGTGATGACTCCTATCGCCGTAGTTACCGCTGCGCTCAGTTCAGCTTTAGTTGTTGGACTTTCAGTAACATAGAAATATTCGGCAAACAGGAATGTAGCTGTATCTCCGGTTCCAGTAGTGCCATATACCAGATATGTTCCTGCCGTTGTACCTGCGGTAACCGTAACAAGTCCGGTACTTTCATCAACTGTCGGCGGGGTGACCCCAACAGGCGTCGTTGCGGGGTTTACCGTAATGTTTCCTGAGTCATCGACCCCGTGAGTGCCCGTAATCAAATAAACGCTGAGGTTTTCACTGGCAATAATGACATTAACGGCATCTGAAAGGCTTACAACCCTTGCCGTACCCGCAGGAGTCTGTGTCCGTAGTAGTAGCGGCCTTCCTATTGCAAATGGAGACCATGGTCCAGCGCCGACTGCATTGACGGCGCGCATCTGTACTCCGTAGACAATGCCGTTTGTCAGTCCCGTAATGCTGTGGTATGTACCGGTGATGCCTTCGGTAATTTGTGTCCATGCTCCGCCGCCTATGCGATATTGCAGCTCATACCCGGTAATGGGGCTGCCGCCGGTATCGGTTGGCGCAGTCCATGTCGCAACAAGCCGCCCAGTGCCCGCATAAAGGGTTGGAGCAGCCATGGTACCCGGCGCGGCAGGGGGCGCAGTAGGTGTTGCCGTGGCAGATGCCGACCAGCCGCCGGTGCCCTGCGCGTTGACGGCACGCACCTGCACAACATAACTGAGACCGTTTGTCAGCTCGGTAATGGTGTGGCTTGTGCCGGTAATACCGGAGGTAATCTCCGTCCAGCCCTCGCTACCGTCTTCCCGATAACGCAGATGATATTCAGTAATATCGTTTCCTGCGTTGTTCTCCCCCCAATTCCATGTAGTCGGATCAACCCACGATGCGGTAAGCTGTTCGCTTCCCGCTGTGAGAGTTGGAGAATACATGGCAGGCGACGCGGTTAGCATCGGACACCCCGCCATTAACACAATAACCATTGCACAGAAAGTGAAAAGAGTTATTCCTCTGTATGACATAATTTTCATATATGTTACCTCCAAGGTAATTTTTCCTCAGAAAAAATCTGACGGCGTCCGCCATTATTTCTAAGGTTACTGAATAATATCACAAAGTTTTACAAAATGCAAAAGTTTCTCATATATTAACAGAACTTCCCCAACAATTTTTTTAGACCATTGCAGGAACTCTCATACGCATTCATGATCTACTAATCATCAACACATCACAGAATTCCTGAGTATTTTACCTAATGAAAAGCTTTGTGTCAATCAAAAATTTCACTTTTACTGAAATTATACCTGAACATAGTCTTCTTTGCACGCAAAATGAGCATACCCCCCTTCGAAAATCCACTTATGCGCGGTACAATTCCCAATTATGGGAGGGACTATGTGTTCTCAGAAAAAAAGTGTTGCCCGAACCTTTATTCAAAGGCTCGGACAGATGCTGAAAACAACCAATTTAACCGACCCTCGGAAACGACCGGTTGTTCAGCTATCACAAATAATGGCTCTCATTATATCGATGCCATTATTTTCATGCAAGAGTCTGTTTGATCTCGATTATCTGGCTCGGAATAAACATGTTCGGAAGTTACTCGGCAGCAAACGGTATATGGTCGGTTCCGACAGTACCATACAACGGGTGATTCCTCAGATCATACCGGATGAAGTGACGACGATGGTGGGAACCAGTATGAAGTTGTCAGTGAGTACCGCTGAAGAATCGTGTTATCTGGACACGGGAGTTCATCGGAGTATCGGTATTGTCGATGGCACCTGTGTCTTCGGGAGCGTCTGGTTCACCGTGCTGGCGCGACCGACAAAGACAGGAACGTATGTGCAGGTCGTGAGACCGATAAAGGGCAGAGGGCACGAACTGCGCGGGTCTGAAGAAATGCTTTTGAGGGAAGGAGATACCCTGCCGCAATTGTTAACTTTCGATGGGCTCTACCTGTGTGAGCCCTTTCTTCATCTGATCTGCGCGAAATTAAAGCGTCATATTCTGGTGAAATTTCGTTCGGTAAAGCGGGATGGAACTCCGCGGAAATATGAGCGTTTGCTCCTTGATCGCGCAGCCCGCTATATGGAAAAACTGGGGTTCTATGATGATGCAGTCCAAACCGCGAGCGGGTATGATTATCAACGATCAACGAGTTACCAGATTGAGGCAGTGCCTGACGAATGGCATGGTGTGCCGGTGCTGGTGCTGCGGGTCACTGAAGGGAAGGAGACGTTCTGGGTAATTACGAGTGATGTACATCTGTCATTGCCTGCTGCGCGGGAAGCTGCGCATCTGCGGTGGAGCATAGAGAATGATGAGTTTAAGCGCATGTCGTATCTTACCGGCACCAAGAGAGTACGGACGCATAACAAGATCGCCGCTGTGTGTTTGTTGAGCTGCATCGCCATGGGGGTCAATTTTCTCACCAGTATCAACCATGTGCTGGCGAGCGTCGTAACAAAAACGCTTCCTGTTAAGCGAACATGGAAAATAACAGGGCAGTGGATATGGAAGGGAATAAAATGGCAGATTCGCACAGGAGGGATGTCCGTGTTGAGCTAAGTAGTGAACAATCGGTCGTTTTCGAGGGCAGTCTACCGAGTTGATTTCTTACATATCACTAACACACAATCAACGCAGACCGGCGGTTCTGCGGCGGGGGTGGTCTATGCGCCCGGTATTCCCGCCACATACTCACTGCTCAAGGGCAAAATCTCCCTCCATTATTCTGTCAAAATCCCGTCAAAAAAATTGTTGGGGAAGTTCTGATATATTAATACGCATGCAGATATACGTCAACTACTCAGGATTGTGTGTGCAAATTCAACCATGCGCGGACTCGACAATGTCCGGCAATGTGCGCATACTATGGGAGAAACTTTTTCATAAAGCCCGTGTTGCGGGTAAGAGGGATGCCGTGATCTACAAAATTCAGCCTGCAGCCATGTATTATTCTTGGGGGAGCAGGGAGAGAATTGAAAGAATTTTTGGAATACCGAACCCGGGCAATGATCCTGTTGCCGAGCTTTGGTACGGCACTCACGAACGTGGAGCGAGTATTCTCATACCGGAAACACGGGGCGCCTGCGATCTGCGGCAGCTTCTCCCTACACATCAGCTTCCCTTCCTATTCAAAATTCTCTCGGCAGATGGGAGCCTCTCCATTCAGGCCCACCCGAGCAAAGGTCAGGCAGAACTGGGCTTCGAGCGTGAAAACAGACAGGGAATTGACATTGGGGCACCCGAGCGGAACTATCGGGATAGGAATTATAAGCCGGAATGTCTTGTGGCCATGGAAGATTTTTGGGCACTCAGCGGTTTCAGAAAGCCCAGTATTATCGCAGAACATTTTCGTATAATCGCCGGAACATCACCTCCGCCAATTCTCGAGAAACTCCTTGCAATTCTTGACGGGGGCGCGGGAAGTCCCCCTTCAAAGAGCGATACCATACTCAGAACATTCTACTCAAGCCTTATGAGAAGTAAAAAAACGGATCAGTCGCTTCTCATGGAAACTGCTCTCAGTGAAATTGCCTCCCGCGGATGTGGCGGGAATGCTGCGCGTGGCAGGAACGGTGCAGACAGCGAAATGCAGTGGTACTGGGTCCGTGAATTACACCGGCAGTTTCCCGGCGACCCGGGATGTCTGGCGCCTCTTTATCTTAATCTTCTGAACCTGAAAAGAGGTGAGGCGCTCTTCATGAAGGCTGGTATTCTTCATGCCTATCTTCAGGGTACCGGATTAGAAATTATGGCCACCTCCGACAATGTTCTTCGGGGTGGATGCACGCAGAAGCATGTTGATGTTCCTGAGCTGCTCTCTGTTATACACTTTCATGCTGACGATCCGACACGGCCGCTCAGATCCGCAGAGGGCTGGTATGAAAGTTTTGCGCCTGAATTCCGTATTGCAGTAATGGATGTGCCGGCAGATTCATTCCTGAATCTGCGGGCTGCAGAAAAACTCGGAGAGGATATGGGCATTATACTCATGCTGAATGGTGAAGCAGCAATCCGGTCTTCCCGGGAAGAACTTCTTCTGAAGACCGGTGAAGCTGCCTTTGTTGCCTGCTCCAATGCAAATGATGCGGAACTCTCAGTCAGGGCGGGTTCATGTGAAACATCATTCGCTCTGGCATCGGTGAATGGCATCGGTGAATGGCGGTAATGAAAATACTTGTTGATGCCGATTCCTGCCCGGCAAGAATACGGCAGATAATTATTCGAGCCGCCGTAAAACAAAACATTCCGGCGCTTTTCGTAGCAGCGCGGCCTATTCCGCTTCCGCGTGTTCCCAAAGTTCGGATGGTTCAGGTTGAAGCGGGTGATGATGCGGCAGATCGGGAAATTCTCCGACTGCTTGATACTGGTGATCTTATTATTACCCGAGACATCCCCCTCACTGCCGAACTTGTTGAACGCGGCAACAGGGTTATTAATGATCGGGGGGTTTGTTATACACAGGAAAACATCCGCCCCCTGCTCAGCCAGCGTCATTCCATGAGCAAAAATGCCCTAAACACCGCGCTCGGCACCAGTAGCGGAATCAGCGCCCGCGGCGCAGGCATCGGGAGCGGCGAACGAAGATTTTTCCCCCGCGATGCGCACAATTTCGCTGCCGCCTTTGACCGTGAACTACAGGCATCATCAAAAAAACAGAATCGGATGGAAGAATCCTGAGAAATTTTTCCATCACTTGATCTTCTTCTCTGTTTTCTTCTATACTTTCTATAAGGATCATATATGGCTTCCACAATACTCATGCCCAAACAGGGCAATACAGTTGAAAGTTGTCTCATACTGGAATGGCGGATCAAAGTCGGCGACACCGTTACGGGCGGCGATATCCTTTGCTCTGTAGAAACCGACAAGGCATCGGTTGAGGTTGAAAGTGAGGAATCGGGAACAGTTCTCGCCATCTTGTATGAAGAAGGAGAC
>CBDDDG010000012.1:0-190387 GCA_965226555.1 Salinispira sp. | reverse complement strand
TGTATCCTGTTCTTTCAGAACATGAGGATTCTCCGTCATCACTGTCTGTATGAGCGTATCAATTTCACCGGAATCGACTATTTGCTCTAAATTCTTCTCACGGATAATGTCTACAGGGTCCTTATTTTCCTGAAAAACGGCAGTAAGTACCTGTTTGGCAATTCTCCCGTGAATTCTGCCGCTTTGCAGGAGATCAAGTATCGCAACCAGACGCTGCGGGCTAAGCGGGGAGTCGAAAAGGGCAACAGCATTACGGTTCAGTTCTTTCTGAACATCGGAGGCAAGCCATACCGCTACCTGCTGGGGGTCGGCATTCAGCTTCAGGCATGTTTCAAAATAATCGGCAAGCGGCCTTTCCTCGCAGAGAAAGGCAGCCTGTTCCCGTGTGAGGGAATAGTCCTGTATGAAGCGTTCACGCCGGGGAAGGGGAAGTTCAACATGAAAGGCATGCACCGTTTTCAGAAAATCCTCATCGGCATAAAACCGGGGAAGATCAGGATCGGGGAAGTAGCGATAATCGTTTGAATTTTCTTTCACACGCATGCTCTCTGTCTGATCTCTGTTTTCATTCCAGAGCCTCGTTTCCTGTATAACGGGAGCCGCGCTATCGAGAATGCTCTGCTGCCGCTGTATCTCATAACTCAGGCTTTTTTTCACAAAACGGGATGAATTGAGGTTTTTTATTTCCACCTTACTGCCGAGCCCCTGGCCGGAATGGTTCACAGAAACATTTGCATCTGCCCGAAGTGATCCCTCCTCCATGTTTCCATCGCTCAAGCCCATGTAACGGACAATGCGGCGCAGCTCATGAATGAGAATTTCCGCTTCCTCGGGTCTTTCCATGTCGGGATCGGTAACTATCTCAATGAGCGGGGTGCCGGTGCGGTTGTAATCCAGCAGACTGACGTCACCGGTATGGATCATTTTACCCGCATCCTCTTCAAGGTGGCATTCCCGAATTGTAATGCGTTTTTTCTGACCATCAATATCAATATAGATATGACCCTTTGTGCCAAGAGGCTGCTCAAACTGAGAAATTTGGTAATTCTTCGGCAGATCGGGGTAGAAATAGTTTTTGCGTTCGAAAAAGCATTCTTCAGCGAGCTCGCAGCCGAGCGCCTGCGCAAGCAGGTACGATTTCAGCATGGCTTCTCCGTTGAGAACAGGCAGGGTGCCGGGAAGTCCCATGCATGTCGGGCAGATGTTGGTATTCGGTTCATCGCCGAAGGAATTTCTGCAGGCACAGAAGATTTTTGATTCCGATTTGAGTTGAATGTGTATTTCCAGTCCGATAAATGCCTGATACATTGTATGTTTTACTCCAATTTTTCGGTTGTTCGTGTCAGAATTTAGCCGCATCGGCAAAATCAGCAAAGGAATCATTGGGAATTCCCGGAACCGGAAATTCTTTCTGCAATTCTCCCGCAATTTCAAAGAGGAGATGCTCATGAAATGCGGGCGCGAGGCATTGTACCGCGCAGGGCAGACCATTTTTCAGCCCGGCAGGACAGGACAGCGCCGGAACTCCGGTAAGATTGGCCAGCGCAGTAAAGCGGTCAGAAAGGCGCTGCTGAAAATTGTCCTGTCCCTTATGAGGAAATGCCTGAGTTGGAAAAACCGGCATAAGTAAGACATCGACCTGAGAAAACATATCGTTAAAGTTCTGACGCATTTTTCTCCGTATGTTCTGAGCCTTTTGATAATACTTATCCTGAAACCCCGAACGAAGCACATATGTTCCCAGGAGTATTCTCAGTTTCACCTCATTGCCGAAACCGGCATTTCGCGCCTTCCGCACGAGGTCATCGGGATTTTCGGCATAGGCAGGCCGGTTGCCGTAACGAATGCCGTTAAACCGGGCAAGGTTGGAACTTGCTTCCGCAGCAGCAATTATATGATACACGGATGCCGCATATTCAACACTCGGCAGTTCAATACCGCAGAGTTCATATCCGCTTTTTTTCAGGTAGTCTACTGTGCCCGTGTATGCCTCAGCAACCTCATCGCTTAAACCGCGTTCACCTTTCAGGAAACCGATTGACCGTATTCCGGATTTTTTCATTGGAAAATTCTTTGGAAGGGCCCGGGAAAAATCATGGATGGCATGGACGGGCAGCGAGCTCTGATCCATGTTGTCCTGCCCGCGAATTGCTTCAAAAACCGCACGCGTCAGGTTCAGATTTCCCGAAAGTACACCAATAACATCGAGCGAGGAGGCGTAGGCAACGAGGCCGTAACGGCTCACTGAGGCATAGGTTGGTTTCAGACCATAAATTCCGCAGAAGGCTGCGGGCTGCCGTACCGATCCTCCGGTATCCGAACCAAGTGCAAACGGAACCATACCCGCAGCCGCAGCCGCAGCCGAACCGCCGGATGAACCGCCGCTGACCCGCTCCTCATCCCATGGATTATTCGTCTGCTGCAATGCCGAATTATCGGTGGATGATCCCATGCCGAATTCATCGAGATTTGTCTTGCCGACCGGTACCGCCCCGCGCGCACGGAGGCGCTCAATGACCGTTGCGTTATAGGGTGAAATGTAATTTTCCAGAAATTTTGACCCGCAGGTGAGGGGCATGGAGCGGACAGCGATGTTGTCCTTCACCGCGAAGGGTAGTCCGCAGAGGGGGTCGGCGGGGTCGGGGGCGCCGAGGTCGGGGGCGCCGAGGTCGGGGGCGCCGAGGTCGGGGGCGCCGAGAGTGCCGCGCGAGTCGAGGTTTGCGGGGGGGTCAGCGGTGCCGAGAGTGCCGCGCGAGTCGGGGTCTGCGGGGGGGTCGGCGGCGGCGGCTTTCATGCTCATTTCAACGCCCTGCTTTGCGTTAAAATACAGGAAGGCGCCGATGCGGGCATCCAGTTCCTTCACAAAGGCTTCGTATTCTGCGAGATTATCGGCTGTACAAGATTTCCACAATTTCATAGTCGCGCTCACCAAAACCTACAGGACGTTGGGAATAATAATGTACCGGTCTTCATGTTCCGGCGATTGATCAATAATCGCATCGTTCATTACCGACTTATGCGCCCTGTCTTCACGAAGAGCATGCCCCACAGGCCGAGCATCAGATACATTATCATCAACATCAACACCCGCCATTACCTCAAAGTGCTGTATCATCTGTTCAACTGCCTGAGTAAAACGTCCAATGTCCGAATCGCTCAACTCAATATCCGCAAGTTCCGCGGTAATTTCCAGTTCCCGTTTGTCCATGATTGTTTGTATACATTGATAGAGGAAAAGTCAAGATAGGGTGAATTCAACCATACGTGCGTCGGTTCCCACGTTGAGAGAATTCGTACTATATTCTATCGTATACCATGACCGATTCCACCGACCTGAAGTTTTTTACCAATACCAATGCCGACTCACTGTATAATCGGTTTTTTTCCACCATTAAAGATGCCGAATATTTTGACATACTCGTCGGATATTTTCGCACAAGCGGGTTTTATCGGCTCCATAAAACACTGGAAAACGTTGAAAGCATACGAATTCTGGTTGGCCTGAATGTTGACCGGAAAAGTTATGAATTGTTTGAAGAATCGAAAGTTCAGTCAGAATTCGATTTTGAGTCTCAGCAAACATGCAGGAACGTGTACTGCCGGAATCTTGAAGAAGAACTGGAATACACCGAAGAATCGGCTGAGACCGAAACTGCGGCGCGGAAATTCATAGAATTTCTCAACACCGGTAAAACTCCAGTTGCGGGCGCATCCGGGCAAAAACCTTCACGCCAAAGTCTACATTATCCGCTTCCCTTCGGACGATAGAGATTACGGACGAGTCATTACGGGTTCAAGCAATTTCTCAGAAAACGGCCTTGTCGCCCAGCGCGAATTTAATGTTGAGCTGAAAGATCGGGCAGATGTCGAGTATGCCTTCAAGCAGTTTGAGAACTTATGGAATGAAGGAATTGATATTGCTGAGAACTATATCAATACCATACAGCAGAAAACATGGCTGAACGATCACATTACGCCATACCATATATATCTGAAACTGCTGTATGAATATTTCAAAGAAGATATTAATGCCGATAACGAACAGGACTTCCGCCTGCCTGAAGGCTTTATGAATTTACAATATCAGAAACAGGCAGTGGTATCGGCGCAAAAAATTCTCAATGCCTACAACGGAGTATTTCTCTCCGATGTTGTCGGACTGGGAAAAACATTCATAACGGCCTTACTTCTTCAGAAATTGCATACAGGACACCCCCTCATTATTTGCCCGCCGGCGCTCATGGACTACTGGCGCGAGACGCTTAATCAATTTTATGTTCCCGGGTGTAGTGTTGAATCATTGGGAATGCTTAATAAAATTGCAAAAACCGATCTACGCGCATATACATACATTGTGGTCGATGAAGCGCATCATTTCAGAAACGAGTTAACCAGAAGCTACGAGGACTTGCATAAAATTTGCCGCAACAAAAAGGTTATTCTCGTTTCTGCCACGCCTCTTAACAACAGGCTGGACGACATTAAAGCCCAAATAAAACTATTCCAGCCCTCCCGGAACAGTACGATTCCCGGGGTTAAAAATTTGGACGACTTTTTCAGGACACAGCAGAAATATCTGGATCAGCATAATAAGGACAGCCCCGAATATCTCAATGCTCTCAAACACGCATCTGAAGTCCTGCGCAACAAGATACTGAAATACCTCATGGTGCGCCGTACCCGCTCGGAAATTAAAAACTATTTTAGTGAAGATATTCACACGCAGGGACTCCATTTTCCGCACATAGCAAACCCTCAGCGCATTATTTACCGCTTCGATTTGGAGATCGAACATGTATTTACCCGTACCATTATCCACCTTCGCGAGTTTTCATATTCGCGTTACACCCCCCTCCTTTTTCTAAAAAAGCAACTGAGCATGTTTGAACAACAATCGCAGCGCAATGTCGGCGGATTCATGAAAAGTATTCTGGTAAAGCGGTTGGAAAGCAGTTTTTATGCCTTCAAAAAATCGCTGGAGAGGTTTATTCAGTCCTATGAGCGCTTTCTCAAAATGTACGATAGCGGAACAGTGTGGATTAGCAAAAAGGTCAATGTGTTTGATCTTATTGATGAGGATGATGAAGATACCTTACAGGAACTGCTGGAAGGGGGCGATGCGCAAAAATATCCGTCGGAAAATTTCATGCCGATATACCGCGAAAAATTAGAAAGCGATAGAGATATTCTGAAAGGCATTCAGGAACTCTGGGAGCACATTCATACGGACCCAAAAGCTGAGAGCTTCATTTATGAGCTCAAAAACAACCCCCTCCTTTCGGGTAAAAAGGCGCTGGTATTCAGTGAATCGAAGGAAACAGTAGACTATTTACAAAATACGCTCAATGAGCATTTTCCGGGCAAAGTTCTTTCCTATTCCAGCGCGGGGGGAATGTACAATGGCGAAGGGCATGCAAAAGAATATTTGCGTGAAATAATTGAAACAAACTACCAACCTTCGCACCCCAATTCCCGAAATGATGTTTTTATTCTTCTCACAACCGATATTTTGGCCGAAGGAATTAACCTGCATGCCTCCAATATCATCATAAACTATGACCTGCCATGGAATCCGACACGCGTACTTCAGCGCGTTGGCCGCGTGAACCGTGTTGGAACAGAACACCAAAACATTTATGTATATAATTTTTTTCCGACCGCTCAATCCGAAGAGCAGCTTGGACTGGAGACCAATATTAAGAATAAAATTCAGGCCTTTCACAGCACCCTTGGCGAAGATGCAAAGTATCTTAGCGACGATGAAGAACTCGCCTCTCATGGGCTGTTCGGAGAACGTCTGTATGAAAAACTGAATAATACGCGCTCCCTCGAAGATGATGAAGAAAATGATGATTCAGAACTTCGCTATCTTCAGGAAATACGCGCCATTCGAGACACTAATGCCCCGCTCTTCACTACAATTAAGGGACTGCCCAAAAAAGCGCGCGCGGCGCGCCATGGGAGTTTATCCGACACCCCGCATGGCGAACATCGTCTCCTCACCTTTTTCCGCAAAGGCCAGTTGAAAAAGTTTATTATGTGCGCCGCAGTTGATGGCGATGGCGATGTGGTACTTGCTGATGGTGCCGCCGCAGTTGATGGTGCCGCCGACCCGAAAGAGCTGACCTTCCTTGAAGCAGTTCGCCTGTTTGAATGCGAACCGCAGACCCCCGGCGCGCGAATACCCCACAGTTTCTTTGCCCTCCTCAAGGCAAACAAAACATATGTGAAAGAAATAACCAACGAAGAAATGCGCACTATGCCCGCAGGCAAGGGGAAGGGCAGCTCAAACGAAATGTTCCTCATAAAACTACTGAAATCGGTCATTGGCAAATCTCCAGAATATACCGATGACGATGAAGAATACCTGCGCCGAGTACACGGGGCGCTTGAGCGCGGCGAGCTGCCGCGGAACATGCTAAAACGCATGAAACAGGCAATACAACAGAACATGTCTCCCCTGAACATTCTCGGGGTGTTCAGAAATGAAATTAATGACAATAATCTGCCCAATAAACAGCGCGCCCAAAATGCGGGCGCTGCCAGCGAGGTCATTCTGAGCGAGCTCATAATACAGGGAGATAATGTATGAACGAACGTGAAGCGCAAGACTTTGTTGGCGAAACCTTCACGGAGGTCTATAACGAAGATCGTTTTCGGCTCTTTATTGCCAACCTTTTTCAGAACTATGAAATAGACCGGAAAAACACATTGTCTGGCACGTACATCCCCGAGGCCTTTATGGGAAAAATTCTCTCCCGCAAACGCCTTGCAAAATTCACCGACCCAGACGGAAAGGAGATTGATGTACTTGCGGTAAAGGTGAAAGACCAGCGAACCCTCGAAAATGCCCGCGCAATGCAGCGCAATTTTGTTGCCCGCTACCTGAACGGCAGCATGGGCGGCAAGCTGAAAGATGCCGCGCTGGTCGCATTTTATGCCGAAGCTTCGCCCGATTGGCGCTTTTCCCTTGTGCGCATGGAATATGAGCTCGATGAAGAACAGCAAAAAATTAAAAAAGAACTTACACCGTCCCGCCGCTCCTCATTCCTCGTGGGCAAGAACGAAAAAACCCATACGGCGCGCCGACAACTCGCGCCCCTCATTCAATCTCCCACCGAAACCACCCTCGACGAACTGGTAAACGCATTCAACATTGAAACCGTTACGAAGGAATTCTTTCAGAAATACACGGAACTCTACGACAGCATAAAAACAGAATTGGAAGGGCTTGTGAAGCGAAACGAACATGTGAAAAACCAATTCGAAAGCAGGGGCATGAAAACTGCCGATTTTGCCAAACGCCTGCTCGGTCAAATTGTTTTCCTCTACTTCCTGCAGAAAAAGGGCTGGCTTGGAGTGGGCAAAACGAAGAACTGGGGAAGCGGTTCAAAAAACTTTCTCGCGGAACTCTACGCGAAGGAATACGGAGAATATAATAATTTCTTTAACGATATTCTCGAACCCCTGTTTTACGAGGCATTGGCCACTGAACGAACATCGAACAATTATTACAGCGCATTGAATTGCCGCATACCCTTCCTGAACGGGGGGCTCTTCGAACCTCCGCATAGTTACGATTGGGGCACTGTCGATATTCTCCTCGACAACGCCATTTTCAAAGACATTTTTCGCACCTTCAATGTGTTCAACTTCACCGTCCGCGAAGACGAACCGCTCGATAAAGAAGTTGCCATCGATCCGGAAATGCTGGGCAAGGTCTTCGAAAACCTCATTCCCGAAAATGAACGAAAAGGCAGCGGCACCTATTACACCCCGCGCGACATTGTCCATTATATGTGTCGGGAAAGCCTCATTACCTATCTGCATACCGAACTACATGCCAAACTGCATGGCGAGCATAACGAAAGTCTTCCCACACGCGCGCATGTGGAGGAATTCGTGTATTATAGCGATGTCGCGCAGGAACATGAAAAAATCGCGAGCGAAAAGGCGCACAACAACAACGACTACAAGGGAACGTATACCCACCGTATTCCTCAAACAATTGAAACATACGCCCGCCACATTGACGATGCGCTGGCGCGGGTGAAAATATGCGATCCGGCAATTGGCTCAGGCGCATTCCCCGTGGGGGTCATGAATGAAATTGTCCGCTGCCGAACATTGCTGAATGCCTATGTGGACAGGACAGACAATACTGAACGATCCCCCTACGCCTTCAAGCGTCATGCCATTCAGGAATCGATTTATGGGGTCGATATTGAATCGTCCGCGGTGGATATTGCCAAGCTGCGGCTGTGGTTATCGCTTGTGGTCGATGAAGAGAATTTCACTACCATTCAGCCGCTTCCGAACCTCAATTATAAAATTGTTACGGGGAATTCATTGCTGAGAGTTGAACACAACCTGTTTAATGCTTCCGTACTCAAAACATTGGAGGTGCTCAAATCTCAGTTTTTTAATGAAACATCGCCATCGAAAAAAACGGCATTAAAAACAGAAATTGATGCTCTCCTTGAAACTATTACGGATGACGGACTTTTTGCTTTTACCATATTCTTCAGCGAGGTATTTGGGAATTGCGCAAAGTCTGAAGAGGGCTTCGACATTGTCATTGGCAACCCGCCCTACATTCGGCAGGAGCGTATTACAGAATACAAACCACAATTCAGGAAAATCTACGAAGATACCTTTGCGGGCACTGCCGATATGTATGTGTATTTTTATGAAAAGGGACTGCGGATTCTGAATAGCAGGGGGCATATCTGCTACATTACTTCCAATAAATGGATGCGGGCAAAGTACGGAGAAAAACTCCGCCATTTTCTGAAGAACAGCACTCACATTGAGCAAATTGTTGATTTTGCCGGCCGGCAAATTTTTGAGAACGCCACTGTCGACACCAACATTCTCCTCTGCTGCAAAAGCACTGTCCACGCATCCCCCCATTTTTCCTACGGCTCCCACCTGCCCGCCCCGAAGCGCCCGCTGTACACCATGCCGCATAATGACTTGGACGCCGCCGCCTATACTTTGCAACCGCCGAATGTTCTTGCCCTCAAAAGAAAATAGAAGCAGTGGGTACGCCGCTGAAAGATTGGGATGTAAATATTAATTATGGTATTAAAACGGGCTATAACGAAGCCTTTATTATTGACACCGCCACACGCAATGAGCTCATTGCCCAAGATCCGAAAAGCGCGGAAATTATTAAACCCATTTTACGGGGGAGAGATATTCAAGCCTACGAAGCTCATTGGGCGGGACTGTGGGTAATTTTTATCCCATGGCATTTTCCTTTGCATACAGATAAATCCATACAGGGGGCATCAGAAAAAGCTGAAGAAGCATTTAGTAAAAAATATCCAGACATTTATAATCATTTATTACAGCACAAAGAAAAATTGTCTCAAAGAAACACTGCGGAAACAGGTATTCGCTATGAATGGTATGCAATGCAACGCTGCGCAAATACCTATCTATCAGAATTTGAAAAAGAAAAAATTGTGTATCCATGTATTATGGCTTCACGATCTAGTTTTTACTATGATGATAAGAAGCGTTATGCTACGGCACCTGCAAATATAATAACAGGCCACGGTTTAAAGTATTTACTTGGTATTCTCAATTCTTCCCTTGTATATTTTATGTTCAGGACATTTTATATGGGAGGAGGAATTAGTGGAGAGTTAAAAACTAATAATTTAGAACGCCTTCCCATTCCGCGCATTCCCGAGGAAGCCCAGCAGCCGTTTATTGCATTGGTAGATAAAATAATTGCGGGCAAACAAAACAACACCACAGCCTTAGAGCAGGAAATAAACAAACTTGTTTATGCCCTGTACGAACTGACGGATGATGAAATAGCCATTGTTGAAAAAGCCACTGCGGGGGCAGGCGCGTAATGAAAACACCCGTCCAACTGATAACATGGATAACACCATTACTAAGCCGAAATCTGCTGAATAAGCGCTAAAAATTTGCCCCCATTCTCACAATGCAATCCAATTGTCGCTTCACATTATTTTGACAAACAATATTGCAGAAAGACCATAACAGTATTCATTACCAGCAGAACATCTGCGGCAGTCGCGTCTTTCTTTGCTGGTTTTGCGTCACTACTTGTTGCGCGCGCTCTTACAATAGTTTTTTGTATTGCAGTCACAAAAGGTTCAGCATTTTCAGATATTAGCCCCCGATCCTTAGCTTGCTGAAACAGCTTGCCCATTTCACCTTTTCCGTTTTTTCCATTCTCGCCAACAAGAATTTGCAGGAACCGCTGTACAGTACTATGGGCTTTGGTTATGGCTTCCGCATACTTTTTTTCGCGGTAATCCTCAAACATCCGCGCTAAATCATCGCTAACATCTTTCCACTGAGGATTTGCAAGAATCCGAAGTGTTGGAACATACACATCCTCTGTGATTCTTTCATCTTGCCGTGGCACAAAACCGTTTCGGGTTAGCATTTGATTTATCGAAAATTGCCCAAAAATGTGATTGAGAATTTTTGCAAATTTATCAAATTCTTTGAAAGCTCTGTCAATGTATTTTTGCTGTTTCTCTTCATCGTTTTCTTTAACTGCTACATCATAATACTGCTCGTTGATAAGATTTTTTGCAAATTTGCTCAGCATACAAAAAACCAGAGCTTCCGATCCATCCATGAAGATATTTCTAAAGTCATCTTCTGCTGCGCTCAGATGATAAGGATGACTCCACTCATCGAAATCAGATAATTCCCCGTCATAGGGGGTCAGGTGCTTGAGTAATTCTCTGCCGGGAGATGTCCTCATGAAATGGTGATTCAGATACGCTATGGTTTGAATAGTATTATTATCAGATATCGAAAAAAATTGTGATAAAAGGGAAGGCATTAATTTTTTTTCCTCCCGATCAAGAGCATCCCAATTCCGTATGGGCAGCCTTGGCTGAATGCGTTCTTCAATTTCTGGATTCCCTTCTCCATATACTAAAAATTTTGGAATTTTCCTACTCATACCAACCCCCGCCCACACTCATCCAATACTTCGGTGTTCTATTCATTCATAAAATATAACATATCTTTGCTACGACATTCTCTCCATATACATCATTGCCGAAATGACCCCGCCGGCAGAGATCAGTTCCTCGTCACTGAAATTCTCAATGTTGACCTGATAATAGGGGGATATTCGAATACCTGAGTCAAAATATAGCTGAAAATCTATTGCGCGGGGGTCAGGATCCATCATGTGCATGCCAGATTGCGCGTTTATCACAATCGTGATTATTCGGTAGTCGTTTTTATCATCCTTCAATCGGGGAAGGCGTTCGTATGGAATGCTTTCTTATGGTTAAATTCACACTGGCGTCAAAAAGGACTTGAAATTATTCAATTATAGTATGATATTATAAGCATGGAAACTCTCAGCATCATTCAGCTCTTGTTCGCATTTGGCGTTTTTACTCTGCTGAACATAGTAATTGCTCTTATTATACGGCCGTCTCAAAAGCAATTTGATGAAACCCGAGCGGAAAACAGGGAATTCATACAGGAATTCAAAACAGAAACCCGTGAATTCATACAGGAATTCATGAAGCTGTCTCAAAAGCAATTTGATGAAACTCGGGCTGAAAACAGGGAATCCATACAGGAATTTAAAACAGAAACCCGAGAATCCATACAGGAATTTAAAACAGAAACCAAGGAATCCATACAGGAATTCAAAACAGAAACCCGAGAATCCATACAGGAACTCAGGGGAACAATACAGGAATCTCAAAAGCAATTTGATGATTTCAAAACAGAAACCCGAGAATCCATACAGGAATTTAAAACAGAAACCCGAGAATCCATACAGGAATCTCTGAAGCTGTCTCAAAAGCAGTTTGATGATTTCAAAACAGAAACCCGAGAATCCATACAGGAAATAAAAGGGGAAATGCGCGAGCTAAAGGCCGACAACCGAGATATTAAACGTGGTCTGGATCATCTCATGTTTTCATTAATTGCCCGTACTGACCATGAACTTCAACTTTCGGGAGAAATTCACCATCCGCTGAAGAAAAAATCAGAAAGAGTATCTGGGTAAATAAAACAACAAGAAACTTTTGCTACTGGAAATTGTGCAAGCACAATTTTCCAATACGGGTTCTCTCATTTATATTCTTGATTCTCTCAAGGTATAGAAAGTTTTGCCACAGGCAAAACTTTGTCATGTTTTCATTAATTGCCCGTACTGACCATGAACTTCAACTTTCGGGAGAAATTCACCATCCGCCGAAGAAAAAATCAGAAAGAGTATCCGGGTAAATAAAACAACAAGAAACTTTTGCATTGATAAAGTTTTTCCTGCGGCAAAACTTTCAATAAGTATTTGTTATCGATATTAAACCCAAAAACGTTAAAGCATTATGTATTTCTCATTGCTTCAGCCTTGGAGCAGATTCTTGCAGATGGATTACATAATATGTAGACTTCCTTCCTATTCCGCGCATTCCCGAGGAAGCGCAAAATTATCTTTTTAATGATATAAAACACGAAATAACACTGGTAAAAAAATTTTCTTACAAATTCATAGATGACTCAGGCCTAGAGTCAACCCAGATGATTGCGGATTGGGAAGTTGGTCAGTTATATTGGAATTGAATCTCAAAAACGGAAGTCGCTTAATAGTCGGCAAGATTATCAAAACCTGTTCGTGGACTGTGATCACTTATGAAGTTATGCACCGCGGGCACAATCGGGCAGCCATCATTCAGAAAGCTGCGCAGTTACTCTTCTATTTCGGTTGCTACGACATTCTCTCCATATACATCATTGCCGAAATGACCCCGCAGGCAGAGATCAGTTCTTCGTCACTGAAATTCTCAATGTTGACCTGATAATAGGGGGATATTGGAATACCTGAGTCAAAATATGATTGAAAATCTATTGTGCGAGGGTCAGGATCCATCATGTGCATGCCAGATTGAGCGTTTATCACAATCGTGATTATTCGGTAGTCGTTTTTATCATCCTTCAATCGGGGAAGGCGTTCGTATGGAATGCTTTCTTTGTGCTGAGCATTCTCCTATTTTTAGAAAGTTTTGCTACTGGAAATTGTGCAAGCACAATTTTCCAATGCAAAAGTTTCTGAATGTTTCTTATGAACGTTTTTTTCTGAATAGGGGAGTTCCCATGGCGACATGGTCCCATGGTGAATTCTCCCTTATATATCTATAACGGGAGAAAAGTCATTTTTAACTATGTTTTTGAAAAGAATTTGAAAAAAGTTTGAATAATGTGTGAATTTTTTCGGGTTGGGAGGGCTACGGGAGAGGAGGGGTGCGCGTATGGTTGAATTGGTCATGAAGTTATGTACCTCATTGACCACCATTGAGCTCGCCTGAATGATTTATATCATTCTCTATTTTTGAGAAACGTATATTCCCGGAAGCATCCGCGCCGGAACGAGTCGGCAATATTCACGCCATGCATCGCCGTATCTTTTCCGGCATCGCCGTTCATTAACTGCCGTACGGTATACAAAAAAACCAACGAGAAACAGCAGGTACAAATACGGAATAACATTCGTGAAGAGCGCAGGCACTGTCCAGAAAAATGCCGCAAAAATTCCGACCGTATAATGCAAGTGCCGTGCCATACCCCACCAGCCGGAGGCCAGAAGAAGCGGGTTCTGCGTTTCACCGCGCACGTTGCCATGCGGGTTCTGCGATGCCTGTGTTTCGCCGCGCGCATCGCAGCGCGCATCGCCATGCGTGGCGTGTGAGGTTTGCGCAGTCTGCGGGGCATGAACAATGCGCGGCGCCTTGCCGAACACATGGGCACTGCCCCTCGTGTCGCGAAATACTAGGCGCTGCCGATCAATGGAGTACAGAAGTATAATGGCAGCAGTGCCTGCAATGAATAGGAGAATACCCGCGCCCGCAGTAATCTCGGGCGCGTTATACACGAGGTACACAGCCGGGAGGGTATAAAATCCGGGAATCCAGACCAGATAATTCCAGCAGAGATAAAAACCCATTCGCTTGTGTACAATATCGGAAGAATGGAGAAAGCCCCGTTCCCAGAGAAAAAACCGCGCAATATACATCATCTGCAGCAGCACACAGCTCGTCATTGCCCAGTTGAAACCGGAAAACATCATTTGACTGTCCCAGGCAGAAAGCACAATTATCGGCCAGAGCATCATACCGAAACGGCATGTTATCCAGTGCTTGACATTTACCCCCATAACCAACGGATAACGCTCAATGCCCCGGAAAAAATCGTGGAGAGGATTACTTGAAATGAGCCGATCAGGATTGGAAGAGCGGAATCGTCCCTTGAAATTCGTAATATTGCAGAGAATCTGCGTACATATATTAAGCGCCCCGATAATTCCTCTGAGGTTATCATATATAATTGTCGCCGGAAAAAGGCGCAGCGCATACACGGCAACAATCCAGAGAACAATGGTAACAACAAATGCCATTAGACCATTGTTCCGATACTCCGGACCATCGGCGGCAGGACCCCTGAAGGGGCGCCCGGGCAAAACACGCATGAGAATGAGCTGAATTCCGCCACATATCAGAATGATCGCCCATGCCTTCGGAGTACCGCCTGCTACCTGGAGAAAAACAACCGAGAACGTTTCCACAAAACCTTGCTGCGATATGTGATCAAAAATCGGGTCTATTGAACCTCTGAGATCAATGGCAAGATAGCTGAGAAACAATACTATTCCGGGGAAAAGATACAGAAGGGAAATTCTCCCGATGTTTTGAACAAGGGTTCTGCGGTTTTTTTTCATGTACTGCTATGTGCTTCAATGACCTTCTTCTTCAGAGCTTCCACCTGATCGGCAAAGAAAGGATCCGATTTCATGCGCTCGGCAATTCGATCGCAGGAGTACATAACAGTTGTATGATCTCTTCCGCCGAACTCAAGTCCGAGCTCAGTAGTAGAATACTCTGTAATGTCACGCGCGATATACATTGCCACCTGACGCGGTATAACAATTTTGTTTTGTCGGCGTTTTCCCTTCATGTCTTTAACAGGCACGCCAAAATATTCAGCAACTGTCTGCTGAATAATATTTATGGGAACGTTCCGGTGAATGGCGCTGGAAGTGAAAAAATCTTTCAGCTGCTGCTCCGTTATTTCGGGAGTAATTGGCTTATTAACGAGTTCAGAATAGGCAATAAGCCGGGTAAGAGCAGCTTCCAGATCCCGAACATTGCTGGTTATTTTTTCGCATATCAAATTTATCGATTCCTCTGGAAGAAAAAAACCGGCAAGTTCGATCTTCTTATTCAGAATGGCCTGACGAGTTTCATAATTCGGCGGCTGCAGATCCAGAGTGAGACCGCGGGAAAACCTGCTTTTTAGGCGTTCGCTGAGGTCCTTAAGTTCGGAAATTGGGCGGTCGCAGGTAAATACCATCTGCTTGTTGGAATCGTACAGGGCATTGAAGGTATGAAAAAGTTCTTCCTGAGTTTCCGGCTTTCTCTGAATAAAATGAATATCGTCAATGAGAAGTATATCGGCATGGCGATATTTTGCCTTGAATGTCTGGGTTTTTCGATTCCGAATGGACTGAATAAACTCATTAATGAAATTTTCCATTGTTACATATACAATTTTCAGATTCATTATCTTCTGGTACGCAAAATTTCCAATGGACTGAAGAAGATGTGTCTTCCCCAGACCAACTCCGCCGTATAATGAACAGGGGTTGTAGCTTGTACCAGGATTTTTTGCTATGGCCATTGTGGCATTTGCCGCAAAGGCATTGTTCTCGCCAATAACAAAGTTATCGAAGATATATTCTTTTTTTAGATGCGGATGCTGCTTTTCAACAGCGCTGATACGCCGATGTCCCGGATTCTTCTCCGTAGGGCTTGACTCGGGTGCTTTTACGGCAGCGGCGGCAGCCGTTTTCTCGTTGGGATTGGAGGAAATGTGAAATTCAATGTTCAGGTATCCGTTGGAGAGTTCAGATAATTTTGTCTCAATTAACTGAGCATAACGGGCCTTAATTTGATCTCTATGGAAATTCGATGGAACCGAAACAATAATCGTATTGTCCCGGTAGCTATCGTAGCATACTCTGCTAAACCACAGATCCATATCCTGCTTTGTGAGTTCCGATTGAATAAGCTTTACTGCTTCATCCCAGAACAATCTGTAATCATCGTTTTTATCTTTTATCATAAGCACTAACCGTTTGCGATCTCATCCAGTGTATAAAATCTATCACAAAGTTTTGCAAAATGCAAAAGTTTCACATTTTGAATGACTCTCTGTGCTTAGCATTCTCGCATTTTATAGAAAGTTTTGCATTCTGCAAAACTTTGAATTAGTTTCTTTACCTAATCGTGTATAATTGATATATTATTGGTTTACTAAGGGGAGGGAGTTAATAATCATGCAGAAAAATTATTCAGCATCAAATATCCAAATTCTCAAAGGTCTTGAAGCTGTTCAGAAACGTCCTGGTATGTACATTGGTTCAACCGGATTGAGCGGACTTCATCATCTTGTGTATGAGGTCGTTGATAATAGTATTGATGAGGCCCTGGCCGGATACTGTTCGGAAATTACGGTATCTATTGAAGAAGGAAATGTGATATTCGTTGAGGATAACGGTAGGGGTATTCCCGTTGATCTGCATCCTGTTGAAAACGTGAGCGCGTTGGAAATTGTTCTCACACGTCTTCATGCCGGAGGGAAATTCAATAAAGACAGCTATAAGGTCTCCGGCGGTCTGCACGGGGTGGGTGTTTCAGTGGTAAATGCCCTGTCATCAAAATGCGAAGTATGGGTGCATAGAGATGGAAAAATATACTATCAGAGCTACATCCGCGGTGTTCCCGAGAAACCGGTTGGGGTAATTGGCGAAACTTCCATACATGGAACGCAGGTCCGCTTCCATCCTGACAGCAACATTTTTGAGAGTACGGTATTTTCCTATGATCTTTTATCGAAGCGCCTGCGGGAACTCGCTTTTCTCAATAAGGGTGTGCAGATAAAAATATGCGATAATAGAATATCTCCCAGTTTAGAGCAAAGCTTCAAGTTCGATGGCGGCGTCAGGGAGTTTGTTCAGTTTCTGAATAAAAAAAAGGCTTCCATTCACAGTGAGCCGCTGTATTTTGAGAAAGAAAAGGAAAAGATTGTTGTTGAAATTGCGCTGGAATATAACGATGGTTTCAATGAGAATATGTTTAGTTTCGCAAATAATATCAATACCAAAGAAGGCGGAACACATCTCATAGGGTTCAAATCGGCGCTTACACGAATTCTCAATGACTATCTCAAAAAATCGAAGCATGCAAAACAGATGAGCGATGTGCTCTCAGGCGATGATGTGCGGGAAGGTCTTACCGCAGTTATTTCGGTAAAGGTTCCCGATCCGCAGTTTGAAGGACAGACCAAGACCAAACTCGGAAACTCGGAGGTAAAGGGAATTGTTGAATCGATTGTTCATGAAAATTTGGGGGAAATTTTCGATACGCATCCGAACATTGTTGATGCCATTCTCTCAAAAACAGTCCTCGCAGCCAGAGCTCGGAACGCAGCCCGAAAGGCTCGGGAACTGACCCGCCGGAAAAGTTTTCTTGAAAGTACCGGGCTCCCCGGAAAACTCGCAGACTGCAGCGAAAAAGACCCCGAAAAATGCGAAGTATACATTGTAGAGGGCGATTCAGCGGGAGGCTCCGCAAAACAGGGAAGAGACAGGCTGTTTCAGGCAATTCTTCCTCTGTGGGGAAAAATGCTCAATGTCGAAAAGACCCGCATTGATAAGGTTCTCGCAAACGAAAAGCTCCAGCCAATCATTCAGACCCTCGGGGCGAATGTTGGTTCTGAGTTTAAGGTTGAAAATCTCCGCTATCACAAGGTTATAATTATGGCCGATGCGGATGTTGATGGTTCGCACATTCGGACATTGCTGCTGACGTTTTTTTACCGTTATATGCCGGAGCTTATTGAATGCGGTCATGTATACATCGCGATGCCTCCCCTGTACAAGATCACGCATAAAAGCCGTATTCAATACGCCTACAACGATAGCGACAGGGATAACATACTGAACATTCTCAACGCGGGAAATGGCTCGAAGGTAGCCATACAGCGATATAAGGGACTTGGTGAAATGAACCCTGATCAACTCTGGGATACAACCATGAATCCTGAAAGCCGCAACATTATGCAAATTCATATGGACGATGCTGTTGCAGCTGAAGATATCTTCACCACACTCATGGGTGAGAACGTTAGCCCCCGGAGAGAATTTATTGAAGAAAATGCTCTGAATGTCATGAATCTTGATGTTTGAACTCAGGTCTTAGGAAATACACATGGAAAATCAAACTGGCCAGACCATACCAATTACAATAGAAGATGAAGTAAAAACATCGTATCTCAACTATGCAATGTCGGTAATTGTCTCCCGGGCGCTGCCCGATGTCCGTGACGGGCTGAAACCTGTACACCGGCGTATTCTCTTCGGAATGAATGAGATGGGACTCCATTCCGACCGTCCCCCGAAAAAAAGCGCCCGAATTGTCGGCGATGTCCTTGGAAAATATCACCCCCATGGAGATATGAGCGTCTACGATGCCCTTGTCCGCATGGCCCAGAATTTTTCTCTGCGATATCCGCTCATTAAGGGGCAGGGTAATTTCGGCTCAGTAGATGGCGACCCTCCGGCTGCCATGCGGTATACCGAAGCCCGCCTGGCCGTGATTGCCGGCGAGATGCTCAAGGATATTAATAAGGAAACTGTCGATTTTCAGCCGAACTACGACGATTCCATGACTGAACCGCATGTTCTTCCTGCTGTTTTTCCCTGCCTTCTTGCAAATGGTACCAGCGGCATTGCCGTTGGAATGGCAACCAACATTCCGCCGCATAATTTGGGAGAAATATCCGCTGCCATACATGCGTTTATTGAAAACCCCGATATTAGCATTGATCAGCTCATGAACCACATAAGCGGACCGGATTTTCCGACCGGGGGCATCATTTTCGGTACACAGGGCATTACAGATGCCTACAAAACCGGAAGAGGAAAAATTACTGTCCGTTCGCGGTTCAGCATGGAAGAGGGAAAAAACGGAAAAACTGTCATCATTATCCATGAACTGCCTTACCAGGTGAACAAGGCAAATCTCATTATGAAAATTGCCGACCGGATCAGAGACAAGAAGATAGATGGCATATCTGATCTCAGAGATGAATCGGATAGAAACGGTATGAGAATTATTATTGAGCTGAAACGGGGAATTATTCCAAAAGTTGTTCTCAACAACCTGTTTAATCATACCCAACTTCAGATGAATTTCAATGTTAATGCACTGGCGCTTGTTAACGGAAGACCGCAACTTCTCACTCTGAAAGATATGATCCGCTATTATGTTGAACATCGCCGCGATGTCATTATCCGGCGGACACAGTATGATCTGAGAAAAGCAGAAGAGCGGGCGCACATTCTTGAAGGCCTTAAGATTGCCCTTGCCGACATTGATGCTGTTATCGCAGTTATAAAAAAAAGCTCTACCGTTAAGGAAGCAAAAAGCCGGCTTACCGAACAGTTCACTCTTTCGGAAATACAGGCGCAGGCCATACTCGACATGCGCCTTCAGAAGCTCACCAGCCTTGAGACCCAGAAGATTCTGGAAGAACTGAAGGAATTAACCATTCTTATCCGGCATTTGAAAGAACTGCTCGCCAGCGATAAAAACATTCTTGCCCTTGTCGGAAAGGAAAACTCGGAGCTCACAGAACGATTCAATCAGCCGCGCCGCACAGAACTTAACCGCGATGAAATTAAGGAAACACACATTGAAGACCTTATTCAAAAAGAAAACATGCTTGTTGTCATAAGTCATAAGGGCTATATAAAGCGGGTTCCTGTTACATCGTACCGGGTGCAGGGGCGCGGCGGAAAGGGTGTTTCCGCGAGTAATCTCCGCGATACCGATTTTATTCAGAACATTTTTGTCGCTACCACACACGACTACATTCTTATAATTTCCAGTAAGGCCAAGGCCTACTACCTCAAGGTACATGAAATTCCGGAAGGATCCCGAAACAGCCGCGGCTCTCATATCCGGTCGCTTCTGGGCATATCCACAGAAGAAGAAGTAGCTGCCGTCGTACCGCTTCAGAATTTTACCAATACTCAGTTCATATTGCTCGCAACTGCGCAGGGCATTGTGAAGAAGGTAGCAACAAGCAATTTCAGCAACGCGAAGAGCCGCGGTATTATCGCCATGATCATTCAGCCGAACGACAAAATTGTATCTGCCATTCTTACATCCGGCGACAGAGATATTATTCTTGCTACCCGTTCCGGTCTTGGACTGCGTTTTAATGAGAATATGATCCGCTCCATGGGAAGGGCTACGCAGGGAGTCATTGGCATACGGCTTTCACCAGACGATGAGCTTACCGGCGCAATTGAAGCAGATCCGGAACTTCATCTGCTTTTTATCACCGAGAATGGAAGCGGTAAGCGTCTGAAAAGCGATGCTCTCAAAACACATGGAAGAAACACAAAGGGTCAAATTATTTATCATACAACAGAAAAAACGGGCGCAATAGCGGGTGTTCTCAATGTACATGAATCTGATGACATCATGCTCATTACAAGCAGCGGCGCATTAATAAAGATTAAAGCATCGTCTGTTACCGTACAGAACCGTAATACCCATGGAGTTCGTCTGTTCAACATTCAGAAACCGGATATACTCGTCGGCATTGACAGAATTGTCAGAGATGAGGATGATGGCGGCGGCGAAGATGGAAGCGGAAATGGCGGCGAAAATAAAGATGGCGGCGAGCTCAGTCTCAACTTTGACTGATTCAAAGGCGAAAATTATGAATTTCCAAAACATTCTCATTTCCATGTGATATAATATAGCATAAGGAGATACATTATGCGAACTACGTTATTGAGAGGGGGAACCCTTTTCATATTTATTGCATTGATGGCGGGATGTCCAATGCCGGAACCGGAACCCAATATGGGGGGGGGGGTGATTCGACCCCGCCAGCCCAGATGGCTGCCCCAAGCCTTGAACCGGGGAATGCTCAACTAAGGGCTAACTGGACTCCGCCGACCGATACTGGCGGCAGCGACATTACCGCGTATGAACTTCGCCATAGCGATGACGGCGGGATCAGCTGGTCGGATATTATCGAAATCCCCGCGCCAGCCACAGAGACCATCATCACGAACCTGACAAACGGCACCGAATACGTCGCGCAGGTGCGCGCAGGGAACAGCGCGGGCGCAGGCGACTGGTCGGAATTGAGCGATGGCGCAATACCTATTACCGTTCCCACGAAGCCGAATAATTTTACGCTCGCAGCGGACGATACGCAAATTACCGCAACATGGGCTGCGCCGACCAATACTGGCGGCAGCGCCATTACCCGCTATGAACGGCAATATCGCGAAGTTGGAGCACGCGCGTGGGAAAATCCCGTTTCTATAGCTGCGGATGCAAACCCTCTGGAGTCCGTCATCACATCCCTGACAAACGGCACCCCTTACGAGGTGCGGGTCTACGCTGTCACTGGTCAGGGCAATGGCAACCCAGCGACTGACACCGCAACCCCTATTGCCATTCCCGATGCGCCGACAGCTCTCACGCTCACAGCCGGAAACACCGAACTTGAGGGAGCATGGACAGCGCCCAATGACAACGGCAGCCCCATTCTTCGCTATGAACTGCAATATCGCGAAGTTACCGACCCGGAAGGAAGTTGGCTGGATGTGACTACCGCTTCCGACATTACTGCAGCGAGCTCCACCATTACCGGGCTGACAAACGGCACCATCTACCACGTACGGGTGCGCGCCGTCAACGCGGTGGGTAATGGCGGCTGGTCTGCGCCTGCAACGAGAAGACTGCTGCCTTCTGCGACACAGGTTCCCTTTGGTACGGCAGCCTCCGTCATTCTTTCGGCTGCTATTGACACCCAAATTGCCGATGAGAGCCTCACCGTTACTTTGGCTACGGCCACCACCCCAACTACGCCCGCAGATGTTACCTCCCCGACAGTTGACTCAAGTACCGGAGTTATTACGGTTACCGCAACAACAACGGCAGGAACATATGTGGTATCCGGCGCAACCGGAGGAGAAAACACGTTTACCGAAAAGTTTTATGTTGCCGTGAGTCCTGCTGATAACGCTGCACTGGACGCCGCGGTAGCTACGGGGATATCAACTTGGGGACAAACTGCCGATCTCAACTACATTATTACCACGGCAATAACGGACATGTCCGAGGTGTTCAAGGAGAAAAGAGAATTCAATGGCGACATTTTACTCTGGAATACTACAGCGGTAACAGATATGAGCCATATGTTCGATAAAGCAGACGCATTCAATGGCAATCTTAATGGCTGGAATGTCAGCTTAGTAACGGATATGAGCGATATGTTCAAGGACACAAACGCATTCAATGTCGATCTTAATGGCTGGAATGTCAGCTCGGTAACGACTATGAGCGATATGTTCAATAACGCAGACGCATTCAATGGTAATATCTCAGGATGGGATGTCAGCTCGGTAACGGATATGAGCAATATGTTCTATTCCGCGGCGATGTTTAATCGCGATCTTAATAACTGGGATGTCAGTAAGGTAACGACTATGCGCAATATGTTCCTGAGCACAAGGACATTTAATGGCGATATCTCAAACTGGGATGTCAGTTCGGTAACGACTATGAGCCTTATGTTCTATGCTGCAAGCGTATTTACCGGCGATCTTGAGGAGTGGAAGGAACATTGGACGCCCGAAACTGGCAACAAGCTCAATGCTTCTGGCAAATATACCGGAAACAAAACAGATATGTTTACGGATTCCGGTGTGAACACCGAGAATGGGAATGTGCCGTCATGGTATTAGGAGCAGTTTCATAGCCCGCAGCGGCTAATGAAACGTTGCAATTCAACAAATGTTTCACGTGAAACATTTTTGACACATCCGATCAGCAAAATTACTGTTCGGCACCGGCTGCGGATTTCATGGGATATTCAATAGACCGGCAACTATATGGCAACAGCTTACTGTTCGGCAGCGCCGGATTTCATGGGATATTCAATACATTGATAGCACTCATATTCACCGGATTCAGGCGACTTCAGCATTACCTGACCGCAAACCCTGCATAGCGGTTCCGGTTCAGCTTCAAGGTTGTGGTTAACGGTAATTCTTCCATCGAATACAAAGCATTTTCCATTCCACAAGCTGTTCTTCGCAGAGACCTGTTCAAGATAGCGAATAACTCCGCCGTGTAAATGATACACATTATCAAATCCGCGCTGCCGCAGGTAGGCCGATGCCTTTTCACAGCGTATTCCGCCTGTGCAGAACATTGCAATTTTTTCCGGTTGCTCTTCAGCAATAATCTTCTCAATGGCCTGCGGGAACTGTCTGAAATTCAAAGTCTTCGGATCCCGGGCGCCCGCAAAGGTTCCAATTCTATGTTCATATACGTTTCGTACATCAACAAGCAATACATCAGGGTCATTGATAAATTCATTCCAATTGTCCGGTTCAACATATCTTCCCTTGAATTTTTCAACATCCAGATTCGGAATTCCTGAGGTAACAATTTCATCCTTTATTTTGATTTTGAGCCTTCTGAAAGGCTTTCGTTTCATTACTGCCTGGGAGTGTTTCACAAGTTCTTCATCCAGACCCAGTTTGCCGCACAAACGGCTGACGAAGGATGTAACAATTTCCCGAGAACCGGCAATAGTTCCGTTTATTCCCTCATCTGCCAGAATGATAAGCCCCAGAATGTCGCCGCGATACGAGAGAAATTCATCTCTGAGACGGGGCAAATTCTCAAGTTCTGTGAAATGATAAAACGATGCAAAGAAATAGTTCATGTCTTTATCAGTATGTCTACTCATATTGTTTTATATCATAAAATTTTGCATTGATAAAGTTTTTCCTGAAGAAAACTTTCTGTCATAAGTCATATTGTTTTGAAAATTGGTCTATTTTTTATGATGTAATTTTTGTATACTTTTGTAATGGTACGGATAATTGCATTTGCAAACCAGAAGGGCGGTGTTGGTAAAACAACATCTGTTGTAAACCTCGGAGCCTATCTTGCGGAAGTGGGTAAGCGGGTACTTCTTGTCGATTTTGACCCTCAGTGTAATTTGAGTTCCAGTGTGGGTGCCGATACTGTGGGGGAAACAGTGTATCAACTCATTGCCTCTCATGCCGATGCGAAGGACTGTATTCAAAGAACAATAATAAAAACCATGAACATTATTCCTGCAAGTCCTGATCTTGCGGGAGCTGCCATCGAACTCGCAGAACAGGAAGAGCGGGAATACTACCTTCAAAACGCCCTGAAGCCCCTCCATAAAGATTACGATTTTATACTGATCGATTGTCCTCCAAGCCTTGGAATTCTCACGCTCAATGGGCTTACTGCTGCCTGGGAAGTTTTTATTCCCCTTCAAACAGAATATTTTGCGCTGGAGGGCATTACTCAGCTTATAAAAAATATCAACATTATCCAGAAATCGAGTAATCAAAATCTTAAAATTAGCGGAATTATATTTACCATGTACGATTCACGAACCCGTCTTGCTCAGGATGTTGTAAAGGAAGTTGTCGGATATTTCGGTAGTTTGGTGTTCAAGACCATAATTCCCCGTAATGTCCGGCTCTCAGAAGCTCCGTCTCATTCGGTTCCTATTGGAAACTATGATCCTTCTTCTTCCGGCGCAAAGAGTTATCGGGACCTCGCCCATGAGGTAATTTCCCGTGGCTAGGCAGGCATTAGGACGTGGTTTGAATTCTCTCATGCCGAAGGTGCGTGAAAATGAAGGAATTGTGCATGAACTTCCTGTTTCAGTACTTATCCCAAATCCTGAACAACCGCGGAAGCAATTTGAGGAAGAACAGCTGAAGGAACTCGCGCAGTCTATTCGTGAACAGGGAATTATTCAACCGCTCATTGTCGACAAACACAGCGGTGAAAAATACATAATTATTGCTGGAGAAAGAAGATACAGGGCAGCCCTTCACATTGGACTGAAGCAGGTGCCGGTTATTGTGAAGAATTTGAGCGAGAGCAGTCGGCTTGAAATTGGTCTTATTGAAAATGTTCAGCGTGAAGATCTCAGTGCTATTGAAGAGGCTTTTGCCTACCGCACCCTCATGGATTCCTTTCATTATACTCAGGAAGATATAGCAGAGAAGATCGGAAAAAGCCGATCGGCCATTGCGAATACTCTCCGCCTTCTTCGTTTGCCGGAAAACATTCGGAACGGCATACTCTGCGGAGAAATTAGTGCCGGGCACGCCCGGGCTCTTCTCACCGTTGAACAGGAATCGGCAATACAGGACCTATACCGGCAGATAATTGATAACAACCTTTCTGTCCGCGCGGCCGAAAAGCTGGTCAGGAATGTTAATTCAGGAGATGTTAATTCAGGAGATGATGTTTCAGCCCGACCGGATAGTACAGCCGAAAACAAGCAGGACAGCAGCCAACACCATGAGCAGAAAAGCCTGGAACTTACTGAAATGGAAGAAACGCTGATAAAGACCCTCGGAACCCGGGTTGAAATTCGGGGGTCGGATAAAAAGGGAAAAATTATCATTTCATATTACAACAGCGATGATCTCAACCGATTACACGACCTCTTCGCGAACGACTAACATAGCCCGGAATGTCAATAAAAAATCGGAGGAGCGCTTCAGTATTTTTTGAAATTCCAATTCTCGGAGATGTCTTTATTACTGCCTTGCCGGGGAATTTTCCTTCCGCGCATTCTGTCAGGATCTTTTCTGAAGCGCAGGTAAAAAGTTTCAGATGCGCAGACAGGTGCGCATTGTGGTTGTGCCCTGCAGTTCCTGTGTGAGCGCGTGCTGTGTCGATGTTTGGCGCGCTGCTGTTCAGCAGGGTGAAGTTTTTCTCCATATCAATACGCATTGCTGCGCACACATTTCCCGGGCCCCGGCACAGTTCCTCATCGGGTTTTCCGCCCCGAATTCTGCGCATTTCCGCAATTCCGCTGATGGGAAAAAGTGCGCGGATGAGTACGGCATTACCCGGCTCGGTAACAATGTTGGCACAGTGATGGATTCCGTAGCTGCGGTATACATAGAGGGTTCCCGCTCGGGAAAACATAGCCTGATTGCCCTGGGTTTTCCCGCGGGAGGAATGCGATGCGGGATCACTGGCGGTGTAGGCCTCGGTCTCAATAATAATTCCCGCAAGCGGCGGGCTGTTATCCGCACATGCAGGGTTAAGCAGAATACAGCCCAGAAAGAAGCGGGCGCATTCAACTGCGGTGCAGGGGTATTCTCCCGACAGCAGCTCCGTGAGATGTAGCCTGTGCCCATCATTTTCGGAAATAATTTCCATATCAGCCAGTATACATCATTCACAAGTAACTTAGCGAATTCAACCACAGATGCATGGCGAACCAGATGCCCGGGCGAGTAGCGCTGAAGCGCGACCAGCCCAGGAGGCGCACGCCTCCGACCAGCCCCCGTCTCAGCAACAGACGCATGGCGAGCAGGCCGAGCGGTGATAATTAATGCGATCCGTTCCGCAATGTGCGCATTTCCTCATCGCTCAGCCCGGTAACATCCTGAATGTCATGGGCTGAAAATCCTTTGGAAAACATACTGCGGGCCGTTTCTCGAATGCCTTCTTCACGACCTGTTCGCAGTCCTTCCTGCCGACCTGTCTGAAGTCCTTCTTCACGACCTGTTCGCAGTCCTTCCTGCCGACCTGTCTGTAGTCCTTCCTGCCGACCCATTTCCGCAATGTGCGCTTTGAATGTTTCCGCATTCATTCTGAACATTTTTGCTACCTCCTTACCTCTCGGTTCTTTTGTTCTTTGTAACTGGTTCATTAACGTGTCTAAGTCTATAACAATTCCAAACATAGAATCTACCACGCCGACAAATTCCTCTATCAGCTCCAGCGATTCCTCATTCAGCATTTCTGCTATCGCTTTCTCTACCTTCCGAATGTCCCAATCCGTATTCAGCAGATTTTTCGAGTACAGATCAAGGTACATAACAGCCGCAAACATTCTTCCCCGCTGCTGTAGCTGCTCCGCAGAATAATCGCTCTCGCTTATCAGATCGTAGGGAAAAGGAGCAAGATACTGCGGGAATTTCCGCTTCCGTTGCTTTCTGACATTCCCGGGCACCTTCCATTTTCTCGTACCATTATAAAACACAATGGGCAGAAATATCAATTCGCAGTCATCGGGAATTGCGCCGGAGCGGTGAATGTTCCGATAGAGAAGGTTTGTGTACTCCGACATGCGGAGGGGCATGTCTTTGTCCACTCCAGACTGATGCTCAAGGAGCACATAGATAGCAACATCTCCCGTGTGATCCTTCTGCGTTATTTTGCAGACAATGTCGGCCATCCGTGTTTTTGCATGGTCAATGAAAAAGGTACCGTTTTCGATGGTTATGTCCTCGGTTCGGAGTTTTTTCGTCCATGCGCCTCCGACAAATCGTTGCAGAAATTGGAGCATTATTGCGGGTTGGAACAGCAGGGAGCGGTAGCCTTGGTCGTAGGGAACGGGGGCGGGTTTTTCTTTGAAATCGATCATATAATCCTCCTGAACGTTTCTTTCTGAATAGGGGATCTCCCATAGCGACATGGTCCCATGGTGAATTCTCTCCTCTATATCTGTGACGGGTAAAAAGTCATTTTTAACTATGTATTTGGAAAAAAATTGAAAGAATGTGTGATTTTTTTCAGGGATGGGGGAAGGAGAGATGAGTGGGCAGGAATGGGGTGAGCGTGTGGTTGAATTCGCCCTGTATTATAGGGTGTATTGACGCACGATCCCCGGAACAATGCTCTGCGCGAGGTCTTTGTTGAAATATGAATGTATGAAGTTCCAGAATATCTGAGGATTTTCGAAAGCATATTTCCAGCGTGTACCATACCGATATATTTTTTGCTCATACTATATAGACGGGTAAAATATAAACGGTGAATGATAAAATGAGAAAGTTTTTCAAAAAGTTTCTATTATTTTGAGATATTGACCTGAACCCGCCGCATGGGCGCGCAGGCCGAGCGGCGATAATTACTGCGATCCGTTCCGCAATGTCCGCATTTCCTCATCGCTCAGCCCGGTAATTCTCTGAACAGCCTCTGTCGACAACCCTTCCAAAAACATACTGCGGGCGTTTTTTCTCCGCTCCTCAATATGCCCCTCAGCGCGACCTGTTCGCAGTCCTTCCTGCCGACCTGTTTGCAATCCTTCCTGCCGACCCATCTCCGCAATGTGCGCTTTGAATGTTTCCGCATTCATTCTGAACATTTTTGCTACCTCCTTACCTCTCGGTTCTTTTGTTCTTTCTAATCTGTTCATTAACGTATCGAAGTCTATAACAATTCCGAACATAGAATCTACCACGCCGATAAATTCCTCTATCAGCTCCAGCGATTCTTCATTCAGCATTCCTGCTATCGCTTTCTCCGTCTTCTGAATGTCCCAATCCGTATTCAGCAGATTTTTCGAGTACAGATCAAGGTACATAACAGCCGCAAACATTCTTCCCCGCTGCTGCAACTGCTCCGCAGAATAATCGTTCTCACTTATCAGATCGTAAGGAAAGGGAGCAAGATACTGCGGGAATTCCCGCGTGTTCCGATCTCTGACGTTCCCCGGCACCTTCCATTTTCGAGTTCCATTATAGAACACAATGGGAAGAAATACCAACTCGCAGTCATCGGGAATTGCGCCGGAGCGGTGAATGTTCCGATAGAGCAGATTCGTGTACTCCGACATGCGAAGGGGCATGTCTTTGTCCACGCCGGACTGATGCTCAAGGAGCACATAAATGACAACATCTCCCGTGTGATCCTTCTGCGTTATTTTGCAGACAATGTCGGCCATTCGTGTTTTTGCATGGTCAATGAAAAAGGTACCGTTTTCGATGGTTATATCCTCGATTCGCAATTTTTTCGTCCATGCGCCTCCGACAAAGCGTTGAAGAAATTGGAGCATTATTGCGGGTTGGAACAGCAGTGAGCGGTATCCTTGGTCGTAGGGAACGGGTGCGGGTTTTTCTTTGAAATCGATCATACAATCCTCCTGAACGAAAGTTTTGCTACTGGAAATTGTGCAAGCACAATTTTCCAATGCAAAAATTTCTGAACGTTTCTTTCTGAATAGGGGATCTCCCATGGCGACATGGTCCCATGGTGAATTCTCCCTTATATATCTATAACGGGTAAAATGTCATTTTTGACTATGTATTTTGAAAGAATTTTGCAAAATGTGTGAATTTTTTTCGGGGAGTCGGGACTGGGAGGGCTGGTATGCTCTGTGTCGATACGCTCTATGCTCCCGGGAACAATGCTCAGCGCGAGGTTTTTGTAAAAAGTTTCTATTATTTTGAGATATTACAAAGTTTTGCTACTGAAAATTGTGCTCTGCACAATTTTCAAATGAGGATTCTCTCATCCATATTCTTGATTCTCTCAAGGTATAGAAACTTTCTATGAAATAGGAGAATGCTAAGCACAAAGACAGCATTCCTGACGGACGCATGGCGAGCAGGATGTGCTTGGGCCTGCAACGCCGACCAGCCGTCTTATCGAAAAAAGGCAGGCACGGGGGCTGGTCGGTTCCCCGCGCCTGCCTGAGTTGAATTGCAACGTTTCAATAGCCCCTGCGGGCTATGAAACTAATACCATGATGGCGGCGTTGTTACGCCGGAATTCGCAAACATATCTGTTTTGTATCCGGTATATTTTCCATTAACATCAAGCGTCCAATGATCCTTCCAGTCCTCAAGATTTTGATTGAATGCACTTGCGCCATTGAACATACCTTGCATATGCGTTACCTTACTGACATCCCAGCTTGAGATATTCTGATTGAATACGCGTGCTCCAGCGAACATCAGAGGCATTAACGTTACCTTACTGACATCCCATCTGGAGATATCGCCATTGAATGCGCTTGCTCCATTGAACATACTGTTCAGATTCGTTACCGATCTGACATCCCAGTCCGAAATATCGCCATTAAAGTTACTTGCAGACAGGAACATCTGGTTCATATACGTTACCTTACTGACATCCCAGCCGGAGATATTGGCATTGAATGTGCTTGCTCCATTGAACATATCGCCCATAGTCGTTACCGCGCTGACATTCCAGCCGGAGATATCGCCATTGAATACGCTTGCTAGATAGAACATCTGGAACATACTCGTTACCTTACTGACATCCCAATCCGAGATATCGCCATTGAATATACTTGCTCCGCCGAACATTCTATACATAGTTGTTGCCGCGCTGGTATCCCATTTCGAGATATCGCCATTGAATGCGCTTTTACCAATAAACACATCGGTCATATCCGTTACCGCCGTGGTAACAATGTAGTTGAGATCGGCAGTATTACCCCAATTACTTATTCCCGCAGCTACCGCTGTGTCCAGTGCAGCGTTATCAGCAGGACTCACGGTAACATAGAAATACTCGGCAAACAGTATGTTTCCGGATTTGCTGCCATATACCAGATATGTTCCTGCCGTTGTACTTGTAGCAACCGTAACATCTCCGGTACTCGCATTAACTGTCGGAACGGTAACCCCTGAGGGCGCAGTTGCGGCGGTTACCGTAATGGCTGATTCAGTAACCGCGAGAGTGCCCGGTTCCACCACGGTCAAAGCAACAGTTGGGCTCTCATTGGTAATAATGGCATTAGCGGCAGCCGAAAGGTTTACCGTCGCTGCCGTACCCGCGGGAGTCTGTGTCGATGAAATTATTAGTGCCGGCGTTTCCGTTGCGGATAATGACCATGCGCCATCGCCCACAGCGTTAACGGCGCGTACCTGTACGTGGTAGCTGGCGCCGTTTGTCAGCCCAGTAATGGTGTGGCTTGTGCCGGTGATGCCGGAGGTAATAGGCGTCCATGAGGTTCCGCCGTCCGCGCTATGGCGAAGGTGATACCCGGTAATGGCGCTGCCGCCGTCATCGGGCGCTACCCATGTAACCCTAAGCGAAGCGTTCCCCACATTGAGGGTGGGAGCAGTTGGCGCGGCAGGAACAGTGGAAGTTGAGAGAGGGGTTGCAGTGGCAGGCTGCGACCATGCGCCAAGCAATTCATCCTCGTTTTCTGCGCGCACCCGTACATCGTACGAACTGCCGCCTATCAGCCCGGAAATGATGTGGCGTGCAGCAGTGCCGTCATTAATAGTGGCGGTATCCGTTGAGTCGTCCGTTGGCCAGCCTACGGTGCTTAGTTTGTGCTGCACATGGTACGTGGTAATGGCGCTGGCACCAGCGGCAATAGTCGGCATTTCCCAAGTAACAGTTAGCTTCCCTTTCCCCGCAACAAGGGTGGGCGTATTCGGCGCTGGAGGATGGGATGCGCTTGGTGTTGCAGCGGAAGATGTCGACCAGTTCCCCGCGCCCTGCGCATTGACCGCGCGCACCCGCACATCGTAACTGGTCGTGTTGTTGAGTTCGGTAATGGTGTGGCTTGTTACAGTACCGCCGATAGCGGCGGTATCGGTTGTGCCGTCCGCTGGCCAGTCTGCGGTGCTTTCTTTGTGCTGCACATGGTACTCGGTAATTTCGCTGCCGCCGTTATCGGGCGCTGCCCATGTAACAGTCAGCGCGGCGTTCCCCACATTGAGGGCGGGAGTAGCCGGCGCGGCAGGAACAGTGACAGGATCAGGATCACCTCCCGGAACAGGATCTGGCCCCGGACATCCGGCAAGCACGGCAACGAGAACCACGCTCATTATAATCAATACAGAGGACGTCCCCCCCCCCATAACTTTCGTAGTGGATTAAAAAGATTAAACATCATTTTAATACTCCTTTTCATAAAAATATGTTTCATTGCGAATACGCGCTGAAACCTTTCTTAAAGACTACTACAAAGTATCGGAAATATCAACTGCTACATGAAAATTGGGCGAATTCAACCATAAGCGCACCACCGCTGGGGAATTTTTGGCATCGGGCATTAGATAGAATTAAAAAGATTATTGCTTAAACGTTTTATATGACGCATTTTTTCAACATATATATCTATTTCTTCCTCGTATTGTACGGCATGTAATATGTCGGATCGGGAATTTTTTGTAATGTGGACGGGTCTGACCAGAAAAATTTCTTTTGAGCCGGTAATAGATATTTCGAGCATATTTCCTTTTTTTATGGCTGTTTCAATAAGCCTCATCTTCGCTCCGTAATTCAGACCGCTTGCCTCGGTAATTTCTGTTCGGGCTGCTGTTTCAAACTGCTCAGGAATGAGAAGAAGGCCATCCTGAATTCGCCGTTTGAGATCGGTTTTCTGATCTTCGGTAAAATTCAGTTCCTCAACCTGCTGTTCAAGTTCATGCCTGCGCTGCGCTGAGCGCTTTTGCTGTTCACGCTGCTGCGATCTATCTGCTTCCCGATGAATTTTCGGGAAGGGTTTCTCGGTGAAGGGGGTAAGCGGGGGCAGGGGAGGATCATATGTATTAACAACTGAATTAAATAATTTTCTTATCGCAAAGCCTGCATCCTCAAGTACCTCAATCCATTGGAGATCGTCGGCGGGGAACAAAAAATTGCCATTTCCAAGATCTTCCACACATTTCAGCCTGACAGCAAGATTTTGAACCAATGCGGCATTTTTATCTACTTTTAAAAGATATCCGGCCTGAATGTTAACGGTGAAATATTCATTCTCCCAATTTTCAATGCTGAAACTGATATTCTGCGGAATAGTGTTATCCAGTCTCTGCAGGATTTGTAAAAACTCTCCCCGCTTTATACCCAGAGCAAGCCCGGAAAAAACCGATTCTCTGGTTAATTCAAAACGGCAGACATTATCGCATATCCGTAAATGGCACATAGAGGCAATTGTTATTTTTTCGGAAAAATCTGCCCGGGGATGAACCGTAATGTTATAATCGCTATGGACATTCAGCGAAGAATGACTATGTTCAGGATTGTTTTCGAGAAAGTTTTTGAGTTCAGGATTTACCACAAAACCATCTTCATGCTGAATAATAATTGAAAGATTCATGAGTCCGCTAAGAATGGTTTCAATGGGAAACAATGCCTTTGCCTCATGCAGGGTAATTATCTGTCTAAGCATGATCCGGCTGTATTTTACGGTGGGTTTCAAGCTCTGAATGAATGGGTGAAGGAGTTCCGCCGTCGGCTGTATGTGTTCGCTAATCTGGAAAATGGGCATGGTAGTAATCTGCTCAGTATATTTCTGACCATAGTGCATGGCGACAATATACGATGCACAGTAATACGAAAAGCGTTGCTGAAAAGAAAGGATGCTGAATGTTTTCCAGTGTGGAAAATGTACTATACAGTTCTGATTCTTACGTTCAAGTAATCCGAGAAAGCAGAGGCTTATATTAAAAATACCCATTTCTTCGGCTGTCCAGCCTGAGGCAGCGGCAACGGTTTGTTTGAAACGGGAAACAAGCGTTTTTTTGAGTGATCCGCTCGCGCATACCGTCTCCTGCTGCTCTTTTATAATTGAAAGAGCTGCAATAACAATGTTATCGTTAAACCAGATGGTTTTTCCATCGACATGCGCTGTACTTTCGGGTGGAGTTAATTTTCCAAGACCCCGTGAAATCAGACCAGCCCTGAAATAGGGGTTGAGCACAAATTGCCGATGTTCCGGATGCCGGAGGATAAGCAGGCGATCAAAGAGGTTCAGTAAACGGGAATATATGCTTCGCTGTGAATATATGGTATCAAAAAATGTACATAATTGTTCTATGGATTTTGCGCCGAGTACATCAATTACTGAAAGCAATTCCATATCGGCTGTATCGACCTGATCCAGAATGAGCTGCTGAATTTCATCACGCTGAATAAACAAACAGAGTTTTTCTATTAGGTCGTGTTTATTGTAGGGAGTCTGTACCGGACCGAGATAGTTTCGGATAATGTTGAAAAAATCCTCATCGGAAATGGTAACAAGGAAATCTTTCCATAATTTGTTGTTTACCGGATTGATTGTTTTATTCATTTTCCCACAATTCCAGAAAATAGGAATATCCCTGCTCAGCAAGGAATTTCTGACGATTAATGCCAAACTCTTCTTCTGTAGTATAGCGTGAAATAAGAGTATAAAAATAGGCGGAATGCTTTTTTGGGCGTAAAATTCTTCCGAGGCGTTGGGCTTCTTCCTGACGGGAACCAAAGGTGCCCGAAATTTGAATGGCAACTGAGGCATCCGGCAGATCAATGGCAAAATTGGCAATTTTCGATGCAATGAGAATACGGATGTGATTGTTTCTGAATTGTTCATACAGGTCGTTTCGTACTGTCGTTGGGGTCTTTCCGGTGATGATGGGAGCCTTCAGTCGTTTTTGAACAGTATGGAGTTGATCAAGATATTGTCCGATAACAAGAATCTGATCCTGTGAATGGTGATGAACAAGATAATCGAGAACAGTAAGTTTCCGGGGGTTTTCACTGGCAATACGGTATTTTTTCCGTTTTTCAGCTAATGCGTAGTCGGCCTGAAGATCGGCGGGTAATTCAACACGAATTTCCTTGCAAATTGCTTCGGAAATCCAGCCGCGGCCCTCAAGGTCCTTCCATGGAACATCAAAGCGCTTGGGTCCAACCAGCGAGAATACTTCGTGTTCCCTGCCGTCTTCACGTATGAGGGTCGCGGTTAATCCGAGCCGCCGTACAGCCTGAACCTCGGTGGTAATGCTGAATATCGGAGCGGGAAGCAGATGAACTTCATCGTAGATTATCAGCCCCCAGCTGTAATGAGTAATGAGATCAAAATGAGGAAAATCTCCGTGCTTATGCGGCCGCCAGATAAGTATTTGATATGTGCTGATGGTTATGGGGCGAATTTCCTTTTTCCGCGCGCTGTATTCACCGATGTCTTCTTCAGACAGAGTTGTTTTTTCAAGTAATTCCCGTTTCCATTGATGAAGGGCTGAAATGTTCGGGCAGAGGATGAGGGTGGATGTTTTGAGTTTGCACATTACCTCAATGCCGACAACGGTTTTTCCACTTCCGCAGGGAAGAACAATGGTGCCGTATCCGGTTCCTTCTTCAAGGTTGCCAAGAAAGGCATCGACTGCCTGTATCTGATAATCACGTTGTTGGACGCCCGGGTTGAGGTGTATGTCGCAGGGCGGGCCATCCCGAAGTGGAATGAGATCCTTTACCGGATATCCTAATTCCATGAGTTTCTGCTTTATCTTTCCCCGATACATTGGGGAAACAAAGAAGGATGTGCTTTCGGATGTCGTGGCGGCGGCGGATGTCGTGGCGGCGGCGGATGTCGGATTGGCGGCGGATGTCGGATTGGCGGCGGCGGATGTCGGCACAATGAAGGCGCTGAGGTTTTTGTTATTTTTCAGGGTCTGAAAGAGGAAGTCGTCATGTACTCGGAGGATGAGGGGGAGTTTTTTTGAATGTGCTGAGGGGGTATTATCGGACCGTACCAGAACGAGCATGCCGTAGCGCCCCATAATTTCATCAATTTTATGCTCCAGATCCGGAGGGAGTGGATAGCGGCTGTATGTGGTGAGCCGGGAAAGAATTTTTCGGGTATCATAGGCGGCTGCCGCAGCGTTCCATAATGAAAGCCGACTGAGCCGATAGGTGTGTATGTGCGTAGGCGATTTTTCCAGTTCAGCGAAGGGGGCAATTGCCTTACGGGCCTGCTCGACCTGAGAAGCATGGAGATCAAGAAGAATACTTTGATCATTGTTAATGATAAGAGGAGCATTCGCTTTAGTGGACATGATCAACCTGCCCGTTTTGAATCATCATCCGCGCCAGCCGCATCATCCGCATCATCCACATCATCTGTCAATTCTGAGAAGGCCAGCCAAGCCATAAGACCGCTGCCGATCTCAAGCGCCCGCTCATCAATCATGAGGGTTGGGGAATGCAGGGGGCTTGACCACCCCTTTTCCGTATTACCTACACCAAGATTATAAAAACAGCCGGGAACTATTTTGTTATAGTAGGCGAAATCTTCACTCCACATGGCGAGAGGAAGATCAACAACCTGCTTTTCTCCAAGAAACCGCGCCGCAGCCCCTCGCGCTCTTAGAGTAAGGGCATCATTATTAATGAGTACAGGATATCCTCTGGTAATTTCAACATCGCAGGTGCCGCCCATGCCCTCAGCAATGGAAACAGCCATATGTTGTATATTGTCCAGCGCTCTATTTCTCCAATTTTCATTGAAGGCCCTGAAAGTTCCCGCAATGCGCACAGTATCGGGGATAACATTCATGGCGCCGGGGGCATCAATCTTGCCGAAGCTGAGCACGCAAGGTTCATCCGCTCTGCTCTGTCGGCTTACGATCTGCTGAAGCGCAACAATGATGTGGCTGCTTATGAGCACCGGGTCTATAAGTTTATGGGGCATGGCAGCATGGCCGCCTCTGCCGCGGACATACAGATTGAGTTCATCGGCGCTTGCATTTGAGGCACCGCTCCGAAACCCTACGGTTCCAACCGGAAGGGCTGGGTTAATATGTTCACCAAGAATGAGATTAACATTGTCTAAGGCGCCGTGATCAATGAGGCCTAATGCGCCGCCCGGGCAGCGTTCTTCGGCAGGCTGAAAAATGAGTTGAACAGTTCCTGAGAAATGGCGGTGTAATTCTTTGAGAATTTTTGCTGCCGATAGGAGAATGGCGCTATGCGCATCGTGGCCGCAGGCGTGCATGACCCCCGGGTTCCGGCTTTTAAATTCTATGTTGTTTTCTTCCTGAATCGGCAGGGCATCTATGTCGGCGCGGAGGGCAACGATTCTGTTATTTTTATTGGTATTTTCATCTGCGCTGCTGCCGGAGGAGCCTCTGCCAACGCTGCCACCGGTAGAGCCGATGCCAACGCTGCCACCGGCAGAGTGCTTTGTCCCCTGGATTTGCGCAAGCACACCATGACCGACGTCGGCATTTCTGACGGGGATGTCAAGCTCTCTGAGTTTTGAAACAATGTACTTTGAACTCTCAACTTCATTGAAAGACAGCTCAGGGTTCATGTGTAAATGACGTCTGGTATCTATTGTTTCCTGAGCAAAATTGGCAGCTAGGTTGCGAATTTCTAAAATACGATCATTCATAATTCTGATATAGTATTGCAGAAAATAGAATTTTTTTCTACGCTGGAAAAGAATTATTTTCTATAAATGTGCCCACCCGATGTAAATCTACAGTCATAATATACCGACAATCTATACAGAAACTTTTGCATGTGCAAATATCACGTGAAGAATGGCGGAATTATCGTTGTTCCTCGAAGGATTGAGCAGTTTTGAAGACACAATTATTTTTGATACAAAGTTTTGCAAAATGCAAAACTTTCTATAAACATAGGAGAATGCTAAGCACAAAGAAAGCATTCCTGACGGACGCATGGGCGAGCAGGAGGCGCAGCCTCCGACCAGCCATCAGAAACTTTTGCTACTGGAAATTGTGCAAGCACAATTTTCCAATGCAAAAGTTTCTGATAGTATTTTCTGTTTTTCTATTGTTTGTGAACAATGCCATACACGCCGAAGTGATATTTTCTGATATTACTATTGATTCTGAGGATCGGATTTTATTTATGGCGGAGGTGGAGCCGCCGGAATATCAGAAATATAAAACCGCGTTTGTTGCCGAGCCGGGCGCTGCCGGAGAAAACGCTGTCATCAGACAGCTGACCTTTTTTCCTGAGCGGATAGATTATCTCCCCGATCTTGATCAGATTCAGATTCAAAACCGCTTTGGTCTGTTCCGATCCAACTCCGATCTGGAGGATATTCGCCCCCTAGATTTGTTTCCCAGTTTTGAAGCGGGAGCCGACATCCTGACAGGTAAGATCGGTTCGGTGAGTATAAGCCCCGATGGCCGTTACATGATTCATTTTGAGGACGAAACTGCGGCATTCGGAAATTTGGTTCTCACAAGCTTTTTCGATAATTCCCGAACAATTATCAGTTCGGATGTGGAATTACAGCTAGATGATCTGCCGGTAAAATGGAGCCCGGAATCGGATTTTGTCATTTATCATAAGGGTGATGATCTGTATTATTTCAGTATTAATCAGTTTGAAAATGACCGCTTGTTTAGTGAGGAACTCAGGAAGCTTGGCAGAGGGGCAATGTCCAATGTTCAGTGGGGTCAGAAGAATGAACTCTACTATCTGAGCGGAACCATCTTTTATCAGATACTTTCCGTGGAATTCTTCACACGTTCTTTCTACCGGGAATTTCTCCGCATCGGTCAGGTCGTCGGGAGAATTCCTTTTTCCTTTGAGTCGAATTTTGATAGTTTCTGGGTATCTCCGGATAGTTCGCATATTCTGGTAAACAAGAGGGGGCAAACATTGTATGTTCTTCCCCTGCAGACAAACAAGTATGTCGGTAATTCACTTACCACTGGTATTCCCAATCTTCATCTGCCGCTTGATGTAACGGTAAAAAAGGTATTGTGGTCTTCGGACGGCATCCTCACCATTATGGTTGAAGGCATATATGAAGAAAGCCGCAACGCCGAACTGTACCGCCTAGAACTTTTAACAGATGCGTATAATTTTGAAAAATTGGAAAGCCCCGAACCGAAAGACATTTTTTTCGGCTCTACCGATGATACAATGGTATTGTTAAGCGATGACTATGCCGTCATTTACGATTATCGGGAATGGTTCCCCAAACAGCGCATTAATCATAAATACCTTCTCCATTTTACCTATATCAATAATAATAAAGTATTGCTTGCCGGCGCCGATAAAATTGAACTATTGGATCTCCGTACAAATCTCCGCAAGTTCATTTCCTTTTCGCGCGCCGATTCCCTCGGATTCAGTTCATCGAACAATGAAATTCTTGTACAAACACGTAATGTCGTTCGGTCTGCCGATCTGCCAAGCGGCCGCTGGTTTGTGCGGGAAAAATTCAACAGTAAATTTGCAATACAGACGAATGCGCACTATCGGACATATCTTCAGAACCTTGCGACCGGAACATATACAAATATCATTATGGTCAGAAGTATTAGCAGCGATGATAACTTTCCGAGAACGAGAAGCCTATTCAGTCAGCCGGTAAAATCGTACGAACCATTCCCCGAGGAGGATGCAGCCCTCAGTCTGAATCCCTTTTTTCATGGGTCTCGTATTCGGCGGCGGGAAGTTACCTTTGTATTTAATGCTATCAATTCAGTAGTTGGTCTGAACGATATTTTCCGTGTTCTTGATGATTACAATATAACAGCGACATTCTTCATTACTGGAGATTTTATTCGTCATTATCCTGAGGCAGTTCGGGAAATTGCTCACAGCAGGCATGAGGTAGGTTCCTTGTTTAATATCTATTTCGATATGTCCGATTCGCGCTTTCAGATAGACAGCAATTTTATCCGTCAGGGGCTTGTAGAAAATGAAGATGAGTATTTCAAAATTACGGGAAGGGATATGAGCCTTCTCTGGCATGCGCCATATTATTATATTGATCCAGAAGTACTTGCTGCGAGTGAAAGTCAGAATTATACTTACGTAAGCAGAGATGTTGATAGTCTTGACTGGGTGCCGACCTATGATGAAAATGGACGGTCGCGACTGTATTTTCCTCCTGCTCAGCTTATTGAGCGGATTATTGACAGCAAAAAACCGGGCTCAGTTATATCCATGACTATCGGGACAGTAGATGATGATCGCATTGATGGCGGACGAAAGGATTATCTGTTTCAGCATCTTGATATTCTTATTAACGGACTGCTTGAGCAGGGGTACAGTATCGTTCCCGTTTCAACACTCATTGATCATGCCGAATAAGGCGAAACCGAAATTGATAAGTGAAACCGATAAAAGGATGAGGAGGAATACATATGCCGCATTATCAGGCAAATGCCTATAAACAAACACGGGTTAAAACAGCCGGACAGGGTCAGATAATTGTTATGCTTTACGATGAAGCACTTAAACAAATTGATATAGCTGTTGAATTACTCCGGGAAAATACCCGTGAACTCGATAAGGTAAACACTGCAATTCTTAAAGCCCGGGATATTATTACAGAGCTTATGGTTTCTCTTGATATGGAGAGGGGGGGACAGTTCGCGGCGCAGATGTTTTCTGTGTATCAATGGTTTAATGATCAGCTCATGGAGGGAAACCTCAAAAAAAAATCGACACCGCTCATCACGGTTCGGGATATGATGTCTGAAATTCGTACCGCATGGAATGAAATTTCCCGAAGTACTGCCATTGATAATAGTGATAATGTGCATGGAGTAAACATTGCAAGATAATCTTCCGCGAACGCAAAAATTTCAGGTTGGTGATGGTAAAGATTCCGAAAGTATTGAGCAGCGGATAAAGCTTCTTAACCGCCTGCGGCAGATGCTTGAAGCCCAACGTGAAAAATTTCATCATTATCTTGACATTCTTGAAAAACAGGAATATGCCATTATCAATGCGAACACTGAAGCTCTGGAAAATCACATGCATATGGAGCATCAGATAATCAGGGATATTCAGGAAATCCAAAAAATAATTACCCCGATTGATGCCATGTACCGCAAAATCTACCCAGATCAAAAAGAAGACATAAAACATCTTCATGACAGTCTTCATCAGCTCAGAGAGCAGGCACTTATCCACAATGCCCATAACCGTGAACTTCTTATCAGGCACATGGATGAGCTCAAACAGCAGGTTGACAACTTCAGGCATTACCGAAGCCGCAAATCAGTGTACACCCGATCAGTACCCGCACGAATGATCAATGTCGAATGCTGAGAATTACTTTACTTCAAGCAGTTCAATATCGAAGTACAGCCAAGCATTGGGAGGAATAACACCACCCGCCCCTACTGCGCCGTAGGCAAGCTCTGGAGGAATAACAACACTTCGTTTTTCACCTTCCTTCATGAGAAGAACAATTTCATCCCAGCCGGGAATAAGACCCCCAACCCCAATAGGAACTTCAAGCGGTCCTCGGTTTTCAGAACTATCAAATGCCTGGCCGTCAAGAAGGGCTCCGGTATAGTGTATGCTCACAATGTCGCCGGCCTTCGGAGTACGGCCGCTTCCTTCCTGTACAATTTTATATAAAATACCGCTCTCAGTTTGCTCGGCATCGGGCAGTACTGAAGCGGCGAGTTCGGTATCGGCAGAATTTTTCGACTGAAGAAAATTTGCCTGATGAGCAGGTATATGTGCCAGTGCCGCATCGAAGGCTTTCTGGTCGCTTGCGAAATTTTCAGCGGCTTTGCCGCGGCGAAAAATGCTCACAGCTTCAATACTGTTGTCCGTTTCAATATTGTTTACAACATCCATACCCTCAACAACACGTCCAAAAACCGTGTGTTTGTAATCGAGCCAGGGAGTCGCTACATGGGTAATGAAAAACTGGCTGCCGTTTGTATCCGCCCCCGAATTTGCCATAGACAGAATACCCGGGCTGTCATGTACGAGGCTGAGGTCAAATTCATCGGGAAAACGATAACCTGGCCCCCCTGTTCCCTGCCCCTCGGGATCACCGCCCTGGATCATAAAATTATCGATAACGCGGTGAAATGTGAGCCCATTGTAAAAGGGTTCATTTTCTGTTCGGGAATGCGTAATAGTTCCCTCCGCAAGTCCAACAAAATTGATAACAGTAAGGGGCGCTTTCTCAAACTCAAGCTGGAGGAGAATTGATCCCTTCTCTGTATCTATCTGGGCATAAAGCCCGTCACCATAATTTTCCAAATCAAACACCTCTGAATCCGATTGTGCAGATTCATTACAGGATACAAGCAAGAATGCAGTACACAATAGACATAGAAAGTTTTGCATTTTACAAAACCTTGATATAATACGTTTCATATTTCATTTCCTTTTTCTCATCGTTTATCCTATCAGAAACTTTTGCATTGATCAAGATGTTGATATTATCCGTGCAAATCTGCCATTTCATTCCCTTTCATATTCACCGCCCTGTTATTTTCCATGTTCGCTTAACAGGAAGCGTTTTTGTTACGACGCTCGCCAGCACGGTGAACCAGACGCTCCCGCACGGAGTTCTGGTCATCTGTTGACAGAGAAGAGTTTTTAGCATTGTATGAATTATGATGGATAATCTTTCACATCTTATGGAACAGCTTCTTGCCAACTACCGGGAAATTGGGGGGGTGAATCATATTCAGGGGAGCAATCTCCCAAGCCGGCTGAGTATAGAGAACATCATTTCTGATCTTGAGGGGCTTATTTTTCCGGGCTTTAAGTCGGAGGAGCCGCTGGACTCGGTGAATCTTTCGTTCATTGTCGGAGAGCGGCTTAACCGGACGCTTAAAACCCTCTCGAAAGAAATAACAAAAAGCATCTGCTTTGAACGGAGAATTTCCGGAAACAGCCAATGCGCATGCAGCAACAATAATCGGGAACTTCACGAATGTAAAACGAGGGCTGAAAAACTCACCCTGAATATCCTCTCAAAACTGCCGGATATTCGGATATTAATTAATCAAGATGTTGAAGCTGCATTTCAGGGTGACCCTGCCAGCCGTTCCCATGAAGAAATTATTCTCGCCTATCCCGGAATTGAGGCCATCATTGTGTACCGCATAGCGCATCAAATGTGGGTTCACGATATCCCCCTTATTCCCCGTATAATGAGTGAGATAATTCATGGCAAAACAGGTATCGACATTCATCCCGGGGCAAAAATCGGCTCATCGCTGTTCATTGACCATGGTACCGGTGTGGTAGTTGGGGAAACAACGGTAATTGGCAACAATGTTAAAATATATCAGGGAGTGACCCTCGGAGCCCTCTCAGTCAAAAAACTAGCCCCCCCTGCAGCCGCGCAGAAGCGCCACCCCACCATTGAAGATAATGTAACAATGTACTCCGGCGCAACCATTCTCGGGGGAGAAACTGTCATCGGCAGAAATTCAGTAATTGGCGGTAACGTATGGCTCACCCATTCTATTCCGGCCGAAAGCCGAATTTATAACAAGGATCCGGCGCACACAATTACACAGAAAAAATTTCAGGCAGCCGAATTTTATATTTGATCATATCTTCGGAACCGAAAGCACCGATTCACAGCACAGCAGCCCGCAGGACTCACCGCCCCGGGGATGCCCGCAAACTCAATTATTGTACTCTATGGAAATATATGCCCCTGCGTATGCATCAATATCCCGAAACCACACGAGAAATTTTTCCGCTTCCTCAAGCACATTGAAGGGGCCGTAACGAATGCGATAATACAGCGTATCGTTCCATTTTCGGGTACTGACCTTTCCCCGAATACCCATGGTACGAAGTGTTTCTCCCGCATCCATTATTGCCTGCCGATTACTACTCGCGATGAGCTGTATCCAGTAGCGTCGTGCTGTCTTTGGAGGATTCTGATTATTGGGAGAATTATCAGAGGAGACAGAGTGAATGAGGGCGGGCGAAGTGCGGGCAGGAGCTGACGACGAAGCTGTCTGAAAAATTACCGGTTTTTCTGAAGACCAGCGGGCATTCTGTTTGGCGGTGATATTTCGTTCTGTATTATCAGATTTTTCAGATTTCCTGTCAGAATCATCTCTCATCAGATTTTCCTGAATAGATTCCGAAGCCGTCTGCCCGTACACCGGCACCGACTGCGGCGGCGCTGAAACCCCTTGCCCCGGCTGCTGTCTCGGCGGCTGCGCTGAAACCGCTTGCCCCGGCTGCGGCGGCTGCTGTCCGTACATTTGCTGCTGACGGAATACGAGAATCTCATCGGGGTTCTGGGCAGGAGATTCCTGAGCAGCCAATTTTTCCGGATTATCGGGAACCGAAGTCACGCTGGCGCCTTCCGATAATCCATTATCCTCCCTGCGAATGTAGCTATAGGGATCAAAGGAAATATCTGCCGCTTCCGATGTCTCATTTCGGGGGGGAGAAAATAACAATATCCCTGCAACCGTAAGTATGAGAGCCACCAGAACAATGGTAAAGATTATTACGTAGACTTTGTTTTCACCCATAACTTTGCCTTCAAAATGTCTTCCATGCGCCTGAGCGCAGCACGCATAAAGATATTATCCACTTTATACATATCGACATGTGAAGATAAGAGTTGAGATGATAATTCATCCGCAGCAGAAAAGCGTCTGCGTATCTGTTTCCGGTTGAGTCCATCGCGCCGCCATGCCCTCCAGATGCGAATGAAACGCGGAGCCTGTACCCAGAACACGAGGCTGCAGAGGGTTTCAAGTTTCATTTTATACAGAATGGCAGCATTTATCAGAATACCTTTCAGGGGGATGTCGGCTTTCGGCGCATTGATGTTTGGCGCTTCCTCGTTTCTGCCTGTGTTTCTGCATAGGCTTCGGCGCTGGTCAATAATTTCCCTGACCTGCTGAAACATGACCGGATGCACCAGAGCTTCCAGACGGGAAAGTTTTGAGGGATCGGAAAAGACAATGTGCCCTAACTTCCTGCGGTTAATTTTTCCGGTTTCCCGATCAATGATACTCGATGAGAATGCTTCAACAATCGCATTCTTCTGCGCTTCAAGAGCCGCATGACCAATAGCATCGACCTCAATATGGAGCCAGCCCTGCTTCCTGAGAAGTTCTGACAACACCGACTTTCCGGAACAGTAGGGTCCTGTTATACCGACTACCGGCAGAGCGGCGGTTCTGTCGTCTCCGGCCGATACCGGCAGAGCGGCAGAATCGATTACCGGCAGGGCATCACCGCGGCGGCGATAGCTCATATCAGTGCATATCTCCCCAGCTATTTCCTGTTTCAATGTTCACCCTCAGCGGAACGTCAAGCAGCAGAGCGCTCGGCATAATGTCGGCAAGAAGGGCTTTAACATCTTCCACCTCGCTTTCGGGAACTTCAAAAATCAATTCATCATGCACCTGCAGGAGCAGGCTTGCCGTGAAATTGCCTGCTCGGAGCGCTGCATCCACGCGGATCATAGCCCGTTTTACAATATCCGCTGCCGATCCCTGAATGGGAGTATTTACCGCTATTCTCTCACCCCCCATTTTTTCATGCCGGTTAGAACTGTGAATGGCAGGTATAAAGCGCCGACGGCCAAGCATTGTTTCCACATAGCCGTACGTTTCCGCCTTCTTTATGCTTCGTTCAACAAAACCGCGTATCCCGCTGTATGTTTCAAAGTATGCATCAATAAATTGCTGAGCCTCATTCCTGCTAATTCCTATTTCCCGGGCAAGCCTGAAAGCGCTCATTCCATACATAACGCCAAAGTTAATTGTCTTGGCAATACGGCGCTGAAGAGCATCTACCTCAGATGGAGGAACCTGAAAAATGAGGCTGCCGGTAAGCGCGTGCACATCAATACCCTTCTGAAAGGCATCTATGAGCTCCCTGTCGGAACTGAGATGCGCAAGCACGACCAGCTCAATTTGCGAGTAATCGGCCGATATGAATCGGCAGCCCTCCGCGGGAACAAAGGCTGTTCGAATACGCCTGCCTTCTTCATCCCGAATTGGTATATTCTGAAGGTTCGGATCGTGGCTTGATATTCGCCCTGTCGCGGTACCGTTCTGTTGAAAACGGCTGTGAATTCTCCCGGTGCGCGGATTGATCAGGGTCGGCAGGGTGTCGACATAGGTCGATTTTAGTTTGGAAAGCCCCCGATGCCTGAGTACGAGGGCGGGCACCGGATCTTCTGCGGCAAGTTCCTCAAGAACCGAGGTATCGGTGGAGTAACCGGTTTTTGTCTTTTTTCCGGTCTTCAGTTTCCGTTCCTCAAAAAGCACTACCTGCAGCTGTTTTGTACTGGCAATGTTAAATTCATGGCCGCAAAGTTCGTATATGTCCTTTTCTATGCCGAGCAATTTCTGCGCAAGTTCACGGCTATATTCCTCCATGGCCAGCGCATTCAAACATATGCCCTTTAATTCCATAGCAGCCAGAATGGGTATGAGCGGCATTTCCAGTTCAAAAAACATATTGAGAAGTGTTTTTTCGGAGCTTATCGACATTTCGCCGAGTTTTTTTTCAAAGATTCGATACAAACGGAGGGTAATGTCGGCGTCTTCGGCAGCATAGAAAAGTGCTTTGCTGAGGGGGATGCGGCTAAAGTCGATGGTTTCGCCGGAGGCTTTGCTGATTTTTCTGCCAATTATTTCTTCGTAGAGCGGTATGAGTTTCTGCGGTTGGTAGGAGAGATATTTGTCAGCAAGGGCATCCATGCTGTACGCATTCTGCGTGGTATTCAAGAGCCATCCGGCAATGAGTGTGTCAAACCAGGGCTTTGCCATGAAGATGCCGCGCCGCGCCATAATTTCATAGTCGAATTTGATGTTCTGCCCCACAAGTTTGACAGTTTCATCTTCAAGAAGCTCGGCTATGAGGGAAAGCCCCTCATCTTCTCCGAGATGTTCTCCGGAATTTTCGGGGGAATTTTCAGAGAGATTTTCAGAGGGATTTTCAGGTGCCGGACTATTTTCAGAGGGATTTTCAGGGCTGTGGAAGGGTACATAACAGCCGCGCCCGGGGGCATGGGACAGGCTGAATCCGACAAGCTTTGCCTGCAGCGGGTCAAGGCTATCGGTTTCGGTATCGAAGGCGTAGACCGCCGCATCGCGGCAGAGAGCCATCCATTTCCGCAGTTCATCTGCCGTTTTTACCAGTTCGTAGTCTTGTTGTACATTAGTGAGTTCGGAAAGAAGGGCAGCGCTGCTGTCTGTCTGGTCAGATAATTCGCCGCCGCGGGCGGGGGCGCCGGGGGGGTCGGGGTCGGGGGGAGAAAGGGGGGCGGCAAGACCTGCGCCGCCGGGGTCAACCTCTGGAACATCAATGTCATCCATACCGTAAAAGGGGAATGCTTTTCCGGGAGTACTTCCCTGAATTTTCCGCAGATCGGCAGCAAGGGTCTTCATATGATATGTTTCGAGAAAATCGGCAGCCCGCGCGCCGTTAAGGCTTTCAAGGTTTAAATCTTCAATGGCAAAATTGAGCGCAACATCGTCTTTGAGAGTGATCAGAGTTTTGCTCAGCTCGGCAAGATCCTTGCCATCCTCAAGTTTTTTGCGCCAACTTGCGCTTGGAATAGTATCGATATGTTCGTAAATACCCTCCAAGGTTTCAAATTCAGCGAGGAGCTTCTCAGCCGATTTCTGCCCAATACCCTTAACGCCCGGAATGTTATCGGCGCTGTCTCCAATGAGTGAAAGATAATCGAGAATCTGATCGGGACGCACACCCTTATCCTCGAAAACTCCCTGAGCATCTAACTGATCAAATCCGCCATGCCGCGAGGGCCTGAGAATGGAAATTCTGTCATTTACGAGTTGAAAAAGATCCTTGTCGCCCGAAATAATGAAACAATCCCTGCTTTCGGCATTACAGCGGCATGCGAGGCTCGCGATAATGTCATCTGCCTCAACCCCGTTGTGCCGAATTGTCGGAAGATGCAGCACCTGCAGCAACTGTTCAATAACAGGAAATTGTTTGCGGAGATCTTCGGGCGTTTTATCTCTCGTCTGTTTATATTCAGAATAGAGCTCATCGCGGAAGGTTGGCGTGCGGCTATCGAGGCTGACTGCCAGATATTTCGGCTCATAGTCCTTGATAATTTTCAGCAGTATGCGGGCAAAGCCGTGAACAGCCGAAACATTAAAGCCCTCCGCATTAACAAGCGGACTTCTGATCAGAGCAAAGTAGGCACGAAAGATAAGCGCGTATCCATCAATAAGATAAAGCGGATGTTTCACAGCAATGAGTATGAACAAGAACGGGAATTAATTCAAGGAAAAGGTTTAATCCAGCAAGGCAAAAAATTCTATTATTTTAGAGCGATCCGTTCTTCCCCGACCCATTCCGCAATGTCCGAATTTCATCCTCGCTCAGCCCAGTAATTCTCTGAATGACCTCAGCCGACAATCCTTCAGAAAGCATACCGCGGACATTTTTTCTCCGCTCCTCAATATGTCCCTCAGAGCGACCTTCCTGCCGACCTTCCTGCCGACCTTCCTGCCGACCTTCCTGCCGACCTTCCTGCCGACCTTCCTGCCGACCTTCCTGCCGACCTTCCTGCCGACCTTCCTGCCGACCTTCCTGACGACCTTCCTGACGACCTTCCTGACGGACTTCCCGCTGCATTTCCTTCGTTTCTTCCTGAGTTTCTCGCTTGACCTGGGCTTTGACCTCTTTGTAAATTCTCAGTTGCCACGGGAACAGTATTTCTATCCCTTCTTTTGTAATCATATCAATTACCTCCTTCATAGTGTAATCGTTAACGTTCGTCTCTGAGATGTGTGTATTATAGAGCACATCGCTCATAATGAGCAAGGATTCCTTCACCTTTTCGCCAGTGTCATGCTGGAGAATGTTCAAAAGATGCTTCGTGAATTCCGCGCAATTATCCTCATTATTCAAATCTTTGTTGTAGCGCGCAAGGTAAAAATAGGCAGCCACACGACCGGTGTACCTGAGGAGCTTCTCATGTGGGAGCCTATGCACATCAATAACAGGATATTCGAAGATTTGGCGATATGCGCTCGGGGGAATCCCAGCCCGCGTTTCTTCCGTCGCGTTCTGCGGCCATTTCCGTATTCCCGTGTACAGAACAAGGGGATACACCCAATGATGTTGGTACGTTTTCGAATTCCGAATATGCTGTTCGAGCATATCGGTGTATACGAATAGGCGCCTGCGCATGGAATAATCGACAGTCGATTGATGTTCCAGAATGATATAGATGGTTTTCTCTTCATTCTCATTCCCGTATCGGAAGGAAATTTTCGCAACAATATCCGATATTTTGCGCATGAGCTTCGTCAGCTTCTTGCCTCCGAGCTCCCGAGCGATGAATTCATTGCTCACAATCGTAATGTTCTCAGGGCGAATAGAGGTGATCCAGTCATCATCGACAAATTGCAGCAGTTGATATATGGATTCCGCATCGGCAAACAAGAATTTGTGAGTTTCATCCCATTGTTTTCGCGGCTTTTGATGAGCCGCCTGATTCCGTTTCTTTTTCTTCATATACTGATAACGGAGGAAATGTTCGTGGTGATTGAGTTTTTGCGAAAAAAGTTTGAAAAATGTAAAAATTTCTATTTTTTCGGGAATGGGGTAAGTGCTCAGGGCATCTATAGCCCCGTTTTTTTAGAACCGCCGCGCGTTAAGTTCCCAGTAGGCGTCAGTTCCGTGTAAGGCTTCGTTTTCCTGTATGAGGTCCCATGCGGTGTTTCCGTCTTCTGCCTGCAGGGTAGCATTAGCGCCAGCGTTCAGCAGGGCGGTAATGACATCGGGGTTTTCGTTAGTAAAGGCAGCCAACATCAGAGGAGTCACTCCGGCTACCCGCACGTTAACATCAGCGCCGGCATTGATGAGGGCGGTAATGACTTCGGGATTTTTGTTATTATTGGCAGCAAGCATCAGGGGAGTACTTCCGTATCCATCCCGCGCATGAATATCAGCCCCGGCATTGATGAGGGCGGTAATGACTTCAGGATTTTGGTGATTACTGGCGGCAAACATCAGGGGAGTCCATCCGTCCTCATCCCGTGCATTAACATCAGCCCCGGCAATAATGAGGGCGGTAATGACTTCGGGAGTTTGGTTAAGACCGGTAGCAAACATCAGGGGAGTCACTCCGTCGTTATCCCGCGCATTCACATCAGCCCCGGCATTGGTGAGAGCGGTGATAATTTCAGGATTTTCGGTATATCTGGCAGCAAACATCAGGGGAGTCCATCCATCGTTATCCCGCGCATGAACATCTATAGTTCCCGCGTTCAGGGCATTCTGCACATCCTCATACGACAGATCTGCCCAATATTCTGGTTCTGCCCATTCTTGTTCGGATAACACATCCGGTACTTCTTCAGAAGATGCACGTATGTGATCTTCATTGGCAGTCCATTCCTGCTCAGCCGTGGAATTGCTTGCCGTTGTCATGCATGAGCTTATTACGACCATTGTCAGTAATAGCGCTGAAATGTACGGGGTAATTTTCGACATTGTATTTTCCTAAAAAGATAATTGTGCGTATGGTACCATGTTTTGCCAAGCATGTACAATGGGTATTCTGGTGGGAAATAAACCTTGCGGTTGCACCGCTCGGCGAATTCAACCATAAGTGCGCCACCTTCCTGCCCACTTACACCATTCCTCATTCCTTGAAAAAAAATCACAAATTCTTTCAAAACATACAGTTAAAAATGACGGTTTACCCGTCACAGATATAGGAGGAAGAATATGAAAAAATCTCCCCATCCCCGGCACCAAAGAATACAGTCCCGGAAAAAGTCCCGAAAAACATCAGGGAACACTGAGTCAGAATCATCCCACAGCACAGGCCACATCCACGACATAGCCTTCAAGATCGCCTACTACAGAACCCCCCGGCTGATTCTCGACCTGCTGCGCCTGTTCTGTACGGCTACAACACTTGCAAAGCTGGACTTGGGCAAAATCCGCATTGAAACCCCCAGCTACATTGCAGGAAAAAAAACCTTCTCTGCGATCTCGTTGTCAGCGCCCCCTTCCTGTCAGAACCCGACCGGAAGGCCCTGTTCATTATTGAACATAAAAGCTACCTGCACAAACATGCTCTCACTCAAATCGATAACTATCAGTATGCCCTCAGAAACAGCAATGTGTACAATGAAAATGATGCTATCTATATACTGCTGCTCTACCATGGAAAAAAGGAATGGAACCTCCCGCGCTCATTTTACAGTTCGCATGGAAATGCTGCTTCCGAATCCCTTACCGAAGGCACGGTGGATGTCAGGGCGAGAGTGTCGTACCTTTTGTGTGATCTTGGGAGAATGAAAAAGGAGCAGTTGGCATGGCGTTTCGATGGAAAACGATATACATCGACTGCATTGTGGTATATAATGCGAGATAATGAAATGAACGATGAGGGGCTGAAAGAGATTGCGCAGCTCCTGAACGGTCTGTCTTCACAAGACTTTACTGATCTAGCAGAGAGTGTGCTAGGATATATGAAGGAACTGGGACTGTATGAGCAGTTTGAGAAAATTAACAGGAAATTATATCCTGAAGGAGAAAACAGTATGCGGACATATAACATAACCAACGCCTTCGTGAGGGAAGGCATTGCGAAGGGCCGGATTGAGGGTCTTGAGCAGGGAATGGAGAAAGGTATTCTGAAAGGCAGGGTTGAAGGTCTTGAGCAGGGTATCACAAAGGGTCGGCAGGAAGGTATTCGAGAAACGGCTCGTAATATGATCCGGCTTGGAATAGAGGAGTCCGATGTGGTTGCCGCTACGGAACTTTCACCGGAACGGGTGCGTGAACTCATGGGACGTGAATTAAACGGATCTGCGGCACCCGCAGGGCAATGAGCCAGAAAGACCTCTTATGATTGGAAACTATCTCCATTTTAGCGATGCAGAATTTGTTGATGAGCTCTATCAGGAATGGCTGAAAAACCCTGAATCTGTCGATTCCTCGTGGAATCGGTACTTTCAGAACATTCGCAACAGTACACTTGATGCGGCGCTGAACGGCGCTCACAGTGCTGTCGGTGTTGCCGCTAAGGCGGTCGGCACTGCCCCTCCTGTCGGCACTGCTGCCAAGGTTGCCGCACATCGGCTTGAGACAGCGAAAATTGCCGATCTCAATGATCGTGAGACCGCTCCCCGCCGACTCTCCAATTCAGCAGAAAACGACCAATCACACATTGATAAAACCAGTCATGCCTATAAGCAGTCGCGGGTAAACGCGATGATCTGGGCATTCCGTGATGTTGGATACCTTTACGCTAATCTCAATCCTTTGGATGGCTACATTACCCCCGAGCTCTGGTACATGATGTTTTCTGTTGAGGGAAACTATGAAAAGCTCACCCCGGAAGAATTCGGACTTTCGGAATCGGATCTGGATACGGTATTTCTTACCGGGCGCTTCATACCTGAAGAAACACTGCCTCTTCGGGAAATAATGAAGAGAATGCAGGAAACATATTGCGGTACACTTGGCACCGAAATTCTCCATATTCAGAATAAGGCAGTTCGTAATTGGCTCATAAACCATCTTGAAGGAAAGAAATCACATAAGAAGTGGAGAAGGGAAGAAAAAATTTCCTTTCAAAAAGATCTCATTAAAGCTGAAGAGTTTGAACATTTTATTCACTCAAATTTCATTGGACAAAAACGCTTTTCCCTTGAAGGGGGAGAAGCTCTTATCCCCGCGCTTCATTATCTATTTAATCTTATGGTCGACAATGGTGTTTTGGAAACAGTACTCGGTATGGCGCATCGGGGGCGGCTCAATGTTTTCGCTAACTCCATGAACAGGCCTGCGGTAGATCTTTTTGCCCGTTTTGTCGATAACTATGCTCCCCACACCTACGGAGGAAGCGGAGATGTTAAATATCATCTTGGGTTTTCCACCGATTATCAGTCTGAAAATACTGAGAATGTTCTGCACATCGGTCTTGTAGCAAATCCGAGCCATCTTGAAGCGGTCAACCCGGTTGTTGAAGGAAAAGCACGAGGCGTACAGCGGCGGCGGCATGACCGTCACCGGAAGAAAGTGATCCCGGTACTCATTCATGGCGACTCGGCTTTCTCGGGTCAGGGAATTGTTGCTGAAACCCTTAATCTTTCTCAATTACGGGGATACCGAACTGGCGGAACAATTCACATCATTGTGAACAACCAAATTGGATTCACCACTGCCAGCCATGACAGCCGTTCAACCTTCTTCGCCACTGACATTGCCAAGTCTATTTCCGTGCCAATTTTTCATGTTAATGGAGATGATCCTGAAGCGGTCAATCTTGCCATACATCTGGCTTTTGAATTCCGACAGAAATTCGGACACGATGTTATTGTCGATATTATCTGTTATCGGAGACTTGGACATAATGAAGCCGATGAACCGAGCTTTAGTCATCCGAAGATGTACAAAATCATTAAGAACCATCAAAGTGCCCGCAAACTGTATGAACAGCGTCTTATTGATGATGGGATTTGGTCTCTTGAAGAACAGACAGCATTCAAAAAATCCTATATTGAAGAGCTCAGGAAGCATCTCAGTGAAGCCCGTAAAGGATATGAACCGAAAATTGACGACGCATATCAGAGTACTGTCTGGAAAAAATTTACACGGAAATATGTTTTTGATCACACTGATACACGTATAAACAGGGAACAGCTTACTCACATTGCTCAGAAACTTGTTACCATTCCCGAACAATTTCATGTACATTCAAAACTTCTCCGCTTTACCAAGGGCCGTGAAAAGCAATTTTTTACAGACGATGCTATCGATTGGGGCTTTGCCGAAAGCCTGGCCTTCGGGAGCCTGCTCATGGAAGGGAGCGCCATTCGGCTCAGCGGAGAGGACTGCGGGCGCGGAACCTTTTCGCAGCGCCATGTTGTGTGGTGGGATGTTGAAAGCCCGGTACCCAAACCATGGGTGCCGCTGCGGTCTCTTTCGCCGAAGCAGGCATGGTTTTCTGTGTACGATAGCCCCCTGAGTGAATTCTCGGTGCTCGGCTTCGATTACGGATATAGTCTGGCAACTCCCGACAACCTGACTATCTGGGAAGGTCAATTTGGAGATTTTGTAAATGGGGCACAGGTAATAATTGATCAATTTATTGTTTCCGCAGAAACGAAATGGTTCCGTTCATCCGGATTAACCATGCTCCTTCCTCACGGCTACGAGGGGCAGGGACCGGAACACTCAAGCGCCTTTTATGAACGCTTCCTGAGCCTCTGTGCCGACGATAACATTCAGGTTGTAAACGCAACAACACCCGCTCAGTATTTTCATGTGCTCCGCAGGCAGATGAAACAGGAATACCGAAAACCGCTTATCATCATGAGTCCGAAAAGCCTGCTCCGTCATAAAAAATGTGTGAGTTCTGTTAATGAACTTTCTCAGGGTAGTTTCCAGACAGTTATTGATGATACTCTCACCCCCGACAAGATCGGGCGGGTTCTCATATGCAGCGGAAAAATCTATTATGACCTTATTGTTGCGCGGCACGACCGTAAAGATATTGCAATTGTACGTCTTGAACAGGCATATCCTTTTCCTGCGGATGAACTGAAAAACATCCTTTCACGCTACACGAAGGCTGAAACATTTTATTGGGTTCAGGAAGAAACAGAAAATAGGGGAGCATGGCTCTTCGTCAAATACCGTGAAAAACGTTTTATGCCCCCGAAGAGTACGCTCACCTACCTCGGACGCGCAGCATCATCCAGCCCCGCAACAGGCAGTCATAAACAGCATACCGAAGAACTGAAGACATTCATTGAAAAAGCTTTTGCCTAAATTTAATGTTGATGGTGGATTGAAAAAATATTTTAATACAGAAAATTTTTTGGGCAAAATTTTCTGTATGCTGTTTCTGAAGGAATTGCGCATTCGCGGCTTTTGATGATTCCGACACCGTTTTCTTTCACATATGCGAAAGCAGGAATGTTGGGTTCAGAGATTCATGTTCATTTCGAAGCACTCTTTGCCAATTCGCAACACTCCACTAAATTATCATAGAAATAATCTGCATATTCATGCGCCCAATCTTCCCAATCTTTTACAGATGCATTCTTCGTCTCCTCATCGCGACGGAATGACATCTCCAAATCATAGGTATCTGACCGAATATACCAGTGATCGTCATTCCTCTTATAATGAGAGTATTTTTTTGGCATGACTGCTTTGATGATTTTTTTTCTTATTTCCTCATCAATTTCTCCTTCTGGAATCGGTTGTAAACCAGTAAACAAAAAATATTTTTTATTACTCCAGTCAAATTTAACAGACCATAAAAGATTTGCAGCTATTTGAAAGCTGAACCCGTATTCATCTGAAGCCTTCGCCTGCCTCTCAATTGATGCCTTTGAAGTATATGCGTATTTACTGACTCTAGGAAGTTTTTTTATTCTTCTTGAAAGCTCCCCGCAAAGCTTCTGCAAGAACCTTACCTGTGCTTTTCTCCGAACCGCATCGGTCAATAATTCTAATTGCTTCGGCTCCTTTATGTCAGCCGCATTGAAAACAGCCTCAACTGCTTCCCATTTGTTTTTCTCATCACTCATCAAAACCTCCACCATTTCCTTATACATGGTTACATTACTCTTCATATAATTATCCTGTTCATGTAAAGTACATTCATCAAGCCACGACCGAATATGCTCTTCGTACGAACACATAATAATATTATCTATGTCGTAGTTTCCAATAGATTTCTGTTCTGGTTCCTTACCAGTTAGAGATAAATAGATGGGGAAAATGTCCGACCCTACTTCGTTATATCCTTCATCTTGCATTGTACTAATATATCTCTCAAGTTGTCTGTCCTGATCGGGAGCATCAATTTTGTTTTCAATAATGATAGCAATGGGCCTGTTATTTTTAGCTCTGTATGTAATGAGAATATCAATATTCTCATATTCCCTGCGAACGTACACATTGGGCACCCGCGATTTTGTAACATGTTTTGGCAATGAAATGTTTTTTCGCGTGCGTCCGAGAGATTTTTTTCCAACCGCTTCCAAAAAGAACCGCAACCGTTGTCCGTCTTTGTCAAAATGTGGATCAATAAACATTTTGATAATATCGGAATGTAGCAATTCCCTACGAAGGACATTACTTGCGAGGAGCGCGTTCATTCTGGTCTGCTGAGAAAAATTTATTTTTTGGGCAATGGCAATAATACTTTCAAACATGGATTTATCTATAGGGAAGCTCTGGAAACACGGGTATTTAACACTGCATCGCGGAAATAGCGGTTTTTCAGGATCCACTATGGTCTAGCATAATCAAAAATAATTTTATGTCAACTCACCCAGCTGCCCATTTTTGGGATATAAACCTTTGGACAGACCCCTCCTCCCCAGTGTAAAACGAAGGTTATTCGTATACACTGGGGGGTTGTATAAAACATAAAAGGAGGGAAACAGTGAACAGTAGTATCACATATTCTCAGTATCATCTCAAGTCTCGGAAGTATCAGGCGGCTTCGATGTATGATTGGCGGTTGCGGATGGTTCGGTATGCCCAGGAGCATTCGATCAAGGCGGCTGCTCGGGAGTTCGAGGTGTCGCGCAACACGGTGCGGCGGTGGGTTCGGCGCTTTGAATCCGGCGAGGGGCTTGAAGACAAAAAGCGGGGCACGACCAATCATCCGATGAAGATGAAATTCGGGCACCGGTGTCATCTCGAGAGTCTTGTCCAGACCAAGAATCGGAATCACAACAAAATCATTGGAACGCAGGTGCAAAAGCAGTTGAAGGCGGAAGTTGGCGGGAAGTACAGCCTGCCGACGATTATCAAGACGCTAAAGCAGATAGGGGCGCAGAAAACAAAGAAGCCGAAGGCGCGGCCCAAGAGAGATTTGCGGGAGGTAACCGACAGGATGAAGTTCGGCGAGTGCATTCAGATTGATATCAAGTATCTGACGGACATTCCCGCTATGCGGTTTTCTCAGAAGTGTTTAGACGTTCCGAAGTACCAGATAACTGCCCGGGATCGGGCGACAGGGGCTCTGTGGTACGCCTTTGCCAATGAGAAGAGCAGTATGGTAACAACCTTGTTCGCCGAGTACCTGCTGGAGCACCTGCGGAATCATGACGGAGACCTTGCCAAGGACATAACGGTTCAGACCGATAACGGGGCAGAGTTCACCGTTCGACATCTGAGCAAAACCCGAACATCGGGGTTTGAGCAGGCGCTCATACAGGCGGGTGTCGAGTATCGGCGTATTCCGCCCGGGCATTGCACATGGAACAGTTCTGTCGAGTCCTCGCACCGGCTCATTGAGGATGAGTTCTACAGTCAGGTGATGAATCCAAAGCTCAATGAGTTTCTTAAGGAAGCCGAGGAGTATCAGATAGATTTCAATTACCGGCGGTTCAACACCTACCGAAAAGGGACTCCGCTGGATCTTTTGAGGCAACGGAATACCAATGTGGATAGTGATATTCTCCGGCTCAAGCCGATCATAATGGAGCAACGGCTCACACGGCCGACGCTTGAGCGATGGAGGGCTTGGCACTCGGAAGAAATGATCGCATAATAGGTCAAAGTGGGGTCTGTTCAAACCTTAATATCCCACCCAGCTGCCCATTTTTTCCTTTATCAATGTAAAAATTTCTGATAGTATAATAGGAAAAAAGGAAGGAATTTTATAGATATGAAAACTCATTCACGTGCTGTTCTTCTTTTTTCCTGTCCCGATCGCAAGGGAATTGTTGCGGCAATTTCAGGTTTTATTCATCAACATAACGGAAATATCATAGATTCCAGTCAGTACTATGATGACGAAAGTGGAACTTTTTTCATGCGCATGGAATGGGATCTGAATAATTTTGATCTGTCAGAACATGATCTCACAGAAAATTTCCGTCCACTTGCCGACCGCTTTAATATGGATTGGTATCTCCATTTTTCAAACAATGTACAGCGCATAGCCATATTTGTTTCCCGGGAATTATACTGCCTCTATGATCTTCTCCTCCGGCATCGGGAAGGAGAAATTCCGGCTGAAGTTGCCGCTGTTGTAAGTAATCACCCCACCGCAGCCGACACCGCTCAATGGTTTGGCGTTCCCTTCTACCACATTCCCGTCTCTCCCGACACCCGCCAGACGGCAGAACGGGAGCAGATCGAACGGCTCTCACAGCTTGGGGTAGATACTGTCATTCTCGCCCGCTATATGCAAATTCTTTCTACACAGTTCATACACTCCTTTCCGAACCGTATCATCAACATTCATCATAGCTTCCTTCCCGCCTTCATTGGCGCGCGCCCCTATCATCAGGCATACAAACGCGGTGTCAAAATTATCGGCGCCACAAGCCATTATGCCACTGCCGATCTGGATGAAGGACCAATTATTGAGCAGGACGTAACCCGCATATCTCACAGGGACTCCGTGACCGACATTATGCGCGCCGGGCGAAACCTCGAACGCGCAGTGCTCGAACGCGCGGTTATGCTTCATCTGCAGCACCGCGTCCTCGTGTTTCAAAACAAAACCGTCATCTTCCACTGAGGAATTATGCTAAAATCTGAGTTGCTGGAAATTATTAGTAATGGCGAAAATTCCGGTGTGGAGTTCAAGAGAGATGATATTCGCCCGGAGCAGTTGGCAAAGGAAATTGCCGCATTTGCAAATGTTCAAGGCGGACGAATATTTTTAGGCGTGGAAGACAATGGACAATGTACCGGACTCCAACGCGCCGGCACCGATACTCAGGAATGGGTCTTAAATGTCTTCAGGGACAAGGTGCATCCGCAAATTATTCCCTTTTATGAAGAAATACACATAGAATCGGGCATACGCGTTGGAGTAATTTCAATTGCGGCGGGAATATCAAAACCCTATGCACTGCGCCATAATAACCGCGAAGATATTTATATACGCATGGCGAATCGATCTGAAATTGCAAGCCGTGAGCAGCAATTGCGCCTTTTCGAAAGCGGAGGCATTCTTCATGTTGAAATTCTGCCTGTTCCGGGCACCTCGGTATTGAACATGGATAAAACCCGGCTCACCTACTATCTGCGGGCAATTATTGGAGACCCGGAGATTCCCGAAAGCGATTCAGAGTGGATAAAACGGCTGTCGGGGCTTGGGCTCATGGCTCAGGATGCTTTGGGCAACTCGGTGTGTTCAATTGCCGGATTGCTCTGCTTCGGCATTTCCCCCCGCCGATATCTCGGTCAGGCCGGACTGCGGGTTATGTCTTTTTCCGGCGATGATAAAACCTACCGCTCTCAGCTCGATACGCGTATTGACGCCCCGCTGGTCGGCCGCTGGGAAATGGCGGGAACAAACCACAGGCAGTTAATTGACGATGGACTCATTGAAAAGTTTTCGTCTGCGATAGCGCCATTTATTACCCTCGAAGCCGATGAAATAAATGAATTTATGCGGAGAGATAAGACTTTTTATTATCCATGGGAAGCCGTTCGGGAAACAGTAATTAATGCGCTGGCTCATCGGGACTGGACAAGATCGGTCGATATTGAAGTAACAAATTATTCAGATCGATTGGAGGTCATCAGCCCGGGAAAGCTGCAAAATGCCATGACCATTGACAAAATGATCGCCGGACAGCGCTCCCCGCGAAATACCCTCATAACGGACATTCTCCGCGACTATGGCTATATCGATTCCCGCGGAATGGGCGTGCGAACCAAGATAATTCCCCTCATGCAGAACCTGAATGAAACAGACCCGGTCTTCGAGGCAACTACTGACTATCTGAAAACCACACTCTACCGGAAGAAAACACCCAACTAAGGCGCAGCGCTCACCGCCCGCCCTGTGCCGCCCGCGCACCTGCAGCACTCACCGCCCGCCGATTTTCCGCACCACCCGACCTGCGAGCAGGCTGCGTATTTTCACGGTGAATACTGCATTGCGCCTCAGCTCCTGTATGCTCATGGGCAGGCGGTACGACCAATTACTTTCCTGTACGGTTCCGGGAATGTTCATGCGTTCTGTTCGTGAATCATCAACATGATACTTCTGATCAAGCGCGAAGATATCCTGAATCTGAAACACAATAATTTTCGACCGCGCATCGAGGAGCCTCCGTATGACCCTTTCCGCAGTCTCGGAGCTGTATTCCTCCGGGCAGGGCTTCCCCGGGTAGAGCATCTGCCAGAAGGCTTCTCTGCTGTTCTTATGGGCATCCTCGTGTCCATCCCCGTATTCCCACCATTCGCGGATGGTGCTCGTATCGTGAACGGAGGGAGCGCAGACCGTATTGGCCGGATACTGCTCAGGCGGAATGAAGGTCTCCCCTCTTCTCTCCCATCGTGGAATTTTCAGCCCGAGAATACCAAGCCTGTCGAGTACACCCGGCACACAGTCCGGAACCGCGCCTAAATCTTCGGCACAGCATAATAGATCAACTTCCTTTCGTATGAACGCGAGAAGCTCTTCCCCGCGCCCCTCCCACAATCGCTCATTTTCGCTATGTTTTTCAGCGACAATTCGCTCAAATGCGGTTTTCTCCCCTTCACTAAGATCACTGTAACGGCTACAGGAATGAAAATGCCATGCTGCCGAAAACTGATCTGTTCCCACGCAGATAAGCGCGCGATCCCAATACATTTCCAGCAGCGCCTGCTTTACATCATCATCGAAGGGCAGCGCCAGTATGCTTTTTTCACCCTGAATATCCTCTGTAAAAAGATACACATTCTCACCGGGTAATTGCCGAAAACAGACAGAAATAACATCCTCCGTCCGCCCCCGCAACGCATCGCCCCGCAACGCATCGCCCCGCAGCGCATCGCCCAGCGCATGCTCCAGCTGGTCTCGGCGTACATGCGGTTCGGCAAGCCATTGTATGCGCGCATCATCGAAAGCAATTTCATGGAGCTCCTGCCTGCTAATGCGGCAGGCAGGCACAAAGTAGCCGAGCGCGCCCGTCGTATGCGACTGATGAATTGTCCATATTCGGAAAAAGCCCAGAACGTGGTCTATACGGTATGCCGAGTAGAATTTTGCTGCCTGCCGGAGCCGAAGTTTCCACCAGCCATAGCCGCGCTCCTTCAGCGCCTCCCAATTATATATGGGAAAGCCCCAATTCTGCCCACGCTTGGAAAACATATCCGGCGGCGCGCCCGCCCGAAGATCACAATGAAAAAATTCCCGGCGCGCCCAAACATCAACACTATCGTCATTCATGAGAATGGGGATATCACCCTTCAGCGCTATTCCGAGCTCCCTGAGCGCACCCGCCGCCTCCAGAAACTGCTGCTCCAGCCGATATTGCAGCCATGCAAAAAACCGGTTCGATTCCCTGTATCTTTCCGACTGCCACAATTCCTCAATTTCCTCTTCGGTGGGATTTCGATGATGCTCCCATTCCAGCCACGATCGGGATTCATGCTCCGCCTTAATGCTCCGAAACACCGAATACTCCATTACCCAGCAATTCATATCAATCCAATGCTGAAAATCTGTATTTTCCACAATCGCCTTTGTCCGGTACTGAAACACATCCTTGAGAATTTTCTGCTTACAGTCGAGAACATTACGATACGAAAAACGTTCCCCCGCATCGTATTCCCGCAGCCTGCCCATGGCGGGTTCAAGCGCTGTTTTCTCCGCCCCCGAAAGCGCCCCATACTCCGGCAGGGCGCTCATTCGAAGGTACAGCGGATGCAGCGCATAGGCACTCAGAGCGCTGTAGGGCGATGGATCCGTACCGCTATCGTTCACCGGCAGAAGCTGAATAATATCAACTCCCGCCTCAACACACCACCGACCAAGCTCAATAAGGCTCAAAAAATCTCCGCTTCCGGGCGATTCAGGACTTCGCAATGAAAAAAGAGGAATAAGAATACCGCTCAGCCGATCTGGTGAATTATGTATATTCATAATGGGATAATACGAGAAAGTTTTGCATTGAGTTTTTCCTTGGAAAATTGTGCAAGCACAATTTCCAGTAGCAAAACTTTATGATATTTCTGGAGGTGACGGGACTTGAACCCGTGACCCCTTGCATGCCATGCAAGTGCTCTAGCCAACTGAGCTACACCCCCCGGTTTTCCGCGCATAAAAGAATATGCGCAGAAGTTTTGTTTCCGCTATATATGCCAGCGCTATTATCCCTGTCCGTTTTTCTGAAATGCTTGAATTTCATCATCGCTGAGCTTAGTGTACTTACGAATACGGTCTATCGACAGACCATCCTTAAGCATTTGGGGTACCTGTTCACGCTGGAGCTGAGCTTGCCCCTGTTCAAGCCCCTCAACACGACCTTTCAGAATACCTTTCTCCATGCCTTCCCTGACGAAGGCGTTGGTTATGTTATATGTCCGCATACTGTTTTCTCCTTCAGGATATACTTCCCTGTTAATTTTCTCAAACTGTTCATACAGTCCCAAATCTTTTAGATAGCCTAACACACTCTCTGCTAGATCAGTAAAGTCTTGTGATGACAGACCGTTTAGGAGCCGCGCAATCTCTTTCAGCCCCTCAACATTCATCTCACTGAAAATTGTGCTCTGCACAATTTTCAAATGAGGATTCTCTCATCTATATTCTTGATTCTCTCACGGTATAGAAAGTTTTTCCTTTAGGAAAAACTTTGTTATTATCTCGCATTATATACCACAATGCAGTCGATGTATATTGTTTTCCATCGAAACGCCATGCCAACTGCTCCTTTTTCATTCTACAAAGATCGCGCACAATGTACGACACTTTCACCTTGACATCTACCGTGCCTTCAGTCATGGATTCGGAAGCTGGATTTCCATGCGAACTGTAAAATTCGCGTGGGAGGTTCCATTCCTTTTTTCCATGGTAAAGCAGTAATATATAGATAGCATCCTTTTCATTGTACACATTGCTGTTTCTGATGACATACTGATAGTTATCAATCTGTGTGAGAGCATGTTTGTGCTGGTAGCTTTTGTGCTCAATAATAAAAAGGGACTTCCGGTCGGAGTCTGACAGGAAGGGGGCGCTGACAACGAGATCGCAGTGAAGGTTCTTTTTTCCTGCAATGTAGCTGGGGGTTTCAATGTGGATTTTTTCCATGTCCAGATTGGCAAGCGTTGTATCCTCACAGAACAGCCGCAGCAGGTCGGGAATCATCCGGGGGGTTCTGTAGTAGGCGATCTTGAAGGCTATGTCGTGGATGTGGCCTGTGCTGTGGGATGATTTTTTCATAAATATCTCCTGCTATATCTATAACGGGAGAACTGTCATTCTTGACTATGTTTTTGGAAATAATTTGAAAGAATGTTGTGTTTTGCAAGATGTTTGTATTGCATGGATTCTTTGAACATGATACTATAATCTTATAGAAAGTTTTGAATTGATATTAGCCATTTTAGGAGGCAAAATATATGAGAATCACGTCATACAAAGGAACAATCTTTTTTCTATTCTGCGCAATTTTTATTGTATTGATTGCTGGATGTCCAATGCCGGAACCGGTGGCGGAGCCAACTGTGCCGGGCACAATGGCTGCGCCAACCCTTGAAGCGGGGAATGAGCAACTCATTGCCACATGGACTGCGCCGAACAACGGCGGCAGCCCCATTACCGCGTATGATCTGCAATATCGCACAGGCGAGGAAGAATGGACAGAAATTAGCGAAGGCATCGGCACAAACACAAGCTACCCCATTACCGGACTGACAAAGGCCGCCGAGTACGACGTACAGGTGCGCGCCGTCAATGAAATTGGCGCTGGCGACTGGTCGGAATCTGCCGCTGAAACTCCCCCTGCTACTGTTCCTGACGCGCCGGTTGCCCCAACCCTTTATGCGGGCACTGGGCGGCTTGTTGCTCTATGGACTGCCCCGGAAGATGACGGAGGCAGCCCCGTTACCGGGTACGAATTGCAGTATCGCACAGGCAACGGATCATGGACGGAAATTGCTCCGGCACCGGGCAAGCACGATCACAGCATTGACGGCCTGACAAACGACGCCGATTACGAAGTACGGGTGCGCGCTGTCAATGAAATCGGCAATGGCGACTGGTCTATGCTCGCAACGAAAACACCAACAGATTCTGCGATAAAGACTCCCGCGAATATGGCAGCGGATGTAAACCTTTCGGCTGCCCTTAATGAAATTATTGCCAGTGAGAAACCAGCCGTTTATGTGATAACGGGCACTCACACGGTTAAAGAAGGAGACATTGAGCCAACCTTCGTACCTCCGCCCGCAGGGATCACCCTGCCGACTTATGATCAGCTTACCGGTACTACGATTAGGGTTACCGCAGGTACAACAGCAGGAACATATCTGGTATACGGCATTAAAACAGAAACCGATGACATACTCTTTGCCGAACATTTTTATGTTACCGTGAGTCCTGATGATGCTGTTGCTGCTGGTGGCGATGGTGATGATGACGGCGGTAATGGTGAACTGAAAACAGCGGTAACTACGGGGATATCAACATGGGGCAATACTGCCGATTTCAACTACATTATTACCACTGCGGTAACGGATATGTCCGATATTTTTAAAAATAATAGCATGTTCAATGGCGATATCTCGCTCTGGGATACTGCGGCGGTAACAAATATGAACGCTACGTTCAGTTCTGCAACTGCATTCAATGGCGATATCTCGCTCTGGAATACTGGCACGGTAGTAGATATGGTCAGTATGTTCGCTGCAACGGCCAAATTCAATGGCGATATCTCGGACTGGGATGTCAGTAAGGTAACGGGTATGACCTCTATGTTCCAGTTGGCAAGCGTATTCAATGGAGATATCTCCGGCTGGAATGTCAGCTTGGTAACGGATATGCTCGCTATGTTCAATCAAGCAAGGGCATTCAATCAGGATCTTGAAGAGTGGGGGGAGCATCTTACGCTTAATAGCGCTGGCAAATATACCGGAACAGACACCGGTATGTTTGTGGATTCCGGCGTAACAGGTAATCTGATTCCCTCATGGTATTAGTTTTATAGCCCGTAGGGGCTATTAAGGCCCCGCGCTCCAACTCCCGCAGGGCTGGTCGCGCTCCGCGTTGCTCGCCATGCAGCCGGCTGGTACATCCTGAGGAGGCAAAAACTATGTTGGTAGACCTTTTCGATAAGCCATTTCTGGCAGGTGTTGAGCAGGTGTTGAGCAGGGGCGTGCTGATCTCCAGCGTGAACATGATCGAACCCAACGTGAGCAGGTATTCAAATGCTCAGGAAGGGCATATCAATGGATATTATTCATGAGTTAACCAATCTCAGTGAAGATGACATTCGAGCATTTCAGAAAAACGCCCGGGAAAACGGCCATGAAAATAGCAGAGAAAAAGTGCTTGACATATACTTATTTTTTGATAATACTGGATCACAGTGAAGCTTAAAAAAACGCTATTTCCGCGATACAGTGTGAAATACCCGTGTTTCCAGAGCTTCCCAAAGGAGTATGAATGTGTTTAACACAAATATTGTTGGCTTTTTCATAAACATTGGCCTCATTGCTGTTGTTTTCGGTATCTTTTTTAATCTGTTGAAAATTGTGCCGGAACAGCAGGCATGGGTTGTGGAATTTCTGGGGAAATTTCAGAAAACCCTCGGTCCCGGATTCCATCTGTTTATCCCCGGCATACAGCGAATTGTCGACAAGCACAGTCTGAAGGAAGATGTTATTGATGTGCCGCCGCAGGTCTGTATAACAAAGGACAATGTGCAGGTTACGGTCGATGGTGTTCTCTATCTGAAAGTAATGGATCCGGTGAAGGCAAGCTATGGTATCGACAACTACCGCTTTGCGTCTTCACAGCTTGCGCAGTCCAATATGCGGAGTGAAATTGGACGTTTGGATCTCGATAAAACCTTTTCCGAGCGGGAAATAATGAACAATGCCATTGTCAAAACCGTGGATGAGGCATCTGACCCCTGGGGAATAAAGGTTACCCGTTATGAGATAAAAGACATTACGCCCGACAACCCCATTATTGATGCCATGGAAGCTCAGGTTCGGGCAGAGCGGGAAAAACGGGCGGAAATTTTAGAATCGGAAGGCAGCAAGGAAGGCCGCATAAACATTTCCCGCGGCGATAAGGAAGAATCGATAAACATATCGCAGGGTAACCGGGAAAAGCAGATAAATGAAGCACATGGCCGCGCAGAGGCGATCCGCATTGTCGCAACAGCAACGGCAGAGGGGCTGAAAGAGGTTGCCGGCGCAATTCGGCAGCCAAACGGCGATAAGGCGGTCAATCTTCGCCTCACAAATCAGTTTGTCCGTCAGCTCGAAGAAATTCTCTCCAATTCCAAAACATCTGTCATGCCCTACGATCTGGCACAAATCCGATCGGTAATTTCCACTGCCTTTTCTCAGGGATCATCTGAAACACCTGCCACAAAAACGACCACCACAAAAACACACGGGAGAAACCTATGAGCACTCTATTTTTATTTTTGGGAGGATTTCTCCTCATTCTTTTTATAGCGGTACTGAAGGGAATACAGATTATTCCGTCCAGAACTGTCAGAGTTGTTGAACGTCTTGGAAAATATGCAAAGTCTCTGGATGCCGGTATACACCTGCTTGTTCCCTTTATTGACAAGGTGCGATACAGCCACTCGCTCAAGGAACAGGCGCTGGATGTTCCCAGCCAGAGCTGCTTCACAAAAGATAATATCCGCATTACCGTCGATGGCATTTTATATTTTCAGGTTTTTGATCCATACAAGGCAAGTTACGGCATTGCGAATTATCAGCTTGCAATTATTTATCTTGCCCAGACAACCATGCGCTCGGTAATCGGCAGGCTTGATCTAGACACAACCTTTGAAGAACGGGAAAAGATAAATGCCTCCATTCTCAAAGATGTTGATGAAGCCACCGACCCATGGGGCGTAAAGATTACCCGGTATGAAATAAAGGATATTACGGTACCCACGGACATTCTTCAGGCAATGGAAGTGCAGATGCGCGCCGACCGTGAAAAACGGGCAGTTATTGCAAAGTCGGAAGGAATTCGCGCTTCCAAGGTGAATGCCAGCCTCGGGATGATGCAGGAAAACATTAACCGCAGTGAGGGTGTGAAGGAACAGCTTATTAACGAGGCAAACGGCCGGGCTGCGGAAATACTTTCCATTGCAGCGGCAACAGCCGAAAGCATCCGTGTGCTTGCGAAGGCCATTTCAGTTGACGGCGGCGATGACGCCCTTCATCTCCAAATTATGGAAGACTATGTACGATCAATGAAATCGCTTGCGAAGGAAAGCACCGAGATCATTCTCCCAATCGATCTCACCAAAATTGATGAAACCCTTGAAAAACTCAAGAAGATCAGTATTGGTCACTCAGCCAAGGCATAAAGAAAAAATGTAGCCGCTGTAATAATACACAGAGCAAGGGGGATGAGCATTATCAATGATCTGTTGAGATATATTGATACCACACCCGTATAACTTTCGTTAATTCTTTGTGGTTTGGCAATCATAACTCCGGTATAGGCAGCAAAAAAAAGGGCGATTACGCCGCAGCCAATGAACACTATCGGTGAAAGCCGATGGAACAAAACTGCCCCCATCTCACTTATCTGCATTAGCGCGAATACCCGATAAAACAGATCAATGCCAAACCGGTATGCAAGAATGGCAGAAAAGGCGAAATAAAATGGAGGAAATATGAATATAAGAGCCAATATACCAGTCAGGCGCACATGTTTTCGAAGTGTTTTTTCTTCGCTGAACAAGCTGTTGACATCAATGTTAAATCCGGCTGCCAGAGCCAATGCCGTTTCAAAAGATGGTTCGGAACCTGCTTCAATTCTTTGAATGGTCCGAATACTTACTCCCGATATTATAGATAGATATTCCTGCGTCCATGCCCGGGATTTTCTTTCTTTAAAAACTATATCTGCGGTTTTCATATATCACCACCTCCAGAACTAAGTATTGTTCCTTCAGTCCAGACTGACAACGACATTCTCCCGCCAATTGTAACACTGCGTCAGGACTTAGCTGTCAGGGACTCACCCGCTTTCTATCGCGGGGAAACAGGCTGGCTTCCTTAACGTTTGAAAGACCCAGAATTTTCTGGGTAAGCCGCTCAAGTCCAATAGCGAAGCCTCCATGGGGCGGGCAGCCGAACCGGAAAATATCCATATAGGCACCGAGACCGCTTTCACTGAGTCCGAAGGCCGGCAGTGTTTCCAGCATCATAGGGTAGTCGTTAATGCGCTGACCGCCGGTGGTAATTTCCAGCCCGCGAAAAATGAGGTCGAAGCTTTTTGTCTTCCGGCCATCGGGATATGTGTAAAAGGGGCGTTTTCTGCGGGGAAAGGACTGAATGAATACGGCATCAATGCCATGTTCTTCCTGCGCCCAGGCGCATAGAAGGCGCTCGCCTTCAGGGTTAATCTCAAACACCTTTTGTCCCTTTTTTTTCGAAACAATAGCCCGGGCTTCTTCATGGGCAAGGCGGGGAATGGCATGAATAGTTTCAGGGTCTGGTAATGCTGCATCATATTCCGCAAGAATTTTGCCGTGTTCGTTCCGCAAACCGGTGAAAATGGCGCTGAGAATACCGCATTCCAGATCCATGAGATCGGTTTCATCGCGTATGTATGCCATTTCGACATCGAGCGATACATACTCATTGAGGTGCCGCGGGGTATCGTGTTTCTCTGCGCGGTAGGCAGGGGCAACTTCAAACACCCGCTCAAGTCCGCTGGCAATCATGGCCTGCTTATAAAACTGGGGGCTCTGGGCGAGAAAAAGTGTGCTGTCGAAGTAGTTCACCTCAAAAAGTCCGGTTCCGCCCTCGGTGCCGGAACCAATGAGCTTGCTCGTTTTTATCTCGGTAAAGTCTTCTTTTCGGAGATATTCCTGAAAATAGTGGATGATGCTGCTTTGAATGCGAAAAATATTGAGTACTTTGGGGTTTCTCAAGCTGATCATCCGATTATCGAGCAGGGCATCTAAGCCCGCCTTGTCGGGGTTCTGATTCACCGGGAAGGTAATATCCGGCGCCGCTGCGGACAGAACAGTAAGCTTTTCCACCGCCAGCTCAAAGCCGGACGGCGCCTTATCGTTTTTCTGAACAGTTCCCCGTACCTCAAGAACCGATTCAAGGGTAATTTCATGCGCATCATTCAGAACCAACTGCATAATCCCGCTGCGGTCGCGGAGAAGAATAAAATTTACCGCTCCAAGTTCCCGAATGCGATGTACCCACCCGGAAACAGTAACCTGCCTGCCCGCTGCCGCCGGTAATTCCCGGGCCAATGTCCGTTTCATCATCTTTCTGATCCTGCGCGCTCCGGGCGGGCGCGGTCTGCGTGCTCTGTGCGGTCTGTGTGGGCGCGGTCTGTAAGGGCGCGTTCAAGGCCTTCCTGAGCGAGCCGGGGGTCAACGCGTCCTGAGCTTTTCTGCATAACTTTACCCATGAGAAATTTACGAACCTTTGTTGTATCCTGTTCTTTCAGAACATGAGGATTCTCCGTCATCACCGTCTGTATGAGCGTATCAATTTCACCGGAATCGACTATTTGCTCTAAATTCTTCTCACGGATAATGTCTACAGGGTCCTTATTTTCCTGAAAAACGGCAGTAAGTACCTGTTTGGCAATTCTCCCGTGAATTCTGCCGCTTTGCAGGAGATCAAGTATCGCAACCAGACGCTGCGGGCTGAGCGGGGAGTCGAAAAGGGCAACAGCATTACGGTTCAGTTCTTTCTGAACATCGGAGGCAAGCCATACCGCTACCTGCTGGGGGTCGGCATTCAGCTTCAGGCATGTTTCAAAATAATCGGCAAGCGGCCTTTCCTCGCAGAGAAAGGCAGCCTGTTCCCGTGTGAGGGAATAGTCCTGTATGAAGCGTTCACGCCGGGGAAGGGGAAGTTCAACGTGAAAGGCATGCACCGTTTTCAGAAAATCCTCATCGGCATAAAACCGGGGAAGATCAGGATCGGGGAAGTACCGATAATCGTTTGAATTTTCTTTCACACGCATGCTCTCTGTCTGATCTCTGTTTTCATTCCAGAGCCTCGTTTCCTGTATAACGGGAGCCGCGCTATCGAGAATGCTCTGCTGCCGCTGTATCTCATAACTCAGGCTTTTTTTCACAAAACGGGATGAATTGAGGTTTTTTATTTCCACCTTACTGCCGAGCCCCTGACCGGAATGGTTCACAGAAACATTTGCATCTGCCCGAAGTGATCCCTCCTCCATGTTTCCATCGCTCAAGCCCATGTAACGGACAATGCGGCGCAGCTCATGAATGAGAATTTCAGCTTCCTCGGGTTTTTCCATGTCGGGTTCGGTAACTATCTCAATAAGCGGGGTGCCGGTGCGGTTGTAATCCAGCAGACTGACATCGCCAGTATGGATCATTTTACCCGCATCCTCTTCAAGGTGACATTCCCGAATTGTAATGCGTTTTTTCTGACCATCAATATCGATATAGATATGACCCTTTGTGCCAAGTGGCTGCTCAAACTGAGAAATTTGGTAATTCTTCGGCAGATCGGGGTAAAAATAGTTCTTGCGTTCGAAAAAGCATTCTTCAGCGAGCTCGCAGCCAAGCGCCTGCGCAAGCAGGTACGATTTCAGCATGGCTTCTCCGTTGAGAACAGGCAGGGTGCCGGGAAGTCCCATGCATGTCGGGCAGATATTGGTATTTGGTTCATCGCCGAAGGAATTTCTGCAGGCACAGAAGATTTTTGATTCCGATTTGAGTTGAATGTGTATTTCCAGTCCGATAAATGCCTGATACATTGTATGTTTTACTCCAATTTTTCGGTTGTTCGTGTCAGAATTTAGCCGCATCGGCAAAATCAGCAAAGGAATCATTGGGAATTCCCGGAACCGGAAATTCTTTCTGCAATTCTCCCGCTATTTCAAAGAGGAGATGCTCATGAAATGCGGGCGCGAGGCATTGTACCGCGCAGGGCAGACCATTTTTCAGCCCGGCAGGACAGGACAGCGCCGGAACTCCGGTAAGATTGGCCAGCGCAGTAAAGCGGTCAGAAAGGCGCTGCTGAAAATTGTCCTGTCCCTTATGAGGAAATGCCTGAGTTGGAAAAACCGGCATAAGTAAGACATCGACCTGAGAAAACATATCGTTAAAGTTCTGACGCATTTTTCTCCGTATGTTCTGAGCCTTTTGATAATACTTATCCTGAAACCCCGAACGAAGCACATATGTTCCCAGGAGTATTCTCAGTTTCACCTCATTGCCGAAACCGGCATTTCGCGCCTTCCGCACGAGGTCATCCGGATTTTCGGCATAGGCAGGCCGGTTGCCGTAACGAATGCCGTTAAACCGGGCAAGGTTGGAACTTGCTTCCGCAGCAGCAATTATATGATACACGGATGCCGCATATTCAACACTCGGCAGTTCAATACCGCAGAGTTCATATCCGCTTTTTTTCAGGTAGTCTACTGTGCCCGTGTATGCCTCAGCAACCTCATCGCTTAAACCGCGTTCACCTTTCAGGAAACCGATTGACCGTATTCCGGATTTTTTCATTGGAAAATTCTTTGGAAGGGCCCGGGAAAGATCGTGGATGGCATGGACGGTCAGCGAGCTCTGATCCATGTTGTCCTGCCCGCGAATTGCTTCAAAAACCACGCGAGTCAGATCCAGATTTCCCGAAAGTACACCAATAACATCGAGCGAGGAGGCGTAGGCAACGAGGCCGTAACGGCTCACTGAGGCATAGGTTGGTTTCAGACCATAAATTCCGCAGAAGGCTGCGGGCTGCCGTACCGATCCTCCGGTATCCGAACCAAGTGCAAACGGAACCATACCCGCAGCCGCAGCCGCAGCCGAACCGCCGGATGAACCACCGCTGACCCGTTCCTCATCCCAGGGATTATTCGTCTGCTGCAATGCCGAATTATCGGTGGATGATCCCATGCCGAATTCATCGAGATTTGTCTTGCCGACCGGTACCGCCCCCCGCGCACGGAGGCGCTCAATGACCGTTGCGTTATAGGGTGAAATGTAATTTTCTAGAAATTTTGACCCGCAGGTGAGGGGCATGGAGCGGACAGCGATGTTGTCCTTCACCGCGAAGGGTAGTCCGCAGAGGGGGTCGGGGGCGCCGAGAGTGCCGCGCGAGTCGGGGTCGTCGGGGGCGCCGAGAGTGCCGCGCGAGTCGGGGTCGGCGGGGGGGTCGGCGGCGGCGGCTTTCATGCTCATTTCAACGCCCTGCTTCGCATCAAAATACAGAAAGGCGCCGATGCGGGCATCCAGTTCCTTCACAAAGGCTTCGTATTCTGCGAGATTATCGGCTGTACAAGATTTCCACAATTTCATAGTCGCGCTCACCAAAACCTACAGGACATTGGGAATAATAATGTACCGGTCTTCATGTTCCGGCGACTGATCAATAATCGCATCGTTCATTACCGACTTATGCGCCCTGTCTTCACGAAGAGCATGCCCCACAGGCCGAGCATCAGATACATGATCATCAACATCAACACCCGCCATTACCTCAAAGTGCTGTATCATCTGTTCAACTGCCTGAGTAAAACGTCCAATGTCAGAATCGCTCAACTCAATATCCGCAAGTTCAGCGGTAATTTCCAGTTCCCGTTTGTCCATGATTGTTTGTATACATTGATAGAGGAAAAGTCAAGATAGGGTGAATTCAACCCATGCACTTTGAAACGTACCGGGGGGTTCTATAGTTTATCCAGAAGTATGGAGCACTTACCGCTCGGTATGGGCAGGGTTTTTCGTTTCTTGCTGAGAATATCAATTGTAAAATAATATAACTTTTCGCTTTCCAACCGTACTTCCCACCCTCTGTTGCTCTTGTTGCTGAGAATGGTAATAAGATTTCTCTTCAGGGAAAGATTTTCAATTCCCATATTTTCAAGCGTTGGAACGATCCAGACAACGGTTTTTCTCGGTAAGCTTATGTACAGACCAATAATGTTTTCGATCATAAGCGATATTGTCGACAATCCGACATAGGGTAAATACATGGCAACCGCTCCCTGCTTATCATCTATCCATGTCGCGGGGCCCTCTTCAGTCGGCTTATAGGCAGCGTACACGTTTCCCTGCGTATTTCCTTCAGGATGGAGGGCATCGAGAATATAATAGAGATGACGGATGCTCGCAGAACGGGCAAACTCATAGCCGGAATATTTTTCCAGACCCTTTATAACCATGAATGTCAGATGCGGAAACACAGAACCGCAGTAGGCATTTCCATCTTTGTTGAAAGCCGGTTCGTTAACAGCAAGAGAAGGAAAGGGATTTGGTGTTCCAAAGACATTCGGATCTTTCAGATAGGAAAAAAGACGCTCAAATTTTGCATCATTCGGCAGCTCAGCAATAAGACTCCAATAGGCTGCAAGGGTTTTTACATTCAGTTTATTCTGATGTTTATCTACATCAAAATAAAACCCGGTTTCTTCACACCACATTTTCTGATTTATTCGGGTTTTCAGGGTAAAATAATGCTGTTTGTATCTGAAGGTAATTTCCTTATCATTAAGAATATCACCGAGTTCGCTCATGTACAAGGCATTTATTGCCTGAACCATGTTAAAATCGACAAAATACCGTGCTTCATTCCGGGGGGAATTGATCATGCCAGTGGCGGCTAATGGTGTTGCATATAAGCCGTTTTCGTCTTTAAAATTATTTGCGATCCAGCTAAAATATGCCTCAAGAATTGGCATTACCTCGCGAATCCGCCGTTTGTTTCCCAGTTTGTGGTACAAATTGTATTCAGTCCAGGCAAAAAGCGGGAGGCCGAGGGATTCCGGATTGTCATCGGAAAATACCGGTTCGGTACTCGCAAGGGAATAGGTACTTCGAATTGCACCGTTTTCCTCCTGACGGCTGTAAAAAAAATCTAACTGAGGAAGGCTGGAATATATTGTGTTGCTGTAGACAAGAAAAAATGTTGAAAAGCAGGCATCGAGCGAATTTATTGTGTTTGCCCCGGGAGCAATGAATAATTTCTGAAACTCACCAAAAATATTAATTTCGTCTGAATAACAATCTTCAACCCAGTTCCATGTTTGATCATATGCTTCAACAAAGTCCTGATCATAAAATCGGATATTGGGAAATTGTATTTTGTTCTCCGAATCGCTCAGAGAAGACATTGTACTTGCAGGACACATATATAGGCATAACTCGAATAATAGAATAAGCTTATAATATACTACAATTTACTCATTGTTGTCAAATTACATTGTTAATTTATGGAAAGATATTACTACAAAGTTTTGCAAAATGCAAAACTTTCTACTATTTGACCTGATCCCGGCGCGGGGCGAACCGGATGCCCGGGCGAGCAACGCGGAGCAACGTCAATTAATGCGATCCGTTCCGCACTGTCTGCATTTCCTCATCGCTCAGCCCGGTAACCTTCCGAACGTCATCTGCTGAAAGTCCTATGGAAAACATACTGCGGGCGTTTTTTCTCCGCTCCTCAATATGCCCCTCAGCGCGACCTGTTCGCAGTCCTTCCTGCCTGCCCTTTGTGATACCCTGCTCAAGACCTTCAACCCTGCCTTTCAGAATACCTTTCTCCATGCCTTCCCTGATGAAGGGGTTGGTAATATTATATGTCCGCATACTGTTTTCTCCTCCAGGGAACAGTTCCCTGTCAATTTTCTCAAACTGTTCATACAGTCCTAAATTTTTCATATACCCTAACACACTCTCTGCCAGATCAGTAAAGTCTTGTGAAGACAGACCGTTCAGGAGCTGCGCAATCTCTTTCAGCCCCTCAGTGTCCATTTCACTGAAAATTGTGCTCTGCACAATTTTCAAATGAGGATTCTCTCATCTATACTCTTGATTCTCTCACGGTATAGAAAGTTTTTCCTTTAGGAAAAACTTTGTTATTATCTCGCATTATATACCACAATGCAGTCGATGTATATCGTTTTTCATCAGAACGCCATGCCAACTGTTTCTTTGTCATTCTACAAAGATCGCGCACAATGTACGACACTTTCACCCTGACATCTACCGTGCCTTCAATCATAGATTCGAAAGCAGCATTTCCATGCGAACTGTAAAATGTGAGTGGGAGGTTCCATTCCTTTTTTCCATGGTAGAGCAACAATATATAGATAGCATCATTTTCATTGTACACATTGCTGTTTCTGAGGGCATACTGATAGTCATCGATTTGAGTGAGAACATGTTTGTGCAGGTAGCTTTTGTGCTCAATACAAAAGTTTTGCTACTGGAAATTGTGCTTGCACAATTTTCCAAGGCAAAACTTTCTATACCGTGAGAGAATCAAGAGTATAGATAAGAGAATCCTCATTGGAAAATTTTGCGGAGCAAAATTTTCAGTAATGAACAGGGCTTTTCGCTTGGGGTCTGACAGGAAGGGGGCGCTGACAACGAGAGCGCAGTGAAGGTTCTTTTTTCCTGCAATGTAGCTGGGGTTTTCAATGCGGATTTTGCCCAAGTCCAGCTTGGCAAGCGCAGTATCCTCACAGAACAGCCGCAGTAGATCGGGAATCATACGGGGGGTTCTGTAGTAGGCGATCTTGAAGGCTATGTCGTGGATGTGGCCTGTGCTGTGGGATGATTTTTTCATAAACATTCCTCCTACATCTGTGACGGGTAAAAAGTCATTTTTAACTGTGTTTTTTGAAAGAATTTGAAAAAATGTTGTGTTTTTTTCAGGGAGTCGGGAATGGGGGTGAGCGTATGGTTGAATTCGCCCTGTATTATAGGGTGTATTGACGCACGCTCCCCGGAACAATGCTCCGCGCGAGGCCTTTGTTGAAGTATGAATATATGAAGTCACGGAATATCTGAGCATTCCCGAAAACATATTTCCAGCTTTTGTCATGTACCATACCGATATAATCTTTTCTCATACTATATAGACGGGTAAAATATGAATGGTGAATATGAGAAATTTTTGTAATTATTTTTATTATTTTGAGATATTACAAAATTTTGCAAAATGCAAAACTTTCTATAAAATAGGAGAATGCTAAGCACAAAGAAAGCATTCCGAATCTGAAACTTTTGCTACTGGAAATTGTGCAAGCACAATTTTCCAATGCAAAAGTTTCTACTATTTGACCTGATCCCGGCGCGGGGCGAACCGGATGCCCGGGCGAGCAACGCGGAGCAACGTCAATTAATGCGATCCGTTCCGCACTGTCTGCATTTCCTCATCGCTCAGCCCGGTAACCTTCCGAACGTCATCTGCTGAAAGTCCTATGGAAAACATACTGCGGGCGTTTTTTCTCCGCTCCTCAATATGCCCCTCAGCACGACCTGTTCGCAGTCCTTTCAGAATACCTTTCTCAATGCCCTCAGCCCTGCCCTTTGTGATACCCTGCTCAAGACCTTCAACACGGCCTTTCAGAATACCTTTCTCCATGCCCTTCGCAATGCCTTCCCTGACGAAGGCGTTGGTAATATTATATGTCCGCATACTGTTTTCTCCTCCAGGGAACAGTTCCCTGTCAATTTTCTCAAACTGCTCATACAGTCCCAGTTCCTTCATATATCCTAGCACACTCTCTGCTAGATCAGTAAAGTCTTGTGATGACAGACCGTTCAGGAGCTGCGCAATTTCTTTCAGCCCCTCATCATTCATTTCATTATCTCGCATTATATACCACAATGCAGTCGATGTATATTGTTTTCCATCGAAACGCCATGCCAACTGCTTCTTGTCCATTCGCCTCAGATCGCGCACAATGTACGACACTTTCACCCTGACATCTACCGTGCCTTCGGTAAGGGATTCGGAAGCAGCATTTCCATGCGAACTGTAAAATGTGAGTGGGAGGTTCCATTCCTTTTTTCCATGGTAGAGCAACAATATATAGATAGCATCATTTTCATTGTACACATTGCTGTTTCTGAGGGCATGCTGATAGTCATCGATCTGTGTGAGAACATGTTTGCGCAGGTAACTTTTGTGTTCAATAATGAACAGGGCCTTCCGGTCGGGGTCTGATAGGAAGGGGGCGCTGACAACGAGAGCGCAGTGAAGGTTCTTTTTTCCTGCAATGTAGCTTGGGGTTTCAATGCGGATTTTGTTCATGTCCAGCTTGGAAAGCGTTGTATCCTCACAGAACAGCCGCAGCAGGTCGGGAATCAGCCGGGGGGTTCTGTAGTAGGCGATCTTGAAGGCTATGTCGTGGATGTGGCCTGTGCTGTGGGATGATTTTTTCATAAACATTCCTCCTACATCTGTGACGGGTAAACTGTCATTTTTGACTGTGTTTTTTGAAAGAATGTTGTGATTTTTTTCGGGGAGTCGGGAATGTGGGCTGGTATGCTCTGAGTCGATACTCTCCACGCTCCCCGGAACAATGCTCCGCGCGAGGCCTTTGTTGAAGTATGAATATATGAAGTCACGGAATATCTGAGCATTCCCGAAAACATATTTCCAGCTTTTGTCATGTACCATACCGATATAATCTTTTCTCATACTATATAGACGGGGTACATATGAACGGTGAATATGAGAAATTTTTGTAATTATTTTTATTATTTTGGGATATTACAAAATTTTGCAAAATGCAAAACTTTCTATAAAATAGGAGAATGCTAAGCACAAAGAAAGCATTCCGAATCTGAAACTTTTGCTACTGGAAATTGTGCAAGCACAATTTTCCAATGCAAAAGTTTCTACTATTTGACCTGATCCCGGCGCGGGGCGAACCGGATGCCCGGGCGAGCAACGCGGAGCAACGTCAATTAATGCGATCCGTTCCGCACTGTCTGCATTTCCTCATCGCTCAGCCCGGTAACCTTCCGAACGTCATCTGCTGAAAGTCCTATGGAAAACATACTGCGGGCGTTTTTTCTCCGCTCCTCAATATGCCCCTCAGCACGACCTGTTCGCAGTCCTTTCAGAATACCTTTCTCAATGCCCTCAGCCCTGCCCTTTGTGATACCCTGCTCAAGACCTTCAACACGGCCTTTCAGAATACCTTTCTCCATGCCCTTCGCAATGCCTTCCCTGACGAAGGCGTTGGTAATATTATATGTCCGCATACTGTTTTCTCCTTCAGGATATAGTTTCCTGTTAATTTTCTCAAACTGCTCATACAGTCCCAAGTCCTTCAGGTAACCCAGCACACTCTCTGCCAGATCAGTAAAGTCTTGTGATGACAGACCGTTCAGGAGCTGCGCAATTTCTTTCAGCCCCTCATCGTTCATTTCATTATCTCGCATTATATACCACAACGCAGTCGATGTATATCGTTTTTCATCGGAGCGCAATGCCAACTGCTTCTTTGTCATTCGCCTCAGATCGCGCACAATGTACGACACTTTCACCCTGACATCCACCGTGCCTTCGGTAAGGGATTCGGAAGCAGCATTTCCATGCGAACTGTAAAATGTGAGTGGGAGGTTCCATTCCTTTTTTCCATGGTAGAGCAACAATATATAGATAGCATCATTTTCATTGTACACATTGCTGTTTCTGAGGGCATGCTGATAGTCATCGATCTGTGTGAGAACATGTTTGTGCAGGTAACTTTTGTGTTCAATACGAAAGTTTTGCTACTGGAAATTGTGCTTGCACAATTTTCCAAGGCAAAACTTTCTATACCGTGAGAGAATCAAGAGTATAGATGAGAGAATCCTCATTGGAAAATTTTGCTCCGCAAAATTTTCAGTAATGAACAGGGCTTTTCGGTCGGGGTCTGACAGGAAGGGGGCGCTGACAACGAGATCGCAGTGAAGGTTCTTTTTTCCTGCAATGTAGCTGGGGGTTTCAATACGAATTTTGCCCAAGTCCAGCTTGGCAAGAGTCGTATCCTCACAGAACAGCCGTAGCAGGTCGGGAATCATACGGGGGGTTCTGTAGTAGGCGATCTTGAAGGCTGGGATATTAAGGTTTGAACAGACCCCACTTTGACCTATTATGCGATCATTTCTTCCGAGTGCCAAGCCCTCCATCGCTCAAGCGTCGGCCGTGTGAGCCGTTGCTCCATTATGATCGGCTTGAGCCGGAGAATATCACTATCCACATTGGTATTCCGCTGCCTCAAAAGATCCAGCGGAGTCCCTTTGCGGTAGGTGTTGAACCGCCGGAAATTCTGAATACAATTGCTGCAATCAGCGAGGCTGTCGGACGGCTGACGGCGCTTGCCGATCGGGCGGGCGCCCTGCGCCTGCGGCGCATAAACCGAATCCGCACAATTCACGGATCGCTGGCCATTGAGGGCAACACTCTGAGCGAGGCGCAAATTACCGCGATTATGGAAGGCAAGCGGGTCATTGCCCCGCCCCGCGAGGTGCAGGAAGTAAAAAACGCCCTGACAGCCTACGATCATTTCAACAAATGGAGCCCCGCGGATGAAAGCGATCTGCTGGAAGCGCATCGGATTCTGATGTCTGGACTCATTGACGAGGTCGGAATGTATCGGCGCGGGGGCGTGGGAGTTATGGCGGGCACACAGGTAATTCACGTGGCGCCTCAGGCGGATCGGGTGCCTCAGTTGATGTCTGATCTGTTTCATTGGCTGACAGGAACTGACACGCATCCGCTCATTGCCGGATCGGTCTTTCACTACGAATTCGAATTTATACACCCCTTCGCTGACGGCAATGGACGCATGGGGAGGCTGTGGCAGAATCTGATTCTGTCACGATGGAATTCCCTGTTTGCCCACATTCCTGTGGAAAACCTGATATTCGAGCATCAGGACGAATATTATTACGCCCTTCAGGAGAGCACCAGCCACAGCGATTCTGCCCCGTTCATTACTTTCATGCTGCGGATGATCCTCAACACCATAACTACCCCCCAGGCTACCCCTCAGGCTACCCCTCAGGCTACCGAGCTGCTCAGGGCAATTCGGGGCGAAATGAGCAGGGAGGATCTGCAGGCTGCTTCTGGTCTCTCAGACCGCAAATCGTTCCGCAATCGGCATCTCAACCCGGCATTACAGGAAGGACTCATTGAAATGACCATTCCCGACAAGCCCAGCAGCCCCCTGCAGAAATACCGACTGACCGACAAAGGGCGACAGTATGCGGCACAGCCATGAACTGCGGCGCTGTTCGGAGGGCGCTTCACGTTATGCTTCCGTGTTTTTCGCCCATTGGGAAATGGCTGTTTTTACGAAATTCGGCGAGATGCGTTCCTGCTCCAACCTTCGATGCCGGCGCTTGTCAGATCGCAGCATTCTGAAGAGGGACAGCTCTTCTTCGTTGAGGGCAGGCGGTTCTTTGGCGATGGAGTCGGGTTCCTGCACCATTCGTTCACGGTGGGCCTCGACTGTTGCGGCATTCATCATGAGGGGAGTGAGTGAACTGAGCTTGCTTCTCGCATCGCTCAGTATGAAAAGGCCTTCTGAGTCAATATCGCCCCAATACGCAACCCGCTTCCCTGCCAGCCATGCAGCCCGCATCCATGCAACATTTTTACCGCCGCCGGCAACTGCTATGGTTCCCGGAATTTCAGGCAGGGACAGGCAGGCCTGTTCATTTTCAATAATGAGTATTTTGTCTGCGGGCAGCTCATATTTTAGCAGGGTATCCGAAGATAGGCGGAGAATGGGCATGCCGCCGAGGGCCGCCCTGCTCTGTTCGCACAGGGGCTTCACCAGCAGCCAGTCCTTCGGTTTATCGCGGCAATGCAGCCAAGCGAGGAGGCCGATATCTTTCACTGCCCCATCGAGAACCGCAGCAACTATCGCCTCAATTATCCTCACATTGCCTTCAATAAACTTTGTATCGACATGCATGACCGGCAATGCTCTCAGATAGCAGCCCTCGCCCATTCCGCGCCGCAACTGAGGAATGAGCTTGACCATCAGCTCCATATCCGAATCATTGAGCGCGGCAAGCGCATCCAGATGATCGATGAGCGCGCTGCGTAAAAACGGTTCCCGATCCTCTTTTATTGCAAGCGATGAGATAATGTATGATATTTTCGAATGCCAGACATTGAGCTGATGTTCTGCTGATTCCCCAACAATGCGGGCGAGCGCAGTAATAGTATGAATGAGAATTCTCACGGGAACCATCTGCTCCGATAGATATCGATATCCGCGTCTCTCCCAACACAGCCCGCAGGACTGCGCCCCCTGCGCATCCCGCTCTTCCTGCGCATGTGAACGAAAATCATCATGCTCAGCAAACTCCTTCCATGAAGAAACAAATAATTGAAACTTATTAATATCCTCAAGCGCAGCGCTGCCCCGCGGAGGCCGCAGAGAAACCTGAATGGGAAAGGGTTTTTCGCCCTTCAGGCGGGCCTTCAGATTTTTCGTATTCTCCCACTCCCGCCGTTGCAGCAACTCCGCCACATCGTTGGGCAGGAGCCCCCACTGCGCGCTCTCTCTTCGGCTGCCCTGCCTGCCAACCCGTTCATTTGAGGGCATTCGCTTCCACTTCCTCAAGCTCCACGTTCAGGAGCTCGGCCTCATGTTGTGTTTCTTTTTTCGTCATTTCATCCATGCGGCGATCTATTTCCTCCCATGTTACCTCGCAGAGATGACTCTCATGCAGATCGGAATCGCGCTCGGCAATTAATAAGGAGCGGGCCGCTTCTCTGGCAAGATTCAGATTTTTGTACGGGGTAATAAGATTCACATGAATATGCAGTTCCTTAAAAATACGAAGAACTCTTCGGCTCACCGTCTCGGCAGTATTTGAAAAGGCCTCATCCAGAAACACCGTACTGTAGACGGGACGGTCATGGCCATTCGGAGTAAGCACGTAGGCAAGGCTGGCAGCAACAATTGTCCCTGCGAATGACTCTTTTTCTCCTCCCGATTTTCCGCTGGATGATTCAAGCACATCCCGTATAGTATGAGATTCAGAATCGCGTTCTTCAGCAAAAAACGACATTTGATACCGCGGATCGAGGAGCCGCAGGCTCTCCAGACTCGCGGCTGTTCCGGGAGCGCTCGCCTTTTCCAGAACCGCGACAACATCTGCTAGCACGGCAAATCGGGCTTCATGATTATCGCTGGTCGCCTGGCTCAGAGATTGCCTGAGCTTGCTCTCGAAGTTCTGCACGTGAGGATATTTTTCTTTCCGTGAGTCCAGTTTGAGATAGCTGCCCTGCTTAAACTCCGTGCGCCTCAGTACCGCGTTAATTGTCTCAATGCGCTCCAGTATGTCATCGCGTTCAGATTCCAGTTTGGTTTTGATGCGGGCCAGCGACTGCGTTGCGTGCTTATTTAAGCGTTCTTTGAATCGATCAATCAACTGAGGCAGGCCCTCTGTTTCTACACGATGGTAATGCTCAACATAATCGTGCAGGCCATCGATCCCAATGTGCCAATCGACCGTTATGGGCTGCCACTTATCTTTTCCGCGAAAGGCTCCCATAATGCCGGTTGCCGAGTTCTCCGCAGCATTCTTTTTCATGCGCGCCTTTTCGAGGGCGCCTTCCAGCTCCCTTTCGACAGCTGCCTTCTTTTCGGGGTTTTCAAGCCTCACTATGCCGACTCGTTTTTTCAGCAGCGCTCTAACATTATCCGCAAGGCCCGCGGCGGCGGCTTCCCTCGCCCTTTTCAGTTCCCTGTCGGCATTCTGCCGATCCTTTTCCAGAGACCCCTTATTCACCAACAGCTGCCCCTTCGTATCCCGAATGGTCTGCAGCAAGGACTTGGCAGTTTCCCAGCGCTGTTTTGCCTTCTCAAGGTCGCCGCCGGATTCCTCAAGCTGCGCTAAGTCGGCCCGTGCGTTTTCAAGGCGCGTATGCCAATAGGGCGCGTTTACGGCTTTCCAGGTGAAGGAGTCGAGGCGTTCCCACAACTTTGCCTGTTCCGCAATTGCGTTGAGCGCTTCCCGCTCCTTTGCGAGGGCTGAGTGCGCATTAGTCAGTTCCCGGGTAAGCGTTTTCTGATCGGTTCGCAGCAGCCGCAGGAGCGATGTGTTTGAAAAACCGAGACACCATTTCCGACGGTCATCAATACGGCTAATATCTTTTTTCTCAAACCTCCCCCGCTCCTTATGCGCGAGCCCCTCCTTTGTCATCGAAAAGGGGGTCGCATCAAGCTCATCGGTTCCCGCAACGCATTGCAGATCAAACCTCATCAAATATGCCTGCAGCCATTCCCGGTACCTGTGCTCCTTCCAGATCAGCTTCCTCACATACCCCCGCTCTTTGAACTGCCCCGCGCCTGCCGCTCGCCCCGCGCCCGCAGCAGCATCATTTTTCAGCACCACCTGAACACGCACATGAATACCTGTGTGCCTGACATTCAGCCAGCGGGTTACCATGGAATAACTGCTTGCCGGCACCAGCAGAGTTGTCCGCAACCCGCCCATGGCCCGCTCAATCGCCCCCTGCCATGACCGTTCATTATCGTTCACATCAATTAACTCGCCTATAAAAACAAGCTCATCGCCGGACAGCCCCAGAGAATCCATCATTTCATCGCGGAGGCGCTGATACCGGAGATCAATGTTTGAGTCCGGTCGCGCCTCAATTTCCCGAATTTCCTCCCCAATGGCATTCAGATCATCTTTCTGCCTGCTGTATTGAGCCGCCGCCTCGGCAAAGGTATCCTGCCCCCGCATGGTTTCGTCCTCAATACTCTCCCGTTTCCGCTCAGCAGTGTTTTTATTTTCTATGAATATCTGCTCATTCAACTCGGCGCTGAGCCCCAGCTTTCGGCAGTCGTGCTGATACTGCGCGGAAGTGCGAGTAATATCTTCCAGTTTATTCTGAATGTACGTAACCTGATCTTTGGAATGTTCAATTCTGTCTCCGCCGAGATTCACATATTCTCCATGCCGATCTTCGACCACTTTCTGCGCGTCCTTTTCATGTACATCCGCATCCCCTATTTTCCGAGCGATTGAATCGATATCGGCACGTATCCGATCCATTTTTTCTGTCCAGAGAATGGAAAGCTGCTCACCGAAGTAGGCTGCCACATTACGCTTCTCCAATGTGAGCGACTTCAGAGACTCTGCGGCGCGGGAAATGGTCTGCGCCAATTCCGGCAGGCGGATCAAATGAGCGCATTGTTCTTTTGCATCGATCAACTCATTATGAATCGCAACGAGATCCGCAAACTCATCGACCACCTTTCGGACATCTCCCCGAACATTGCTCGGCTCCAGCACCAGTTCGCGAATGAGCCTCGTCAGATCATCAATTTTCTTGAGCCCGAGCGCGCGCGATAACAGCGCGGGCGCGTTCTTGTTGTCCATATACAGGAGCTTCCGGTACAGTTCTTGATATTCCGAAAAATTATCATCGCAGCAGGTAATGGTCGGTTCGTCTCGGAGCCACTGCTTCAGCTTTCGCGCGCCTCCTCTATCGCCTCCAAAAACATCCAGCATCTCGCTCAGGCGCATATTTCGTTTTGCAATGACATATATCCGTTTAACATCGGCCTGCGCGTTGCTTGCCCCCGTTGTCCAGAATAACGATGCCAAAGTAATACAGGAGCTATCGTCATAGCGGTAGAGAGCCCGAAGTCCGGTAACAACCCCCTTTTCCCGCTTACTCCGTATCCGTGTGCCCGAGCCGTCATGGGCAGACCCGAAACTGCCCCGCATATACGAAAGAAGCGAGCGGTCGGAACGGTCGCCCTGCGCCGCAGCCATATTAAACGCAGCCTTTCCCGCGGGCAGCAGCAGGGCCATGAGACCATCAACAAAGGTCGACTTTCCGGTGCCGTTATCACCGGTGATCAGGGTTCCCTTCCTATCTATTGACGCGGTATGGTGCCCATGAAAGGACCCCCAGTTACACACCGACAATTCAGCCAGCCGAATCTGCCCCTGCGGAAACAAATCATTCTGCGGCAAGTCGTTTGTACTCATTGATCATGGTCTCCAAAAATTCAGCGTCGACAACATAGCGGATAATGGGGGTAATTTCATAGCGCTCCTCCGACCCCCGAATGGTCGACAAAATTTTGCGCCGAACCATTTCCTTAACTCTGGCAATTAATTTCTTACGATCCAGCGATGAATGCTCCGTCAAGGGCAGGAAGGGCGTCAAATACGATTCCAGACCCTCAATATCTATTGTAATTTTCTGCTCTCCGGCGCTCTCTCGCTCCTGATAATGCTTTCGCAACACAAGCAGAAGGAGTGTATCGTAGAGAGTCAGCGGGCGCCTGACAATGAGAGTTACAAAATCATCCTCAAAATCAATATCCTGATGCTGTTCTAATGGATGTGCTGATGGATGTGCCGATGCCAACGCAGGATCGGGCCTGGGCTCGGGCGCTAAGGCCGACCTGCTTTCATGGCTCGCAACAAAGGCAACACCCGCTCTGGCATCTAAAACAAGCCGTAAATATACTTCAGACAAATGCCGCCGCACAAACGATTCATAGCGGCGCACCGTGTCAAACAATTTCTGATTTTGCGCCGCAATAATAAGGCCCTGCCTCATCAAATGAACCAGAACCCGTCTGGCATCGCGAGGCATATTATCGGTTGTTATTACGGGGTCGGTCTCCAGATCTCCAGAGGACCCGTCATTCCCATTGGTCATGTCAATTTCATCCATTTCTGCGGTCATTTTCTGCGGTCATTTTCTGCGGTCATTTTCTGCGCGGGCATTGTTCACACGACTAACTCATCAATGTTTTCAGGAAACATATCCGCGCTGAGCAAATAGGTAGGTATTGATGCCCTCAGCACGGTACCCTGTTTATCGGTAATCATAACACATTCCTTCCCTTCGAGGGCAGCGGCTCCGACCGCCTTTGCCACCCGCAAATATGCCACCAGCTCCTCCAGCCCGGCGCTGAGCGGATTACGGGTTACGAGCCCTGCGACCGACAATGTGGGGCCGCTCTCTCTGAGAGTGCTGAACATTTGCCGGGCGATGTTCCGTATGTGGACAGCATTGAGACAGCTCAGCACATAGGAGTCGGGTTCGCGGCTGTTCGCCTGTTCCTCAAAATCGGGAGTGTCCAGCTTGTCATCGGGGCTTCGCAGCTTCATCGATTCGGGCGAGCGAATTTCAATGGGTCCAACGGGAAGGCTGAGCATTGTTTCGATCCATAAACTGATTCCTTCCTCACGAATTGATATTGCCTGTTTTTCGAGTTTCGATAGGAGCAGTCCGACCGCGCGATTTTCGGCAGCGGCGCCGCTTTCTATGTAGGAGCGCAACCCTTCTTCGGCGCGCCGCCGTACGCGAAATACCCGATCGCTCTCGCGGCTCAATTCGCGCATTAACTGTCCAAGAAACTGCTGCTGACTGAGGGGCATTCGCTTCGCCGCCGGCCGAATCAGAATACTCCGCAGTTGCTCGCGGAACTCTGTTGAACGGTTCTGATCGCAGAGCAGGTGAAAAAAGCCTTCGAAGGCGCTGCCCGCATCCGTATCGGAGAGCGAGGCTTCCTTTTCCATAACGGAGAGCAGAACATCGCCGCGGGAACTGCTGCCCGTAACAATGTTAACCCGAAGTTCCTTATCAAGTTGCCGTATTTCATCTTCCACCCGCCGAAAATCACCGGTCAGAACAGAAGCAAGCTGATAAATTTCTCCCATCCGCTCCCGCTGCTCAGCATTGCTTAACTCGGCAACAACGCCGGCCTTCAAGTCATCTATTTCACGCTGAATTCCCGCCTTTTTGTGTTCAAGCAACGCGATACGCTCATCGACATTAGGATTAACCGCGACCGCCAGATCGCGCACCGCCTCCTGCACAATGCGGAGATGCGATGCCGTTGTACCCGCTCCTCGTTCATTCAACCCCTTGCAAAAACGCAGCGCTATTTCACTGGCATCTGTCTTCGTCAGCATATCGTCCAGCTCACGCAGCCACCCGTTCCTAATCCACTGATTCAAATAGCTGCCGGCACTTGTCTCAGTAGTCCAAATGCCTAACTCACGGCTTCGTTTTATTTCAGCATCGAGGACAACGCGGGCATTCCCATAGGGTATCTCGCTTTCATCCACAAACAAATCGGCAATAAAAGCCAATATGTAGGGGGCATTGTCCGTCCGGAGTAACTTCCATGCGGCACTCTCAGTGTAGAGACGCCGATATGTCGCCTGAAATTCCTGAAACCTCACTCCACACCCCTAAAGGCCCATTATAGTTATGCCGCTCTATGGGTGCAAGAGCATCTGTCAGTATCAACCCAATAACAATTCGATTTTCCTGTACTACTCAGAATTTTTGTGGTAGTCTTACAAAGTCTTTCTTACAAATTTTGTCTTAGTTATTTTTGTACGGATTCAGGATATAATGTGTAAATCATAATTATGAAGTAATATGTTTATAAAAATGTCGAATATACTAACACCTTATACTCACATGTATGATGTTTTCCTGAAAGGAATTATAAAAATAACTCACAATTGTACAGGGACTACTACCACTACTACTAATGTTTATATTATAATAATCCAAGGTTTTGCAAAATGCAAAACTTTCTAATTTGATCAAGGAAAAACTTTTGCATAACACAAAAGTTTCAAGGAGGAATAACCAATGAAATTCTCTTGTAATCGCGATGATATCTTAAAAGAAATATCAATCGCGCTGGAAATAATAGCATCACGAAATGCGCTTTCAATACTATCTAATGTATTTCTTGAAGCTTCAGATAACCACCTCATTATCAGAGCTACTGATCTCAAAATATATTTTGAAACGACCATTCCTGTTGAAGTGCATGATTCTGGAAAAACAACAACAATTTGTGAACGCCTCGCGAGTATTCTCCGAACACTTCCCGATGGTGATATCGAATTTCTTGAGTTGGGAGACGATCATTTTGTTATAGTTCCCAAGTTCAAAAAAATTGACTTTCGCCTTAAAACAATACCAGCTGAAAAATATCCTGAAATTCCCGCTGTTAACGAACAGGAATTTTTTCAAATTTCTCAGAATGACTTTATTGAAATGATTACCCAGACAATTTTTGCAGTATCTGACGATCAAACCCGTTACTTTATGAATGGTGTCGCATTCGAGAAAGACGGTAATTCCATTGTTATGGTATCGACCGATGGAAAGCGGCTTGCGTATATAAAAAAGGAGTTTAATGAAACTATTCCCGATTTTGATCAAATTATCATTCCTCAGAAAATACTCGGACTCGTAAAGAAACAGACATCGGGAGAGGGAAACATATCCATTGCAATAACCGAAAAGAACATATTCATGAAATTCGATAATCAGCAAATTAGCTCATCGCTTATTGATGGACCATTCCCAAAGTACCGCAGGGTAATTCCGGAATCTCAAGAACATGAAATACGCGTTAGCAGAACCGAACTGAGTGAAGCTCTCAGAAGAGTTTCATTAATGGTCGAAAAATCGAAACGGATATACATGGAAATATCAAACAATGTACTTGTACTTAAATCCGATGTGAGTGACATTGGAACAGCGCAGGAAGAAATTATCTGTACCTATGATGGGCCGGAAATGATAATTGCCTTGAATTTTGTATATCTTATTGATCCCTTAAAGGTTATTCAGTCGGATGAGGTGAGTATTCAGTTTACTGAAGCAACGAAAGCGATAAGCATTAATGCGATTCCTGAAAAAGAATTCTTTCATATTATAATGCCCATGAATATGAACGAATGACAGGATATGCCGTTTTCTGAAATTACCTTTTATAATTTTCGAAACATTCAGAACCAAAAGGTACCCATTCATTACCGGCAGGTTTTCTTTATAGGGATAAATGGACAGGGAAAAACAAATTTTCTTGAAGCGCTATATGTCCTTGCCTATGGAAGAAGCTTTCGCTCATCGCGTGACAACATTATGATAACAAACGGCTGCGATGAAATGGCGCTTTTTGCGAAGTGGCATCCTGACATGGAAGAAGGCATGAATACCGCAATTGCAATAAAATATACCCGTGGAAAAAAAGAAATACGGCGCGACGGCATGCTTATAACTGACAGAACAGAACTGCTTAAGCACATTCCGGTAATTTTGTTTAATCATAACGACATTGAATTTGTAAGCGGCCTGCCGGAAAACAGAAGATGGTTTTTTAATCAATGCCTCAGCAGATACCACACTGAGTTTATCAATGATCTCCACGTGTATACAAAAATTCTTAAATCGAGAAATAAAGTTCTCAAAGAACATGACTTCTCCCTCCTTGATATTTATAATCAACACCTTGTCGGAGCGGGAATCAAAATAATGCGGGAACGGCAACAACTCATTCAGAATTTTAACAGCCTGTTTACACCGCTCTTTGAAAAAATAAGTGAATTCGGCGAGGAAGTAACAATTGAATATCAGCCGTCATGGAATGTTCTTGTTGAAGAGGAGCTTATACGCGTTCTGGAAAATAAGATCGATGCAGATATGCATCGTAATACTACCACAAGCGGTCCGCACCGCGACAAATTTTTATTCAAAGTAAACGGGAGAAACTTTCTTCATGAAGCAAGCACAGGGCAAATTCGGCTTACCAGTCTTATTCTCAGAATAACTCAGGCCCGCCTGTATTCCCAAATGAGCAATAAGAAACCGATACTGCTCATTGATGATGTACTTCTGGAAATGGACAGGGAAAAGCAGGAACGGCTCATACAGGAACTGCCAGATTATGATCAGGCATTTTTTACATTTTTGCCCGATAATGATATATATAAGATGGGGAATGAAAACGCCATTAGGTATTCGGTACATAACGGTGAATATCAGAAAATGAAATGAAACAAGCAAAGGAAATATTACAGTCCTTCATTCCTATGATTAATATGCATGCTGAATCGGCGCATATTGATCTTTTTTCCTCATGGACGAAGCTTTTGGGTAATGATATGGAAGATATTGCTGCGCACAGTGAGCCGGTGGATATTAAAAACAATGCCCTGATAATATATGTGGATCATCCCGGGTGGATACAGCGAATTGAATTCAAGAAACATCACATACTCCGGCAAGTACGGAAAAAATATGCCCATGTTTCTCACATTCTTGTTCAGCGCGTGAGTAATGAAAATTTTATTCAGCGCAGAGAGGCCCGATATATGGGAAACAATCCGAAACTGAGCGATTCGCACCATGGTGAATTCACCCATTGACATGAAAACGGAAAATTTTTTATACTTGCTACTTGAAAGTAGATTCGAAAGTAGATTCGGGAGATAAGCATGAAACGAACCTATCAGCCAAGCCGTACAAAACGAAACAGAAGACTGGGCTTCCGGAAAAGAATGAAAACACGGGGCGGTCGCCACATATTGAAACGACGAAGAGCAAAGGGCAGGATAAAACTTTCTGTATCTGATGAAAAAAAACCCTACTGATAAGCTCTTGAGATGTTCCCTGATAATAAAATACGGAATAAAGACGATATCCGGAACCTTTTTACCTCACGGTCTGTTTCGGTTAAGGGCGCAAAATTATTTTATCGGGAACACAGTAGGGATATAAGCAGAGTGCTTGTTACCCCGGGAAAAAAATACGGTAACGCGGTAGAGAGAAACTACATAAAGCGGGTAGCGCGGAGCATTGTTCGGGATATTTTCCCGCAGCTTCGTACAGGGTATGATATCGCGTTAGTGTTTTATTCAGGAACCTATACCTATATGGAAAGATATAATCAGATACTGATGTTGTTTCAGAAAACACCAATTTTATTCAGATTGTAAGGAAGCAGTACATGGACCGTAATACAATAATTGCAATAGTTTTGTCGACAATTGTTCTTGTCGTTGGATTTTTTGTTCAGACAGTATTTTTTTCTCCTCAGGAAGAAATTCTGCCCAATTCTTTCAGTGACGCGCAGGATACTATTGAAGATGACAATGAAAGCAGCTCTGTAAGCAGAACAGCATTAGAACAGCAGTTTCTCGTATATGAAAATGATCAACCTTCTCCATCTCAGCGTGAGATAGTGTATACTCAGGAAGATTTTGTACAGGTTGTCATGGATACCCGCGGGGGAAACATAAAGGAAATTGTTCTTCTCGGGCATGAAGACAACGGGAAACCGCTTCAGTTTTTCTTCGGGAACGCGGATGCGGATACGCAGGGGCTGACTCTTAACATTGGCGGAATAGACGGAGCCCTGCTTGATCCGGTATTTTACTTCCGTGAAAGCGCCGGCGAATACGAATTTTATCAGGACATTGTGGTTCCCGATCTCCAAGAAGAACCCTTTCAGATAATTAAGCGCTATCGTTTCTTTGAAAATGAGTATTTATTCGAAATGGAAATTGAGTTCAAAAATTCTGTGAATCAATATATTCCCATGGATGTTAACGGCACAAGTTATACTGTGTCGGTTGGTCCGCAGATAGGACCTGAATTTACTGAGTTGTCCAATAACGGCAGAACAGATTTTCGAAGATTCAGTTATTTTGAATCGGGAAGACGCAAAGACATTCGAAATCTTAGTCCCGGAGAAAGTGAAACCCCGGAGGGCTATATCATCCCCTGGGCAGGGGTGAACGGAAAATATTTTGTTGCTCTTGCCATTCCCGGAAACACGGGCGCGGATATTGTTTTTACGACCTATCCAACAGACAGCGGTATTCAGGGAAATCAACTACATCTTGTAAGACCGAAAATAGAGAGCAGCCGTATCAGCGATGTGTACCGGTTCTATTTTGGCCCGAAATCCGTTACTGAGCTGAGAAAATATGAAAATGCGGAAGATAACCAGCTTGGAATATCGGAACTTGGTATAGATAAACTTGTTGAATCTTCATGGCTGAGCTGGCTTGAAAACATTCTCAAATCGCTTATGAATTTTTTCTATGGTTTAATACCCAACTGGGGCGTATCCATTATTCTCCTCACTATTCTTGTTAAACTGGTTTTATACCCGCTTACCAGAAAAAGTTTTGAATCGACCGCGCGAATGAAGGAACTGGCGCCAAAAATAGAGGAACTTAAGAAAACATACCAGGACGATGCTCAGAAACTGAATCAGGCAACAATGGAGCTCTATAAAAAGAAAAAGGTTAATCCGCTCGGCGGCTGCCTTCCCATGCTGCTTCAGTTTCCGTTTTTTATTGCAATGTTCAGCTTATTTAACAATAATTTTGAGTTGCGCGGCGCAACATTTATTCCCGGGTGGATCACCGATCTTTCCACTCCCGAGGCAATAATTAATTTCAATTTTACTATTCCATTGTTAAATTGGGATGCCCTGCGCGCGTTGCCGATAATTTTTCTCGTTTCACAGTTTTTTACCATGAAATTGACCCAGCCGGCGGACAGCGCGCAATCGAACGCCCAAATGAAGATAATGTCGTTCGGATTGCCTGTTATGTTTTTTTTCATAATGTATAATATGCCCTCTGGTCTGCTCATATACTGGATTTTTCAGAATATCATCTCCACCGGACAGCAGCTGGCATATAATTATTTCACTCACAAAAAAGCGCAGAAGGAATCGGGATCAGCAAGGAGTAAAAAATGATTCATGAATTTGAAGGAAAAACAGAAAAAGATGCTGTTGAAATTGCTATAAAGGAACTTGGTCTCGAAAGAAGCCAAATTGATGTGGAACTCCTCAATGATGATGAGGGCGGTCTGTTTAATTTACAGAAGACGGTTCGAATACGTGTGCACACACAGGACGATGAATCGGATAACATAGGCAATACTATGAATTATCATGTGGAGCCGGACAGCGATTATGAAAAAGCGGTACTTGAATTCCTTGAAAACGTGGTGAAAAAGATGGGATACGATGTATCAACAACCATCATGTACCGGGAAAATAACAAAATTGCCATTCGCATTGATTCTGAGAGCAGCGGAATACTCATTGGCCGAAAAGGAAAGAACCTCGATGCCATTCAACTATTCACAAACATCTTCGCGCATCGCTATGAAGATAATGATGTAAGAATAATTGTTGACATAGAGAACTACAGAGAAAGAAGAGAAGAAGCCCTTATTCGTTTGGCGCATAAAATTGGAGATGAGGTAGTGAGAACCCGGGAAACGAAACTGCTGGAACCCATGAATCCCTTTGAACGCAGGATCATTCATACGGCATTAAGCGATGTCGAGAACATTGAAACAGTGAGCGAGGGCGATGGATCTATAAAAGAGGTGCGGGTTATGTATAAAGGATTTGAAGATTTACAGTAAACGGAGGATGTATGGTATACGATGATACGGTAAAATATCAAAAATCGCATGAGTGGGGCCGTAAGGACGGCGACTGCATAACTGTGGGTATTTCCGATTATGCTCAGGATAGCTTGGGAGATATTGTATTTGTTGAACTTCCCGAACCCGGAACGGTATTCGCGCAGGGAGAGAGCTTTGGTGTGGTTGAGAGTGTAAAAGCTGCCAGCGATGTGTTTGTTCCGGTTGGAGGCGAAATTCTGGAAATAAATGAAGAACTCGCAGACAATCCTGAAATTATCAATGATGATCCTTTCGGAAAGGGATGGCTTCTGAAGATACGGGCAGCAGACGAGGGTGAACTCAATGCACTTATGAGCGCATCGGAATATGAAGCCTACACGCGGGAAGCGGACGCTGAATAAACCCTTGTCCCGATACATGTTCCCGCTTTCGCGCGCGGAACTTGAAAACCTTACTACTCAGTACGGTACGCCGTTTTATCTTTACAATGAACGGGCGATCCGTGAAAATGCCTCGTATATAAACAGGAGCTTTTCTTGGGTTCCCGGCGGATACCGAAATTATTTTGCAGTAAAGGCCCTGCCGAACCCCTATATTCTGAAAATTCTTCATGAAGAAGGTATGGGCTTCGATTGCAGTTCCCTTGCTGAGCTCCTCCTTGTGGAAAAATTGGGTATAAGCGGTGAAGAAATTATGTTCACTTCCAACAATACCATGGCGCAGGAGTATCAGAAGGCACGGGATTTGTGCGCTATTATCAACATTGATGATATCAGCCATATCGAATATCTTCATGAACATTGCGGAATGCCGGAATTAATATGTTTCCGATATAATCCGGGTCCATTAAAAGAAGGAAATGCCATAATTGGTAAGCCTGAAGAGGCAAAATATGGTCTTACGAGGAAACAGATTTTTGAAGCATATGCGCAGGCGCGCAGCCTAGGAGCAAAACGCTTTGGTCTTCATACAATGGTTGCAAGTAATGAACTGAGTGTTGAATACTTTGTGGAAACTGCGAAAATGCTCTTTGATCTTGTTGCGGACATTCGCAGAAAAACAGACATAGCCATTGAGTTTCTTAATGTGGGCGGCGGTATCGGAATTCCGTATCGTCCGGAACAGGAAAAGGTGGACATTGAGCGCCTTTCAGCAGAAATACGGGCCGCCTATAAAACCGCCATTGAAAACACGGCAGATCATCCGCTGAATGTTGTAACGGAAAACGGAAGAGTTGTTACCGGTCCCTATGGATATTTGGTGAGCAGGGTTATTCATGCCAAGGATACATACAAGCAGTACCGGGGGCTCGATGCCTGCATGGCGAACCTCATGCGTCCGGGAATGTATGGGGCATATCATCATATAACTGTCGTTGGAAAAGAAGATCGCAAAGCCGATAAGGTATACGATGTTACGGGTTCTCTCTGCGAAAACAACGATAAATTTGCCATTAACAGGAATCTGCCCGAAATTGAAATTGGCGACCTCGTTATTATTCATGACTGCGGGGCTCACGGGCATTCAATGGGTTTCAATTACAATGGTAAACTTCGTTGCGCTGAGCTTTTGCTGAAATTGGATGGAGCTATTCAGCTTATAAGACGGCCGGAAACATATGAAGATTTATTTGCTACCATAGATTTTTCAGGACTTGAGAATGAATAATACCCTAGTTGAAGCTGAAATTTGGACAATGGCGCGTACTGACCGAGGCAGCGCCATACTCATTCGACCCATAGGATCAGAACGGGCTGTGCCAATTTTTATCGGACAACTGGAAGCGCAGTCTATTCTTGTCGGAATGAGCAATATCAATTTACCCCGTCCGATCACTCACGATTTATTTCTTGATATGTTGAAAAATCTTTCGATAACTGTTGAGAGAATTGAAATAAACAGACTGACCGGTGCAACATTCTATGCTCAAATTATTGTCCGACAGGGAAAGAAAAAATATACATTCGATTCCCGTCCTTCAGATGCCATAGCAGTGGCTATTCGAGTAAAATGTTCTTTGTATATTGCTGAATATATAGTTGATCAGGCTGGCATTCCGACATCGGTAATAAGCGATATCGAAAGAGTATCAATAAATAAATCGGTACTTGAGGAGCTCAAAAATGCTCTGAAAATGGCCGTTGAAGAAGAAAATTATGAAGATGCGGCAAGAATACGCGACCGCATTCAGCAACTTGAAGAGGAAAAAGCAGAATTCAGCGATGATATAACAGAAGGGCTGTTCAATCTTTTTGAAGATATTCTGGAAGATAATTTAGGCGATGATGAACAAGACGAAGATGATGGCGAAAATTTCTGAGCGTTTATTTTCGTTCGGTCAGGGTACCGGCTTCTTTAATGCGCCGGCTCATTGTCTCCTCATTCACCATGTAGTATTTGCCGGAGTTATTCCACAGCGTGAAGCCATTGCCTCCCCCCCGAATGGTTCCTTCCAACTGACGATCCAGATATGAAAAATAGGTATCTTCCTCGAAGCGCAGCTCGCCGCCTATGAGAAAGGCCTGAACATACTGCCGGACAATTACCCTGTCATCGGTAATTTCACGTGTTCTCTGGGTTCCTTCTTCATAGATGAACTGCGCCTTATCTAAATAGCTCAGGTCCTCATAGAATGCGCCCGGGTAATGGCTCGGGTATGACATGGGCGATATGACATCGACATAGTGACTTATGATCTCAACATCCTGACCCAAGTAGCTCATTCTGGCCCAGGCATTAAAGCCGAAGACATCGGTGCCTATGGGAATGGAAATGCTGTTCCGCGCTTCGGCGAGGAAGGCTGCGAGAATGCGCACTCGTTCCATGTTCCTGTCGACCCGTGAGGGAGAATTGTCGGCGTTCGTGAGAAAGCGGGTAACAATGTCCTGAGGGCGCCCGTCCGAAGGAAAGCGGATGTAGTCGAACTGAATTTCATCCACTCCAATATCTTCAAGCTCCCGCGCTATCTGAATGTTATAATTCCGCACGAATGCCGAATAGGGATCGACCCAATGCTCCACCTGCTCAATGCGCGGTTCGGGATCGGGGTTGTCTGCGCTGGGCTCAACATCATACCTGCGGTAGACCCCCCAGGGACGCTGGAGGCGGGAATCCCAGAAGGCGTAGTCACTGTTGTTGTATTGATAGAGCGCCTTGTCCTTGAAGACCACCATCCGCGCAATGACATAGATACCGGCATCGTGAAAACGGCGAATGAGCTCCTCCGCGTCGAAGAGCGGGCGGACGCTGCCGACATTCTGCGCAATTTCGAGGGCGCTCGAATAGCGGAGCAGCCCCTGGTCGTCTTTAAAGTCAACGACAACAGAGTTAAAGCCCTGTTCTTTTGCGTAATCAATAAATTCATCCAGTTTGGTCGATGCCTGCCAGGCGTTAATGAAGAATCCGAATTTGTCGGAGGCGGCTGCGCGGCGTTCCTTCCATGGCTGGTTCCGGGTGAAGGCGCGGGGAAGGAAGTTGTCGTTGCGGTATTCCGGCGGTTTTGGATAGGCGCTGGGGTAGGAGCTCGGGTAGTCATGGGGGTAGGCATGGTTTTCGATGATGAGCTCATTGAAGAGGGCTTCGTTTGATGATAGTTCCGCTGCCGTTCCGGGCGATGTTAGGGGGCGCAGGGTTTTCGTTGTGAGGTCGAGGAGATAGGGCTGGTTATCGAAGCTGGTGCGGATGAACAGGCTTTTGCCGTCTGCGGAAAAGAGCAGCGCGCCTATTTCGTTGTAGAAGTGCGCGCCCTGATACAGTGGGGTATTGCGCAGTTGCACTTTCTGCCAGCTTGTTCCCGCATTGCGGCTCTCGAAGAGGCCGTCATAACTGGTGCCGAGCAGGTAATGGGTGGGGTCATGGGGGTTAATGGCGGCTGCGGTGATGTATGTTGAGCCTGATATATCTGCTGCTTCCGTTTGCGGATGCAGACGGTTCCATGTGCGCCCTGCGTCATTGGAGGAATAGAGGTAATTTTTTCCAGGAAAGAGAAGATGGCGCGGGACGGAGATGGCGGGAGGAATGGTAACGGAAAAGGGCGAAAACCCGTGCTGAATGCGGGAGTCCTCAGTCCAAGCGGGCGCGGACAGAGCGAGCAGAAAGAATAAGAAAAGAGCTATGGAAGGCAGTAATTTCATCGCACAATAATAGCAGAAATTTTATCAATGCAAAAGTTTCAGTAATAAAAAGAGCCTTCCGGTCGGGGTCTGACAGGGAGGGGGCGCTGACAACGAGATCGCAGTGAAGGTTCTTTTTTCCTGCAATGTAGCTGGGGGTTTTCAATGCGGATTTTGCCCAAGTCCAGCTTGGCAAGCGCAGTATCCTCACAGAACAGCCGCAGTAGATCGGGAATCAGCCGGGGGGTTCTGTAGTAGGCGATCTTGAAGGCTATGTCGTGGATATGGCCTGTGCTCTGCGCGAGGTTTTTGTTGAAGTATGAATATATGAAGTTCCAGAATATCTGAGCATTCTCTGAAGGAACTGGTATGTGAGGTTGATCTGAATGTTGATGTTATCCGCTCTGCGCGCAGACCGAGCAACGTCAATTAATGCGATCCGTTCCGCACTGTCCGCATTTCCTCATCGCTCAGCCCGGTAACATCCTGAATGTCATGGGCTGAAAATCCTTTGGAAAACATACTGCGGGCAGTTTCTCGAATGCCTTCTTCACGACCTGTTCGCAGTCCTTCCTGCCTGCCCTTTGTGATACCCTGATCAAGACCTTCAATCCGGCCCTTCAGAACGCCTTTCTCCATGCCCTCAGCCCTGCCCTTTGTGATACCCTGCTCAAGACCTTCAATCCGACCTTTCAGAATACCTTTCTCCATTCCTTTCTCCATGCCTTCCCTGACGAAGGCGTTGGTAATATTATATGTCCGCATACTGTTTTCTCCTTCAGGATATAGTTCCCTGTCAATTTTCTCAAACTGCTCATACAGTCCCAGATCTTTTAGATAGCCTAGCACACTCTCTGCCAGATCAGTAAAGTCTTGTGATGACAGACCGTTCAGGAGCTGCGCAATTTCTTTCAGCCCCTCAGCATCCATTTTATTATCTCGCATTATATACCACAACGCAGTCGATGTATATCGTTTTTCATCGGAGCGCAATGCCAACTGCTTCTTTGTCATTCTCCTCAGATCGCGCACAATGTACGACACTTTCACCCTGACATCTACCGTGCCTTCAGTCATGGATTCAGAGGTTGGATTTCCATGTGAACTGTAAAATGTGAGTGGAAGGTTCCATTCCTTTTTTCCATGGTAGAGCAGAAGTATATAGATAGCATCATTTTCATTGTACACATTGCTGTTTCTGAGGGCATATTGATAGTCATCAATCTGTGTGAGAACGTGTTTGTGCAGGTAGCTTTTGTGCTCAATAATAAACAGAGATTTCCGCTTGGGGTCTGACAGGAAGGGGGCGCTGACAACGAGATCGCAGTGAAGGTTCTTTTTTCCTGCAATGTAGCTGGGGGTTTCAATGCGGATTTTGCCCAAGTCCAGCTTGGCAAGCGCAGTATCCTCACAGAACAGCCGCAGCAGGTCGGGAATCAGCCGGGGGGTTCTATAGTAGGCGATCTTGAAGGCTATGTCGTGGATGTGGCCTGTGCTCTGGGATGATTTTTTCATACATTTTCCTCCTACATCTGTGACGGGAGAAAAACGAGATATGAATGACAAAATGAGAAAGTTTTTGAAAAAAGTTTCTATTATTTTGGGATATTACTGTTTGATCAGCCCCGCCGCATGGCGAGCCGGATGCACTTGGGCGAGCAGCCGCGCAACGCCGACCAGCCGTCTTATCGAAAAAAGGCAGGCACGGGGCTGATCGGCGCCCCGCGCCTGCCTGAGTTGAATTGCAATGTTTCATTAGCCGTTGCGGGCTATGAAACTAAAGCCATGACGGAATCAGATCACCTGTCACGCCGGAACCCTGAAACATATCTGTTTTGTTTCCGGTATATTTGCCAGAAGCATTGAGCTTGTTGCCAGTTTCGGAGGTCCAATGTTCCTTCCACTCCTCAAGATCGACATTGAATGCGCTTGCGCTCTGGAACATCCAGTGCATATTCGTTACCTTGCTGACATCCCAGCCGGAAATATCAATATTGAATATGCCTGCAGCATTGAACATCCAAGACATATTTGTTACCGAACTGACATCCCATCCCGAGATATCACCATTGAATGAGGCTGCAGAATAGAACGTATGCATCATATTCGTTACCGCGCCAGTATCCCAGCCAGAGATATCGCCATCGAATAAGATTGTTAAATAGAACATATTGTTCATATCCGTTACCGCTGTAGTATCCCAAAGTGAGATATCGCCATTGAATGTGGTGTTATTCTTGAAAACAGTGGACATATCCGTTACTGCGGTGGTAATAATGTAGTTGAGATCGGCAGTATCTCCCCAGTTTGATATCCCGGTATTTACCGCTGTTTTCAGTTGAGCGTTAGTAGTAGGGCTCACGGTAACAGAGAGATATTCGGCAAAGAGTATGTCTCCGCTTCCGGTTTCACCATATACCAGATATGTTCCTGCCGTTGTACTTGTAGTAACCGTAATAACTCCGCTGCTCGAATCAACAGTCGGAATGCTAACCCCATCGGGCGCAGTTGCGGGGGTAACCGTAATGGTTCCTGATCTTTCATTGGCCGCGAGAGTACCCGGTTCCGCCGTGGTCAACTTAACGGTTAGATTCTCACTGGCAATTATGGCAGTATTGGCAGCCGAAAGGCTTAGCGATGCTGCCGTACCCCCCGGAGTCTGTTGCGCCGCAACAACTAACGGCGTTTCCGTTGCAATTTCCGACCACATACCCGCGCCCTCGTTGTTCACGGCGCGCGCCTGTACTTCGTAGGGAGTGCCGTTTCTCAGGCCTCTAATGGTGTAGCTTGCGGCTGGCGCGGCAAGTACAATAATTTCCGACCACGTGGTACCGCCGTCCGCACTATGGTGAAGGTGGTATGTGGTAATTTCGCTCCCGCCATCGTCCGGCGCAGCCCATGCAACTATGAGATGCCTGTTCCCCGGTTCAAGGGTTGGGGCAGCCGGCGCGTCAGGAACGGTGGCAGAGGGAGTTGCAACAGCAGGGAGAGTTTCAACGGCAGATTCCGACCATGTCCCAGCGCCGACTGCATTGACGGCGCGCGCCTGTACATGGTACTCAGCGGCGTTTCTCAGGTCCATAATGGTGTAGCTTGCGGCTGGCGCGGCAAGTACAATAATTTCCGACCACGTGGTACCGCCGTCCGTGCTATGGTGAAGGTGGTATGTGGTAATTTCGCTGCCGCCATTGTTCGGCGCAGTCCAGTTAACCGTTAGTTGCCCATTCCCCGCTTTAAGGTCTGGGGCACCTATTGTACCCGGCACAGTTGGCTCGGGTTCCGGCATCGGACATGCAGCAATTAATGCTATGCACATCGCGCAGAGTAGAAACCGGGTTCCCTTGTATAATTTAATGTTCATGATTTCCTCCTCACGATAAATTATAAGATTGTTGCATAGTATCATGTACAAAGAATCCATGCAATAAAAATGTTTTATAAAAGGCAAACTTTTTTCAAATTCTTTCAAAATACATAGTTAAAAATGACAGTTTACCCGTCACAGATATAGAGGGGAGAATTCACCATGGGACCATGTCGCCATGGGAGCTCCCCTATTCAGAAAGAAACGTTCAGGAGGATTATATGATCGATTTCAAAGAAAAACCCGCCCCCGTTCCCTACGACCAAGGATACCGCTCCCTGCTGTTCCAACCCGCAATAATGCTCCAATTTCTTCAACGCTTTGTCGGAGGCGCATGGACGAAAAAACTCCGAATCGAGGATATCACCATCGAAAACGGTACCTTTTTCATCGATCATGCGAAAACACGAATGGCCGACATTATCTGCAAAATCAGAACTCGGGATCACACGGGAGATGTTGCTATCTATGTGCTCCTTGAGCATCAGTCTGGAGTGGACAAAGACATGCCCCTCCGCATGTCGGAGTACACAAACCTTCTCTACCGGAACATTCACCGCTCCGGCGCAATTCCCGATGACTGCGAGTTGATATTTCTGCCCATTGTGTTTTATAATGGTACGAGAAAATGGAAGGTGCCCGGGAATGTCAGAAAGCAACGGAAGCGGAAATTCCCGCAGTATCTTGCTCCTTTTCCTTACGAGCTGATAAGTGAGAGCGATTATTCTGCGGAGCAGCTGCAGCAGCGGGGAAGAATGTTTGCGGCTGTTATGTACCTTGATCTGTACTCGAAAAATCTGCTGAATACGGATTGGGACATTCAGAAGGTGGAGAACGCGATAGCAGAAATGCTGAATGAGGAATCGCTGGAGCTGATAAAGGAATTTATTGGCGTGGTAGATTCGATGTTCGGAATTGTTATAGACTTTGACACGCTAATGAACCAGTTAGAAAGAACAAAAGAACCGAGAGGTAAGGAGGTAGCGAAAATGTTCAGAATGAATGCGGAAACATTCAGAGCGCACATTGCGGAAATGGGTCGGCAGGAAGGACTGCAGACAGGACTGCAAACAGGTCGGCAGGAAGGCCGTGAAGAAGGTCGACAGGAAGGACTGCAGACAGGACTGCAAACAGGTCGACAGGAAGGTCGTGAAGAAGGCATTCGAGAAACGGCCCGCAGTATGTTTTTGGAAGGGTTGTCGACCGAGGCTGTTCAGAGAATTACCGGGCTGAGCGATGAGGAAATGCGGACATTGCGGAACGGATCGCATTAATTGACGTTGCTCTGCCTGCGTGCTAAAACTTTATCAATGCAAAAACCAGGTTTTGCCAAATGTTGCCCGTTTACAATTCCAGATAGTATATCCGGCTATTCCGGTCATTATTATATGGACGTTCTTCAGGAAGAATTGAGGGATCAGCTCTATGAAAACCCGCATTGAGAAACCAATCGGCAGCCTGAGTGGTGAGTACGAAAACCTTTGCTATTCCCTGTTTTCGGGCATGATCAATCATATACAAAAGAAGTTTGTTCCCAATACCAAGATTATTAAACGGCGGATCAACCGCTAAGGCTGCAATTTCTGCCATATTCTCTCCATAACGATGAAGGGCAGCGCAGGCTTGAATGGAACCGTCCGATTCATAGACGATAAAATCGTCCTGCATGTGTAACAATTCCTTCCTGCTTCGTTCGCGCAGGTTACCTCGTTCAACTTCCGGCGCCATAATACGCAGAACATCGCTTATGTCATGCACTTCCATGGAACGAATTTCATTAAAAGGGTTCATATGGATCATGACACCGCATCCTTGGGTGCTGAAAATCTCACGGAGTATTGCTCCATCCAGCGATCCATTGAGAATGTGCGCCCGTGTGACCCCGCTGCTTACCGCCTGAATCGATTCCGAAATAAACGTGAAATCATCTTCTTTCAAACGTTCTTTATTCTGAGCAAGAAATATCTCGGCATCGTGAATGCTGAGACTACTCACCTGATCGGTAATAATGGTCGTTTCTACTCCATCGAGATCTACAGTTTCAGCATTCAGAGAAAAAGAATCGCTTATGTAAAAAAGCTTTTCTGCCTGTAGTTCCACTGCCAAGGCGCGGGCAAGTTTCAGACTTGAAATATTGTAGGTTTGTCCTGTGGCATTCCAGCCGACACAGGGCAGTATGGGAATGATGCCGTCATCCAGAATTCGCAGTATCTGCTCAGTATTAATTTTTTGTACACTGCCGGTCATCTGAAAATCATTGCCCTCGACAACACCGAGGCTCTGCGCCCGCACCCAGTTTCCGATAACAGAATCTAACTGTTGACTGGAGAATTCTGTCATTAATCGGTGGGCGACATCGAAGGCTGCCATAACAATAAGCGGCATGTTTTCTTCTCCCGATATCCGAAGTCCCTCTTTGAAATTTGTCTCCCGATCAAACTGTTGGAGAACATTGTCAATTTGCAACTGGGCGCCGGGGACAAGTAAAAGCTGAAATCCATTATGCCTGAGAAGGGCCATATCTCTTATGAGAGAAGGAAACAGGCGATGATTAAAAAGTTCAGAAGATATTTGAATGACAAAGCGTTTGGAAATAAAACGATGAGAGTATTTAAAGACTTCCCGAATAAGTTCTACATGACCCGATAACACTTCCTGATCCTCCGTTTAATTATAATAGAAGGTTTTGCATTGATAAAGTTTTTCCTGTGGAAAAACTTTCTATACCTTGAGAGAATCAAACATATGGATGAGAGAATCCTCATTGGAAAATTTTGCAGAGCAAAATTTTCAGTAGCAAAAGTTTATCAATGCAAAACTTTGTACTATTTGACCTGACCCCGGCGCGCGCTGAAGTAATGCGCTGCTACGCTTCGCCGTTTTTCTGAAATGCTCGAATTTCATCTTCGCTGAGCTCGGTTAACTCATGAATAATATCCATCGACATGCCCTTCCTGAGCATTTTGAGTACATACTCACGCTGGAGCTGAGCTTGTCCTTGCTCAAGTCCCTGCTCAAGACCCTCAACCCGGCCTTTCAGAATGCCTTTCTCCATGCCTTCTCTGACGAAGGCGTTGGTTATGTTATATGTCCGCATACTGTTTTCTCCTACTGAAACTTTTGCATTGGAAAATTGTGCTTTGCACAATTTCCAGTAGCAAAAGTTTCACATTTGGCATGCCTCGTTGCGCTTGGCATTCTCTCATTTTGTAGAAAGTTTTGCCTGCGGCAAAACTTTGTCTAGGGAACAGTTCCCTGTCAATTTTCTCAAACTGTTCATACAGTTGTGGATTTAGATCTTTCAGATAGCCTAGCACACTCTCTGCTAGATCAGTAAAGTCTTGTGATGACAAACCGTTCAGGAGCTGCGCAATTTCTTTCAGCCCCTCAACATCCATCTCATTGTCTCGCATTATATACCACAACGCAGTCGATGTATATCGTTTTTCATCAGAACGCCATGCCAACTGTTTCTTTGTCATTCTACAAAGATCGCGCACAATGTACGACACTTTCACCCTGACATCTACCGTGCCTTCGGTAAGGGATTCGGAAGCTGGATTTCCATGCGAACTATAAAATTCGCGCTGGAGGTTCCATTCCTTTTTTCCATGGTAGAGCAGCAGTATATAGATAGCATCCCTTTCATTGTACACATTGCTGTTTCTGAGGGCATATTGATAGTCATCGATCTGTGTGAGAGCATGTTTATTCAGGTAGCTTTTGTGTTCAATACAAAAGTTTTGCTACTGGAAATTGTGCTTGCACAATTTTCCAAGGCAAAACTTTCTATACCGTGAGAGAATCAAGAGTATAGATAAGAGAATCCTCATTGGAAAATTTTGCGGAGCAAAATTTTCAGTAATAAACAGGGCTTTCCGGTCGGGGTCTGACAGGAAGGGGGTGCTGACAACGAGATCGCAGTGAAGGTTCTTTTTTCCTGCAATGTAGCTGGGGGTTTCAATGCGGATTTTGTCCAGATCCAGCTTGGCAAGCGTTGTATCCTCTTTTTCGGGATATTAGCCTGATCCAGCGCATGAGCGAGCCGGATGCTTGGGCGAGCAGCGCTGAAGCGCGACCAGCCCAGGAGGCGCAAGTCTACGACCAGCTCACCGTCTCAGCAACAGTCGCATTGCGAGCAGGAGACGCCGCTGCCGGCCGGCCGTCTTATCGAAAAAAGGCAGGCACGGGGCTGGTCTGCGCCCCATGCCTGCCTGAGTTGAATTGCAACGTTTCACTAGCCCCTACGGGTTGTGAAACTACTAATACCATGACGGCACATTACCATTAGCGGTGTTCACGCCGGAACTCGTAAACATATTTGTTGTGGTTCCGGTATATTTGGGAGGATCAGCGGTAGTAAGCTTGTTGCCGGTTGCAGGCGTCCAATGGTTCTTCCACTCCTCAAGATTCTGATTGAATGCGGTTGCACTATTGAACATAACTTCCATAGTCGTTACCGAGCTGACATCCCAGCCCGAGATATCACCATTGAATGCAGGTGCAAAAAAGAACATATTGGTCATATTCGTTACCGAACTGACATCCCAGAGTGAGATATCACCATTGAATGTTCTTGCATTCTGAAAAACCTGGCTCATATCTCTTACTGCCGTGGTAATAATGTAGTTGAGATCGGCAGTATTGCCCCACATTCCAGAGTCATTGTCATCGTTGTAGTCTCCTATCGCCTCAGTTACCGCCGTTTTCAGTTCAGCGTTAGTTTGAGGACTCAGGGTAACGGAGAAATACTCGGCAAACCGTTGACCATCGGTTCCGATTGCATCGTCATATATCACATATGTTCCTGCCGTTGTATCTGCGGTAACCGTAAGCGTAATAAGTCCGCTGCTCGAATCGACAGTCGGTGGGGTGACCCCATTGGGCGTATCTGTGGGAGTAACCGCCGTAATGTCTCCATCCTCGACCGTGATATTGCGCGCCCCCACCGTGGTCAAAGAAACGCTGAGCTCAGTGGCAATTTCAGGGGCAAGGGGGTTATCAATATCAGCCGGAACAATTACGACCGTTGACTCGCCCGCTGGAAGCTGCGTTGCAAACGGAAACGGGAACATTGCGAATGAAGACCATTTGCCCGCGCCTTGATCGTTGACGGCGCGTACCTGTAGTTGGTAGTTGGCGCCGTCTGCCGTAATGCTGTGAATTGTGTAGGGAGAGTACGATGAGAAGGAAAAATGACAGACTTCTGCCTGCCCCTCGCCGCGTGCGCAGGCAATGCCGGAAGTAATGCGCGTCCAATCTCCGTCATCTGTACGATATTGCAGCTCATACCCGGTAATGGGGCTGCCGCCATCATTTTCCGGCGCAGTCCATTTCGCAATGAGTAACCCATTTTCCACTTCAAGGGTTGGAGCAACCATGGTACCCGGCGCGGTAGGGGGCGCAGTTGGCGGCGCAATAGGGCGTGCCGTGGCCGATGCCGACCAGCCGCCAGTGCCCTGCGCGTTGACGGCGCGCACCTGCACGGCATAACTGAGGCCGTTTGTCAGCTCGGTAATGGTGTGGCTTACGCCGGTAATACCGGAGTTGATCTCCGTCCAGCCCTCGCTGCCGTCTTCCCGATAGCGCAGGTGATATGTAGTAATATCGTTGTCTGTGTTGTTCTCCCCCCACCCCCAATTCCATGTAGCAGGATCAATCCATGATACGGTGAGCTGTTCGTTCCCCGCTACCAGAGTCGGAGCAGACATGGTCGGCGGTGCAGTTATCATTGGACATCCAGAAATCAACGCAATAGCTATTGCACAGAATGTGAAAAGGGCTACCCCCCCCCCCCCAACTGTATGACGTAATTTTCATATATGTTACCTCCAAGGTATTAGAAACTTTTGAATAACTCCATTATATCTGCTGGCAGTCTTTTTTCCACGCAGAAAAAATTATTCATTGTTTCTTAAGATTAAGATTACACCATTCCCAGAACTTTGCATAGGGAAGCTCTGGAAACACGGGTATTTCCCACTGCATAGCGGAAATAGCGTTTTTTTAAGCTCCACTGTACTATAGTATCGTCAAAAAATTCGTCTGTGTCAACCCATCTGCCCATTTTCGCAGAGGTTTTTGTTCTGCGACCCCGTTTTTCGGTGTTTTCTGCTTGTTTCTCTTGTTCTTTTCATACTTTTTCGGGGTGTTGCCTTATCCTATCCCGACTGCAACCGATTGATCAAAAAACACATTCTCTGCATGTTGTACAAAACCTAAAAATCATTTTGTTATTGATAGCGGAGAGCATCTCTCTGTGTGAATTCCCTTCAAAATACCATTATCCCCGATGATGTGCAAGATTTCTAATACATACGTGTTAAAAAGTAACGAACCTATGTTAAAAATAGAGAGCATTACGGTATAATCCCGAATAAGGAGGAGAATAGTATGTACGAACTTCATATCCGCAGAGATTTCCGGGAGCAGATGCCTCCGGATAGTAGAATTTTTTCATCGGGAAAAATCCTCTTTGAAGATCTTGCCGCCGCCCGCAGCGCGGTAGACGAGTTGATGAAAAAATCTGCTAAAAACCCAGAACTTAGCGCTGAAAACCTCTATGCAATGGGCATTATTCATACTGCCTTCCATACCATTATACGGCACTATTTTTCCTCTGAAGCTCAAAAAACCGGCAGGGGGGTATACCATCACATTCAGACAAAAATGAACAGCAGTAGTCTGCAGAAAATTCTTCAGACATGTATTCGGTATTTTCCTTCTGAAGACCTATACCGCAGAGGGATAGATCCGGGGACATACCTCAATGCGGCGGGCGATGGCGATGAGCGGGCTGAGCATGTTCTTGAGAATTTGTTCGTTCTCCATCTTGAAAATATGAATCCGGCTTTCAACCCGGCTGCTGCCATGATCAATAACAAAGAACTGAGAGCCTTCCGGTCATATACCGAGCTTGTTGAACACATTCGTAACAGCCTTTCTCCGCAGGGTAATTCATCCGGGAGCGATATTGATCCGTATTCTCTGCTTCTTGAACCGGCGCGGAGATTCCCTACATCACTTCAGGATCAACTTGAGTGCATTATGGAGCTGTGGAGCGATGTTCTGGGAGATATGCTCCCCGTACTGCTGAGGGCTGTTGATTATCTGAAGGAAGTGAATAGTTTTGCTGCGCGGGCTGGGGCGGACTTTGGCGGGGGTGATATGAGCCCGTATGAATACAGCGATATCGAAGATCATGCAGATTTTTCACATGATACAGACTGGATGCCGAGGGTTGTACTTCTTGCGAAAAGTACCCTCGTCTGGCTTGATCAACTCACGAAAAAATATAACAGGCACATTCACCGTCTTGATCAGATTCCGGACGAAGAACTGGATATAATGCAGTCCCAGGGGTTCACTTCTCTCTGGCTGATAGGATTGTGGGAACGGAGCCCGGCTTCCCGTGAAATTAAGCAGCGCTGCGGTAATTCTGATGCCGTTTCTTCGGCTTATGCATTGTATTGCTGTGAAATTTCGCAGAGCATCGGCGGCTGGGAGGCCCTGAGCGATCTGCGGCAACGCTGCGCGGCGCGTGGAATCCGCTTGGCGGCCGATATGGTGCCGAATCATACGGGCATTGACAGCCTGTGGGTTCAGGAACACCCCGACTGGTTTCTGTCATTACCGCAGGTGCCATATCCATCGTACACCTTCAGCTCTGAAAATCTTTCTTCCAGTTCGAATATGGGTGTGTATCTTGAAGATCATTATTATGATCAGAGTGATGCTGCGGTTGTTTTCAAGAGAGTAGATTTTGGGACGGGGGAGACGCGCTACATCTACCATGGCAACGATGGCACCAGTATGCCCTGGAACGATACTGCGCAGTTGGATTACCTCAACCCCGATACCAGAGAAGCTGTTATTCAGACAATTCTGCATGTTGCCGGAAATTTCCCCATTATTCGTTTCGATGCTGCTATGACACTTGCAAAAAAGCATATTCATCGCCTGTGGTTTCCTGCTCCGGGCAGCGGGGGAGATATTTCTTCGCGTTCCGAACATGGCCTGAGCTGGGAGGAATTCAACCGGATCATGCCTCGGGAATTCTGGCGTGAAGTAGTGGAGCGCATTGACAAGGAGGCGCCGGAGACTATTCTTCTCGCAGAGGCTTTCTGGATGATGGAAGGATACTTTGTGCGCAATCTTGGTATGCACCGGGTATATAATTCTGCTTTTATGAATATGCTCAAAAATGAGAAAAATGCTGAGTACCGTGAAACAATTAAGAATACTATTGCCTATGATCCTGAAATTCTCAAGCGTTTTGTGAATTTCATGAACAATCCCGATGAAGATACGGCAATTGCCCAGTTCGGAGACGGCGATAAGTACTTCGGTGTCTGTACGCTCATGGTTACCATGCCCGGTCTTCCCATGTTTGGCCATGGACAGGTTGAAGGGTTCACGGAAAAATATGGTATGGAGTATCAGCGGGCATATTTCGATGAAGATCCCAGAATGGATCTCATTCAGCGACATGAGCGGGAGATTTTTCCGCTCATGAAAAAACGTGAGCTTTTTTCCGGTGTAGAGCATTTCCGCCTCTACGATGTTCTCTCCGACACGGGCGTACTGGAGAATGTTTTTGCCTACAGCAATGCCTCGGCGGGCACGGGCGCAGATGAAGGCGATGGCGCCGATGGTGTGGGCGAGCGGGCGCTTGTGGTCTACAATAATTCATTTCAAACAGCGGCAGGATATATTCCGCAGAAAATTGCCGAAGATTTCGCGCTCAGCGCTCATGCAGACACATACTGTCTGCTGCAGGAAAGCCGGAGCGGACTGTGGTATATCCGATCCAGCAATGATCTTGCCCGGCAGGGATTCTTTGTCAGTTTGCAGGGCTACGAAGCTCAGGTGTATCTTAATATTCATGAAATTCATGATGATCAATATGCCTCCTGGCGCCAACTCCACGATGAACTCGCAGGGATCGGCACGTACAATATCCACAAGGCCGCGCAGGACATCCGCTTCCGCTCAGTTATCACCCGCGCCCTCGCCGACCTGTTCAGCTCACCCCTCCCCACCGCAGAACAACGCGCGAAACAGATAACGAACCCCTCCGGGGATTCAGCGCAAAACACCGCAGAACTGCTGCGAAACTACCAACGATTTCTGGAGCAACTCGCGCCATACAGCAATAACCCGAAATTCGTCCCGCAGAAATTGCAGGCCTTCGAAGCGGCGCTCAACAACCTCCGAAACACGGCTGCCGCTACCGCTGCGCTATCTGTTGCCGACACCGCTGCCGTTGCAAAAACCGGCGCGGGCGCCGCTACTGACACGCGGAGGCAATCGGGCAGCCATCAACTTGCCGCGCTCATCATCCAGAACCTTGAGGAATATCGGGATAATTGGTCGCTTGAGAGTTATCTTGATGCCGAAAACATCTTTGAAAAACGGTAGCATCAAGCGCCGTTCACATTCTTCCCGTTGATATAGGGGAGACAATGCTGTACGATTGTATTCCCATGACGACCATTCATCACATTAGAAAACTTATCGACCAACATAGAGCTCGCCTGAATGAGTGGGGAATTTGCAAAATTGGGCTTTTCGGATCGTATGTGCGCGGGGAAGAACTGGCGACTACGGTCGATCTTGTACTAAAATCCAACCTAAAACCCGCAATTCGCCAGACCATTTTGTCGGAGGTCGAATATTTTTTCTAAAACTATTGACAATGGACTACCAATTAAAGTACGGTACTCATAATTACTACAGAAATTGTTGCCCTGCTGTTAGATTAGGTCGGTGGGGAAAGAGCTCATGCTCGTTTCTGTTCTGTAGTGATATTTCAATAGTTTCCCTGAGAAAGGGAATGAAGGAGTACGAATATGGCAAAGAAGGCAATCGAATTTTTGCTGAAAAAAGAAGGGGAGCAGGACATAACAGTGACGTCCCCAGAAAACATAAGACTGAATTTTTTTCAGACTCTTATGACAGCACGGGTTGACTGGCCACCTCTGAATGTCAAGCCGAAAGATTGGAAAGGCTTTGCAACTGATATTTTGTTGCTTGTCTTGTTAATTGCTCTTGGGGCTACTCAAACAGTATTGGGAATAATTTTCGGGCTTATCTTTCTTGTTGCTTATTTCAGCATGAATAGAAATTACTACTGGAATTTTATTCAGGGCAAAATTGATGACGGTTATGGAATTTCGGAAGAACAACAGTCGTTTCTTGCGAACGCTGGAATCAATGTTGGTGATAGAGAAAAGTCAAGCAGAAAGGGTTTTGAAAAAATATTGAGCAAAATACCTGAAAAATTTCAAATACCGACCATTTTAGGAATAGGAGCTTTATGCCTACTTATCTCTGTCTTGTTTACCGTAGACTGAGAAAATAATATCAATGGGGTAAAACAAGGATATTTTGATGATATTAAAAAAACATGTAAGCGCCTGTCGTGTTGCGCTATCTTGCGCATATATAAAAGATGTGATATATACAAAGAAAAATCAGAATTCTCATGTATTCAATGTAGCTGGAGGCTATTATGTTCCTTGAATATTGTTCGGAAGAGAACAAGAAAGTGTTTCTTGAGATTGCATACTATCTCGCAAAGAGTGATGGAAACTTTTCTCACGATGAAAAAAGATTGCTTGAGCTTTATAAGCAGGAAGCAAATCTTAGCAATTATGAACCCAGAAAGCTGAGCGCGCAGCAAATTATGAGTGAAATTGCTTCCGCTCCGCCTGTGGAGCAACGCGTTATGGCGCTGGAAGCTCTCTGTATGATTCGTGTTGATGAAAAAATAACGGGACGGGAAATAAAATCATTCAATAAATTATTTTCCATACCTTCCGATGCCATTAACGAGGATTTTGTCATGGGAGCCGAAGAAATTGCGAAAGATATATTGCGCATAAACGACATTGCCCTCGCAATAATTCGAAGGGGGTAATATGCCGTTTTTTATACCGATAATTCTGGGAATTGCAGCGGCCGCAGCCGGAACTGCGGGGGTTGTTAAGGGAGTAGAGGGCGTTTCCGATACTAACCGTGCGAAAGAGATAGCGGAGAATGCAGAGAAACGGCATAAAAAAGCAATTTCTCGTTTCAATGAGTTCAATGATGAAGTGCGCGATACGGTTATTGCCTATGCCGAATTACAACAGGAAACCATTAATACGACACAGCGCGTATTTATAAACTACTGGAAGAAGCTTAATCCGCAAATAAGGGCAAAAATCACCAGCAAACCTGTTTCTGGTGATATTCCTTTTGTTGTTTCATCGAATAATATGCAATTTATGGAAAAACAAATAACACAGGTAGATAATCTCAAGCATGCATCATCGGCCGCTGCGGCTGGAATATCAGCAGCATTAACGGGCGGAGCTACGGCCTCTGCCATTGGTCTGGCGGGAATGGTCGGAGCTACGGCTTCCACAGGCGCGGCCATAGGTGGACTATCGGGAGTTGCGGCAACGAATGCAACGCTTGCTTGGATTGGCGGTGGCGCGTTAGCAGCTGGCGGCGGCGGCATGGCGCTGGGTACTGCTGTTCTGGGCGGATTGGTTGCTGCCCCTGCGTTTCTTATTGGCGGATTCGCAATTGCCGCTGCTGGTGAAAAAAAACTTACCGAAGCCTGGGAATATGATGCGGAAATAGATAAAAAGGTAGCCAAGATTGAAGCGGGAATGGATCGTCTGAAGTACATTGAGGAATATGTTCGGCAAAATCGTGAGGTATTTGAAAAACTTAAACAGCGATCAGATACGGAATTGTCAACTCTAATGAATAGCTGGTATTTTGTGTTTTGTAAAGAACATGATGATGATCTTGTGCGATCATTCCGAAGAGCCGCGACTTTATGTAGGGCGCTTTCCGAGATGATCAAAAACCCGCCTCTTGATTCTAAAATGAATATTGTGCCGGAAAATGTTGATTTAGAAGAATTGTCGCGTCTTTTGTTAACTAACTGAGATTACGGAGCACAGCTATGCCCAAAAACAAAATTGTTCCTCCGACGGCGGCGCCTTTCCAAGTTGCCAAGTATGCTGAAAATGCTTTTTCGGATGTGATCTCGTATTTGAAAATACGACAGGAAGAAATGACAAAACGGGAGGAGATACGGGCTGACAGAGATGTTGCCCTGCGGGAAATTAAGGCGCGCGAACGAGTAATTCTCAAATATCTCGACAATTCGCACAAGGAACGCAAACAAACATTCAAGGATTTCTTTGAACGTATTGATACGGCATTAGAGCAGAATAATGTTGAGGCGCTCACTCATCTGGTAAGCGGATTGGTTGAGGTATATAAAGATTCTCCGTTCGCTGCTCTGGCAAGTACGGAAGCTACGAAAAAGCACCTGTTGCAAGGCGATGTTGAGGTGGAATTATAAAGATTGGATATATATGCGCACAAATAGTAGTTTGACTATTTTTCTAAAAATGCGTATTTTTCTTAGAAACTTTTGCATTGGAAAATTGCGCAAGCACAATTTCCAGTAGCAAAACTTTGTTATGTGATACTATTTGGAGGAATAACAATGACCGACAGTGATGATGCAGTAAAAAAATTACAACAGGCCTTTCCGGAGCTCACCCGGGAGGTGCTGGAGCAGATTGTGGAAGAGCTTCGCAAGCCGGGTGTGGATTATCGAACCATCTCCCAAACTCTGGAGAATGAGGGAGTATCGGCGGAGCAGATTTCAAAATTAACTCCAATTATCATGGATTGGGCAAAGGATGAGAAGGGCAAAGGACTGCTGATTGGCGGGGTCATTGGGGCTGCAATTGGCGCCCTCGCCGCATTTTTTCTGAGCAGGAAATAAGCCTGAATATCCGACATCACATGAGAAATTTTGCAAAGCAAAATTTTTTATCAATTTTTGTCGACCGTGCCAAAAGAGTAATTTTCAAAATGTATCCTGTGCCGTTTGACTCCAAGCGACCGCAGAGCTGAGAGAATGTTCTCTCTCACGGCAGGCGATGTACACAAGTAGTAATGAAAATTGCGTGGTGTGCCAAGGTTTTGTAAGAGGAAATCGGCATTGATGTAACTGCCCGTTTCAAGAATGCGGCAATTCTCTCCGGCTGCGCTGGTTTTCGTGGATTCCGCTGCGGGAAGCCGGTTGAGGAGCTCAGCATCTTGTTTCCTGCCCTTGAGAAAAACCACATCGCGCGGGCTAAGCCCCTCATTGAGGAGAGCAATTATCGGTGCCATGCCGGAACCGGTTCCGATGAGGCAGTTGCGTTGCCGCGGCGATGGGGCAAAATTGCCGTAGGCCGCATCGATGGTAAACTGCTGTCCTTCAGCCGATTGGAGCCAGTGTGTGAAATCGCCTGTCTGCCGCGCAGCAAAGCTGATTACTTGCCTGTCCTGTGGCTGCGCTCCCTGCGCCTGCCGATCCGGCCGTGGAGAGGCATTGTGGGAAATAAATGAAAAGGGGTGTCCTTCACCTTTATGGGGGCCGGAGCAGGGAGTGAGATATGCGAATTGACCAGCGCGGTAAGGTATCTGCCGGAGCGGTCGGGAGGGTACGAAGTCCATCAGAATGAGGTCTTCTGAAATTGATACGGTTTTCAGATGGGCACGCGGCAGCATCAATTTTCTTATGACATAGATGATGCAGATGCCTATGGTGAACCAGAATGATGCGACATAGAATATCTGTCCGAGGGTATCGGTTAGCCAGATTATTCCTGCTTCCCTGATGTGCAGATACGAGAGCACAAGCACCGCAGGAAAGCCGATGCCGTGTATGCTCTTGAGAAGATCGTAGTGCTGATCCGATGTGGATTTTGGTGCCAGCAGCTTGTGCAGCCAAGAGAGACCGGGCGCTGAAATCCAATATATTGAAAGAAGAAAAAGGATAGCCAAAGAAAGAAGAAGTGCCCATGTCACCGCGCTGAGAAAGTAGCCCTTAATTATTTTGCTGCCGCCGTGAATGAATATTGCCGCCAGCATTCCAACGCCGGTTATAATGTGGAATTCGGTTTTTTTATCCTGCGGAAGCGCGCGCTGCAACAGGGGAAGCTGCAGCCCCATGAGAACATTGCCCGACATCCAGAAATACAGGCTAATTGACAGCGCACACAGAACTGCCTCTGGAGCTGTCCAAAAGGGGAGTAATTCCAGGTAGCGGACGATATTGTAGGCTGGGAAAAAACCATACCACAGGATGACAAAAATCGGCACTACTCGGCATTCTCCTGATTTTCCCGGTTCACTTCGGTATTTCCTCATACCATGATGGATAATTAGCTGAAACCGTCTTTAAGAATCTATAACATAATATCGAAAATATCAACTATCCCGCAGTATTATGCCGGAGTACTTGACAAAGTGCTATCTGCCATGTAATGTTTTTTCTTGGGGAGTTTTTCTCATTCTGAAAGGAGATTTCGTATAGTATGGCAAAGGCAAATAAGGCAGCAACGAAGGTACGTCTTAAGAGTACTGAAAGCGGACATTGCTACTACACAACAAAAAACAAACGGAACCTGCCGAATAAACTTGAGTTTATGAAGTATGATCCCGTAGAGCGCAAGCATGTATTATACAAGGAAACCAGTAAGTTCTAACTAAAAGGATCAATTATGTCGCGAAAATGTAGAATTAGCGGAAAAAAACCGCTTTCCGGACACAAAGTATCAAAATCAAACATCAAAACAAATAGATGGCAGAAACCAAACATCCAGTCAAAACGAATTTATGATCCCGAACTCGACCGTACTGTTCGCCTCCGTATTTCAACAAGGAGTATCCGCACCGTCACACGGGTAGGTCTTATGGCATATTTGCGTAAAAAAGGTCTTACACTCAAGGATGTTATGTAGTCGACTGATATTTTGCAAAAAACCGCGGCATTGCTCCGGTTCCGGCGTTGATCAGACATTGAACGTAAAGTGCATGACATCGCCATCGTGAACGGTATAGTCTTTTCCCTCCATGCGAAGCCTGCCGGCGTTCCGAATGTTCTGCTCACTGCCGCGTTCAAAAAGATCGCTGCAATGATACACCTCAGCCTTTATAAAACCCCGTTCAAAATCGCTGTGAATAATTCCCGCAACCTGAGGCGCCGTGCTGCCCTCACGGAAGGTCCATGCCCGCACCTCTTTTTCTCCTGCGGTAAAGAATGTCTGTAATCCCAGCATTCTGTATCCTTCCCGAATAAGCGCCGTTAATCCGCTCTCGCTGAGCCCGACATCTTCAAGGAATTCCCTCCGTTCCTGCTCATCTTCGAGATCGGCAATGTCTTTCTCCAGTTGTCCGCAGATAGTCAGGACAGCCGCTCCTTCCGCTTCGGCGATCTCCCGCACTGCGCGCAGATGTTCGGCGCTTCCGCCGCCATCAGCAGCAGCACTGCCATCAGCAGCACCGCTGCCATCAGCATCCACAGCGCAGCAGCTTCTCAGGGTATTCTCGTCCACATTACAAAGATAGAGAACCTTCTTTCGGCTTATGAGATGAAGATCGCGGATGAGTTCCGCCTTTTCCTTTTCCAGTTGCAGTTTACGGGCAGGCTGCCCATCTTGGAGCAGTGTTTTCAGGTCATTGAGGATGGGCACAAGCTTTGCCGCAGCAGCGCGGGAGTCCCGGTCGGCAGCGCGGAGTTCTTTTTCCGCCCGTACGAGACGTTTTTCAACAGTTTCGAGATCGGCAAGAGCAAGCTCAATGTTAACAGTTTCAATATCGGCAGCCGGATCGATGCGCTCGTGCACATGAATAATATCTTCATTTTCAAAACAGCGGACGACATGGACAATAATTCCAACTTCGCGTATGTGGCTCAGGAATTTATTACCCAGTCCCTCGCCCCTGCTCGCGCCCTTCACAAGGCCGGCAATATCAACAAATTCCACAGCGGCAGGAATAACCTTCTGAGTCGGAATAATTCCGGCAATATCATTAAGCCGGGAATCGGGAACAGACACAAGCCCGACATTTGGTTCAATGGTGCAGAATGGATAATTCGCAGCCTCCACCGAGGAAGCGCTCAGCGCAGAAAATATTGTAGATTTACCAACGTTCGGGAGTCCGACAATTCCACAGTTCAGGGGCATTATTTCTCCTCGGAAGCCTACAGTGTTCGTGTTTTTTGTTCAAGCCAGAGTCTGAGTGAGGTATTCAGAAGCGGTGAAAGACTTTCATATACCAGACCATGATACGTATTGATCCATTCTCTTTCTTCAGCCGAAAGTAATTCGGTTTTTACAAGATTCAATTCCAGCGGACAGAGTGAAAGTGTTTCAAAACGAAGAAAACCCCGATACTGAGGATGGCATTCAACGGCAATAAGGTTTTCAATACGGATTCCATGTGAGGTATCCTGATAATACCCCGGCTCATTGGAACAGACCATGCCGGGTTCAAGTATAACGGCATGTCGATGAAAGCTGATGTTCTGGGGACCCTCATGTACATTGAGCGCAAAGCCCACTCCGTGACCGGTGCCGTGGCTATAATTAAGCCCATGTTCCCACAGCGCCCGGCGGGCAAAGCTGTCCAGATGAGCGCCGGTAGTTCCCTCAGGGAAAATGGCCCGGGCGAGGGATATATGTCCTTTCAGCACAAGGGTATACTGCATACGGATGTTCTCAGCAACCCTGCCGACAGGAACTGTTCGGGTAATGTCGGTTGTACCGTTCCGATACTGCCCGCCGCTGTCAATGAGCAGAAGACCGTCTTTTTCAATGGGTTTGTTACTATTCTCATTCACCACGTAATGTATGATTGCTCCATGTTCCCGAAAACCGACAATGGAGGTAAAGCTGCTGCCGATAAAGCCCTCCTGCTCGGCGCGGCACTCTTCAATGCGGGTAAAAACTGTCAGTTCACTAATTTTTTCATTATTTTCTACTGCCTGCTCCAGCCAGTGAAGTAGTGTTACCATGGCAAGCCCATCTTTTTTCATGACATTGCGCAGGGAAGCAAGCTCTTCCGTGGTTTTTCTTGCCTTTCGCATTTTTATTGGTGATGGAATGAGTGTGATGTTGTTTTTTTGGGTGATGGGAGCGGGGTTGCTGGGGTTGGCGGCGGCGCGGGGGCTGGCGGCAGCGGGGTCGTTGGCGGCGGCGCGGGGGTTGCTGGCAATTTTCACGTTGAGTGTATCGGCATCAGCGCCGATTATACCGTCCGATGTTTTCAGAACGGACTCAATTTCTTCATACTCAGCCAAACCTACCCCCCCATCCGCAAGTTTCTGACGCAGCGGTTCAGGCAGTTCAGCACAATGCGTAAAAAGCACCGCATCACTTTCATTAACAAGTAGATATGCATAGAATACCGGATTATACTCAACATCGCTACCGCGCAGGTTTAAAATCCAGGCAATTTCATCTAGGGCAGTGAGCAAAAAGGAATTGATTTTCAGCGTGGGAAAAAGTTCACGTAAAAAAGTGATGCGTTCCTCGCGCGTTTCACCGGTCACTGCGGCAGAAATTTCATACATTGGGGCTGTCGGCATTGGGGGTCTGTCTCTCCAGATAGTGTCAACGAGTCCATCTGTCACATTCAGGGAGAATCCATATTTTTCAAACTCCCCTGCTCTCTTCCGAAACTGATTGAAAGCAAAACATTCTCCATCAACAAGAATTTCGGCATCAGTCTCTCTCCATTTTTCGAATTCAGATGCAATCCACGCTTCAATAACAGGGGTTTCAGGCATTTCCATTTTCATGAGCATGATGGAACTGCCCTCCAGCGCCTCAGCAGCTTCCAGAAAATAGCGGTAATCGGTCCACAATGCAGCACTCTGCCGGGTTACTACCAGTGTACCCGCAGATCCGCAAAATCCTGACAACCACTCCCGCACCTTCCACCGCGGGGCAACATATTCGGAAATATGAGGATCCGCGGTGAGAAATATAACAGCAAAGGCCGTTCTTTGCCGCAGTTCATTGCGAAGCAGCGCAATTTTATCCCGTGGTTGCATAACTCGGGTAATGTATCATAGTATCTTGGAATAATCTCTATGAAAGCAATTGTATTTGATCTGGATGGAACTCTTCTGTATACCCTTCAGGATATTGCAGCGGCACTCAACCATGCCCTGAAGGAACACGGATTTTCACTCTGCAGCCTGAACGATATCCGCCTCAGGGTCGGAAATGGGCTTTCCCAACTCGTTACCGACTCAGTACCGCCGGATACTGCTCCCGAACAGCGCCGATCCATTATTAATACACTCAACAATTACTATCGCCGCCGCCCCGTACAGCTCAGCAGCCCCTACCCCGGCATTCCAGAACTCCTCAACAGGCTTAAGAAAAGGGGGATACTGCTGGGATTACTGAGTAATAAAGATGATGCGCTGGTACACATAATTACTGAACACTTCTTCCCCGGACTCTTTTCATCCTCTCTCGGTCTATTGCCCGGGCGGATGCCGAAACCCGATCCGGCAACATTACAGGAAATGCTCAAAAATCAGAATGTTACTGCCAATGACGCCCTGTTTGTTGGAGATTCTGAAGTGGACATGGAAACCGCGCGGCGGGCCGGGGTAGAATTTCTGGGAGTCAGTTGGGGATACAGGGATCATGAAGTTCTTGAAAAATGCGGCGCGGCTACTATTATCCGCACTGTTGATGACTTTCCAATACCGTAATGGGGTATTTTATCCACCCAAATTTTTCTCAATGCGATTCCTGATGGCAGGTATCTTTAATAATTCCTTAACAAAGAAATTTACATTTTTCGATTGATCCTTTTTTCGTTCATGTACAATCTTATCATAGTCTATCGCTAATAGTTTACAAAATTGTCGCCCTGTTAACGCCTCGTCTGCCGATATCTGATTCTTAAAGCCCGCAACAATAGCTTCAGGGTCATCCTGATTAAAACAACAAATATAACCATTTACTGTATATTGTATTCGAGGTCCGTTTCGTTCAATAAAGTTGCGTATGGTTCTGTGTTCGATTCTGGCTTTTTTTGTATCAAAGATATGACCATCTTTTAATTCAATAACATGACACGATTGCTTATTTCCGCGGCGGCGGAAAACAACAAAATCAGGCTCGGATGCATAGCTATGATCCAATATCGGACAATTTCTTACTTCTTTCTTATTTGCCACAAAAACACCTTCAGGCATAATCGGTTTTTCAAGAAACAATTTTAAATTATCAATGGTATTCACTCTGTCAAGAATTATCCGCTCTAATTCAGATCCTGCAGATATAACTGTTGACTGGATTCTGCTTATGAGAACACCCAATGCCTTATTTCCGAATATTCGCTGATATCCCCCTGAACTCTCTTTAACCGTACTATTTTCAATTCGCGCCATTTATCCGTTCAAATCGCATCCTAAAAAACGCCGCCGCCGCGCCTGCGCCGATTCCATAACCGAAAAGGATCCAGCGGCAGGGTCAATGATAATATCGCCCTCATTACTCACTGCTGCTATCAATTCCCCCTGCAGATTCTCCGGTTTCCTATGTGTATGTCCGTTCTTTGTCAGTTTTTCTTCCCAGACATCACGAATAGTGTGAACCTTCCATACTCCCTTCGCCCGTTTCGGGCGTTTCTGCAAAATAACAAGGTATTCCGATACTCTTCTGGTTCTATACCCCATGCCCATGCGTTGTTTATTCCACACCAGCATATCTACAATATCCAACGTGGTTCCGTCAATCCACTCCCGAACACTGCCTTGGCACAGGTGAAATTTGTCCATCCACAAAAACACATGACCGGAAGGTATGAGAATGGAGTTAATTTTCGAAATAAAATTGCGAATGGTACTTATGTCCATCTGCCGCAATGCGCAGCGTTCCTTCCCTCTGCTTTTTCCCTCATTGCCGTAGCCGAGATGATCCAGCACGCCCCGATATTGGGGATCGAAAAAACATACCGTAAAACTATTTTGGGGCAACATGGCAAGAAACTGCACCCCATCCATTTTTAGCCGCGTATTCAGTTTCAATTCCTTCGGGAGAACAACATCGGGCTGATTCATCTCCCGTTGAGAAGAAAACACATTGAGGCGAAGGGTATTTTTTGTTTCAATTCCCGGATCAATGAGACATTCTGTTGTACGCGTCACTGACACAGTATTTTCCACTGGCATCTTCCTTTATTCTGACATGTAAATTGATATGGCACCCTGACTATTTTACCAAAATACTTTGCTAAAAGCAATACGGTTATTGCAACATGCAGAACTTCCCCAACAATTTTTTTGACGGGATTTTGACAGAATAATGGAGGGAGATTTTGCCCTTGAGCAGTGAGTATGTGGCGGGAATACCGGGCGCATAGACCACCCCCGCCGCAGAACCGCTGGTCTGCGTTGATTGTGTGTTAGTGATATGTAAGAAATCAACTCGGTAGACTGCCCTCGAAAACGACCGATTGTTCACTACTTAGCTCAACACAGACATCCCTCCTATGCGAATCTGCCATTTCATTCCTTTCCATATCCACTGCCCTGTTATTTTCCATGTTCGCTTAACAGGAAGCGTTTTTGTTACGACGCTCGCCAGCACATGGTTGATACTGGTGAGAAAATTGACCCCCATGGCAATGCAGCACAACAAACACACAGCGGCGATCTTGTTATGCGTCCGCACTCTCTTGGTGCCGGTAAGATACGACATGCGCTTAAACTCATCATTTTCTATGCTCCACCGTAGATGCGCAGCTTCCCGCGCAGCAGGCAATGACAGATGTACATCACTCGTAATTACCCAGAACGTCTCCTTCCCTTCAGTGACCCGCAGCACCAGCACCGGCACACCATGCCATTCGTCAGGCACTGCCTCAATCTGGTAACTCGTTGATCGTTGATAATCATACCCGCTCGCGGTTTGGACTGCATCACTATAGAACCCCTGATGTTCCATATAGCGGGCTGCGCGATCAAGGAGCAACCGCTCATGTTTCCGCGGAGTGCCATCCCGCTTTACCGAACGAAATTTCACCAGAATATGACGCTTTAATTTTGCGCAGATCAGATGAAGAAAGGGCTCACACAGATAGAGCCCATCGAAACTTAACAATTGCGGCAGGGTATCTCCTTCCCTCAAAAGCATTTCTTCAGACCCGCGCAGTTCGTGCCCTCTGCCCTTCATCGGTCTCACAACCTGCGCATACGTTCCTGTCTTTGTCGGTCGCGCCAGCACGGTGAACCAGACGCTCCCGAAGACACAGGTGCCATCGACAATACCAATACTCCGATGAACTCCCGTGTCCAAATAACACGATTCTTCAGTGTCACTCACTGACAACTTCATACTGGTTCCCACCATCGTCGTCACTTCATCCGGTATGATCTGAGAAATCACCCGTTGTATGGTGCTGTCGGAACCGACCATATACCGTTTGCTGCCGAGTAACTTCCGAACATGTTTATTCCGAGCCAGATAATCGAGATCAAACAGACTCTTGCATGAAAATAATGGCATCGATATAATGAGAGCCATTATTTGTGATAGCTGAACAACCGGTCGTTTCCGAGGGTCGGTTAAATTGGTTGTTTTCAGCATCTGTCCGAGCCTTTGAATAAAGGTTCGGGCAACACTTTTTTTCTGAGAACACATAGTCCCCCTCCCATAGTAGATCATAAATGTGTATGAGAATTCCTGCAATGGTCTGAAAAAAACTTGTTGGGGAAGTTCTGTGCAACATGAGCTTCAACTTTCGGGAGAAATTCACCATCCGCCGAAGAAAAAATCAGAAAGGGTATCCGGGTAAATAAAACAACAATATGGATACTCACTGAAAATTTTTGCAGTGATATTGACATTTATCTTTCATCTTCCTATATTATAAGCATGATTGATACACTCACAGCATCAAACACACTGCAGGAAAACGGCTTCTCCCGCAAGCAGTCGGAAGTGCTGGTACATGTCATTGCGCAGCAAAACGAAGAACTCGCAACAAAACAGGATATTCAACTCCTAAAAAAAGATATGCAGGTGTTGCGAGCAGATATGCAGGCACTGCGAGAAGATATAACGAAATCCATTCGCCACATATTCTGGCTACTTGCTCTTATCTTCCCGGTTATGATTACCATACTGGTACTTTTCACACAGCAATAATTATGCCTCATGCCGGAAAAGAATGTTTTGCGGCTCTGTCAATCCGCCATAAATCGGTGAATTGTTATTTTTTCATAGAGCTCTCCCGGGTGAAGAATGGTATTGGGAAACTCTCTCTGATTTGGTGAATCGGGAAAGAACTGTGTTTCAAGACAGAAGGCGCTGAAGGGTTGATAGTGCCGATTGTTTCTGCCGTTTTTTTCATTGAGAAAACACCCGGTATAAAACTGAATTCCCGGATAATCCGTATAAATTTCCATGCAATGACCCGATTCAGGCACCCTCGCACGGGCAGCGCAGCGGGCATTCCGGGCACACCGAACAAGTTTCCGGTCGAGTTTTTCAAGGACATCCGATCCCCACTCGGTATGTTGCAGCAGAGGCGCATCGGCATTCACGGCATAACAATGATCAAAACCTTCAGGCAGTTCGGCACCGCTTCCCAACCGCCCGCTAAGCGAAACCGCCTTCCTCAAATCCATGTGCCCGTCAGCGTCAGCAAGCAGGCCGGTTGGAATACGGCGTGAATCGACATCAACATATTTGTCTGCGGCAATCGTAAATGTATGATTATTGATATGCCCCCTATCCTCTCCCTCAAGGTTCCAATAGGCATGGTTAGTCAAGTTCACCGGAGTCGGCGCATCGCACTTAGCCCGATAATATATAACAAGTATTGCTCCCTGCTGATCCTCAATGCGCTGATCCTCCATGTGTCGATTTTCAATGAGATGATACTCCACTTCCACGCGCAGATTTCCCGGATACCCATCCTCACCGTCAGGAGAATACCGATAAAACCGCAGTCCGGCTCCGCCATGTTCGGTTCCGCCATGTATGGGCTCAGTGTTCCAGACAGCGCGCGCAAAGCCCTTACGGCCGCCATGCAGGCTGTGCGGCGGATCATTAGGGTAAAGATTGTGTGTTTTTCCATTGAGGGTGAAGCGGGAATTGGCAATTCTGTTTGAAAACCGCCCGCACACCGCGCCCATATAGGCAGTTTGCCTCTCATAGGCCTCCAGTGAATTAAGAGCACAACAAATCTCACGATCATGCCAGCGGACAGAGCGGATGCTCGCACCGTAGTCGAGCAGTTCAATACTCATACCGCCGGAGGACGATAGTTCTGGAGAAGATAGTTTCCACGATCTCACTATTTCACCGGCCTGAGTTTTTCCACATTGCTCCGAATGTATGTTCATACATGATTCCCCAGTGGTTTCTCAGTAGTATAACCGATTTTTCGTAATAGGCGCACTGTCGGCGCGTATGTCTGATATACTATTATTCATGAGTACGTATTCCCCTCTTGTTCAATTCAGAAATGTTTCCTTTTTTTATGTGAATGCGGATGCTCCTGCCAACAGGGAGGAAATGAACGCGGACGATGTTCATTTCATATTCCGGGAGCTTGATCTTGATCTCCCCGGGGGTATTTTGAGTGTGGCGGGGGGAAATGGTATTGGAAAAAGTACCCTTTTGCTGCTTGCGGCTGCCCGACTTTTTCCGGTTGCCGGAGATATCCGCCTTCTTCATGAGAAAACATCCCGATGGCGCGATGCGGCAGCTGATCCGCAGAGAGAACATAAAGCAGAGCATGAACGAAATGCTCTGGCAAGCATGATCTATCAGAATATGGAATTTGAAAATCGGTATTCTGTCGCAGAGCTCATGGAAAACGTATTTTCTCTCGGCCTGCATGGTAATGCCGATGTCGGGCTCATGGAAGAATGCAGAGGGGTTCTTGATCTTGGCAGCCTCATGGAACGCAGGTTTCAACAGCTTTCTAAGGGGGAAATGCAGCGGGTTCTTATTGCTCTTGCAATTATCTACGGTTCGGCTCTTATCGTTATGGATGAATCGATGTTTGCTATGGAAGAGCATCAGAAAGAAGCTGCAATGGAGTACCTTCAAGATTACTGCCGCAGTCGGCAACGCCACGTATACTTCTCCGCTCACAACATTCATCTCTGCCAAAAATACGCTGACAACATGCTCCTCATGCGCAAAGACGGTAATTTTGTCCTCGGCAGAACAGAAGATGTCTGTACCCGGCAGGAATTGGAAACGGCATATCAGGTGCCGATGGAAACATTACACAAACGGGAGCAACTCTACCGAGATATGCTCATAAAACAATCAGAGTAAAGGATCAGAGTAAGCAGATAGTTCATCCGCCTTCCGGTAGATTTACCGGCTTTCACTTTCAAGATCGAGAAGAGCGCGTTTACGGTGCAGCCCGCCGCCATAACCGGTAAGGCTTCCGTCCTTTCCAATAATTCTATGGCAGGGAATGATAATGCCGATACGGTTCTGACCCACAGCGTTTGCCGCAGCCCGAACTGAGCGAACATTCCCCATGACTTCGGCAAGCGCTGAATAACTCATTGTGCTGCCATACGCAACCAACTTCAATGCCTCCCATACCTGCTGTTGAAAATTGGTTCCCGGTGTATGAAGCGGCACAGTGAAAATCTTCCGTCTCCCATCAAAATACTCATCCAGCTCTTCCCTGACCTGCTGTATATGAACATTGCTTGCATCAACAAATTCAGCCTTCAGACGTTTCCGGAGATCGGCGCATTCCGTTTTCAGCATACGGCGTTCAATAAACTCAAGCAGACAAAGTCCTTCATCGCTTGCTCCGGCATGCATCTCTCCGAGAGGCGTAGAAATGCGCTGAAGATAAATAATGTTTTTTCCCCCAAGCTCCTCGGATGTAACTGTTACAATGTTACTCATGTGCATGCCCGTACTCCTTCCGCTTGTATATCAATTCAATAAGAAACGATCCTATTACCATGCCGAGTACAACAAGCGCCCCCACGAGGTTAGTCGTAAACTGCTGAATCATCAAAACAAATACAGCAGCTAAACAAAGAATTACACCAAGCATGGCAATAAAGCGGTTGCTCTTAATGTTCTTTGCCTGCCGATAATTGGCAGCATTCACTACCGCAAAAATAAGCAAAAACCCGGCGCTGCCTGAGGTTGAAATGCTCTCAAGATCCATCAGATTGGCAGAGAGCAGCGCCAAAACAGTTGTGATAATTAATCCAATCGGCTGACCGAAGACCTTTCTGGTAAGTGCATACGGCAGTTCATCATCTTCCGAAATTGTTACACTCACCCTGCTGCCGCCATAATACGTGGCATTTATGGCAGAAAATGTTGAGAGCAGGGCAGTTATCGCAATTAAGGTGTACCCGAGTTCCCCCATGAAGGGCTTGGCTGCCGCAGCAAGCGCATAGTCCTGAGCCTCAGCGATCTGCTGAAAAGGAAGACTCCCAACTGTCACAATGGCTACCAGAATATACAAAACAATAACTACTATAATTGAAATGAAATACGCGCGGGGGAGGTTGCGCGAAGGATCGCTAATATCAAGAGCTGTGTTGGCAATGAGTTCAAATCCTTCATAGGCAAGAAAAATAATCATTCCGCCCGCAATAATCTTTATAATCGATTCCCAGTTTCCGGGAGCAAGCTGGGCGCTATTCGCATTAGCAGGTAAAAAAACCAGTCCAAGCACAATAAAAAACGCAAGCATGCTCAATTTAATGACCACCACCACTGTTTCCACGGTTCCAATAAGTCTGGCGCTCGCAAAATTCAGGACAGCAGAAAGAATGAGCACTGCGGTAATAAAAACATGTTTGAGAACTACCGGATCCATAACCGGATTGTTCAGTGCCAAACCGGCGGCATAGCTGCCGAAGGCGCTGGCATAGAGGGAAAGCATGACAATGTAACTGATCCAGAGCAGATTATTCATACCGCCGCTGAACAGGCAGGTGCCAAAGGTCTGATCAATAAACGTGACCGTTCCGCCGCGGCTCGGAATATGAACTGACAATTTTGAATAACTATAGCCGGTTATCAGCGCAATTACTCCCGCAATGAAAAATGCAACTGGTGTTGCTCCCTGAGCAAAATTCACCGCAAGACCTAAAACAGCAAATATGCCGCCGCCAACCATTCCGCCAATACCAATTGCGACGGCGCCCCATAAATTCATTTTTTTCGATGACATTTTTTTCGATGACATTGTGATCCTCCTAACTATTACGCATTATACTATGAGCGACCGACTATTGCATGGTTGAATTCGCCATGACCATGGCCGCCATGGTACACATGGATAAAACCATGTTATCATAAACCAAAGTTTTGCTACTGGAAATTGTGCAAGCACAATTTTCCAATGCAAAAGTTTCTAGACGATATTCTATGAACAGGAGGCGTTTATGGCAAGGGTCAGCGCAAAGTGGATAGAGGGAATGGCGCTTAATCTTGAACTGCAGGGCAGGAGTATTACTGTTGATGCTCCTGAGGAATTCGGCGGCAAAGACAGGGGGCCGCAGCCAAAGGGGCTCATGCTGAGCGCTCTGGCCGGCTGTACTGCTATGGATGTTATTTCCATACTTGAAAAAAAACGGGTGGAATTTAAAGATTTCACCATTACCATTGAAGCTGAAAAGGCGGATACCCATCCGATGGTGTACACCTCAATTCTCATACAATATCGTTTTGGGGGTGATGATTCTGCCCTTGATCCGAAAAAAATTGTACGGAGTATTGAACTGTCTCTTAATGATTACTGCGCGGTGGCACATACACTCAGGCATTGCGCAGAAATTCGTTTTGAAGCCTATGTCAATGGCATGAAGGTTGCTGAAGGGAAGCAAAAACCGTAAAAGTTTTGCATTGATAAAGTTTTGCAGAGCACAATTTCAGCAGCAAAACTTTGTTATATTTTAAACATATTCACAATTTTTTCCGCAACTTCATCAATAACAGCCTTGTTAATGTAGGAAGGATCCTTGAGTTTTTCCCGCACTTCCGCAATGCGGTCTTCACGAATGTCGGGGGCCATGTGTACTTCTTCTGAAGTTTTGAGCATTTCGGCTTTGTGCTTTGCCTCAGCGGATAAGGATATGGAATCCTTACTATTTTCGGTATCAACTGGAGAAGGTTTCTGATTTTTCTTGTATGGAGACACAGGGTCTAATGGACCAAGCCCTTCAATACTCATAATTAATACTTCCTCTCAATAATACTATCGGCTCCCGGGGGTAAAATATTAAGTTCCTTTTATGGGGATGCCGATGGTAGCGGCGATGTTGATGGCAAGCGCATTGGCGATGACACAAGCACAACAAACTCTCCCTTTATTGATGGTCGTGCCGCAAGTATATTATATAACTCATCGGCATGTCCTTCCAGAACCTCTTCGTATACCTTTGTCAGCTCCCTGCCGCAGAGTATTTTTCTGTTTTCAGAACGTTGCAGACACAATTCTGCCATATCGGCAAGCAACTTTACTATTCTGAATGGCGACTCATAAAGTATAAAGGAAGAATCCATTTCAAGCAAGTCCTTAATCTGTTTTTTTCTTTTTCCGCTCTTAGGACTCAGAAATCCTTCAAAAATAACCCGCTTTCCTGAAAATCCGCTTATACTCATAATGGCGCTGAGCGCCGAAGCACCCGGAATGGGAACTACTCTGAATCCTTCATCCCGAACCTTCCGCACCAGCAGGGTGCCCGGGTCGCTGATGCCGGGAGTTCCCGCATCGCTTACAAATGCAATGTTCTCACCCGCTTCAAGCCGCGAAATAATCTGTCTGACAGCTGCCGACTCATTATGCGCTCGGCAGGAAATGAGCGGCTTGCTGATGCCGTGAGCGTTCAGCAGGCGGAGACTGTGGCGGGTATCTTCACAGGCAATGACATCTACCGACCGCAGCGTCTCAAGCGCCCGCAACGTAATGTCGTTAAGGTTTCCGATGGGAGTTGCCACTATATACAGTTCTGCGCGATTATCTGCCATGGTATTCGCTCACTCCGCATCCAAATACTCGCTGTACCACAAACCGCCTAAAGGTAGTCCCTCAGCAACCATATTTCTTACAAGTTCATTATCACTTGCCCTGCGGATGGAGGAGAACCCATCGCTTCCTTTTTCGAGTATCCAGACTTCATTGGGATTCAGAGCATTAACAAAATACGGCTGATGAGTCGTAATGAAGATCTGAGAGCTCCCCTTCCTGCCTGTCGCGTGGGCGCGAAATCCTTCTGCCAAATTTTCGAGAAGCTTGTGATACAGTCCATTCTCAGGTTCCTCAATACATAAAAAAGGCGGCGGGGAGGGGTCTTCCAACAACAGGAGATACGCAAACACCTTCAATGTGCCGTCTGACATGTGCTGAGCATAAAATGGATCGTTAAAACCTTTGTCGTTAAAGCGGAGTAAAAGCCTTCCATCGCTGGTTTTTTCGGTGTCGATATTGTGTATGCCGGGTATTTTATTTGCAATGTTGTTGAGAATGCTTTGGAATCGTTTGGGATGTTCGCGTTCCATGAACTGAACGACATTTCCAAGGTTGTCTCCATGAATATTCAGATGTTTCTGGGGCCCGGCGAGGGGCAAACTTCGCGAGGCATCGGGGGTAAAATAACTTACATACCAGCCTTCAATGAAACGTCGGAGCGCGGAAATTCGCGGGTGTTGTTTCAAATATCCGAAGGTCGCAATGCCCAGCCTGCGATGATCTTCAAGCTCAACGAATTCGAGTTTCTCTGATTCTATAAGCTCTGCCCTAACTTCAAGATCATTTATAGCATGGATTAAATCTTGACTATTCATATCGCCTTTCGCTTCATCACCTTTCCAGACAAGTCCCCTTCCCTCATTAAAAAACAGAAACGAAAGTATCTTTACACTTTTTTGTCCTTGAGAGTACTGCCAAAGTGCTTCTGCAAGAACATACGGTCGGCCGGCTTTATCCTGATCAATGGATAATAGATAGGTAATGGGACGGGCATTACCATCTTCTTTATAATAAATTTCAAATTTAATTGGATCGGTACTTCCCTGCGAGCGAATTTTGTCGAAACCGCCTCTATTGCGCGAATCGCAGGCCTCTTCAACGCCATTTTTCAGGCAATCTGCGAGAAAGCCAAAGGAATCGAACAATGTGCTCTTGCCCACGCCGTTTTTTCCTATGACCGCCGTCAGTGGAGTGAGGGGAGCGGTTTTTTGCTGATTCCAAAAGCGCCCCAGTGCGACATCTTTCAATGTTCGATAATTCCTGACCCGGAATCCTTCTATTTTCGGCATGGGTTATTCTCCTCAGTCGGTATTCATCTATTTTACTTCCATCATCAATTATTGACAATATCCTCAACAATCATCAATACTTCCGAAGGGGTGAAAGGGCAAAAATGAACAACCTCATCGTTAAAGACGACAATCTCACTGTCATGCAGAACCTTATAGATGAAGGTTATTCAGGCACAATTGACCTTGTGTATACAGACCCGCCATTTGCGACAAATCAAACTTTCAGAATATCTGAGAACAGGGCAGCGACTATATCCGCATTACGCAACGGCAGTATTGCCTATGCCGACAAATTTACTCTGGAATCTTATCTTGATTTTATACGTCCGCGGGTAAAGCTTATTCACCGGCTTCTTTCAAACAAAGGAACCTTGTATTTTCATATAGATTACAAGATTGGTCATTATGTAAAAGTGATGCTTGATGAGATTTTCGGCTTCAATAATTTTAAGGCAGATATAACAAGAATAAAGTGTAACCCGAAAAACTTTAGAAGAAAAAACTACGGCAATGTAAAAGACATGATCCTGTTCTATACCAAGACACATAATTATATTTGGAATGATATCGGAATAGCTGTTACCGATTGCGATATAGAAAAACGATATTCAAAAATTGATGAAAACGGGAAACGATATACAACTGTTCCCTTACATGCGCCCGGAGAGACAATAAACGGGGAATCTTCAAAACCCTTTAAGGGTACCAGCCCGCCAAAAGGAAGGCACTGGAGGTATTCTCCCAAGGAATTGGAAAAACTTTATGATAATGGAATGATTGAAATCTCAAAAAGCGGCAATATGAGAATGAAAAGGTATGCAGATGATTATATGGATAAAAAGATACAGGATATATGGGAATACAAGGACCCTCAGTATCCCGATTATCCGACCCAGAAAAATCAAGACATGTCAGACCTTATTGTCCTGAATTCTTCAAAAGCCGACAGCATAGTTATGGACTGCTTTTGCGGCGGAGGAACCACATTAGTTTCAGCGTATAAATTGGGGCGGAGGTTTATCGGCATAGATGAATCGGAAGCAGCAATACAGCAAACTCTGAAATCATTAAAAAATCTTGACAGTCTTAATTTTGATACCATTAAGGTCAGTACCGGGATAATCTGATGAATCAATATCTGCAACAGAGTATAAAATTAGCAAATAACTATAATTATTTAGACCGGCTGTACTCTGTTTATCCTTTGTCAGCAAACATCAGACGAAATATTGACGAAGAACTTTTGAACAGGCTTTACGAATCTTACAAAAAACAAAACAATAAAAAATTAATAAAACAGGCATTAAGGCTGGATTTGTTTCCTGTTAAAGATTCCTATACAGCATTCCTGAAAAGACACCCATTAGCAATAGAGAAAAATCCCCAAACAGTAAATAGATTAGCAGGACTGATGTATCAGCTCGGATGGGATAAATTTATGGAAAATATTACCGAACCAAAAGAAACTAACAGGCAGATGGGACCTAAGTTTTCTGAATGGTTAGACAAAAAACCACTTGGTATACTGCCGGTAGAATTAGATGAATTTATCGCAAATAATGATAATGCAATTTTGAAATCATCGGATACAGCCGCAAAGGATTTTGCAACAGAGTATTTTGGATATTCGAGAGACAAAGGATTGGACTTTATTGCAAGATTCAATGAAAAATATATTATTGCTGAGGCAAAATTTTTAACCGATTTTGGTGGTCATCAAAATGCTCAATTTGAAGATGCTCTTTCGACTTTGGATACTCATGTTCATAATGCAATTCCTGTAGCCATATTAGACGGGGTAATATTTATTGAAAATAAAAACAAAATGTATACTAAACTCATAACGCAATATAGTAACCGGAATATTCTATCGGCATTACTGCTTAATGATTTTTGCTATTCAGTGTAACATGAATAAAGTTTTGCCTGTGGCAAAACTTTCTATACCTTGAGAGAATCAAGAATATGGATGAGAGAATCCTTATTGGAAAATTGTGCAGAGCACAATTTTCTGTGATGAGAGAATCCTCATAGCAAAATTTTGCAGAGCAAAATTTTCATGGAGATTACTGCCCGTGATCAATCAGATTCTTGTTGCTGTCATAGCAATTGTTATTGTTGTTCTGTTAATCGGTATTATTAAACGCGAACGCGGCTCTATTCAACTGCCGGCCCGCGGATCGGCAAAATCAGCGCCATCAACCAAGCCAGCACCATCAACCAAGCCTGCGCCATCGACAGAGCCATCAACTAGGAAAAAGCCCTGCCCTCTCTGCTCTTCGTTGGGTAAACCGGGCGACCGGATTCACAGCGTTCATTATCTTCAGAATACGCGCTCGCATACTCTTCAACACGCGCATACTCCCCAACACGCGCATACTCCCCAACACGCGCATACTCCCCAACACGCGCATACTTCCCAACACGGCAGCGGGGCTATATCGGAAAGCGAATTCAAATTTGCATCTAACAAGATGGAGACCACAGAAATTCTTACCCACATTTTCGGATGTCCACTGTGTTGGCCTTCAAATCCGGATCATCTGCGCATATGTCCGGTATGCCGGCAGACTCTCTCACCCGATGGTTTCCTTGTTGCCCGCACATTCCGCAGAAAGGGGAGAAAAGACCATGTACACGTAATCGGCTGTACGGAGTGTAGGCGGGTTCGCTGACACTATGCGCACTTTGTTATGGAAACTTTTGCATTTTGCAAAACTTTGTGATAGTTTCTGTGAATGGAAAATTATAAACGTACCCATACCTGCGGGGAACTGCGCGGCGCTGACGCCGACACCGGCAAAGAGGTAACTCTTAACGGGTGGGTACACAGAAAGCGCGATCATGGCAGCATTCAATTCATCACTCTCAGGGATCGCTACGGGATAACCCAAGCCGTTATTGACGATGATGCTCCTTCTGAAACCGCAGAAACCGCCGCAAAACTCAAACTTGAGTACTGCATTGCCGTAAAAGGACAGGTACGAAAGCGCCCGCATTCCATGAAAAACCCCCACATGAGCACCGGTGCCATTGAAATTCAGGTATCGCACATTGAAATACTCGGGACATCGGAAGTACTGCCCTTTATGGTCGATGAGCGCAGCGAAGCGCACGATGAACTGCGTATGAAATACCGTTACATTGACCTCCGTTCCTTTGCCATGCAGAGAAATATACAGCTGCGCGCAGATGTCTGTAGGCATGCGCGGGAATATCTTACAAAACACCATTTTCTGGAAATAGAAACGCCCACCATGATCCGCTCAACCCCCGAGGGCGCCCGCGATTTTCTCATTCCCAGCCGCATGAACCGCGGAAAATTCTATGCCATGCCTCAGAGTCCTCAACTTTTCAAGCAGTTACTCATGGTGTCGGGTTTTGACCGCTATTTTCAGCTTGCGCATTGTTTCAGAGATGAAGATCTGAGGGGCGATCGGCAGCCGGAGCACACTCAAATTGATATTGAAATGAGCTTTGTGGATCAGGAAGATATTTTCGCCCTCAGCGAGGGACTCATGAAACATCTGTTCGAGCGCTGCCTCGGCATCACACTTCAGACGCCCTTCCCCCGCATTACCTACGATGATGCCATGAACCGCTACGGCTCAGACAAACCGGATCTGCGCTTTAATATGCAGTTGCAGGATTTTTCTTCTTACATTCCCGGCAGCGGTTTCGGTATATTTGAATCGGCACTCAAAACCGGCGGCAGCGTAAAACTGCTCATCGCCCCCGGCGCCTCCGCTTACAGCCGGAAGCAGATAAGCGAACTCGAGGAAATCGCCAAAATCTACGGCGCAAAGGGGCTCGCATGGACACGGGTCTGCGGGCATAATGCTGATGCTGCTGATGGCGATGGTGATGGTGATTCTGCTGATGGTGATGCCGGCAGAAAGTATTTTGATGGCGGCATAGGAAAGTTCTTTTCTGAACAGGCCGGAGAAATCTGCTCGGCGACAGGCGCGAAGCCCGGAGATCTCCTGCTCTTCGTTGCAGACAGCTGGAAAACCGCCTGCACCGCCCTTGGAGCAGTACGGAAACATCTCGGCAGCCTGAATCTGCCATCGGCTCCATCCACCGCAGCCTCCGCGCCCGCCAACACTCCCGCGTCCGCCCACACTCCCGTAGCCTCCGCCTCCACCGTCCCGCCCCCCGCCTTTTCCTTTGCATGGATAGTGGACTTTCCCCTCTTCGAGTACAACGGCGATCGGCAGGCATGGGACGCTACGCATCATCTATTTACCATGCCGCAGAAACAGTTTCTGGAAACTATGGAACAGGAACCGGGCGCCGTTAAGGGGAGCCTCTACGATCTGGTCTGTAACGGTGTTGAATTGGCATCGGGATCAATCAGAATTCACGATCCCGAAATTCAGCAGCGGATATTCACTATTGTGGGCATGGACAGGGAAGAGGCTGAGCGCCGCTTCGGCTTTCTCCTGCGCGCCTTCCAGTATGGAGCCCCGCCCCACGGCGGCATAGCCCCAGGATTAGACCGCCTTGTCGCGCTCATGGCTGGAGAAAGCAGCATTCGGGAAGTTATCGCCTTTCCGAAAAATACGGCTGGAATCAATCCTCTGGACAATTCACCATCGCCTGTTGATAATGAGCAGCTCACCGAGCTTGGACTGAGTATAATTGAATAGAAAGTTTTGAATAGGGAGATTACAATGTTTATTATTCAAACACGGAATGTCATTTCGCCAACAGGCCTTGCTGTTTTTGATCCTGCTTCATACCGTATTGACAGCGCCGCCAAACCGAACCGGAACAATTCAGATGATCCGGATGCAATTATTCTTCGTTCTGCGGTAATAGAAAACATTCCCGAACGTACCATTGCCATTGCACGCGCTGGAGTGGGCGTAAATAACATTCCTGTTGATGTATGCACCGCACGCGGAATTGTTGTGTTTAATACCCCGGGAGCAAATGCCAATTCCGTAAAGGAACTTGTTCTCAGCGGTATGCTCCTGTCAAATCGGAAGATTATTGAGGGGATAAACTGGGTGCGCACGCTGGCCGATTCCGAAAATTTTGCCAATGAAGTTGAAAAGGGGAAGAAAAACTTTGCCGGGCCGGAGCTCAAGGGAAAAAAACTTGCCGTTCTCGGTCTGGGATCAATTGGGGCAGTGGTGGCCAATACCGCTGTCGATCTCGGCATGCACGTACTCGGCTATGATCCCTACATATCCATAGACAGCGCCTGGGGGCTTCGGGCTCAGATAGTACGGGCACAGGCCCTTGAAACTGCGGTGAGCGGCTGCGATTTTATCAGCATCCACATTCCCCTCACCGACAGTACACGGCATATCATACATCGTGATATCATAGATAAAATGAAAACAGGCGTCCGTATTCTCAATTTTTCACGCGGTCCGCTTGTGCACGATGACGACATTATTGCTGCCCTGAAAGTGGGTAAGGTCGCCCGCTACATTACCGATTTTCCCAATGAAAAACTCGTTCGGCAGGAAAATGTGCTTCCAACTCCTCATCTCGGAGCTTCAACACCCGAGGCCGAAGAAAACTGCGCAGTTATGGCATGCGCGCAAATTGTCCGTTATCTGGAAACGGGGAACATAAGTAACTCAGTCAATTTTCCTGTCATAGATATGGCCTGTAGTGCCGATAACCGTCTGGTCATTATAAATAAAAACGTTCCGGCGGTGGTTGGCCGCATAACCGGCATTCTGGCAGAGAACGGCATAAACATTTCCAACATGATCAACAAACATCGGAACGAAACGGCAATTACCATTATCGATACCGATGACTGTCTATCGGACAAGGGCATTCGAAAAATTGAACAGATAGAGGGCGTCATCCGCGTGCGAATCATCCGGAAATGAGCGCATAACGGCTACGCGTTACAAAACAGATGGTCAGGCAGACAGCGGATTACCCGCGCCGGATGCTTGGGCGCGGAGCGCCGACCAGCGTCGCGCCACAGCAACAGACGCATGGGCGAGCAGGAGGCGCAGGCCTCCGACCAGCCCAGTCTCAGCAACAGCCGCATGGGCGAGCAGGCGTGCAAGCCTCCGACCAGCCCCCCCGCGCCTGCCGGAGGTGGAGCGCAGAGCTCTGCGCTACGCTCTACCGTTTTCCCTGCCATTTTCGTTTTTCTGAAATGTTCGAATTTCATCCCCGCTGAGCTTGGTAATCTTATGAATAAGGTCCATAGACAGACCATCCTTAAGCATATTGAGTACATACTCACTCCGGAGCTGAGCTTGCCCCTGCTCAATTAATGCGATCCGTTCCGCAATGTCCGCATTTCCTCATCGCTCAGCCCGGTAATCCTCTGAACAGCCTCTGTCGACAACCCTTCCAAAAACATACTGCGGGCAGTTTCTCGAATGCCTTCTTCACGACCTGTTCGCAGTCCTTCCTGCCGACCTTCCTGCCGGACTTCCCGCTGCATTTCCTTCGTTTCTTCCTGAGTTTCTCGCTTGACCTGGGCTTTGACCTCTTTGTAAATTCTCAGTTCCCACGGGAACAGTATTTCTATTCCTTCTTTTGTAATCATATCAATTACCTCCTTCATAGTGTAATCGTTAACATTCACACCTGAGATGTGTGTATTATAGAGCACATCGCTCATAATTAACAAGGACTCCTTCACCTTTTCGCCAGTATCATGCTGGAGAATGTTCAAAAGATGCTTCGTGAATTCAGCGCAATTATCCTCATTATTCAAATCTTTGTTGTAGCGCGCAAGGTAAAAATAGGCAGCCACACGACCGTGGGACTTCAGTATTTTCTCATGCGGGAGCCTATGCACATCAATAACAGGATATTCGAAGAATTGGCGATATGCGCTCGGGGGAATCCCAGCCCGCGTTTCTTCCGTCGCGTTCTGCGGCCATTTCCGTATTCCCGTGTACAGAACAATGGGGTATACCCAATGATGTTGGTACGTTTTCGAATTCCGAATATGCTGTTCGAGCATATCGGTGTATACGAATAGGCGCCTGCGCATGGAATAATCGACAGTCGATTGATGTTCCAGAATGATATAGACGGTTTTCTCTTCATTCTTGTTCCCGTATCGGAAGGAAATTTTCGCAACAATATCCGATATTTTGCGCATGAGCTTCGTCAGCTTCTTGCCTCCGAGCTCCCGAGCGATGAATTCATTGCTCACAATCGTAATGTTCTCAGGGCGAATAGAGGTGATCCAGTCATCATCGACAAATTGCAGCAGTTGATATATGGATTCCGCATCGGCAAACAGGAACTTATGAGTTTCATCCCATTGTTTTCGCGGCTTTTGATGAGCCGCCTGATTCCGTTTCTTTTTCTTCATATAAGGATAACGGAGGAAATGTTCGTGGTGATTGAGTTTTTGCGAAAAAAGTTTGAAAAATGTAAAAATTTCTTTGGTTAATGTATGCGGATAAAGATATGCGGCTGCGATGCAGGCACTATCCAAAAAATAATAAGAGAAACTTTTGCATGACTCTATGAGCTTAGCATTCTCGCATTTTGTAGAAAGTTTTGCAGAGCACAATTTTCAGTGATAAAGTTTTGCCTTGGAAAATTGCGCTTGCACAATTTCAGCAGCAAAAGTTTCTATTCATGCAGATTTATGGGGTATGCCAGGTTGGAACACCCACACCGTCCACCACGCCGGAATTCAAAAACGTATTAGTTTTGACTCCGTTATATGTGCCATTAGTCCAGTTAGCATTGTTCCAGTAAACCGGCGGGTTCTTCGAGTTATCCCAAGCCCAGTCGGTAAGATCCTGATTGAATGCTGCTGTTCCAGCGAACGTCGCATTCATATTCGTTACCAAGCTGACATTCCAGCCGGAAATATCGATATTGAATGCTCTTGCGTCAAGGAACATATATGACAGATTCGTTACCCTGCCAGTATCCCAGCGTGAGATGTCGCTATTGAATATGGTTGCGTTATTGAACATATATGACATATCCCTTACCGAGCTGACATCCCAGCCGGAAATATCGCTATTGAATACGCTTGCAATACGGAACATATTGCTCATATCCGTTACCGCGCCAGTATCCCAGCGTGAAATATCGCCATTGAATACGGATGCATTCCAGAACATTTGTTTCATATTCGTTACCCTGCCAGTATCCCAGCGTGAAATATCGCCATTGAATGTGGCGTTACTCGAGAACATTAAGGACATATCTGTTACCGCCGTGGTAATAATGTAGTTGAGATCGGCAGTATTGCCCCATGTTGATATCCCCGTAGTTACCTGTTGTGTCAGTGCATTTTTATTTTGAGGGCTCACGGTAACAAAGAGATATTCGGCAAACCATACATATCCATTTCCGTTTTCGCCATATACCATATATGTTCCTGCCGTTGTACTTGCGCTAACCGTAACAATTCCGGTACCCGCATCAACTGTCGGTGGGGTAACACTTACGGGCGTAGTTGCGGGGGTAACCGTAATGGTTCCTGATATTTCATTGACCGCGAGAGTGTCCGGTTTCACGGTGGTTAAGAAAACGGTTGGATTCTCACTGGCAATTATGGCAGTATTGGCAGCCGAAAGGCTTAGCGATGCTGCCGTACCCCCAGGAGTCTGCAATGCCGTAATAACAACTAAGGGCGTTTCCGTTGCAATTTCCGACCAGTTGCCCGCACCCGTGTTGTTCACGGCGCGCGCCTGTACTTCGTAGGGATTGCCGTTTGTGAGGCCCCTAATGGTGTAGCTTGCGGCTGGCGCGGCGAGTATAATTAATTCCGACCAGTTGGTACCGCCGTCCGTGCTATGGCGCAGGTGGTATGCGGTAATTTCCGCTCCGCCGTTGTCGGCAGGCGCACTCCATGCAACCAGTAGACGCTTATACCCCGGTTCAAGGGTTGGGACAGTGAGAGTTGAGGCAGGTGTTGCTGTGGAAGATTCCGACCACATACCCGCGCCTTTGTTGTTCACGGCGCGCGCCCGCACTTCGTAGGGAGTGCTGTTTATGAGGCCCCTCATGGTGTAGCTTGCGGCTGGCGCGGCGAGGGTAATTAATTCCGACCAGTTGGTACCGCCGTCCGTGCTATGGTGAAGGTGGTATGCAGTAATTTCGCTGCCGCCGTTGTCGGCAGGCGCAGTCCATGTGGCAATGATCTGCCCATTCCCCGCTTCGAGGGTTGGAGCAGCCATGGTACCCGGCGGGGTTAGTTCCACCATCGGTTCGGGTTCAGGGGTTGGTTCCGGCATTGGACATCCCGCCATTAATACAATAAAAATTGAGCAGAATGCGCAGAGAGTTACCCCCCCCCTTAAATTTGATTTTCATACTTTCACTCCTTACAGTAACAGTTTGAAATCGTTGCACAGCAACGGTCTCATAAATATATGAGCCAGTATATATTGTGATTAGAAAACTTGTCAACCACAAAATCCAGCAAGCAGAACTTCCCCAACAAATTTTTTCAGACCATTGCAGGAACTCTCATACACATTCATGATCTACTAATCATCAACACATCACAGAATTCCTGAGTATTTTACCTAATGAAAAGCTTTATGTCAATCAAAAATTTCAATTTTACTAAAATTATACCTGATCATAGTCTTCTTTGCACGCAAAATGAGCATAGCCCCTTCGAAAATCTACTTATGCGCGGTATAATTCCCATTATTACGGGAGAGGCATTATGTGAAAATTTTGCTCTGCAAAATTTTCCAATGAGGATTCTCCCATCACAGAAAATTGTGCAGAGCACAATTTTCCAATAAGGATTCTCTCATCCATATTCTTGATTCCCTCAAGGTATAGAAAGTTTTGCCACAGGCAAAACTTTGTTATACTCTTGATTCTCTCATTGTGTAGAAAGTTTTGCCTTGGAAAATTGCGCAAGCACAATTTCCAGTAGCAAAACTTTATATGTGTTCTCAGAAAAAAAGTGTTGCCCGAACCTTTATTCAAAGGCTCGGACAGATGCTGAAAACAACCAATTTAACCGACCCTCGGAAACGACCGGTTGTTCAGCTATCACAAATAATGGCTCTCATTATATCGATGCCATTATTTTCATGCAAGAGTCTGTTTGATCTCGATTATCTGGACACGGAACCCCTCGGAAATATGAGCGTTTGCTCCTTGATCGCGCAGCCCGCTATATGGAACATCAGGGGTTCTATAGTGATGCAGTCCAAACCGCGAGCGGGTATGATTATCAACGATCAACGAGTTACCAGATTGAGGCAGTGCCTGACGAATGGCATGGTGTGCCGGTGCCGGTGCTGGTGCTGCGGGTCACCGAAGGGAAGGAGACGTTCTGGGTAATTACGAGTGATGTTGAGCTAAGTGTGGTCTATGCGCCCGGTATTCCCGCCTCATACTCACTGCTCAAGGGCAAAATCTCCCTCCATTATTCTGTCAAAACCCCGTCAAAAAAATTGTTGGGGAAGTTCTGGAAACTTGTGCAATAAAGTTGATTTCAGTCCCGGAAAAGGCTATTATACATGAGAGAGGAGGCAGACAATGGCAGAACTAACCGTACAAGAAATTAAAGACATGATGGCAGAAACGGCAAAGGCCCAAAAGGAGGCTGAGCGTCGAGGGAAGGAAATTGACCGTCAAATGCAGGAAACCGACCGTCGAATGCAGGAAACCGACCGCCAAATGCAAGAAACCGACCGTCGAATGCAGGAAACCGACCGCCAAATGAAGGAAACTGACCGCCGAATGGAAGAGTCCCGACTGGAGTCTCGGCGTCGAGAGAAGGAGTCTCAGCGTCGAGAGAAGGAGTCTCAGCGTCGAGAGAAGGAAACCGACCGCAGGCTAAAAAAGCTCGATGAACTCTTTACCTCCCAGTGGGGCAAGCTCATTGAGAGCTTGGTGGAGGGCGACTTGGTAAGGTTGCTCAAGATGAGAGGAATTACCGTAGACAAAACTTTGGTTAGAAGAGAATATATAGAAGTTCCGGGAAAACCGCTTGCCGAGTTTGATCTTATTGCCTGCAACGGCAATGAAACGGTGGTAATTGAAGTTAAAACCACTCTCAGGGTAGAAGATGTGGATCACTTTCTCAAGAGCATGAAACTATTTCGAACAGCCATGCCCCGCTTTCAAAACGATATTATTTACGGGGGTGTTGCCTACATAAATGTTGTTGGATCGGCCGATAAATACGCTCAAAAAAAGAAGCTCTTTGCCATTAAAGCCACGGGTTCCAGCGCCTCCATTATCAACGCCGAAGACTTTAAACCGCAGACATTTTAATTCAGATCTTGTCATGTTTTTTCCGCTTTTTGTAGTACCATTTTCTATCTGAGACAGTTCGTGAGACAACGCGCAAAAATATCAGCCTGAACTTCGGCTTGACCGATAAACATATCCTGACCATTCTGATATCTGCAGCCGGCGGCAGCCGCCCGCTTTATAATAGCGGTAACAGGCGGGGTGTAAATAATATCATAGAGAAATTCACTGCCATCGAATTCATAAAAGATTAATGGGTCGGCATCTTCATTTCCCTCCATGCCGAGCGATGTGGTTTGTACTATTAGCTGATTATGTTTGCGGATACGCGGAAGGGAATCGGAACTCAGGGGAGCAGGACAGACCGCACCGGGAAAATATGCCTCCATATCGGCGGCAACCTGCTCTGCCCGGCTCACAGTACGGTTCAAGAGGAGCACCTTCACCCCCTCTCTCAGAAGAGCATACACTATCGACTTTGCAGCTCCGCCGGCGCCAATTACTGTTGCTGAATGAACATTACCGATTGGCTTTATCGGCTGGAGGAATCCCTCAACATCGGTATTTTCCCCTCTCCAATTCCCGTTTTCATCGAGATAGATAGTGTTGCAGGCTCCTGTTATCGCGCAGGCCTCACTTTCACCGTGTAATATGCTCCGAACCGATTCCTTATGTGGAATAGTAACCGATGCCCCTCTCAAATTCATAAGCCGGGAAAAATCGGGAACAGCCGCGGTACTATCGCACAGCAGGGGAATGTACACAGCCTCAAGATTTCTTTCGGAAAACACGCGGTTATGATATTCCGGACTGCGGCTGTGGGAAACAGGGTTCCCGATAATTGCAAAAATGGGTGTATCCCGATATATCCGAAGGGAACGATATGCCGCCATTTCACTGCTGGTCATGGCGGCGATCATGTGGCTGGCCGTGGCGGCGATCATGCGACCGGTCGTTTTTTTGCTGCCGGTCGTACGGATGTGTGCCGCGCCCTGTTCCGATCCGTTTTCTGTTGCCTGTTCCGATGTTGCCTGATCGGGAACTGTAAAACTTATGCGGCTGCCGGTTTTTTCGGGTAAAATACGGCTGGGACGCCCCAATTCTCCCATGGCAACAAGAATAAAGGGCTGTTGAGGAAATTTTTCGGCAAATGCCTGCCCGCCTTCAATAATCCGGTTAAGCTCCTGCAGAGAAGCAGGCATGGCCGCCAACTTGGGAATACATCTTCTTCCGGCACGTTCTCCGCCATTTTTTTCATTGCGGCCTTCTCCGGCAAGTTCTTCAAGAATACCGGAAATATCCGCAGGGCAGGAATCGAAATAGTGTACTGAACGTATACGGCGAATATCTTTTTCATCCATGAAATGAAAGAAATCCTGCATGATAGACTGCTGTTCTATATCCACTGCAACCATAGGTTTCAGCAGCGGCCAGACTGGATCATTACATAACTGCTGAAACAGCTCCAGCAGAATTTCCTCAGACCTGAACACCGGTTCAGAAAAAAAACCGCCGTCTTCCTTTCTTCGGAGTGTGATAATAATAGAAAAATCATCTGGATCATCCGCTCCATCCAGAACCCGCATGAGTTCAGCATTCTGCATCAGGCTCGTAATCTGCGGAATAAAAGCAGGCAGATCATTGAGCATCCGGTCAAGACGGAATTCAAGAGCCGAATATGTCGATCCCTGCATGGCGCGGATATTTGCGGCACAATTGGGGCCGGGAAGACTCAGGCATATTCGCGCGTGAACGCCCGGGGGTTGAGAGCCCGATGCCTGAACGCCCGGCGCAGCCCGTCTCCGGGTATTGTCCCGCATCTTAAAAATCGCTCCGATAAAGATACAGATCATGGAGACGATCATCTTCAAAAACAAGCCGCAGCCGTATCGGGAATCCCCTATCTTGAGCATCGAAAAATATCTCATTCGATCCAACATAGTGTGGAGAACCGAGCGCAGCGATAACCTCATCGAATGTCTGTCCCATCTTCACACCGGCAACCGTTCCGTTGTGGCGGTGATCGAAACGAACCTGCCAGACCCTGTCTTCAAACCAGTAAAAATAGACAAAACCATTGTAGAAAAACACAACATCATCCTGCCACGATTCATCGCCGCGAATGCTGAAGAGACGCTGCGGGCTGCCATATTCCTCAAGTACCTGCGGAATCATAAGCCCCAACATCGCCGATTCACTTACACCAACCGGCGGACTCAGAAAACGGCCATCATCTCCCAGAACTGCCTCTATATCCGAAACACCAGCGGGCTGCGCAGCAGCCGAGAACGAAAATAGCACTAACACCGTCATGCACAATGAACATATTCTCATAACAGATATCACAGATGCCGGAGAATCTCGCGGGCCTTGGAACCGTTTTGGGGGCCAACTATTCCCATGTTTTCCATTTCCTCAATGAGACGGGCAGCGCGATTATAGCCAATGCTCAGCCGCCGCTGCAAATAACTCGCAGAGGCCTTCTGCGCCGAACATACAATATCTATTGCCTGTTCCATAAGAGGATCGTCGGTGCCTGCTCCAGAAATACTTCCATCATCACTTCCAATAAAAATTTCATCGTCTATGTACTCTGGATCGCCTGTCTTTCTCACCTGCTCAACAACACGTTCCACTTCTTCTTCCGATAGATACGCCCCCTGTATGCGCTGAGGGAATGGATCCCAGGCAGATGTGAGGAGCATATCGCCCTTCCCAAGAAGCTTTTCCGCTCCCATGCTGTCAATGATAATGCGGCTATCCACCTTGCTGGCAACCATGAAGGCAATGCGGCTGGGAATGTTCGCCTTAATAAGTCCGGTAATAACATCGGTGGAGGGCCGTTGAGTCGCCAGAACAAGATGAATACCAACGGCACGGCTCATAGCGGCAAGTCGGGAAAGTGTCGACTCAAGTTCCTTCCCGCTCGTTGCCATGAGATCAGCGAACTCATCTACAACAACAACAATGTACGGAAGAACGTTTTCGGAAGAATCGGCCGCGGTTGCGGCTGTGCCCGCGCATCCGCCTCCGCCAGCGACCCTGTCTGCGCCCGCACCCGTGCCTTTGCCCCCGCCAGTAATTTTTCTGTTGTAACTCTTTATGTCCCGAACAGCCATTGTATCCAGAAGGCTGTAGCGGCGCTCCATTTCAAAGAGGCACCACTGTAATGCCTGAAACGCTTTTTTCGGATCGGTAATAACAGGTGTGAGTAAATGAGGAATGCCGTTATAAAATTTCAATTCAACAATCTTCGGATCAATAAGAATCATTTTAACTTCTTCGGCAGATCTGCGGTAAAGAAGCGATGTAATGAGGCTGTTCACACAGACCGATTTTCCCGCTCCTGTCGCGCCCGCAATGAGCAGATGCGGCGTTTTTGCAAGATCAATGATCTGCGCTTCACCGGTAATGTTCTTTCCAAGCGCTATGGGAAGGGCGTGGTCTCCGTTTTTAAAATCATCTTCCAGAAGAATTTCTGAGAACGTTACCAAATAACGTTTCTTGTTCGGCACCTCAATACCGAGAGCATGCTTCCCCGGAATGGGAGCGACAATTCTCACGCTGGTTGCCGCAAGACTCAGGGCAATGTTATCTGCCAAATTCACTATTCTACTTAACTTGACTCCCGGCGCAGGCAAAATTTCAAACATGGTAATAACAGGACCTTTGCGAACGCCCGTCACCTCTGCCTCAATACCAAAATCCTCCAGTGTGCTGCGAAGAAGAGCGGCTTGCATTGTAGAATCCTCATCAAGAACCCAATAGTGTTCCTTAACAGCATGATGAAGAATTCCCTCAACCGGAATGTTGTACGCGGGTATTCCATCATCTTCGTATCTGAAACCCTGCGAACTAACTTCCTCACGGGGTAGAGGGGCGGGCGCGGGAGGAGAATCTGGCTCTGAGACAGGCAGATCATCCATGGGAATATAATCCTCTGGAGCGAGATCAACTATTGCCTGAATTTTTTCATTTTTCGGTTCGTACACTTCAACTTCAGGATAATCTGCGCTACGCGCGTGGGAGTCGCGGGAATTATGTATTCCAAAATTCAAAGTAATGAGTTCAGGCTGCTCATCCAATTCTGCTGCTTCAATGTCTTCAGTCACAGTGTTTTCCGCCATAGTGTCTTCAGTCACGGTGTGATTTTCCTCATCCGGTGAATGCCGCTGGGAGCTGAAATCGGTCATAGTAGTCTGAAGAAGTGACCGGATATTCTCTCTTGTGCGGTTCTCTGCACGATTCTCTGTGCGGTTCTCTCTGGAGTTTGTTGATATTATCAAATCGTTGGAAATTGTCTGTGAAGGGAGTAGATGTATGGGAGATTGTACGGTATTCCGGCTGTCTCCATGGTCATCATTCTCTCTCCTGGCTTTCGGAATGCTGACTCCTACCTGAAATACCAGAAGCATCAGCACAAGGCTCGTTGCAGCCGAAACCATAATGGCGCCGGATGCCGTGAATGCAGTAAGCATCCATCCGCCGATTACTGTTTGAATAAAACTGCTGTCGAGCATAAACCTAAAAAGAACGCTCAAACTCAACATGGGAAGAAACATGAGGGTGGAAACAAAAAAAGACCGTAACGAATCTCTCCGTGCCCCGATAAGCGCGCCGTTGTATATAAGATATACGGCCGGGTAATAGGCCATGATTCCGAATGAATTGTACAAAAACATGCCCGGAATGTGTACACTGTTTGGTACATGAGCAAGCAATCCGAATTGGAGGGACGGAATCAGCCCCCCTGTTACGGATAAAGAAATATAAAGTCCAGAAACTATCATAATGAATGATAGAAACCGAGATTGGAATTGATTGCGTTTTTGCATGTACTCCCCCCTCCGAATTATCGGAGAAAGGGAGCAAAGGTTAAGATGTGACTATCAAAATTTAATAATCGTCTGACCGATTGTTCCGATCTTTTATATATTTCGATACCTTGTTCATGCCATTCTCAATTTGGGGTTTAAAGAAAAAGCCCAATATCACACCAATTATTATTCCTATAAGCATAGTTCCTCCTTAGGTTATCTATTTCTGCCCGGATTCCTGCTTTTCGGTTTTAATGTTAACTTTCACACCCTCATCTTCCTTCACCTGATCTCGGGGGAGAATAGTGACAGTGAGAATTGCATTGTTAAAAACGGCTGTTACTTTATCCTGATAATATTTGTCGGCGGGTACAAAGTAACGCTGATCCTGAATACTCTTAAGCTTGAGCCGCTTTTTAAAGTATTTGACATGTTCCTCGGGTTCAAAATCGTTCGAAATATCTGCTGAAAACACCAGATAATCACCCCTGAACTCCAAGGTAATATCGGATTCAGCAAATCCCGCGAGAGCGAATTGAATAACCATTGTCCGATTCTCGGTAATATATACATTTACCGGTGGATACGCATAGGCAGGATAAAAATCCTGACAACACTTGGAATTGGGCTCGCAGCACTCCCACTGACCGAATTCCTTGGTAAAAGCATCCTTGAAATTCTCGGCAACACCGAAAATTTCATCCAGAAATACACGAATATCAATAAAATCGTGCTTTTTCATAATAAACCTCCTTGAGAGCTCTTACGACGCCCTCATTGCTCCCAAACATATGGGCAACATGGAAATTGGAATTAACAGGCTAAAACATAGCCAGCTTCTACAAATATAATAGAAATTTTTACATAAGGCAAAAGTTTTTCCTGAGGAAAAACTTTCCACACCTTGAGAGAATCAAGAATAGAGATGAGAGAAAGCTCATTGAAAAATTGTGCGGGGCACAATTTTCTGAGATGAGAGAAAGCTCATTGAAAAATTGTGCGGAGCACAATTTTCAGTAGCAAAGGTTTCTGATCGAGAATACGGGATATAAAATTACTTCATTCTTTCTTTGGCAATTTTTACATACTTCTTATCTTTTTCAATTCCAATCCATTTACGTTCATATTTTTTTGCGACATAAGAGGTTGTACCGCTCCCTAGGAAGGGGTCAAGAACAACATCGCCCTTGTTGGAACTTGCGAGAATAATTCGCTTTAACATTTCTTCGGGCTTTTGTGTTGGGTGAAGTGCGCGTCCATTTTTACTACGCAAACGTTCCTTACCCTGAACGAGGGGGAGCGACCAAAAATCACGCATCTGTTTTAAATTACCATTTTTTTGTTTATCGGGATTTATTTTCTTTATCTCTTCATAGTTAAATGTCCAACCACTTTTTTTTACCGCCCAGACAACAAATTCCGTTGCGTGTGTGAACATTCGTTTTGTCATGTTTGGCATCGCATTTGTCTTATACCACGTGATGATGTTGTTTATTTTGTAATCAAGCTGTTTTAACACAATCATCACTTCCGCAATGTTATGGTAACTGCATGCAACATAAATTGCTCCTTTGTCTTTCAAAACCCTATTACAGGCACTAAGCCATTTTCTTGTAAATTGTACATGCTCCGGCGCGGACATTTTGTCCCATGCCTCATTTACCATATACCAATCTCCGCCAGTTTTATTGCCCTTCCACTTTAAACCGTTGCCGGACAGATTATATGGGGGATCGGCAAATATCAAATCAATAGATTCTTCATCTATTTTCTTGTTGAGTGTCTCAACACAATCCTCATTATATATAATGTTTGTTTTCATATTCTTATGATTGGGTTACAGAGTTTCCCCATGTCGAGATAGTTTCTGAAATACTTTTTACCCATTCCTGAGCATTCTTGTATAACTGTGAAGATTGTAGAATCTCATCATATAAACGAGATATTTCAGAATGCTTCAAGACCTTTTCGTCCTTTTTCATTTGGAGTAATATTTTCAGAATTAAAACAAATTCACTGATTGTGAGGGGGATAATCTTTTGTAATTTTCCCTCATACTCGTATTTAATTGCCACCCAAAAGGTATTGACCGTGTCTCGGTGTAAACTTGGCGCAATGAACAGACAATATGAGGGTTTGTCGCGGTTTTTTTCCTCAAAATCACGCAAATGTCTCATCACTGGTTGCCCCTCATTGTACCATTGATCGCGCCCTCTGAGCATGGTTACTTCACAAATTGCGTTGAAATTTTTATAAAAACATTCAATATCCGGTGTGTTCGCAGGAGCAGTGAAAGTTGGCTGATTATCATCACCAACCGGATAATTTGGTTGGATTTTTAAGGCATCATTGAGTGCATATAACCCAAGAGTAGATAACTGTTCAAGCAGAACAGGGCGGTTATCAGACCTCTCAATATTTTTAAATGATTCAATATATGATTGAATTTTTTCAATAGATTGAGATTTTCTCGAATTCTCTTCTTCCTGTAGTTGACGTCTGAACGTCCTGAGCGTTGCAATATAGCCCTTCAATTCTCCTGTCTGCATCGATTTAAGCGCCTTTACGACAGTACGTTTTTTGCCTAAGCTTTTTTCATATTGATGTATTTCGCTTATGAGAAATTCTGTAATTTCACAATACTTTTCCCTTGTTTCCCATGGTAAATGAGGCTGAGCAATGTCTGAAATATAAGACAAATACTCTTTCTTTGATACGAATTCCCGTATTTGCGCATTGTCGTACGCAAGTAAAGAATTAATCTCAACTTCTCTCCGCGGTTCAAGATCAACGTAAAAACCATGACCGCGAATATAAAGATATCGAGTTAAGCGAAAATAACGAATCGCGTTATCTCCATAATCCTGGAGATTTTTGAGCAGTGTATCAATTTCATTTTTGTTACTGACGTTAAAGAAATCACGGGCAAATTTGTCTCTGTAATCGTTAAAAATCACCCTTTGTTCATCCTTGGTCTTTTTGACAAGTTTATTTCTCAGCGTTATTATTTCATCAGCATATTTCTCTATAAGGTCATAATGAATAAGAGTAGGACAAAAAAGAGAAAACTCTTCTTTACTAATACCTTTGCGTTTCTTGCCGCGAAGGATTTCTTTTTGATTAACAGAGTTAATCAAGTGAAGGGTTCCCATAAACGGTTTGATATTATACACCCCATTGGGAGGATAGCTTCGGTAGCTATTGGGATTTGGTATTTGCCACTTTAAAAAACTTCTAAAGAAAAGTTCTCCAAAATCAAAATTTTCTTCCAGCAAAAGATTTCCCAGATCGGTTATTTTTAATTTTCCATGTTCAATAGCAACAAAACCCAATTTTTTAAGTGGATTTAATGATTGTCTGCCACGCATTGCCGAGTCTATATAGCGTTTAGTGTTGAAAATTTCCTCAGCCTGCGCAAATGAAATATTTTGTGACACATTATTGATTAAAGTAACTTGTTCACGTCTCAAGTTCTTGTAAAATTGGGAACGTCCATAACCATATATTCTGTTTTGAATTAGGAGTATTTGATATTCTTTTTGGGTTTCGCTGCTCCAAGTGTGATTTTCGAGTTGCTTCAGAACAATCAAAAAATTTCTCAGTCTTTCAGGATTCCTCAATGTTGTTGTAATTGACCATGGTTTTTTCATGGTTATGGTATTACCTTACAATAAAAAATGCGTTCTGTGTTATTTTCACCGCTACTTTTTCCTGTGCTGAAAGCTTTATAACTTTTTTCAAAAATCTCAACATCTCCTTTATTCTTTAAAATCTGCAAAATTTCAGTATCGTTCATCCGCGCGTTTGAGCGCCCATCTTTTGAGATACCTGTGTTGTTGTAGGAAAAAAGAATATGTTTGCAGCTTGCATTTTTGATTAAATCCCTGAAAGCACAGGCTGCATTTTTGAGACAATACGCGCTTTTAATATGCAGGCGATCCATTTTTTTACCAACCCCAATAACTTTTGGCTTCTTCCATTCTGCAAGATTTTCCAAAAGATGATATGCATCAGAATATTGGCGTGAATTATACGGAGGGTCAATATATAAGACATCACAAGAAATTTTCCTGATGAGGGTATTGGCATCTTCTCTATAAATTTGATTGCAGGCATTATGCGCGTACCTGACATCCGGAACAAGCAATTTTACCGGCTGAAGCATAGTTAATTTTTTATGGAAGGCATCGTAGTGTCCGACTGTATTTGCCACCTTGTCGGCCGCATATATTAACGAACATATCAAAACATTTTTTTCACTTTCATTTTGTGTAATTTTATCTATCTCTTCTCTGATTATCCCTATTTTTCGCGCGTTATCCTTTGTGAAATATCTACCGCCAAAGTGCTCTGAAAAATAATTTTCCTTGTTGCCGAGCACATTATTAAGATAATCTATTTTTTGAGAAATAATTGCATGTAAATCTTTATCGGTATCTAAAAAAGTATACAGACAGACATAATTTGCAAATAAAAAATCGTTAGAAATAATTTTTGTATGAGGACTATTAAACCTTTCACCGACAACGCCGGTGCCAGCAAAAATATCACAAAGTGAATTTACAGAGTCACATTTTTCCGAGATTATATCTTCAATAAATCCAAGTAATTTATATTTATTACCGAGGTAACGCCGATTTTGCAGTTGAAAATATCCATTTTTTGATTGTTTCGGTTGATAATGACGCTTGTCTGTTTTGTAAATATTTACCTGAGAACCGAGTTTTTCAATTTCAGAAATATCAAAAAATTCACCTTGTTCTCCCTCGTGGGGGGTATCTTTAATTTTTACCATATACACTCGCTCTTGCGTAATACTTCCCCAACAAATTTTTTGACGGGGTTTTGACAGAATATTTTGGGGAGATTTTTCCCTTGAGCAGTGAGTATGTGGCGGGAATACCGGGCGCATAGACCACTTTTTTCTGAGAACACATAATTCCCCTCCCGTAATAATGGGAATTATACCGCGCATAAGTGGATTTTCGAAGGGGTATGCTCATTTTGCTTGCAAAAGAGATTATGATCAGGTATAATCTTCAATAAGATTGAAATTTGGGATATTAAGGTTTGAACAGACCCCCACTTTGACCTATTATGCGATCATTTCTTCCGAGTGCCAAGCCCTCCATCGCTCAAGCGTCGGCCGTGTGAGCCGTTGCTCCATTATGATCGGCTTGAGCCGGAGAATATCACTATCCACATTGGTATTCCGCTGCCTCAAAAGATCCAGCGGAGTCCCTTTGCGGTAGGTGTTGAACCGCCGGTAATTGAAATCTATCTGATACTCCTCGGCTTCCTTAAGAAACTCATTGAGCTTTGGATTCATCACCTGACTGTAGAACTCATCCTCAATGAGCCGGTGCGAGGACTCGACAGAACTGTTCCATGTGCACTGCCCGGGCGGAATACGCCGATACTCGACACCCGCCTGTATGAGCGCCTGCTCAAACCCCGACGTTCGGGTCTTGCTCAGATGCCGAACGGTGAACTCTGCCCCGTTATCGGTCTGAACCGTTATGCCGTTGACAAGGTCTCCGCCGCGATTCCGCAGGTGCTCCAGCAGGTACTCGGCGAACAAGGTTGTTACCATACTGCTCTTCTCATTGGCGAAGGCGTACCACAGAGCCCCTGTCGCCCGATCCCGGGCGGTTATCTGGTACTTCGGAACGTCTAAACACTTCTGAGAAAACCGCATAGCGGGAATGTCCGTCAGATACTTGATATCAATCTGAATGCACTCGCCGAACTTCATCCTGTCGGTTACCTCCCGCAAATCTCTCTTGGGTAGCGCCTTCGGCTTCTTTGTTTTCCGCGCCCCTATCTGCTTTAGCGTCTTGATAATCGTCGGCAGGCTGTACTTCCCGCCAACTTCCGTCTGCAACTGCTTTTGCACCTGAGTTCCAATGATTTTGTTGTGATTCCGATTCTTGGTCTGGACAAGACTCTCGAGATGACACCGGTGCCCGAATTTCATCTTCATCGGATGATTGGTCGTGCCCCGCTTCTTGTCTTCAAGACCCTCGCCGGATTCAAAGCGCCGAACCCACCGCCGCACCGTGTTGCGCGACACCTCGAACTCCCGAGCAGCCGCCTTGATCGAATGCTCTTGGGCATACCGAACCATCCGCAACCGCCAATCATACATCGAAGCCGCCTGATACTTCCGAGACTTGAGATGATACTGAGAATATGTGATACTACTGTTCACTGTTTCCCTCCTTTTATGTTTTATACAACCCCCAGTGTATACGAATAACCTTCGTTTTACACTGGGGAGGAGGGGTCTGTCCAAAGGTTTATATCCCATATTGCTTTTAAGAGTATCTATGGCACCCCCGAGGCGGCAGCCGATATTCCACGGACAATTTTTCCAGAAAACATCGTTAACATTATGGATTTAGATACTATTCGCATCGAAAACACCATCTACATTGACAAAGGGCGTGAGGTACTCTGCGACCTCATTCTCATTATTCCCCTCAAAGGGGAATTCGAGGGTTTACGAATCGTGCTACTTATTGAGCACAAAAGCGCGTATGATCCGAAGGTCAGCGAACAGTTTGATAAATACCAGAAAGCCCTCATAAACAGCAGGACATTTCAGGCGCAGACCGATCTTCTTGTTCTGGTTCTATGGTATCATGGCGAAGCACTATGGGAAGGCGATCTCAGTTTCCACAGTTCAGGGGATGTGCATACACACATACCGGAAAAATTGTACACAATGATGGAAAAATACCTTGCGAGGCCAAAGGTTCTCAATAGGCCTGTGATGGTCGATTTGAATAGGATGAGCGAGGAGGAGTTTACCCGGGGGTCAGACGGGGTAGTGTTGACAGGGGGAGCCCTGTGCTATATTATGCGGAAAGTCAGTAAGACAGGCGATGAAGACTTGAGGAAGGTTGCGAAGTATCTGAAGGAACTTCCCGCAGAGAATTCCCGCGAGATGATCCCGAACCTTCTGCTCTATCTGAAGGGCTTGAAACTGGATACACGCTTTGAAAAAATCAACAGGGAAATTAATCCCGAAACAAAATTTTGCCTGAGGCAAAATTTTCTACAAAATGCGAGAATGCTAAGCACATAGAGTCATCCAAAAGTTTCTGGAGGAGAAAGAGTTATGATGAAAAAAGTTCAGATGAGTGATTGGTTTGTCAATCAGGGACGGGTTGAGGGTCTTGAGCAGGGTATCACAAAGGGCAGGCAGGAAGGCATTCGAGAAACGGCCCGCAGTATGTTTTCGGAAGGCTTGTCGACAGAGGCTGTTCAGAGAATTACCGGGCTGAGCGATGAGGAAATGCGGACAGTGCGGAACGGATCGCAGTAATTGGCGCCGCTCGGCCTGCGCGCCATGCGACTGTTGCTGGGGATAGGGGCTGGTCGCGCTGCTCGCCCAAGCAACCGGTTCGCCCATGCGTCCGGGCTGATCAATATCTCATGTGGAATGCTGTCTTTGTGCTTAGCATACTCTCATTTTGTAGAAAGTTTTGCCTTGGAAAATTGTGCAAGCACAATTTCCAGTAGCAAAACTCTGTAATAAAACTTTTTACAAAACTTTCTCATTTTATCATTCACCGTTTATATTTTACCCGTCTATATGGTATGAGCAAAAAGTATATCAACACAGAGCATACCAGCCCCCCCATTCCTGTCTCCCCGAAAAAAAATTCACAAATTTTGCAAAATTCTTTCAAAAAACACAATTAAAAATGACAGTTCTCCCGTTATAGATGTAGGAGGAATGTTTATGAAAAAATCATCCCACAGCACAGGCCATATCCACGACATAGCCTTCAAGATCGCCTACTACAGAACCCCCCGTATGATTCCCGACCTGCTGCGGCTGTTCTGTGAGGATACAACGCTTACCAAGCTGGATCTGGGCAAAATCCGCATTGAAACCCCCAGCTACATTGCGGGAAAAAAGAACCTTCACTGCGATCTCGTTGTCAGCGCCCCCTTCCTGTCAGACCCCAAGCGGAAGGCCCTGTTCATTATTGAGCATAAAAGCTACCTGAATAAACATGCGCTCACTCAAATCGATAACTATCAGTATGCACTCAGAAACAGCAATGTGTACAATGAAAGGGATGCTATCTATATACTGCTGCTCTATCATGGAAAACATGAATGGAACCTCCCACTCACATTTTACAGTTCTCATGGAAATGCTGCTTCCGAATCCATGATCGAAGGCACGGTAGATGTCAAGGTGAAAGTGTCGTACATTGTGCGCGATCTGAGGCGAATGGACAAAAAGCAGTTGGCATTGCGTTTCGATGGAAAACGATATACATCGACTGCGTTGTGGTATATTATGAGAGATAATGAAATGAATGCTGAGGGGCTGAAAGAAATTGCGCAGCTCCTGAATGGTCTGTCATCACAAGACTTTACTGATCTGGCAGAGAGTGTGCTAGGATATCTAAAAGATCTGGGACTGTATGAGCAGTTTGAAAAAATTAACAGGGAACTGTACCATGGAGGAGAAAACAGTATGCGGACATATAATATTACCAACGCCTTCGTCAGGGAAGGAATGGAGAAAGGTATTCTGAAAGGCCGGATTGAGGGTCTTGAACAGGGTATCACGAAGGGCCGGGCTGAGGGGCATATTGAGGAGCGGAGAAAAAACGCCCGCAGTATGTTTTCCAAAGGATTTTCAGCCCATGACATTCAGGATGTTACCGGGCTGAGCGATGAGGAAATGCGGACAGTGCGGAACGGATCGCAGTAATTGGCGCCGCTCGGCCTGCGCGCCATGCGACTGTTGCTGGGGATAGGGGCTGGTCGCGCTGCTCGCCCAAGCAACCGGTTCGCCCATGCGTCCGGGCTGATCAATATCTCATGTGGAATGCTGTCTTTGTGCTTAGCATACTCTCATTTTGTAGAAAGTTTTGCCTTGGAAAATTGTGCAAGCACAATTTCCAGTAGCAAAACTCTGTAATAAAACTTTTTACAAAACTTTCTCATTTTATCATTCACCGTTTATATTTTACCCGTCTATATGGTATGAGCAAAAAGTATATCAACACAGAGCATACCAGCCCCCCCCATTCCCGACTCCCCGAAAAAAATTCACAAATTTTGCAAAATTCTTTCAAAAAACACAATTAAAAATGACAGTTCTCCCGTTATAGATATAGCAGGAGGTATGTATGAGTAATTCCGGATACAATATCCATGATATTGCTTTTAAGAGTATCTATGGCACCCCCGAGGCGGCAGCCGATATTCCACGGACAATTTTTCCAGAAAACATCGTTAACATTATGGATTTAGATACTATTCGCATCGAAAACACCATCTACGTTGACAAAGGGCGTGAGGTACTCTGCGATCTCATTCTCATTATTCCCCTCAAAGGGGAATTCGACGGTTTACGAATTGTTCTCCTCATTGAGCACAAAAGCGCGTATGATCCAAAGGTCAGCGAACAGTTCGATAAATACCAGAAAGCCCTCATAAACAGCAGGACATTTCAGGCGCAGACCGATCTTCTTGTTCTGGTGCTGTGGTATCATGGCGAACCGATATGGGATGGCGATATCAGTTTCCACAGTTCAGGGGATGTGCATACACACATACCGGAAAAATTGTACACAATGATGGAAAAATATCTTGCGAGGCCAAAGGTTCTCAATAGGCCTGTGATGGTCGATTTGAATAGGATGAGCGAGGAGGAGTTTACCCGGGGGTCAGACGGAGTTGTGTTGACAGGGGGAGCTCTGTGCTATATTATGCGGAAAGTCAGTAAGACAGGCGATGAAGACTTGCGGAAGGTTGCGAAGTATCTGAAAGAACTTCCCTCAGAGAATTCCCGCGAGATGATCCCGAACCTTCTGCTCTATCTGAAGGCCTTGAAACTGGATACACGCTTTGAAAAAATCAACAGGGAAATAAATCCTGGAGGAGAAAGGGTTATGATGAAAAAAGTTCAGATGAGTGATTGGTTTGTCAACCAAGGCATGGAGAAAGGTATTCTGAAAGGCATGGAGCGGGGTATTCTGAAAGGTCGCGCGGAGGGACATATTGAGGAGCGGAGAAAAAACGCCCGCAGTATGTTTTCCAAAGGATTTTCAGCCCATGACATTCAGGATGTTACGGGGCTGAGCGATGAGGAAATGCGGACAGTGCGGAACGGATCGCAGTAATTGGCGCCGCTCGGCCTGCGCGCAGAGCGGATAATATCAACATTCAGATCAACCTCACATACCAGTTCCTTCAGAGAATGCTCAGGGAGGGTCTGTCAATGTACATTATCACAGAACTTCCCCAACAAGTTTTTTTCAGACCATTGCAGGAATTCTCATACACATTTATGATCTACTATGGGAGGGGGACTATGTGTTCTCAGAAAAAAAGTGTTGCCCGAACCTTTATTCAAAGGCTCGGACAGATGCTGAAAACAACCAATTTAACCGACCCTCGGAAACGACCGGTTGTTCAGCTATCACAAATAATGGCTCTCATTATATCGATGCCATTATTTTCATGCAAGAGTCTGTTTGATCTCGATTATCTGGCTCGGAATAAACATGTTCGGAAGTTACTCGGCAGCAAACGGTATATGGTCGGTTCCGACAGCACCATACAACGGGTGATTTCTCAGATCATACCGGATGAAGTGACGACGATGGTGGGAACCAGTATGAAGTTGTCAGTGAGTGACACTGAAGAATCGTGTTATTTGGACACGGGAGTTCATCGGAGTATTGGTATTGTCGATGGCACCTGTGTCTTCGGGAGCGTCTGGTTCACCGTGCTGGCGCGACCGACAAAGACAGGAACGTATGCGCAGGTTGTGAGACCGATGAAGGGCAGAGGGCACGAACTGCGCGGGTCTGAAGAAATGCTTTTGAGGGAAGGAGATACCCTGCCGCAATTGTTAAGTTTCGATGGGCTCTATCTGTGTGAGCCCGTTCTTCATCTGATCTGCGCAAAATTAAAGCGTCATATTCTGGTGAAATTTCGTTCGGTAAAGCGGGATGGCACTCCGCGGAAACATGAGCGGTTGCTCCTTGATCGCGCAGCCCGCTATATGGAACATCAGGGGTTCTATAGTGATGCAGTCCAAACCGCGAGCGGGTATGATTATCAACGATCAACGAGTTACCAGATTGAGGCAGTGCTTGACGAATGGCATGGCGTTCCGGTGCTGGTGCTGCGGGTCACTGAAGGGAAGGAGACGTTCTGGGTAATTACGAGTGATGTACATCTGTCATTGCCTGCTGCGCGGGAAGCTGCGCACCTGCGGTGGAGCATAGAGAATGATGAGTTTAAGCGCATGTCGTATCTTACCGGCACCAAGAGAGTGCGGACGCATAACAAGATCGCCGCTGTGTGTTTGTTGTGCTGCATTGCCATGGGGGTCAATTTTCTCACCAGTATCAACCATGTGCTGGCGAGCGTCGTAACAAAAACGCTTCCTGTTAAGCGAACATGGAAAATAACAGGGCGGTGGATATGGAAGGGAATAAAATGGCAGATTCGCACAGGAGGGATGTCTGTGTTGAGCTAAGTAGTGAACAATCGGTCGTTTTCGAGGGCAGTCTACCGAGTTGATTTCTTGCATATAACCGACACACAATCAACGCAGACCAGCGGTTCTGCGGCGGGGGTGGTCTATGCGCCCGGTATTCCCGCCACATACTCACTGCTCAAGGGCAAAATCTCCCTCCATTATTCTGTCAAAATCCCGTCAAAAAAATTGTTGGGGAAGTTCTGGCATTATCACGCAATACATTCTATACTACTGGAAAGTTTTGCATTGATAAAGTTTTTCCTGAGGAAATAGTTTCTATCATATCATCACACATTACGAATTTGTAGAGAGGTTTCCGCTGAATGGGAAAGAACATTTTATACATTGCTGAAATAGTTACCAAAGTCGGTGTGTACTGCGTCAAAAAACAGTTGCGGAAATTGAAAGATGAATACAATATTGATTTTGTTATTGCCAATGCCGATGGTGCCAGCGGAGGTTTTGGACTGGGACAGAGTCATTCAATATATCTGCGAAAACTCGGTGTGGATGTGATAACATCCGGCAATTTCATTTACAACAAAAAAGATATTCACGCGCATATGGCTAAGGCCTACCATCTGCTGCGCCCCGCTAATCTTCCCTACGAAAACCCGGGGAGGGGGTGGCGAACATATTCCATTGGAGAACGGGATAAAAAAAATAACAGGCAGCAAAGCCTTGTCATTATTAACCTCATAGGACAATCAGCACTCAAATACATTCACCCGGTAAATCCCTATAGTATATTACCTGGTATCGTTGAACGGGCAAAAAAAGACACAGATACAATTATTTTAGATTTTCATACAGCCATTACTGCCGAAAAAGCTACCATGAATCTTTATGCCGATGGGCAGGTATCGGCCGTCATTGGTTCAGGCATGCGGGTTCAGACCTCCGATGCCAGAATTCTCCAAAAAGGAACAGCAGTTATATCCGATGCCGGACGTACCGGCAGTATTCAAAGCGTTGGCGGGTTTGACCCGAAGGGAGAAATAGAACAACGAATGCTCGGAAAACCGCTTCGGAGCGCTGAGTGCTGGGAAGGGCTGGAGATACAGGGGGTAATACTGAATATCAACAACGAAGGCAAATCTGAGAGTATAACACCCTTCCGCCGTTCCGTTGAACCGCCGGAAAATCATGCCAAAGAACCGGCGGAAAACACTGCACACAAATCATCTGCCTGACAATATGCACTTTCAGGACATGGAATAGCGCGTCATCCTCACTTCACCGTACCCAAAAAGCTCTGCAAACACCTCGGCAAACCGGCTCTTTTCCCTTTCCATATCATACACCATATCGGAACCCTGCCCGCTGCCGCCGCCGCTCCCGCCAACGCTCCCACCATCGCCGCCGCTACTCCCGCCAACGCTCTCCCCTCCAGACAACCCGTTCAGAACAGCAGCAAGCGAGCATACCCGAAACCCCCTAATTCCGCAGGGAACAATTGCATCAAAAAACGATAAATCCGTACATATGTTGAGCGCGAGCCCATGCATTGTTACTCGCTCTCGAATAGATATGCCCACAGCCGCTATTTTTTCATCTCCAACCCACACGCCCGGATATTCCCGCTTCCTGCAGGCCTCCATTGCAAAATTTCTCCGCAGGTACTCAATAACCGATTCTTCCATAAACCACACAAACTGCCGTACCTTGCGGGCCCCATTTCCCAAATTACAGATAATATACAGGACAATTTGCCCCGGCCCGTGAAAAGTACTTCTGCCGCCGCGGTCAGTCCGCACTACCTCCGCCCCCCTGTTCTCCAGCGCTGCGGGTTCAACAAGAAAATCGTCAGCCGCCCTCCGCTTCCCCACCGTGTACACAGGGCTATGCTCAAGCAGCATAAGCTGATCATCTGCCCCGGACAATACCGCATCATGCAGCTCTTTCTGCCGTTCATATGCTTTTTGGTAAGGTACATAACCGGAGTACATACCAACATCCAGAAGTCGGGGATGAGGGAAAAAACTCTTTTCATACTGTGGGGAAAATTTCATAATTCATCCTTATATTGACACAAAAATCAATAATCAATATATTACAAATTTATTGAGCCTTCATGCGGAGAAGGAGCATTTTATAATTTATTACCTCATGATCATCGTATAGGCATAGATCTAATTCCAATGAATAACGAAATTATTCAAAGCGATTTTTTTAGCGTGGATGCCAACACAAAATGAATACTCATATTGTGTAATAGGGAACCCGCCCTTTGGGTATAGGGCATGGTTAGCCCTCATTTTTATGAACCATGCAGCTCAATTTTCTCATTACGTGGGAATGATACTTCCCATGTCTTTTCAGAGCGATGGCAAGGGGAGCCCCAAGCACAGAGTTAAGGGACTTTCATTAGTGCATTCAGAAATTTTACCTTCTGGGAGTTTTTACGATGAATGCGGTAAAACACTGAAAATAAATGCCCTGTGGCAAGTTTGGAAGAAAGGGGTAAATAATAGACAGGTGCCCAAGACCTGCCAACAATGGTTAAATATGTCTGTGGTTATGGTTTGGTAATAAAAAAAGAAAAAACAAAAATAGAATCCATACTCAATAACACAAATTGGGATAATTATAGTAATTTGGCGGCGCATAATTGTAGGCATATAAGCATGTACCACATTGAGAAAGTGTTAATTGATGCGGGACTATTCTGCGTCTGCATCAGATTGACATCACGATAACTAAACGCAATAATAAAACTCCATGAGAAAATACATATTTGTTACCGGCGGAGTTTGTTCAAGCCTCGGTAAAGGCATTGCGGCATCCAGCATCGGAACCCTCTTGGAAGCCCGGGGTCTTAAACTGCGGATGGTCAAAATTGATCCATATATAAACGTTGACGCGGGAACAATGAGCCCCTACCAGCATGGTGAAGTATACGTAACCGATGATGGCGCTGAAACTGACCTGGACCTTGGAAATTACGCCCGCTTTACTCATTCCACACTCTCTCATGCCAACTCAATTACCACCGGCCAGTTATATCAGGAAGTCATTCAAAAAGAGCGTGAAGGCCGCTACCTTGGCCGTACCGTACAGGTCGTTCCGCATATAACCGACAGAATTAAACAGCGGATCAGCGCCATAAGCGATGAACCGGGCATTGATCTGGTCATCATTGAAGTTGGGGGCACAGTCGGCGATATAGAATCCATTCCCTTTCTTGAAGCGGCGCGACAGATGATTCAGGAATACGGCCGGGAGAATGTTATATCGGTGCACCTTACCCTTATTCCCGAACTCGCGGGCGGAGAACAAAAAACAAAACCAACCCAGCACGCAGTCAACAAACTCCGGGAAATCGGCATACAACCGGACATACTTCTCTGCCGCTCATCCATATCCATTGATACCGATATACGCCGGAAAATTGCCCAGTTTACAAACGTTTCCTTTGATGCAGTCATTTCGGCTCACGATGTGCACACAATTTACGAGGTTCCCCTTGTATATCAGAATCAATCTCTCGACAATATTATCCTCAATAATCTGAAACTCGACGCGAAAACATCAGATATGTCTGAATGGAAAAAAATTGTCCATATTATTCTCCATTCTGCGAAAGTAGTAGAAATAGGTATGATCGGGAAATACATCGAACTTTCAGACGCCTATAAATCGGTGGATGAAGCCCTCCTCCATGGCGGCATCGCCAACTCCGTGAAGGTAGTACTGAAGAAAATTGACAGTGAAGATTTGGAAAAAATGGATGATCCCTCCCGCGCGCTCAAGGAAATAGACGGTATTCTGGTACCCGGAGGCTTCGGAATTCGGGGAGTCGAAGGCATGGTTACCGTGGCAAAATATGCGCGGGAACAGGGCATTCCCTATTTCGGTATTTGCCTCGGAATGCAGGTAATGATTATTGAATATGCCCGAGACTTTCTTTCCTATGCCGATGCAAACAGTACGGAATTCGTACCGGAGTCAACACATCCGGTTATAAGTCTTCTTGAAGAACAGGAAAATATCAAAAACTACGGCGGCACCATGCGCCTCGGGCTCAGTGAATCGCTGCTGGTTGAGAACACAAAAATTCAGGCGGCCTATGGCTGCACAACTGTCCGCGAACGACATCGGCACCGGTATGAAGTAAACAACTCCTACCGTCAATTATTGAGCGAAGCCGGCATTGTTTTCAGCGCCTTCACGGCAGGAAATGAACTTATTGAAGCATGTGAATGGCCTGACCACCCCTGGGGTATCGGCGTCCAATTTCATCCGGAATTCCGTTCAAGCCCGCTCAATCCTCATCCGCTCTTCGTCAAATTCATAGCGGCAAGCATGGGAAATACACAATGAAATATCCTCCGCCTCCTATTTCACTGCTCATCATGCTCGCATTCACAATTTCATGCAGCTTTGAATACGAACAATTACTTACCGATGACCAGAAGCAGGAAATTCCCGATGTCTCGCTTTATACTATTTCCGAACGGGTATACGATGAGGGAGAGCAAATTCTTGAACTCCGATCCGATCGTGTTCAGGTTTTCGAAAAACAGGGAATTCATAAAATAATGGGTCTTTCCTTTACTCATTTTGATGATGATGGCGATATTGCCGTTCGAGGAAGTTCCGGTTTCGCTTCCCGCGATCTGAATAATGATGACATCCTTCTCTCGGAAACAGTGGACATCTATATTACCGAAAACTCCTATCGCATACGGGGCGAGGAATTCCTCTTCAGTCCTGAACAGAACCTCATTTGGGCGGCTCCCGATATTTTCGTGGAACTTCTTAAGGATGACGGAACATCCCTACAGGGAAGGGGCTTTATTGCCGACCTGCTTCTTCAGGAAATACGATTCGAGAATGGCGTCCGTGGTATACTTATAGATGAGGAGGATGAATAATGCCGATTCATCCGCGCTGTCTTCGGCGCCTTCACCCAGACTTTCTATACCTTGAGAGAATCAAGAATAGAGATGAGAGAATCCGCATTGGAAAATTTTGCAAGGCAAAATTTTCTGTTATGGTTTTTGTCAGTTTCCTCTGTGTATCTGCCTTCCCGGTTTTTGGTGAAAGTCTCGATTTTTCGGCAGCAAAGGTGCGTTCGGTTTTTGCTGAGGGAAATGAAAGCACGGTACTACAGGGAAATGCCCTTGTGGAAGATGAAAAAATCAGAATTGCTGCCGAGACAATCCGTATGCGGGGAGAAAACAACCGCTATATATCCGGAGAAGGCTCAATATCACTTTACGACAAGGAAAATGACATTACTCTGAATGCTGAAATATTTACCTACGATTCAGAAGAGGATATTCTTGTTCTGGAGGGAAACAGTCAGTTCAAGGATGAGGAGGAAGATATTTTCATCCGCAGCTCCTTCCTCGAACGTCAGCCAGATCTTGTTGTTTTTCAACTCAATGTACAGATCGTTCGTGAAGATATGATCGCCAACGCCGAACTTGTGCGGTATTTTGAAGATATTAAACGTTTGGAACTCAGCGGTTTTCCGACTGTTCATTACAAAAACGATGAATATTCGGCCTCAGTTATTATCGTCTATACCGAAACCAACGAAATAATTCTGGAGGGTGAGGTCAAGGGGCAAATATCCGATACCGAGGAAACCAAGGATACCGAGGAAACCAAGGAAATCGAGGAAAATACAGTCCCCGCAGCAGATGCGGATGATCCGGCAAATCTGGAGAATCCAGAAAATTCTCGCAAGGAGCTGCAATGAGTAGCCTGAGCGTGTCTGACCTCAGAAAGAGCTATGGAAAAAAGGAAGTTCTCCGGGGAATAAATTTTACCATGCGGGAAGGTGAGGTTGTTGGTCTGCTCGGGCCGAACGGCGCAGGCAAAACAACCTGTTTTTACAGCATTGTCGGATTTGTCAAACTTAACAGCGGTTCAATTTTTCTTAATGATCATGATATTACCCAACTGCCCATGTACCGGCGCGCCCGTCTGGGAATTTCCTATCTTCCTCAGGAAACATCAATTTTCAAAAAATTAAGCGTTGAAAATAATATATGGGCAATTATTGAAACCCGAAAAGACATAGAGATAAAACAGAAAAAAGAACTGCTTGAATCTCTTCTTTCAGAACTGGGACTCCAAGATAAACGAAAGCAGCCCGCATACACTCTCTCAGGCGGAGAACGCCGGAGAACGGAAATTGCCCGCAGCCTCGCAATAGACCCGCACTTCCTGCTGCTCGATGAGCCCTTCGCGGGTATTGATCCTATAACAATTCATGAAATTAAGCAGACCATCGGTATTCTCGCAGAAAAAAACATCGGCATCCTCATTACCGATCATAATGTCCGCGATGCCCTTGAAATTACCCACCATTCATACATTATCAAGGACGGCCAGATAATTGTTGAGGGCAACAAAGACGACATTGTAAAAAACCCCTTGGCGCGGGAGGTCTATCTCGGGGAATCTTTCCGGGTCTGATCCATTTTATGCGCTGGCTGACCAATGCCCGACAGTGCGCGCATAAATATCCCTGCCAATAGTCAAAATGTTTTATGCTTCAAAAAATACATAGTCTAAAATACATACAAGAACGTTTTGCAATGCGCAAAAAATTCTATAAACATTCAAAAAAATCGTTTTTAATCAATTAAATATGATGAAAATTCACCACAAAAAATATGAAAAACTTCATTTCATAACATTTGCCTTATCAAATAAGTGGTGGTAGCATTTAAATTTAAATTATTTGCTTGGCAAATAAAATCCATATAGGGAGGGATTACCATGAGTAATTTTTCCGAAACAAAATTATCATCTGAGGAACAGGTTATCTGGTCCTCAATTGTTTCAAGAACTGTAGCAACATTTCAGCTAAACGAAGAAGAAAAGGCCTTCGTTATGAATGATGTGCTGATCCGAATGTTCGGCTTACTGCCGTATTATGCTGAGTGTCCGAATCCTGTTGGTGTTGGTCTTTTGAATGTTTCAATATATCTCACCGAACGGAAAGGCGGAAGAGATCTTTTTCTCCATACTGAAGATAATGACCATGACTATGTGAGCAGATTAAAACCTTTCTACGATATAATGCGTGGCGGCAATGAAGAGGTAATTGAAAAGGGACTGGCTATGGCAGGTCTTGTTTTACTGAATGATTATCTTCACGATAGAGAAGCCGATGCCAATAATGGCAAGTATAATCCTCTCAACTCAGGAAGCTGGAATTATGATAGCGCCCGGCAAACATTGACAGGGCATGCGGTAAGACTCCTTCCGGGTCATCGCCTAGAAACCATACTTTCACTTAAGGTCATAGCAGAAAGATTTCATTGGTTACCTGGCGGTAGTGATTGAAATAACACTTATAAAATAGTGTATTAAAACACTAACTCAATAGATTTATTGTGAAAAATAAGAATTTCAGCATGAGGCACAGATTTTTCTGTGCCTTTTTTCTGTCATCATTTTCTGATATTATGTGTGTTATAGTATAACTATTCCAAAATGATAGGAAAATGGAGGCTATACATGAAATTTTCTAAAAGAATTAATATTATTTACATTATATTTACTCTTTCAATCCTCATCCTGAACTGATCTTGCTTCGAAAATTCGGACAATCCGCTAAGCAACACAACAGGATTCTCCTGCTGTTTTCAAAGCATAATTCATCGGACTCATATAGTCAAGAGAAGAATGAAGCCTCTCTCGGTTATACCAGTTGATGTATTCAAAAACTATCTTCCGCGCCTCCTGAAGGTTCTGAAACCTCGGCTTACCAAGCTCATTCTTCAGCGTGTGGAAAAAACTTTCCACAAAGGCATTATCGTAGCAATTCCCCCTTCTCGACATCGACTGGGTAATATGTAACATTTCCAGTTTGTCTCGAATGCTCTGCGCGCAATACTGCGTTCCCTGATCTGAATGAAAGACCAAGCTATTCAACTCCCCGGGAGTTCTCCGTACGGCCTGTAACAGAGCCTTTTCCGTCTGTGTGCTCTCCATGGAATCACTGACATTCCAGCCCGTAATTTCCCGGGTATAGATGTCCAGAACCACAACAAGGTACGCAAATCCTGCGCCGGCGGGCAGGTACGTGAGGTCCGATGCCCAGACCTCATTCGCTTTCGTAACCGTGGAGCTTTCAATGCGAAACACCCGCGGAGACTTCTTCTGGGATGGATTGCTCATTGTTGTTCGCGGGCGATATGCCTTCGTTCTCCCCGCATTGAGCCCCGATTCCCTCATAAGCCGGGCGACTCGGTTCCTCCCGATTGCTTCACCATGAAGATGCAGCAGCCGGTGAATTCGGGGCGAACCGTAGCATCCCTTATTTTCAGTATACACACGCAGGATTTTACCCGTAAGCTCATCATCCCTGCGGGTGTTTTTGGACGGTTCTCTCTTAAGCCAGTCATAGAATCCCGAGCTGGACACCTTCAGAAGTTTGCAGCATGGTGCAACAGCATGTCCGGTCTGCTTCAGCTGCTCAATTCCTCGATACTTCATTTCAGGCTCTCCTTTCTGCAAAAAAAAACCATTGCATCATTGAGTATTGCCACCGCCTTTTTCTCGGCGCGCAGTTCCTTTCTCAATCGTTTGTTCTCGGCCAGGGCTTCCTGAAGTTCCCGAAACTCGGGACCTTTCTGGTCGTTCCGAACCCATTTCGCGAGGGTATGATAACTTGCTATACCCAGCTTTTCCGTCGCCTGCTTCGTGCCAATTTCTTTGGCAAGCTCCACAGCCTGTTCCTTAAAATCCTCAGCATAGAATTTTCTGACTTTCCGTGTTTCCATAACACTCTCCTCTCCCTATAGTATCGTGCTTAGAAGAGTGTCCGTTAAATCGAAGCAAGATCAGAACATAATCTATGATTGGATGCGTAATATGACACTTGAAGAACTTATGGTACAGGCGAATGTTCTTGTATCATTTGTAATACTTGTTGTCGCGGTTATTCTCCAGTGGGGTCCTGAAAAAATGCGCGGGGTCTTTCACACACTCTGTCCAATCGGTATCGGAGTTGTCGCAGTTATAAGTATAAGCGATGCAGAAGTAATATACGGACTGGGGTTCATACTCGTTGGGTTTTACATGTCCTACAAATACGACTTTTTCAAACGCCACACCGTTACCAAACTTATTATCTCTACCTGCATAATACTTACAATTGTCATCATTGCCGGGAGTCTTGCCCTCGGCTGGGCATACGGAATCGGTATAATCGCATTTTTCATTTTCCTCACTTCCGTCATATTAATCGGAGAGTTAGATGTAATTCGGGCCTACAGCAAAAAGGAAGCTCAAGTTGATAAGGTTCTCAAGGATATTGAAGGAAGAAAGCTTGATCTCAAAAAAATGGGCTTCACCCGCCGCGAAATGGAGATTGGCAGATTACTCATAGAAGTGAAGGGTACCGACAGCGATCTGGCAGAAATGCTCGGTGTTTCTGCCAACACAATGCGTAATCATATGAAATCAATGCGAATGAAGGTCAAGGTTAAGAACAAGCAACAGCTTATCGATTCCATCCGCTGGTATTACCATGCAATTGATAGAAAAACGCAGAAAATCTGATCATACCCTGAACTCAGCAACATACATATCCACATATATTTGTTTGACATCGATCATAATAATTGAATAATATGTTTGAATATGAACAAAAACAAACAAAATACCGCAGAAATTGCTGTAATTGGGGCAGGTATTGTTGGCGTATCCATTGCCGGTCTGCTCTCGGAATATGGTATTTCCGTTTTACTCATTGAAAAATCGGACGATGTCTGCACGGGAGCTACCCGGGCAAATAGCGGTATTGTACACGGCGGATACACGGCAAAGGCGGGTACCCTCAAGGGAGAGCTCGCAATACGCGGAAACAGAATGTATGGGGGGCTCGCGGAGCGGCTTGGTTTCCCGTATCGGAAAATTGGTTCATACGTACTGGCCTTCACTGAAGATGAAGAACACATACTACACGATCTTCTGGAAAACGGTCTGAAAAACGATGTCAGCGGACTGGAGATTCTTTCTTCCGCAACCGTGTGTAAGCATGAACCGCGTATAACAAGCCAATTTCGGGCTGCCCTCTATTCACCTGAAACAGGCATAGTAAGCCCCTATGAAGCCGGTATTGCCATGGCAGAAAATGCAATAGCAAACGGTACCCGGCTTTCCCTCAGTACCGAAGTACGGGGGCTTGAAAAACAGGATGACGGCTTCCGTATCCATACTAACCGGGGAACCCTGAACGCTGAAATTGTTATCAACGCTGCCGGTATCTATGCTGATCTTATTGAAAACCTTCTGGGGCTGAAAACCTTCTCCCTCACCCCCCGAAAAGGGGAGTATATGGTATTCCGGCGCGGAGCGGCCGCGGGTATACACTCGGTGCTGTTCAGGACACCAACCAGTCAGGGAAAGGGAGTATTGGTTTCTCCAACCTGCTGGAACAACCTCATAGTTGGGCCAAACGTTGAAAAAATTCCACAGAAGGAAGACAGGAGCACTTCTCCTGAAACTCTGAGAAACATTCTCTCCATTGCCCGTAAAACTGTTCCCGATTTGAAGGCAAAGGATATTATCCGGGTATATGCAGGCCTACGGCCAACTCCCAATACGCGGGACTTTATCATAGAAGAAACAGCGGTTCCCGGCTTCATTAATGTGGCAGGAATTGAATCGCCCGGGCTTACTGCCGCTCCGGCTATTGCCGAAATGGTATTCAGTATTCTGTGTGATACGGGAGCCGTTTCTGCAGCAAAAAAACGGAATCTGCTGCAGCGAGCGGCAATTCAGCCCTATTATTCCCTGCGTCCGATAATGGAGCTGCGCGCCGACATCGACAGAGAAATGGGCGACCCCGCCCGCCTTGTCTGCCGATGCGAGCAAGTACGTGAAGCTCAAATAAAAGATGCCTTGAGCCGCAACATACCGATACATTCCATGGACGCAGTAAAGCTCCGTACCCGCGCGGGCATGGGAGCCTGCCAAGGGCAATTTTGCGGCCCCCGAGTCAGGGCATATATTGAGCAGCATAATGGCCATAATCATGTTTTGCCCGCCCACACACCCCCTGCCGAAATTCTGAAAGCTGTCCGTGCGCTCGACTGATCTGCTCAAGATTGTGTCCTCTTGATTATATTGGACAAAACATCAATACTATTCCTTCCACCATGCAATCGCACAAAACAATTAAGGTTCTTGATCGGGGCTACGTAAAATTCCTTGATCATCTGGGAAACGATAAGGCAATTGTCAATGCCGCACGAATATCCTTCGACAAACAGGAGCACATTGCAGACGAGGTGAGCGCGCAGGACCGAAAGCTCATTTTTTATTTGCTGAAACACGGGCATACATCGCCGTTTGAGCAAGTCGTGTTTACCTTTCTTGTTAAGGCGCCGATTTTTGTCGCCCGCCAATGGTTCAGGCACAGAACACATAGAATTAATGAAGTATCGGGGCGCTACACTGAATTTGAACCTGAATTTTATATTCCCGATGATAAACATATTAATTCCCAGAATATTTCCAATAAGCAGGGCCGCGGTCAGATACTTTCTGCAGACGCAAGCAGCGATGTGCGGGAGAAAATAGAGTCGATCAATGATCAGACCTATGAAATATACAAAGCATGTATTACTGAACATAATCTGGCGAGAGAACTAGCGCGTACGGTTCTGGGAGTCGGTATCTATACCAAATTTCAGGTGCAGATTGATCTGAACAACCTCTTCAAATTTTTCATGCTCCGCAGCGATGCACACGCGCAATTTGAAATTCAGGAATATTCACGGGCCATGGAAACAATTGTTCAGGAAATATGCCCTATTGCGTTTGAGGCCTTCCGTGAATATATGCAGTCTTCCCGCACCTTCTCCAGAAGCCAATGCACGTATATGCAGACTGTTCTCAAGCACATAAGAAACGGCAAAACCTACACCGCTGCGGTCGACCTGACCGATGATGACGAAACAACTGCTATGAGTGAACGCGACCGGAAAGAGATTAAACAGTTTTTACAAAGCCCAGCCCCGTGAACGCTCAAGAGCCTGCTGCCAGCGCCGAATGCGCCTCGCGCAATCGGCTGCCTGCATTTTTGGCTCCCAGCGTCTATCCTCATGCCAGTACCCGCGCAGCGCTTCCCTGTCTTTCCAGAAACCAACGGCAAGACCGGCAGCATACGCAGCTCCGAGCGCTGTTGTTTCTGCTATCCGGGGGCAGATAACCGGCAACCCGGAAATATCAGACTGAAACTGCATGAGAGTCTCATTCACGACCATGCCGCCATCGACGCGAATGTCGCGGAGCTTCCTGCCGGAATCAGATTCCATGGCCTGCATAATTTCAAGACTCTGAAATGCTGTTGCCTCAAGAGCCGCGCGCGCAATGTGGCCGGCGTTGGCAAAGCCGGTAAGTCCGGCAATAATTCCCCGCGCATCACCGCACCAGTGCGGAGCATAGAGTCCAGAAAATGCCGGAACAAAATAGACATCGCCCGAATCCTTAACACTGAGCGCCAGAGACTCAACCTCGGCAGAAGTTTTTATAATACCTAAATTATCACGCAGCCACTGTATTAGTGAGCCGGCAATTGCAATGGAACCCTCCAAGGCATAGCGCGCAGGTTCATCACCTATTTGATAGGCAACAGTACTTATGAGTCCGTGAGAAGAATACACTATTTCCGTACCGCTATTCATGAGCAGAAAGCATCCGGTTCCATAGGTATTCTTGCTTTCTCCCGCTTCAAAACAGGTCTGGCCAAAGAGCGCAGCCTGCTGGTCGCCCAGAATACCGGCAATGGGAATTTCCGCCCCGAAGGGTCCACGCGGGTCAGTGTATCCGTAGGGATCCGAGGGAATGGAGGGATATATCTCCGGCAGAATTTGATGAGGGATGGAAAAGATGTCGAGGAGCGCGGGATCCCATTCTCGGGAAGCAATGTTCATGAGGAGAGTACGGCTTGCATTGGTGGAATCGGTAATGTGGACGCCGCCTCCCCCAACTCCTCCGCTGAGTTGCCAGCACAGATAGGTATCCATAGTGCCGAAAACAGCTTCGCCGCGGAGGGCGGCTGCGCGCGCGTCAGGCCGATTGTTAAGAATCCACTCAAGCTTGGTACCTGAAAAATATGCCGCAAGGGGAAGCCCCGTTTTCTCCCTCAGCCAGTCCTTGCCATGTTCGGCAATAAGCTCTTCGATTCGATCGGATGTACGCATATCCTGCCATACTATGGCATTACCGAATGGTTCACCGGTTTTGGGGTTCCAGAGAAGCGTGGTTTCCCGTTGATTCGTCAGACCGACTGCCGCAATATCCGCTCCCTTCGCATCGGCCTTTCTGAGGCATGCTGCTATAACATCTTGTGTTCGTTGCCAGATTTCGTGAGGATCATGTTCAACCCAGCCGGGTTCAGGAAATATCTGCTTATGCTCCAATTGATGGGAAGCACATATCTGTCCTTCAGCATCAAAAAAAATACAGCGGGTACTTGTGGTTCCCTGATCAAGCGCAGCAATATATTTTTTCATTACCAGTCTACTCTTTCACACTTCCGAAGGTCAGTCCCTGAACAATTCCGCCAGAAGACCACGGTCAGGGTTATAAAACCAGGAAAAAATGAGCCCAATGACAACGAGGTTAATTACAAAGAGGAAAAAGAACAGCGATTTTGCCACCCGCATTCCCCGAATCTGCTGATTAAGAAACAGCGCAATAAACAGGCCCCCCGGGAGCAAGAAAATACACCGGAGCCAGAACGAACTGCAGACCCTGCAAGCGATATTCATATGTTTTTTCAAAACAATACCTTCCTTGTTATACTAAAGAAAGTTTTGCTTTGGTTGCATTCATGCTTCAGCCCCCCGTATGGTATCGCGCACTTCTTTTGCTTCCGCTTCTGAAAGTGGTTTTAGGTACTCGATAATGTCAGGTTCTTGGTATCCTGCCCGATGTGCTCGCGTGGTGAAATGTAAAATGAAATTATGCCGTGTTCCGCCTCTCTGCCTCAGAATATATTTTGTCTCCCGGGTTATCTGCTCGGCAATATCAATGAGGGTTTGCCCGGATTCAAGCTTGGCTTCCATTTCCCACGATATTTCTTGGCATTCCCATCTGTCGAAAAGAGTATTGCCCGGTTCTCGTCCATTTTTTTCTCTGAATTTCTGCCTGATTGCTTCAATGTTTTCGCCTATCGTACTCGTACTCATTCCGATAACCCCTGTAAGTATGCCGTTGTGATTTTCAAGTCTGAATGCCCCAGTGCCTTTCGTACCTGTTCCGGGTCGTTCCCTGTTGCCTTGTACAGGTCAAGAGCGTATCTGTGCCTGCACATATGACCACCCCCTGTAATTCCGTCCCGATTCATTGCTCTTTTGATGTAGACGGTAAGTTTTGGCGTGTCAGTGAACAGTTCCTTGCCGATTGCGATATTCACTTTTCTTGCTATGCTCTTATCGGTAAAAGTTCCTGTATGAGTTTTGCCTTTACTTTCTGCCGTCCATTTACCCCGCCCGGATATTGTCATATTTGCCAGAGCTCCAATTCTGCAACCTGTTGAAAGCATGGCTTTGATTGCCAGCATTACCGCTTCCGATCCCCGGACAGAGAGCAGTTCTTTTGCGGTCGGTACGGGTTTACTTGCTCTGCCAGTTTTGCCCTGCGGGTGACTTCTCCTGCGATAGTAGAAATAACCGCCTGTGCTATTCCTGCTTTCTGCAATGCAAGGGGTATATCATCCATTTTCAATGTCGCAAGTATCTTGGTTGCTTCATCGATTGTTGCCGTATTTGATATTTCCAATAATTCAGTTTGTTGGTTCATTGTGTTTATTTAACTCCTATACCCTGTTATATAAGGTATCTTATATAACAGGGTATTGTCAAGCATTTTCTGAATGGGATATTAAGGTTTGAGCTGACCCCTAATCCACATTGGTATTCCGCTGCCTCAAAAGCTCCAGCGGAGTCCCTTTGCGGTAGGTGTTGAACCTCCGGTAATTGAAATCTATCTGATACTCCTCGGCTTCCTTAAGAAACTCATTGGCAAAGGCGTACCACAGAGCCCCTGTCGCAGGGTAATGGGCGCTCAATATGCTGGCATCAAACACCATAAAATAATTGAATAACCGGCTGTCTGAAGACAATCAGACAACCATGTAGTTATCCGCTTCTCCCGGCTCGTTTATTGGGAGATATGCCCGCTGCCGCGCGCAATGTTTGGCGGGGGAACTAATTTTTTTTGGTAAAAATACTTAAACGGATGAATATCCAGAATGGTCGAATACCACCCGCCAATTTCCTCAAGGTTAATGACATGAAACGAGGGGCTGTGGCTAACAGGCAGAACAATGGCGCTATTCAGCACATACTCCTCTGCCTTCGCAAGCTGCTCATAGCGGGCTGAACCCTCAAGACCATTGCTCTCCTCAAGAAGCCTATCGAATTCAGGATCGAAAAATCCTGCAAGATTCAAGGTGCTGGTACTGTTCCATAACTGAAGAAAGGTCATGGGGTCGGCATAATCGCCAACCCACGATATGAAGCCAATGTCAATTTCCTTGTTTTCGAGAGCCCTCTGATATTCGGAATAGTATTCATAATATGAAAGTTCAACGCTCATATTGAGATGTTCCTCCCAACTATTCTTCATAATGGTACTCACCCGCCTGAACTCAGGACTATTTGGGAGCTGTATGTGTATCGGGGGGATCCCTTCACCATGCGAATAGCCAATGTCATCCAGAATGAGCAGCGCAGCGGGAATATCCTGATTTTGAATGCCTGTTACCTCCGGGTAGTCGGGAATTTCGGGCACAAGAACGGCGCTCGGGAAAAAATGCGCATCGGCGCTGCGAATCTCGCTGAGCGGAAGGAGCATGAGCAGGGCTTTTCGAAGTTCTGCGTTATCGAAGGGCTCGTTCCAGGCAGAGAAAAAGTAATAACTTGTGTTAAACTGCGGGCTCACCTGCAAGCTGCCGGGAATGCGGAGCTCGCTGCTGTCGAATCCGCTGTAAATCCATTGAATTTCGCTGCTGTTAAAGCTCTGGGTTTTGCGGATGTCGTCATCATCAAATTCAAGAACAATGTAATCGAACTCAGGGGTTTCGGAATCCCAGTAGGAGGTGTTGCGGGCAAATTCCATGCGGTCGGCATTCATGCGCCGGAGATAATAGGGGCCGGTTACCGGAAGGGAATTGATGGCGCTCCAGTCCCGAATGTGAAGAATATCGGGATGGACAACAACAAGGCTCTGATGCGTTAGAATGGATAAAAAATACGCTGCGGGGTACTCGAGCCGTACCTCCAGAACATCGGGTGAGGGCGCGGTTATTCCCACACGCTCCGGATTATCTATTTCACCAATTCGATATTTCACGGCATTGTGAACAGGATCCAGAAGGGAAGCAAAGGGTATTTCATCGCCCGATTCTAGAATTTTCAACCAGGTATCTCTGAAATGGGAGCTCAGAACCTTATCGCCATTGGAATAATGCGCCTGCGGATGAAGAAAAAACCGATACAGCCTCCCGTTCTCCAGTATCTCCCAGCGTTCCGCAATGCCCTGAACAGGTGTGAGCGTCTGAGGATCATAGGTAACCAGCCCCTCATGGAGCGCGGTATATATTTGCCCCTCCAGGGAAAAATAGGAATACAGCGGGTTAAGTTCTATTTCAGCCGGAGAGAGACTCATGGTAAATACTGAATCGGACTCCGCATTGGACTCGGCATTGGACTCGGACTCCGCAAAATCGTCGGCGCCGAAAAGCACAGTCGGAAACAGAAGTGAACAAACAAGAAGGCTTTGCAGCATGCGGAGGTTTCGAAGTATTACACGGTTCATGTATGGTAATAGTAGCATAGATGATCCGATAGTGGGCGGAATTCCCATAAAATTTATGCAGATAGTTGATATTTCCGATACTTTGTGGTAATCTTTCTATGGTGAAAGTATTAAAATGATGTGTGATTTTAATCCATTGCGAAAGTTATGGGAGAGATTTCCCGTTTTTGTTGTAATAAGCGTAATTCTCACTGCCTTACTCGTTGGATGTCCTGCCCCGGGGCCGATAGGCGGCACTCCCAGCCTGAAACCTGTCATTAATCCTGCCGCGCCGGCAGTTCCCCTCCTCAATGTGGGGAACGATGAACTGTCCGTGGAATGGACAGCCCCCGATGACTGCGGAAGCACCATTACCGAATACCATGTGCAGCACAAACTAAGCACCGCAGACTGGCCAACGGACGACTCAACAGACACCGACACCATCGCTCATACTGCCACAAACCACGTCATTACCGGGCTGGCAAACGCTCAAAGCTACGATGTGCGGGTTCGTGCCGTTAACAAGGCGGGCGCGGGCGACTGGTCGCCGCCCGCCACCGAAACGCCTGATGGTACCCTTCCCACCGCTCCGACTACTTTCATGCTTGAAGTGGGGGATGAGATACTTACCGCAACATGGGAAGCGCCGACCAACCTTGGCGCCAGTGGAAACATTGACAGGTATGAGGTGCAATATCGCAAAACTGGAGCATCTGCAGGCGAGTGGTCAAATCCCATTTCCGTCGATCTGACTGCCGACCCACCCTACACCTACCGCATCACCGGACTGACAAACGGTACCGAGTACGAGGTGCAGGTATATGCTGTCAGCGAAATAACCGCTCATTACCCGGAAGAGCGCAACGGTAACTCAGCGATTGACACCGCAACTCCCGTTACCACACCCAGCGCGCCGACAGCCCTCGCGCTCAGCCCCGGAAACACCCAGCTGAGTGCCTCATGGAGCGCCCCGACCGACACTGGCGGCAGCGCCGTTACCGCGTACCACCTCCGCTACCGCACAGGCGGCGGAGCATGGACGGAAATAAGCTCCGGCATCGGCACAAGCACACAGCACATCATCACCGGCCTGACAAACGGCAGCACCTACGAAGTACAGGCGCGCGCCGTCAACGCGCAGGGCAATGGCTCATGGTCGGCATCGGAAACCGCAACCCCCGTTACCACACCCAGCGCGCCGACAGCCCTCACGCTCAGCCCCGGAAACACCCAGCTGAGTGCCTCATGGAGCGCCCCGACCGACACTGGCGGCAGCGCCGTTACCGCGTACCACCTCCGCTACCGCACAGGCGGCGGAGCATGGACGGAAATAAGCTCCGGCATCGGCACAAGCACACAGTACATCATCAACGGCCTGACAAACGGCAGCACCTACGAAGTACAGGCGCGCGCCGTCAACGCGCAGGGCAATAGCGCATGGTCGGCATCGGAAACCGTAACCGCTGCTAACGTTTCCATGGCGCCGACAGCCCTCACGCTCAGCCCCGGAAACACCCAGCTGAGTGCCTCATGGACAGCGCCGACCAACACTGGCGGCAGCGCCATTACCGCGTACCACCTCCGCTACCGCACAGGCGGCGGAGCATGGACGGAAATAAGCTCCGGCATCGGCACAAGCACACAGCACATCATCACCGGTCTGACAAACGGCAGCGAGTACGAAGTACAGGCGCGCGCCGTCAACGCGCAGGGCAATAGCCTCTGGTCGGCATCGCAAACCACAACACTGCCGCTCATTGGAACGAGGGTTCCCGTGGGAACGGTAGCCTTCGTAATTCTTTCGGAGGATGTTCATAACCTTATTGCCAGTGAGAATCTCATCGTTAAGTTGACCACCGTGGAGCCAAACACTGCCGTGCTGAGCCCTGAGGGAACCATTTCGGGGATCATCCCCGACGACTACTCTATAGTCCGGCCAGGGGTTACCGTGCCGACAGTTAATGCGAGTACCGGAATTATTACCGTTACCGCAAGCACAACAGAAGGAACATATCTGATATATGGCGAAAAAACCGACGGAACACTATGGTTTGCCGAATATTTCTACGTTACCGTGAGTCCTCAAAATAAAACTGAACTGGAAACAGCGCTAACTACGGGAGAAAGCAACTGGGGCAATAACGTCAATCTCAACTACATTATTACCACGGCAATAACCGATATGTCCGATATGTTCAGAGATGATTCATACTTCCTTGGCGATATTTCCGAATGGGATACAAGCTCGGTAACGGATATGTCCTATATGTTCTATCAAGCAAGTCGATTCACTGCCGATATCTCACGCTGGGATGTCAGTTCGGTAACGAATATGTCCAATATGTTCAATATGTTAACTCTAACAGCTCAATTTAATAGCGATATCTCCGGTTGGAATGTCAGATCGGTAACGAATATGAGTGATATGTTCTGGGGCGCAGACGCATTCAATGCCGATATCTCCGGCTGGAATGTCAGCTCAGTAAGGAATATGGACAGGATGTTCGTGAACGCACGCGCATTCAATCGCGATCTTGAGGAGTGGAAGGATCATTTGACACTCGGTCGGAACTCCTGGAATAGAGGTAAATACACCGGAAGCAAAGAAAATATGTTTTGGCAGTCCGGCGTGACAGGTAGTCTCATACCGTCATGGTATTAGTTTTATCGCCCGCAGTGGGCCGCTGCCGACGAGCGCCGATAGTGAGCGAAATTGCCATAAAATTCATGTAGGTAGTTGACTATTTTGATATTGTGCGGTAACCTTTGTATAAGGTTTCAGCGCGTATCTGCAATGAAACATAAGCGGACTTTGTCCGACAAATATTTTTTATAGAAAGGAGTATTAAAATGATGTTTAATCTTTTTAATCCACTACGAAAGTTATGGGGAGGGTTTCCTGGTTTTGTTGCAATAATCGTGATTCTCATCGCCTTACTTGCTGGATGTCCAATGCCGGAACCCGAGCCCATGCCGGAACCGGAACCGGGACCAACCCATCCAGGCACAATAGATGCTCCCGCGATCACCGTTGGAAACACCCAGCTCATCGCGGCATGGAGCGCCCCCAATGACGGCGGCAGTGAAATTACTGAGTACCATGTGCAGCACAAAATAAGTGCCGCAGAATGGCCAGAGGATGACACAACGGACACCGCCATTATCAGTGATACTACTATCACAAGCCACCCCATTACCGGGCTGATAAATGGCAACGTCTACGATGTGCGGGTGCGCGCGGTCAACATGCAGGGCAATGGGTTTTGGTCTGAACACGCATCAGCAATGCTGCGGATTCCTGTGACACAGAGTCCTGCGGGTACGGCAGCGACGGTAAGCCTATCGGAAACCGCTATGGCCATTATTGCCGATAAGAGCCCAACCGTTAAGTTGACCACCGTGGAACAGGGTACTCTCGCGGTTAGTGCATCAGGAGTCAGTATCACTCCCGCAACTGCGTCCGCAGGGCTTACCGTTCCAACAGTTGATTCGGCTACCGGCATGGTTACGGTTGCTGTGGGTACAACGGCAGGAACATATCTGGTATATGGCGAAACCGGAACTGGAGATATACTCTTTGCTGAATATTTCTCTGTTACCGTGAGTCCTCAGCCTAAAACCGAAGTTCCTCAGCCTATAACCGAAGAATATATACACGAATTGGCTAAATCTGCGATTCTTCAGAATTATAAGGTTATAATCCCAACTGCTGGAACAATTGATGTTAATTGTGATGGTGTTGTTGATAATAATGATAAGATTGATACTAATGGTGATGGTGTGCTTGATGATGATGATGTTTATACTGCTGCTAGTGACGGTGGTAAATGTGCACTGAAAACAGCGGTAGATGCGGGGATAGCAACATGGGGACAAACTGCCGATCTCAACTACATTATTACTACGGCAGTAACGGATATGTCCAATATGTTCCAGAGTGCAAGTGCATTCAATGGCGATATTTCGAACTGGGATGTCAGTTCGGTAACGAATATGACGAGGATGTTCAATGACGCAAGCGCGTTCAATAGCGATATCTCCGGCTGGGATGTCAGCGCGGTAACGCATATGAACTATATGTTCTTTAACGCAAGAGCATTCAATAAAGACCTTGAGGAGTGGAAGGATCATTTGACGCTCGATGCCAATGGCAAATACACCGGTGGCCAATACCTTATGTTTAATTCCGGCGTGTACGAGAATAAGCCGTCATGGTCATTCTTTTATTAGGAGCAGTTTCATAGCCCGCAGTAACTAGTGAGAAGCGGCAATTCAACTCAGGCAGGCGCTGGGCGCCGACCAGCCCCGCTCCTGCCTTTTTTCGATCAGGACGCATGATGAACCGGCGCGGTCCTTGTACAATGCCGGATACGGCAACATTAAACGCGGCTACATCTGCCCGCCTGTGAAATTTTATAGTGAAAGTATTAAAATGATGTGTGATTTTAATCCATTGCGAAAGTTATGGGAGAGATTTCCCGTTTTTGTTGTAATAAGCGTAATTCTCACTGCCTTACTCGTTGGATGTCCTGCCCCGGGGCCGATAGGCGGTACTCCCAGCCTGAAACCTGTCATTAATCCTGCCGCGCCGACAGTTCCCCTCCTCAATGTGGGGAACGATGAACTGTCCGTGGAATGGACAGCCCCCGATGACTGCGGAAGCACCATTACCGAATACCATGTGCAGCACAAACTAAGCACCGCAGACTGGCCAACGGACGACTCAACAGACACCGACACCATCGCTCATACTGCCACAAACCACGTCATTACCGGGCTGGCAAACGCTCAAAGCTACGATGTGCGGGTTCGTGCCGTTAACAAGGCGGGAGCGGGCGACTGGTCGCCGCCCGCCACCGAAACGCCTGATGGTACCCTTCCCACCGCTCCGACTACTTTCATGCTTGAAGTGGGGGATGAGATGCTTACCGCAACATGGGAAGCGCCGACTAACCTTGGCGCCAGTGGAAACATTGACAGGTATGAGGTGCAATATCGCAAAACTGGAGCACCTGCAGGCGAGTGGTCAAATCCCATTTCCGTCGATCTGACTGCCGACCCACCCTACACCTACCGCATCACCGGACTGACAAACGGTACCGAGTACGAGGTGCAGGTATATGCTGTTAGCGAAATAACCGCTCATTACCCGGAAGAGCGCAACGGTAACTCAGCGATTGACACCGCAACTCCCGTTACCACACCCAGCGCGCCGACAGCCCTCACGCTCAGCCCCGGAAACACCCAGCTGAGTGCCTCATGGAGCGCCCCGACCAACACTGGCGGCAGCGCCGTTACCGCGTACCACCTCCGCTACCGCACAGGCGGCGGAGCATGGACGGAAATAAGCTCCGGCATCGGCACAAGCACACAGCACATCATCACCGGCCTGACAAACGGCAGCACCTACGAAGTACAGGCGCGCGCCGTCAACGCGCAGGGCAATGGCTCATGGTCGGCATCGGAAACCGTAACCGCTGCTAACGTTTCCATGGCGCCGACAGCCCTCACGCTCAACCCCGGAAACAGCCAGCTGAGTGCCTCATGGACAGCGCCGACCGACACTGGCGGCAGCGCCGTTACCGCGTACCACCTCCGCTACCGCACAGGCGGCGGAGCATGGACGGAAATAAGCTCCGGCATCGGCACAAGCACACAGCACACCATCACTGGCCTGATGAATAGCACCACCTACGAAGTACAGGCGCGCGCCAAGAATACGCAGGGCAATAGCACATGGTCGGCATCGCAAACCGCAACACTGCCGATCATTGGAACGAGGGTTCCCGTGGGAACGGTAGCCTTCGTAATTCTTTCGGAGGATGTTCATAACCTTATTGCCAGTGAGAATCTCATTGTTAAGTTGACCACCGTGGAGCCAAACACTGCCGTGCTGAGCCCTCAGGGAGCCATTTGGGATGTCATCCCCGCAACTGATCCCGCAGGGGTTACCGTGCCGACAGTTAATGCGAGTACTGGAATTATTACCGTTACCGCAAGCACAACAGAAGGAACATATCTGATATATGGCGAAAAAACCGACGGAACACTATGGTTTGCCCACTATTTCTACGTTATCGTGAATCCTCAAACTAACGCTGAACTGAAAACCGCGGTAACTACGGGAATAACAATCTGGGGCAATAACGCCAATCTCAACTACATTATTACCACGACAATCACCAATATGTCCAAGGTTTTCAAAGACAAAAGCGCATTCAATGGCGATATCTCCGAATGGGATACAAGCGCGGTAACGAATATATCCTATATGTTTCTTCAAACAAGCACATTCAATGGCGATATTTCAAACTGGAATGTCAGCTCGGTATGGAATATGACGGGGATGTTCTATCAGGCAAACGCATTTAATCGCGATATCTCAAGCTGGAATATCAGTTCGGTAACGAGTGTAGAGATGATGTTCTTTCAGGCAAGCACATTCAATGGCGATATCACCGGATGGAATGTCAGTTCGGTAACGAATATGCAGGGGATGTTCGCTCAGGCAAGCGCATTCAATCGCGATCTTGAGGAGTGGAAGGATCATTGGACGCCCGAAACCGGCAACAAGCTCAATGCCATGGGCAAATACACCGGAACCAAAAACGGTATGTTTTCATATTCCGGCGTGCCAAGTAGTCTCATACCATCATGGTATTAGTTTCATAGCCCGCAGGCACCGCTTCCTACGAGCGCCGACCAGCCGCCTTGATCGAATGCTCATGGGTATACCGAACCATCCGCAACTGCCAATCATACATCGCAGCCGCATATCTTTATCCGCATACATTAACCAAAGAATTTTTTACATTTTTCAAACTTTTTTTTGCAAAAACTCAATCACCACGAACATTTCCTCTGATCTTGCTTCGAAAATTCGGACAATCCGCTAAGCAACACAACAGGATTCTCCTGCTGTTTTCAAAGCATAATTCATCGGACTCATATAGTCAAGAGAAGAATGAAGCCTCTCTCGGTTATACCAGTTGATGTATTCAAAAACTATCTTCCGCGCCTCCTGAAGGTTCTGAAACCTCGGCTTACCAAGCTCATTCTTCAGCGTGTGGAAAAAACTTTCCACAAAGGCATTATCGTAGCAATTCCCCCTTCTCGACATCGACTGGGTAATATGTAACATTTCCAGTTTGTCTCGAATGCTCTGCGCGCAATACTGCGTTCCCTGATCTGAATGAAAGACCAAGCTATTCAACTCCCCGGGAGTTCTCCGTACGGCCTGTAACAGAGCCTTTTCCGTCTGTGTGCTCTCCATGGAATCACTGACATTCCAGCCCGTAATTTCCCGGGTATAGATGTCCAGAACCACAACAAGGTACGCAAATCCTGCGCCGGCGGGCAGGTACGTGAGGTCCGATGCCCAGACCTCATTCGCTTTCGTAACCGTGGAGCTTTCAATGCGAAACACCCGCGGAGACTTCTTCTGGGATGGATTGCTCATTGTTGTTCGCGGGCGATATGCCTTCGTTCTCCCCGCATTGAGCCCCGATTCCCTCATAAGCCGGGCGACTCGGTTCCTCCCGATTGCTTCACCATGAAGATGCAGCAGCCGGTGAATTCGGGGCGAACCGTAGCATCCCTTATTTTCAGTATACACACGCAGGATTTTACCCGTAAGCTCATCATCCCTGCGGGTGTTTTTGGACGGTTCTCTCTTAAGCCAGTCATAGAATCCCGAGCTGGACACCTTCAGAAGTTTGCAGCATGGTGCAACAGCATGTCCGGTCTGCTTCAGCTGCTCAATTCCTCGATACTTCATTTCAGGCTCTCCTTTCTGCAAAAAAAAACCATTGCATCATTGAGTATTGCCACCGCCTTTTTCTCGGCGCGCAGTTCCTTTCTCAATCGTTTGTTCTCGGCCAGGGCTTCCTGAAGTTCCCGAAACTCGGGACCTTTCTGGTCGTTCCGAACCCATTTCGCGAGGGTATGATAACTTGCTATACCCAGCTTTTCCGTCGCCTGCTTCGTGCCAATTTCTTTGGCAAGCTCCACAGCCTGTTCCTTAAAATCCTCAGCATAGAATTTTCTGACTTTCCGTGTTTCCATAACACTCTCCTCTCCCTATAGTATCGTGCTTAGAAGAGTGTCCGTTAAATCGAAGCAAGATCACCTCCGTTATCAGTATATGAAGAAAAATAAACAGGCTTATCGAAAGCCGCGAAAACAATGGGATGAAACTCACAAATACTTGTTTGCCGATGCGGAGTCCATATATCAACTGCTGCAATTTGTTGATTATTCCATGAGCAGGCGCCTATTCGAATATACCGATATGCTCAAGCGCGCTATCCGCAATTCGAAAACGTACCGACATCATTGGGTGTATCCCCTTGTTCTGTACACGGGAATGCGGAAATGGCCGCAGCAGATCGCGACGGAAGACACGCGGGCTGAGATCCTTCCGAGCGCATATCGCCAAATCTTTGAGTATCCTGTTATTGATGTGCATAGGCTCCCGCATGAGAAAATACTGCAGTCCCACGGTCGGGTGCCTGCCTATTTTTACCTTGCGCGCTACAACAAAAATCTGAAGAATGAGGATAATTGCGCTGAATTCACGAAGAATCTTTTGAAAATTCTCCAGCATGACACTGGCGAAAAGGTGAAGGAGTCCTTGCTCATTATGAGCGATGTGCTCTATAATACACACATCTCAGAGACGAACGTTAACGATTACACTATAAAGGAGGTAATTGATATGATTACAAAAGAAGGAATAGAAATACTGTTCCCGTGGCAACTGAGAATTTACAAAGAGGTCAAAGCCCAGGTCAAGCAGGAAGTACAGGAAGAAACGAAGGAAATGCAGCGGGAAGTCCGTCAGGAAGGTCGTCAGGAAGGTCGTCAGGAAGGTCGTCAGGAAGGTCGCGCGGAGGGGCATATTGAGGAGCGGAGAAAAAATGCCCGCAGTATGTTTTCCAAAGGATTTTCATCCCATGACATTCAGGATGTTACCGGGCTGAGCGAGGATGAAATTCGGACACTGCAGAATGGATCGCATTAATTGGACTTGCTCGCCATGCATCCGGGCTGGTCGGAGGCTTGCGCCTCTTGCTCGCCATGCATCCGGGCTGGTCGGAGGCTTGCGCCTCCTGCTCGCCATGCCTCCGGGCTGGTCGGAGGCTTGCGCCTCCTGCTCGCCATGCCTCCGGGCTGGTCAAATATAATATCCCATTATCAAAACTTTCCTCTTGTATGAATATGAAATTTTATCGAAGTATATGTGCAGTTATATTATTATTGGTTTTGGTATCCTGCGCACCCGGCCCCGAAGAGACGGGAAGAAACTTTCTGCGTGCTCTTCAGCAGCATAATTTTGAAGAAGCAGCTTCTCTGTCTACCGAAAATACTGCTGCCATTGTATTATTTATGGAAGACATGCTTGCGGCAGGTTCTGAAACGGGAGGATTTCTTGATCTGCCGCTACCGGTTTCGGAACCGGAGCACATTCTCACATTTGAGGCAGACGGGTATCGTGTTCTTCAGTTTACTGCGGGGGGGCAGGAATTTATTTTGCATGGACGAAAAATAAACGGAAGGTGGAAGATAGATTTACCCCGTTCAAGCTGGTAGTCAAGCTGGTGAAATGCACAAGAAATTTTTGCATTTTGTAAAACTTTCCACAAGTTTCTATTGTTCGCTTATTCGCCCAGATAGTTGGGAAAGAGCGTGTAGCCGCAGCCGAGCTAACGAAGTCTGTGTTTAACCTTGTACATGCGATCATCAGCAATTTTAAACATTCCCTCCAGCGTGTTGCTATCTGAAGGAAAAAGCGCGTAGCCAAGCGAAAGTGAAAACTTTTCATTTTTCATTTCAGAAAGGCGGAGTTCCTTCATTGCTGTATTCAGACGTTCGATAAGGCGAATTGTTTGTGTTGCGTTTGCTTTTTCTATGAGAACAACAAATTCATCGCCGCCGAAACGGCACAGTACATCGGATCCGCGGCAGGTTCGGGTGAGAACAGTTGCAATGTTCTTGAGAAGAAGATCCCCATTTGTGTGTCCGTATGTATCATTAATATTTTTGAATCGGTTTATATCTCCAAAAATAATAGCAAAGGTCGATTTATGCCGCTGAGCCGATTCAAGAACACGATTCAATTCCCGATCTATGAAACGCCTGTTATATAAACCGGTCAGGGGATCGGTAAGTGTATCCAGATGAATTCGCCGGTAACGATCATACTCCACAGCAGCAGCTTGAAGCATGTCACTCAGTTCACTCAGGTCAATTGGATTTTGAAAAAGACCGAATACCTTTCCCACGTTTATCGCTTCAAATGCCATGGGGAGGTCGACAGCATCGGAAATCATGATACGTCCCGAGGTTGGTAAAATTTCGCTGCTTTTTTTGAATAATTTTATTGTTTTATCTCCCTGATATGTTGCGAGAATAGTAAAAAACAGAGCATCGTGAGTGATGAGTTTCAGACCCTTACCGATAGTTTCGGCAAAGGTAAAGTCGTAGGTGGGAGAGAATCTCTCATGGACAGCATCTCTGATCTCGTTATTATCGGTTATAAAGAGGATTTTTGGTTTCATTATTATAATAGTACCCTCGCTTCTAAAATACGATTCTATCAATTTTAGTATATAACATAAAGGTTTTTTTGTATTGTCATTGTGAATAAATTGATGATGGGCAGGGTAAATGTAATATCTTGTCCTAAATTGTAGGAGGAAGATTGTACTATAGCACTTTCTCCCTGAACATCATGCGCAGGCCCCGGCAGCGCAAAGGTAAATGAAATGGCTGAATCATCAATGTATTTTTCAATACGCTCAGCATCCGCATATTCCTCAAGCGCCCAGACAAGATCTTCCTTATATGCCAGCGGATCGGCGCTTCTCCCCGATGCGGGGAGAAGGTAGTCGCTGAGAACATTGTTGCTCACAGGAGCAAAGTCCATGAGGGCAGGAATGGTATGCTCATTGAGGTTAAGGGTAAGCTTTGTTTTCCCATTGGGCAGTGTTTTGATAATAAAGATGTCTTCACTGACAGATTCTGGAAGTTCACCGGCAAGCAGGGTGTTTACATTATCGAAGGCAAGGCTGAGTTCAAGGGTATTACTACGGGGCTGATTGAGTTGTAAAACGGTAATGCCCCTGCGTTTTTCGAGTTCAAAGAGAATTTCCGCAGAATTGAAAACGCTGGAAAGCTGATAATTTCCGGTAATATCTTGGAAGTATCTGAAAAGAATGTCGGAAACCTGAATACGTATGTCAGCCTGTCCGGAAAAATCGGGGTTAATAATAATTGTCGATTCTGAGGAACAGGAGACAGCGCCGAATGCGCAGGTTATTATCAGTATCTTCACAAGCATCCTCACAGGCATGCTGAAATTGCTAATGAGCGCTTTCAGATACATTGAGCATTTCCGTATCGCATTGTTGAATAAGCTTAGTATATTCATCTCCTGCCTGACCTCGTTTTTCTGCTCCGTTTCGAACAATTTCCGCTTTTTTTCTGAGTATAGACCATGCGGAATACCTTTGTCTGCTATGTAGACAATTTGATGTTTCCAGAAGCTTCCTGAGCGCCTGAATGCGGAATTGTTCGATGTATGTGTAGCGTTCTGAAAGCTGATTCTGATCGGGCATACCAGCCCGCTTTTGCGTAAGCTCAGTATCCGCATAGGCAATGTCGGTTTGAGAACATATGCGAAGCCAGAATTCGTAGTCTTCTGCAATTTCCAAATCTTCCCTGAACATTCCGCATTCGGCGAACAGCGATTTTTCCATAAGTACGGTACTTGGCCCGATAATACACTTCCACAGGGCGTCCTGAAATATATTTCCGCTGCGCCGATGTTTCTGGGATTTCTGGCTGATTGTTCTGAATTGCAGTTTGGAGACTGGTGTGGATGCCGGGGCTGCCGACTCTGCCCTCAGCCAGGTTTCGCTGGTGTGTGAAATACGGAATTTTTTGTGCATGGGCAACTGAAGTTCAAGCTTGCGCGGGAGCCATAGGTCATCAGAATCCAGAAATGCAACAAGGGAACCGGAAGATAGCTCAATACCGCGGTTTCGAACCAGCCCGGGCATGCCGCTGTGCGGAATACGCAGATTAATGAGCGTACGTATCGGGCTATGATGTGAAAAATGTGAAAAATTCGTATTTTGATTGGCTGCGCTGCCCATTGCGCTGCCCATTGCGCCGCCGCGGTTTTTCCAGCGCCGACATGCGCGCTCCATGGATTCATCGGTCGAGCCGTCATCAACAAGAATGAGCTCAACATTACCCGTTGTTTGTCGAAATACGGAATCGACTGCTTCAGGCAGGTAGTTTCCGCGGTTGTAAAATGGTATAATTACCGAAATAAGATTATGTTTCATATTGATTACCCTTCCAGAATTGTATTATTCAGCGGAGCGGGGGCGGCAGCAGAATCGGTTTATGGTTTTACCACCAGCACCTTTCGGGTTTCATCGATGCCCGGGGCAACAACACGGATAAAATAGAACCCCGGAGCGACAATGGTGTTGCCGGCATTCGTGCCGTCCCAGGCAATAGAATGTTGACCTTCGCCAGCGCGGCTTCGCTGAAGAATTCTTACCAAATCGGAGCAACAATTGTCAACAGTAAATATGCTAATGATAACCGTACCGGCGCGCTCAAGTTCATAATGAATAACAGCAGAATCGCCATTTTCAGGATTAATAACATTGTTCGCAACCGTTGTATTACCGCGCTGTTCAAGAAGTTGTTCTATGTCAAGCGACCATGGACGGATGGAAAAAAGATTGTTCGGATTGTCTATGGATGCCGTCATTTTGCCTCCAATTGAATACAAAAATTCAAGAGTAACACCGGGCTGTATTTCTCCATCATCCCCCGGAATAAGATCGCGGGTAATACGGCCATCATCGGCGAGCTGCCGGGCATTTCTTGCCGATACATTCACATCATCAATGAGACCCGGAATGGAAAACACCGACCAGAAACCACTGTCGAAACGCTTTGACTCGGCTACATTGACATCATAGTATAATTTGACCGGTAAGGATGTGTACTGAGCAACGTTTGAAAGTATGACCGATTCAATCGTTATATCAGCATTAAGAAGATATTCGCTGCCATCGAAATTCCGAATGGTGTAGACGGAAGAATTTCCTCCGAGGATACTATTCATTGCCCATACCGGCTCAATGACTCCAAGAAGAACATCGCTTGTTTCGTGGGCTATGCTGGTATCGTAGGGATTCAATGCCATATCACGAATGTTGTTTATCGCGCTGACGTTGATATTTCCATCGAAAATATTTTCAATGCTGATGGGAGAACCAAGGTTCAGATAAATTTCTGTTGCTGCGTTTGCCCCTCTGATATTTTCAGATGAGATAATTTCAATGTCATTAATAGAAGCGCCCCAGCTTAAGGAGAAATTGGAGGCGGTAATGGCAGTTGGACTTGTACTATCATCAAGAACGGGTTCATTGAATTTCATGTAGAGCCGTGTTCCTCCAACGGCTCCGAGAGTTGTAAGTATGAACGGTGGGAATTTGTCAGTGCTAAAAATCTTTCCGTTTTCTCCGTTGAAGTTCTCGTAGGGGTTCAGAACAAAATTATTGGGGATGAGGGGAGGAGAAGGAAATACGGAGGGTGATCCGAAACCGGATGGGGGCATGAGATTTCCGGCAAGATCGGTAATGAGACCTGCTGTGGCATTGTAGGCAATATAGATAACAGAATCAGGAAACCAATTTTTCGCAGTTTCATTGAATACCAAACTGAAATATTGATCATTTGTCAACGTTTATGGTTCCTTTTTGAATAAAGAGGTTGTTTGTTACTGAGGTGCTAAAAACTGGTAGTTGAATGATGAATCGGAGGCGGAGTGTCGCGTTTTGGATATTTTCATTGACGGAAGCGAAGAAAAACGCGCCAATATCGGCAAGACTATTATCTCGAATTCCCCGAGGGGGAGTAACCATGGTCGTTGAATCTGCGGCAGTTGGTATTTGTCTGGCATCGGGATGATCGGTAAAAGGATCCCATATAATATTTTTTTCGGGATTGTTTTTGTCCCTGTACATAGTCCCATGAACGGCTGAGGAAATTATCCTGAACAAAAATATCGAAGGTATCAATAAGCTGATTATTATCGGAATCGCGGATGACAATTTCATAATTTGGAGAAGGGTAGGGTCCGCCAAGAGGAGGTGTGACAGTAGTATCGGGGCTGTAGGCAGATATGCCCGGGGGAGATACATCCCAGAAATCGGTAGCAATGTTCAGATCGGGATCGGGTTTAAAGTCGGTTACTAAGGCAGTGCGCGCTATCGTTGAATTGATATTGTTGATATATGCCTGATTTTCTGCAAGATTGATGGTCTGCCCTGCTCTATCGGTAATGTTGGGATTTTCGATTAAGGTTATGCTGCCTGCCGCGTAGGGGTCGAGAACATTGAAGACCCAGCCCGCCCATTCTGTTGACGATTTCATGCGCCCTGCCAGAATAATTTCCAATTCGGTGTCACGGGGTTTGTAAAGAAGATCAATGTTCGGATTTCCGTCGGTACTGCCTTTGATCATGTGATACACGGAATTTTCCTGATACGTTTGGTTCGTGTATGAAAAAATTCCGGAACGGTAACGGTTCCCATATCAGTAATAATTTCACCGCCGCTCCTATTTGGCATACCGGGCGGGCCGGGATCAAAGGGAGTTGTTGATACAGCATTCACAAAGGTTGTTCCCGCCGCGTACTGAAGATCCTGTACTGCGTCTTCAGTGCTGGAGTCGCCAATGACGGCTCCATCGGCATCGCCGAAGGCTACCGGCTCTGAGTATCTAAGTTTGAAATAATTGTGGTAACTCCGCGCATCCGAGGTATCCCCATTTCTTCCAACAAGAATTTCAAGAAGCAGCGGGGGTATGCCATCGCTGGTTGTATTAAAGGTATTGCCTCCGGAGCTCATTGCGGTAACAAGGTCGGCGCCGTTAGAGCCAAAAAAGATTCCCTTGGCAAAGGAAATGTCCGGCACAATTGCAGTGGAATTTCCCTTATTTCCTTGGGTATTGGTACTGTTTGATCCGCCAAGTCCGCCATTGGCTGCATTCGCCGCTGCTGATCCTGTTGCATCGGTTCGGAATGTGTGGGTGTTTGGGATATGGATATAGAATTCTTTGAGGGCGTAGTATGTGGTGGTATCTTGCGTGAGGTCGTTCGCGTTAATTGATAAAACAGGGGCGGTGTCGCCGTCAAGCCGCGCTGTGAAATTCATGTCTGTGCCGCCTATTGTGATGATATTATCTTTCGTTACCTGAGTGTCTATTTCATCATTAGCATTTAAAACAGGCCGGTTAAAGGTAAGTTTAATGAGATCGGAGCGAATGGTTTCTGCTGCCATAATGTATGTCCGGTCAAAATCAATACCGTAGGTATTAATAAGATCTGCCGTAGTGATGGCGGCATAGGCAGGCGCTACCGGCTGAGGAATGGTTTCTTTGTATGTAAATAGTGAATTACCGCCGCCATCTGTTACACTGCTGTTTCCTGTTCCAGAGGTAGCTGTTGGGGTAAATGCCTCAATAATGGTGTTTTTTGTATTATTTGCAACAGTACAGTTTTGTACTGTGGTGTTGAGTAAGATGGCGAAGGGGGGCGCCCCATGGAGCATTGGCCATGGGGTCGGAGTTTGTATTATCCGGGAGTGAGAGATTCAATGTACCGCCAAAGGTAATATCTGTACCGTTGAGGTAGAAGTTGCCGTTGCCCGTGAGGGTAAGTGTTTTCGATGCGCTTTTAACATTGCTGCCGAAGGCTGCGGAATAGGAGGTTCCGGGGTCATAACTAAGGGCGGCGGGGTATTTCCATTCATTGGCGCTGGCACGTTCTGGATCGGCATCATTATAATCTGCCTCCGAGTATGACAATGTTTTCTGAAGCTTCAATTATGAGGGATGAATTTGTTGAATCAATATCAATAATCCCCTGATAAAATATAAAACTGTCCATGTTTATGGTATTTGAGAGGATATTATTAAAATCAACTTCGATACCGGTTGATATAAGAACATACAGATCATCAAACTCAACCATTCCCGCTCCAGCCGTATCAATGGATGAGTCCGCTGTATGCATGAACCGGGTTCCATTGTCGGTTCCGCCGGCGAGTGTGTTGTATCGCTGGTTATTATTGGAGTAGATGCTGCCGGTGAGAATAATAGAAGAAGCAGTTACGGTAATGGTGTTAAATGGATGTGCGGATGTGCCGATGTTGCCGATGCTGATGGCTGCTGATGATGAATTGTGAGGTTTGTTGTGCCGGATGCTGAGGTAATTGAACTGGTAAAGGTAATGTTTGCGCTGTAGGGGGTTGGGGGATTGCCTGAAGTGCCGATTTGTTCGATTTCTACCGGGCCTGCAGTACTAAATGTAAGGTTCTGATTACCGGTAATGCGCGAACGTATTGTGAAGGTATTAGTGCTTGTGCCGGTGAAGGTTACCGCAGCGCCTGTTATGTTCAGTATATTGTTCGTGTTCGTTCCAATGGTGACGGTAGGCGAGTTGTCGATCGTAAAACTCACGGGAGCCGTGGGGGCGAGGGTAATGTTATCCTGGAAGTTGACCGCTGTGCCGACGCTCTGAAGGTAACATTATCCTTGAAGGTTCCACTTGTCGCATTAACACTTCCCTGAAAGATAACAGCAGATGAAAGGGTAATGTTTCCACTGTAGGATGTACCGGGAATACCGATCTGGCCGATTTCTACCGTGCGGCCTGTAGTACTGAATGTAAGTGCCTGATTACCGGTAATGCGCGAACGTATTGTGAAGGTGTTGGTGCTTACGCCGTCAAAGGTTACCGCAGCGCCTGTTATGTTCAGCTCATTGGTAGTGTCCGTTCCAATGGTGACGGTAACCAAGTTCTTGATCGTAAAATTCATGGCAGATGTGGGGGCAAGGGTAAGATTAGCCAAGAAGTTGACAGTGATGCTTGTGCCGCCGCTTTCAAATGAAGCATCATCATGGAAGGTAACATTGTCCCGGAAGGCGGTGGTATTTTTGAAAAATCCGCTCCCAATATCAGCTTCTCCCTGGAAGGTGGTATTATCTGCAAAGATTTTCCCGCTT
>CBDDDG010000011.1:0-79120 GCA_965226555.1 Salinispira sp. | reverse complement strand
CTGGGCTATCTAAAAGATCTGGGACTGTATGAACAGTTTGAGAAAATTAACAGGAAACTATATCCTGAAGGAGAAAACAGTATGCGGACATATAATATTACCAACGCCTTCGTCAGGGAAGGCATTGCGAAGGGCCGGATTGAGGGTCTTGAACAGGGTATCACAAAGGGCCGGGCTGAGGGCATTGAGAAAGGCATTCTGAAAGGCCGTGTTGAAGGTCTTGAGCAGGGAATGGAGAAAGGTATTCTGAAAGGCCGGGTTGAGGGTCTTGAGCAGGGTATCACAAAGGGCCGACAGGAAGGACTTCAGGCAGGTCGCTCGGAGGGGCATATTGAGGAGCGGAGAAAAAACGCCCGCAGTATGTTTTTGGAAGGGTTGTCGACCGAAGCTGTTCAGAGGATTACCGGGCTGAGCGATGAGGAAATGCGGATATTGCGGAACGGATCGCATTAATTATCGCCGCTCGGCCTGCTCTCCCAAGCATCCGGATCGCCCATGCGTCTGGATCAGGTCAATATCTCAAAATAATAAAACAAAATTTTGCTACTGGAAATTGTGCTTGCACAATTTTCCAAGGCAAAACTTTATTAATGCAAAACTTTCTTTTATGCTTTTTCTGGCGCTCTGCTGTTCACTTCCGCTTGCTGCCCAAAGCCAAAGCCAGAACCAGAGCCAGAGCGATAATGTCCGCCTGTATACCGAGCAGGATGCAGATGAAATTATCACCTTCTACGCAGATAATGATCACGTTATTCCTGTGTACCTATATGTGGAGTTCGCAGAATTGCAAAATATGACTCCGAGTGCCGCAGTCCCTTTCGGAACAATCCTTGAAGCGGATACCCGCCGATATCCTCTATTTTCCCTGTCGATAGATGATAAAACACAGCGTGTCGCGTACAGTTACCGTTATCGGCACAGCCTGGGAAATCCCGATACCGCAGCCCCCGATGAAAACTATCTCTATACCCTTCCCTACGCGCATGGAACAAAGCGGCAGGTAACCCAGGGGTTTCACGGGACATTCACACACAGCGGTGAAAACAGCTACGCAGTTGATTTTGACCTTCCGACGGGAACGGGGGTTCATGCTGCCAGAAGCGGTATAGTGGTATCGGTTAAGGAAGATTCAAACTCGGGCGGCAGGGGTTCCCGGTATGCGCAATACGGCAACGTGATAAGCATTATGCATTCCGATGGAACCTTTGGAAATTATGTACATCTCCAGCGAAATGGCGCAATTGTTGAACCCGGAGAGACCGTTCAAAGCGGACAGCTCATCGGCTATAGCGGTAATACCGGACAATCTTCCGGCCCTCATCTCCATTTTGATGTACGCATTCCCCAGGTCAATGGAAAAATGCAATCAATTCCCATTCGTTTCAGAGGGCTGAATGACGAAGCCATTACCCCCGAAGAAAACCGCTACTATTACTCCTCGCATAAAAAGGGAGCGCCCTTCATCGTGAGCTACGGCGCAGACATCAGCAACAGCGACTACATGAATTACTCGGCGCCCGCGCAAAAACAAAACACCATTGACATTCGCAACGAACACATTGACAGCACCTTTGTTCTCTTCATTGGTAACGGCTTTACCTTTGGTATTGAGGCAGTAGTCGATCTCCGCCTCGTTTCCATGAATTCATCTGTTATCGCCCCCATTACGATTGAGCTCAATGCGGGAGAGGAACGCTTTCTCACTATTCTCCGTCCCGAGCCCGATGCTCTCCGCTCTTCTTTCCGAAGTTCAATTACCTATCGGAAAAGGTAACCGACAGCAGGACGCGGCAGGCTGGCATTTCACCTGCGGCATTGCAGCGGCGCAGGGCGAAATACCGCTGACAAGCGGTCATCAGGAACTCATTGAGAACATTGTTAACCAGTTTCTGTTTGATGTGAGAAATTAGTATGCTCTTCCGTCCGCCCGAGCATTTGGGGCGGACTCGGGCGCGCTTATTCTGCTGCCTTGGGCGGACGGGCTCCGGTTGCTAAGTCGTAGGCGTAAATTTTGTTAGTGATATTATCCACTATCCACATTGTTGTACCATTTGACCAGATGCCGCGGAGTTCAATATCCTCGCCAGCAACAACAGCAATTGTGGCGAAATCTTTTGTTGTATCCCGTTCTCCATCACTCAGCTCTTGAGAAGTCAATGGGGGACTCATCGGGTAGGCTTCAATTACATCCCTGCGACCATCCGCTGCCCACATTGTTGTTCCATCTGACCAGATGTTCCGCGCAGTAGAGTTATTTGCCGAGAATTCAATATCTTTTGAAGCAACGGTATTTAGAGTACCTATCTCGAAGGCAAAAATATGAATGCCTACAGTTTCAGACGATAGCCACATTGTTGTTCCATCTGACCAAATATCTGTAGCTAATAAGACACTAGGATATTCGCCAGTTACGGATTCTTTTACCTTGGTACTCATATTATAGGTATATACCTTGTAATTGGTATCCAGCACCCACATTGTTTCTTCATCCGCCCATATACCTCTGGGAGCAGTATTCCCCGCAGCAGAGAGCGTGTCGAAATCTTTGTTCGCATCGCGTTCATGGGTATTCATGTTGTAGGCATAGATTTTGCCATTGTCAGTATCCGATACCCACATTGTTGTACCATCCGACCATATACCTCCGGGGGTAGTATTCCCAGCAGCAGAGAGCGTAAGAAAATCGTCTCTATGATCCCCTTCGTCATTATACCCATCTCTCTTAAACTTGCCGATGTCATAACCCTCGGCGTTAAAGCCGTTTATGTCATAACCCTGTTCGTCATAGCCATCAGTGCCATATTTCGTGCCGTTACGATGATTACCGTCAGCATTAAAACCGGCAGCATTGTAGCCGTCTTTGTCGTAACCGTAGAGGTCGTATTGCTTGCCAGTGTCGCGGTGTTTGCCTTCAGCATTAAAGCCTTCTGCATTGTAACCGTCTTCGCCATAGCCGCCATCGTTGTATTTCGTGCCGTTACGATGTTCGCCATCAGCATCAAAACCGGCATCATTGTAACCGTCTGCTTTGTAACCATTTCTATTGTAGCCATTTGCGTTGTAGCCGTCTTTGTTGTAGCCCTCCGCATCGTAACCATCTGCGTTATAGCCATCAATATCGTAACCGGCAGCATTGTAGCCGTCTTTGTTATAACCGTAGAGGTCGTATTCCGTGCCGGTGATATAGTGAATACCATCGTCATAAAACCCCCACATGTCGCAGGCAGTGAGAAGTATTCCCGCAATAAAAAATGCCGTGAGCATATACAATCCGAAACGTTTCTGCGCGGAATGCTTCCGGTGTTTAATGTTCAAATTCTTCATGAATTTCCTCCATATAGGGTTAGAGAAACTTTTGCATTGGAAAATTGCGCAAGCGCAATTTCCAGTAGCCAAAGTTTCCGATCTGGAGTGCTTTCTTTGTGCTTAGCATTCTCCAATTTTATAGAAAGTTTTGCATTTTGCAAAACTTTCTTAGAGTATAATGGCAGGAAAGCCAATGTCAAGCATAATTCAATTATTCATTCACATGTAATGTGCTGATTTCATCTTTGAATACGTTGTTTTCTTTTTCCACATACACTTTATAAGCTCGCAGAACAGTGTTCAGATCAGTGCCCTGCAAATGGATAATACTTCCATCGTCATAACACACATTAATCTCATAATTTGTACCCATTACAATACTAGAAAGTTTTGAATGTTGAATCCAGTCATTGGAAAATTGCGCAAGCGCAATTTTCAGTAGCAAAACTTTCTACTAGTGAATGCCGTCTCGTATTTCAGGTGATTTTCTGCATGTATTGTATAAAGCAGCGGGCGCATTCCTCGGCTTGTCCATCGGAAGGCAGGTCGATGGTCTCGGTCTGCCCGCTGGCGGCTGGCGGGAGTTTCCCGCTGGCGGCTGGCGGGAGTTGCGCGCTGGCGGCTGGCGGGAGTTGCGCAGTGTTTTTGCTGATGATTTTGATCTGCCGCACCGGCTGAACCCCAATGGAGGTGGAACTCAGCATAAGCGGGCGGGGGTTCCGATAAAAATTATCCAACAGAAGATGCCCGCTATGAACCTGCCTGCCGCTCATCTCCAATGCCTGAATAAAATGACGGCGGGTAACTCCGCTGAGAATTTTTTCAGTCGGCGGTGAATATATCTCATCGCCTTCAAACCAATATACATTCGACCTGCTGCCCTCGCATAGCTCACCATCACGATCAACGAGAACAGCATCCCAACAGTCGTGTTTTTGCGCCTCTCCCAAGGCCACTGTCGACAGGAGCATGCTCAACGATTTTGCCTGAGGAAAATGGCGTTCACCGTGGAAGATCATCGCATTCAGACCGACTGGTTCAGGATAGTCATGATCAGATTTCCAAGGAATTTCACTGGGATACATATAGGTATCTACGCTGCTGTCGGTTTTTTTCACCAGAATTATTTTAACATTGCACTTCTGAATTCCGCTCATACCAACAACTTCGCGCAGACGTTTCCGCAGGGTATCCGGGGAAACATCAACGCGCAGCCCGACAATATCAGCAGAATGGAAAAGGCGTTCAAGATGCTCTTCAATGAAGAAAATTTTTCCCGCGCGGACCTTCAGTGTTTCATACACACCAATGCCGTACCTTCGGTTTTCCTCACTGAGGGGAATGCAGGCCTTATCAAGTTCCATACATTCATTATTAACAGCAGCATACAATGACATTGTGAACCATCATTTCCGGCGGCGGACATTAAAAACATCGGTCAGCTGTTCCTGATCTTTCATGTGTTTTTTTTCACGCGCCCGTTTCGACAGTTCATTCTGCGCAGAGGGATATGGAAGATCGCGGGTATACTGTCCATCGGACTGAAGTTCATACGCGGAGGACTGGATGTATACATTGAGCATGTGCAATATCTCATCGGCGAGTTTCTTATCTTCAATTGGTATAAGAAGTTCCACTCTGCGGTCAAGATTTCGGCTCATCCAGTCGGCGCTGGAAATAAATACTTCGGGAGTTCCTCCATTATGAAAGTATAATGCTCTGCTATGCTCCAGATAATGATCAATGATCGAAATAACCCGAATGTTTTCACTCAGACCGGGAACTCCGGGTTTGAGCATACAAATACCGCGGATGTTCAGATCGATGCGGACTCCAGCCTGAGAAGCCTCATACAGGGATTCAATAATCTCTCCATCGGAGAGGGAGTTGCATTTTACTATGATATGAGATGGATTTGCCGGACTGTGCTTGTCTATTTCTCTCTGAATAAGCTGAAGGATTTTTGCCTTGAGGGAATGCGGCGCCATGGTCAGGCTGTGTAATGATGAAACGGCTGAGTATCCGCTTATGGCATTAAAAAACAACCCTGCCTCGTAACAGAGATTTTCCTGCGCCGATAATATTCCGATATCTGTGTATAATTTTGCCGTTTTTTCATTGTAATTGCCGGTACTGACATGGAGATACCGACGGACGGTCTGTTCCTCTCTTCGAACGATGAGCAGGGATTTCGCGTGAACCTTGAGTTCAGCTATTCCGTAGATAACAATAACCCCGGACTTCTCGAGCCGTTCCGCCCAATGAATGTTCCGCCGTTCATCGAAGCGGGCCTTTAATTCCACCAGCGCCGTAACCTGCTTACCATTTCGGGCAGCCCGCTCAAGCGCCGCCACAACAGGGCTATTTCTGCTTGTACGATAGAGCGTCATTTTTATGGCTAATACTCCCTCGTCTTCCGCAGCTTCTTCCAGAAGTTTCAGAACAGGATTAAAACTATCGAAGGGGTGAAAGAGAATACGATCTCGGGAGCGTATCCACTCCCAGATGCTAAACTCCTCATTCTCCGGCAAAATTTCAACGGGTTTTCGGGGTTCTGATCGTAAATGATCAAAACCAGGAACATTCACAATGTCCATGAAATCGCCCAGACCGGGCGCTTCACGCGTTTCAAAAATTTCGCTATTGGTGAGTTTAAGCTGTTCGCGTATCATGTCTCGGATAATCGGACTGGTGTCTGTACAGCTGAGGCGCACGGCATCAGATTCAAAGCGTTCTGCAAGTACATCTTCCATGGCTTCAACAAAATCGTTGTCTCTGTCTTCATTCACGGCAAAATTTGCATCGCGTGTAATACGGAACACCAAATGTTCTATAATTTCATATCCGGGAAAAAGATCCTGAGCAAAACACACAACCAGATTTTCAAGAAAGGTAAAATGGTACTCATTTTCCGGAGCAGGCAGGCGGACAATGCGTTTTACCGATGAGGGAAGCTGCACAACCGATAGTTTTTTCTGACCCTTCTGCTCCAACAGAATACCAACATACAACCGCATGTTTCCTGAGCGGGTCAGCGGTTCATCTTCATTAACACGGAAGGGTGTTAAAAGGGGAAAGTACTCAGCCATGAAGGGGCTCCGTATTTTTCCCGTCAGATTCCTGTCGAATTCAGATACGGTAATGTATCGGATTCCCTCATCCGCAAGACCGGGAAGAAGCTTCTCCCGCAGGCATTGCTCCTGCATTTCGCTTATTTCCCGATACTCTGCGTATATTCTGGATAATTGCTGCTCAGGGGTCATACCGGTCTGGCAATTGCTATGATTCCCCGTGAGGTACTCTGCCTTAAGCCCGGCAACGCGTACCATGAAAAATTCATCAAAATTACTGCTTACTATCGACAAAAACCTCAGACGTTCCAGCAAGGGGTCTTCTTCCCGCAGCGCTTCATTAAGTACCCGCCGGTTAAACTCAATCCAGCTCAACTCCCGATTGAAATACCGACTATTATGTGAATAATCCTGCATGCTGTCATACTATCACACAGACCCCCATTGGAGAAGGCGGGGAGGGCAATGACAAAATCTTCATTAAAACCTCTGCGGTTCAAAGTCTTCGGCGTTGATAATAGATGAGCTGGAACCCGTGGCTTTAATGGCAAAGAGCTTCTTTTTTTGTATTCCTTCTTGATTGGTGATTGGTGATTGGTGAGAAACTCCAATTTTCATATATTCGCCTCCTATAAACGGCAATTGTTATGTGAGATTGTTGCGCGGCAACGATCTCACTCATAGAAACTTTTGAGCGTATTTATCGGCCGATCCAACAACATTTATGTAGGCAACACCCCCGTAAATAATATCGTTTTGAAAGCGGGGCATGGCTGTTCGAAATAGTTTCATGCTCTTGAGAAAATGATCCACATCTTCTACCCTGAGAGTGGTTTTAACTTCAATTACCACCGTTTCATTGCCGTTGCAGGCAATAAGATCAAACTCGGCAAGCGGTTTTCCCGGAACTTCTATATATTCTCTTCTCACCAAAGTTTTGTCTACGGTAATTCCTCTCCTCTTGAGCAACTTTACCAAGTCGCCCTCCACGAGGCTCTCTATGAGCTTGCCCCACTGGGAGGTAAAGAGTTCATCGAGCTTTTTTAGCCGCCGGTCAATTTCCTTCCCTCGACGCTTAGCCTCTTGTCTGTCTTTTTCCATTCGAAGGTCAAGTTCCTTCCCTCGACGCTTAGCCTCTTGTCTGTCCTTTTTCATTCGAAGGTCAATTTTCCTCCCTCGACGCTCAGCCTCAATTCGAGACTCCTTTTGGGCCTTTGCCGTTTCTGCCATCATGTCTTTAATTTCTTGTACGGTTAGTTCTGCCATTGTCTGCCTCCTCTCTCATGTATAATAGCTTTTTCCGGTACCAAAAATCAACTGCGAAATTTTCTCACGAAGCGAAGGGATCGCCGAAGGCTCAGGGAGTTCATAACGACCGACACCGAACTGAAGGCCATTGCCATTCCTGCGATAATGGGGTTCAGGAGACCGAAGGCAGCAAGCGGAATACCAACGCCATTGTAGAAGAAGGCCCAGAAGAGGTTCTGGCGGATTTTCCGCATGGTCATTTCCGAAAGCCGGATGGCAGCAGAAATTTCACGGAGGTCGGGACGCATGAGGGTAATTTCTGCGCTTTCCATAGCGATATCGCTCCCCGATCCCATGGCAATACCCACATCCGCATGAGCAAGTGACGGCGCATCATTTATTCCGTCTCCAACCATGGCAACCACCTTCCCCTCATTTTTCAGTTCCCTGATCACATTGGCTTTTTTCGTCGGGAGGAGTTCCGCGCGAACATGCGTAATGCCTACTTTTTCGGCAATTGCGAGCGCGGTGTTCCTGTTATCGCCGGTGAGCATATGGACATCCAATCCCTGTTCTTTCAGAAGCCTGATACCATCGGGGGAATGTTCACGTATTGCATCGGCAATTCCGAACATGGCGAGAAGTTTTTTTCCTCCTGCCAGAATAATAACAGTGCGGCCCTGCTTCTCCATCTCATTCTTGTGGTCGAAAAATTGTTCATATTCGTCATCGGATACATCGATATCGGTACCCTGTATGAATTCAAGGGTGCCGATATAGTAGGTATTACCATGGAGAGTAGCGGAAACCCCCCTACCGGGAACGGCATGAAAATCGTCTGCCGTATTCAAAGAAAGCTCTCTATCTTTTGCCTCTTGCACAAAAGCACGTGCAAGAGGATGTTCCGAGTATTGTTCAAGAGATGCCGCAAGACCGAGTAGTTCCCGGAGATTCTGCTCATTCTGCTCAGTATCTGAAACAGTACCATTCCTTATGGGAACAATGTCCTGAAGAACAGGAAGCCCGCGGGTAATGGTACCCGTCTTATCGAATACTACCGTGTTGATGCCGCCCGCAGTCTGCAAAACCTCGGCATTTTTAATGAGAATTCCCCTGCCTGCTCCAAGCCCCGTACCAACCATAACGGCTGTGGGCGTGGCAAGTCCGAGCGCGCAGGGACAGGCAATTACCAGCACGGCCACCGCAGGAATGAGCGATTCCTGTACCGATTGTGTGAACAGAAACCATAAAATGAAGGTAATGCAGGCAACACCGAGAACCACCGGCACAAAAACGGCTGCAATCTTATCTGCCAATTTCTGAATGGGGGCCTTCGACCCCTGCGCTTCTTCAACAACAGCAATAATCCGGGAAAGCATCGAGTCACTTCCGACCTTTTCAGCTACAAATGCTAATGAACCATAATCATTTAACGATCCGCTCAGAACCACATCGCCCGGCGATTTCTCCCGCGGCATACTCTCTCCGGTGAGCATGCTCTCATCGACAGTGCTATGCCCCGAAACGACCTTGCCGTCTACCGGCACACGATCTCCCGGACGCAGAATAATATGATCGCCAACCACAATTTCACTCAGCGGAAGAGCAATGCTTTTTCCATTCCGCTTCACTACTGCGGTATCCGGCTTCAGTTTCATGAGCTTTCGGATTGCCTGAGAACTTTTCTGTGTTGCTCCCTCCTCAAGATAGCGCCCGAAAAGCACAAGCGTAATGATGACAGCCGAAGTTTCAAAATACAGTCCGCTGTTCGGCAGTCCCAGCCTCTCCGCAAAGAAACCGTTAAAAACAGAAAAAATCCATGCGCAGGATGTGCCCAGCGCAATGAGAAGATCCATGCCGGGCGCCCCGGCCTTCAGAGAATGAAGAGCCCCCTTATAAAAACGCGCGCCAAAGAAAACCTGAATAATTGTCGCCGGAATAAACTGAATGATCGGCATATGAAGAAACATGAGCTGCTCAATGTTCAGCAGACCGGCAATCATGGCAAGCATGAGGGGAGCGCTTAAAACAGCAGCGGCAATAACCGGCGCCGGCGATTCTCCATTAGTTTTAACTTGTGCCTTCTTTATCAATGAGGTACCCCCATGTTTGAGTTAAGGATACGTATACTATGGAAATGCAGAAAATTCAAGCAAAACGGATAAAGGGGTAAATCGGGCAAAAAAGCGTTCAATACCGCGCCCGTAGCGTACAATAAAGCTTATTCCCGCGTTGGCGGGCGCAGTATCCGGCTTGTGTTCTTTCATATAATACCAATGCGTGGAAAGAGCGCAGACGCGCTGTATAACATTCATGCGGGGAAAGGCTCTGGTGAATCGCGGCGAAGTTGCAATTTTCCGCAGGGGGCGGTACACATTGACATACCAAGAAACAAGCGCATCCTGCCAGCTGACAGCGCTGTCTGACTCTCCGAGAAAAAACCTGTGCGTTGTTATATGATCAACAAGTACATCCCATTCCGCTTCCGAAATATTTTGTGCTATCTCGTAGCCAAGAAATATTTTGAGTAAATTCTTATGAGAAAATTTTTTCACTTTTCTTTGCCCCCGATTTTTGACTTGATTTTTTTCCCTGATTTTCGAGCTGATTTTTGATGTCAGGCTGATTTTCGAGCTGATTTTTCAACTCCATAATATAAGGATACTGCAAAACCTCATACTATTCCAGAAAAATTTGCGAAAGTGCCGAAATTGCTCTCAGGGCAAACGGGAATTGCTGCGCTCAACTGAGATCAACTCTTTTCTTCATTACGCGCGCCGAAACTGCGGGAGATCATCTGCAGATCCTGCGTTCCGGGTTTCTGATACACCGAAAGCGAAAATTCGGGGAGAATGGACAGGAGATGATCAAGAATATCGGACTGAATACTCTCATACACCGTCCAGTCCTGCTCCCGGGAAAACGCGTATATCTCCAGAGGAAGACCCTCGGGGCCGGGCGGAAGCTGGCGCACCATACAGGTCATTGAATCGGGGTCGTGAATGTGAGGATGAAATTTCAGATACTCCTCCACATAGGCGCGAAAGGTGCCAATGTTCGTGAGCCTCCTCGAAACGGAAACCTCCCCGCTGTTATGCAACCGTATCTCTTGCTCCTTCCTCTTCAAATACTCACGAAGCAGCGGAAGGCGCTGAAGGCGCTGAATCTGATCATCATCGAGAAAGCGGATGCTGGTCATATCAATATGGAGGGAGCGCTTAATCCGCCGCCCGCCGGATTCACTCATGCCCCGCCAATTCTTAAAGCTCGATGATGTCAGCGCATAGATCGGAAGAGTAACAATGGTCTTGTCCCAGTTCCGCACCATAACCGACTGCAGGGAAATGTCAACAACATCGCCATCGGCTCCGAACTGCGGCACCTCAATCCAATCGCCAATATGAACCTGATTATTCACCGACAGCTGAATGGATGCAATGATCCCGAGAATGGAATCGCGGAACACCAGCAGAATAATTGCCGACAGGGCGCCAATGCCCGAAAGTATGCCCAGCGGCGAGACGCCCAACGCCGTTGTTACCGCGAGGACAAGACCGCAGATATATATGAGAATCTGAAATATCTGTATGAATCCTTTAATGGGGCGCAATTTTGATATTTCATAACGCCGATAAATTGCCGCTATGCCGTTGAGCATACTGCTCAGAAACAGCGCAGTAACCACAATAACGCCGGACAGCACCAGGCGCCTGAGCGTCAGCAGCGCCTCCCCCTGCGGAAGGGCAAGCGGCAGCAGAAAATACACCAGCACAGCGGGAACATAACGGGCAAGGCGTCTGAACACCCCGCGATCCACGAGAATGTTGTCCCATTCGGTCGCCGTCCGCTCGCTGAATTTCCTCAGCTTACTGAGAATAATTTTGCGCGCAGCAAGATCAGCGCAGAGCGCAAGCAGCAGAATGACAGCAAGCCAAATAATTGAACGCCATGGCTCACCGAGCGTGTTGATAGTGCTGATGATGGTGTTGATGTTGATAGTGCTGATATTAAGTTCCTTCATTCATGTATTTTTTTAGGGTGCTTACCAGGCGCTTTGCCCATGGTGAAGCGGATGTTACCTTTTGGGGGTTAATTGACGCAAGCAGTTTAAAGGAATGTCTCCCTTTGTGGTATTTGTCCTTTTGGCAGCCCGCGGTTGCATTCTCAAGAGCTTTCAGCAATTCTTTGCGATCAAGTGTTTCAATCTGATTTGCCTCATCAGGAAGCTTGTTTTCCCTAAAGTCATGCTTGAAAAAATCTTTGAGCGCCTGACGGTCTGCAATGAACCATGACTCCATGCTTTGCACCATTAGGTGACAGTCGGAGTCGACAGCCTGATCTGGTTTTTTCCACTTATCGCCGCGATCGGACAGATGATTCCAGGGTTTCCACTGGCGCACATCTCCTTTCTGATGGGAGGGGTTAACCGCACCTTCACTGTCAACGAGTAAAAGCGCAGTATTTCTTGCGCTGACCGCTGTACAAAAAGAGTCGTATGTTTCGTTACGGCTGCCGCTGGGCATAATTCGGGGCATGTTTCCTTTGAGGCCTGCCTTCTCAAGGAATGTGGAGAAGCCCTGCCGACATTCTGTTCGTAAATTTTTACGATTGCCGCCGCCTTCAACAAACAGATATCGCCTCACCACCGGGTACCTCCGATATTCCCACGCGTCCAGAGATCACCAAGGCGGTATTTTTCCAGCCATGGTTCCAGCTCTTCAGCGTTCAGTCGGCGCAGTTCGCTACTGCCATTGACCTTCTCCGCTACCAGAACAGATTCCGGATAATCGCTTATGGCATCGACCAAAATATCCGAATGGGTGGTAACAATGAGCTGACCACGTTCGGATGCTTCAACCATTAGTTCGGCCAGAGTCGGTAAAACATCGGGATGCAAACCAAGCTCGGGTTCTTCAATGCAGACCAAGGGAGGCGGGGTCGGATGACAAAGTATTGCCAGAAGACAGAGGTACCGCAGTGTTCCGTCCGAGAGCCGTGTGGCGGGAATGGTGTATTTTCCTTCATGGAAAAAAACCTGAACAGTTCCTCCTTCCACCTGTATGTAATAACCGGTAATTCCGTCATACAATACCTGTAGAGCGTTTAATATCTTCTGTTTCACGACCGGATCCCGTTCCAGTTTGTTCAGCACCAGCCCCAAATTACTGGCATCCGGCTCAAGGTACTCATTTGGCAAATCGGTTTTTTGCGGCATACGCGAAGGGGTATAGCGGCCAAAACTCCACTCCCTGTAGAGCCGTATTTTCGGAAGCGTATTCCCGAGATAGGTCAGCTCGGGGTAGTGATCGGGGTCTTTTCGTTGCGAAAGGATCGACTGAGTCGGATCAATGTCTTCGTGTTGTAACGTCCTTTGTACCATCCTTTCCCCTTCTTCTCCTTCTTCTTTTTTAACATTCAAAACCCCATGTCCATTCACAAATTCATAGAAAAGATATGGCATGTCACGATTTTTATGTGATTTTTCATTCTCAATGAGCTCTTCTGTTATTAAAAAATGCTGATTGGCTTCGGTAAAACCCAGAACATAGCGTAGGTCCATACTCCCACTCCCATGCGGATTATCGAATACGGCATTAATTGTCGCAACAGGAGGTGTTGTTTCTCCTTTCCAGAGCCAATTCTGCACCCCTCCGCCGTTGCGAATTGGAATAGTAATGTCTCCGGGAGCGGAGCGCATGAGCTCAATGGCTTCGAATACATTCGATTTTCCGGAACCATTCGGCCCAATAATGACATTGAGCGGGCGCATCGCAACTTCAGAGCTTTCTCTGCCATAGCTGAGAAAATTACATAATTGTATGGATTTTAATAACATAAAATACCTCCTGTTGCATGTAATGAGAGAATGCGACGCGCTAAAAAGCATTCACAACGGCGCATGGCGAGCAAGCGCGCAGCGCCGACCATCTCCCCCGTTTCAGCAACAGGCGCAATGCGCGGCTGCGCTTTTAGGCCTTACCGTTTTCCCTGCTATTTTCATGGCCGTTTTTCTGAAATGCTCGAATTTCATCTCCGCTGAGCTTAGTGTACTTACGAATACGGTCTATCGACAGACCATCCTTAAGCATATTGAGCGCAATCTCACGCTGGAGCTGAGCTTGCCCTTGCTCAAGCCCTGCCCGCCATGGCTTATCTAAAAGATCTACCAACATATGTTTTGCCTCCTCAGGATTTTCCTGCCGGTTGCATGGCGAGCAAGGCCAATTAATGCGATCCGTTCCGCACTGTCCGCATTTCCTCATCGCTCAGCCCGGTAATTCTCTGAACAGCCTCGGTCGACAACCCTTCCAAAAACATACTGCGAGCGTTTTTTCTCCGCTCCTCAATATGCCCCTCAGCACGACCTGTTCGCAGACCTTTCAGAATGCCTTTCTCCATGCCCTGCTCAAGACCCTCAATCCGGCCCTTCGCAATGCCTTCCCTCACGAAGGCGTTGGTAATATTATATGTCCGCATACTGTTTTCTCCTACTGAAACTTTTGCATTGGAAAATTGTGCAGAGCACAATTTCCAGTAGCAAAAGTTTCACATTTGGCATGCCTCGTTGCGCTTGGCATTCTCTCATTTTGTAGAAAGTTTTGCCTGTGGCAAAACTTTGTCTAGGATATAGTTTCCTGTCAATTTTCTCAAACTGTTCATACAGTCCCAGATCTTTTAGATAGCCCAGCACACTCTCTGCCAGATCAGTAAAGTCTTGTGAAGACAGACCGTTCAGGAGCTGCGCAATCTCTTTCAGCCCCTCAACATTCATTTCACTGAAAATTGTGCTCTGCACAATTTTCAAATGAGGATTCTCTCATCTATACTCTTGATTCTCTCACGGTATAGAAAGTTTTTCCTAAAGGAAAAACTTTGTTATTATCTCGCATTATATACCACAACGCAGTCGATGTATATCGTTTTCCATCGAAACGCAATGCCAACTGCTTTTTGTCCATTCGCCTCAGATCGCGCACAATGTACGACACTTTCACCTTGACATCTACCGTGCCTTCGATCATGGATTCGGAAGCAACATTTCCATGCGAACTGTAAAATGTGAGTGGGAGGTTCCATTCCTTTTTTCCATGGTAAAGCAACAGTATATAGATAGCATCATTTTCATTGTACACATTGCTGTTTCTGAGGGCATACTGATAGTCATCAATCTGAGTGAGAACGTGTTTGTGCAGGTAGCTTTTATGCTCAATAATGAATAGAGCTTTTCGCTCGGGGTCTGACAGGAAGGGGGCGCTGACAACGAGAGCGCAGAGAAGGTTCTTTTTTCCTGCAATGTAGCTGGGGGTTTCAATGCGGATTTTGTCCAGATCCAGCTTGGAAAGCGTTGTATCCTCACAGAACAGCCGCAGCAGGTCGGGAATCAGCCGGGGGGTTCTGTAGTAGGCGATCTTGAAGGCTATGTCGTGGATATGGCCTGTGCTGTGGGATGATTTTTTCATATTCTTCCTCCTATATCTATAACGGGTAAAATGTCATTCTTGACTATGTTTTCGGAAAGAATTTTGCAAAATTTGTGAATTTTTTTCAGGGAGACAGGAATGAGGAGGGGCTGGTATGCTCTGAGTCGATACGCTCTATGCTTCCGGGAACAATGCTCTGCGCGAGGTCCTTGTTGAAGTATGAATATATGAAATCCCGGAATATCTGAGCATTCCTGAAAGCATATTTCCAACTTTTGTCATGTACCATGCCGATATATTTTTTGCTCATACCATATAGACGGGTAAAATATGAATGGTGAATGATAAAATGAGAAATTTTTTGAAAAAGTTTTATTATTTTGGGATATTACAAAGTTTTGCTACTGAAAATTTTGCTCTGCAAAATTTTCCAATGAGGATTCTCCCATCTCAGAAAATTGTGCTCCGCACAATTTTTCAATGAGCTTTCTCTCATCTATATGTCTGATTCTCTCAAGGTGTGGAAAGTTTTGCCACAGGCAAAACTTTGTTATATGTTTGATTCTCTCAAGGTATAGAAAGTTTTGCCACAGGCAAAACTTTATCAATGCAAAACTTTCTATAAAATAGGAGAATGCTAAGCACAAAGAAAGCATTCCTGACGGACGCATGGGCGAGCAGGAGGCGCAGCCTCCGACCAGCCCTCGGAAACTTTTGCTACTGGAAATTGTGCAAGCACAATTTTCCAATGCAAAAGTTTGTGGGATATTAAGGTTTGAACAGACCCCACTTTGACCTATTATGCGATCATTTCTTCCGAGTGCCAAGCCCTCCATCGCTCAAGCGTCGGCCGTGTGAGCCGTTGCTCCATTATGATCGGCTTGAGCCGGAGAATATCACTATCCACATTGGTATTCCGTTGCCTCAAAAGATCCAGCGGAGTCCCTTTTCGGTAGGTGTTGAACCGCCGGTAATTGAAATCTATCTGATACTCCTCGGCTTCCTTAAGAAACTCATTGAGCTTTGGATTCATCACCTGACTGTAGAACTCATCCTCAATGAGCCGGTGCGAGGACTCGACAGAACTGTTCCATGTGCACTGCCCGGGCGGAATACGCAGATACTCGACACCCGCCTGTATGAGCGCCTGCTCAAACCCCGACGTTCGGGTCTTGCTCAGATGCCGAACGGTGAACTCTGCCCCGTTATCGGTCTGAACCGTTATGCCGTTGACAAGGTCTCCGCCGCGATTCCGCAGGTGCTCCAGCAGGTACTCGGCGAACAAGGTTGTTACCATACTGCTCTTCTCATTGGCGAAGGCGTACCACAGAGCCCCTGTCGCCCGATCCCGGGCGGTTATCTGGTACTTCGGAACGTCTAAACACTTCTGAGAAAACCGCATAGCGGGAATGTCCGTCAGATACTTGATATCAATCTGAATGCACTCGCCGAACTTCATCCTGTCGGTTACCTCCCGCAAATCTCTCTTGGGTAGCGCCTTCGGCTTCTTTGTTTTCCGCGCCCCTATCTGCTTTAGCGTCTTGATAATCGTCGGCAGGCTGTACTTCCCGCCAACTTCCGTCTGCAACTGCTTTTGCACCTGAGTTCCAATGATTTTGTTGTGATTCCGATTCTTGGTCTGGACAAGACTCTCGAGATGACACCGGTGCCCGAATTTCATCTTCATCGGATGATTGGTCGTGCCCCGCTTCTTGTCTTCAAGCCCCTCGCCGGATTCAAAGCGCCGAACCCACCGCCGCACCGTGTTGCGCGACACCTCGAACTCCCGAGCAGCCGCCTTGATCGAATGCTCCTGGGCATACCGAACCATCCGCAACCGCCAATCATACATCGAAGCCGCCTGATACTTCCGAGACTTGAGATGATACTGAGAATATGTGATACTACTGTTCACTGTTTCCCTCCTTTTATGGTTTTCATTAACCCCCAGTGTATACGAATAACCTTCGTTTTACACTGGGGAGGAGGGGTCTGTCCAAAGGTTTATATCCCACCGGAATAAGAAAAATTTATTGACATACCCGCAATAATAGCCTATTATGCACCATGATGAAAACTCATTTTGAAAAAACTAATCCACCGGGTACAAAATACCTGACCTTGAAAACTCGCAAAGCGACGTATTATTGCAATGAATGGAAAGACTCGAGAAAGAACGGTTATTGCATGTATTACGTAGTGCAAGGCGTAAATCTCTATATCAAGAGAATTCCGCTCAACGAACTCCACGCGGCCGAAAAGCATTTGCGTAAATATAAAAAATTCAACCGCAATGATTCCCGCGAGCAATGCCCAATCGCAACCAGCTGTGGCGACTGTTCGTTTGCTGTAATTGGGGGCATATTGGAAAACAGTTGCAATGCCGAATATAACGCCGACAGCGGATTCGTGTTACGCGAATAAGGTGGATTCAATGGGAATAAACGGCTTAACAGAACTTTTCGCTAGTTGAAACTTTTTGAATGACTCTCTGTGCTTAGCATTCTCGCATTTGTAGAAAGTTTTCATTGATAAAGTTTTTCCTGAGGAAAAACTTTCTATACCTTGAAAGAATCAAGAATAGAGATGAGAGAACCCTTATTGGAAAATTTTGCTCTGCAAAAATTTTCATTATTTTTTCGGTTCCGCTTCCCTGCCTAATTTGAGCAGAATGGGCAGTGCCATGGCAGAGGAAAACACTGCGGAGATGAGTTCGCCTATGGGCAGCGCCAGCCAGATGCCGAAGATTCCGAGGAAGGATGGGAGAATGATGATGAGGGGCAGCATGAAGAACAATATGCGGGAAACCGCAACAACCGCGAGTCCCTCTTCCCCGCCCACGAGAAGCGCCTGCCGATTCATGAGAAAGCCCAGCAACAGTCACATGGCGAGCAGCGCGGAGCGCGACCAGCAAATAATTTCTTTGTTTCATCCCTAGTTATCTTAGCATCAAACATCTTTATTATCCATTCACAGAAACTTTTGCATTGGAAAATTGTGTTTGCACAATTTCCAGCAGCAAAAGTTTCAATGAGTAAAATACTCAGGAATTTTGTGATGTGTTGATAATTGCAGATCATGACTGAGTATGAGAGTTCCTGCAATGGTCTGAAAAATTTTTGGGAAGTTCTGCGCCACGGTTGCAGGCAGTTGATATTTCCGATATTACGTTATATATTCTTAAAGACGGTTTCAGCGCGTATCTGCAATGAAACATGGGCAAACTCTGTCCAACACATTTTTTATAGGAGGAGCATTACAATGATGTGTAATTTTAATCCACTACGAAAGTACGGGGGAAGTTCCCTGTGTTGGTTGTCATGAGCGTTGTTCTCATCTCCTTACTTGCCGGATGTCCAATGCCGGATACAACACCGAAACCCGATCCAATGACGGAACCGGAACCAATGACGCCGGGCACCATGGACGCCCCAACCGTTGCTTTGACCGTGGTGGAACCGGGCACTCTCGCGGTTAGTGCATCAGGAGTCATTACGGTCACCGCCGCAACTACTCCCGCAGGGGTTACCGTTCCGACAGTTAATGCGAGTACCGGAGTTGTTACAGTTGCTACGACTACAACGGCAGGAACATATCTGGTATATGGCAGCAAAGCCGGAGACATACTGTTTGCCGAATATTTTTACGTTACCGTGAGTCCTGCTGATAACGCTGCACTGGACACAGCGGTAGCTGCGGGAATAAGTAATTGGGGCAATACTGCCGATCTCAACTACATTGTTACCACGGCAGTAACGGATATGACCGATGTGTTTATTAATAGCGCATTCAATGGCGATATCTCGGGCTGGGATGTCAGTTCGGTAACGATTACGAGCAATATGTTCAATGGAGCAAGCGCATTCAATCAAAATCTTGAGGAGTGGAAGGATCATTGGTCGACTGCTGCCGGGACGCTTGATGCCGATGGCACATACACCGGAAACAAAACAGATATGTTTAAGTATTCCGGCGTAACAGGTAATCTGATTCCGTCATGGTATTAGGAGCAGTTTCATAGCCGCTGCGGTTAATGAAACGCTCCTGCTCGCCATGCGTCCGGGCTGGTCGGAGGCTACGCCTCCTGCTCGCCATGCGTCCGGGCTGGTCGGAGGCTACGCCTCCTGCTCGCCATGCGTCCGGGCTGGTCGGAGGCTACGCCTCCTGCTCGCCATGCGTCCGGGGCGATTATTGGGGAAGTTCTGTTTTGCAAAATCTTCTAAGAGTCATGGCACAATGAGCGGCGCGCAGACATATCATATAACAAGCTCCCATAATAAAACATTCCGCAGCGATCTTCAGCTGAAAACCCGGCGAGCGCGCGACTCCCTGAGTATGCTGACTGTGGAAGGATACAGAGAACTTTGGAGCGTTCTGAATTCGGGTGTCTCTGTTAACTCTGTCGAACGGGTATATCTCTGCCCCGACTACCTGAAAAACTCTGAAGAGAGCCTTCTTGCGCGGTTCAATGAAACGACAATCTTCCAGATACCTCCCCGCCTCATGGATAAAATCTCCTACCGTCAGCATCCCGATGCATGGCTCGCCGTTATCCGCTGGAATCCCCTTCCTCTGCAGGAACTGCCCCTCCATGAACCCGGCGAGAAACTGGGCAAGAAACTGGGGGCAAGAGGTTTGTATCTTATTACCGAAGACCTAGAAAAACCAGGCAATGTCGGGGCTCTCCTCCGCAGTGCCGATGGCGCCGGCGCCCGCGCCCTCATTGTCAGCAGAACCGCCAGCAGGGAAACCGCCAAGCAAACAAGCGCCGACCCCCTCGCCGCCTCCGCCGGAACCGATCTGCGTAATCCCAATGTCGTACGGGCCAGTAAGGGCGCGCTTTTTTCATTTCCCTGCGCAGAGGCCGATAATCGGCATATCCTCCAGTGGTTAGAAAAACATAATATCCCCGTTGTTATTGCCGATCCCTCCGGTCGGGAAAACCTCTGGTCGGCTCCCCTTCCCTCCACGCTTGCTCTCATCCTCGGCTCCGAAAATCGGGGGGTGAGCCAATTCTGGAAGTCAGCCGCCGACATGCACATCAGCATCCCAATGCTCGGGAATATGGATAGTCTGAATGTCGCGCAGGCTGGAACATTAATCATGTACGAACTACTGCGGAGGAGAACCTCCACATGATTCCATTTTCCGCTGAACAGATACTGTATGAGGACAATCATTTGTTCATTATCAACAAAGCCTGTTCCCAGCTCAGCCAAAGCGATAAAAGCGGCGATCCGCCCCTAGGAGATAGCATAAAAGCCTTTATAAAGCGCCGCGACCATAAGCCCGGAAATGTATTCTGCAATCCGGCGCACCGGCTCGATCGGCCAAGCAGCGGCATCTTCATTTTTGCGAAAACCTCAAAGGCTCTTTCCCGTATGAACAGAATTTTCAGAGATGCTCAGGCGCAGAAGTTCTACTGGGCTCTTGTGGACGCGCCCCCGCCCGAACCACAGGGTGCACTCCGGCATTATCTGCTGAAAGATAACCAACGCAACAAGAGCAGAGCCTTTAATGAACCCGGGCGGGGACGCAGAGAGGCAGTGCTCAGCTATACGGTTACATATAGGCTGGAAAATTATTTCTTACTGGAAATTGAACTGCACACAGGAAGACATCATCAAATCCGCGCGCAGTTGGCGAAAATCAACATTCATATTCGCGGCGATCTCAAATACGGAGCACGCAGAAGTAACCCCGATGGGGGCATAAGTCTCCATGCCCGAAAAATGTGTCTCCGGCATCCTGTTAGTAATCAGAAACTCACTATTGTCGCTGATCCCCGCAGAGCGCAGGCAGATACTCTCTGGAATCACCTGCCGGACTCCATATTACGATAACACGGGTTGCAGGGCGGGTTTTTGGATGGGAGAGACGCTGGATACAATAACCGCTATCCGATTGTCTTCAGACAGCCCCATGAGAAAAATTTCTAATCTTTTTTCCTGCCAACGAGTTGCCTGTACGCGCGTTCGGCAACCTTCTTTTCTGCCTCTTTTTTGCTGTAGCCCTTACAGGGACCGTAGGTCGTATCCTGAATATCCAGTTTCATCCAGAAAATCTTGGCATGATCCGGACCTGCTTTTTTTGTGAGCTGATATTTCGGATGAGATTTGAATTCTTTCTGCACATATTCCTGAAGGAGCGATTTATAATCGTTATAATGCCTGTTTTCAACAACCTTTTCTATTTCAGGTATCCAGTACTTCAGTACAAATTCCCTGCCCTGCTTGAAACCGGAATCTAAAAAATATGCCCCGATAACAGCTTCCATGGCATCGGCAAGAATGGCCTTTTTTTGACGGCCTCCCGATTTTTCTTCACTTTTGCCAATAATAATAAACTCATCAACATGCAGTGAACCGGCAATTGACGCCAGCCTGTCTTCAGAAACAACAAAGGATTTTATCTTGGCAAGTTTTCCCTCAGTTTCTCCCGGAAACACACGGTAAAGATATTCTGCAACAACTAATCCGAGTACGGAATCTCCAAGAAATTCCAGTTTTTCGTTGTTGGCAGTACTGGCGCCATATTCGCTTCCGAGGGAACTATGAGAAAGGGCAAGATTCAGAAAAGATTTCTTTTTGAATCGTACACCAATGTACTCCTCAAATTCTCTGAGACGTTTTTTTGCTGCGATGCACATGATGAGTTCGATTTTTTTTGCAAACGATTATAATTGCTTACTTTCCAGTTCAATTTGCAGAAAATCGACTGCATCTTTTACCGTTTCGAACTCGTTTGCCTTTTCATCAGGGATTGTTACCCCCATTTCCTCTTCAATTGCATATACCAATTCATAGGTATCGAGGCTATCTGCGCCAAGATCCTGCCGAAATGAAGATTCAAGCTTTATTGAATCTTCATCAATTTCCAGCTTATCTGCAATGAGAGCTTTCAGTTTTGGGAACAAATCGTTCATTAGGTTCTCCTCATAAAATATGGAATTCTTTCTATGGAAACTCTTGCTTCTGCCAAAGTTTCCCATGGGGGCTCTGGTCGGAGGCTACGCCCCCTGCTCGCCCATGCATCCGTTAGGAATGCTTTTCTGTTCTTAGCATACTCGCACTTTATACTATATCAGATTTTAACAAGCAATACTCATACGCGATCACAAGTTTTCAGGCTCCAGAACCTGCCGTCCATTATAAAAACCACATTTAGCACATACCCTATGCGGTAATTTACTTGCGCCGCAGTTACTACAGACAGATAGTGTGCCAATTGTCAGTTTCCTGTTTATTGAATGATGTCTCCGTGTTCTCGCCTTTGAGAAGCGTTTTTTCGGTACTGCCATAGTTTCTCATCCTTATCTTACTTTATCATGGAAACTTTTGCTACTACAAGCACAATTTTCCAATGCAAAACTTTCGTAATGATATTATCACAAATAGTACAACAAGACAACAATAGTGTAAATAGTCTGCGGGATATCATTTTGCATTTTTCAAAACTTTCTATAAAATTGGAGAATGCTAAGCACAAAGAAAGCATTTCGAATCTGAAACTTTTGCTTTATGCAAAACTTTCTAGTAGAATTATATGAAACATCTGCCCTCCATTAATTCTGATAGAAAATTTTGCATTTTGCAAAACTTTGTACTAGAAATTTTTGCGCATGCGGAAAATGCGGGGCGAATTGATGCGGATGTCGCGGCGCTGTCGCGTCCCCGGGAGAAATTGACTATGCCGACAATTGAAAAACTGAGAAATAAGCTTGCGGCCAAGCTTACAGAGTTGTTTCAACTTAATCGTCCCGAGCTTGATTTTGGATTTTACCGAATTATGCACGCCAAAGCTCAGCAGGTAAAATTGTTCATAGATAACGATATTCTGCAAACTATTGAAGCGCTACTGGGAAAAATTGATGAAGGGAAAATGGCAAAACGTACCGCCGCGTATCAGAATGCCATTCAAACCGCCAAAGAGTACGGAGTAGCATATCCAAAGGAAGCAAAACCGGTCAAAAGAGCCAAGGCCTCGCTCAATATTCTGAAAGACAGGGAGTCTGCGGAAGTCGATATCTACGACCATCTGTATCGCTTTTTTGAGCGCTATTATGATAATGGCGATTTCATTTCCCGCCGTTACTACACCCGTGAAAACACGAAGATGGCAGCGCCTTTCGCCATTCCGTATAATGGCGAAGAAGTTATGTTGCATTGGGCAAATGCGGATCAGTACTACATTAAAACCGATGAGTATTTTTCTCATTTCACCTTCGATCTGGCGCAATGTAAGGAGGTCATGGATGTCGAAAAATCGGCTGCTCCAATTGATGTCGGCGAATCGCTCAAGGCGCATTTTCGCATTGTCGATGCCAGCGAAGGCGAGCATGGAAACGGTAAGGCCGCTGACGACAAAAAGCGATTTTTCATTCTGCATGAGGAATGTCCTGTGAGTTTTACTGATGGGGGTGAACTAATCATCAATTTTGAATACACGTCCCTCCCCGGCGGAAAGAACACGGTGAATGCCAATACGGAAACGGCGCTCAGGGAAAAATTCGGCGCGGGTCTGAACAACGGCGACATACCGAACCTTGCCATGACGGAACGCATAATTGAGGCCTTCCCCACATTCGAGAACGCCGAAACCTATGTGAGCGCATTGCTCACACCCGCCCCGACCGAAAAAATTCCAAACAGGCCGCTGCTGGCAAAATACATTAGCCAGTACACCGCCCGCAACACCTGCGACTACTTCATTCACAAGGACCTCGGCGGTTTTCTCAAGCGCGAGCTGGATTTCTACATAAAAAATGAGGTTATGAACCTTGACGACATTGAAAATGCCGATGAGCTCGCGGTGGAAACCTATTTGTCGAAACTCAAGGTAATTCGCATAATTGCCTCTAAGTTAATTGAATTTCTCGCCCAGCTCGAAAATTTCCAGAAGAAGCTCTGGCTGAAGAAGAAGTTTATTACCGAGACCAATTACGGCATTACACTGGATCGGGTGTCCGAAGAATTTTACGGAGAAATTGCCGCGAACAATGCCCAGCGTGACGAATGGGTAAAGCTTTTTGCCATTAATGAGATCACGGAAAATACCGGAGGGCTGCCGGGCATGGGCGCTCCGCCCTATTCCGTTCCCCTGACCGTCGATTTTCTGAAAGCGAATAACACGCTGACGCTGGACACCGCCTTTTTCAGCAATTCCTTCACGGAGAGGCTCATTGCATCCATAAAGAATTTCGATGACCGCTGCGATGGGCTGCTCATCCATTCAGAGAATTTTCAGGCGCTGAATCTGTTACGGGAGCGGTATCGGGAGCAGGTGAAATGTATTTATATTGACCCGCCTTATAACACGGCCGCTTCGGAAATTTTATACAAAAATGAATACAAGCATAGTTCATGGGCATCTCTCATGTCTAACAGAATAGTATTAGGAAAAACTTTGCTTTCTGATGATGGGTGCCAAATTACAGCAATTGATGATACTGAATTTGTTTTGCTGGCAAGCATATTTGATAGTTATTTTACCGATTATGATAGAAATACCGTAATTGTAAATCATCATCCGGCAGGGGCAGGATTGGAAGGCGCAAATATATCGGAAACTCATGAATATGCAATAATTTCTGTTCCTCAACACAAAAAAATCTTGTATGGACAGGAAAAGAACGAAGGAGAAAGCAGTGAAATAGGGTTTGTGAGAACAGGTACGGCAAGCAGTAATTTGAGGAGTGGAAGACCAAATAGTTTTTATGCTGTTCTGGTTAATCCTGTTTCATTAGATGTCGTTGGCGCTGAACGGCCACCCCAGGGTAATAGCTATCCTGAGGGTCAAACAGAACGAGGGTTTATAAGGATATATCCAAAAAGCAAAGACGGGATAGAAAGAGTTTGGAGAAGGTCTTATGAGTCTTTCTTTAACGAACTTGAAAATGGGAATATAACATGTAAAAATGGTAAATCATTAGTATTATATTTGACTACTGGTAATGAAGGTAAATATCGTCCTATTTTTAGCAATTGGACAGATTCAAAATACAATGCGGGAGTATATGGAACCAATCTGCTGAAAAATATTATAGGAAAAAATATATTTAGTTATCCTAAATCAATATATACCGTAAAAGATTGTATAAGTAGCGCAACGAAAAAGGAACCATTTTCAACAATTCTCGACTACTTCGCCGGTTCCGGTACCACAGGGCACGCGGTTATAAACCTCAACCGCGAAGACGGGGGAAATCGCACATACATTCTCGTGGAAATGGGCGATCATTTCGATACCGTGCTGAGACCCCGCATGAGCAAAGTAATGTACTCCCCGAAGTGGCAAGATGGAAAACCGCTCACACGCAACGATGGCATATCGCAGTGTTTTAAATACATCCGTCTGGAATCCTACGAGGATACACTTAACAACCTCATTTTCGACAATAACCCCGCCCGCGACAAAATTATGGAAAACAATCAGTCGCTCAAAGAGGACTACATGCTCCACTATCTTCTGGACGTGGAAACCCGGGGCAGTCAGTCGCTTCTGAACATTGATAGCTTTGCCGATCCGACTGCCTACACCCTGAAGGTGAAAAAGCCCGGCAACAATGAACAGGTTACCCGAAATATCGACCTCATTGAAACCTTTAACTACCTGCTCGGGCTGCGCCTGAACAACATGGCAGCGCCGCAAACCCTTAACGCCAGCTTTATCCGCGAGCCCGATCCGGAACTGCCGGAAGACCAGCAAACCAAACTGCTCGTGGACGGAAAAATACAGCCCGCAGAAAACGGAAAATGGTGGTTTCGCAAACTGGATGGCTGGCTTCCTGCCGATTCGGCGAATCCGAATAATGGTCAGAAAAAACATGCGCTCATTGTCTGGCGAAAACTCACCGGTAATTTTGAGGAAGATAATGTAATGCTTGATGAATGGTTCAAAAAATATCACATTTCGACCCGCGACCTCGACTACGACACCATTTATGTCAACGGTTCCAACAATTTGCTTAATTTAAAAAACGATGCCGAAAACTGGGATGTTTGCCTCATTGAAGAGGAATTCCATAAGAGAATGTGGGAGGCGCAGCATAATGGCTAGGCGCCGGGGCAGAGGACCGCAGCGGCATAAATTCAGGGAGAAGCTGCTCCTGAATCAGTGGATAATAAGCTTGTTTGGCATTAGTCCGCTGTGGGAAGGCAAAGAAACACCGCCCTTTCATGAGCTGACAAAACCGCTGAAAGACCCCGGGCTGGAAGGGCTGGACATGAATAATGCGCACAATTTCTACCACGCGCTTGTTAACAGTAGCCTTCCATGGAATTACATTACCGCGGTGGGCAAGGAACGGTTGCTTGTCTACGAGGAAAACATTGTTCGCCACACGCAGGCCATTAATGCCAAACGTCATCGTCCGGTTGTCTGGAAATATTATCAGTGGCTTTCGCTTCTGTTTGTTGAAATTTATCTCGACCATTATTTCAGTGACAAAGATGAGTTACTCGCCTCGCTGAATGACTATGTCGATCGCTTTAACCGCCGGTGGGCGGGATATTCCAATGTGGATTATTTTCATGAGGACGATTTGAACAAGTTGTCCCTGCAGAATGCCACCGGTTCCGGCAAAACATTGCTCATGCACGCTAATTACCTGCAGTACCGACACTATTCGAAAACCTACGGCAGGGAGAAGGATCTTTCCCGGGTTATTCTTCTTTCGCCGAATGAGCGATTGAGCGAACAGCATATTGCCGAATTCTCCGAGAGCGATATTACCGCGTCCCATTTTTCCCGGGAAGGACACAATTTGTTTACGCAGGCACAGGGGCTTTCCAAAATTGATGTTCTGGAAATTACCAAGTTGGGCGACCGCGAAGGACGCAACACCATTGCAACGCGTAGCCTCGGCGACCGGAATCTGTTGCTCGTTGACGAGGGGCACCGTGGTCTTTCGGGCAAGAACGCAAAGTCCAATGAAAACGCATGGTTTAAGAACCGTGCCATGCTCTGCGAAAAGGGCTTTACCTTTGAATACTCGGCAACCTTCGATCAGGCAGTGTCCGGCACGGGGCATGAAGACGATTACGCAAAAACAGTTGTGTTCGATTATTCATACCGCTGGTTTTACGAAGATGGCTTTGGCAAGGACTATCAGATTCTCAACCTGCCGAAATCATTCAATGAGATTCGGGCAATCTATATGACCGCCTGCCTGCTCAAGTTTTATCAGCAGCTTGATATCTATGAGGAAAAATCTCAGGAACTGCGTACCTTCAACATCGAGAAGCCCCTATGGGTTTTTGTGGGGAGTACCGTCACCGGCCGAAAACTCAGCAAGGACGCACATATTGTTGCCGCCGATGTTGCCCGGATCATTGCGTTTATAGCCAATTTTCTGTCCGACAAAGATAGGGCATGTAAACAGATGGAAGCAATTTTAACGGGTAATGGACAGGACACCGGATTGCTGGATGACAATGGCCTTGACATTTTTGAAGGTTCCTTTACGTGGCTGGCCAAAAAAATTACCTCCGCCAATTCCGAACATCCATACAGCGAACTCTATACAAGCATATTGAAGCGGGTATTCAATACACGGAGCGGGCATCTCGCGCTGAGCCGTGTGAAGGGGGCATCTGGGGAAATTATCCTGCGGGCAGGCGCATCGGAAACTCCTTTCGGGCTTATTAATGTCGGCGATGCTAAGGCCTTCGCTGATCACATTGAACAACTTGCGGGGCAGGATGGACTAACATTATCGGTTGATGACAGTGATTTTTCGGAAGCATCTTTTAATTCTGTCAGAGATTCCTCCTCTCCGGTAAACCTGCTTATTGGATCGAAAAAATTTGTTGAGGGATGGGACTGTTGGCGCGTCAGCACGCTCGGTTTAATGCACGTTGGCAAAAGCGAAGGTGCGCAAATTATTCAACTTTTCGGCCGCGGTGTGCGTTTGAAGGGATACAACTGGAGTCTCAAACGGAGCGGGCGCAGTTATGCCCTTAGTGCTCCCGGGCATATTGAGGAACTGGAGACCCTGAATGTTTTCGGCATTGAAGCCGATTTTATGGAAAAATTCCGCCAGTTTCTTGCAGATGAGGGATTGCCCGGCAATGAGCGGCGGCGAGTTTTTACCATACCGCTGAACATTACCTATAATTTCGGCAAAAAACTTCAGATTATCCGACCGAAGTTGAGAGCAGACACAGGCAGGGAATACGATTTTAAAAGGGACGCCCCTGTTCCCACCCTTGGTCAGTTACCCGAATACCTTCGGCAGCGCCCGGTTGTGTCGGACTGGTATCCGCCCATACAATCTATTCAATCGACAAAAACCGCTGAGTCCATAGAGAAAGACGATGTCAAACTGGCGGAAAAACATATTGAGCTACTGAATGTTACTGAACTGTTTTTTGAGCTTGAGCAATTCAAGCGCGAAAGAGCATGGCACAACCTGAATATTGACAGGGCAGGTATTGATAAGCTCCTGAGAGACCGGACATGGTACCGGCTTTATTTGCCAATGTCCCAACTGGAACCCGCCAGCTTCAATGGCATTTTTACGCTTCAGCGGGTGGCTGCGGAACTCCTCAAACGTTACTGCGAGCGCTATTACAACTACTGCAAGCGTTCATTTATTGAACCCCGTCTTGAGCTGCGGGAGCTCAGTCCGGAAGATGACAACATTCCACAGGAAGATGCGTATAAACTTATTGTCGATGGTAATGAGGAACAGGTCATTCTTGCTATTAAACAGATTGAGAGAGAACTTGCGGAAAACAAGCAGCCGCTTCTCAGGGCAGGCGAACTTCGCGCCTGCCGCTTCGGAACGCATCTGTTCCAGCCGCTCTTCCATACCCGAAGAGGCGGCAAAATTACCATTCTGCCGGTTGTCCTGAATGAAAGCGAATTTCAGTTTGTGACGGATCTGAAGAACTGGACTGAATCCAATGCCGCGAAACGTGCTGATGACGGGGTTGAACTCTTTTTGCTCCGAAATTTGAGCCGCGGAAAGGGAGTCGGATTTTTCGAGGCAGGCAATTTTCATCCCGACTTCATTTTGTGGAAGATTGACGCCGGCAAGCAATATGTTACCTTCATTGAGCCCCACGGGTTACTGCAAGAGGGACCCGCGAGCGATAAGGTTCAATTTCATAAACGCATAAAGAATATTGAAAGACGCCTTGCCAATTCGGACGTTGTTCTGAACAGCTTCATTTTGTCATGGACTGAGTATTCGCAACTTCAGTGGGGAATCTCACAGCAAGAAATGGAAAACAAGCATATTCTGTTCATGACAGATGATCGGAATTCATACATCGACAAGCTTTGGAGGCTGGTCGATGGTCGGCGCTGAGCGCCTGAGCTGGTCACATCCGGATCGCCCATGCGACCGGGCAAAAATTACCGCGCTTCAGCACTGAATTTTTCAATAATCTGCTGCATTATTTCCTCCGGCACCATGGCGCTAATATCACCGCCCAGAGATACAAGTTCCCGGATCATACTGGAGCGGAGAACAAAGTACTTGGGATCTGTGGGCATGAGAAAGGTCTCAATGGTATTATTCAGGCTCCGGTTAACCATGGAGAGTTCAAATTCATAATTAAAATCTGCCAGCGCCCGAACTCCTCTCAGGAGAACCTTCGCTCCAAGCTGCTGCGCAAACTCAACAATAAGGCTGTCGCATATGTGAACATACACATTATTCAGATTCCGGGTCAGAATCTTCATCATCTCAAAGCGTTCCTCATCGGTAAATGAATAGTTTTTGTACCGATTTACCGCAATAACAACATGTATTTCATCGAAAATACGCGCTGCCCTGCGTATAACATTGATATGACCATGCGTAGGCGGATCAAACGATCCGGGAAATAGCGCCTTCTCCATAGGGTCATAGTAGGTATAATATCCCCGCTGGTCAAGATGGGAACGGTGAGAAATTTTTGCATTGGAAAATTGTGCGTGCACAATTTCCAGGAGCAAAACTTTATTAAGGCAAAAGTTTCATATATTATGTGGGTTGTGCGCTTTCTTTCTGTATGTATTGTTCTGTTCAGCCTTGGTACCGGAGGTATTTCATCCGAAGATTTGGAATGGATAGAGGTTAATGCGCCGCAAATTGCTGAAAGGGAATTAGTATGGCTTGATGTAATTACCAGAACAGGGGAGGCCTATCAATATGAAGCCGCAATCCGGTTTATTGAGCAGCGCATTCAGGATCAGAGCACGAGTTCTGCCGATCCGGCAACTATCGGAGTTCTCCGAAGAATTACATTACACCCTCATATAATATTAGGACATGAGAACACCGCTCCGCTCATGATTCATCGGCAGCGCGCTGTTGAATTGCTTGGAATACTGGGGGGGAAACAGAGCCTTGAGGCGCTCGATGAGGCACTTCTGCGTGAACGGGAAGTCCCCCTCCTCAAAAGTATTTTCATCGCGTACGGGAACATTGCGCCGCCGCTGAATTCTCTGCGGGCTCACTATTTCACAAAACACCTGCGGCGGGCGCATCTTTTCGCAACCGATGATGCGCTCGCGCTCATCATTCTTGAGGCCATCGAAAAAATTCATGAGCGCACATCATCCATGACCGATGGACCATTGTTTACCGAGATTCTTTCGGTAAGCAACTCAGCGAGGAGCATGAGGAGTAGACAGGCAGCGCTGAGTCTGTCCCGCTTTATTGTCGGAATTGAATAAATAACAGAAATATCGGCCGGATATGTACTGTCAGCGTTGAATACGTTGGTAGTATTCTCTTGTAAGACTGGTTGCCAGTCTTCCAACAGCCTGACGCAGATAATTCTGATCCCGAATTTTCTGTTTCAGCTGACGCAGCTTCTTTTCACGATTCTTATGTATGTCTTGATCTTCCATGATCTTCCTAAATTGTGGGAAACAGCTGAAACATCTGAATTTTTTCTGCCTCCATATCAATAATAGCCAGATACATACCCAGAGAATGCCCTTTGAACTTGCTATGTCTTCCAACATACCACTCAAAGGCATTCCGTATCCGCTGTCGCTGACAACGGGAAACTATCCCGGGTATCCATATCTGATCGATACGGTGGCGGGTTTTAACTTCAACTGCCCAGAGGCATCCTTGCCTCTCACATATAATATCGACTTCACCGAAGGGAGAGTTGACATTTCTTTCAAGAATTTTCCATCCTTTCGATTTCAGAAAGGCAGAACACAGGAATTCACCCCGCATTCCGAGCGCATGAGACTGGTTCATATAAGGAAAACGGCAAAACCGGCGTTCCCGTATAGGATGAGACGTATTTTTTCGCGTGAATTCGCGTGAATTCGCGTGGAAAGGCAAAACTTTCCCGTCTGGAATATTTTTCTGTGCTTAGGTACTGCTTTTTTTCCTGATGAGTTCCCGAACCTTTGCAGATTTTCCTTTGCGTCCCCTCAGGTAATATAGTTTCGAACGGCGCACCCGCCCTGCCCGTACCTTTTCAATCTTTTCAATACGGGGTGAATGCAGCGGAAAAACCCTTTCGACTCCTATGCCGTAGGAAATTTTACGGACAGTAACTGTTTCTGAAATGCCTGAATTGTTTCGGGCAATAACAATTCCTTCATACACCTGAATACGCTCGGTTTTTCCTTCCACAATTCGATAATGCACCTTAACGGTATCGCCGATGGAAAAATCGGTAAGGTCCTGTAATTGTTCACTCTCAATGGTCTGAATGAGATCCATATGTTTCCTCCCTTCGAATTTCTTCGAGAAGACTCTTATCTTCTTCTGTTAATGCGCGCTGCGCTAATAATTCCGGCCGGTTAACAAAGGTTTTCCGTAAGCGTTCTTTCCGACGCCACCTGCGGATATGTTCGTGGTGTCCAGAAAGCAGCACCCGCGGCACTTCCTGTCCACGGAATGTTTCCGGGCGGGTGTAATGCGGATACTCCAGAAGACCATTATCGTGGCTCTCTTCAACAAGCGATTGCCGGTTAATAACCCCGTCGAGAAGGCGGTACACCGCATCAATTATAACAAGGCTGGCAATTTCTCCCGAGGAGAGCACATAATCTCCCACCGACAGTTCATCATCAACATACGTATCAATTATACGCTGATCAATCCCTTCATATCTACCGCATATAAAAACCAATTGTTCCATAGCAGCAAGTTCCCTAATTTTTTTCTGATTACACACGCTGCCGGATGGATTCGGGCATATGACTTTTCCACCATCGGAACAATGATCAAGGGCCTGCGCAAGCGGATCGCACTTCAATACCATTCCGGCTCCTCCGCCATAGGGCATATCATCAACTGTTTTATGGCGATCGGCAGCATAATCTCTGAAATTAATAATGGTGTATGAAATTATGCCTCTTTCCACAGCCTTGCGCATAATCGATTGCGTAAAGTACCCCTCAATTATCTCAGGGAAGAGGGTAAGAATGCTTATTTTCATTCCAGAATCCAATTGACCTTCAGTTCAATACATTCTGACTGAATGTCCACCCAACCAATAAACATATCCTGAAACGGAACATGCGCTGTGCGTCCGTCAAGACAGAGTATTTCCAGCATATCACAAATCCCGTTATTCCAGATGGCATGGACATGACCCTGTTTCGTATCGTTAAAAAACACCCCGCAATTAACAAGGTCTGCAAGGTAGTACTCACCCTCGGCGAGCGGATGCGCATCGCTGCGTTCTATAAGGATTTCTGCTCCGCGATACGATGCTGCGCGTTCTGGAGAATCAATCTTGTCGAAAAGGACAATTCGATATTTTCCCCTGCCCCGAACACTGAGCATTTTATGCTCGCTTATCTGCCCGGCGGTCGCTCCGTCGGCAACCTTGCCGGCGGTCGCTCCGTCGGCAACCTTGCCGACAGCGGCAACAAGCAAAACCGTATTGAGAGAAGTAATGTGCTCGTACTCACCGGAAAGGCTCTCGATCTTAACCTCTCCCCGCAAACCATGGGGGGAGAGAATCCGCGCCGCGGTAAGCCGAGATTTCATTAGTCCAGAATTTCCAGTATCACCCGCTTACTGTCTTTTGATACTACTGCTCCGAGCAGTGTCCGCATAGCCTTTGCAATGCGTCCGTGCTTGCCGATAACCTTTCCTATGTCATCGGGAGCAACCCGGAGTTCAAGTATTGTTGACTGCTCACCTTCAATAACCTGTACAGTTACATCATCGGGACTATCAACAAGCGAACGCGCCAGATATTCGATTAATTCTTTTTCCATAGCATTTTCCTTCTCCACAACATTCATTGCAGATAAAAATCTTTCTTATTGAGGAGTTTTCGTACTGTATCGGATGGCTGAGCGCCCTGCTCAATCCAATGCCGTATTTTTTCCTCTTTGATATGAATCTGATTTTCATCAGCTTCTACCGGATGATAAAAACCTACATCATCAATAGCCCGCCCGTCACGGGGCGACTTGGAATCCATAATAACAATACGGTAATATGGCCGTTTCTTCGTACCAAATCGTTTTAGGCGTATCTTTACACTCACAGCAACCTCCTGTGTCTATAATCCAAACTGTTGTAACATATGTTTTTGATATTTTTTGTTTTTTATTACTTTCTTCATCATTACACGCATTTCACCAAACTCTTTGAGGAGTTTCATTACTTCATGAACTGAAGTACCGCTTCCCCGGGCAATGCGTTTTCTCCGGCTTGGCCCGATAATGAGATGGTTCTGCCGCTCCTTTTTCGTCATGGATGAAATGATAGTTTCATGAAGTGTAATCTTCCTTTCCTGATCACCGTTCATTTTACCGCGCATTGCGGGCAGGAAGTCAACTATTTTTTCTAATCCTCCCATTTTTTTTACCTGACGAAACTGATCCAGATAGTCGTTGAGGGTAAATTGCTTACCCGCCATTTTCTGCCTGAGCTGAAGATCATCTTCTTCAGAAATAGTTTCCTGCACCTTTTCAACAAGCGACAGGACATCGCCCATGCCGAGAATCCGTCCGGCAATGCGTTCGGGAATGAAGGGTTCAAGATCGCTTACCTTCTCGCCGGTGCCAATAAACTTAACGGGTTTCCCCGTTACGCTTTTGAGCGAAATGGCAGCCCCGCCCCGCGTGTCGGAATCGAACTTACTGAGTATAACACCGGTGAGCTTAATGCTCTCATTAAAGCTGGATGCTATGTCTACCGCATGCTGCCCTGTCATTGAATCGGCAATGAGGAGGGTTTCAACCGGCTTGAGCACTGCGGCTATGTTCGACAGTTCCCGCATAAGCGCGGTATCAACATTCATGCGTCCTGAGGTATCTACAATGATAAGATCGTAGAGATTTTTTTTCGCCATTTTCAGCGCATTTTTTATAACAGCGATGGAGTTCTTTCCACGAGTATTTTTTCCATGGGAGTTCGGCTCAGCATAGACGGGTATATCGATGTTCTTTCCCAGTGTCTGGAGCTGTTCAATGGCCGCAGGCCGTACAAGATCGGCAGCGACAAGCAGCGGTTTTCGCCCCTGTTTTTTAAGATGATATGCTAATTTTGCCGCAGTTGTTGTTTTTCCGCTCCCCTGGAGGCCGGCCAGCAGAATAGCAGATTGGGTATCTGGTCCCTTCAGGTTCAGCGCCGCTTCTCCATCGCCGAGTAATGCCGTTAATTTGTCGTATACTATTTTTGTAAACTGCTGACCGGGACTCAGTGAGCGGAGCACTTTTTCATTAATGGCTTCCTTCAGGGTCGCATTAACAAATCGTCGTACAACCCGAAGGTTTACATCGGCCTCTAAAAGGGCAATTTTTATTTCCTCTACCGCATCCTGAACGTTTTTTTCACTAATTGCAGCTTTGCCGCTTATTTTGCGAAATACGTCGGTAAATTTTTCTGAAAGTCGATTAAGCATATACGGCACTTCTCTGGAAATGCGGAGGGCATGGAGAAAAACCACTTTCCGCAATTACAGACAAAATCTCCCGAAAAAGAAAATATACGAGAACGTCTTGCGCAATGCGCACGTTCCCATCCACCATACACTGGCAGAGGATGTTGTGTCAATTATGAGAAATCACAAAAGGCGAATGGGGAAACACGCCATTAATTAATGAATGTGTTGAGCAAAAATATCAATAGCGTAACCATTGTCCCTATTATGACGGGAATAGACACTCCTAATATCCAGAATATAATACTATGCGATTTCTCCATAGACTCCTTCAGGGATTGAATGCTGGCACTCTGGGTCTGTACGGCTGTTTTCAATTCCTGCACATCTGTTTTCAATGATTGAATGTCAGCGCTCTGGGTCTGTACGGCTGTTTTCAATTCCTGCACATCTGTTTTCAATGATTGAATGTCAGCGCTCTGGGTCTGTACGGCTGTTTTCAATGATTGAATGTCGACGCTCTGGGCATGAATGTCTTTTCTCAGGAACTGAATATCCTGCTTTGTTGCGAGTTCTTCGTTATGCTGGGCAATGACATCTACCAGCACTTCCGATTGTTGGGGAGAAAAGCCGTTTTCCAGCAGTTTTTTTGATGTTCGTAAGGTATCAATCATCATGTAAATATACAAAAGTTAGGAGTAACTATCAATAGGAATGTGGAATAACGTGCGAATTCAAGCATATTCACGCCGCTTATTCTGCCTTGGGCGGGCGGGCCCGAGACTCCAGATCGTAGGCGAGGATATTGGGATCGCCGCTGGGTTCTGCTACCCACACCGTTGTTCCATTCGACCATAAGCCGGAAGGGTCACCATCCTCAACAAGCATAATATCTTTGTCTGGATCGCGCAACGTGTCACTCATCCTGTAAGCATATATTTTGTCATCTTCAGTATCCACTACCCACATCGTTGTCCCATTCGACCAGATGCCTGTGGGGGAATCATTCCCGGCATCAGAAAGTGTGTCAAAATCCTTATCCGCATCTCGTGACTTATCATCCATTTTGTAGGCATAGATTTTAACCGCTGACCGATCCGCCACATACATTGTTATTCCATCCGACCAGATGTTGTAGATAGCATTCGTTCTGGTATTAAGCATGGTGAAATCGTCTCTGTAAGAACCTGCATCGTTATACCCGTCTTTCTTGAACCCGGCCCGATCATATTTCCTTTGAGTTGCCCTGTTAATGCCGGCAGCATTAAAGCCGTTCGCATCGTACATTTCACAGGCTGTGAGAATGAGTATTACGGTAAAAATGAAAAAGATTCCCCGCAACAGCTGCGGGCTGAGAAAAGGTTTCCTGTTTCCATCAACACTAAAAATCTTCATAATGCCTCCTTTGAAGATGTAAAGGAGTATAGCGCAGGGCTCAACAGAATGTCAAGCACGGAGTGAAAATGTTTGCAAAAGTTTCCAGTAGCAAAACTTGTATCAGAATATTCTGATAATATTGCGCTCAATAAAACGAATTCGCTCTCCTGCCATGCTGGTGTAGGGAGAAAATGGGTGTAATGTGAGTATCTCACGGTAGAGAACAAGCGATTTGCGAATGTCGCGGATTTCAGGGTTTTCAAGAATTTGCGCCTGCGAATACATTACACGATCGCTATGCCGGTAGGCGGGGTACATGCTTTGCAGATATTCAAACATTTCTAATGAGCGGCGAATGTCTCCGGACTTCTCATAATACTGCGCCAGTTTTTCAAGCTCTTCCGCCGTCAATATGCTTATATCTGTCTTTTCAACTTCTTCGATCAGGATTTCTGAATTCACCAGACTTCCTGAAGTAATTGGAGGAGGTGAATTAATTTCAGAATCGGCTGCGTGTAGGACAAATTGGATATTGATTGTTTTATATTCAATTGTTCCGCTCGAAAGATCCTGGCGCTGAAACAGCATTCGGGTCTCCACTGGTTCATACACACGAAAGAGGAATTGTTCCTGATCCTCATAATGCGATTTTGAGTAAAACTCAATTTCAGAATCTCCTTCAGAATTACTTTCAATGAAGACCCACCCTCTCCCGGGCAGCGTTACTTTTCCGGTTTTCTCCCCGGACAGAACAATGGTCATGTTCGGAACAGGGGTTTCTGCTTCCTGCATTGCCTCCGATTCTTCTGGAGACATTGCCGGCGTTGCCGGTACTACTGCCGCTGCCGGTGGGACTATCTCCTGAGCCTGCGCTCCTGTTTCGATTTTCTCTGTTTCGATTTTCTCTGCTTCGATTTTCGCTGCTCCGATTTCCGAGGGCGCAGTAATTTCAGTAATTTCCGAGGGCGCAATTACTACGAGTGACGGAATTGCTAATGACGGAATTGATATGGAGTTATTATGGGAATGATCAGAAGAAATGGTGAAACTTCCCGGAACAACGGTATTGGTAACGGTATTGGTAATGGCGGGTTCGCTCAGTGCAATGGCGGGCTCGCTCAGTACAATGGTAAGCGGAACATCGGGACGCTCAGCATAGGTCAGCGGTTCTTCATATGAAACATTGTCGGGTGAGACATTGTCAGCAGGTCTGTCAGTAAATTCCTGAGATTCCAGCTGTCCGCTGTTCTCTTCCATGACGCCTGTGGTAGCGGTAGTACAGGACATATAGAGCAACAGGATCAATCCGGCGCAAAAACCGAAAATATTTTTCATTATTCCCCCCATAGAAAATTTTGCATTGGAAAATTGCTTGCACAATTTCCAGTAGCAAAACTTCCCCTCTTTATTTTCGGACGGCAGGAGAGAAACATGACAAAACTTTCCAGTAAAATCCCAATGTAAAAGTTGCCGTATTCTGTCAGGCAGATTTAAAAATTGCGTGGGGGAAAAATTTCCGGATTCTGTCAGGAATATTAGGCAGGGCATCGGGTTCTACCCATGAGACATTCGGGAGCTGCTTGAAAAAAGTTATCTGCCGTTTGGCATAGTTTCGGCTTGCTCTCTGAATCTGACTGATGAGTTCCGCGCTCATATTCTCGGGCATATTCTCGGGCATATTCTCGGGCATGCTCTCCGGCATATTTTCAGGGCTGTGGTTTTCGCTTGATCTACAAAGAAAATTCAGAACATCAGCTTTGAGAAATTCCCGATAACCAATCGCCCGGAAAGCCGGAGCATCCACGGCGCAGCCCTGCCGCAGAAGGCGCTGAATCTCGCCAACCAGACCATCGGCAAACATAGTTTCAACGCGCCTGTTAATCTGCTCATACAGTTTCCGGCGTTCCTGCCGTATGCCGATGGGCAGAATGCGGAGATCAGAACGAGGTTTTGCAGGAACAACATAGCTGCTCAGGGGGCGGGCAGATATTTCGTAAACCTCAAGCGAACGGATAATACGGTAGGTATCGTTTTTCTGTATTCGATCATACGATACAGGATCAACCCGTTTCAGTTCGGAACGAAGAGCTTCGGATCCTTCCCGCACACAGCGCTCTTTTAATGCCCTCCGAATTTTTTCATCGGCAGGGGGGCTCTCGGGCAAGCCGAACCACAAATGCTTAAAATAAAACGCAGAGCCGCCGCTCACAACAGGTATTCCCCTTCTCTTCAGAATTGATTCCAGATTTTCTTCGGCAAGACGAACAAAATCTGCCACAGTGAATTTCTCATTGGGATTACAAATGTCTATGAGATGATGCTGCGGAGCAGAAAGCGCAGGTTTCGCGGTGCCAATATTGAAGCCGCGATATATCTGCATGGAATCGGCGCTGATTACCTCCATCTGGGGAAGCTTTTTGTACCATTGTTGAAGTGCCTGAGTTTTTCCTGAGGCTGTGGGACCGAAGAGAAAAACGGCCTTCAGAGAATGAGCTGTATCAGTCCTCAAGCCGGTATTGTACTCTTCCTGTGAGAATCTGTTTTATGGCGCTGGGCACAATTTTTGCCCGTTCATCGTCTATATCGCCGGTAATGGTAAGCTGATATGCCCTTCGAACGGCAGCGCAGGTGAGCTCGTAAATGTTACTTGTTTCACTTTCCAGAAGATCAAGGGGGATAATCATGTCAGATGCTCCTTCAGCATTTCAGTTGGATGTCCGTTTCTCAAGTTTCGATTCAATTCCCGGCCAGTTGCGATCGGCCCGGGCGACCATTTCAGCAAGATCGGCAGTGAAAATCCGCTGGGTTCCACTGCTGAAATTTAAAAACAGCCGATCCTCATACACAACCCACTGCCGCGGCTGAATAGGCGCTGTTGATCCCTTTGCCACCGCATAGGCGCAGTATCCGCCGTATGCTGGAAGATAGGTCTCAGGATTTTCAAGAAAGAGGGCTTTATGTTCCTCAGTTGAAAAAAAATAGGTTACGCCATCATGCGCTGCAGTAATGTCTGAACTACCTTTCACCGGCTTCGATTCCGTGAAATACGCAACTATATCGTAGCCCTGCACTGCCACACCATTATGGTCAGTGAGTACCGTTTGAGCATGTAATCCAAAAATATTGAGTATGGACATAATAAAAAGCAAACCTGCCGTAATTGTTATTTTCATATACTCTCCTCTTATTTTTCAGGAAGAACCATCATACATATCAAAATATAGCAGACATTCTGCCAGATGTCAAATACTATAGTCCCATTTTCTTTATAAAAAATTGGGGCTCCCATCCGCATCATAGCAATTTTTGTGCCCCTTGAAACCCGTCCAATTATTTGGGGGAGTAATACCAATATGATGTAGAGTTACCGTTTCATTTTTTATTATAATCCAATGCCGCGTGTTATCTACTATGAAATTAATAAAATGCTTGCGCCATTGGGGCAATAATGGTATCCATTTAGTGTAATTCCTTTTACGCAATTCATCAAATGAAATTTGACCTTTTTCCTTTAACAATCGTAGAAAAATATACGGATTAGTATCATCCTTCTGAATCGTTAATTTCCCACATTGTTTCTGACCTTTCATAATGAAAGATTAAAGAAAATAACAAGAATTGTCAAGTCAGGCAAAACTTTCGGTAAGATTATTCATAATGTGCTTGCAATTCTCAAAGGTTTCAATTATTATTGATGATAGGAGTTTTTGATGATGAACTATAACAATCAATCCACGCTGGCACCTGCGCATAGCGTAAAATCCCTGAACCATTTCCAAAGCCCGCATTTGTTGCGGGGAATCCTTTTTGTGTTTTCCCTCATACTCATTCTCACGGCCTGCGACATGTACGGGTTTTATGACGATGGTGTTCATTATATCACCGGCACGGAATACGACCTCTACGGTTATGACAAAGACGGCTACAATGCAGCCGGTTTTGATGCTGACGGCAAACACCGAGACACCGACACGATATACAACCCACAAGGCTTTGACGAACAGGGTTACGACAAAAACGGCTTTAATGAAGAAGGCAATTATCGTGACGGAACGAAATACGACCTCTATGGCTATGACGTAAACGGATATAATGAATATGGTTACGACTCAAATGGCTATGACATAAACGGTTACAACGCGGACGGTTTCAATGCCAATGGCAATTATCGTGACGGAACGAAATACGACCCCTATGGCTATGACGTAAACGGATATAATGAATATGGTTACGACTTAAATGGCTATGACATAAACGGTTACAACGCGGACGGTTTCAATGCCAATGGCAATTATCGTGACGGAACGAAATACGACCTCGCTGGTTATGATGTAAACGGCTATGACCGATACGGATATAATGCCGCAGGTTTTTATCGGGACGATTTTCTCACGCTCTCTGCCGCCGGGAATAATGACCCCGCTGGCATCTGGTCGAATGGAACAACAATGTGGGTATCGGATAGCGCCGATGGCAAAATCTACGCCTACAACATGATTACCAAGGAACGCGACGCGGACAAAGATTTTGACACGCTTTCTGCTGCCGGAAATACTGACCCCAGAGGTATCTGGTCGGATGGAACAACAATGTGGGTACAAGATTTGACCAAGCTAAAAACCTATGCCTATACTATGAGTACCAAGGCAAACGAATATACAAAAACTATCTCCCATAATGGTGCAGGCCTAATAGATATATGGTTAGATGAAACAACAATATGGTTATCGGATGCTGATCAGCATATAATTCTATCTTATGATATAAGTGATGGGAATATTGCTCCTGGAAAGTATATCATCACCCAGGGGGGTTCAAGTGCGTGGAGCATCTGGTCAGATGGAACAACACTGTGGGTGGCGGATGGTGACAGGGATGTAATTGAAGCCTACGTATTTGACGCGGCCGGTGGAACATTAGCGCGGGATACATCAAAAGATTTCACCACAATTGCTGTTGATGGTGAGGCTATTGAACCCCGCGGTATCTGGTCAAATAGCACAACAATGTGGGTGGCAGATAATATCACTGACAAAATCTATGCCTACGATCTGGCAGCAGGGGTGCGTCCGCCGAAAAAATAAGCGGGGGCAAGCCTCCGACCAGCCCGGATGCATGGCGAGCAGGAGGCGCAAGCCTCCGACCAGCCCGGATGCATGAGCGAGCAGGATCAGGTACTGTTTGCGATAAACACAGCCCGAAGCGGCGCGGGGTAGCCCTCTACTGTTTTGCTGTTATCGTGGGGATCGAGAAAATCTTTCAAGCTTTCAAATTCCATCCACGAACTACGGCACTGTTCTTCAGGAGTCGTGCGGTTTATATTAACCATGCGCGCATTCGTGAAACCGCAGCGGCACAGGAGCCTCTCAACCCAGCAGGGAGAGGGAATGTACCAAACATTCCGCATTTTTGCGTAGCGGTTTTCAGGCAAAAGCACCCTGTCTTCTCCACCCTCGACAACAAGGGTCTCAAGTACCAGTTCTCCGCCCTCCCGCAAACAAGATTTACAGCGGAGTATGTGTTCCGCAGGACTCTTTCGATGATAGAATACACCCATACTGAACACAGTATCGTAGATTCGGCTATTTTCAGGATATTCTTCCAGCTGAATGGGGAGCGATGTTACCGGAATTTCATGGGTGTAGCGCTGCATAACCGCAAACTGAGCAATGTTGAGCAGATGAGGCTCAATTCCGACAACGGCATCCGCCCCATCATCACGCATACGCCAGAGGTAATACCCATTGCCGCAGCCCACATCCAGCACCCGCCTGCCCCGCAGAGAATGAATATGCGGACGTACCCGTTCCCATTTCCAGTCGGAACGCCACTCACTTACAATGTCAATGCCGAAGATGCGGAAGGGTCCCTTCCTCCAGGGCATGAGCGCGCGCAGGCACCGCTCTGTCTGCGCCCCCGCAGCGCCGTCATCTCCCGCAGCGCCGTCATCTCCCAGCACAATAACGCCGTCATGGCAGCGGGGAACAAGCGGGGAAACATGAACAGTTCCGCCCGCCCCGGCCCAGCCCGCAACCCCGTCCGCAGTTCCGTCCGCGCCCGCAACCCCGGCCCCGTCAGCCCCGGCATCTATTCCCGTAGGGAGCGCGCAGATACTCTTTTTCCACGTCTCCATTTGCCAATTACGCTGCCAATCGAGATTTCGTTCCAGCGATTTCTCAAGCGCTCCCCTCACCCTGCGGAGAAAGGCTGCCTTCGGATGATCGAAAAAATCGCCATAGGCATGCGGACTCAGTATGTGATCATCAGACAACACTCGTGAAACCGCCTCCCCCATAGCCCCGCGCGCCATCATCTCCCTTCACTGAAAGAAATGAAGAAAAATTGACATACCGGAGCCATGGGAAAACACATTGAAAACCGGCATGCGCGAGCATGTTTTCTATGTCCTCCTCCCTGTTGGGAATGAGTACATCTTCAAGACTTTGCCGCTTCTGACTAATTTCAAGCTCGCTGTATCCATGCGATCTTTTAAAATCTTCATGGAGCGATGTTGCGAGTTTCTGCTGCCACGCATTGCCGTATACTATTTTTTCAGAAATAAGGCAGATTCCGCCCGGACAGAGACTGTCGTACACGCGCTGTATGATATTTTGACGCAAATGCGGAGGGAGAAACTGCAGGGTAAAATTCAGCACGATCATGCTGGCGTTTTCCATGGGCTGCTCTGCGATATCGGCGCATACATAGATAATGCGGGGAGACGAAGTTGATCCATCATTCCGGGCTCGGGCGCGGCATGTATCCAGCATATCGCTGCTGCTGTCAATACCATACATAACACAGCCGGGAACAGTAACATTCTCCCGCATTGCCTGAAGGGCTGCCCCGCAACCGGTTCCAAGATCATAGCAGTTCGTATGGGGCTGAACAAAGCGCCGAGCCAGAAAACCAATCATTTCAATGGTGCTTTCATAGGCGGGAATGGAGCGCTTCAGCATATCGGGAAAAACCTGAGCCACCTGTGTATTGAAGGTAAAAGGATCAACTGAGCTCTGCTGAACAGAAAAGAGCCTGTCCCGCTGCTCCCGATCCCGATCCCGCTTCCGGCGCTTCATACGAGCCTATGTTGAAAACTCAATAATGAGTTCCACTTCGCCCGCAGGAAGTTGGGTAAGTTTTGCGATTTCCTGAATACTTCGTCCCTGATTATACAAGCCGAGAATCTGCGTATGATCTGCGGGGTGAACAGAAATGCCGGAATTGCCGCGCGCATGATGTTCTGCTTCGGGTTTTGTATCGTTCTTCTGGTTATTCGTTTGGTCGTTCTTTTGGTCGTTCTTTTGGTTTTCCTGATGATCGCGCATCGGGCCGCCCGGCTCCTGCATTTGCTGATGGATGCCGGCGCCGCGCCGCGTTATGGCCCGCTTTTTTTCCAGAATTTCATCATACGATTTATCCGAGCGCTCAAGCATCTGAAACATCTGCTGTAAATCTTCAATGCGCCTTTCAACCTTTTTTTGGAGCGCCTGAAGCTTTTCCGCCTCATTGTTAATGATCTGAACATTCATTTCGACAGTCTGATTAAGATCGGTCATTACTCCATGCACTTCCTTCTGGAGAATTGTAAGAAAGCCCTCGCTATTGTAGCGCCGTTGGATGGAGTGACGCAGCGCAAGATACATGAGGGCAAGAACAGATATGTTTATGAGAAGTAAAAGTATAAAATCCATAGAACCACCGGAATTCGTATGTCATATTGATCATACATGAGCAACCGCCGACCGGCAAATAATTTCTTTGCCTCATCTTTCGTTATCGTACCATAAAACCGTATGCTTATCCATTCACAGAAACTTTGGGATATTAACCTTTGGACAGACCCCTCATCCCCAGTGTAAAACGAAGGTTATTCGTATACACTGGGGGTTGTATAAAACATAAAAGGAGGGAAACAGTGAACAGTAGTATCACATGCATTGGAAAATTGCGCTTGCGCAATTTCCAGTAGCCAAAGTTTCCGATCTGGAATGCTTTCTTTGTGCTTAGCATTCTCCTATTTTATAGAAAGTTTTGCATTTTGCAAAAATTTCTTGTAAATATTTCGCTTGTTTGTTATCTTCGGCAATATGAATCATACAGATAGTCAGAAAACCATTCAATACATTGTACTTAGTTCGGTGTTGGCAGCATTCATTGCTGTTGGAGCATGGCTCCGCATTGAGCTGCCTTTTTCTCCCGTACCCATTACCTTGCAGACATTGTTTGTGCTGCTTGCGGGAATTCTCCTGCCGCCTGCCTGGGCTTCGGCCTCGATTGCCCTGTACCTCTTCGCTGGAATTATTGGGCTTCCGGTGTTCGCGGGCGGAACAGGCGGATTTGCCGTTATTATGGGGCCGAGCGGCGGGTTTCTCATCGGATTTTTCTTTGCGGCTCTTGTTGTTTCGTTATTGAGCGGATATGGAAGAAAGCAGACCGCCCGCCTGCCTGCGCTTTTTTTCATCGATATCGGAGCGCTCATCGTTGGTACTTTCATTATCTATGCTTGGGGATATCCATGGATAATATATGTACTGGAATGGGACTGGCGTCTCGGGCTTGTGCGGGCCGTTGTGCCGTATCTCCCGGGCGATATTCTCAAAATTATCGCAGCCGCTCTTCTGACAGTGCCCGCGCGCAGAATTATTTTGAGAAATGCTTGAGGCGCGGAATGAATGCTTGAGGCGCGGAATGTTTCGCTGACATGCGGTGCTGTGCCTGTTATCCGCCATGTGAGCTGTTGTTTTTCTTCTTCGCAGATTACTGTTCTTACCGGTCCCAATGGTTCGGGAAAGAGTATGTTTCTGGAGATATTGAGCGCTCTGCGTAATGCTGATGAGGGCGGAGTCTTTCTCGATGGCCTTGTCTATCCGCAAAGGGGGCAGCCGCTCGGCACCGGTGTCGGCCTGGTTTTTCAGCAACCGGAAATGCAGATCATTGAACAGACAGTTGAAGAAGATATTCTCTTCGGTCTGCGGAACATCGGCATTGAGGAAGAAGAACGGCAAAATCGTCTGGAAGATGCTCTCGAATGGAGCGGGCTGGGCACGCGCCGCCGGCAGTATCCGCAGACACTTTCAGGAGGAGAACTGCGCTGCCTCGCTCTTGCCGGTGTTATTGCCATGAAACCCCGTTTTATTCTCCTCGACGAACCCTTTGAGAACTTAGATTACCCGGGGGTGCGGCGGGTGCTGCGCCAAATTCTCATGCTCCGGGATATGGGCATGGGAATCGTGCTGGTTGCGCATGATCTCAGTAAATGTCTTGCCCATGCCGACAGGCTCATTATTCTGAAAGACGGCAGTATTGTTGCGGATGATGAGCCGGAGAAGCTCCTGCGCTGCCTTGAAGATTACGATGTCCGCCGCCCTGCCATGAATATCCGTGATATGACATGGCGCTGAATTTTCTTCATGGCTGCAACCCTTCCCTGAAGTTCATCCTCTATATATGTATGAGCATTTCGCTGACCCTCAGTTCAGGCACTGCGCTGATCACCCTGTTCCTGCTTGTTTTCTGTTCCGCGCTTATGGGGGGGGTGAAAATTGGGCAGATCGCGCGGCAGTTACAATCGTTTTTCTGGATATTCCTCATAAGCTATCTGAGCCGGGCGCATGTGAACGGCGGAGAGGTGTTCATTCTTTTTCCGTCCTCAATGGCTTTTCCGCTCTCGTGGAATGCTGATGGCGCGCGCGCCGCCGCCTTTTTCGTACTCAGAATTTGCGGGGTCATCATTCTGACAAACATGCTCATGTTGAGCACCGGCGCCGGCGAGCTGCAGCGCGGTATATATTCCCTGCTTGCCTTTGCGCACCGCGGCCTTGCATGGAGAATCAGCATAATGCTGCGGATCATGCTCGTTTCCATTCCTATTCTGAAAGATACTGCGGCAGCCTCACGGAAACGGTTACGGATGCGGGGTCTTATCGCCCGAAAGCATCCTCTTGCATGGCTCAGAGGAAGCAGCCTCGCCATGCTCAGGGCAGTTGACCGCCTGAGCAGCGCATGGCCCCGTGCTCTGCTTGTCCGCGCCTGGACTCTTCACAATCCGCCGCCGCCTGAGCGCCGCGCTCTCCGTCCCGCCGACATCCGCCTCATAAGCATTGCCGCCCTCATGCTGGCCTGCTCAATTTCTATTTAAACGTAAACCCGCCAATAAGCGGATCATGATCCGAGCTGCGAATGGCAGTATCCGCATCGAAATAGCTGGTCAACCGGCCATAATCGGTATTATAGTCGAGGGCGCTCGCCTCATCGGCATTAATGTGCCACACCGCGCTGCCCGCAAAGCTCACGTGTCCGCTCTCCTCTATTTTGTAAAAGCCGTAGTCAAGCGTGCCGATGTACCCATCGAATACGTATGAATATGCGCCGGCATCCTCAAAATTACGGTAGCCGTTGTTCGTAATATACTGAATGGGCTCCTCTTTCGCATAGGCATTGATGTCGCCAAGCAGAACGGTGAGACTTCCCGCAACACCGTTGGGGTCAGTGTCCAGCCAGGCTGTTACTATCTCTGCGGCCTTCAAACGCCGGGCATTCCAGAACCCTGCGCCATCCTGCGCGTCATAATTTGGGTCGCTGCTGGTGCTAAGCCCGGAACTTCCCTTCGACTTGAAGTGATTAACCGAAACAGTAAAAAATCTGCCGGTCGCAGTATGCGCAAAGGTCATCGCAAGGGCGGCTCGGTTAGTGGCATCGCCGGTAAACACCGGATCTGTCGCAAACGGGTGCGACTGAAATGCCGTGAGCTTTGCCGCCTCGGCATCGTTAAGAATGGCAGGACTCGCTCCGGCTGCCAGCTCAATTTTCGCGGTGTTGTATATGAGGGCGACAGCAATAACATCATCTCCAACAAATTGCTGTCCGGGATACACATAGTCATAGCGATCGGCTTTTCCATCGTTTTGCAAGGCAGTATTGACCGCTCTCACAAGCACTGCAATTGCAGTGGAACCATTGCGGTTTTCGTCAAATTCATTTTCCAATTCAACAAGTCCGAAGACATCGGCATGCATGTCAACAATGGCATTGACCAACTTTGCCTGCTGGCGCGTAAGTTCAGCCGCATTGTCGGCGCCGCGGGGGTCGCCTCCCTGAGCTGTTGTGACGCCGCTGGCATCCAATGTTGTGAAGTAGTTCAGCACATTGAAGGATGCAATGCGCACATTGCCTGCTATCTGCGGGGCTGAGCCCGGGCGGGGGTTTGTTCTGGTGAAGGTGTTTGTTCCGTCTCTATGCGAGCGCACGCGCCATGTTGCAGGCGATACGGCATTCCCTGCCCACTGGTAATCGAGCACCCCCTGCAGGTCGGTTACGGTATCGCCCATGCGCGGCGCGGCGGCTTCAGCGTAATTGGCAAAACCATCGAGGTTGCTAATGGGGGCATTTTGCTCATTGAGGCCGTCATCATACACAATGCTTCGGGCGCCGACCGATTTACGGTACAATTCATAGGCGGCTGCATTCGGTGTATTGATCTGCGTGAATTGAACGGGACGATCGCCGACAGCAAGACGAATTTCATTAAACCGCGCTAATTGATACTGTTCAATAATATGAGCCTCGCCGCCGATCATGACATACATATTCTCATAGGGTTCGAGATCGGGCTGATAATTATTGTCCTCATCCTGTGTTACCTCGGTGATTTTTGACAGATCGATGCATGCCTGCGTCACACGCGCAAGACCGGTTTCAGCGCCCGGCGTTTCAAGAACTTCTACGCTTTCGCTGGAAATTTGCGTGTTGTCGAAACGAAGGTTGACAGTACCGACAACTCGTACACGATCTCCTAGTTCAACATTGACCGCGCCGGCATTATCGTACACAAAAATTCCCTCGGATGACTGCGGGTCACCATCTTCCTCAGTTGTTTCTTCCTGAAGATAAAAACCGCGAAGGTTGCGCTTTTCATCGGCATCGTTGTCCTGAAAATCGCCAACAACTATTGCCTCAACCATAACCCGATCGCCCACAAGCAGCCCCGCATTGTCGGTGCCCTGAATTGCCGAAATGAGTTTCAGAGGCGCCGGCGTGGGTGTCGGCGGATCAGGCGTGGGTGTCATCGGATCAGCGGGTTCATTGCCGCAGCTGTTTGCCGCTCCGGGTGTGGGAGCTGCCTGAATGAAGCTTTCGGTTTTTTTGGCCTCGCGGTCGCAACGCTGGCTCGATTCGCTGGTCCCGTTGCTGTTGCTGTTTTCGTCTATCTGGGGCTGGCCGGCGACGAGCAGCGCGAGCAATTCGGCATCATCGTCGTCGCTTGTGTCATATACCACGGCATCAATAATTGTATCCGTGTCAATAGCGGTAAGGAGGGTGTTGTTGGGAAAACTTGTGGCATCGCCCTGAAAGAGAACAAGCGCATCGGCTCCGTTCTGAATTTTGCCACTTGCGCCAATCTGAAGATCGGCCTCCGAAACGGCATCGTTTCCAAGCACAAAAAAGCCGTTGCTGTCGGTGCTCTTTCCATCCAAATCCCATGCGGCGTAGCTTTTATCAATACTCCCATTGAATGCGACGAGAACAAGTCCGGTGAGAGAGCTGCCTCCCGTTCCTCCATCGTATAGCTCAACAAACTCCATGGTATCTGTACCTGAGTTATCTGCATCGACCTCGTTAATAAGTATGAGGGGCGTGCTCTGCTGCTGCGCAAGAACACGATTCATAGCTGCGGAGCCCGGAACTTCGCAGGCAACAGGAATTAGAATGGGATCATCCACGGGATTATCTATGGGAGCATCCACGGGATTATCTATGGGATCATCCACGGGATTATCTATGGGAGCATCCACGGGATTATCCACGGGATCGTCAGGAATCGGACAAGATATCAGCAACAACGAAAACAGTGCTAATACACAAAAAATTGTGAACAACGAAAAATAATGTTTCATATTTTCTCCTATATATATGCGCTCGCAGTTTATTGGCAAGCAACTCCCATAATGTATACACAGATAAATTAGTAAATTATTAGAAAGTTTGCATTTTTCAAAATTTTCCGGTATATTTTAATCTGTCCTATCCGAAGGGAGGTATAATTCATGATGAATATGCCTGCCTGTCAGTACATGAGGAGTGAATAATGGAATTTACAAGTACAGTGTTCTCAAAAGAAGAAATTATTCTTGACGGCAACAGAGAGTATATTATCCGCGGGGGGCGCCATCTTTTCGGAAAGCTTTCCGAAGCATTTCGCGGCATACAGCAGATTGGCGTCATCGGCTGGGGTTCGCAGGGGCCGGCGCAGGCACAGAACCTGCGCGACAGCCTCGCCGGCAGCGATATTCGGGTGAAGGTGGGGCTGCGGAATGGCAGCGCGAGCCGGAAAAAGGCTGAAGCCGCCGGATTCACTGAAGAAAGCGGCACGCTTGGCGAAATGATGAATGTTATTGCCGAGTCGGATCTGGTCATTCTGCTCATTTCAGATGCTGCTCAGGGAGAGCTTCATGAGGAAATATTTTCCCGTCTCAAAAAGGGAGCGACTCTCGGGCTTTCCCATGGATTTCTGCTTGGCTATTTACAGTCGGCGGGTAAGCATTTTCCGAAAGATATTAATGTTATAGCGGTCTGTCCCAAGGGCATGGGCCCCTCGGTACGCAGGCTTTATGAACAGGGTAAAGAACATAACGGCGCGGGAATTAACTCCAGTTTTGCCATTGAGCAGGATATTGACGGCAGAGCAGCCGACTATGCCATTGCCTGGGCGGTGGCTCTTGGCGCGCCGTTCAGCTTTGTTACCAGCATGGAAATGGAGTACCGTTCCGATATCTTCGGCGAACGGGGCATACTGCTCGGAGCCGTTCATGGTATTGTTGAGAGCCTCTGGCGGCATTTTGTCCATGAAGGTATGAATGAGGACGAGGCCTTCCGGCAGACTGTCGAATCCATTACCGGGCCAATCAGCAAAATTATTTCAAAAGAAGGTATTCTTGCTGTCTACAATACATTCACGGGAGCGGATCGGCAGGCATTCGAGCAGGCCTATTCCGCGGCCTATCGTCCCGCTCTCGAAATTCTGACAGAATGCTACGATGAGGTTGCCTCCGGAAATGAAATTCGTTCGGTGGTCATGGCAGGCGGACGCCTGAAGCGTTTCCCCTTCGGTACCATTGACAGTACGGAAATGTGGAAAATTGGCGATCGGGTGAGGGCAAAGCGTCCCTCCGATTGGAGAGACATTCCGCTGAATCCTGTTACCGCGGGGGTGTATATAGCGGTTATGATGGCTCAGGTTGATGTACTCCGTGAGAATGGGCACAGTTATTCAGAGATCGTAAATGAATCGGTCATTGAGGCGGTGGATTCACTTAATCCCTACATGCATTACAAGGGTGTGGCATTCATGGTCGATAATTGTTCGACAACAGCCAGACTCGGAAGCCGCAAGTGGGCGCCCCGCTTCGACTATCATCTTTCCCAACTTGCCTATCCTGCGCTGAACTCCGCTGCCGATCCCCAGCTCATAAACGACTTCCGCAAGCATCCCGCGCACCAGCCAATTTCGGTACTCGCGGAACTTCGTCCGACTGTCGATATCAGCGTTCAGGGCTGAAATGCCCCGCTGCTCCGCTACGGTTCCTCCGCACACGATGAGCGTTGGGAGCCTCTGGAAACTCGAAATTTTCATGATTCATTGCGTAAAACAACGTTGTTTTAAGCTCAATCATGCGGACACTGGTTAATTTTTCTGCCAGATATTAGGTTTCCAGAGGTTCCCATTCTATAGTGGCGAAGGGACTTGAACCCCTGACCGAACGGATATGAGCCGTTTGCTCTACCAACTGAGCTACGCCACCGCAAGCACTTCAAGAAAATTGTGCAAGCACAATTTCCAGTAGCAAAACTTTATTCAATAAATAGCACAAAAACCTTCTTACGTCAAGAAATTACCACATTTCAGAACTTGCACCGGCTCATTGAGAAAGAGGGGTCATAAGACAAAAATATTTAGAACCATGATGTGCCGAACTTACCGGACTATGTTCACATAAAGTCGTAGTACTGATGTGCTTGGACGAAGCCCATGAATCCTGCATTTGAAACAATATCTTCGAACTGCCGGTAGTTGTCGGGATAATGCATGAGAAGAGTCTTTGCCCGTATATGGTCGGGAAGCGTTATGAGTTCATCAAAAAAAGCGTGAATTCCGCCGGGAAAAAACTGCACATCATGAAAAATCGTTTCTATATCAAAGGTGCTGGTAATATCCAGAATTAATTCTTCATCGAAGCGGGTGTCGGCAGTGAATAATATCCGCTTGTCAATAATGAGACCTGTGCTGTGCGCGCTGTTTTTCCAGTTTGACGCGCTGTCGGGATAATGCATTGTTCTGAAAAAAATGAGGTTGATATTCTGGTAATCGATCTCCCAGGCACTGCGGTTGAGCGCCCTGCATTCAACCGGACGGTGAACATTCCAGAAATCGTTAAATTTCAGATATGCTCCGTTCTTCCATTCATTAAAGGTAGCGCCTCCCTTGAGCGTATTCTCCCAGAGAAGATGTTCATATTCCTTTGTTATAATTATGTTGGTTTTTTTCTGGGTAACATAGCGGTTCGTCAGCATGATTTCTTCAATACCGCCGGTATGATCCGCATGCGAATGTGTGACATAGACATGGCGGATATCCGTAATGGGAATCCCAAGTTTATAGAGAGCCATGGAGGCCATGGTTCCGCAGTCTATGAGGATATGTTCATCATTTTTGATGATAATGTAATTATTCTGATAGTTTGTTTTTGTGAAGGCATTGCCGGTACCAATAGGAAATAAGGTAAGTTGACCATCGTTTGAGAGCTTAAGAGTATCGGTTAATTTTCTTATCTGCAACACATTTCCTTATTGTAAAATGCAATTTATTTTTATATTACAATTATACTGGAAAATTGTACTTTATGCAAAAGTTTCTACTGAAAAGTTCCTCTTTTATGAGCTGATCATTTATGCGCTGATCATTTGTCCATGGTTGCCATGGAAATAATGCCCCTTCATTCCATGGATGTTAAACACTACTACTTCGGAATGGAACAGAATGTTTTCAAACAGATTTTTCGGCAAGCTGATAATACTGGCAATTTCAGGATACACCCCATTAATGAACTGTGCCCAGCGCTTACTTTTCTCGGTGAGGTTCAGCCGGAATCCATAGGGCGTGAACATGACAATTGGTATATCTCTTCCAAACAATTCTATGGCCTTCATAAACCACACCTCCGGCAGGAGCGGCCTCCCCGAGTAATGCAGTTTAATGTAGTCCTTTGTTTTCCGGTCAATATTAAAGGGCGGATTCATTATTACAAGATTCGGCTCAGGGATTTGCCCCTTCTCCATCTCCAGATAGTTCTGCCGGAGAAAAGCGCCCGAAAAGCCCTGTTCCTCAACATCAATTCCCAGCACCTCGTAACCCGCATTCATAAAGGGCATGAGCAGGGAGCCCTGTCCGACACAGGGATCAAGAACCAAGCCCTTTGTTATGTGGGGGCTGATAATTGAAAATAAAAAATCGCTTGTTGCGGTCGGCGTGTAGACCGTTGCCGGCTTTTCCCTCTTGTAGAAATTATTCCTGTCTACCCGGTACATTCGCCTCTCCGCCGTTCAGTATCTTCAGATAAAATAGCAGGGGCAGGACTCGAACCTGCGACCTCCGGGTTATGAGCCCGACGAGCTGCCAACTGCTCTACCCTGCGTTGGAATTCTGATACTATAAAGGTACGAAATAAATGTCAAGCGGATGCGGGGATCATGATGCATAAAAATCATGATTCCGGGAATGCTTGACGAAAATGTAAGAACATACTATTATTTGACACATTGCATGGTGGATGTAGTTCAAAGGTAGAGCACCAGATTGTGGTTCTGGTTGTTGCGGGTTCAAGTCCCGTCATCCACCCACACGCGTTCGTAGCTCAGTTGGATAGAGTGCCGGACTTCGAATCCGTGGGTCGCAGGTTCGAATCCTGCCGGGCGCGTTATCAGGGCAGAAAATTCTGCTCTGCACAATTTTGTGAAACTTTTGGGCCGTTAGCTCAGCTGGTAGAGCAGCAGACTCTTAATCTGCGGGTCGAAGGTTCGATCCCTTCACGGCTCATACATTCCCCGCTACGCGCAGCATGAGCGGGCGGCAATCATGGATCGGCAGGCTTAGGAGTTCCCGTCCGATGAACTAATGATCAGTTCATTATCTTTAACCGACACTGTTATAACAGCGCCATCCTGAACACTGCCGGCGATCAGGATTCGGGCAAGGGGATTTTGAACATAGGTCTGGAGCGTCCGTTTCAGCGGGCGCGCGCCAAACTGCGGATCAAAGCTCATATCCACCAGCCGGGCAACAGCAGCGGGAAGAATTTTCAGCCGAATGTTTCTATCTGCCAGACGCTGCTCAATATCGTGTATTTCAAGCATCAGTATTTTTTCAATATGTTTTTTCTCAAGACGGTGAAAGGTAATAATTTCATCAATTCTATTCAGAAACTCAGGACGGAAGGCCTGCCTGAGCTGTGCCGTTATCTGCGGCTGTACCTGCGCCAGATCTGAGGCAGTCAGAATGATGTCGGAGGCAATGTTACTCGTCATAATAATAATTGTGTTTCTGAAATTTACCAGCCGCCCATGCCCATCGGTAAGACGCCCATCATCAAAAACCTGGAGCAAAATATTGAATACATCGGGATGCGCCTTTTCAATTTCGTCAAGGAGAATGACTGAATAGGGTCTTCGGCGGACAACTTCGGTGAGCTGCCCCCCCTCTTCATAGCCGACATAGCCCGGCGGCGCGCCGATAAGCCTGCTCACGGCGAACTTTTCCATATACTCACTCATATCAATACGGACAAGAGCGCGTTCATCGTCAAAAAGAAATGAGGCAAGCGTTTTTGCTGTTTCGGTCTTGCCGACTCCGGTCGGACCCATGAACATGAATACGCCCATGGGTTTTTTGCTGTCGGCAAGCCCGCTCTTACTTCGGCGTATGGCATCGGAGAGAGCGGTAATTGCCGCCGATTGGCCAATAACGCGTTCAGAAAGAATTGTTTCAAGGTTCAGAAGTTTTTCCATCTCGCTTTTGATCATCTTGGTAACGGGTATGCCTGTCCAGACCGATACAACCTGCGCAATATCTTCTTCGCTCACCTCCTCGCGCAGAAGCTGATCGCCGCCGCTCCGTGAATGAAGATCCTTGCTCGCAGCATCAAGCTCACCCGTAAGCTGGGGGATTTTTCCATGATGGATTTCGGCGGCCCTGGTCAGGTCGCCCTCGCGGCTGTAGCGCTTTTCCTCAGCATGAAGTTTTTCAAGTTTTTCTTTTATTTCACGAATTCGGCCGATGGCCTGCTTTTCCTGATTCCAGCGGGAAGCAAGAACATCCCGCTGCGATTGCAGCTCTGCAAGTTCCTTGGTTAGACCTTCAAGACGCTGACAGGATGCCGGATCAGTTTCCTTGGAAAGTGCCTGCTTTTCTATGGTCAGCTGGAGGATGCGGCGTTCAAAACGGTCAAGTTCGGCAGGCTGACTTTCAATTTCCATCTTCAGACGGCTGGCTGCCTCATCAACAAGATCAATGGCCTTATCGGGGAGAAAGCGGTTGGTTATATAGCGGTCTGAAAGAGTAGCGGCGGCAACGAGGGCCTCATCTTTTATCCGCACACCATGATGAACCTCATAGCGCTCGCGAAGTCCCCGAAGAATGGATATGGTGTCTTCCACACTGGGTTCTCCGGTGAACACTGTTTGAAAGCGCCGTTCAAAGGCAGCATCTTTTTCAATGTACTTGCGGTACTCATCCAGAGTTGTGGCGCCAACGGTATGGAGTTCTCCCCGAGCAAGGGCAGGCTTGAGCAGATTCGATGCATCCATAGCGCCTTCAGAAGCGCCCGCTCCCATAAGCGTGTGCAGTTCATCAATAAAGAGAATAATTTTTCCGCCGGATGCGGCTATTTCTTCTATAACAGCCTTGAGCCGCTCTTCAAATTCACCGCGGTACTGTGTTCCGGCGAGAAGGCTGCCGAGATCCAGGGAGAGGACCGACTTATCCTTGAGCGATTCAGGAACATCGCCGCTCACAATGCGGCGGGCAAGCCCCTCCACAATTGCGGTTTTACCAACCCCGGGTTCTCCAATGAGTACCGGATTATTCTTCGTACGTCTGCTCAGTACCTGCATAACCCGCCGTATCTCTTCATCTCTGCCGATAACAGGATCAAGCTTTTCCATTCTGGCAAGCTCAGTAAAATCGCGGGTATATTTTTCCAGTATTTTCACCTTTCCTTCAGGGTCCTTATCGCTTACCGTACGGTTCCCGCGCAGTTCCTTAATTGCCTGAAGTATCCCATCGGCATTCAGTCCGAGACCCGAGAGATACCCGGCAAGGTCTGGGGGAGCATCGAGCATGGCAAGGAGCATATGCTCGGTTGAAACATAATCATCTTTCATGGTCTGAGCTTTTTTTTCTGCCGCAGAGAGGAGACGCGCGCTATCCTGATCGAGGTAGGTTTGGGTATTTTCACCGTAGATCTTGGGAAGCTTTGAAAGCCGCTCATCAATTTCCCGGGTGGTAGTATCGATGGGAATGTTCAGCTGCGTGAAAATGAGGGGTACCATGCCCTCTTCCTGCGTAAGTACGGCATGCAGAATGTGCCATGGAGTGAGCGAACTCTGATGATGATCCGCAGCAAGCGATGATGCCTGGCTGAGGGCAGCCGAGGCCTTTGATGTCATTTTTTCATAATTCATATAGTAAAAATACAACAAAGTTTTGCAAAATGCAAAAGTTTCTACAAAAATAATAACCTTATAGCAAGCGCATGGGCGAGCAAGATACATGGGCGCGCCTGCGGTGGACGGAACCACTTGCATTGATCTTCGATGATGTGATACATTCGGATATCCGTGAACGTTTTGCGGGCATTTTCCCAAGAAATTTTGGAGATATGCTTGCAATTCTCAAGGATTTCAATTATTATTGATGATAGGAGTTTTTGATGATGAACTTAACAATCAATCCACGCCGGACAGCTGCGCCGGACATCCACGCCGGACATCCACGCCGGACATCCACGCCGGACATCCACGCCGGACATCCACGCCGGACATCTGCGCATAGCGTAAAATCCCGGAACCATTTCCAAAGCCATGGACTGCTGAGAGGGCTTGTTTTCATTTTTACTGTGATATTAATTCTCACTGCCTGCGACATGAACGGGTTTTTTGACGATGGTATTCACTATATCACCGGTACGGAATACGACCTCTACGGTTATGACAAAGACGGCTACAATGCAGCCGGTTTTGATAATGACGGTAATCATCAGGATACTGGAACGAAATATGGACCGGATGGCTATGACAGAGATGGTTATAACGCAGAAGGCTTTAATGCTGCGGGTTATGACGTGGCAGGTTACGACAAAAACGGTTTTAACGCTGAAGGAAAACACCGCGACAATGGCACAGAATACGACCGATACGGCTACGACAAAGACGGCTACAATGCAGCCGGTTTTGATGCAATGGGCAATTATCGTGACGGAACGAAATACGGCACTGATGGCTATGACAGAGATGGTTATAACGCAGAAGGCTTTAATGCTGCGGGTTATGATGTTGCCGGTTACGACAAAAACGGCTTTAACGCTGAGGGGATTAACAGAGCAACCGGCAAGGAATACAACAGGGACGGCTATAACAAAGCTGGCTATGACGCAGATGGTTATACCGCAAGAGGATATGACGCCGCAGGTTTTTACCGGGACGATTTCACTACCCTCTCTGCCGCAGGGAATACTGACCCGGCAGGTATTTGGTCGGATGGACTAACAATGTGGGTGTCGGATAGCGCCGATGGCAAAATCTACGCCTACAACATGATTACTCAGGAACGCGATGCGGACAACGATTTCGACACGCTCAGTGCTGCCGGAAATACTAACCCCAGAGGTATATGGTCAGATGGAACAACAATGTGGGTGACGGATAGGACCGCTAAAAAAACCTATGCCTATAATATGAGTACCACGGCAAACGAATCTTCAAAAACCATCAATACTAATTTTTCTAACTTAGCAGATATATGGTCAGATGGAACAATAATATGGGTATCGTTTACTGATACCTACCTTCTAGTATCTTTTAATATAACTACTGGGAATGTCTCTTCTAGCGAGTATATTAGTGTCTTGGTAAATTCAACTCCTTGGAGCATCTGGTCAGATGGAACAACCCTGTGGATGGCGGATGGTAACAGGGACCTCATTGAAGCCTACGTATTTAACACGGCAGGTGGAACATTAGCGCGGGATACATCAAAAGATTTCGCCACAATTACTGTTGATGGTGAGGATATTGAACCCCGCGGTATCTGGTCAAATGGGGAAACAATGTGGGTGGCAGATAATATCACTGACAAAATCTACGCCTACGATCTGGCGGCAGGGGCGCGTCCGCCGAAAAAATAAGCGGGGGCATAATAGCCGGGGGCGCAGCACAATTTTCCATAGTAATATTCCACAATGTGTATTTTTTGCTTGACACTGTTTTTTATTTTTAATATCTTATAAGTGCGGTCGGGAGGTCTGCCTTTTTGTTGCAGGCTGCGTGAGCAGAGACTCACCTCGGCTGCCTTTTTTTATTATGCACCTCCTTTACATAGATGAGTCGGGCGATTCCGGTATCATTGAATTGCACGGTTCACCCATGCTTGGCGGCAAGGGGCCATGGCGAAAGTATCCGCGGACGGCTAAAACATTTTGCGGAAGTGCCAGCGTTTATCGATTCAAAATCTTCACGACTTATTCAACTGGCAGATTTGGTGGCATACGCTATTTTTCGTAAATACAACCATGATGATGCTCGCTTTTTCTCTATTATAGAATCGCGTTTCGACTCAGATCAAGGACAGCAGCACGGGCTGTATGTGCATTGAGGATGAGAGACTAAAGGTTTCTCAGGGCAAAAATACCGACCCTTAACAAGACAGACTTTTTATGCTCAAGCAAATGCTTTTTGGCAGCGTGAATTTCGTTGAGCGGAATTCTTTTTTTGTAAACGCATTTTCCTTGAAATGCGTAATGGTTTAGTGAAATTATTGACATTTCCATCAAAATTAATTATGCTCAGTAATGTTGGAGGTTAATTTATGAATAAAGTGATCTTTTTTATATTGATCGGGTTGTTGCCGGTCACTGTTTCTGCTCAGAATAGCTTGGGAGAAGCTGTGGATTTATCTGCAATAGATTGGGCAAACAGTGATTCTATCGATTGGACTATTTTTAATGAGCGTAATATTAATACCATTGATAGTAAAGGTATGACACCAGTTGCGTATGCAGCTGCGTATGGCGATGCAGAAGTCATTGATCGGGTGCTCCAATTTAATCCTGATATTAATCAACTTACTGAAGATGGCTGGACACCATTGGCACTTGCAATTATTGCAGAAAATAATGAATCTGTTGCTCTCCTTATTGAAAAGAAAGCTGATATTAATGAGGTTTTTTTGGGAGTTAATGAAAATGAAATTGGTTTTGAATATACCCCTCTATCAGTAGCAGTCAATAGCAAAAATGTAGTCGCTACTACGTTGCTTCTTGAAAACGGTGCTGATGTAGAAGATGGATTCTCTCCATTCGGATTGCATTTACAGATACCTGAAACTGCCTCACCTAAAATGGCTGCCCTGCAACTTATAAATATTTGGGGCACTTATACACAGAAACTTGCAACAAGAGAGATCACTGCCGGAAATTCCTACGGAGTATACGAAAATCAGGGGAAAATAAACATAGAACCAATTTACTGATCTTGAAGTGATTTTTTTGATTCTTTGGATTCAAAGGCATCTATAAACGATTTTATATTTTGGGTATTATTGTCCTCAAGAATGGCTGTGCCTAATACGTTCACGTTCGTAGTAATTTTAATGTTGATACCATCACCGACTGCAACAAATATTCCAATTGCCGCCACTACTGCAGCAGCAGTATTGATTGCTGATGTAACTATATCAAATACTAATTTGTGCCGTTTCTTCATATAGAAATCCTCAATATACAAATAATGGGAAGCTCTGGAAACATGGGTGATTTTTCACGATGCATCGCGGAAATAACATTTTTTCAGAATCCACCATACGCCAGTATCATCAAAAAATAAGTGTATGTCAAACCCTGCTACCCATATTTTTCGGCGCAATGGAAGCCCCTTATTTACCATATCTATCAATGGCAAACACATTAATACCGCGCCTGCTGGCATATCACACCCGAGAGCCTCCGCCCCTAGCAGAATCAGAAATCAAGATCATAGGTGAAATCTGCCGCTGATCTTTTCCGGCGATGCGTTTCAACATGATCGGTGAAAATTTCTATTTTCTTCAGCTCATCGCCCGAGCTGTCAAAAATGAAGAAGGCGTTGTCGGGATAGCGCTTTTTGAGTTCTTCCAGAGCTCCGCGTATCTGAATGATATTTGCAGGGTCATCATCGCTTATTCCAAAGCGGTGCCACGGGTTCCATCCATATCTCCTGAAAGCATGCTCAACCGATTGGAAAAGCGCGACACGCTTGAGCTCCGCAACATTGGTACTGGAGTTTCCTCCGAGGCTCTTCCTCACCGCAGGGTTGGTTACCGGATAGAGCGACAGAATGTTCGGTGGGCATTCGAGATATCCAAGCCGGTACAGATATCTGAGCGCCTTTCTAAGAATATGCCGGCTATGCCCCCGCGCAGTAATGATGCTGACAGGCCGCCTGTTGAGTACCGCATAGTAAAACCGATCCCAACTCGGACCCCGCCATTCCCTGAGCGGATCACGCACTGCCGCATCAATATCTTCAATAATATTTTCCTTCCTTCCCTGAAGACGCTTACGCAGAGAAATGGGGTAGTCGCGGAAATTACGGAATGACTGTTCACCCGGAAGCCAAGTGTAGTTCCGGTATTCGCCGCTCTGTCCAATGCGCTCATCCTTCCGGGCAAGGACCTCCGGGCGAATGCGCGCGCGTTCTCCGGTTTTTTTGTGAGCGAGAATAATTTCTGTTTGTAAGTGAATAATGTTATTGTCAAGATCGAATAAATAGAAGCTGCGCCCTCCGAATTGCGCGTTACGGTCGGAGCGGTACGGGAGCCACTTTGCAAATTCCAGCTGTGTTTTATCCATAATTTTCCAATGGAGATTCTCTTATCTCAGAAGCTTTTTATAACATGGATTGCGGATCAACATCAATTTCCACATATATCCCGGCGGGCAGGCGGATTTTCTTCACTATTTCCGGCAGCGCCGCCTGTAAGCGGCTGAGACCCTTGACGATGAGAAGAATGTGGACGCGATGATTCTTATTGAGCACCGAAACAGGACATTCAACCGGACCGAGCATTTCCCCATCTGCCTGCCCTGAAAAGAGCTGCCGCAGTTCCTTCTCAAACTTTCGGGCAGCATCCCAGACCCGCTCAATGCTGCGCCCTCTCATAAGAATGCGCAGCATCCTGCTGAAGGGCGGAAAAGACAGGTTCTGCCGCTGGTAGAGTTCACGCGCGTAAAATCCTTCCGAATCGTGTGAAGCTGCCAGACGGATAATATGATGATCGGGATTGAGCGTCTGGAGGATGACCTTTCCACCGGAGCCAAAGCGCCCGGCTCGGCCTGCCACCTGAGTAATGAGTGAGAAAGTTTTCTCAAAACTCCTGAAATCTGGAAGATGCAGCGATGAATCTGCCAGAATAATGCCGACAAGCCCAATGCCGGGAAAGTTCAGACCCTTGGCAATCATCTGGGTTCCGAGGAGAATATCAACATCACCCTGACGAAAGTCCCTAATGCCCTTCTCCAATGCTCCGCGCTTTCGCGTGCTGTCGGTATCGAGACGCAGCGTTCTGAAGGAAGGGAAATTATTCCGTACATCTTCCTCAACTTTCTCGGTGCCGAAACCCGAGAAGCCGAGATCGCGGCTTCCGCATTGCGGGCAGACAGAGGGTGCCGGAATGTAATATCCGCAATGATGGCATAAAAGCTGGTTTCTTGTTTTATGATATGTCAGGCTTACCGAACAGCGGGAGCAGCCAAAGTCGGCCCCGCAGCTGCGGCAGTGATAAAAATATCCGAACCCGCGTCTGTTCAGAAAAAGGAGCACCTGCCTCCCCTTCCCGAGAACCCTGCGCATTTCCTCCTTCAGCCTGTCGCTCAAACTGCCTGAACTATTTCTGAGACTGACGATATTAAGGCGGGGCAGGCTGCCTTCGGCAACGCGCTCAGTAAGGCGAAGATAGGTAAATGTTCCCCGTTTGCAATGATACCACGATTCCACACTCGGCGTCGCGCTTCCCATGACTAACCGCGCGCCATGTTTTCCCGCGCGGTACATGGCGACTTGGCGGGCATGATACCGCGGATGAGAAGACGATTTATATGTTCCTTCATGCTCCTCATCAATAACAATGAGCCCTATCGATTTCAGAGGCGCAAAAACGGCGCTCCTCGCCCCAACGACAATGAGCGCCTCGCCCTTAATAATTTTCCGCCATTGATCAATCCGCTGACCTGCGCTGAGTCCGGAATGAAGTACTGCCACCTGCTTTCCGAAACGGTCAGAAATAACATCGACTATCTGATGACTGAGCGAAATTTCCGGTACCAGATAGATCACCCCCCTTCCCTCATGTATGGTTTTCCCGGCAGTTCTGAGAAAGACTTCGGTCTTCCCCGATCCCGTAACACCATAGAGATAGAAATGACCCTTTGTACTGGCGCAGATTGATGCAATTGCTGCCATCTGTTCTGTGTTCGGCCGAGGGGAATCTGTAATTGCTTCATCATCAGTAATGATGAAATCACGGTTTTGCCTGCCTCCGGGAATCATGGCAGAAAGCGCTTCCCCTAGGCTGCACATGTAGGAGCGCGATATCCAGCGGGCAAGATCGAGAAGATCATGGGTAAAAACAGCTTCATGGTCAATAAATTTTTCAATAGGACGGCACTGAACATGGGGAGGCAGGTCAGGTCGGCTCTCCGATTCTCCAACAACATAGGCGGTAAGCCTTTTTTTTCCCAGCGCTGCATGTACACGCCGACCGAAGGCGGGGACATCCCGCTCGGCGGAGCCGGCGCTGGCGCCGGACTTGGACTTGGCGGCGGCCTTGGCAGCGGCAGAATCAGCCTTGGCGGCGGCAGAATCAGCAGAATCTTCGGGCAATAGATAGGTCAGACTGCCTTCAAGCGGACGATTAAATACAAGCTCAAGATATTTCGGAGGCATGTCAGAAGGTTCCGCTGTCGAGGGCGGTTCGGAGTTTTTGAAGGTCTTCCCAGACCGGACGGCGCAGTTCCGGATTCCGCAGTACCGCGCTCGGATGATAGGTTGCAATGAGCGGAATGTTCATAAAACGAAACCACGTGCCTCTTTCACGGCTTATGCGGACAGGGCGGTCTAAGAGAATGGAAGTACTTATTCGTCCCACACACAGAATGGCGCGGGGGCTGAGTAAGGCAATTTGCCGGAGCAGGTAGGGCATGCACATACGGGTTTCGTCATCGCGGGGATCGCGGTTTTCGGGAGGCCGGCATTTGACAGTATTGGTGATATACACCCCCTTATCTCTGCTCAGTTCTATTGAGGCAAGCCATTTATCAAGATATTGCCCGGCAGGGCCGACAAAGGGGAGCCCCAGCCTGTCTTCTTCCCGTCCCGGCGCTTCTCCCACCACCATGACCTGCACACAGCCGGAAGTGCCTGCACCCGAATCGCCAGTACCGGGAACAGCCTTATTCCGTTTCCGATGGAGATCGCAAAGCGTACAGCTTTCAACCTCTTCACGGAGCAACTCAAGCCCCGTCTGCCCCGATCCCGTCTGCCCTGTCTGCCCCGACCGCATCTGCCCTCTGCCCCGACCGCATCTGACCCGATCCCGTCTGCCCCGTCTGCCCTGACCGCGTCTGCCCCGGCAGCATCTGAGAAAGAGCGGGGCGCCCGCTTTGCCGGTACCCATGCCGAACATGATCATCAAGATCATGCACTATATCCCACAGAGCCTGCGCATTTGGGTTCACTGCCTGTTCGCGGTCTGCGCCGCTCTGCTCCGACCCGCTCAGAGCCTGCTGATCTGCCTGCGCATATGTTTTACTCGTTTTTTTCATGTTTTTTTCCACTACGGGGGCCGCTGCAGGAGATAGCCGAAATACGCGAACCGTATTCCACCCGGTCAAGAAATAGTCCGCAAGCTTGGGCAGTCATGCCGGCAAGGCTCCGGTCGCGGGCACGGAGAATGCTTCGAACATCGGCATCAGTATACCCTTTTTGCTCAAATTCCAGAAGGCTCCCGACAATGCTCCTGACCATCTTCCAGAGAAAGGCCTCCGCCGATATTCGAAAAACAATAAAATCGCCGGCAGGATGAAAACTTGCCGAAAACACCGTACGCACAGTGCTGCGAATTTGTTCATTGGGAACAGAGAAGGTACTGAAATCGTGCTTACCCATCAGTACCGATGCCATGCGGTTGAGGCGCCCAATGTCAGGAGAAACGGGAACCCGCAGACTATAACGGCGGTACTGCGGTATCCGCACCGGAGAAGGAAAAATATAATATGAATAGTGTCGTCTTTGTGCGCTGTAACGGGCATGAAAATCATCATCAACATGCTCGCTGCGCATAACCGAAATATCCCCGGGAAGAAAGGAGCCCACCGCTCGGGTAAAACGGGAAGGAGCAAGATCATCGAGCTGCGAGAAAAAATTGATGACCTGACCCTTCGCGTGAACGCCTGAATCGGTACGCCCCGCGCAGACCACCTTTATATCATTCTTGTGCATTCTGCTGAGCGCCCGCTCCATTTCCCCCTGAACTGTCCGCGCGTCTTTCTGTATCTGCCATCCCTGAAAATCGGTTCCGTCATAGGCAATGGTCAGTTTGATATTTCTCACGGGGATTTTTCTCACGCGTCCGGAACTTTGTGCGCGTCCGGAACTTTATGCGCGTCCGGAACTTTGTGCGCGTCCGGTTCCATGTCTGTATACACGCCGGTTTTCTTTATTCCAAGAACAGCGGAAATTTCCCCATGAAGATTACGGGCATTATTGAGGAGCGTCTGCGGCTTATGTTTATTTGCCTTCCCCATGCCGAATATACGGGCGATGGTCTGCCGCGCATGCTGAAGGTTTTTTTCCCGCGCTTCAGGATCATTGACCGGTCCATAATGAAACTCCAAATATCCATACATGTATAAAATGCCATCGAACATATAATTCTGATCCAAATCCGGTCCCGCATTCGGGCAGCCGACAACACTTTGTTCACCGCTGCTCTCATAGGCAATGGCAGTGAGGTAAAAAAAACGCGCCTTGCGGTAGAGCATTTTTGCCACCCAGTCATAATGCGCAGTGGGATTTTTACGATGCATATCGACCGCAACCCAGGCTCCCCTCAGGGAACTTATACCCTGTTTGATAATGGGCGATAGCTCGGCATCCAGATAATCGTAGCAGGACATGCAGAGAATGTAACTGGCAAGACCCTCGTTCAGCGTTCTATTTTTTGTAAAATCCACCGGATCGTCAATAACATTTTCTATCCATTCCCGCCGATTATCGGCATTGTTCTGAACCCCCGCCTTCTCCTGTTCTGGAAGTTTTGGGAAATCTTCCTTCCATGATGCATACAGACAATGCGGACACACCGTTATCGGATATATGAGGGGATGTATTTCACCATATTTCTTACTCGGTTCATACAGACGGCGGAGTTCCGCTGTCAGTTCTCCGGCGATCATACGTCCGCGTCCGGTGAGCATATCTTCCCTGAAAAATTTCTCACCGCAGGCGGGGCAGGTTGTGGGATGTTTCTCAATAAATGTTAATGCAATTGGTTTTTTTGCCATGGAATCTTCCTCCCTTACTCTATCACAACAACGGCAACCGCATAATCCTTTTCATGGCTCAGACTCACATGAATATGATCGGCTCCCCTCGCTTTTAGTATCTTTTCAATATCGTCTGTTATATGCAGATGCGGTTTTCCTGCTTCATCCTGCTCAACCCGTAGTTCGTTCAGTCTGACATTCCGCAGTCCGGTGCCGAGCGCCTTGGAGAAGGCTTCCCGCGCAGCATAGCGGGCAGCAAAGGATTGTTCGGGGCTGTAATGTAATAAACAGGTCTGTATTTCCCGGGGATGAAAGTATCTGCCGAGTTTTTTTTTGTCCCCGATCCATGAAACAAAGCGTTCAACGCGAACAATATCGACCCCAATACCCTGAATCATTCTTCGCTCCCTTGTATGGTAACATTCAGTTCGGTCGGTTCATAACGGAAAATAATAAAGCCCCGTGGAATAACAGGAGTTACCGGAAGGGTATAATTACCCGGACCTCTGATATTTGTCCCATCTATTACGAGGCCGATGGCTTCGGGATTTGTCTGATCAATAAGGCTCTGGCTCACCTGAGCGCGAATGCTTCCCTGCAAACCTCCAAGTTCGGCGCTGAGTCCGGGGGCAAGGTTACTGATGGCAATGGGAATGTTCTCAAAGGTATTTACCAGAACCGACTCATTAATTTCCGCTCTGAATTCCACCAGAGCGGTATCTTCAAAACCGATAAGCGGATGCGGGCGCAGAAGAGAAATGCGGTTTGAAAAACTGCTGCTCTGTCTGCTTAGATCTATCGGTTCCGTACGAATTTCACGAAATTCCTCCACAACAGAAAGCGGTCCGAATATCCGCGTACGCGGCGGTATAACTGAGTAGCTTGTTAATTCAAAGCCCGCGGAGGGCTCGTTGATTATCGCGGGAACAATGTCGACTTCCACTACCCGTTTTTCTTCCAGAGTAAGGGTTAAGATATCGGGATCGAGACGGACTTCCAGAGAACCCAAATTGGCAGATATACCGAGGCGGGTATGGCTCAGGGCAGCTCTGAAAATTCCGGGCTGACTGAATGGGGAAAAATCTGCGGTAACGGGTATTTCGTCCTCAGCAATGGAAAAAATATCATCGGGCTCACCGCGCAGATAGACCCGAACAAATCGGGAATACTCTTCTCCCGCAACAAAGTTTTCCGGCAACATTACCCGTATCGGCACGGTGATATACCGTTCTTCCACACCAGTGAGACCAACAATAAAATAGAGAATGATGGCCAGCGCCAGCGCCACTATTTTTGCCGGCCAGTCATTGAAAATATTGCGGAAAAAAGGCCTAAGAGACCGTGTGGACATGTGTTTTCTCCAATTTAAGCAGTGTATTCAGCGTACTGCTGATCTCCGATAATTCAAGATCATAATACAGGGAAGCATTGTAGGCCAGGCTCATTGTACCGTTCTCTTCCGAAACCACCAGAATAACCGCATCGGATTCTTCGGCAAGACCGAGGGCTGCGCGATGCCGCGTACCAAAGCTCTGCCGGATATCCTGCTGCTCCGAAAGCGGAAGAAACACCCCCGCTGCCGCCACATGCCTGCCCTCAACAATAACGGCGCCGTCATGAAGAGGCGTATCGTGCGCAAATATACTCACCAGCAGCGCAGTACTCAGATCGGCATTAAGACTGTGACCGGTTTCAATAATGTTTTTCAAACCAACATTCCGCACAAAGACAATAAGCGCTCCACGATGCCGGGTTGACAGAATCTGCGCCGCCTTAAGCACTGCCTCTACCTCAGGCTGCTGCGATCTTTGCCGGAAACGCCAACTCTGACCGATCTGGGTAAACATCTTCCGCAGCTCCGGCTGAAAAATAATCGCAATAGCAACAACAATACCAGGTCCAAGAAAGTTAAGAAGCCAGAGAACCGTATCTAATCGCAGTACGTTGGCGAGAATATACAGCAGAATAATGAATATCAATCCGCGAATAAGCTGAACGGCACGCGTCTGCAGAAAAATTGTATAGGCGCCGTAGAGAAGGAAGGCCATCAGAAGAATGTCGGCGGCAGGGATAATAAACAATCGGACAGGAACGCTTTCAAACAACCAGCTGAACATTATTCTGTATTTCTGATCCGGTAAATGGTCTCTACCACATCTCTGGTTTCAGGGACATCGTGAACGCGGAAAATGCGCGCGCCGCGAATATAGCTATCGGCAACAACGGCAAGGCTGCCGTACAAGCGCTCAAACACAGAGCGGGGCTGCTCCTCTGCTTCCAGTATCGTCCCCTTTCTGCCACTGCCGACAGTGCCCAGAATCTTTCCGATGAACGATTTTCGGCTGTGTCCAATGAGTACGGGAAAGCCCATCGCAACAATATCTTCCAGATTATTAAGCAGCCGAAGATTATGCCCAAGGTTTTTTCCGAAACCTATTCCGGGATCAATAATAATATGCTCGCAGGAAATACCAAGTTTGAGCGCGTAATCAATTCTCTCCTGCAGGAATTCTTTCACTTCCAGAACAACATCATGATACTGCAGATTATCCTGCATATGCGCGGGGGTTCCCTGCATGTGCATGAGAATGACGGGAATATCCTTCTCGGCAATGAAATTACCAAGTTGAGGATCATCGCGCAGAGCTGAGATATCATTGATACAGTTGGCTCCGGCTTTTACCGCTTCCCGCGCAACTTCACACTTACGTGTATCAACTGAAATAGGAATGTCCGATTCTCTCCGAACTAATTCAATAACAGGAACAATTCGATCCATTTCTTCTTCCGCGCTGATGTATACAGACCCCGGGCGGGTAGATTCTCCCCCAATGTCCAGAATATCGGCGCCTTCGGAAACATAGCGCATTGCCTTATGGAGGGAAGAAATTCCCATGCCGGCACTGGCAGAATAGAATGAATCGGGCGTGACATTAATAATCCCCATGATGAGAGGGCGATGATTATGATTATACACCTCTTCGAGAAATTGTTCTATGATCGGGGGTGATCTCATGATGTCCGTTATTTCTTTTTATGGCGGTTTTTTCTCAGCTTCTTTTTACGTTTATGAGTGGCAATTTTCTTCCGTTTTTTCTTTTTCCCGCAAGGCACACTACGCTCCTGTTCAATTGTGTAGGTTCTCACTATAGCGGAAAGGATTCTGTTCTGTCAAGCAGATTTAAAAATTGTTGCAAATTCACCACATTAACGTAGGAAGACGGTACCATTGGGATCGATGGTGAGTTGATACGATGGCGGCGCATAAAATTATTCGCCCTCCGAAGGAGTATGGGTATCTCTGTACCAGTCAAGTTGCCGGTAATAGCTCAGAATTTCCTCATCATTCCGGGGAATATACACCGAAAGACCATTGGCATGCTCAAGACTCATGGTCTGAAAGAAAAAATCTGTATGTTCACTATACAAAACAGTCTGATCAAAAATCTCTGTTAATCTTTCAGAATTCGATTCAGGAAGATTTTGAGCACTGGTTAGCAACGGTTTCATTGCCGCCGCAAGATCTTCCAGCATGAACGTATCAATAAACGCTATTGAAGCCGAACGAAGAACTCCCGATTGATTGTTGTAATGGCTGAAAAACTCCCTGCCAGCCTGAATCAGACTACTTCGGTTACCAAAGAGCTGCGGCAGAAGTTCCCGACATATCCGCCAAACCGGCTTCCATATCATCAATATCGCTCCAGCCATAGGAATTCAGATTATTATCGGCAAGCATATACACAAGCACCGTACGCGATTTTTCTGTTGAATTCGGCGGAGTACAGGTCAGCAAAGGAAATACAAGAAGAAGCAGAATAATTTTCCTGCGCAGATGCATGGTTTATGTCCCCCGCTGACCCACATTAATTTGTTACCAATCTTCATCGGCAAAGTAGTTGGCAACAATGTTTGCGGTTTCTCCCGGCTCAATGACGGTAACATATTTGCAGCCAACGAATTCGCCAGCGCAGAGCTCGTCAACAACCGCCTTCGCAAACTCTGCCCCTTCTGTCCAGCGCTGCGCATCGGCACTCAGGGGATCGGTTATCTCTTCATCTGAAATGAGCAACTCATTATACCTTCCACGGGAATATGCATATTTTAGGCGCGCGAAGTCGGGGAATTGAGCTTCAAGATTAGTCAGCGCGGAACTAATTTCATTCGGATGTTCAAAATGGGCAAATGAATAGATCGGTTCCGTGCCGTTGTTTGTCAGTTCTGGAAATTGTGAACGTTTTTCATACTGTGAGAATTGTCTCCTCTTGCATGCAGGAAGGGATTGGGTTACATAAAACTCGTAAGACTCGAAATACATCCTCGCTCTGCTTGTGTTAATATCAATTCGCTTGCCTTCAATTTCTGCTGGTTGGGGAGTTTCCGCGAGAAGATAGACAACCATGTATGGTCCATCAACAGTTCCCACGCACACACCACAGGAGGAAAGGAGTGCGACAGCAATTACTATTAACAAAAGTAACGGGTGGGAAATATTTTTCTTGTTCATGACGCTCCTCCTGTCAATCTTCATCGGCAAAGTAGTTGGCAACAATGTTTGCGGTTTCTCCCGGCTCAATGACGGTAACATATTTGCAGCCAACAAATTCGCCATCGCAGAGTTCGTCAACAACCGCCTTCGCAAACTCTGCCCCTTCTGTCCAGCGCAGTGAATTATCACTGAAGGGATTGAGTATTTTTTCATCCGAAAGAAGTAACTCATCGTAGTTTGACAATCCATAAGAGTAATATCCATGGTTATATGCAACTTTCAGGCCTGCAAAGTCGGGGAATTGAGCTTCAAGATTAGTCAACGCGGAACTAATTGCATCGTCTCCTTCAATGGATGTAAATGAATAGATCGGTTCCGTGCCGGTGTTTGTCAGTTCTGGAAATTGTGAACGTTTTTCATACTGTGAGAATTGTCTCCTCTTGCATGCAGGAAGGGATTGGGTTACATAAAACTCGTAAGACTCGAAATACATCCTCGCTCTGCTTGTGTTAATATCAATTCGCTTGCCTTCAATTTCTGCTGGTTGGGGAGTTTCAGCGAGAAGATAGACAACCATGTATGGTCCATCAACAGTTCCCACGCACACACCACAGGAGGAAAGGAGCGCGGCAGCAATTACTATTAACAAAAGTAACGGGTGGGAAATATTTTTCTTGTTCATGACGCTCCTCCTGTCAATCTTCATCGGCAAAGTAGTTGGCAACAATGTTTGCGGTTTCTCCCGGCTCAATGACGGTAACATATTTGCAGCCAACGAATTCGCCATCGCAGAGTTCGTCAACAACCGCCTTCGCAAACTCTGCCCCTTCTGTCCAGCGCAGTGAATTATCACTGAAGGGATTGAGTATTTTTTCATCCGAAAGAAGTAACTCATCGTAGTTTGACAATCCATAAGAGTAAAAATCATGTCTATAGGCATACTTCAGGCGAGCGAAGTCGGGGAATTGTTTTTCAAGATTTGCCAAAACTGATTGATCCTCAAGAAAATTAGCATAAGTTGCGTTAAATGAATAAATCGGCTCCTCACCCTTGTTTGTCAGTTCCGGAAATTGTGAAAGAATGTCCTGCCGTGAAAGGGGTACATATTTACATTCTGGAAAGGAATGAAACGTCATACCATTGTAGCTGATTTCAGCTTCTGTTGTGTTGATAACAATGGGAGCATTTCCGATTTCTGCTGGTTGGGGAGTTTCAGCGAGAAGATATATTAGCTTTACTGCTGGCGGCAGCATTCCCTGAGGGCACCCACAGGAGGAAATAAGTGCCGTCAGCAAAATAACGGGAATGATGATTTTCTTGTTATTGAGCGCCCATTCACTGCCGACATTCCAGATTCCCCGCGTCGTAAAACACCTGAACCCCCAATTCCCCATAAATTTGATTCTCATACTTTCACTCCTCACGGTAACAGTTTGATATTTTACATTTTTTAACACATTCTTTCAATCACAAAATTTTGCATTTTGCAAAAATTTCTGTTATACTAGTATAGTAGAAATTTTATGTCATTTCCTGTGCCTGAATTTGTCGAATACAACGAAAAAGAACGCGAGGCATTCCTGTCTCAAAATGGGAATTTTACCCCGAATGAACGGAGGCTATTTCACAAAATGTGTGAAATGTGGGAACCGATCATTCCCATTATCACCATATTTAAAAAATTAGATACATTGCTCCCCAATTTTCAGAACGAGTTCACAAAATTGCTCACGAAGCTCAAAACCCTGCATATGGGGCTTATTACGACCATTATAACAGGAAGCAAACGCACTTCTCAGGGGGTTATTTTGTGTAATCCCAATGACGCGATATTTTTCAATTACATTCTCCATGAAGAGATACTCAATGTTCAAAATAACATGTATTTACAGTTGCCGACAGTGCATAATCTGAAAAAACGGAATATCCACATTGAAAATACATATATAACAAAAATATCATACCATCAACTTGCGGAATTCTATACAAAACAGGAGGTTGCAGAGAGCACCATCCACTCACTTCACTTACCTTCAGGAGATTCTCTTTTCATACCCACAATATCCATAGGAAAAATAGTGAATATTCATTTTTCCAAAATACAGAAATATCTGGGAACCGATGCCCGCATGAATTTGATCGTGAGTGTTTTACACAAAACTTTTTCGGATATTCGGAGAATCATCGGCGACAGAGACCCAAACCTGTGGTTTGAATTCTGTCACCTCATTAATAATTCCAAGAAAAACATGACGACGAACCAAATTACCAAGTTCCCAGAAGATTTTTTCACCGTCAGCTTCTTTATGGAAAAATTTCTTTCGAAAGAGCTGGATATACTCCTCCGGCAAAAAGACCGTGAACAGAAAAAGCTTGCCGATATACACGAAATAGCAAACTTTGTCCGCGACCATAACGAGCTGTCTGTGAGCGCGAAAGATCTTGAAGATCATCTGGAAAGCTTCAAAGAAAAATATCCCGATACTTTTGAGAAATTCCATCACGATTTTGAAAAAATATGCCTGCAGCCGAATGAAAAAAAGAACTTGCCGACGATCCTCAAAATTCAGGATACGTACATTCACGCGAAAAAGGTACGGCCATTCTTTCAGACGAAGATCGAACAGATTACCCCACTGCTTTATAGGTATTATCTGCGCATCATGATTCAGTACATCAAAGGATCAAGTAAGCAGGCTGCGGGTATTTTTTATTCCATACATTCCTTTGAGGCCGATATTGAAGAAAGAATTCAGGAATTGGACCCGGCACTGTATTCTCTGCTGAAACGCCCAGCGGTGGTTGGCGAAGCAATTATTCAGAGCCAGAGAATACCCGGCAAACTTCTTTCCATGAGCGATATAGAAAATACCCTCATCCCCTTTTTCTATCCAAAACAAATAAAATTCAAGGAACTTCAGGTTATATTCAAGATTGAGGCGAACAATCTCTACCGGAAAGCATTCCAACGATTAGGAATACTCAGAAAGATTTTTCTCAAAATTCTGAGAAAACATAATCATGATGTTCGGAAATTCACTGACCAATGGCACAACATTTATCAACGTATGCTTCTGAATTCGGCCCTTCCTCCAGAAATTGCCGAGCGGGAACAGCAGCGATTCCAAAATGCTTCCCCCTCACATTGGAAAAAATTGAGCACATCAAAAACTTCTTCCAGAACCCGTTTTTCCAGAACCCATTCTTCAAGAAAGCCTCAAAAACTCAAACACCAGTACTCCCGAAAGGAACAGGACATGGCATGGAGTGAGTTTTCAAAGCGTCTGAAAAAATGATTCACATCATTGGCGGTGGTATTCACGGCTGTTTCTTCGCCATTGCTCTTCAGTCTGAACTCAGAATACCCCACTCTCACATAAGAATTTATGACCCGCATCCTTTCCTAATGTATAATTGGATACGGAGAACACGAGCCTGCTCCATGCAATATCTCCGCTCTAATTCTTCCCAGAGTATTCATGTAGATATGAACGCGCTGAGAAATTTCGCGCGGGCATCCGGCATCGATCCATGGAACTCAGATCATTTTGCGCTCCCCTACCACCGTCCATCCATCGCCTTATTTAATGAATACGCCCGACATTGCCTGAAAAAATATCGGCTCGCCAAACTGCATGTACGCCGTAAAATTGAGAAACTTCTCCCCGAAGGCGGTATGATAGCGGAGGGCAGAAAGATATCCGGCATCGTGATATACACCGGCGCCCGGGAAACTCTGCGCCTGCCCCCCGAGGCTCGGAAGGCAGATAACATTGTTCATGTTTTCAGCAAGGAATTTTATCGGATCATGGATGACATTCCCAGCAACCCCGTCATTGTCGGCGGGGGGATAAGCGCCCTGCAGTTGACCCTTGCGCTTGCAAAGCAAAAAAAACAGCCCTCTCTCATAACCCGGCGCCCCCTGGAGATATTCCGTTTCGATTTTAACCCTCGATATATCGGCAGCATTGGAATGTCGGAGCTTGATATCCTTGAAAAATCCAAAAACGGAATGCAATTACGCATGGAAAAAATTCTGGCGAACCGATTTACCGGCACCATTCCTCCAGAGCTCGCCAACGAATTTCAGAAGCTCTGCGCCGAAAAAGCAGCGCATCATGCAATTGTTCCCAACGAAAATACCCGCCTTGAATTAATGAAATCTGCCAAAATAGCACTATTCTGCGGCGGTTTCGTACAAGCTGAAAAAAATAGCGCGCCCGACCCCATACTGGAAAGGCAGGGGCAGACATTTGTTCACGGACATCCAATTCTGAAAAAAGATTTGCAATGGGGAAACGGGATTTTTATAAGCGGAAAGAATGCCATGTACCGAATAGGTCCCGCTGCGCCGAACATTATCGGAGCCCATTTAGCTTGGAGAATTATCAGGAGGCAGTTTTGCAAAATGCGGGAATGCTAAGCACATAACAAAGCAAAATATGCTCTTTCGCTTATTCAACTTCAACAAGTTCCGGTATTTCATGATATGCGGGATCGGGGAGGTCGATCTGGTCAGTTTGTGCGGACAGGTCGGGCTGCGCTGCCAGCTCGAAACCATCCTGCGCTGCCTGCACAGAATTGGACTGCACGGACAACAGGGAAGATATACTTTCAGAATGTGCCAGAGCATTTTGATATTCGATAATACTGTATTTTAACGACACATGTACGAGCGGTATTACCATATTGAAGAAATGTGACCGCTGCACCATATGCAGAGTACGCTTTCTATTTGCTTCATCAAGCTTCTTATGCTCTACTTCCATTACCTTGTCATAATTTTTGGAATTGAGTTTCATGGAATAATATTCAGGCTCATGACTGATAACGGTCTGATAATGATTCATTTTATCAAAAATATCAAACAGGCTGTATTGAGCGTCTATGGCATCTTCAAAAGATTTTGTCGTACCATATTTGCCTGCCATTTCTCTATAACGCTTAGGAAAAATTAATTTAAGCAGATCTGCCTTCCTTATTTTTATCGAAAGTTGCGCGAAACAGTCCTCAATTTCAAAATTCCTAAAATTAAAAAAAATTATAGAAATTATCAGAGACCAGACTCTTATATTTCCATCATTTAATAATGGAAATATCGAGACTATAAAAAAGAATACAAAAAAAACTAATCCAAAACTTTTATTAGTTCCAATCTTAATATTGCTATTATCCAAACTAAACTAATGAAGGTTGTTTTTTCATATCTGCTTTGTTAATACCCGCTACTTTAACTGGTTTCTTCATAGCGTCTCTTCTAAACGGTTCACCAAGCTCTTGGTTTAGAATTACTTCAATAAAAGTAGTAATTCCTTTCTTTTGATCATCACAAGATTGTTTAATTGCCGCTGTTGTTTCTTCCATGGTTCTAACAGTTACACCTTTTTAACCCACATGCATCAGCAACTTTAGCGTAGCTTAGTTCAGGATCTAACTCAGTTCCTACAAAATTATTATCGAACCAAAGAGTTGTGTTTCTTTTTTCAGCACCCCATTGGTAATTTCTAAAAATAACCATTGAGATTGCTGGCCACTCTTCTCTTGCGCATGAGCTCATCTCGTTCATACTAATTCCAAAAGCTCCATCCCCTGCAAAGCCAATTACTGGAGTATCAGGACAACCAATTTTTGCACCTAAGATTGAAGGAAAACCATATCCACAAGGACCAAATAATCCTGGCGCTAAATATTTTCTTCCTTTTCAAAAGTTGGATAAGCATTTCCAATTGCGCAATTGTTTCCAATATCACTCGAAATAATTACATCATCAGGCATTCCTGCTTGAATGGCTCTCCATGCTTGTCTGGGAGACATTCTATCAGCATCTCTTTTTCTTGCTTCTTCATTCCAAACAGTACCTTCATCATCATCCTCATGATCAAGACTTGATATTTTTGTAACCAAGCAGATTTAGTTTGATGAATGATATCTCTTCTCTTTTGTCTATCGGTGTCACCTGCTGTTGATGAAAGCTGCGCTAAGATTGTTGAGAAACTAATTTAAGCATCTCCACAAATACCAACTGTAACTTTTTTAGTAAGACCAATTCTATCTGAATTCATATCAACTTGAATAATACTTGCATCTTTCGGCCAGTAATCCATTCCATAACCTGGAAGCGTTGAAAAAGGATTAAGTCTTGTACCCAATGCTAATACAACATCAGCTTTTTGAATTAATTCCATTCCAGCTTTTGAACCATTGTAACCTAATGGACCTGCTGCTAATGGATGACTTCTGGAAAACTATCATTGTGTTGATAACCAGAACAAACTGGAGCATCTAATTTTTCAGCAAGTTTTTTACAGTCTTCAATTGCACCACCAATTACAACACCTGCTCCAGATAAAATTACTGGAAATTTTGCATTAGATAATAGGTCAGCAGCCTTTTTAATTGCATCAACACCACCTGCTTGTCTTTCTAATCTTACAATTGGAGGAAGATCAATATCAATAACTTGAGTCCAATAATCTCTAGGCACATTTATTTGTGCAGGAGCTGAACCTCTAATTGCTTTTTCAATTACTCTATTTAAAACTTCTGCCATTCTTGAAGGGTCTCTTACTTCCTCTTGATAACAAACCATATCTTTAAATAAATTCATTTGCTCTACTTCTTGGAAACACCTTGACCCATAGTTTTATTAGCAGCTTGAGGTGTTACTAATAAAAGAGGAGTATGATTCCAATATGCAGTTTTAATTGGAGTAACTAACCCAGTTATTCCTGGTCCATTTTGTGCAATTACCATTGACATTTTACCAGTGGCTCTTGTGTATCCATCTGCAATTAAACCACCGTTAGTTTCATGTGCAACATCCCAAAAAGTAATTCCAGCATCTGGAAAAATATCTGAAATTGGCATAAACGCTGAACCAATAATTCCGAATGCGTGTTCAATACCGTGCATTTGTAAAACTTTTACAAAAGCTTCTTCTGTTGTCATTTTGTCATAAAACTAGAACCTCTCTAAAGTGTAAATTTAATAATTTATATAATTCGTTTGTTAATTTTTGCGATTAATATATAAGAATTTACAAATTTCAAACAAACAAATCGACACGATATGGCAACAGACATTATAATTCATGATAAAAAAGACAACGTAGGAGTAGTTGTCATTGAAAAAATAACTCCAAAACAAGACTGTGCATGCTGGATAATGGAAGATGACAGTTCAACAAATATTCAATCAGTGGATGAAATCCCCTTAGGACATAAAATTGCAATGGTTGACCTTAATGAGGGTGACACGATCCTTAAATATGGTCACGATATAGGTAAAGTAGTTAAATTCAATTAAAAAAGGTGAACATGTGCATGTTCACAATGTAAAAACAAAGAAGTGGTAATAGTATGGAAATTCCAAAAAGTTTTTTAGGTTATAAAAGAGAAAATGGCCGAGCTGGTACAAGAAATCACGTAATTATTCTACCAGTTGATGATATCTCGAATGCTTGTGCTGAAGCAGTAGCGAATAATATTAAAGGAACAATTGCTCTGCCCCATTCATATGGAAGACTGCAATTTGGAGCAGATTTAGAACTTCACTTTAGGACTATGATTGGAACTGGTTGTAATCCCAATGTTGCAGCAGTAATTGTAATTGGTATTGAGCCAAAATGGACTAAAAAAATCGTAGACGGTATCGCTAAAACAGGAAAACCAGTTGAGGGATTTCACATCGAAAGAACTGGTGACATTGGAACTACAATGAAAGCCTCTAAAAAAGCTCAAGAATTTGTAATGTGGGCCTCTGAAAAACAAAGAGAAGAATGTCCAATGAGTGATCTTTGGATTTCAGTAAAATGTGGAGAGTCTGATACGACTTCTGGATTAGCAGCTAACCCAACAGTTGGTAATCTAATGGATAAATTAGAACCAATGGGCGTTCACTTATGTTTTGGAGAGACTTCTGAATTAACAGGTGCAGAACAAGTTTGTGCAACAAGAGGTGCAACTCCTGAAGCGTCAGAAAAATTCATGAAAACATGGAGTTCTTATAATGACTTTATATTAAAAGAAGCACAGATGATCTTTCAGAAAGTCAACCGACAGCAGGTAATATTGCTGGTGGTTTAACTACTATTGAAGAAAAAGCATTTGGAAACTTTCAAAAAATTGGAAATTGTAAATTTATAGATGTACTTGAACCAGCAGAAGAGCCAACTAAAGGAAAAGGTTTGTACTTTATGGATACTTCTTCAGCAGCTGCAGAATGTGTAACACTTCAAGCAGCGGCAGGTTTAATATTCATTTATTTCCAACAGGCCAAGGTAATATTGTAGGAAATCCAATTGAACCTGTTGTTAAACTAACAGCAAATCCATTGACTGTTAAAGGTATGGGTGAACATATTGACTGTGATGTTTCTAAAATACTTTCTAGAGAAATGAATTTATCTGAAGCAGGAGATGAATTAATCAAAACAACTTTAAGGGTAGCAAACGGAAGATTAACTTGTGCTGAAGCTTTAGGTCACAAAGAATTTGTGATGACTAAACTTTACAGAAGTGCTTAATAATACTTCCTGTGACATTTAATTATCAATACTTTAAGTCTATTGTTCCAGGTGTTGTATTAGCTTTAGTATTTTGTTTATTTTCTCAAGGAATAAATAATGTACTTGCTATTGAAATTTTTGGTACTCCAAAAAGTCCTATTTCAACTGTTTTAATTGCAATCTTACTTGGAATTTTAATGGGTAATGCTTTTACCCCAAGACCAGGAATGATGGTTGGATTAGATTTTACTCAGCAATACATCTTAAAATTAGGGATAATTTTTTTAGGGATAAGATTAAGTTTTTCTGATTTTATAAAGTTTGGCTCTATTGCAATACCATTAATTATAATTTGTATTCTTGGGGTATTAATTTTAGTTAAATTACTTATTAAAAAAGTTCCTATTTCTTCAAAAATGTCTTACTTAATCGCAATTGGGACAAGTGTATGTGGTGCAACAGCGATTGTAGCAACTGCTCCTGTAATTAATGCCAAAAAATCTGAAGTCGCATATGCAATAGCTAATATTACTTTATTTGGAGTAATTGCAATGTTGGTTTATCCATATTTTGCAGAATGGTACTTCAACGGTGCTGCATTAAATGCTGGACTTTTTTTAGGAACATCCATTCATGAAACTTCACAGGTTGCAGCTGCAGGATTAATTTATGATCAGCAATTTAATAGTCCTGAAACACTTGATGTTGCAACAGTTACAAAGCTTATTAGGAATACTTTTTTAGTGATTTTAATACCTTTATTTGCGTTTTTATACAATAGAGGTGAACTTAAAGGTCAGAATTATTCAATGTTAAATATTTTTCCTTATTTTGTTTTGGGTTTTATTGGAATGATTATTGTGAGAAATCTTGGAGATCAACTTTTTCCCATTGGTAGCGACAAACATGAAATGTGGATTAATTTGATTGGTTACCTAAAGACACTAGCGACAGTATTTCTAACAATGGCAATGGCTGCTGTTGGAATATCAATCAATCTAGGTGAATTAAAATCAATGGGCTATAAACCTTTTGTTGTAGGTTTAAT
>CBDDDG010000010.1:480000-593920 GCA_965226555.1 Salinispira sp. | reverse complement strand
GGCAGCGCCCGATAACGGCGGCAGCGAAATTACCGAGTACCATGTGCAGCACAAAGAAAGCACCGCAGACTGGCCAGCGGACGGCACAACCGATACCGCCACTATCGGCGGTACTGTAACAAGCCACACCATTACCGAACTCAACAACACGACCAGTTACGATGTGCGGGTGCGCGCGGTCAATGCGCAGGGCGCGGGGAACTGGTCGACATCTGCCGCTGCAACACCAAGCGCATCACATCCTCCAGCGCCGAATACGCCCACCCTTGTTGCGGGGAACGGGAAGCTAACTGTTACCTGGGAAATGCCGACTATTGCCGCCGGTGCCAGCGCCATTACCACGTACCATGTGCAGCACAAACTAAGCACCGCAAGCTGGCCAACGGACGACTCAACGGACACCGCCACTATTAATGACGGCACTGCTACACGCCACATCATTTCCGGGCTGATAGGCGGCAGCTCGTACGATGTACGGGTGCGCGCAGAAAATGAGGATACATTGCTTGGCGCATGGTCGCAGCCTGCCACTGCAACCCCTCTCTCAACTTCCACTGTTCCTGCCGCGCCAACTGCTCCCACGCTCACAGTCGGAAATGCCCAGATCACCGCGACATGGACAGCGCCAACCGATGACGGCGGCAGCGCCATTACCGGGTATCACCTTCGCCATAGCGCGGACGGAGGAACCACATGGACGCCCATTACCTCCGGCATCACCGGCACAAGCCACACCATTACTGGGCTGACAAACGGCGCCAGCTACCACGTACAGGTACGCGCCGTTAACGCGGTGGGTACTGGCGGCTGGTCTGAATCCGCAACGGAAATGCTGGCACTAATAATTTCATCGACACAGACTCCCGCGGGTACGGCAGCAACGGTAAACCTTTCGGCTGCCGCTAATGCCATTATTACCAATGAGAGCCCAACCGTTGCTTTAACCGTGGTGGAACCGGGCACTCTCGCTGTTAGTGGATCAGGAGTCATTACGGTTACCGCCGCAACTACGCCCGCTGGGGTTGCCATTCCGACAGTTGATTCGGGTACCGGCATGGTTACGGTTACCGCGACGACAACGGCAGGAACATATCTGGTATACGGCACTGAATCTGGAGGTACAGACATACTCTTTGCCGAGTATTTTTATGTTATCGTGAGTCCTGCTGATAACGCTGCACTGAAAACAGCGGTAAATAATGGGATAACAACTTGGGGCACAGCAGTCATTGATCCTGCTGGCGATGGCAACGATACCGGCAAAACCGGTGACGACTACACCTATGCCGATATCAACTACATTGTTACCACGGCAGTAACGGATATGTCTAGGATTTTCCAGAACCTACCTTTATTTAATGGCAATATCTCCCAATGGGAGCCTGTCGCGGTAACGGATATGTCCTATATGTTCCTGACAGCAAGCGCATTCAATCAAAATCTTGAGGAGTGGGGGGCTCATTGGACGCTCAATGACAGTGGCAAATACACCGGAACCACAACAGATATGTTTAGGGATTCCGGCGTAACAACAACGCCGTCATGGTATTAGGAGTAGTTTCATAGCCCGCAGGGGCTATTGAAACGTTGCAATTCAACTCAGGCAGGCGCGGGGCGCCGACCAGCCCCCGTGCCTGCCTTTTTTCGATTGCTCGCCCATGCGACTGTTGCTGAGACGGGGCTGGTCGGATGCCTGCGCCTCCTGCTCGCCCATGCGTCCGGATCAGGTCAATAGTAATATCTCAAAATAATAAAACTTTTTGAAAAACTTTCTCATATTCACCATTCATATTTTACCCGTCTATATGGTATGAGCAAAAAGTATATCGACACAGAGCATACCAGCCCCCCATTCCCGACTCCCCGAAAAAAACACAACATTCTTTCAAATCCCTTCCAAAAACATAGTCAAGAATGACTTTTTACCCGTTATAGATGTAAGAGGAATATTTATGAAAAAATCATCCCACAGCACAGGCCATATCCACGACATAGCCTTCAAGATCGCCTACTACAGAACCCCCCGGCTGATTCCCGACCTGCTGGGACTGTTCTGTGAGGATACAACGCTTGCCAAGCTGGACATGGACAAAATCCGCATTGAAACCCCCAGCTACATTGCGGGAAAAAAGAACCTTCACTGCGATCTCGTTGTCAGCGCCCCCTTCCTCTCAGACCCCGACCGGAAGGCCCTGTTCATTATTGAACACAAAAGCTACCTGAATAAACACGTTCTCACTCAAATCGATAATTATCAATATGCCCTCAGAAACAGCAATGTGTACAATGAAAATGATGCTATCTATATACTGCTGTTCTACCATGGAAAAAAGAAATGGAACCTCCCACTCACATTTTACAGTTCGCATGAAAACCCATCTTCCGAATCCCTTACCGAAGGCACGGTAGATGTCAGGGTGAAAGTGTCGTACATTGTGCGCGATCTGGGGCGAATGACAAAGAAGCAGTTGGCATTGCGCTACGATGGAAAACGATATACATCAACTGCGTTGTGGTATATTATGAGAGACAATAAAATGAACGCTGAGGGGCTGAAAGAGGTTGCGCAGCTCCTGAACGGTCTGTCTTCACAAGACTTTACTGATCTGGCAGAGAGTGTGCTGGGTTATCTAAAAGATTTGGGACTGTATGAACAGTTTGAGAAAATTAACAGGAAATTATATCCTGAAGGAGAAAACAATATGCGGACATATAATATAACCAACGCCTTCGTAAGGGAAGGCATTGCGAAGGGTATGGAGAAAGGTATTCTGAAAGGCCGTGTTGAGGGTCTTGAGCAGGGTATCTCAAAGGGCCGGGCTGAGGGCATTGAGAAAGGTATTCTGAAAGGCCGGGTTGAAGGCATTCGAGAAACGGCCCGCAGTATGTTTTTGGAAGGGTTGTCGACCGAGGCTGTTCAGAGAATTACCGGGCTGAGCGATGAGGAAATTCGGACAGTGCGGAACGGATCGCATTAATTGGCGCCGATCGACCTGCGCGCAGAGCGGATAATATCAACATCTGGATCAACCTCACATACCAGTTCTTTCAGGAATGCTCAGGGAGGGTATGTTGATAGACTTTTTTCGATAAGACGGCTGGTCGGCGTTGCACGCCGTTTTTTATGCGCGTGATGTCAATATCAATTTTGTGCTACTATTTTAGGACTTTTATGAGATAGAATAGCGGAGGCAAGCATGAGCATCATTCTTTCCATTGATCTTGGAACCTCTTCCATGAAAACAACACTATTCACCGCAGACGGGAAAATTATCTCCCAGTCCGATGCGGGATACACGACCATGTACCCCGCAGAAAATCGGGCAGAGCAAAGACCCAATGACTGGTGGAGTACCCTCTTAACCTGCCTTGCGAAACTCCCCGAAAAAGAGCGGAAAAGGGTCGTAACACTTGGCCTGAGCGGGCATATGATGGCCGGATTCGGCATTACTACCTCAAAGGGCGCTGAAGGCGCCTGGGCTGTCGGACTCACAGGCCTGCCTGAGAGCGCTGTTGTGGTTGCGGGAGCAGGCGATGGTATCTGCGCCGGAGTTGGGGCTGCATCGGTTGAGCCGGGCGCCGCCTATAACTACATCGGCACAACTTCCTGGATCGCGAACACAAGCAGCGCGCCTGTTGCCGATCCTCATATGCGGGTTGTTACCTTCGCCCATGCCGTTCCCGGCCTGTACCATCCCCTTGGCGTCATGCAGACTGCCGGGGCAGCCGTTGAATGGTTCTGCCGGAAATTTTTATCCCATGTTGATGGTGATCCATCCGAGGAATTTGACCGCCTCGCCTCAGCTTCGGCAGCGGGAAGCAGGGGGCTCATGTTTCTTCCCTATCTTCTCGGAGAACGCTCTCCTTGGTGGAATACCGAATGCCGCGCTGCTTGGCTGGGTCTCTCGCAGGAGCATGGTTTGGCAGATATGGCCCGCGCGCTCCTTGAAGGAGTAAACCATAACCTCGCCATTATTGCTGAAATAGTTCGGGAATACGCGCCCTTTCAGGAATTGTCGCTGCTCGGCGGCGGCGGACTCTCTGCCCACTGGCCGCAGATGCTGTGCAATTCATATGCTGTCCCCCTCTGCCTATAAGAAGCTCTATCCATAACAGAAAAAGGGCTGCCTCCCAAAAAGAGACAGCCCTGTGCGTTTGCTTTACACGGATCTTGTAGAATCAATTCCTTCTGGAATCAATCTCTGAAGAATCAATCATAGAGAAGCGGCGCAATAGCCGGGTCATCTATGTTTTGATAGTTATAGAAACGCGCTCCGGTATCAACATCCTCTACCGATTCACCCTGTGAAGCCTTGTAGGCAAGTTCAACAGCCTGATAGCCGATCTGATACGGATCCTGGGTTATGGAACCATACACAAGCTGCTGACGCACGGCATTTTTCTGACTTATACCCGCGTCAAATCCGATGACTATAAGATCGCTGTACCGTGAGGCAAGGTCTGCGCCATCATTAGTAGCCGAGAGAAGGCCTCCAATTGTTCCTTCATTAGAACAGAATATCCCGAGTACATTATCGTCAGTTACGCGGTTTAAAATTGCGTTTGCCGCAGATACAACATCCTGAGTACCCGATGTGGCGGGTACAACCATGTCAATGATGACCTTGTCGCCCGATGTCGGGTTGTCGGAAGCAATGTATGCCGGGTTACCGACTACCGCGATATCATTACGGCTCATAGATGAGTTATTTGCGATAAGATCAACCAGCTTGTCGCGGAAACCCTTACCTCTTCCGAGTAACGATTCACCTGAAGCATCCTGATTGAATACAACGATGGTTACCGGATTGCGGCTCGTGGCTGCTTCGATATCGGCCTTAATAACATTGAACATTTCTTCAGCCGCAATTCCGCCTGCTGCCATATTATCGGTGGAAGCATTGGCATAAATTGAACCGTCCGGAGCGTCGGGAACGCCGGAGTCGAAACCGATAACAGGAATGTTTCTGCGGATCGCCTCTTCAAGCTGGTCAACAACCGCTGTTGTTGAAAGAGCTGCGAGAGCAATAGCAGAAGGATCCTTTGCGAGAGCATTCTTGAGCATAATTACCTGATCCTGAACTGCTGCCTCACCCTCAGGACCCTCAAAAACTATTGTGACCCCAAGATCAGCTGCGGCATCATCACTTCCCCGTTTTACGGCCTGCCAGAAGTCATGCTGAAATCCCTTTGATATAACCGGAATGTATACCTCCCCTTCGTTAGCTCCGCCAGCGAAAACCGGCAGTGCGAGAAAAGTAATAAACATTACGCTTGTGATGGTTAAAATGAACCTCTTCATTAAAAACCTCCTAAATTTTTTAGGGAAACAAGGTTTCCCACTATAATAGGGAACGAGTCCCCGTTATTTCCAAGAATTCTCAATTATGCATTGAGGATTGCTGCCAGAATCACCAGTGAAAAAGATACCACAATAGCAAAACTAGCGCTTAATATTCTCGCGGCTTTTATCCTTTTCAAGATACATCCGCTCCCATCTTTCGGATCAGCAAATCCAAGTCGGAATAAATCATTCAGAACAAGACCACTCAATAAACTAATGAGTAGCACGGTAACGATTATGCCGAGCTCAGGTGCAAGTAAGCTAGCAATAAAACCAACATTAAGTTGAACGCAAATAAATAAGACTAAATAGAGTATGCCGCGTTTTGGTTTATCGACATAAAATTGGTGAATGCCAAATACGCCTAAAAAAATCAAACACAATGTGTATATCCAAGTATTTTTTTTGGAAATATTTTCAGTTTTCGCAGCGACTGTTTTCTTATTACGGTACATATCGAGAAGTACCGCTCCCACAACGACCACGCCAGTGAAAAAGGCCTGATAATGTGACTGAAGGTCCATGGACGGGAGTCCCACACTCAGAACAGACATAATGAACACGCCAATAATTGTTCCGAAAATTGTACCAACTCCTCCCGATAACGATGTGCCTCCAATAACCGCTCCGGCAATGGCAAAGAGCTCAAAGCCCTGCCCCTGAGCGGGAATAACCGTTGTGTACACCGCTGCAAAGGAAATGCCCCCAATTCCGGCGCAGGTGCCTGCAACGACATAGGCCATCATCTCCCAGAACTCCACATTCACACCTGAAAGGCGAGCGGCTTCCTTATTACTGCCAATTGCATAAATATAACGCCCCATTTTTGTCTTTGTAAGAATAATATGCGCAAGAATGGCTACTACAGCGAGAAGAATTGCTCCGGTGGGTATGGCAAAGCCGTCCTCATTAATAATTTTAAAAATATTCTTGAACCAGCCGTCTTCATGCGAGCGCACGGGAAATGTGGCGCTTCGAACCTGCGATACAATTGAACCAACCCCTAGGGAAATCATCATGGTACCGAGAGTGGCAATAAAGGGCGGCAATTTCAGGCGGGATACCATGAACCCGTTAAAGAAACCGAAGGCAATACAGACAAGAATAATGAGCACAAGCGATGCCTCAATTGGCCATCCCCATGACTTGTATGCGGTTCCCCCGACAATAGCGCCGCACATCATTACGGTTCCAACCGAAAGATCAATGCCGCCGGATATAATAACAAAGGTAACCCCAATGGAAATGAAACCAATGTAATACGATGCGTCAATAACATTCACCAGAGAATTGTAGGAAAAGAAATTTCTGCCGAATATGCCAAAAAATCCGTATAGCAATATAAGCGCTATGGGTGCCAATGCCGATCGCAACAGGTCCTGCCTGAACCTTTTTGTAGATAAATTACTCATATGCCGTATCCTCACTATATATATGTATTCCTATTCACTTGTTGCCAGGTCCATAATTGATTCTTGATCTGCGTCTTCAATACCGAGTATACCGGTAATTTTGCCATTAGACATTACAGCAATTCTGTCACTCATGCGGAGAATTTCCGGCAGTTCGGAAGAAATCATTATAATGGATTTTCCCATATCGGTAAGTTCATTCATAAGATGATATATTTCACTTTTTGCTCCAACATCTATGCCTCGTGTCGGTTCATCGAAAATAAGTATTTTGCTGTTTCTCAGAAGCCATTTTGCGAGAACGACCTTCTGTTGGTTGCCGCCTGAAAGATTTCGAACGAGCTGCTTAATATCGGGGGTTTTTATTCTGAGCTTGTCGATGTATTTTCTGCTTACTTCAACAATTTCTGAGTTTGAAATCATCGGTCCCTTACCCACCAGCGAGTATGAAGCGAGCATAATGTTATCGCAAAGATTGAGACCGACAGCCAGACCGTAGCGTTTACGGTCTTCTGAAAGATATCCTATTCCAAGAGAAACAGCCTCGGTCGGTGAATTGATGGTCACGGGCTTTCCGTCTACTGCAATTTCTCCGCTTTGTAATGGATCAGCGCCAAAGATGGCGCGGGCAGTTTCTGTCCTCCCTGCCCCAATGAGTCCTGCGAAGCCGAGAATTTCTCCCTCGTGAAGATCGAAGCTGATATTTTGCACCCGTCTTCCGGCATTAACATTCTTCACACTGAGAACAACAGGACCCTTTTCAATAACCTGACTCTGGTCATCTTCCTGATGACTTTCATAAATTGTGCGGCCGACCATCATGCCGATAATGTCCTGCCGGCTAACGTCGCTCACAGGCCGAGTATCAATGAGCTCTCCATCCCGCAATACCGTAACCCGGTCGGTAATCTGATGAATTTCTTCAAGCCGGTGGGAAATGTAGATCATGGATACACCCTGATCTTTCATATCTTTCATTATCTTGAAAAGATCATCGGCTTCTCTCTTACTGAGTGCCGCGCTCGGTTCATCGAGTATGAGAAGGCGGATGTCGGTAGATACTGCGCGGGCAATTTCAACCATCTGCTGCTTTCCAACAGTGAGTTCGGAGAGCGGCTGCTGCGGATCAAGGTGAATGTTGAGTCTGTCGAAAAGTTCCTGGGTTTGTGTAATTTGCCTGCGGTTATTAAGAAAAATTTTATTTTTTTGTAAGGGTTCTCTTCCAATAAGAACATTTTCAGCAACAGTGAGATCTTCCATGAGGCTCAGTTCCTGGTGAATAATTGAAATGCCCCGGTCTATGGTATAACGGGGATTATGAGGGTCAAACAATTCCCCGCGATAGTATATTTCTCCCCGATCTTTTGTATAAATGCCGGTAAGAATTTTCATGAGGGTCGATTTTCCGGCGCCGTTTTCACCTACCAGACCAAGTATTTCACCAGTATGCAGATTAAAATTAACATTCCTGAGCGCATGAACACCTGTGAAGCGTTTATCAATGTTCTTCATATCAAGTATCAGGCTGTTCGCGCCCTCATGTGTTTTGTGCTTTGTCTGAACGGCAGCGTTATTCACAATATTCTCCTCGTATCAATAATACATAAACAATTTTTGCAAAGATATACTATTCTAACAGAACATTGTATGTAGTGCAATACTATTTTATGATAAAAAGCCCGTGTGAGGGTTTTAACCGCATAAATGTCTAAATTCTAACCATGAATTGCAATGCTTTTTACACAAATACACTGCCATAGTGTGAGCGAGGAGTTTTCTCCATAATCGGGATGTGAAATGCCATATATCCCGCGCCCGTATTTTTTGAATATGAAATCGTTCTGATAACTGGCTGATAACCGTTTCAATTATTCTTCGGGTATTCATCATCCAGCTCATCTGCTCAGGGCTGTGTATCTGTTTCATATTTTTTCTCACGGGTGTTTCAAGTGCGATATTGTGTTCCGCAAAGAACGGCGCTTTGCCAATGTATCCCTTATCGCCTAAAAGTATTCCCTGCATACTGTTACAGAAATCTTCCGCCGCTTCTCTCTCATCGACATTCGCAGGGGTAAGAGTATAGTCGATAATCAGCCCATCGGCGGTTATCAGAATATGTCCCTTAAACCCATAATAATGCATGTTTTTTGCCGCGCAAAATCCATACGATGCCTGACCTTTGAATAGTCTGCAACGATTCGCTCTGCGGAAATTACACAGGGGCAGAGGAAATCCGTCAACGCAATAGACCGGAGCACTCTGTGAGATCAATGTTTGCGTGATGTATTTGTGAAGTTCCTGTTTAATCCCCCAGAGATGCGCTGATTGACGGACATAGGCCGTCCGATGTCCAATATGTGGAAAGAGAGTTCTCCAATGCTCGACAAAATACCGATGAATACCTTTGTCGGTATCAATACCGAAAAACTCACCAACAATTCCCATGGTTAACACCTCATCATCGCCAAGTTTTGGTTTCGGCCCGCGTGATCGCAACCGTTCCATACTATTTTTATTCATTTTCATCCAATCACTTATCATACAGAATATTTCTATGATAAAATCCTCTCTGAGCACCTTTCCCTCCCGTTTGGTGTAAGGTTTTTTTAATACTTTACGGGAAGGGGTGCTCTTTTTTCAAGCCACTACACAAAAAACCCTCACACGGGCTGATAAAAGGCGAATTCAACCATAAGTGCACCACCTCCCCGCCCTCTGAGATATAGTGAGTATAAGAAAAAACCACTACGAGGAGGACAAAAAGGTGGTGCACAGACAGTATAATCAGTTGGATACGGATAATCGAGAGGATATTGCCTATTATCGACGAAAAGGATATCCCGTCAGGGAGATAGCCCGGGCCATTGGGTGTTGCCATACGACCATTTACCGCGAATTGAACCGTAACCGGAATGATCACGGGCGGTATGTAGCTCATCAGGCTCAGCGGAAGGCGCGGGAGCGTCGGAAAAACAAAGGTCAGTATACGCATCTGAAAAATGATATTGTCCTGAACTATGTTCATGAAAAGCTGGAATGCAGCTGGTCTCCCGAGCAAATCTCAGGGCGCATTGGTATTGATATTACCGGTCAATCGATAAGCCATGAAGCCATTTACCAGTATTGTTACCGACCGAAAAATCGTCAGTGGTGCGTTCTGCTGCCGACCCGGAGAAAGAAACGGAAGAGACGCTGCGACCGGAGAGCTTATTGTAAGAAGAACCCCGATGTCGTTGGCAAGAAAGGAATTAGCGAGCGCCCAAAAGAGGTTGACGCCCGTGTCGAGGAAGGACATTGGGAAGGCGATTGTATAATTGGAAAGGGTCAGCGCAGCGCTGTGGCGGTATTTGTTGAACGGGCAACCCGGATGACCTTCATTGCTCCGCTTGCGGATAGAACATCATTTACCTTTGCTCATCATGCCATTTCGCTGCTCGGGTCATTGCCCCCCGACCTGCGGAGGACACTCACTCTCGACAACGGAAGCGAGAACGCTCGTCATAAGAACATTGAGCGGCTGACTGGTATGCAGGTATATTTTTGCCAGCCGTATCACAGTTGGGAAAAGGGAACGGTAGAGAACACCAACGGTCTCATACGCCGACAATTTCCCAAGTCCTGCGATTTCAATATGATTGACGCAGGGAAAATACTGGAGTTTCAGCGGTCGCTCAACAATCGACCGCGAAAAATTCTGAACTATTTGACACCGCAGGAAGCTTTTGATAGAATGCTTAAACTATCTCACAGTGGGCCCGAAGTGGTGCACTTCAAATGTTGAATCCAGCAAATAGTACATCAATGCAAAAGTTTCTACATCGAATGTTATTATTGCCTCTCACAGGCTCATTAATTGTACAAATTATAAGGGAGTTTCACTATGTGGTCCGATGAACTTCAGAACACATTGAAAAGGAAAAAAATAATTGCCGTGCTGGTGATCGAAAGATCAGAGCATGCCCTTCGGACAGCAACGGCGCTGGCGCGCGGGGGAGTTGATATTATTGAACTCACTCTCAGAACACCTGCCGCTCTTGAGAGTATTCAGAGAATTCGGGCTTCAGTGCCTGAGATACTTGTGGGAGCGGGAACAGTACTTTCTCCAGATGACTGCGCGAAAGCAGTACGCGCCGGCGCATCCTTTCTTGTTGCGCCGGGTTTCAACCCAGATGTAGTAAAAGCTGCTGCCGAACATGGTGTGCCCTTTGCGCCAGGCATCGCGACGCCCTCTGAGTTGGAAAAGGCCTATTCCCTCGGCTGTACAATTCTCAAACTTTTTCCTGCTCAGGCTCTCGGAGGACTTCCGTGGCTTAAGAGTATGAATGGCCCCTACAAGCATCTTGAACTGCAGTACATCCCCCTCGGCGGACTGAGCGCAGAGAATCTACAAGATTGGCTTGCGTACCCGCCGGTTATCGCGGTAGGCGGATCATGGCTTGCCCCGCATGAATTGATTATACACGAGCAGTGGGATCACATTGAACAGCGGGCGAGGAAGGCCCGCCGCATATGCGACCGAATATACCATATATAAAGGAGGAAGTCTGCTTATGCTGGCCAGCATAATTAACGCGGCAGCAGTTTGCTCACAGTGAGTAAGTTAGTAAAACCCATGACAAACCCAATATAATACGTTATTCTGGATATTCTCAATTCTCCTGATAATCAGTTTCAAGGAAAGATGAAAGATGAAAAAGATGATAGATGAAATAGATATAAGTAAGATACGCAACACTGTATCGAATAGATTAATGAACAAACTAAAAATTCTTGGTATTCTGACTGTTGGTGAAATATATTCCTTATCGGTTGCGGAATTTCAACGGCAAAAGTCTGTTGGCATAAAGACCGTGTCCGAATTCATTGAACTGAAAGCGATCTTGAATACGGATCCCGATAGTTTGGTTACATCATCGCCCGTGCGCGGAAGCCTGAAATTTGAAATGCCGCTGGAAATTCCCAACATCAGTATCGATGTGCTCACAGACTCAATAGGAAATAAACTGAGAAAGATATTGCAGGAATTGCATTGCCAGACGATCCATGATGTCGTTCAAATTTCACTAGAGCAATTAGCTTCGCAAAAAGCGGTTGGGCAAAAAACGATAGAAGAGTTTAGTGATCTCCTCAACCTTATCTATAACATGCCCGACGCAATTAAAGAAGAAATAAACAAATATTCACCAAAAATACTCCCGAAGATCCTGAAAGATGATTTTTTTGAGAATGTTGAAGAACTTCTCCATGGCTACTTTAGAGAGAAAACGAATGGAAAGGATCGGGATGTACTTGCAAAACGACATGGCTTGCTTGGGAATAGTCGGTACACGCTTGAAAAACTTGGTCTGTTCTATAATGTAACACGAGAACGAGTCCGGCAAATTGAAAAGAGGCAGTTTACTAAAATGAGAAAACTGCTCCATGGAGAAGTAATAACGAATCCGCATGTCTGCGTACATCCGGCGATCACGTCCATATTCACTTCCATTGCCGATGAATTAAAAGAGCTGAATTTTATTGTAAAAAATGATGCGCTTCATAGAGTGAAATCTCGCATCGGTACCAATAAAACACCCAGTATGCCGATTTTCCAATTTGTTTTGATCTTCTTGGGTCTTTTTCAATATCAGTACAAAGGACTCATCTATTTCTGCAGACCGAATAATTTTGACCATACCGGATTCAACAGAATATGCGAATCCATACTTGTAGTACTCTGGCAGGTTGTAAAACCTATTACCCTTTCCAATTTGGTTATTGAGGTGAAAAAGAGGAATATCGGCCGGAATATCACATTCCCGAACTCTATCATCGAACGTGCAATATCATTCATCCCGTACATTGAAGCAATAGATCATGGCGGTGAAGAGCATTTCCAGGTGAGTATGGTTAAACTCATGTCGTTAAAAGATATGGCGTATAGAATTCTCCATGAGAAAAAAGAAGCAATGCATCCAAACGAAATATTCGAAGAAATACAGCGCCGGTTAGTTCATCAGATGGGGAAAGCCTGGGGAACAGGGAGATCCATGAAGAGTCAAATGGTCAATGATAACCGTTTTAAGCCTATTGGCAGAACAGGAATGTGGATTTTGTCAGAATGGAATCAAAATACACAGTTGATTATTGAATTGATTGTAAACGCATTCCATTATTTTAATACGCCCTGCTCAATACAGATGATTTTGGAATATATAGTATCGGTACGAGATGATATACGTTTAAAATCGGTGTTGTCAATTCTTTTACAGTATAGGCAAAAGTTCCTTAAATTGGAGAGAGGGCAATATATCTTAAAAGAATGGCTCCCATACTATCCGGAAGCAAAGGACATTGGAGGAATACCTGTGGGTGTGTCTCTTAAACAATTTCAGTCATATGTAATGGACATATTTCAAAAATCCGCTCAATCAGAATTGTCAATCCAGGAAATTCGCCAACAGTTAGAGAAATACAATGTTTTCTGGTCTGTGCATTATTGCTATATCCGACTGAGCAAATTTCCATTTCTTATGAAAACAAAGAAGAAGAACAAGAATTATTATTCATACAATCATGAGGCAGCTATCACGAACCCTGTGCGGCAGGCAAAAAAAGCAGATATTCTTAAGCAAAGCATTATTGATGAAATAACGGCATCGAAACATGGTGAATTACCTTTACGAGATCTCGTGCGTATTCTTGTTAATGGTGGGCAAATCCGATCAAGTATTTATGGAATCATTAATAAAAATCCCGATTCATTCTGGAAGGAGATGCGAGACGGTGTCATATATGTCGCCGTGAAAATTACAAAATGAGAGAATGCTAAGCGCAGAAACGCATTCCTGCCTGCTGCCCTCTGTTAGTCGACGTTTTTCTTCCCGCTTACCACCGACCAAATAATCATAATTAATGCCAGCGGCACAAAAATGAAGTTTCCTATTTCACCGGGGGCTGTTCCGCTGAAGTAGGCATCTCCCATCGGCTTGAGAACTCTGCCGATAAAAATGCGCATGGCATATTCCACCAGAATGAAGACCCACATGAGCGGAACGAGATTCCGGTAGCGGAGCAGAACAATACCATAGATTACTCCCATGGCCAGTTGAGCAAGCCCCCAGAGCGCAAATATATGGTAAATAACCGCGTCAGGATCGGGTGTTCCGTCAAAGCTAATAATTGTCGCTATTGAATTCGCTCCGCCATCGGGCAGAAACATATGAGCCAGACTCCGCCCCAGAGTCAGCAATGTCATAGCGGTAAATACGAACAGAATTCCCTTGTGAAATTCATAGGCATTGTCCGCGTGTTTGGGTAAAAATATGTTCAGCATATACACTCCTCATAAACTTTTTTGCATTTTGCAAAATTTTATTGTTGCATAGATTTTCTTAAAATGATACTATACGAAAGTTTTCCAAACTGGAAATTGCGCAAGCAATTTTCCAAACTGGAAATTGCGCAAGCAATTTTCCAATGCAAAACTTTCTATACAACAATCTTTTATAATTGTTACCATGAGGAGTATATCATGAATGTCAAATTATACAAGGGAAGCCGTTTTCTACTCTGCTCAATGTTTATTATGTTGATTGCAGGATGTCCGATGCCGGAACCCGAGCCAACCCCGGGATCCGTTCCCGATGCGCCGACCGGTCTCACGCTCACCGCCGGAGACGCCGCGCTTACCGTGGATTGGGATGCGCCTGCCGACAACGGCAGCCCCATTACCGGGTATGAGCTGCAATATCGCTCAGGCGAGGGAGCATGGGCGGAAATTACCGAAGGCATCGGCACAAACACAAGCCACGCCATTACCGGCCTAACAAACGGCGCTGCCTACGACGTACAGGCGCGCGCCGTCAATGCAGTCGGCGCTGGCGACTGGTCGGAATCTGCCGCTGCAACCCCTGCCGCTGTTCCTGACGCGCCGGCTGCTCCAACCCTTTATGCGGGCACTGGGCGGATCATCGTGAGATGGACTACGCCGGATGATGGCGGCAGCCCCATTACCGAGTACGAATTGCAGTATCGCGCAGGCAGCGGAGCATGGATGAAAATCGCTCCGGCACCGGGCACGCACGACCACAGCATTACGGACCTGACAAACGGCACTGCCTACGACGTACAGGCGCGCGCCGTCAATGCGGTTGGCAGTGGTAACTGGTCTGAATCCGCAACAGCAATGCCGTTAAGAATACAGACCCCCGCGGGTACGGCAAAATCTGTGAGCCTTTCAGATGCCGTTAATGCCGTTATTATTGCCAGCGAGAACCTCAGCGTTTATTTGATCACGGGCACTCACGGGGTTGATGAAATGTCTGGAGACATTACGGTAACCTCCACAACTCCGCCGGGCGCGTTCACCCCACCAATAATTAATATAGCTCATGTATTTAATGAAAGTATCGGAATTGTTACGGTTACCGAAAATACAACGGCAGGAATATATCTGGTATATGGTGAAACAGAAACTGAAGACATACTCTTTGCCGAGTATTTCTCTGTTACTGTGAGTCCTACTACTAACGCTCAACTGGACACAGCGGTAACTGACGGGATAGCTGCTTGGGGACCAACTGCCGATTTCAACTACATTGTTACCGCGGCAGTAACGGATATGTCCACTGTCTTCGGTAACAAAAACTCATTCAATGGCGATATCTCGCTCTGGGATACTGGCGCGGTAACGAATATGAACGGTATGTTTGCTGGCACAGGCGCATTCAATGGTGATATTTCCGGCTGGGATGTCAGCTCAGTAACGAATATGACAACTATGTTCTATAGTGCAGTCGTCTTCAATGGCGATATTTCCGGCTGGGATGTCAGCTCGGTAATGAATATATCATATATGTTCTTTGACTTAAGCGCATTCAATCAAGATCTTGAGGCGTGGGGGGATCATTGGACGCTTAATGCTAATGGCAAATATACCGGAACCACAACAGATATGTTTAAGGATTCCGGCGTAATAGGTGATCTGATTCCGTCATGGTATGAGTAGTTTCATAGCCCGCATCGGCAATGAGAAAGTTTCTATAAAGATACGAGGAGGTATCAACCCTATGAAATTCATAAAACCTATGAAAAAAATCGTGTGTGCGTGCTTTATGCTCTGCATTACTCTTTCGGCCTTTGCGGGAGGAGCTCCTGAGCCGGAAACCGAGATATATCTCAATCATTTCCCGGTCTACATCAGTCCGGGGAACCCTGAAAGAGGAAGGGACACACTCATAACCGCCGCTATTCAAATTGATATTGACGATAATGTGTCAATTCAGCGGTACGAACTCCGCATCTATGATAAAATAGGACAGCTCATCTATGTGGTCTCGGAGGAAAACCTTGAGGGCAGGGGATTTCCAGAAAACATTTTCAATGTCGCTGGACTTCCCTTAATAACCATTCCCCAAACGATCATCTGGGACGGTCGAAATAACGATGGCCTCCTAGTGGATGACGGCGAATACTTCTACCAAATCTATGTGCGCGATTCCAACGACAACCTTTCCTTCACTGCGCCGCTTTTGGTGGTTGTCGACAGGGTTTCACCCGAAATTATCAGCCTGAATACCAGCAACTACATCTTTTCTCCGAACAATGACGGCAGTCAGGACAGTGTTTCATTCTTCATACAGACAGGACCGGCAGAAAGCTGGGTGTGGAAAATACAAGACGCATCGGGCACTCCTGTTTTCACCGATTCCGTTGTTTCACAGGGAGATACTGCGGCGAGCGATGTTCCGGCTCCCTCCAATGTTGAATGGAACGGCGAAAATAGTTCCGGTGTACTTCAGGGTGAGGGAAAATATCGCTTCATTCTTGAGGGAACAGACCGCGCAGGCAATATCGTTCAGAGAGGAACAGATATCATCCTCAGTACTGCTGCCGCCAATATCGAACTCACAATTTCCGACAACAATCCCTATTTTTCTCTGAATGAAAGAGAGAGCATGGATATTCTTGTATCGCTGAACAATACCGATGGGCTGCGCCGATGGGAGATGGATATTACCGACAGCGAGGGTATTATCTTCCGCCGTTTTGCGGGATCATCCGCCGATCTGCCTCGGCAACTTGAGTTTGATGGCAGAGGAAATTCCAGCCGGCCTGAAAGCGGCGCGCTTTCTCTGGATGACGGGCTATACACTGCTGCTTTTCTTGCCTATTACGGCAACGGAAATGTTTCGGCCTCCGCGCCGCTCACCATAGTTATGGATAGCACAGCCCCTGAGGCATATCTTACGGCAGATTCTGCCCCCATTAAGAGTGAACTGGGCGATCCGCTCTATTTCGGCGGCGAATCGCGTCCCTATCTGGTAATTGATGCAAACTACGATGAAAGCATCAACTGGGATGTTGTCGCTACCTATGAGGATGGTGAAGACATTGTGGAGCCGCTTCAGGCTTTTCTGGATGCGGGTTTTACCTTTCCCTTCACTTGGGACGGTACAAATCCTTTCACCGGATATCCGATTCCGGATGGTTTGTATCAGGTTTTTCTGAGGGCGAGCGATGCTGCGGGTAATGTTGGAATTTCAAATGTTGCCCGTTTCAGAAGAGACGGCGCAGCGCGCGCTGCCACGGCAATAGGTCTCTCGGTACCGCAGGAGGGCTTGGTTCGTATGACCCCGGTGGTTCCGGTGAGCGATGGCATAAAGCATTTCATTATCAATGTGGTAAACGAAGAAGACGGGAAAATGTACTATGTCCGACAGTTGCGGCAGGCGCTTCCCTATCTCGATTGGAACGGATCGCGCAATAACAATAGACCGGCGCCTCCCGGTACCTACCGCGCGGAACTCGACATTCTCTATTTTAATGGCGACAGAATTGTTGTCCGCAGTTCGGATATTATCACTCTGGGGCAGAATGGTCCGACACTCGGCGCTGTTTCGGAAGACGATTCTGTTTTGGAATACGCGGGTGATATTGTTCTTGATGACAGCCTGTTCAGCCCCGATGGCGATGGCGTGAACGATACAAAACGTATCGGTCTGCACACCAGCGGCGGAAACGTCAGGAGCTGGTCCCTCGACATTCTTGATCCTGCCGCCAATCTCTTCAGAAGCTGGAGCGGAAATGATCGTCCTCCCAAAGAAGTAATTTGGGATGGTCTCTCAGATAATTCCGAGCTTGTTCAATCGGGTTTAGAATATACGGTTGTGTTCAATCTTATTGATGGCGAGGGCAATGTAGCGATAAGTTCCGATGTTATTCCAATAGATATTCTCATTATTGCAGATGGCGACCGCTTCAAGATTAGGGTTTCATCTATCTATTTTGCTGCCAATACCGAATATCTCTTCGATGTCGATCCTCCTGAGCAGATGATCAATTTCACTACGCTCCGGCGACTCGCTGAAGTTCTCAACCGGTACCCGAACTACAACATTGTCATTGAAGGACATGCGTCACAGATTCTTTCAGGCCTTGCCGGCCAGCGGGAACAGGTAAATACCCTCATCCCCCTGAGCCGGAACCGTGCCTTGGAGGTCAAACAGGCGCTCTCTATTCTCGGGGTCGATTGGGAACGTATGACCATTCGGGGACTGGGCGGCAGTATGCCGGTTGTTCCCTATGCCGATACTCAGAACCGCTGGAAAAACAGGCGAGTTGAGTTTATTCTGGATCGCTGAAGCTGGCGGGGTTCCCGCAGGATGATAGGCGGGGTTCCCGCATGAGGAGGAAGTATGAGCGTATATGTTTTTCTGGCAGATGGTTTTGAGGAGGTTGAAGCCGTTACCCCCATCGATTTTCTGCGCAGAGCGGGCATAGAGCTTACAACGGTCTCGTTAAATAATGATCTTTATCCGACAGGCAGCCACAATGTTACCGTGAAGGCCGATATGTGCATTGCCGATTTTGCCGATTCCGCTCCCGATGCAATTATATGCCCGGGAGGAATGCCCGGTTCGGCAAATCTTGCCGCTAATGCGGACCTTGTTGCGCTGCTGCGCGAGAGCAATGACGCTGGGGTTCTCATGTGCGCCATATGCGCTGCCCCCGCGGTAACGCTCGGCCGTTCGGGGGCAGGTATCCTCGGAAACCGCCGGTTTACTTGCTACCCGGGCTTTGAGGATCAGGCGGGTTCCGGCATCTATACCCCCGAGCGGGTTCTGTACGATGAAGGGCTTATTACTGCTGTCGGAGCGGGCGCCGCAGCCGAATTTTCCGTGGCCATTATTGAGCATTTGAAGGACAAAGCTACTGCCTCGGCGGTTCATACCACAACCATACAGCCCTGAAGATCGCCCTGCGCGTTGAAGCGCTTGTCTGCCCTGCGCGCTGAAGCGCTTGTCTGCGCCCTGCGCGCGCTTTTCTCAATAATTTTCAATAATTTTCAATAATTCTCAGTCATGAATTCTTTTTGCCCTGTTTCTAATGTATGGGCAGGTGTATTTCATCAAAACAGGAATATCCGGGAAGAAAATTTTGCATAAGGCAAAACGTTCTTTGCATTTTTATTTTCATCGCTGTGCAGGTTCTCAAGCCTCCCGGATTGTTTGGGGATGAAATTTTCCAGAATTTTGAGATAAGCACGAAAACATTGGATTTTCGTTCGTATGATCTCCAGATCGAACTGGAAAACGACAATATCATTCTCAGAATGGCAGTATCCGATCTCTCGGTACGCTGCGGTCCATATCCCCTGTGCTTTTCTAACTATCTGCTCGCAGCCGAGTACGCCTTCCCCGATAATGCTATTCATCTCACTGCGGGAATGCTCAGTCAGCGGGGAATATCGGGGCTCATTCGGAATCCGCTGTCAGGCACAAAGGCATCGGACAGCATGATATTCTTCGGTCTCCCCGGCTCCGATGCGCATTTTCCGGCTCTTCAGCTCAGTTTGCCGTCCATGCTTCTTGCATCCTCCTTTTTCCCGAACGGCCAGTTCAGAAATTTCGGGATAATACTGCACATTGTCCCGGGAATGTTTTCCGGCAACCCGACCGGTAACCCGACCGGTAACTCGACCGGTAACTCGACCGGTAACCCGACCGGTAACCCGCCGGGCGATGCCGGTGTGCCGGGCGCTGCTGCCAGCCCGCCTGCCAGCTCCACGACCGCTGCTGCCCCGTTTTCCCTTCGCATCATAAGTCAGGTTGAAAACTGGGAGGGGGCTGGCAGGGATGATCTGCTTCATAATTTGTGGATGCCGGGTAATCGTGTTTTGCTGAACAATGTACTCGCGGTTAAGACACAGTCCTCCGATATCGACACACAAATTTCCGAAAATCTGAATGCCTATGCTGGTTTGCAGGTATCCCTGCACCCCGAAATTCCCTATGTTGTCAATCCTCCTTCCTGGTGGCTAAGACTAAACTGGCAGGTTAAGGGAAAAATACCATATGGTTTCGGCTCCCCATTGGAAGATTCCATCTCATGGAATGTTGCTGTGCGGGGGGCATATCTTTCCGAAAGCTACCTGCGATCCGGCTCAGGTTCCGATCCCGATTCCAATTACGGCATCGATGTAAAAAAGGGGAGGTTTGTCAAATTCGAGGGAAGAATGGATATTAAAAACAGCTTTTCGACATATATATCATTTCTGGAAAAGTGGCAGGACGATACACGTATTGTTCTGGGAGTGGAGGGCGGTTCGAATCTGCTGAAGGGAAAACTGAATGTTGAGTATCGTCCCAACCAGAACAATTTCTCCACCCTCATTGCTGCCTCCATCGGCGATGTTGTCCGATCGGAAATTGATTTCAAGATTCTATGGGAAGATTTGCAGCCCTATTTTGATAGGATGTCGGCCTCCCTTGTTTTGACGCTGCCCTCCTTCGTGCTGGAGACAGGTATTTGGGGCACAAACGATGCGGAACAGCGCATAGACTTCCTGCCCAGTCCCTTCGACATAATGGTCGGTATGGAACTGCGCGCAGCCCTGAGCATTGATCGCCCCACACATCAGTTCACGTTGGAATACAGCATGCGCTCGCCCGGAAATATCTTTTTCGACCGCATACTCTACGGTGCCGAACCGAGGGCATTCCTGGAGGGCTGGGAATTCAATGTTGAATGCTCCCTAAAAAATTAGCTCCATTGCCCGATCTTAATGACCTCAGGCTCAAGGTCGAATCCCAATTCTTCCAGCACCCGCTCATGAATGAGATGAATGAGCCGCGCAATTTCGGCGGCGGATGCTGTGTTTTCATTAATGATAATGTTCGCATGAAGATCGGATACCTTTGCTCCGCCAATTCTTGTTCCCCGCATTTTGAGGCTATCAATGATCTTTCCCGATGGCGCGCCAAAGCTCCGGTTGTTTTTGAATATGCTTCCCGCGCAGGGCGCAAGAAAATGCCCCTTTCGTGTTCTGTCGTCCTCATGTTCCCGCATCTTTTTCCAGAGTTCTTCCCGTTTTCCCAGTGTAAGCAGGTAGGAGCTCTCAAGGATAATGTTCCGGTTACGCTGAAAAGGTGAGCGCTTGTAGGAAAAATCATCTGCATGAATGGCAAGCCGCTTCACTTCGAGCGGATCGGCATCAATATCAATATACTCCGTCCATTCAAGAACATCGGCAATTTCCGATCCGTAACAACGGGCATTCATCCACACGGCGCCGCCGGAACTGCCGGGCATCGCGTATATAAAATCGAGCCCGGCCAGTCCCCAGTTTGCTGCTCTGGCAGACACTTCGCTCATAGGCGCCCCGGGAGCCGCAATAACACGCTGCCCTTCCCGCCGTATATCATTCATTTCCGTGGTGAGAATGACCATTCCGCGTATGCCCCGGTCGGAAATGAGGATGTTCGACCCGCCGCCCAGAACAATCCATGGCAGGTTCTGCGCCCGCGCCGCATGTACAAGCGCGAGCAGCTCCTCCGTACTCTCGGGCCATGTCGCAATGTCGGCAGAACCGCCGGTTTTGAAACTGCTCAGCTCTGCCATGGGAAAGTTCCAGCGTATTCTGCCGCGCAGCTTGATACTTTTCAGGTTCTGAAATAGAATGCTCATATTCCCATAGTATAGTGGAGCTGACTACAAAAGTGACCCCCTCTAAGCCGATTCTCAATCTCTATAACACCGCCTCCCGCTGCAAGGAACCCCTCACCGTCCGGAATAACATGGTCAAAATATATGCCTGCGGGCCGACAGTCTATAACTATATTCATATAGGCAATTTCCGAACCTTTATTGCCGAAGACATTCTGCGCCGCACCCTCACATTCTTCGGCTATGAACTGCGCCATGTTATGAACATTACCGACATTGGCCACCTCAGCGACGATGGAGACAGCGGTGAAGATAAAATGCTCAGGAGCGCCCGGGAACAGCAGCGCACTATTCTGGAAATTGCCGAACATTTTACCGAGGTCTTTCTGAAGGACAGCGCGCTCCTGAACATTGAGATGCCGGATGTTCTGTGTAAGGCCAGTGATCACATTCCTGAAATGATTGAGATGATCACTGTTCTTCAGAAAAAAGGCTATGCCTATGAGGCTGGAGGCAATGTCTATTTCGATGTTGCGAAGGTTGCCGATTATGGTAAAATGGCCCGTCTCAATTTCAGTAACGAACGTTCCCGTGTTGGAACCGACAGCGTTAAGCGGAATCCGCATGACTTTGTGCTCTGGTTCACAAAATCGAAATTCGAGAATCATGCCCTGAACTGGAACAGCCCCTGGGGACGGGGATATCCGGGCTGGCACATTGAATGTTCAGCCATGAGCCTGACCTTCCTTGGCGAGCAGTTCGACATTCACTGCGGCGGAACCGATCTTATTCCCGTTCATCATAGTAACGAAATTGCCCAAAGTGAGGCATTCAGCGGAAAAAGTCCTTGGGTGCGTTTCTGGTTTCATTCTGCCTTTCTGTTGTTAGACCGCGGTAAAATGAGCAGATCAAGCGGAACGTTTCTTACCGTCAAAAATCTGCTGAATATGAAATATCATCCGCTCGATTACCGGTATCTGGTTCTCGGAGCGCATTATCGTACCCAGCTCCACTTCAGCGATGAATCCATGTCGGCTGCCGGCGCTGCCCGTTCACGGCTTTACCGGTTTGTGAAGGAATTGCAGGATTTTCCGCCCGCTGCAGAACTGGGCGAGGCGGCTTCCCTGAGGCGGGAAGCATTTACTGCGGCGCTTGCCGATGATCTGAATACGCCAAAAGCTCTCGCCGAGCTCTGGGCTCTTGTGAAAGATTCGGCAGTTCCGCCCGGTGAAAAGCGAATGCTCATTGAAGAGATGGACAGCGTTCTCGGTCTTGATCTTATGAAACAGCCGCATGCGGGAGCGGGAGAATCGAAAAGCGACAGCTCTGGAACTTCGGAAAAAATACCAGAAACTATTCAGAATCTTATAGATGAACGCAGCGCGGCTCGTAAACATAACAATTTTGCCCGCGCCGATCAGATCCGTGAGCAACTGGCAAAAAAAGGTATTATTCTTATTGATGGTCCGCATGGAACCCGCTGGGAAACAGAATCTTCCCGATAAAGAATATCAAAATTTTGCTACTGAAAATTTTGCTGAGCAAAATTTTCTATATATGTAACTTTGGCAGGGGATTAGTTGTTTAATGAAATGGAGTGATGAGCGGGAACAATTTTTCAAGAAGGCCTATGCCGAAACAAGTGTTATTCTTATCCGTATTGCCTATCGCATTACCTTTAACATGGAAGTAGCGGAAGAATTATGCCATGAAGCATTCATAAAGCTCTGTGAGCGCCCGGAACGCATTCCGAACCAGAATCAGATCAAGTACTGGCTCATTCGGGTTGTGAAAAATATGGCGCTCAATCATGCCAAACGGCAGAAGCGCGAACGCTGGGCCTACGAAAAAGTGCTTACCGGCGACACCCGCAGCGCCGAATCGGGCGAGGACATTTTTCTCAAACAGGAAACCTCGCTTTCCGTGCGGCAGGCCGTGAATACATTGCCGCAAAAATTGCGGGAAGTACTTGTTCTGGTAGAATATGGTCGATTAAACTACAGAGAAATAGGAAAGGTACTGAAGATCAGTGAAGCAAACGTGAAAATGCGCGTATTCAGAGCGCGTGAGAAAATGTCGAATCTTCTGAAAAAGGATGGTTTGCATGCCCCGGAATGATGCCCTGAATGATGACATCCTCATGGAACTGCTGGATAACGAAGTTCCCGAGCAGTATCGCTCATCGGTTGAGGCGCGGGTTCTGGCCGACCCCGCATTGGCTCCCCGCCTTGAGGCTTATCAATTGCTGCAGAAAACAATGCGGGAAGATGACGAACATATGTCTCATGCCTATACCGAAGCTGCTGCCCGGGTCGAAGCCCTCGCAAAAAATGTTATCGATATGCCGGAACAGAACAATTCCCAGAACAATTCACAGCGTTCAACTCATTGGATTGCGGTTTTTGCGGCTGCTATTCTTATTTTTGCGTTCTTTTTTGTGTCGGAAAATACTCCTTCCCGGCTCCCCCAAAATTTCAACCTCGTAAACACATCGGAATTTTCTGAATACAATACCTCCTCCATTGAGGTTCTTCCGGTCAATACCGGCAGACGCGGCGCAACGGGCGCCAACGGCGCAGGCAGCTCCGACAAAGAGGGCGCAACGGGCGCCAACGGCGCAGGCAGCTCCGACAAAGAGGGCGCAACGGGCGCCAACGGCGCAGGCAGTACAGACGGCATTGACCTTCAGGTAAATGTGCAGGATATCGAACAGCTCCTCAGATTTCTGGAAGGAATCGATAATCTCAACGGTTCCATTAATACCCTCACCATTCAGCTTCCCGATATTAATGAATTCGAACTTCTCGGTGAGTCGCGGTTTATACGCGCTCCGTTTATCGAAGGAGATCCATGAGGCTGGCAGTTCTCCTTTTCTTTCTTTTTATCAACGGATTTGCGGGTAATCTCCTCCCTGCGCAGGACGAGGGGAGTAACCGTGAAAACACAGGCGACAATATCCTCAGAATATACATCAATGTCCGCGTGCTGCAGAACAACAATGAGGTTATCTGGAACTTCGACATCGATGAATGGACCATTCCCGGAAAGGGAGTCGATTTACATCTCAGCGGGGGCAACATTATTGTCGATGTGGAATTTGTTCCGTTTCGGAACAGAAACGAGACAATAACCTTAATTGCTCAGGGAGAGGCCTGGGTGAGAAATAACACCGATAACAAAATGCGTTATCAGACAAGCTTGAAGAGTATTCCCATTAACTCCGGCACTCCGGTTATTTTCTATCCTCTTGGTATAGACGCCGGAAATGAACAGTCGGCAAATCTTGAGCTTGAAATTCTGGTATCCGAATATCAACTTGTCGTAACGGCCGCTGACACAGCGGAATCGGAAGGGCAATGAGTCTGAAACATCACCGCTGGCTTCTCATTGCCTCCGTCCTTGTTCTGCTGTGTTTCCTCATTGCGGTTTTTCTATTCCTGAGAAAACCCGTGTTAACGCATGTATCTCCCCAGCAGGCATTTCCGGGCTCCTCCGTTACCATTCGCGGATACTTTTTCGGACTACAGGAACCCGGGAGTACGCTTCGCGTCGGAAATCAACACATAACAAAATCGCATATTCTTCTGTGGGAATCTTCCCGCATTGAGTTCCGCATGCCCGATGAAATGCGCTCCGGCGATATTGTTGTTACCCGGAATCAGCGGGAGAGCAACGGCATGCTCCTCACCAACATCAATACTATTCCCCGTCCGCTTGCTCACAATACCTCCCCCTCATTGCAGGCGGAGCTCGTGGAAGACAGAACACCTCCGCAGCATTCTCTCCGCGAGTATCACTTCAATGACATTCTTACCATGCATAATGGAAATAACACAATTGTGTACGACAATACATCTGGGCAAGCCCTCTATACCCACCGAGTTGAGCTGAAAAATCCCGAAAGCGCTGCCTATGATGAAGTGCTTCTCAAAATCCCCCTGCCCGATGTTCCCGAACGAAGTTTCAAAATAGAAAGTACCTTTCCCGGCTGGGTGCAGCTCCTCCCTTTTACCGACAATTACGCGTTCATTCGTCTTTTTCCGCATAATCAACTCAGAGGAACGGTGAACCTGACCGTTTACGGCAATATCACAGAGCTGCATCAGTCCACGGGGAGCAGCCACTTGCCGCCGGAAGGCATATCTATTGCGGAGGTTTCGGAAGATGTGGAAGATGTGGGGGGCGCGGGGGTTCTGGATGATATTCTCCCCCCTGAAACACCCCGTCCCCATATCAGCGGCCTCAGCGATGAAGAGAGCCGGAACATTATCCAATCGCAGCTCATACCCATCGGCAACTTCTAATTCTCCCCAGCAACGGCTCACGCGATCTCCCCGCGGGCGATGGAGGGAATCGGAAGAAATGATCGCATAAATAGGTCAAAGTGGGGTCTGATCAAACCGTAATATCCCAAACTTTTGCAAAAGTTTCTATTATATGGGAAATACAGGCGCAGCGCCGTTGTTCCGATTTTGTGTATAATGCAAAATGTGCTAATGGGAGGATATATGAATGCATCACTGGATTTTGCGCGCAGTTCTTACGGAGAACTGGGGGTCAATGTTGATGAGGCCATTGCCGCATTGAGGCAGCAGCCGCTGAGTATCCATTGCTGGCAGGGCGATGATGTCGGCGGCTTTGAGACAGCCCGCGGGGGGCTGGACAAGGGGGGCATACAGGTTACCGGTAATTATCCGGGCAGGGCGGGCAGTATTGCCGAGCTCCGCGATGATCTGATAATGGCCTGTAGTCTTATTCCCGGTCGGCACCGGCTCAGCCTCCATGCCAGTTACGGCGATTTTGCCGATGAACAGGTCGATCGCGATGAAATTGACACCCGGCATTTCGCAAGCTGGCTGGAATGGGGAATGGAGCATGGCATAGCGCTCGATTTTAACGCCACCCTCTTCGCGCATCGTCATGCGGACGATGGATTTACCCTGAGTCATAAGGACAGCGGAATACGACGGTTCTGGATTGACCATGTGAAGCAGAGCAGGAAGATTGCGGCATGGTTCGGGGAAGCGCAGGGCAGCCCCTGCATCCATAATATCTGGATTCCCGATGGCTCCAAGGATCTGCCGGTGGACCGCTGCGGTCACCGCCGTTTGCTGACCGAAAGCCTCGATGAAATACTGAGCCTGAAGTTTCCCCGGAATTTCATGCGCGATGCGGTGGAGTCGAAGCTCTTCGGTATTGGCAGCGAGGCCTACGTAACGGGTTCTCATGAGTTTTATCTCGGATATTCGCTCACCCGTCACATTCTTCTCTGCCTCGACATGGGACATTTTCATCCGACTGAATCGCTTGCCGATAAAATATCGGCCATCTTCCAATTTCAGGATGAACTGCTGCTGCATGTCAGCCGCCCGATGCGCTGGGACTCGGACCACGTGGTCATTCTCAACGATGATCTCCTCGCCCTCATGCAGGAATTGGCGCGCGCCGATGTTTTGGAGAAAACTCACATTGGATTAGATTTTTTTGATGCCACCATTAACCGCATTGGCGCCTACGCCCTCGGCAGCCGCGCTACCCTGAAGGCCCTGTTAGCCGCCCTGCTCGAACCCCGTGATATCCTGCAAAAATACGATGCTGAGGGCAATTTCTTCGCCCGGCTCGCGCTGCTGGAGGAACTCAAGACAATGCCGTTGGGACTGGTCTGGGATGAATACTGCCGTTCGGAGAATGTGCCGACCGACCGCGAACTCATTACCGAGGTTATGAACTACGAGCGAAGGGTATTATCGGTACGGAGCTGACATGCGCAGCGCTGACCAGGATTTGAACACCATTATCGCCCTCTCCCGCGAATACGGAGCCAACCCGGACTATGTGCTGGGCGGCGGCGGCAACACGTCGGTTAAGAACAATGAGATTCTCCACGTGAAGGCCTCCGGCATTCCGCTCGCGGGCATTAATGCCGATGGCTTCGTTGCAATGTCGCGCAGAGCTCTCAATGCCATATGGACAAAAACCTATTCGCGCGATGCCGATGCGCGCGAGGCTGCCGTGCTCGCCGACATGATGAATGCCCGCGCAGCGGGGGGCAGCGCTGCCGGGAATGCCCGGAGACCCAGCGTGGAGTCTCTGCTGCACAATCTCTTTCCCTTCCGCTATGTGGTGCACATTCATCCGACAATGGTCAATGGACTGACCTGCTCAGCGGACAATGTCCGCGCCGCCCGGGAAATACTCGGGGAGGAATTTATCTGGTTGCCGGTGCTGGATCCCGGATATGTTCTGGCTGCCGCGCTGAGGGAAGCCCTTGAGCGCTCCCGTTCCCGCCCTGCATCAACGAAGCTGATGCTTTTGCAGAACCACGGCGTCTTCGCCGCTGCCGACAGCGCCGCGGAAATACGCAGCATATACGGCGCGCTGTTCAGCCGCATCGCGCAGCGCATCGACAAAGAACCAGCGCAGAACAGCCATGAACTCACCGACAGCGTGAGCAGGCGTTTAATGACCAGAGCCGCAGCCGCCCTCCCCGGCAAGTCCCTGCTCATGTTCACGAACAGCGACATCGACAACTGCATTATGAATGAGCAGAACTTCGCCGGGCTCAGGCTCAGCATTACCCCCGATCACATTGTCTATTGCGGATACCGCCCGCTCTTCGTGAACGATCCTGCCGAACTGGAGCATGATATTGCTGCCTTTCAGCACAATGAAGGATTCGCGCCGGTAATAATTGCCGTGAAGGGGCAGGGAATTATTGCCGCTCAGGAAAATGACCGGAAAGCAGCGCTGGCCAGACAGCTTTTTGAGGACAATGTGAAAATTGTCATGTATGCCCGTTCCTTCGGCGGCGTCCAATTCATGCCGGAGGCCAACATCAATTTTATTCGGAACTGGGAGGCAGAAAAATACCGCGCTGCGAAAACTACCTGATCCGCCCGCCCCGCGCCCGCGCCAGCAAGCCATTGAGCGCAGCCGACAAAGAGGAGAAAACAATGCACATTGCAATCGATTTAGGAGCCGAAAGCGGTCGGGTCATTGCCGGTGATCTGACAACATTCGATGTTATTCACCGTTTTCCCACCCCATTACTGCGCGTCCGCCACCTGTACTGGGACGCAGCGGCATTATATGCCGAAATACTGGCGGGTTGCCGGGCAGCGTTCACCCGCTACGGGAAGCGCATTGTTTCCATCGGCATCGATTCATGGGGGGTCGATTATGCCCTGCTCGATGCCTCGGGCGATATGCTGGGCAATCCCTTCCATTATCGTGATGCCCGAAGCGATGGAATCATGGAATCGGTGCGGGCCATGCTGGGCGATATGCGGATTTACGGCGCAACCGGCATTCAGTTTCTGCCCTTTAACACCATCTATCAACTCCGGGAAGAAGTCGAAAACCGAAGTGCCCGGCTGGCAGCCGCCCGCAGTTTCCTGACCATTCCCGACCTGCTCAATTACTGGCTCTGCGGTGTGAAAGCCAACGAATTCAGCAATGCCACCACCACCCAGCTTTATAATCCGCTTGCCCGGGACTGGGCATGGGATCTCATTGACGAGCTGAACATTCCACGGCAGCTCTTCGGCAGGGTGGTGCCCTCGGGCACAGTTCTGGGGTCATTGAATGATGATATCCGCCGCGCCGTTGGCGCTCCGTCCGGGGTAAAAGTTATTGCCCCCGCCTGCCACGACACCGGCTCGGCAGTGGCAGCCCTGCCCCTCCCCGAAACCGCCGCCCACACCGGCGGCGGTTCCATTGGCGGCGGTGGCAGCGAAAACAGCACTTACGCCTATCTCTCAAGCGGGACATGGAGCCTGCTGGGACGTGAGTCGGACGAGGTGCTCATAAACGAGGCAGCGCTGGCAGCCAACTTCACCAATGAGGGCGGGGCGGATGGGGGTTTCCGATTTCTGAAAAACATTATGGGGTTATGGATTCTGCAGGAATGCCGCCGCGAGTGGGCAGATGGCGGGCTCCCGGATTATGGCAGCATTGTCAGCGCAGCCAAGGAAACGGCAGATGCAGCGGCAGAGGGCAATCGGATGCTGCGCCCTTCGCTCATCGATGTTGATGACCCGCGCTTCCTCAAACCCGGCGAGCCGGGCAATGGTATGGTTCAGCGGGTGCAGGAATTCTGCAGGGAAACAGCCCAGCAGCCGCCTCAAAACATGGGCGAAACAGCGTTGGTTATTATGGAAAGCCTTGCGAAGTGCTACGCAGAAAATCTGGACATTCTCGCCGAACTCACCGGTTCCCGCGCGAAAACCCTCTATATAATAGGAGGCGGCTGCCGGAATGAACTGCTCTGCCAGCTCACCGCAAACGAAACCGGCATTACAAACAGCGCGGGCCCCGCGGAGGCAACCGCCTTAGGCAACCTGCTCATGCAGTCCCTGACCTGCGGGGAAATATCATCCATTGCAGAAGGACGGGCGCTCATCCGCAAACATCACCCCCCGCAGAACTACAACCCGCAGAACTAAGCCGCAGCATTAACCGCCGAGCGAGGACTTTACGCTCAAAAAAAGGCTCGGGGAATTCCCCGAGCCTCTATTATATCTACCTATACTACCTGCCGCTGCGCGGCTCGTCATGTAGCTGCGCGGCTCGTCATGTAGCTGCGCGGACAACCGGTCGGCTTAGTAGACAGTCTTCCATTCGGCAATGTTGCCCGGTTCAAACTTGAAGGGCGCGCCAAGGAGTACCTCAGTACCGCCATCGCCGGCTTGAACCACCTCAAAATTGCCCAGACGTCCGGCAGAAAACCCTTCGCCCACAGCGCCATTCAGCTCCCCTTCGGAAGCGGAAACCGCGGCAAAGGCGGAAAGATAACCAACATCAACAGGATTCCACAGGAACATATAGGGCGTTGCCCCGTTCTCAATGTACTCAGCCATTTCAGACGGCAACCCGAGACCGGTAACACTTATTTGCCCAATGAGACCGCGGTCAGTAATTACCCGTCCGGCAGCTGCAATACCTACCGTGGTGGGCGCAATAATGACCTTTAAATTCGGAAAGCGCTGGAGCAGAGCTTCAGTCTCACTCACCGACTTGTCGCGCAGATCATCGCCATACACAACGGCTACCAGATCGATATCCTTGTACTTATCGGCATTCTCCGCAAGCTCCTTCTCCATCCACTCAATCCACAGATTCTGATTGGAAGCCTGGCTTGTTGCCGAAAGAATGGCAATTTCTCCGGCGCCTCCCGCCATATCGTAGGCAGCCTGAATGAGGGTTCTTCCGATCCTCTCCGAGTCAGCCTGATTAATGTGGGTGATGCGGCTTGCAGGATTCAGCGCCGAGTCGGCCGAGAGTACCGCAATGCCGGCATCGCGGGCCTTTTCAAGCACCGGCTGCAGGGCATCAAAATCGTTGGCAGTAATGGTAATGGAATCGACCCCCTGCGCAATGAGCTGCTCAATAATCTGAATTTGAGCCTCAGCACTGGGCTGATCGGGAGCGCGGGTAATGGGTTCAAGCCCCAGTTCCCGTATACCATCCGCGAAACCTTCCATCTGCTTATCGCCATAAGGATTTCCGGTATTCTTAAACACGAAGGCATGCCGCCCGGATGCTTCTCCGGACTCACTGCCTCCACCAGCAAACAATGCTCCGCTACTAATAGCAATAATTAGCAACAGAGCGATCCATAAAGTTTTTTTCATAAAAACCTCCTTTTATGAATTTATACAGGAAACTTTTGCATTGGAAAATTGTGCAGAACGCAATTTCCAGTAGCAAAAGTTTCCGAGGGCTGGTCGGAGGCTGCGCCTCCTGCTCGCCCATGCGTCCGTCAGGAATGCTTTCTTTGTGCTTAGCATTCTCCTATTTTATAGAAAGTTTTGCATTTTGCAAAACTTTGTACAGGAAACTTTTGCATTGGAAAATTGTGCAGAACGCAATTTCCAGTAGCAAAAGTTTCCGAGGGCTGGTCGGAGGCTGCGCCTCCTGCTCGCCCATGCGTCCGTCAGGAATGCTTTCTTTGTGCTTAGCATTCTCCTATTTTATAGAAAGTTTTGCATTTTGCAAAACTTTGTACAGGAAACTTTTGCATTGGAAAAGTTTCTCATAGTCTCAGTAATTGATTTTATTCATCCACCAACATTTCTTTAATGATATCTTTGACTTTTTGGTTTCTGCACCGATGGTCGGATCTAAGCAAACCAGATAAATTTCGTATTGGTTTATCACCATTGCCAGTCTTCGTTGTTATAAGGGACTGATTCCATTAAAAGTGTATCTTCTTTCCGTTCCGCCATTTTTCGAAAAGCACGATCCCAGTTTTTTCTTACTTTTTTAACGGGTGCTAACACAATACGGTTTTTATGAACACTCATATCAGCCTTATCGGTAATATGGCATTGTTGTAAGATTTCTTGTGATACCAAAATGCCTTTTGAGTTACCTATATCAACAATATTTGTTTTCATATTGTTTCCCTCCGATCCTTATGTGGTCATTAAATAACAGAAAGTTTTGCATTGGAAAATTGTGCGTGCACAATTTCCAGTAGTAAACCTTTCAATGAGTATACTACATTCAGGAACACATATCAAAGGATGAGACTACGGACGTTGGGGGGATATTACTGTGATCTGACCCCATCCTCAGCACCCCATCCTCAGCAACAGACACATGGGGGCAATGCGCGGCTGTGCTGTTACTTTTTACCGTTTTCACTACCGTTTTTCTGAAATGCTCGAATTTCATCCCTGCTGAGATCGGTAATCTTATGAATAAGGTCCATAGACAGACCCTCTTTGAACATTTTGATTGCATGATCACGCTGGGTCCGAGCAGCAAATAATTTCTTTGCCTCATCTTTCGTTATCGTACCATAAAACCGTATGCTTATCCATTCACAGAAACTTTTGCATTGGAAAATTGTGCTTGCACAATTTCCAGTAGCAAAAGTTTCTCATTTGGAATGCTTTTATGTGCGGAGCATTCTCGCACTTTGTAGAAAGTTTTGCAGAATGCAAAACTTTGTCATACAATACCTCTTTATTTTCGGCACTCTCATTCTGTATCATATCTTTGAGTATGGCAATTGTTTCTTTTGAATAGTCTTTTATTGACCCGATATTCTCACAGAAAATTGTGCTCTGCACAATTTTTCAAGGCAAAATTTTATTTATGCAAAACTTTCTACTATTTGACCTAACCCCGCCGCATAAGCGAACCGGATGCGCAAGCCTCCGACCAGCCCCTAGCCCCAGCAACAGTCGCATGGCGAGCAGGAGGCTTGGGTGAGCAGGCCGAGCAGCGCCAATTAATGCGATCCGTTCCGCACTGTCCGCATTTCCTCATCGCTCAGCCCGGTAATTCTCTGAACAGCCTCGGTCGACAAGCCTTCCAAAAACATACTGCGGGCGTTTTTTCTCCGTTCCTCAATATGCCCCTCCGCGCGGCCTTCCTGCCGACCTGTCTGCAATCCTGTCTGAAGTCCTTCCTGCCGACCTGTCTGCAGTCCTTCTTCACGACCTGTCTGCAATCCTGTCTGAAGTCCTTCTTGCAATCCTTCCTGCCGACCTGTCTGAAGTCCTTCTTCACGACCTGTCTGCAATCCTGCCTGAAGTCCTTCCTGCCGACCCATTTCCGCAATGCGCGCTCTGAATGTTTCCGCATTCATTCTGAACATTTTTGCTACCTCCTTACCTCTCGGTTCTTTTGTTCTTTGTAATTGTTTCATTAACGTGTCAAAGTCTATAACAATTCCGAACATCGAATCTACCACGCCGACAAATTCCTCTATCAGCTCCAGCGATTCCTCATTCAGCATTTCTGCTATCGCTTTCTCCACCTTCCGAATGTCCCAATCCGTATTCAGTAGATTTTTCGAGTACAGATCAAGGTACATGACAGCCGCAAACATTCTTCCCCGCTGCTGCAGCTGCTCCGCAGAATAATCGCTCTCGTTAATAAGATCGTAGGGAAAAGGAGCAAGATACTGCGGGAATTCCCGCGTGTTCCGCTCTCTGACATTCCCCGGCACCTTCCATTTTCGCGTACCATTATAGAACACAATGGGCAGAAATACCACCTCGCAGTCATCGGGAATTTCTCCGGAGCGGTGAATGTTCCGATAGAGCAGATTCGTATATTCCGACATGCGGAGGGGCATGTCTTTGTCCACTCCAGACTGATGCTCAAGGAGCACATAGATAGCAACATCTCCCGTGTGATCCCGAGTCCTGATTTTGCAGACGATGTCGGCCATCCGTGTTTTCGCATGGTCGATAAAAAAGGTACCGTTTTCAATGGTTATATCCTCGGTTCGGAGTTTTTTCGTCCATGCGCCTCCGACAAAGCGTTGAAGAAATTGGAGCATTATTGCGGGTTGGAACAGTAGGGAGCGGTATCCTTGGTCGTAGGGAACGGGGGCGGGTTTTTCTTTGAAATCGATCATACAATCCTCCTGAAGATTTTTTTTGAACGTTTTTTTCTTAATAGGGGAGCTCCCATGGCGACATGGTCCCATGGTGAATTCTCCCTTATATATCTATAACGGGTAAAAAGTCATTTTTAACTATGTTTTTTGAGAGAATTTTGCAAAATTTGTGAATTTTTTTCAGGGGATTGGGGAATGCGGGGGCTGGTATGCTCTGTGTTGATGCTCTCCATGCTCCGTGCGAGGTCTTTGTTGAAGTATGAATATATGAAATCACGGAATATCTGAGCATTCCCGAAAACATATTTCCAGATTTTATCATGTACCATATCGATATAATCTTTCCCCATACTATATAGACGGGTAAAATATGAATGGTGAATATGAAAAATTTTTGTAATTATTTTTATTATTTTGGGATATTGACCTGATCCCGCCGCTTGGGTGAGCCGGATGCTTGGGCGAGCAGGCGCGGAGCGCCGACTAGCCCCCCGTCTCAGCAACAGTCGCATGGGCAGCCGAATCGGGCAGACAGATAACAAACAGGCAGCCGTCTCTATCGAAAAAAGGCAGGCACGGATTTTTTTCCGCGCCTGCCTGAGTTGAATTGCAACTCGTTAATAGGCAATAATCTCAGTATACCAATCGGGAACACCCACGCCCCCGGTATCCACAACGCCGGAACTCGTAAACATATCCGTTACCGTTACTCCATATTTGCTATTATCATTAGGATCACGCCGTAAGCTCCCTTCATCTGTCCCGCCCCATGCAGTAAGATTCTGATTGAATGCGCTTGCCAAAAAGAACATAGAATACATAGTCGTTACCGAGCTGACATCCCAACCGGAGATGTCGCCATTGAATGCGCTTGTAAAAACGAACATATTGCTCATAGTCGTTACCGAGCTGACATCCCAACCGGAAATGTTGCCATTGAATGCGATTGCGCTCTGGAACATACTGGCCATAGTCGTTACCTTACTGACATCCCAACCGGAAATGTCGCCATTGAATGCGCTTGTGTTACCAAACATCCCCGACATATTCGTTACCGCGCTGACATTCCATCCCGAGATATTGCCATTGAATGCGCTTGCGTTATTGAACATCCCCAACATATCCGTTACCTTACTGACAGTCCAGCCCGAGATGTTGCTATTGAATGCGTCTGTGTCACTGAACATTTGCGACATATCTGTTACCGAGCTGACATTCCAGCTTGAGATATTGCCATTGAATGCGTCTGTGCGATGGAACATCCCCGACATATCCGTTACCGCGCTGACATCCCAATTATTAAGATCACGATTGAATGCGTCTGCGTTATTGAACATTTCCGACATATCCGTTACAGCGCTGACAGTCCAACCCGAGATATTTCCATTGAATGCGGTTTTATCTTTGAACACTTCGGACATGTCCGTTACTGCCGCGGTAAGAATGTAGTTGAGATCGGCAGTTTGTCCCCAGTTTGATATTCCATTAGTTACCGCTGTTTTCAGTTCAGCGTTAGTAGGAGGACTCAGGGTAACAGAGAACTTTTCGGGGGCAAACAGTTCGCTTCCTCCGTCTGTACCAGATACCGTATATGTTCCCGGGCTTGTGCTTGCGGTAACCATAATAATTCCGGTAGCCGCATCAATTGTCGGTAAGACGACCGTTAATGCCGGGGAAGTAACTGGAACCACAGTAATGTTTGGGTTTGCGGCATTGGCAATTGCGTTGTCAACAGTCGAAAGAATGACAAAGACCTCCGTACCCTCCGGCACCTGTGTCGCAATGAGCGGGAATGTTTTCGCTGCGGATTCTGACCACGAACCCCTGCCCTGCGCGTTGATGCCGCGCACCTGTACGGTGTAGCGGCTGCCAATTTCCAGTTGCATAATGGTATGAGAGGTATTGCTTGTGTTGCTAATTTGCGGATCGTCCGGCAGGGGTGAATTGTTTAGTGCGTAGCGCAGGTCATAGCCGGTAATGTCGCTGCCGCCGGTGTTGGTCGGCGCTGCCCATGAAATGCGAAGTTGCTCATTTTCCACGGTGAGGCTTGGCAAGTCGGGAGCACCGGGAACGGCAACAGGGCTTGCTAATGCGCTGTCCGACCAGCCGCCTGCGCCCTGCGCGTTGACGGCGCGTACCTGTACTTCATAACTGCTGCCGTTGATTAGGCCGGTGATGATGGTCTTTGTGGCTGGAGCGGCGACTTCAATAGGAGGATCCGACCATGTGGTTCCGCCGTCTGAGCTATATTGTCTATATTGCAGCTCATAGCCGGTAATGGCGCTGCCACCATCGCTGGTCGGCGCAGTCCAATAAACTGTTAGTTGACTATTTTCCGGGGTAAGCCCGGGAGCGTTCGGAGCATGGGGAACGGCAACAGGGCTTGCTAATGCGCTGTCCGACCAGCCGCCTGCGCCCTGCGCGTTGACTGCGCGTACCTGTACTTCATAACTGCTGCCGTTGCTCAGGCCGGAGATGATGGCCTTTGCGGCTAGCGCGGCGACTTCAATAGGAGGATCTGACCATGTGGTTCCGCCATCTGAGCTATATTGCAGTTCATAGCCGGTAATTTCGCTGCCGCCGGTGTTTGTTGGCGCAGTCCATGTTGCAATGAGTTGCTCATCTCCCGCTTCAAGAGTTGGGGCATCCATTGTGCCCGGCGGGCTTACATTACCCCCCCCCCCCCCCCCCCCCATATTGGGTTCCGGCATTGGACATCCCGCCATCAATACAATAAACATTGAGCAGAATAGAAAAAGGGTTCCTCTCCGCATAAAATGAACACACATATTTTCCTCCTTCTTAATAACTGGAAGTATTATAACAGAAACTTTTGCATAACTCCATTATATCTGCCGGTAGTCTTTTTTCCACGCAGAAAAAATTATTCATCGGTTCTGAGTACTCAGACTACACCATTCTCCACCCCTTACATACCCCAAAACCCTAAAATTCATTCTTTTTTTCATTATTTCCCGCAGCGCAGGAACTTACGCAGCGCGGAATTTCTGTGTTAGGACGGAAAAAATGAGCAGCAGCCCAATGACCACAAGCACAATGGGAGCCTGAATGTTGGCAAGCCCCATGCCATAGCTCACATAACCGATAATGAACACTGCCAGAATTGGCCCGCCAATGCGCCCGATTCCGCCGCTGGTGCTCACCCCCCCGAGTACCACCATGGTAATGATCTCCAGCTCATACCCGGTAGCAATGTTCGGTCTGGTGCTGCCGGTACGGGAAGCCAGAAACAGCGCCGTCACAGCAGACATGAGCCCGGTAAGCGTAAAAACAATGAAGGTAACCCTATCGACATTGATCCCTGAATAACGGCAGGTTTCGGCGTTTGATCCCATGCCGTAAATCATCCTCCCCAGAACTGTTTTATGCAGAATCAGACCAAAAATGACCGCCGCAACAACAAAGGCAATAACAATGAAGGGAATGCCCAGCACCGAGCCCCAGCCCAGAAACGAAAACCAGCGCGGAAAATCTCCCGATGCCTGATCGCCGAGAATAATGTAGGCAATACCGCGGTAGAGAATCATGGTTGCCAGAGTTACAATGACGAACGACAGTTCCTTAAAGCGAATCATAATGAGAGCATTAATGGCGCCCGCAAGAATGCCGACCAGCAGGCAGAGAAGCATTGCCAGCGGCATGGGCAGTCCGGCATTGTATGCCACTGCCATGAGCACTGCCGACAGGGCGGCGGTCGATGCCGCCGAAATATCAATTTTGCCCAGAATAATAACAAAGATCATGGGAAACACAATGAAGGCCTTGTCCAGAAATGTCGATGGGGCATTGATAATGTTTTTCAGAGAAAGAAAATAGGGTGATATTCCGGAGTTCACCGCGAACACAAGAATGAGCAGAACAAACAGCGCCCATTCCCACTGAAAAAAGAACTGCCGCCAACTGAACTGGCGCTGGATGGCAAGGCTCCGCACCTGCCGCCCCTGGCCCCCCTGCCCATCTGAATTCTTCCCGATCATCTTTCCCTGCCTGCGAGCACTGCCCGCTCATTATTGCGCCGCACGAGAACATTGGTTATGGCGGCAATCATTATTGTTATGCCCTGAATGGCCAACTGCCAGAAAGGGGAAATGTTTATGAGCGGAAGGGCGTTGTTCAGAATACCGAGCAGAATGGCGCCGAGAATGAGACCGGAGAGGCGCCCGACCCCGCCGGATATGCTCACGCCGCCGAGAATGCAGGCAGCAATGACCAGAAGCTCATAGCCCAGCGCGGTGTTTCCCTGTGCCGATGCAAACTTCGCCACCCACAGTACCCCCGCCAGCCCGGCGAGTGCGCCCATAATGCTGTAGGCCAGTAAAATGAGGCGTTTCTTCGGCAGTCCCGATACTTCGGCGGCATCGGGGTTGGAGCCGACAGCGTAAATGCGCCGCCCAATGCGCGTATGCTGCACAAAAAAGACAGCTCCCGCATACACGCAGATGGTTATGAAAATAAGGTTATTGATGCCGAGGGTACTGCCGGTGGCAATGGCCTTAAAGCCATCGGACATTTGGTAGGAACTCACCCACTGCCCCCCCGAAACAACATAGGTAAGACCGCGCACGGCATTCATCATTCCCAGCGTTGCAATAATGGGCATTATGCCCCCGTATGCCACCAGCGCGCCGTTAATAACCCCCACCGCCAGTCCAACGAGCGTTCCCTCCAGCAGGGCAAGCAGGGGGTGAAGGGCAGGATTCGCCGCCACCGTCAGGGCGGTTATCATACCGCTGAAGGCAATAATGGCCCCAATGGACAGATCAATGCCCCGCGTCACCAGCACGAGCATCATGCCCACAGCTAATATGGCAAGAATGGAGGTATTCGTTAAAAGCGATGTGATGTTGCTGATGCTCAGAAACACCGGATTCCGAAGCTGAATGATCAGACTGAGCGCGGCAATGAACAAGAGCATGCCCAGCTCCCGCGCGCGCATATTACCCCTCATGCCGCTCCGCCTTTTCCGGCTGTTCCGCCTTTTCCGGCTGCCACTCCGCCTTTTCTATGTGCATGGCAGCATGGAGAATTTCTTCCTGACTGGTTTCGGAGGTCTGAAGGAGGGCGGTCAGGCGCCCCTTGCGCATAACGGCAATGCGGTCGCTCAGCCCCAGAACCTCCGGCATTTCGGACGATACCATAATAATGCCGTAGCCCTGGGAGGCAAGTCCGTTGATAATTTCATAAATTGCCGCCTTGGCGCCAATGTCCACTCCCTTTGTCGGCTCATCCAGAATAATAATTTTGAGCGTGCCGGAGATGATTTTTGCGACAACGACCTTCTGCTGATTACCGCCGGAAAGCGTCGAAACAGCCGTGAACACATCGCCTGCCTTCACAGCCAGCCTGTCTGCCAGCCTGCCGGCAGCCTCATACTCGCGGCTTTCCCGCAGCCAGCCCCTGCGGGCGTATGCCGACAGTTCCGGGAGGGTAATGTTCCGGCTTATGGACCAGCTCAGAATGAGCCCCTGCTTCTGCCGATCCTCCGGCATATAACCAATACCGGCATGCAGCGCCTGCATCGGCGTACTGATGCGGCACTCCACCCCGTCAATACTCATGCTTCCCACATCCGCCGGAGCAATGCCGTATATGGCCTCGCAGAGCTCGGTTCTTCCGGCGCCCACAAGACCGGTGAGGGCAAGTATCTCCCCCCGCCGCAGGGAAAACGATACATCTCTGAAAAATCCGACTCGCCCCAGCCCCTCCACGCGCAGCAGCTCCTCTCCGGGCTCGGCGCTGTGCCGGGGAAACATCTGCGTAATCTCCCGGCCGACCATGGCAACAACAATTTCATCTCGGGAAAGCCCCTCGGTATTCCAGGTGCCGATATACTCAGCATCGCGAAAAACAGTAACCCGTTCAGCGAGCCGGTAAATATCTTCCAGCCGATGCGATATGAAAATAATTGACGTTCCCTCAGCCCGAAGCTTGGCAATTATGCGGTACAGCTCCTCGCTCTCATGCTGCGAGAGCGCCGCCGTCGGCTCATCCATAATAATAATGCGGGCATTCATGGAAAGCGCCTTGGCAATTTCCACAATCTGCTGCCGCGCTACCGACAGATCGCCCATGCGCGCCCGAGGAGAAAAGGGCGCATCAAGCTGATCCAGAAGTTCCTGCGCCCGCTCGCGCATGCGCTTCCAGTCGATGGTTTTACTGACAGGATGTATGCTCTCATGGCCCATGAAGATATTTTCGGCAACACTCAGATCGGGATAGCAGGTAACATGCTGATAAATAGCAGCAATGCCGCTGTTTTGAGCCTCACGCGGGGAGGCAAAATGCACTGCCTCGCCATGCAGGTAGATTTCGCCCTCATCGGGCTGATGAACACCGGTAATAATTTTAATGAGGGTCGATTTTCCTGCCCCGTTCTCTCCCAGAATGCCGTGAACCTCCCCCCGGCGCAACTCAAATGACACAGCATTGAGGGCGCGTACCCCGGGAAAGGTCTTGCTGATATTCTTCAATTTCAGAACGGTCTCTGCCATCGGCTCCATCCTACTCCATGAAGAACACTTCTTCAAGATCATACACAACGGGGGAATTATCGGCATGGGTTTCCATGAGGTCTGCCATTGAATCCCACCATTTTTTCACAATTTCACTGCCCGGCAAAAGTTCGGCGCTGTTATCCTCAGTCAGTTTCTGGCTGGCAAAGAGGGTGTTGCTGCGCAGATCAAAATAGATAACATAGTCCCGCACTCCGGCTGCCTCCAGTTCCTTAACCAGCTCCGGCCATATTTCATTATGCCGCCGCCGATACTCCCTGACCCTGCCCGGCATAAGCTGCATGGCAAAGCCGACACGTTTCATCATTGTATTCACCTCATTCAACAGATTTGTTTCATGGAGATGCCCGTTAACTGGGCAAATTTATCTATTTTGGAAGCGATATGGCCGATGCCGATGGCAGAATGATGCGAGGGGCCGACCATCGCCCAGCGGTTTATGAAATCTTTCACCGGAATGGGAAAGCGGTAACGGCTGTTCGTATTACCAATGTGCAGCACCGGCCCGGGCACGCTCTCCCCTTCGGCCGCAAGCAGAAACATTTCATGCGCCCCCTCCACCACCGACAAAACGGTAACCGGCCCGTTTTTCACTGTCATCTGTATGGAAAGTCCCCGCCCGGGTTTGCCGTGGTAAACCGGCAGAGGCACAAGACCAACCCGCCCATCGGCAATTGCCGCGTGCGCAGGCCCATCGTGCCCGAGCAGCACAACATCATCGGCAAAATCCATGGCGTAAAACTCGGAAAAAGACCCGCCGGCATCGAAGCTATCCATTATCTTCATTGCCTGCGCATTCTTTACCTCATATTCCCCCGCCACCGGCACATGGCGGGCAGTGAGCAGCGTGTTGCCGGCAATGACCGAACTGATAATATCTTCATGAACCGATCCCGGCTCCCCCGCATAAAAATAGGCAAGCGAACCCAGCTCATGACGCTCGACAAGCCTGTCCAGACCCAGCGATGTCCGCGCCGCCCGCTCCAGCTCCGCCTGTCCGCATTCGGGGGCAACCTGAAACACCCGCCTAAATTCGGCAATTCTGCCCGCCACATCATCCTCGCCCGGCTCACGGCAGAGGGCGGCAAGCTCATCAATTTCCACAATTTCCGCATGCCCGCCAAAGGCCGACAACTGACGGGTAAGATCGCTGTAGACATCGAGCATGCCGCCGTAATAATGCCCCATCAACCCCAAACGATTGGCGCGCATAATTTTTGCCGTTCGGGCAGCAGCAATCCATTCATGAATTTCCGCCTCCATTGACTCATCGCCCAGATAACCGGTGAGAATATGATAGTCTATGCCGGCTCGGTTACACACATTGGCAATTTCGGGCGCAGCGCAGGCCTGACAATGAGCCAGCCATTCGCCGGTCATTCTGCCGCGGTCATTCATGGCATTAAATGAGGTGTAATTGATCGCAGCCACCGGCTGAATGTTCAGAACAATGACGGGCGCTCCGGCTTCACGAACCACCGGCAGCACAGTCGAAGACAGCGCATAGGTCGAAATATATAAAAAAATGATATCGACCCGCTGCTCCCTGAACATAGTGCCAGTCAGCGCTGCCTTCTGCGGATTATCCACCAACCCGGCATTCACCATCTCCACCCCCGCCGATTTCCCTGCATGGAGGCTCTGCGCCCGGTGCGCGTTTGGCTGCTCGTTTGGCTGCTCGTTTGGCTGCGCGTCTGGTTGTTCGTTTGGCTGTCGGGTGTGGGCGTTTGGCAGGGCATCCGTCCGAATGTCGGAGTTATCGGGACTATCGGAACAGATAATACCGGCAACTGCCTGCAGATATCCTTCAAGCCGCTCTTTAAGACCAGCAAATTGGGGCCAGTAGGTGTCCAGCCCCACCCCAAACAGACCAACTCTCACGTTCCGCTCGTTCCCATTCCGCATAATAGCTCCTTTTGCCGCTCATTTTGGATGCATAACACGGCATTATATCAGAACATTCATAAAAAGTGTAGGGAGGATGGATGTACAACAGGCGCAACAGGGAGATCATTAAAAAAAAGCGATGTACGATTTACCGGACATCGCTGTGTGTTGGGATGATTAGGCTTTGATGGTGTACTTACGAATTGCAATATATGAAAGTTTTGCTTGACCTTGGCTTATGCCTGCCATTATACTCTATCCTATATGGAGGAAATTCATGAAGAATTTGAACTTAAACAAAAAGAAAAATGCCCGGAAGCATTCCGCGCAGAAACGTTTCGGATTATATATGCTCGCGGCATTTTTTATTGCGGGAATACTTCTCACTGCCTGCGACATGTGGGGGTTTTATGACGATGGTATTCACTATATCACCGGCACGGAATACGACCTCTACGGTTACAACAAAGACGGCTACGATGCTGCCGGTTACGATATTGACGGCTATAACGCAGATGGTTACGATGCGGATGGCTACAACAAAGACGGTTATAACGCAGCTGGCTACGATGCGGAGGGCTACACCGCAGACGGCTACAACGCAAATGGCTACAATAGAAATGGTTATAAGAGCCTGTCGGACTTTACCCGGGTTGATAGTGGTATTGCGTTTGATTGGAGAATCTGATATAGTTTTTTCATGCAACGATTTAAGTCATGTAGTCAAGATCAACAATTCCTGATGCCTCTTGATATGAGAGATTGGGTTCCCGAAGATCATCTGGTCAATTTTATTAACGAAGCGGTAAGCACCATAGACAGTACCGTTTTTCATATCAATAGGCGGGGAAGCGGGAGCGAGCAATATCATCCGAAAATGATGCTTGCCTTGCTGATATATAGCTACACGGAAGGACGATTTAGCAGTCGCCGGATAGAACGGTCAACGTACGAGAATATCTGTGCGCTCTATCTGACCGGCAACACGCATCCCGATCACGATACTATTTGTCGCTTTCGCCGAAAAAATACAGAAGCGATACACAAAGCGTTTATCCGTATTCTGCTGCTTGCCAAAGAGATAGGCATTCTGAAGGTCGGGACGGTCAGTATAGATGGGACACACATTAAAGCCAATGCGAGTAAATTCGAAAATGTGAGCTATGATCGGGCTGAGGAGCTGGAGAAACGGCTTGATGAGGACATTCAGAAATTGTTAGTGGAGGCAGAAGCGGCCGATACCGCAGACGATGAGGATGCGAACAGATTACCACAGGAGATTGCCCGAAGGCAGAAACTCCGCGAAAAGATGATCCATGCGCGAGCTGAAGTGGAAAGACGCGCGCGTGTCCGCGAGGAAAGAGAACAGGAGAAAGCGGAGAAAAAAGATGGAGCAAATGATACGGAAGATGTTTCCCCCGGCGGGGGAGCGAAGACAGACGCTCAGAGCGAAGGTCCTCCTGATCGGGCGATCCCGCCTGCGGACGGACAGAAAACACTTTTTGCCGATGATGAACCTGAAGACATTTCAGCGAAGGCGCAGGAGATTCTGCCGAAGGGCGAGCAGGCATGCAACAACACTGATCCTGACAGCCGTATTATGACAAAGGGATCGGGAACACAGCAGGCCTATAATGCTCAGGCGGTAGTCGATGCCGATGGCACGCAATTAATTGTCGGGACGCGTGTTTCCCAGTGTTCATCTGACCGGAATGAACTGGTAAACGATTGTCTCTCTGTTTCCCCAGATGTCGGGAAGCCCGAGCGAGCGCTTGCTGACGCGGGCTTTGTCAATGGCGATGAAGTGAAAACAGTAGAGGAAGAAATGGGGATAGATGTTCTGGTGTCTGTTCGGGCTGAAGAGACACATAATCCGCGAGAATATGACTATCGACCGGAAGAGAAGAATGCCAACAACACGCCTCCAAAAGAATCCAAGCCATGGATAAAAGATATGAACGCCAAATTTCAGAAGTCCGAGAACCGAAAGCTCTATGCCCGCAGGAAGCAGACGGTGGAACCGGTATTCGGGATTATTAAGCAGTGCATGGGATTTCGACAATTTCTCCACAGAGGCCTTGCACATGTTACGAGTGAATGGGAACTTGTCGCGTTGGCTTATAATTGCAAGAGACTTCATCGACTGAAAATGACCTATGGATAATAGAAAAACTCCCCCCGTTGCGCCCGCGCATAGTTCCAACTGGCATCATCGAAGCGCGAATGGGTTCACGATGCCACCCCGCGCCTGAAGAAAACAACGCGATAACTGACGGCAATACTCATTCCCACCATCATTCCCACATCCATCGACTCACATCAAACAACATGAGGTATTTATGTACGACAGGCTCATAAAGCAGACGGTTACAATGCTGCCGGTTTTAATGCTGATGGCAAACATCGTAACGGAACGAAATTCAACGATGATGGCTATGGCGAAGATGGTTACAACGCTAAGGGCTTTAATGCTGAAGGCAAACATCGCGACACCGGCATGAAATACGACCTCTACGGTTATGGCAAAGATGGCTATAACGCAGCGGGTTTCAATGTAGACGGCAATCATCGTAACGGAAAGAAATATGGGCCGGATGGTTATGACGAACAGGGTTATGACGCAGAAGGCTTTAATGCTGAAGGCAAACACCGCGACACCGACACGGAATACGACCTCTACGGTTATGACAAAGACGACTATGACGAAGGAGGATATGACTCCGCAGGGAATCACAGAGACGATTTCCCCGCGCTTGCCTCTGGGAATACTGACCCTAATGACATCTGGTCGGATGGCACAACAATGTGGGTGTCGGATAGGAGGGATAACAAAATTTATGCCTACAACATGGGGACCAAGGCGCGCGATGAAGATAAAGAATTCACACTTCCCGATGGAGGAGGTAATAGAACTTACTCAGGCATCTGGTCGGATGGCACAACAATGTGGGTAATGAATGCAGATGGTCCAGCTCCTGCCGACATCCGTGCCTACAGGATGAGCGACAAAGGACGCGATTCAGCAAAAGATATTACTGATATTGTTGCTACCGGACTTTCCACTCCTGAGAGCATCTGGTCAAATGGAACAACAATGTGGACAACGACCGCAAACATTAATAGCCTTCAAGCCTACACCATAGCAAGCAAAATGCGCGATAGTGATAACGATTTTACTCTTTCTGCGAAGTTCGCTCCCAAAGGCATCTGGGCGAATGAGACAACGATGTGGGTGGTGAGTAGGCCTCCCTCAGCCACTAGTAAAATTTTTGCCTACAACAGAGGAACCAAAACGCCCGGTGCTGATCCGCCGGATTTCGATGCCGCCACACTTTCTGATGCAGGGAATGCTAACCCCGCTGGCATCTGGTCGGATGGCACAACAATGTGGGTGGTAGATGATGTGGCTGACAAAATCTTTGCCTACGACTTAGCGACTCAGGCCCGATCGCCTAAGGCAGAATAAGGGTGTTCGGCAGCTATTGACTCCCATCCATATTTTCGGTATATTCCACGTAACACAAAGTTTTGCTGCTGAAAATTTTGCAAAACGTTCATGACAGCAGGGGAGCTGACTCTGTCGGCTGAGAGGAAGAATGATCTTCGACCCTTTACCTGATCCGGATAATACCGGCGGAGGGACATTCTATTTCAAACATAACTGTTCCAAAAATAACCGCTCCCAAAGGAACACCGTTTTTTGCCGCGTTTTGGCAAACGTTCCGGCAGAACTTCCGGCAAAAATACAGCTTTGCCCTCCTTTCTTTCATTCTCTTCATTGCTTTCTGGCATATCCTCTCGTTATTTTTGCCGCCGTATGCTCTTCCTTCACCCTATGCCGTCCTGTTAACCTTCTTTGAGCAGTTTCCGTTAATTATGAAACATGCCCGGGGAACTCTGGCAGCCGCCCTCCTCGGACTTTTTATTGCCACCATTTTTGCCCTCATTCTCGCATTTCTCATGGATATGCTTCGAACAGTCTACAAATTACTCTATCCGGCGGCAGTTATGAGCCAGACAATTCCGCTCATTGCGGTAGCGCCGCTCTTTGTTCTCTGGTTTGGCTTCGGCTTCCTTCCGAAAATACTCGCGGTAGTGCTGGTCTGTTTTTTCCCCATGCTGATAAATCTCCTCAAGAGTTTCCGGGCATTAGACAGCGACTATATCGATCTGATGCGGAGCATGGGGGCGAACCGTTGGCAGCTTATCTGTCATGTAAAACTCCCCGGATCAATACCGGCATTTTTTGCCGGACTGCGCATTTCAGCTACCTATGCGGTCATGGGGGCAGTTATCGGAGAGTGGCTTGGCGGGGCATCAGGATTGGGCGTGTACCTCATCCGCAGTCAGAAATCCTTTGCTGCGGCACAATTATTTGCAGCAATTGTAACAATTATGCTGCTCAGTATCGGGCTCTTCCTGTTTGTCCTGCTTCTCGAAGGTCTGACAGTCCGCCAAGGCGGAAATGCCCACAATCGGCACAATCAACATCAACATCAGAAATATTCATATCATACAGGAGGAATACATTGATGATTTTTCGATACCATATCGTAGTACGCGCATGTGCGCTCGTACTTGTACTCATACTCATGCCCGGCATACTCATTGCCGCAGGGAATGTGGAGACACAGGGGGAGCGTGAAGATGTCGTTTCCCTTGTTCTTGTGCTGGACTGGGTTCCGAACACAAACCATACCGGAGCCTATCTGGCCGATTCTCTGGGGTATTTTGCCGAGGAGGGGCTTGAAGTTACTATTATTCAACCCGCTGAGGCGAGCGCCGAAGTTCTCGTTGCTCTTAATCAGGCCCAGTTTGGCTACAGTTATCAGGAAGCGGTAACCTTTGCCCGAACAGGAGAGGACAATGTACCAATTGTCGCTCTTGCAGCGGTCATTCAGCACAATACCTCAGGTTTTGCCTCACCGGAAAACCTGCGCTCTGTTGCTGATCTGGTGGGTCTCACCTATGGCGGCTGGGGAAGCCCTGTTGAAACAGCCATGCTCGATACTCTCCTGAAGGCGGAGGGCGCTTCACTGGATGATATCAGAATTCTGAACACCGGCACGGCCGACTTCTTTGCCGTTGCTGAACGGGAGGTAGATTTCTCATGGGTCTTTGAAGGATGGACAATGGCGGAGGCGCAAAATAGAGGTGTTGAACTCAGTTATCTGGCTCTGGCAGAAATGAACGAGGTATTTGACTACTATACCCCCGTCATTATCAGCAGTGAAGAAATGCTGCGGAGCAATCCTGAACTGGCGCGGAAATTCATGCGGGCAATCAGCAGAGGATACGACTATGCTGTTAACAATCCTCGGCAGGCGGCAGAACTGCTGGTTGAGGCAGCCCCCGAAATTCCCCTTGATCTGGCCAGGGAAAGTCTCATATTTCTGGCAGATGAGTTCATTTCAGATGCCCCGCGATGGGGAGAGATGCGTGCCGTTGTCTGGGAACGTTATGCGCATTGGCTCTTTGAAAATGATCTCATTCCGCGAAGGCTCGATACTGAGAATAGCTTCACCAATGACTACCTTCCCTGAAAATGTTTCAGGAGATGTGCTGAACCAGACTGCTGCTCATAGCAGCAGCGGGTCAGTCCGCCTGCTTGAGTTGAGAAACATCAGCCATGCCTATGGCGACAATACGGTACTCAACGGCATCAGTTTCCAGGTTCCCCCGGGGAAGGCAACGGCAGTACTCGGTCCAAGCGGCTGCGGAAAGAGCACCCTTCTTCATATTGCCGCCGGCTTACTCGCGCCTTCTTCGGGCGACCTCTTTTACGATGGCGCCTCCCGTCTCGCCGAACCCGGCTGGATAAGCTACATGCAGCAAAACGATCTCCTCCTCCCTTGGAAAACCATTACGGAAAATGCCGCCCTGCCGCTCATTATCCGCAGGGATCATGATGCTCTGGAAAGGGCGCGCGGAGAACTGGAGAACTTCGGCCTGGCGGATTTCGGCGATCATTATCCGCGCCAACTTTCGGGAGGAATGCGGCAGCGCGCCGCCTTCATGCGCGCCTGCCTCCTTCGAAGCGACTTCCTCCTTCTCGATGAACCATTCTCCCGTCTGGACTTTCTTACCCGGAACAAAATATACGGCTGGTTCCAGCAATACTGTATGGAGCACCGCCCGGGTTTCGTGCTGGTTACCCATGACCCTGAAGAAGCTCTTCTTCTTGCCGATGAAATCATCATTCTCAGCGCTTCCCCCGCCCGCATTATCGAAAATATTTCCGTTTCAGAACCTCATCCGAGAAAACGGCGCTTTCTCTCCCGTCAATCTGATCTGCTCGAAAAACTCATTGCCAAAACAAGCACCATTCAGTAATCTGTATTCATGCGCTCTGCTTTTCATGCGCCCCATGCGCCTCATGTTCCCCGCAGCCTCTCCCCCCATTCACTCAACGGTATGTCCGTGTACATGGTCGGTATCAAGGGAACAGGTATGTCCGCGCTTGCCGAACTCTGCGCCCAATCGGGAGCGCTGGTAAGCGGTTCTGATATCGCCGAAGTATTTTATACCGATGAAATTCTGAAACGAAACGGAATAGCTGTTCATGAAGGGTTCAGCGCTGAAAACGTACCAGAGCATGCCGATATGCTTATCTACTCTTCAGCCTACAATCCTGAGACTCATCCTGAGCTCCTGAGGGCGCGGGAAATGGGCTATAAGCCGCTGGAATTTTCGGAGGCCCTTGCGCAGTATGCCTCATGCATGCCCTTTGCCGCGGTGAGCGGCGTGCATGGCAAGACCACCACTACTGCCATTACCGCGCTCATTGCTCGGGAACTCGGCCTCACGGGGCAGGTGCTTGTCGGCTCAGCTCTGCCTAATCTGCCTAATCTGCCAGCCCCGACATATGCAGCCGGCAGCGCAGCCCCGACATATGCAGCCGGCAGCGCAGCCCCGACATATGCAGCCGGCAGCGCCGTGTACAGGGGCGGCAACGATTTTTTTATTGCAGAAACATGCGAATATCGGCGTAATTTTCTCAAATTCACCCCGAAGTATCTGCTCGTTACCAGCATTGAAGCCGATCATCTGGACTATTTCAGAGATGAAAACGATGTCCAATCCGCCTTTGAAGAATTGCTTGCCAGAGTTCCGCCTGCCGGCACCCTCATCTATTGCGCCGATGATCCGGGCGCCGCCGCGCTTGCGCGGAAAAGCAGGCAGACCCGCCCCGATATTGAACCCATTGCCTACGGATTTCAGGCAGATGGCAGGTACGGCATCAGATCCCGCAGGGTTGAAAACGGCGCGCAGCGCTTCTCTTTGCGGGGAATAGATACCCCCTTCACACTGAATTATCCCGGCAGACATGCGGTACTCGATGCAGTTGCGGCCATTATCCTTTTGAATCAGATATATACCTCTACCCATGGAAGATCAGCCGAATCTCCGTATCCGCGTATGAGCGCGGCGCTCACTCACTACACAGGAACAAAGCGCCGAAGTGAGCTCATTGCCGATATTGACGGAATCAGAATCATGGATGACTATGCGCATCATCCGACAGCAATACAGACAACCCTCGCAGGCTACCGTGAATTTTTCCCCGGGCGCAGACTCATTGTCGATTTTATGTCCCATACCTACAGCCGTACAACGGCGCTGCTTGAAGACTTTGCCGCTTCCTTTGCATGCGCCGATCTTCTCATTCTAAACGATATATATGCTTCAGCCCGTGAACCGAATCCGGGGAACATTCACGGAGATCGCCTGTACAGGGAAATCCGAAAAACACATCCCCATGTCTATTACATACCCAATTTTGAAAAAGCGGCTCTTTTTGTAAAAGAACGGCTGCAAAAAACAGATATTTTTGTTACTATGGGAGCAGGCAATAACTGGCAGATCGGAAAACGGCTGACAGAGATGCTGGAGAGTAATGTATGATTCACAGTATGACCGCTTACGCCTATGCTGAATGTTCCAATGCGCGGCACAGTGTATTTCTGGAAATACGAGGGTTTAATCACCGCTATCTGGATATGAGATTATCCGTTCCCGGCAGTTTTATTTTTTTTGAGGAATGGTTCAGTTCCCTCCTTCGAGATCGCTGCCGGCGGGGACGTGTGGAAGTGAAACTCACTGTCAGCAGCAGCGGAGACAGTGCCCCTACTATTGATCCGAAAAAGGCGGAAGATCTGCGAAACATGCTCGCTTCAATTCAGAGAGACCTGAACCTTCCCGGTGAAATCACCATCGACCACATTCTGGAATTCAGGGAACATATCATGCCGGATACTATTCATATTTCCGATGAACTCCGTGATATCCTTGAAAAAGCAGGGGAGCAGGCCCTGGAAGAGTTTATAAAGCATCGAAGGCGTGAAGGCAGTGAAACGGTCAGGGATATCACCACACAGCTTGAAAAAATCACATCACATTTCAGTATTGTTCAGAAATCTGCCTCGCAGATCGAAGAACATGTGCACAAACGCCTGCGCGATCGTTTCCACGCGGTTCTTGGCGATCACATTCCGGAAGATCGGGTACTCGCTGAAATTGCGGTTCTCCTTGTCAAACATTCCATTACCGAAGAGCTGGACAGGCTGAACAATCATATTGAACAGTTTGTCCGGGAAATTTCCTCAGATGCAGCTGCTGCCAAGCGTCTCGATTTTATATGTCAGGAGATGAACCGTGAGGTAAATACCATTGCATCAAAAAACATTACCGATCATATACCTGCCCAAATTATCGAAATAAAAAATGCTCTGGAAAATATCCGTGAACATTTGAGGAATCTTGAATGATAGAACATGTGAAAAGCTGTCTCCATCGCAACAAGTCCATTATTGCGGTTTCAGGTAAAAGCGGCTGCGGCAACACTACCTTAAGTACTCTCATTGCGAATACCCTGAACTTAAAACTGGTCAACTATACCTTCCGCGCTCTGGCTGCCGAGCGGGGTCAGAGTCTGGAGGATATTATGTCAGAAGCTGCCGTAAACGATGAAATTGACCGCCTTATCGACAGGCGTCAACGTGAGATGGCCGAAGAAACCGGCTCCGTACTGGCTTCCCGCTTGGCAATCTGGCTGAAGAAAGATGCCTGTCTCAAAGTATATCTTCACGCCGACCTGTCTGTACGAATAGATCGGATCAGGAAGCGGGAAGGCTGGAGCGAGGAGTATGCTCTTGCCCACACCGAGAAGCGGGACAGGGAAGATCGTGAGCGTTATCTCAAAACATATAAAATTGACAATAATCAATATCAGTTTGCTGATATTATTTTTGACACAGGACTCCATACGCCCCAGCAGTTACTGGAAAGTGTGCTTAATGAACTGCAGAAATACTGCCAATAGAGGAAATTTTTGCTACTGAAAATTGTGCAAGCGCAATTTTCCAATGCAAAAATTTCTAGAGGATATTCATGAAAGATCGTGTAAAAAAAATTTTGTTCGTATGTACCGGAAACATTTGCCGCAGTCCGCTGGCACATGCTGTGTTTGAGAAGACCGCGCGGGAACAGAATATGAATTGTGAAGTGGAATCTGCCGGTACGCATGGGTACCATGTCGGTGAAAATGCAGACCCGCGCATGAGACGTACAGCAGCTCATCACGGATTTTCATTCAGCCATGCCGCGAGGCATTTCAGAGCCTCAGATATGGAGTACTATGATTATGTTTTTGTTATGGATAGGGGACACTACAGGGAAATTCAGCGTCTTGCGGGAGAAAATACATCAGCCCGCCTCCGCATGTTCCGTGAATTTGATCCTGAAGGCAGCAGCTCGGATGACGTTCCAGATCCCTACTATGGGGGCGCGGAAGGGTTTGAAAATGTTTTCATTATCGTAAAGCGAACCATTGATAATATGCTCGGCTTATTTAAATCAGGCAGCTTATAATGTCCGCGCATACCGGAGGAAAACCCGAAGTACCCGGGCAATTTCCCGATATTAATTCTGCGCTTTCTCATCTTGCCGGAGGAGAACTCAGTTCCAAAGAATGCGCACGGGAACCCCTCGGCGGCGGATGTATAAGTAATGTTCAGGCAATCAGCCATCCCCGCATCGGGAAAATTCTGTATAAGGAAAACCGCAATGTTCCCCGTACCTTTTTTGCGGCAGAGGCACAGGGGCTGCGGCTTCTGGCTGAACATCGCGTTGAGGGAATTCACATTCCCCGAGTATATGCAGTTCTCCCGCATGGCATTCTTATGGAATTTCTCTCACACATGCCGTCAAGCGCGCAGCTCTCCGAAAATTTCGGGAGGGCCTTGGCAAGCTTCCACAAAAAAAGCGCAGCCCAGCCCCCGCGTCTCAGCAACAGGCGCATGGGCGAGCAGGCGAGCAGCGCCGACCAGCCCCCGCGCGCCGCCGCCGACCAGCCCCTCTATGGACTTGATCATAATAATTATCTTGGTCTTACCGTTCAGCTGAACCAGTGTTCAGAAAACTGGGTTACATTCTTTACTGAACAACGCCTTGCCTGTCAGTTGGAAGACGCTGAAAAGAAATTCAGTATACCCCCTCATGTTTCCCGAAATATCAGGCAGCTTATGAAAAGACTTGGAGACTTTATTCCCGAACGTCCGCCGTCCAGCCTTCTCCATGGCGATCTCTGGGGAGGCAACTATGTAACAATAATGCTGTCTGCTTCACCCTGTACCGCCCTCATCGATCCAGCTGTATACTGGGGGCATCATGAAGCCGAACTCGCCATGACTGAACTCTTCGGCGGCTTTGATCATTGTTTCTATCAGGGCTATGCTGATATTATATCGTTTGAAAAAGAATATGAAATAAGAAAGGAGATTTATAATCTTTATCATCTCCTTAATCATCTCAACCTTTTCGGTACAGGTTATATCTCTTCCATCACGGCAAGCCTTCAGAAAATTATGCGGCTGCCCGGGTAGAGAGGCTTGGGCTAAACGTGGTATGCAATTATCTGTATGGGTAATTAACCAGATGAGATCATTGCATGGCAACAGTCTCATCGGTGATATTATAGTACCGTTCATTTATCCAGAGTGTCAACATCCCATATGAACTTTTTTGAATTTTTCTTTCGATTTTTTGCTTTCTGGCTGTAATCAGTCCTCATATATATGTTATGATCCTTACCATGATCAAATCTCAGGAGCACACTATGTCATTTGTCGCAGACAGTATGGAAAGACGTACACGGAAAAACACCTTCTATCGGAAAATTGACCAGATTATCGACTGGAAGCCCATTGAGGAAATTATTACAGAACACGATACCCGAGGAAGCAGCGCGGTCGGCAGGGCTGCCTACCCTGGCCTGCTGCTGTTCAAAATGCTTCTATTGGGAATGTGGAATGATCTCAATAGAAGTTTTGCCTCAGGCAAAACTTTCTATAGCATAGGAGAATGCTAAGCACAGAGAAAGCATTTCGAATCTGAAACTTTTGCTATTGGAAATTGTGCAAGCACAATTTTCCAAAGCAAAAGTTTTGTAGCGATTATGGTGTGGAAGATATGGTGAATGACAGCATGGGAGCATCGAATTTCTGCGGTCTTATTGTGGAAGATGATGTGCCGGATCACAGTGTTCTCAGCCGTTTTCGCACAGCCATGACGAAAGCGGGAATCTTTGACCGACTGCTTAATGAAATAAACCGACAGCTTGAAACGCGGGGGATTATGATTAAGAAAGCGGTTAAAGTTGATGCGAGCATTACCAGAAGTCCGAGAAAACCCCGCGGGATCGTTGATCGCACAGACAGTGATGAATGCGCTCAATCGGATAATAAATCCTTAGAGCGGGAACCGGAGAAGTTTGCGGACAGAGTAGATACCGATATGAGGTGGACGAAAAAGAATGGGGAATTTCATTTTGGAGCGAAGAAGCATTGTCTTGCCGATGACAATGGGCTTATGGTAGCGGTCGAGACCACCCCGGACGCATGGGCGAGCAGGAGGCGCAGCCTCCGACCAGCCCCGGCGAATGTCCATGACAGTACGGTGTTTGAAACGCTACTCGATAAGGGGCAATTGGATGAGAACGTAGAAGTGCAGGCGGACAAAGGATATACAAGCACGAAGAACCGAGCGGCGCTGAAGAAGAGAAAGCTGAAAGACGGCATTATGTGGAAGGTAGCCAGAGCGAAGAAGGGTGAGAAGAAGAAGCAATTGACCGCGGAGCAGAAACTGAGGAACAAAGAGATACAGCGCGGACGGTACAAAATAGAACGCACATTCGGAGGAATGCACCAATGGTTTGGCGGGGGGAGAACCCGCTATGTCGGAATAACAAAAGCGCATACGCAGCATCTGTTGTCTGCTATTGCGTATAATTTGAAACGGGTACCGAAGATTTTGGAATTGCAGAAACAGGGAAAATGGGCGGCTTAGCGACCGCATTCGGGACAAACGGCAGAAGCCGACCGGCAACAGACGCCCGAAAGACGAAAACCAGCGGAGAAACGGTCGAAAATGAGCGAAATGCGATCCTTTGCAGGCACTCAGATGGTGTTATCACCCCGTTTTTCCCGCATCATCCCATCACTTTATCTCAAATTTTTTATCATCCTTCCCTACATCAATAAAACCATGGATTATGCAATGGTCTCCAGATATATATGTCAGGTAGAAAGTTTTGCATTGATAAAGTTTCAGGTAGTATACACATTATTAATAGTGTATTATAAAGAACTTTTGCTTTAGGCAAAAATTTCTGATAGAATAGAAAATTGGCAGGAAAGTAGAAGGAATATTATGAGTATTAGGCTTAAATTTGTGCTCGTTGTGCTTCCGCTTATGGTAGTCGGATTGATTATTGGCGGAGTTGCATCATTTTACAGCGCGAGCACCGGTATTACCAGAGTAGCAGTGGAGTTTTTTGAGTTCAAGGTCAATGAACTTGAAAAATATATTGAAAGCCAATGGCGTCTTCTCGTCGACAATGATCTTGCGGGTCAGCCGGAAATGATACAGGCGCTGGAAGGAAGCATAGAGCTTTACGCAGAGAGCATTCTCCGCAGCGAAACAGAAATCATTTTCGTAATGGATGCGGAAGGAAAGGTGGTACTTGGAACCGCGGAAAATTCTCTCGCCGATCCCGCTCTGCCATTTATGCTTCAGGAAAACGAAACAGCGCCCCTTCTCGCCAGAGCTGAAGCCGACAACAGGCAATTCCTCGACGCGGTTATTGACGGTGAAGAACGGGTAACAATGGGGTTCTCATTTGCGCCCTTCTCTTGGTATGTGCTGCTTTCCGAGAGCAGAGATATATTCTTTCAGGATATTTATCGGATTACAATTCAAACAGCCCTTCTGGTAGTTATCAGTTCAGTCATTATGGTTATCCTTCTGCTTCTCTTTACCGGCTTCATTACCAGGCCTCTTCGTGAGGTAGGGGAGGTAATGAAGAAAATTATCACTACCAATAATTTCAGCGCCCAAGTGCCCATCCAGTTCAGGGATGAAATTGGTCAACTCTCCAATACCTTTAATGTGATGATCAGGGAACTTGACAGCGCCTATGGACGTATAAAGAGATATGCCTTTGATGCTGCCGTTGCTCAGAAAAAAGAAAGCAAGATCCGTAATATTTTCCAGAAATATGTTCCTCAGGAATTGATTAACCAATTCTTTGCCAGTCCTGAATCCATGCTCGTCGGACAAAACAGAACTCTGTCCGTGCTTTTTTCGGATATCCGAAGTTTCACATCCATTTCAGAAAACATGAAACCGGATGAGCTCGTGAACAATCTCAACCGCTATTTTCAGTATATGGTCGATATAATAATGAACCGAAATGGTGTTATCGATAAGTATATCGGCGATGCCATCATGGCTTTCTTCGGCGCTCCCGTTCAGCGCGATGATGATGCCTTACAGGCTGTTCTTACCGGTATAGAAATGATTGAAGCGGTTGGCAAATTCAATGCTGAGCAGAGGCAAAAAAACATTCCTGAGTTTCGTATCGGCGTTGGAATAAACTACGGACCGGTAACGGTTGGCAACATTGGTACCGACAAGAAGCTTGACTACACGGTAATCGGCGATACCGTAAACGTTGCCTCCCGTCTTGAGGGCTTAACCAAGTATTTTCGGCAGGAAGTTCTCATTGCGGAGCCTTTGTACAAGCAGGTGAGGAAGGATGTTCTCTGCCGCATTGTCGGAAAGGTTGCCGTTAAGGGTAAGAAAGAGGGTCTCGGTATCTACACCGTAGCCAAGAAGGACTCGCCTGAGAATCTCAGGAATGTATGGAATGAACATAATAGGGCGATGCTCCAGTTTTACAGCCGTCAATTCGAAGATGCCTATAAGCGCTTTACTGAATTACATAAACAAACAGGCGGTAAAGATTATCTTATCGACAAGATGATTAAGGACAGTAAGAACTGTATACAAAATCCCCCTCCTCCAGACTGGAATGGTGTTGAGGTAATGACATCAAAATGATGAAACATGCGCGTGTCTATATAATCGCTATGCTCCTTATACACATTACACAGCTCGTAACAGCTCAGGAAGATGGTGATTCTGTGCTTTTATATTTTGTCGATCTTTCAGATGAACCGGCCGGCGATGACGTTACCCTTCCGCTTGTGAACAGGGTTGTTGAAGAGGTTGCGATTCTTGGTCTGCCGCTGGTTTCTGATCCGCTTATTACCTATCAGAGAAATACCGTGGACAGTGGTGAGGGAAATGCTATCCGTCTTAATGATTTCTTCACGGAAATTGATGCCGAAGGCGCCGGTTTTATCATTGCCATCTTTTATTCCGTTGACGGATCAAATATATTTATTCAGTACAATCTGTACGATGCCTTAACAGATACCGGAATACGAGGCGCATTTACCCGTGCCCGTACCGGAGCGACCTTTTTTACGACAATAAATGATGCCGTTCTCGTGCTTGGTGAATCGGTGCGCGAATATCTGAGTAATCGCTATGAATATAGCCCATTTTTAAACAGGGTTAACGAAATATCTATTACCGGAGAACAGGAGGGAGTGCAGGTTTTCTTTGCCGGTCAGGATGTCGGTACCATTTCAGAGGGCGACATTCTCGTTCCCTATACACCCTTCAGAGTTAACGATACTGTGGTAATGGAATTACGAAAAGAGGGATATCATTCCCGCAGCTTTGATGTGATCATGGATGAAAAAAATGTAAACATCGACCTTGAAAAGCTCTGGTCGCAGAAACGCTTTGCCCTTCAATCGTATTGGACCCTCGGATTAGCGCAGGGAATCGGCTTCGGTCTGAAAATGTATCTGCTTCCCGATGAAACCTTTGCATACCTTGGCATGCATCTGCATGATGCCACATATTCCTCTGCATATAAACCCTCCGGTTCCGGCTACACAAGTTCCAATGTAAATACCGACTTCTCATTTTACATCGGACAGTACGTATTTTTTCCTCCCGAGTCGCTTCTCCGCATGAGCATTGGTGTCGGACTGGGTGTTGTCAAAACATCGCTTTCAGAGAACCTACACTCAATAAAAGACTTTAACGATGTCTATGTCAGTTTGGGAAACCTCACGCTTGAGCTTAATCTTGATTTTTTTCAGATTTTTGCCCGAGGTGAGTTAAAGTATGCTCTTGGTATTGGAAATCAGTTACTTGGCCGTAACTGGATATTCACTCCTATTGGCATCCCGCCCATCAGTTTTGGAGTTCAGGTACAGTGGTGAAATATGAATAAAATACTGAGAAACTTTTGCTCCTGGAAATTGTGCTTGCACAATTTTCCAATGCAAAACTTTCTCCTATGTAGTTGCGCTATTATTATACTTATTGGCAGTTGTGAACTCTTTGAAAGTAGTCCCTTCCCCAATTATCTGGGAGGCATAACTAGAGAGCATGCATATGCTCAACGCATCATTGATATTGATTCCGGCATCGCGAATTCAACAAATACACGGTATCAGCTCCTGCCCATCATCTACAAAAATGAGGAGAATAATGATGAGGAGAATGTGGTTTTTCTCGTCAGTCCGTCTCCGGGAGCAGGCAGGCAAATTCTGATGATGCTCAACAAATCTGGAGAGCTTATGTGGTATCTGCAAATACTACCCGAATTCAATTTTCAGAGTTCATTCGGACTTCCGTTTGCGTCCCTTGATGTTGAGATTATAGATGAGGGCGAGAATGTAGATGAGAGCGAGAATGTAGATGAGAGCGAGAATACAACTAAACCAATTTTTCTTGCTGGTTCAGTTACTATTGACAGAAAGACCAAGGAGTTCGCTGGAACTGTTGCTCATGGTCTTCTTGGCGGTTTTTCCGTTGTTTTCTCATCAACTCCCCAAGACGGCGTGTATATTTTTGGAGTAGGTGAAGCTTCCGACAGAACGGCTGAAGGTGAGTCGATAGGCTATTTTCAGCTTTCTCTCTCTGCGTATAAGGAGGAAATTGATCCATCTGGAACTTTGCAACCCCACGGTGATGGCGGCCTTAAGACGATAGACATTGTTAAGGATCCTCCTGAAGCCAGTGAGGATAATCGAGGGTATGAGCTTGATGGCATTATTCAAACTAATGACGGTGCGCTTTTTCTTTTGCACAATCTGGCAGACAACATGCTCCATCTCTGGGAACTCAGTAATACTCAGATAATTGCAATTGCTTATGAAACAGAATACCAGCCCGATAGTATTCAATCGGGCAACCAAAGAAATACTAAGCCAATTGATCTTTCCGCAACCGATAAATCGTTCCGCTTTTCCTACACGAATGAAAATATTATCGTATATGAGCCTACAGGAAAATTGAAGCGATATGATCTCAATGGTACATTACTTGATGAGACCCGGACGGAGGCCCGCTCAAATATTCTGTACACATTCAGCCCCAGTGGGGACACTATGTACCGACTTGATCCTGAAACTTTGAAAATTCAGGTAATGAATACATGGTGGTGAGGGGAGAGATAGTGAAGAAACAGTGTGTTCTCGGTATTGTATGTATTTTGTCTCTGCTTTCGGCTGCTGTCCACGCGGGCGGAGCCTCCGAAGAAGTAAGCGATTCCGAGACCGAAGTCATTGAACAGATCGATTTTACCCGCCCCCGCCGTATGGTTTTTCTTTTTGAAGCCCCTGAAAACTTTTCTGAATTTAATAAATTTTTTATATATAATTCTGTTCTTACTCAGATATTTGGTTCAACTCCCGAGGTGGTTATCCTAGAATCTGAAGAAGACGAGATACCGCCGACCTTTGAAGGAAAGCAGGAACTGATCCGGCAAACAGATGCCGACAGTTGGGTATTTGTTCAGGTACAGGGCGATTTGAATAATGTTAGCTATTATTATGAAACCTTTGATCTGCTGAAACTCATAAAATTTGGTGAAACCACTATTGAAACAGGCCTTCGGCTCGATTTCAAAGCCCTCTCCCGCGGTATCATCTGGGAAGGTCTTGTTGAGGTAATCAAAGAAAATTTCTTTTATCTTGTTAACGAAGAAAAACTTACCATAAATGCCCTGCCGGGAACAACAATATCGGGGCTCACATCCGAAGATATTCTCATAGATGAAACCGGTGCAACCGCGCTGGATCTTCCGAATCCTGCCATATATAGTTACCGCGCCGTTATCAATGGCCATTATCCCATTGAAAATGAACTGTATTTGGGGTTTAACGAAACCACTCTGGAACTTGAACAGAAGTCGACAATTCGGTGGAATCTCGATATTTTATTAAACAATTTTCAATTTTTCGGAGTAAATGTCGCATGGTTTCCCGTTCCCGCCGATGTATTCTTTAAATTGGGATTTAAGACCTATGCCTTTGGTCTTTATTTGATCAGCAACAGTCCGGATATCCTCCGCACAAATCCCTTATCGGTTATACGCTTAGATGGCGGTTTTTATTTTTTGGATAAAATAAACCTGCTCAGACCCTATCTTGCTCTCGGAGCTGGGCTGCGTTTGGATCATAGCGAAGGAAAATTTATTGACGAAATTACTCCGGCGGAAATCTCACTTACCTTGGGAGCGGAAATTTCACTCCCGGATCGCTTCCTGCGTTTTTATGCCGAGTATAATCCAGTTATGTTTATTTCCACCGATCTCACTGAATTTAAAGCCGCTTCGTTTCTGAATTACCTGTTTTCCGATAATGAAATTCCCGGTTTTATCTTTGCCGATGAAACACTCGCCTTTGACCTCAGAAATTTTAATCTTGGTGTTCGTTTCAGTTTTTAATTATTTTTGGATTGATGAAGAACAACATTGACAGACAACTTTTCTCCGCCGTGCTTCCTGCTCCGCAGGGTTTGGATTGATCAACATTGACGGTGACAGACAACATCAACTGAGAACACGTTAGAACAACAAAGAAAGAGTTATTTTTGAGAACCACCTGACATCCTCGGTTCCTTTGAATAAACCGCCGATGATCCCCTCTATCGTAAAATCGGATAGCAGACTAGTGCTGAAGCCAATGCTCAGTTCATGCCCAAAATCTTCCCCGCCTGCCGTCTGCTGCCTGCTTATGGTTCTTGCGCTTTCTGATGTATTCCAGAAATGTTTACCGCTTAAGTAGATATTGGTATTTCTCAGCCAGATCGAATCATCAAGATTAATGAGGGGGTTCCATCCTACACGCCAGCTCAGAGAAAAAATCTCATCAAGCCCGCCTCTGAAGAATTCCCCCTGAGGTACAATCGAAAAAGCCGAAAATCCTCCAATGTCTCCCTCTCCGCTGGCAAAATCTGCTCCAATCTCAACTTCTCCGGTACTGAAAGTTCCCGGAATAAGCACTGACCAGTAATTACTCAGGAAAATTCCCGGCGCAGCTGCCATATCCTCATTGGAGGGTCCTGCTCCAAGGCTTACCTGCGCCCGATACTCAAGATCAGGCGGCGCGTCAGGCACAAGTATCCCAACGCTGTCGATGCCGACATACCAGCTTGTGTAGTCATACGTTGATGCATTTTCCTGCAGATCAATTTGCAGACCGCCGTGGAGTCCCAGTGAAACTGTCGGAGCAGGAAAAAAGCTGGCATCTCCAATCACAAAAAGCCTGTCTGGAGCGCTTCCCCATTCGGTCGGATTTTCAACTTCATCATCACTGAGTTGAGCATTGCTGTAGCTTGCGGGAAAAAGACCGAGGTATCCCACCCCCACATGCGCTTCGAATGTATCGTCTACGAGGAGAGTGGCATTAATTCCGTCAAGTCCCTGGGAAAGAATGTTTCCTATTGGATCAGAGAAAATCTGACGACCCAAAATAAGGTCGAAGGAGGTGGGTTGATCTTGTCCAATATGTAATTCTATGGCGATATCGCTGAGGTTTCCCTGAAATTTATCGTATCGGGAGTATAGGAGATTTCCCCCGAGGCGATACAAAAGCTCAGAATCAGGTCCGAGGGAATTTCTTCCTTCAAGCAGAAGATCCGGAGCTATCTCAATGGTCACTTTATTTCCATCAGGATAATCATACTGATACGGAGAGAGTTGAATGCGTCCATCAAAATCAAAGGTAAAGCCGGATTGTCCAAGGACTTCGCTCAGAGAGAATATGGACAAAAGCAGTAAGAGAGTCAGCTTTGTCGGTTTTATTGGCTGCAGAGGTTTTATCATCGTATATCTCCATTTTCGAGCATGAGGTCAACACGATCAAGTATGCTGGTTGCCATTGTTCCGCTTATTGGTTCTCCGTGATGCATATCTAATGGAAGAAGATTGAGGTATTGTAATTCCTTGCTTGCATAATGCGCGCCTGGCATGAGGCTGTAGAACATTCCCCCGGGAATATCATACAACTGTGTAACGAGAAATGAAAATGCTCCGGCGCTTGTCCATTGTTCGGAGGTGGGAGATTCATTCAGCTGCCAGCGTATCTGCGCAGGAACAATAATACCGATTTCCTCAAGCTTCTCCAATGGATTGGCGGGAAGTTCCAGAACAGTAAAGGTACCCGCTCGGGAAGCGCGCTGTTTCAGGATGCCAGATCTTCCTGAAAAGCGCTGTTTCAGGCAAAACAGAACTGTTTTTTTCAGATATTCTTGTTGTCGGGCCCGAACCTTTATTCAAAGATTCAACAATTTAACCGATCGGAAACGACCGGTTCCTGAGAAAATAACAAGAAAGTTGCGTTCAAAAAGAAAAACAGAAATATTATCCGCGTGTTCATATCGGAGTATACCTCATAACACAAAGACAGGAACGTATGTGCAGGTTGTGAGACCGATAAGGGCAGAGGGCACGAACTGCGCGGGTCTGAAAAATGCTTTTGAGGGAAGGAGATACCCTGCCGCAATTGCATGGGCTCTACCTGTGTGAATGCAAAACTTCGGTAAAGCGGGATTCCGCGGAAACATGAGCGGTTGCTCCTTGATCGCGCAAAAACATCAGGGGTTCTATAGTGATGCAGTCCAAACCGAGCGGGTATGATTATCAACGATCAACGAGTTACCAGTTGAGGCAGTGCGACGAATGGCATGGTGTGCCGGTGCTGGTGCTGCGGGTCACTGAAGGGAAGGAGACGTTCAATTACGAGTGATGTACATCTGTCATTGCCTGCTGCGCGGGAGAAAAGAGAATGATGAGTTTAAGCATGTCGTATCTTACCGAAAGAGAGTGCGGACGCATAACAAGATCGCCGCTGTGTGTTTGTTGTGCTGCATTGCCATGGGGGTCAATTTTCTCACCAGTATCAACCATGTGCTGGCGAGCGTCGTAACAAAAACGCTTCCTGTTAAGCGAACATGGAAAATAACAGGGCGGTGGATCCGCGTGTTCATAAATACCTCATAACAATCTATAACAAAGTTTTGCAAAATGCAAAACTATTCTATAAAATAGGAGAATGCTAAGCACATGGAAAGCATTCCGAATCTGAAATTTTTGCTTTATGCAAAATTTCTAGTAGACAAAGATATAATCTTAGCATATTATACTATTAATATTTCTTTATGTACATTCTGTTCAAAGTTTGTGTTCGTTTTAAGGAGGAGAAATTGTATGGCAGCAGATACTTCATCGAATCTTCTCGAAGATGATATTCAGAAAAATGATATTCAGCACGATGATGCTTTTGCGGAATCTTCAGACATTGGCATTTCCGAAGATGACCGTCGCGAAGTACTGAAGAGCATAGAAAATATCACATCAGAAAATACTGCATCTCTGACCGAAGATGCCTTTGTCCTGAAGGGAGCAAAATCGGGAATTTTGTTTCCTGTTTTGGTTAATCTTGTGGCATTTATTGTAGTAGCGGTTGTTATTTTCTTACTCGGGCGGGCATTCCAGAATGATTCAACGACAATTGCTCGAACAAGTATTGAGTTTTCAAGTCTGGAAGGTCAGCTGCTCAGGGAACTTCAGAAGCAGTCTCAGGATCAAATATCCGCAAAAGAGCAGGAAATCCAGAATTTTGAGCAGCGTCTCACCGGTCTTGAAGAACAGCGTCAGTCTCTGAGTGAAAATTTACTCACGAGAATTGATTCCCGAAAAAGCGAGTATGATGAACTGATTATCGGTGAACTTGGAGATTTGCAGGCTACTCTGGAACGTGAAGGGCGCAGTGAAGCTGAAATTATCCGACTCCTTGCAGCTCGGGAAAATGCTTTGAGGGCCTTCTATGCAGAACAACTGGCACTTTATGAAGAAGAATTACTTAATGAACAGGCAGAACTGGAAAATAACATTGCTCAGCTGCAAGGTGAGTATTCAACTGAACTTACTGGTCTCAAATCTGAACGAGATCAACTTCTTGACGACTTACGGGTACAGGAAAGTAATCTGCGCGCAGAACTTGAGCAGCAATCTCAGGCCCTAGCCGATTCAGATGCCATTGCCGATAATTTACAGAATGCCAGAGACACATTGAGCCAGCTTACGGAAGAACGGCAGGCGGCATCCGGTATTGAAGACCAACTTCTCGGGCTTTTTGAACGATTACAGGCACAGCTTGTGAACAGAAATTGGGAAAATGGACTTCCCATTATTCGTCAGATCCAGACATTCCTGAATGAAGAACGTGTTGTCTCCCTTGGCGCCCTCGCAAACAGGAGAGCATCTGATCTTTTCGTCATTTCAATTATTGAAGATTACATTCAGAATGCCCTCAATAGTGAAGAAACCGTAACTTCTCTGACAGATCAGCTTGAGGTTCTCAACCGTATCCGTTCGAACAATGAACGGGCAAACAATGCCCTGCGTAATAATAATGAAGAACTCGCATCGGAAATATACAATGAAACATTCACCCTCATGCCGGAACTGCGCACAGCGAATAATATCCTCATTTCCGATGCCCGCGATGCCCTCAATCAGCAGTTTGCCAATGAATTAGATACGCGAACAAAAGCTGTTTCAGACCTTGTTCAGGCTGCGGAACAGGCAATGAGAGATGGTAATTATACGCTTGCCCTTAATAATTTCGACAGCGCGCTGCAGGTACTTCCTGAGCTTGAGGAAAACGTATCATTAATAAACGATAGTCTTATTTATATGGGATACGCCGCGGCAGATCAGGTCGTCAACGATAATTTGCAAGCGGTTAATGCCATTATTGCCCGGACAGAAATTGATACAGCTGCAACCGTTACTGCCATAAATGAGCAGATACAGGCGGCGGTTCTTGAAAGAGAAAGCGAACTTTTGGTTGAATTGTCCGACACCAATGAATTAACTGAATCATATGAAACTCAAATTTCAGGGCTCAACGAAGAATTGGCAGATGTTAATGCTCGGAGAGATGAATTGCAGCAATTTTCCACTGAACTTCAGGCAGAAATTGATGATTTGCAAAAAATCAAGCAGCAGTTAGAATCAATTCAGAATAAATATGCTGAATATCGTATAGATATTGACGCGATACGCCGCACAGCAGAAGATTCTAATGGATTCCAGAACCGTCAGGCACTTGAGAATTTTGTCGGTTCGCGGGAACTTGAAGCGGTTTTTCCGGCTCTGAGAACAGAAATCCGGTCAAATTATAAAACTTCGGAAGATGCGGGGCGTCAGGACGGAATTTCCCTTGCCCGGGACGTAGTGGTTGGCTTCGCAAACCAGGCAACCCCGGCACAGCAACTGCTCTATCTTGAAACCGAACGTGAATATTCCATTGTAGATGGTAATGGTGCATTGGAAACATTTCTTACCGATCTTTTAGATGTACTTCAATAACTATGGAGAGTGCTTCTTTCTTTAGCAATGAATAATAAAACGATTGAAGAAGCCGCGGCATATTTACAGGATATTGCCGAAGAATTGAGAGATGCAGCTGAGCTGGATCGTATGGAAATGTATCGTCAGCTTACTCATTTTGGTGACGATATCCCAGCCCTGCGCTATGGAGAAGAAACAGCTGATAATTTTGTTCAGGGCTGTGTTTCGAATGTATATGTCGGGCACAGTGTGAAAGATGGACGCATTGAGTTCAGGGGGCAGAGCGATGCCCTGTTGGTTCGCGGCTATCTTTCTATTTTAATTCAAGCGCTGAGCGGGCTTTTGGTTGACGATTTTCTGCAGAACTCTTCTTCACTTGTTGAAGATTTCTGCAATCAGACCGAACTGCAGGTTCATTTGACTCCAAGCCGGGCAAATGCCTTTGGAAACATATATCGCCTGATGAGAAAAAAAGCAGAGACTCGGGAATAAAATCATCTGAAAGTTTTACATTTTGTAAAACTTTCGATCCGTATGTATTGACAGAAGGAATGTTGTTCTGCTATTGTGCTGGTTTATGCCTCTGTAGCTCAGCTGGTAGAGCATCACCATGGTAAGGTGGGGGTCACCGGTTCAAATCCGGTCGGAGGCTCAGGCCGTATACAGGCCTATAGCTCAACTGGCAGAGCGTCGGTCTCCAAAACCGAAGGTTGCAGGTTCGATTCCTGCTGGGCCTGTTACTTTATAGGGTTGGGATATGAAACGTGTAATTCAGTTTTTTAAAGACATTGTCGCGGATCTTAAGAAAGTGGTCTGGCCAAGCAGGGAAGAGGTTTCCTCCAGTACACGTGTTGTATTGGTATCAATTACCCTCTTTGCGCTTGCCCTCGGACTGGTGGATTTTCTGTTGGCAAATTTGGTTGAATTAATTTTCTGATAACTATTATATGAAAGTTTTGCAAAATGCAAAACTTTCTCTCTATATTATATCTGGCTGAGAGAGAGTTGATGGCGAAAAACTGGTATGTTTTACATTCCTTTACAGGACATGAAAATAAAATTGAAAAAACTATTCGCAAAATGATGGATGATGAGGATTTTGCTGCGGTAGTAAGCGATGTCAAGGTGCCTGCCGAAAAAGTGCTTGACGCTAAGCGGAAGGAACGGTTACAAAAAGTTCTGCCGGGTTATATTTTTCTTGAGATGGATCTTCCCGAATCTGGGTGGCAGCACTACACTTCGCAAATTTATCGTCTTCAGGGAGTAAGCGGTTTTGTCGGTACAAAGTCAAATTCCAAACCACAGGCAATTTCAACGGAAGAAACAAAAAATCTTCTTGCCCGCATTGGAGAAATCAAGGGTGATTCCAATTTTAAATTCCGGCAGAATTATGTTGAAGGCGAAACAGTACGTATAATTGATGGTCCCTTTGAGTCATTTACTGGAAAGATTGAAGAAGTTCATAATGAAAAAAATCGTCTGAAGATAACTGTTGGTATTTTTGGACGGAATACTCCTGTCGAAGTTGAGTTTCGTCAGGTAGAAAAAGTATAAGAAAGTTTCTATAAATGTGATGAGGGAACCCCTGAGGAGTATAATATAATGGCTAAGAAGAGAGTAACGGGCTTTATCAAATTTCAGATTCCCGCGCAGAAAGCTACGCCTGCTCAACCTGTCGGGCCTGCATTAGGACCTCATGGTCTGAGTGCGCCTCAGTTTGTTCAGCAGTTTAATGAGGCTTCAAAACATATTGAAGCCGGGTTGCTGGTTCCTGTAATCATTACTGTTTATTATGACCGCAGTTTCACTTTTGAAATAAAAAGCCCACCTGCTGCTGTGCTCATTAAGAAAGAAATTGGACTTGAGTCCGGTTCAGCTGAGCCGCATAAGGTTAAGGTTGGCAAAATAAGCCGTGAACAATTGAAAAAAATAGCAGAAATAAAAATGGACGATTTAAACGCGAATACTATTGATGCTGCAATTAACATTATTGCAGGCACTGCCCGATCAATGGGTGTTGAGTGTGAGGAGTAGGTATGAGACAGGGAAAACACTACAGAAACACCCTTAAGGAATACGATAAAGACAAACGATATTCTCCACAGGAAGCAGTCAGGCTGCTTAAAACAGTGGCCTTTGCAAAATTCGATGAGACCGTTGAAATTGCAATACGTTTGAATGTGAAGAAAAGTATGACCATTCGAGATACCCTTGTTCTTCCTCACCAGTTTCGAACTGAGAAGAAAATCCTGGTCTTTGCGAAGGGAGAGAAGGCAAAAGAGGCCATGGATGCTGGTGCCATTTACGTTGGTGATGATGATCTCATCAAAAAAATTAAAGAAGGTTGGCTTGATTTTGATGTTGCAGTTGCAACTCCTGATATGATGAAGGATGTTGGAAAACTCGGACAGATTCTCGGCCGCCGTGGTCTCATGCCGAATCCGAAAACGCAGACAGTTACTCTGAATGTTTCATCTGCAATTAATGAGCTGAAAAAAGGACGTGTTGAATTCCGTTCCGATAAAACAGGGGTTATTCATCTGGCAGTTGGCAAAGTTTCCATGAGTGAAAACGATCTCCTTGTGAACATTCAAACCGTTATTTCGGAGGTTAACCGGAAGCGTCCCCCGGAAACAAAGGGTGACTTTTTCAAAAGTCTTGCCGTCTCATCAACCATGGGGCCGGGAATAAAACTTGTGTACTTGGATGAGGATGGCAAATAATGTATAAAACTAAGGTTACGGAAGCAAAGAGAGCTGCTGTTCAATCATTGAAGGATAACTTCAGCGGAGTAAATGATTTCATTTTTACCGATTATAGAGGCCTGAGCGTTGGAGAGATTACAAAACTCCGGATCGCACTGAGAGAACTGAGTGCTGAATATTATGTCGTTAAAAATCGGCATGCAGAAATCGCTCTCAGGGATCTCGAATATCCTGCTCTGGGAGATTTTCTCACCGGGCCGACTGCGGTCGCCCTCGCGCAGGATGAATCCGCTCCTGTCGCGAAAGAAATCATAAATTTTTCAAAAGACAGCTCTCTTTCCGTTAAGGGCGCGCTGATCGATGGAAAAATACTTGATCTGAATGATCTGGAAGCATTCAGTAAATTACCAGGACGCTTGGAACTCATCGCGCAGCTTATGGGAACAATGAATGCGCCAATTCAGAGCCTTACCTTTGCATTAAATGCTGTCAGTACAAAGCTTGTTCGAACTTTACAGGCCCTTGCTGAAAAAAAGGCTGAACAAAAATCTGCATAAGGCATAGGGGCAGAATAGAATCCGAATAACGGATTTCCAGAAGAAACAGGAAAAAAGTTTTGTGCATGCAAAATTTTCTACAAAATGCGAGAATGCTAAGCGTATAAAAGCATTCCGAATGAGAAACTTATGCTTTATGCAAAAGTTTCAGGAAAAAAAGCAGTGTTAGTATTCTTTTATTAAGAAGTGCTATGCTATCACTGTAAAATGAAATTATTAGGAGGAAGATAATATGGCACTTTCAACAAATGATATTTTGGACGCAATTGCGGGTATGACGGTTCTTGAGGTATCAGAGCTGATCAAGGCAATGGAAGAAAAGTTTGGCGTTAGCGCAGTTGCTCCTGTTGCAATGGCAGCAGCTCCTGCGGGTGATGCCGACGCAGCGTCTGCAGTAGAGGATGAACAGACTGAATTTACTGTTAAAATTGCGAATACCGGAGAAAAGAAGATAAACGTCATTAAGGCAGTGCGTACAATTGTTTCCGGTCTTGGTCTTAAGGAGGCAAAGGAACTCGTTGAAGCAAATGGTGTTGTCAAGGAAAATGTCTCAAAGGATGAGGCTGCGAAAATCAAAAAAACGCTTGAAGAAGCGGGTGCGGCAGTCGAGGTAAAATAATTATTGACTGCTTCAGTATCATATTTTTTCACACTACACTACGGGAGGGGATGAATGTTTGGTCGTGACAGTACCGTTGAGCGTATTGAAGTCGGCACTTCAGCAGGAACTGCTATGGAGTTGCCGGATCTGGTTGATATTCAACTTTCTTCGTATGAAATATTCCTTCAGCGAAACCATCTCGCTGAAGGAAATAAACTTCGCGTAATGGGCCTGGAACAGGTTTTTCAGAATACCTTTCCCATTGAGAGCCAGTCGGGCGACATGGTTCTCAGCTACGACCATTACACACTCGATGAAGACAATATTAAATTTAGCGAGATTGAGTGCAAGGAAAAGGGACATACCTATTCTGTTCCGATTAAGGCGAAAATTAATCTGTTTTTTACCGAAACAGGTGAAATTCGCCAGAAAGATATATATATGGGTGATGTCCCCGTTATGACCGAAAGGGGAACATTCATATATAACGGAGCAGAGAGGGTCATTGTCAGTCAGATTCATCGGAGCCCCGGAGTTGTTTTTTCCAATGAAAAGGGAATATACAGTTCCAGAATCATACCGTATAGAGGTTCTTGGCTTGAATTTGAAATTGATCAGAAGAGAGATCTCATCTATGCGAAAATTGACAGGAAAAAAAAGATACTGATAACTCTCTTTCTCCGCGCTCTCGGTTATGATACGCGGGAAAAGATCATTGATCTCTTTTATACATTGAAAGATGTTAAGGTGCGCGATACCGCAAAGGGCAGGGAATCCCTCAGGGGAAAGGTACTCGGCCGGGCTGTTATCATTTCGGTGGATGGTGAAGAAAAAAAGCTATACAGAGCGGGCGATAAAATACATCCTCACGATATTGATGAACTTAATCATTCTGGAATTAAGGAAGTTACTATCATTGATGATGATGATCCCGGTAGTCTTCATTCAGATATCATTCTTAATTGTTTCGATCGTGAAGATGTCAAGCTGAATAAGGGAGAAGGACTTGATGAGCCTTCCCGGGATGCAGCGCTTCTGTCCGTGTATTCGATTATCATGCCGGGAGAACCGATTACCGTAGAGGGTGCCGAAAAGGACTTTGCATCAATCTTTTTTACTCCGCGGCGTTACGATTTGGGGAGGGTGGGGCGCTATAAACTCAATAAACGCTTTGAGTATGCTGATGCTCCCGAAGAACACGTTCTCACAAAAGAGGATATTACAAATACCATTGCCTATCTCATTCGCGTATATATAGGTGAAGTAAATGTTGATGATATTGATCATCTCGGTAATCGGAGGATTCGTTCTGTTGGCGAACTTTTGACCAATCAGCTGAAAGTGGCCTTCAGCAGAATGGAACGAATAGCCAAGGAACGGATGACCCTTAAGGAAATGGAAACAATTAAGCCACAGGACCTCATCTCAATTAAACCCATTGTAGCCGCTGTAAAAGAATTTTTTGGTTCAAGTCAGCTTTCGCAATTTATGGATCAGGTTAACCCGCTATCCGAGCTGACGCACAAACGCAGGCTGAATGCCCTCGGTCCCGGTGGCTTAAGCCGCGATCGGGCGGGGTTTGAGGTTCGTGATGTTCATTACACTCACTATGGCCGCATGTGTCCTATTGAAACTCCTGAAGGACCAAATATCGGGCTCATTGTGAGCCTTGCAGCCTATACCCGGGTTAATGATTACGGCTTCCTTGAAACACCCTATCGCAAGGTTAAAAACAAGCAGGTTACCGATGAAATTGCGTATCTGTCGGCAATGGATGAGGAAAAGTATTTTATTGCTCAGGCAAATGCATCCATAAGCGATAGCGGTCACTTTCTTGATGAACAGGTTTCTGTACGCCGTCAGGGAGATTATACAAGCAGCGCGCCGGAAGATATTGAATACATGGATGTTAATCCTAAACAGGTTATTTCAGTATCGTCAGCGCTTATTCCCTTCCTTGAACATGATGACGCAAACCGTGCCCTCATGGGATCCAATATGCAGCGTCAGGCGGTGCCCCTTGTAAATCCAGAACCTCCGCGGGTGGGTACCGGCATGGAATCGAAAATAGCATACGATTCAGGAGTACTCGTGAAGGCAAAGCGGAAAGGGACGGTTACCTATGTTTCTAATGCCCGCATAGAAGTTACTCCCGATGAAGCAACATCAAAAGATGACGTGGATGTATATGATCTTATCAAATACCAGCGGACAAACCAGGACACCTGTTATGTACAGAAACCAATGGTGCATTACAAAGAAGTAATTGCATCAGGTCAGGCAATAGCCGATGGCCCCTCTACATTCAAGGGTGAATTATCGCTGGGCCGCAATATACTGGTTGGATTTATGCCATGGAACGGCTACAACTACGAGGATGCTATTCTTGTTTCAGAAAAAATTGTGAAGGAAGATGTTTTTACTTCAATTCATATTCGTGAATTCAGTATTGAAGTCCGGGAGACAAAGCTTGGTTCTGAAAAAATAACCCGCGACATCCCTAATACCTCCGAGTCCGCCTTTTCTTGGCTTGATGAAGAGGGAATTGTCTGTGCCGGTACTAAAGTCGCCTCCGGAGATATTCTGGTCGGCAAAATTACTCCGAAAAGTGAAACAGAAACTACTCCGGAATTTAAACTGCTTAACTCCATCTTTGGAGAAAAGGCAAAGGAAGTGCGTGACACATCTCTTAGAATACCTCACGGAGTGGAGGGCACGGTAATTGATGTTCAGCGTCTGCGCCGCAGTGAAGGTGATGACCTGTCCCCGGGAGTTGAGGAAATTGTGAAGGTTCTGATCGCCACCAAGAAGAAACTTCAGGAAGGCGATAAAATGGCGGGGCGTCATGGAAACAAGGGAATCATTGCTCGGGTACTGCCTGAAGAAGATATGCCATTCATGGCAGATGGAACTCCTCTTGAAATCTGTCTTAATCCCTTGGGAGTTCCATCCCGTATGAACATTGGTCAGCTTCTTGAGACAATGCTGGGTTGGGCTGCTGTAAAGAACAGCAGTTGGTATACTACTCCGGTCTTTCAATCGGCAACCGGTCAGGAAATTCATGACTTATTGGTGAAGGGAGATTGTCCGGGTACATCGAAAACAACGCTTTACGATGGTAAAACCGGTGTTTCCTTTGAGAACGAAGTTATGGTCGGCTATATGTATATGATCAAACTTCATCACTTAGTTACCGACAAAATGCATGCCCGTTCCACTGGTCCCTACAGTCTGGTTACCCAGCAGCCTCTGGGCGGTAAGGCCCAATTCGGCGGACAGCGTCTTGGTGAAATGGAAGTATGGGCACTTGAAGCCTACGGCGCCGCAAACACCCTCCAAGAACTCCTTACAATCAAATCCGATGATATGAATGGTCGGGCAAAAATTTATGAAAGTATTGTTAAGGGAGAACCTGGTACAACTGCTGGTGTTCCGGAATCTTTTAATGTACTTGTTCAGGAATTACGCGGTCTGGCATTGGATCTTTCCATCTACGATTCCAAGGGGAAGCAGATTCCTCTTACAGAGCGGGATGAAGAATTGATTAATCGCCAAAAAAGTAATTTTTAGGAAGGTGTGTCTGTGCAGGAAATGCAGGATTTTAATAGTATTATGATTAAGCTCGCTTCTCCGGAGCAGATTCGCTCATGGAGTTACGGCGAAGTAAAAAAACCCGAAACCATTAATTACCGTACCCTGCGTCCTGAAAAGGACGGATTATTCTGCGAACGAATTTTCGGAACGACAAAGGAATGGGAATGCTACTGCGGTAAATTCAAGAGTATCCGGTATAAGGGTGTTGTCTGTGACCGTTGCGGAGTTGAAGTAACGCATCCGAAGGTTCGCCGGGAGCGAATGGGACATATTGAACTTGCCAGCCCTGTTTCGCATATATGGTATTACCGTTCAATACCCAGTCGAATGGGCATTCTCCTTGATCTGAAAGTTGCCGATTTACGATCCATTCTCTATTACGAAAAATATGTTGTTATTGATCCGGGCGATACCGATCTCAAGCGCTCCGATTTACTCACGGAAGATGAATATATGGAGGCCAGAGAACGTTACGGAATGACTTTTTCTGCGAATATTGGAGCCGAAGCAATTCGAAACCTTCTTGAAACCACAGATCTTGAAGCCTTGAGCGCCGAACTTCGGAATCTGATGATTGAAAAAGGCGATAAGGCGGATCAACGTCTTCTAAAGCGTATTGAGATTGTCGGTAATTTTAAGAACAGCAAGAATAAGGCCGTGTGGATGGTACTTGATACTATTCCGGTTATTCCACCTGAGCTCCGTCCGATGGTTCAGCTTGACGGTGGACGTTTTGCGACTTCTGATCTGAATGATTTGTATCGTCGTGTGATTAACCGCAATAACCGTCTCAAGCGCCTCATGGGGCTCAATGCTCCTGATATTATCATCCGAAATGAAAAACGGATGCTTCAGGAAGCGGTAGACGCTCTTTTCGATAACAGTAAGAAGAAGCGGGTAGTAAAGGGGGCATCGAATCGTCCGCTTAAGTCGCTTTCAGATATGCTTAAGGGTAAGCAGGGGCGTTTTCGCCAGAACCTGCTTGGAAAGAGAGTGGATTATTCAGGGCGTTCCGTAATTGTTGTCGGTCCCGATCTGGAACTTCATCAGTGCGGGTTGCCGACCAAAATGGCGCTTGAATTATACAAGCCCTTCATAATGAAGAAACTTGTCGAGAAGGATGTTGTTTATAATATCAAACGCGCGAAGACTTTAGTTGAACAGGAAACCCCCGAAGTCTGGGCAATACTTGATGAAGTAGTCAAGGAACACCCTGTTCTGCTCAATCGGGCGCCAACCCTGCACCGCCTCGGTATACAGGCATTTGAACCAATTCTTGTCGATTCCAAGGCAATCAAACTGAACCCCCTCGTTTGCCATGCCTACAATGCAGACTTTGACGGTGATCAGATGGCGGTGCATATTCCCCTCACCCAGGCTGCTCAGATTGAATGCTGGACACTCATGCTCTCGGCGCGAAATCTGCTTAATCCTGCAAACGGCAAGCCGATCGTTTTCCCCTCTCAGGACATGGTTCTCGGCATCAACTATCTTACCCGTCATCGAGAGGGGGCAAGAGGTGAAGGCAAGCGCTTCATTTCAACCGATGAAGTTTTGTATGCCATTGAGAACAGAGACATAGATTATCAGGCGCTCATAAAGATCAAAATCGCAAAAAATCCCTACAAAGATGAGGTCATTGAAACAACAGCCGGCCGCCTTATTTTCAATGATGGCATGCCTGATGAAGTGGAGTTTGTGAATTATGCTCTGGGCGATAAGGAACTGAGGTCCTTTATTGCCAAGGTATATGCCGTCCATGGGGCATATCTTACCGTACGGATGCTGACCCAGATAAAAAATCTTGGTTTCAAATATGCAACAATTTTTGGCGCAACTATTGGTATTAACGACATCATTATACCGGAGAAAAAACCGGAAATGATAGAAAAAGCCAATAAAGATGTCATGGCAATTCAAAATCAATATAGTCAGGGACACATAACAAATGAAGAGCGCTATAACAAGGTTGTCGAAGTGTGGTCGCAAACAAATGAGGCGCTCACGACCGAAATGATGGAGCAGCTTCTTGTTGATCGTCAGGGTTTCAATCCGGTATTCATGATGGCGAATTCAGGTGCGCGCGGAAGCCGAAGCCAGATTCGTCAGCTTGCGGGAATGCGGGGTCTCATGGCAAAACCGAGCGGTGAAATTATTGAACTCCCTATCCGCGCCAATTTTAAGGAAGGTCTGTCAATTATCGAATTCTTTATTTCAACTAATGGTGCGAGAAAGGGGCTTGCCGACACTGCTCTCAAAACTGCGGATGCGGGATATCTCACCCGCCGTCTTGTTGATATTGCCCAAGATGTGGTCGTTAATGAGGAAGACTGCGGAACCATTAACGGTATTGAATATACCGCTCTCAAAGATGGAGAAGAAATTGTTGAAACTCTTGCGGAACGTATTACCGGACGCTTTGTCATAGAAGGAATCAGGCATCCCATAAGCGGTGAAATACTTGTTGATGTCAATGAAGAAATCAACGATGAAACTGCCGCAGCCATTGAAGAGGCGGGAATTGAATCGGTGCGCATCCGAACCGTTCTTACCTGTGAGTCCAAATATGGTGTATGCCAGAAATGTTATGGAAGAAATCTTGCGACTAACCGCACTGTTGAAATTGGAGAAGCCGTTGGAATTATTGCCGCGCAGAGTATTGGGCAACCAGGGACACAGCTTACCATGCGCACCTTCCATATCGGCGGAGCGGCAACTAATGCCTCAGAAGAAAGCCGGACATTTCTCCGTTATCGGGTAATTATCAACAGTATCCACGGTCAAACGGTAACGCTCAAGAACGGAACCCGTCTGTTTACCCGAAAAGGCTTTGTTAGGGCTAGTAAGGTACTTGAGGAGATAAAACTCAAAAAGAATGCGAAACTTCTTGTGGCGGAAGGCGACAAGATTGTTAAGGGGCAGGATGTTATTAAAATTGGGAAGAAATCCATTCAGGCTCAGGAAAATGCCTATGCTGTGCTCCGTAAAAACATCCTGTATCTTACGGCACAGGAACAGCGCATTGAAATTCGTAATGGCGCTGAACTTCTTGTCAATGAAGATGCTATTGTGGAAGCAGAAGAAGCAATCGCAACCTTTGACCCCTTTTCAGAACCTATCCTCGCCGAACACAGCGGTATCGTTCACTATGAAGATATTGATAAAACAACGCTGAAAGAAGAAGTGAACGAAGATACCGGCAATGTTGAGAAAAAAATAACTGAACTGGGTAATGAAAACATGCAGCCGCGAATTATTCTGAAGAATGCTAATGATAAGGAACTAGCGACATATCATCTTCCGGGAGGATCCTATCTCAATGTTGAGAACGGCGCCAAAGTGGAAGCTGGAAGCTCTCTTGCCAAGCTCCTGAAGGAATCTGTCAAGACTCGGGATATTACCGGAGGCCTGCCGCGTGTTGGCGAACTCTTTGAAGCGCGTCGCCCCCGTCTTGCGGCAGTGTTGGCAAAGGTAAATGGCACTGTTCACATGGAAGGTATCGTGAAGTCCCGAAGGGTTATTCTCATTGAGGACAATTTCGGCATGCAGCAGAAGCATCTGGTCCCCATGGGACGGCATCTTCTTGTTCGCGAAGGCGACTTGGTTGAAGCGGGTGAGCCGATCTGCGATGGCGCGGCCGATCCGCACGATATTCTTCAGATACTGGGTGAAAATGCTCTTCAGCGCTTTCTTGTTAATGAGGTTCAGGAAGTGTACCGTCTTCAGGGAGTCGATATCAATGATAAGCATATCGGAGTTATTATTCGTCAGATGATGCGCAAGGTTGAAATAGTTGAGGTTGGAGATACTGAGTTTATCTATAATCAGCAGATTGATAAGCCCAAGTTTCGTGAAGAAAATCAGAAGGTAGAGAAGGAGGGCGGACAGCCCGCGGTGGCTCGCCCGCTTCTGCTTGGAATTACCCGCGCATCGCTGAATATCGAGAGTTTCATTTCAGCAGCATCCTTCCAGGAAACAACCCGCGTACTTACCAACGCGGCAATCGCGGGGTCAATCGACAATCTGCGGGGATTAAAAGAGAATGTTATCATTGGTCATCTCATTCCTGCGGGAACAGGTATGCGTTCCTACAACAAACTCAAACTCTACGATGAGAAGAGAGGTGATCTTGACGTTCATATTCAGCAGATTCTTAATCAACGTGAAAAAGAAATGCAGGCCGCGAAGGAATATGCCAATGCTGCCGTGATAGAGGCCCAGGATCTTATAGACGATGCTGATGATGAGTAAAAGTTTCTTGACGAAGACAAAATATCATGATATTGTTTCACTCTACTGTTGAATTGAGGAGGGGCTAATGCCCACTATTAACCAGCTCATTAGAAAAGGACGTAAAACAACTGTTAAGAAAACCAAGAGCCCGGCACTTCAGTCATGCCCGCAGAAGCGGGGCGTCTGTACTCGGGTAATGACAGTAACACCGAGAAAGCCGAACTCTGCTCTGCGAAAAGTCGCCCGTGTGCGCTTGAGTAATGGAATTGAAGTAACTGCCTATATTCCCGGAATCGGACATAATCTTCAGGAACACTCGGTTGTACTCATGCGGGGCGGGCGGGTAAAAGATCTACCCGGTGTCCGTTACCATATTGTCAGGGGCGCAAAGGATACTCTCGGTGTAGAGGATCGAAAAAAAGGACGTTCGCGCTACGGGGCGAAAAGACCAAAGGCCTAGAGGAAAGTATGCCGAGAAGACGAATTCCACCAAAAAAACCATTACTCCCCGATACCCGTTACGGTTCTCCGATCATTACGAAATTTATCAAACGAATGATGATTCATGGGAAGCGGACTATTGCTACACGGGTTATGTACGGTGTTATGGGAGTTTTAGGAGAAAAAATTTCAGACGTAAAACCGCTGGAAGTATTTCTCACTGCAATTGAGAATGTGAAACCTGTCATTGAAGTAAAGAGCCGCCGTGTCGGCGGATCAACATATCAGGTTCCTGTCGAAATCAGGGAAAGCCGCCGTGAAGCGCTTGCCATGCGCTGGATAATTTCTGCCGCAAAGAATCGAAACGGAAAATCAATGGCACAAAAGCTCAGCGCTGAATTTATGGACGCCTACAGTAATACCGGCAATGCCTTCAAGAAAAAAGAAGATACACATAGAATGGCAGAAGCCAACAAGGCCTTTGCCCATTACCGCTGGTAGTTCTATAATGTCTGAAAAAAAAACCGGTAAAACATATAGCCGTGAAATGACTGATGGACTCGAGCGCATGCCGAACCGCGCCATGCTTCGCGCCATAGGATTTTCCGATGAGGATTTTACCAAACCGCTCATTGGTCTGGCCAGTTCCGGCGCTGAACTGAGCCCCTGTAATATACATCATGATGACCTCGCTCTTATTGCCAAGGAAGAACTCATCAGGTTCAAGCTCAAGCCCATGAAATTCAATACCTTTGTCGTAACCGATGGCGAAGCTATGGGACATGAGGGAATGAAGGCAAGCCTTGTATCGCGTGAGACCATTGCCGATGTTATTGAGTTGGTTGTCCGGGGACATGCGCTCGATGGTATATTCGGTATTGGGGGCTGCGATAAAACCATTCCCGGTACTGTTATGGCCATGGCTCGTCTTAATCGACCGGCAATTTTCTGCTACGGGGGAACCATTCGCGCCGGACATTATCATGGAAAGTCCCTTGATATTGTCAGCGCATTTGAGGCAGTAGGCGCCTTCAGCAAAGGAAAAATTGATGAAAAAGAGCGCCACGGTATAGAATGCTCAGCATGCCCGGGAGCGGGGGCCTGCGGAGGAATGTACACGGCAAACACCATGGCTGCTGCCATGGAAGCAATTGGCATGAGTCTGCCGGGAAGTTCTGGTATACCCGCGCTTGATAATCGGCAGGATGAACATTTTCGCAGAGCTTCCGCTGCGCTTGCCCTTTTGGTAAAAGAAGGAATCTGTCCACGGGACATCATGACGAGGAAGGCATTCGAAAACGCGATCCGCACGGTCATGGCCCTTGGGGGAAGCACGAACGCGGTACTCCACCTCATTGCCCTTGCCCATGAGGCCAAGGTTGCGCTGAGCATTCATGATTTTAACTATTTCTATGACACCACACCCACCCTTACCGATATGAAACCTGCCGGACGGTATGTCATGGAAGATCTCGACAAGGTCGGCGGTGTGGCTATGGTTATGAAGATACTTCTTGATGAAGGACTCATTCATGGCGATTGCCTCACTGTTACAGGAAAAACAGTACGAGAAAATCTCCATAATGTGAAAGTGAAGCTTAATGAGCAGGATGTGGTAAAACCATTTTCTTCTCCGCAGAAAGAAACAGGTCCCTTTGCTGTGCTCTTTGGTAATTTATCGCCTGAGGGGAGTGTGCTGAAGACCAGCGGATTAAAAATACAGAATCACCGAGGCCCTGCCAGAATTTTCGAAAATGAGGCGGATGCCTTTACGGCCATAGTCGATGGAAAAATTGTTGAGGGCGATGTTGTCGTTATCCGCTATGAAGGCCCCAAGGGTGGGCCGGGAATGCGTGAGATGCTCTCCCCCACTGCAGCGATTGCAGGCCGAGGCCTTGCGGGCAAGGTCGCTCTTATAACTGACGGACGGTTTTCCGGGGGCAGTCATGGACTCATTGTCGGTCACATTACACCTGAGGCTCAGAGTGGAGGACCAATTGCCCTGCTGTATGATAATGATATCATCAATATCGATTTGAAAAACAAAACACTTACGGTTGAGCTGGATGATCAGAAACTTTCCCAGAGAGCAAAAACATGGCTGCCGAAAAAAGCGCTGTACGCTGAGGGAGCGCTTGCAAAATTTGCCCGCCTCTGCAATAGCGCAAGCGGCGGCGCGGTTACCGGATAAAATTGGGTAAAATATACCAACATATTGGGCATGGTACTTGTTTTCCGCGGGAGTATGAGATATACTCCGTAGTGTTACGTGTCTGTTCCAATTTCAAAGTTTTGCAAAATGCAAAAGTTTCAATTTGTATAAATTAATTTTTGGAGTACTGTTTTGAAAAAATTTATTATATTCTTGTTTTTTTTGAGTGTTCTTGTATCTCTTTCTGCTCAGGAAGATATTTTTCTGCCGCCTCATCCAATCGCATTTGGGTTGGGGGGTGCTCGCACTGCTGATCCTGAAGGGCTTTCGGCATTTTTTTATAATCCTGCGGGATTTGCTTCCGAACAAGAGGAAATGACCTTTGCATCAACCACTGCCTACGCTCTTATAAACCACAAGCTTCTTGAATATGTGCTTGATCTTGCTGGTGGTGATGCCGGCGGATCGCGGAATGCCCGTCGGGGAATATCGAAAATACCGGGGTTTGATCAGGAAGATTTAGATGATCTTGCTAAAAGTTTTGAGGGCTTTGAAGAGTGGATAGAAGATCTTGAAGAGGATGAGCAGGATGCTGCCGTTAAGGCGGCGGTCAAAAAAATTATTGATCTTGATGAGGATCTCGCAGAACAGATTCCCGAAGAGTTTGGCGGCACTGGCAGCGATGACTATGATGACGGCGACGACAACGGACTTCCGATTCCGAGCAGTTTGATTGAAGCAATTCTCCAATCTCCGATTTTTGAAGAAGACGGCAATGGAGATACCAACCTTGTAGCGATCATTGATGCAATGAATGAAGGGGTTCGGGAACATATTGAAGAGGAAGTCCGTAAAGAAAACGAAGGTGTAAGCGAAGAAGCGATTCAGGAACTTGTTGACGAGAAATTTGCGGAGAAGGACATTGCAAATGATAAATATCTTGCTGAGAACTGGAAAAAAGACATTAATGATGTAGTCAGGGATAATTTTGATTCTATCCCCGGGGGCGATGCTCGTGTTGGTGCACTTGCCAGTATTGCCTATGTGGGTAATGGTCTTGGTCTTGGTCTTTTTGTGGGAGCAGAGGCTAAATTCAGTGGGGAGCCCATTCTCGCGACACGGGGCCATGCGGTTATAAACATTATACTCGCAGCCGGTTATGCATTTCCGATTGGTCCTGTGACGATTGGTGCTCAGCTCCGTCCGACAATTCTCGGTTATACCGAGGTAAATCCGATTTCCGTCTTGCTTGGGAAGAGGAACATTGAAGAATTACTTGAGCAAAATTCCCTATACACCGGACTATATGTTGGTGTTGATGTAGGGGCATTGTTTGATGTTGGATCATTGCTTGATCTTGATGCCGGAATGTTTACCCTTGGACTTACTTTGAAGGATATTCTCCCCATACCCATAGCATGGACAAGTTATTCCGGTTTCAAGGAGTATCTTACAGCCCTTGAAAGGTTTGAACTTCTGGGAACCGATACTGTTTCTCCTGAAATTCAGAAAGATCTGTATACCTATCAACCATTCAGGATGAACTTTGGTCTTTCTCTGAATACCGATCTCAATCCTGATCCCGGAGACCCGGATTTGTTTGGCTTGAAGTTTAATGCCGATATTCAGGATTTCTTTGGAATGTTTGGGAGCTTTTTTGAAGGAGAAGAAGGGCTGTTTACGGTTATCATGGATCATCTCCATTTGGGACTTGAGTTTTCATTTCTTGGCGATTTTGGAAATCTCAGACTTGGTTATGGCGATTCTTTCCTGACAGCGGGTCTCGGTCTCAATTTATTTATTCTCGACATTAATATGGCGGGCGGTATATCCGACATTCATATTAATAATGATGGCGATTTAGATTTCAATCAACTTGGCGCCACTGTTGAGATTGCCATTCGTCTGTAAAAATATATGATGAAATTTTTGAGGAAGCGTCGGAATGGTGATTCTGCCGCTTTTTCTTTTTTTGAATAGTTGACATCCAGCGTGAATGACTGCTACATTCCAGTATATTGCATGGGCCGCTAGCTCAGCCGGTAGAGCAACGCCCTTTTAAGGCGTGGGTCATTGGTTCGAATCCAATGCGGCTCATATCGGCAATCGGTCACATTGCCCGATTATGTCTCCTTCGTCTAGTGGTTAGGACACCGGGTTTTCATCCCGGCAACAGGGGTTCGACTCCCCTAGGAGATAGCAGATCTAAGGATTGTTCATATACGAGCAATCCTCATTTTTGCGGAAAAAATAATGAGTTCACACAAAAACGATCAATTCGTATTGACAGCTTCCGATCTTGATGATTATCTCACCACAGCAGATTGGGATCATATATATGATCTTGACGAGCTGTACAAAGCGGCTTTGGAAGTATGTAAAGTAATGGCTCGAATATCGAAGCAGGATCAGGATGATGCGCTTCGCAAGGATCTTATTACCAACTACAACCACATTGGAAATCGCATTCAGGAATTCTCTGCCGATCATCCGGCAATCAACATCTATTCCTTTCAATTGCCCTATTCAAGCCAAGGAGAGGTTTCCCGCCTCATTGCAAAGTTGCGCGATGTGCGGACTGAGCACCATGAATTTGTATACTACATTCAGCGGGCATATGAACTACTTTTTAACTTTGCTTTTCACAATGTTGACCGTCAGGAAAAGAATCATCTCATTGTCAAAACTCCGGTAACTGATCCTGTTCAAAATTTTGCCGTGCATAAAATACCAAATGTGGATAAGCACATTGAAAATTCACTCATGTGCGTCATGCTCAGAGGAGCGCTTCTTCCATCTATGATCATGTCCAAGGAAATACAGGAATATTCATCAAAGGCCTATGTTACCCCCTTCGCGCTCTTTCGCATTCGGCGCGATGAAAGCAGGCAGGAGACCAGCATGCGCTATCTCCTCGATCTGCACTCCTCATTTTTCGATCTTGAGCAATTACATGGGAAGGACCTAATATTTGCGGATCCGATGAACGCCACCGGCGGATCGCTTGTTACCATTATTCAATATCTGAATAAAAGAGGAATTGTTCCGCGTTCGGTACAATTTTTTAATGTTATTTCAGCCGTCAAGGGAAGTTTGCGCATTATTCGAGCTGTTGAAAATGTAAAAATCTATACTCTCTGGATGGATCCCTTCATCAATACCGATGCCTATATTCTCCCGGGCCTTGGCGATGCTGGTGATCGCCTGAATGGACAGGATCATCAGGGCTACTTCCGAAACATTATTCAATTAATCGCAGATTACGGTTCCAACATTCTGGATCTATACCGTTCACAGGTGAGGGAAATTGAACGAACAGTTTTCAGGGAGGGGTAAAAATGCTGAAAGCCTGCATGCTTGCTCTTCTTGCCGTAGTATCATGTTCCACTGTTTCCAATGCGTACGTTGAGCTTGCTCTGGAATATTATGACTTAGGGCAACAGTATGAACTTCTGGATGAACAACAGGATAAGGCTATTTCCCAGTACAAAACCGCTCTTGAGTTTTATCCTGTTTTTGAAGAAGCTGCCTTCTCGCTTGCAATTCTCTACGTTGAAAATAACGAGTTTCAACTCGCTCAGGAAGTGTTGGATGGGCTGCTTGGAAATTTCATCGCTTTTGATAATCGTCTGGAAAGCCTTCAGGCCTATTTGGCGCTTGCTCAATCCGACTATGAAGGGGCAGAGGAGATATATCTCCAACACATTACAGAGGACGATGCCGGGTACGATACCTATTATAATCTTGGCCTGCTCTATCGGAAAACCGAACGGGAAACTGAGGCAACGGAAATGTTTAACAGGGCGCTGGAAGCGCGTCCCGATTTTATTCAGGCGCATGAACAAATTGCCTATAGCGCTTTTCAGGAAATGAACTATCCGGATGTTGTTGTCCGGCTTTCCCCCTACATTGACAGCATTGCGGAGTTCCTTTCGGCGGCCCTAATGCTGGGAGACAGCCTAATTGAAACCGAGAATTATGCTGAATTGTTTACTCTCGTTGAGAACCTTCATGAGGCATATGAGAATGGCGCGGATCTGTCTGACAATTTCCTTCCCCGGTATCGGGAGCTTTTCCTCAATGCTGCGCGGGGGCTTGCTGAAATTGCCATTGATGACGAGCGTAGTTTGCAATATTTTATGATAGTGGGTGAAATGAATTTTCTTTCTGCCAATGAATGGGACAATGTGTATAGCGCTCTTGAAGATATAAAGGGATTAGACATGACAATAGAATTTATTGCAGAGCAATACGATGCAGAAGCATTAGCATTGGAGGCGGAAAGAGCAGAGAAATTTATACGTAATCAGATACCGTAAACCGTAAATATTCAGGAAATTTTTGCTGCTGGAAATTGTGCGCACAATTTTCCAATGCAAAGCCCGTATGCCTTACGGGCTTTGAAGAGCCTTGACGAGATTACCGAATACAATGTCGGGTTTCGGGCGGCTATCAACTGATAATACAAGACCGAGTTGTTCATAATATTCAATGAGGGGAGCTGTTTGCTCACGGTAAAGTTCAAGGCGCCGGCTTATGGCTTCTTCGCTGTCGTCGGGGCGGGTTATGAGCTCTTCACCGCTTATGTCATCTCTGTTTTCGACTTTGGGAGGATTAAAGAGAACATGGTAGGTTCTCCCCGAGGCCTTGTGTATACGTCTTCCTGAAAGCCGCGTAATAATTTCTTCATTAGCAAGAATGAAATGTACAGCACGGTCAATTTCTGAAATTGTTTTTAAGGTGTCTGCCTGGCCAATGGTACGGGGGAAGCCGTCCAGAATAAACCCATTGCGGGCATCTTTTTCAGCAAGACGTTCTTTTACCAGTTCACTGGTCAAATTATCGGGAACAAGGCCTCCGCTCTCCACAATTGTCTTTACATCTTTGCCGAGGGCAGTCTCATTTCTAATTGCTGCCCGCATAATGTCGCCAGTGGAGATATGCGGAATGCCGATGCGCTCCGAAAGTCTGCTTGCCATAGTACCTTTGCCTGCTCCCGGCGGACCAAGAAATAGTAGTTTCACTTTTTCCTCCATGGTATAGAAACTTTTGCATTGGAAAATTGCGCAAGCACAATTTCCAGTAGCAAAAGTTTGTTATAGTACTCTACACGAAACCTTTGCAACATGCAAACACTTCGAAAAATTTCACCTAAAATTCATGCAGATAGTTGATATTTCCGATGTTGCGTGCTACACTTTTAAAAAATACGTGCTGTTGATAGTGCGTGTTGGACACATAACAATTTTTGTGATATATTATGCTCATAATCACTTAAAATAAGGATACGAAATATGAACAACATATTCCACCATTCCACCATTCCACCATTCCACCATTCAGCGAAAAGCTGGATTGTGCAACAAGAGAAAACCATTTCGGCGCATATCTCCTAAGCGGCTTTCTCATCATCCTGACATTGCTCATCGCGGCCTGCCCATCGCCGGAACCCGATCTGGATCCCGATCCTGTTCCAAATTCCGAGTGCGATATCAACGGCACCGGCTTCGGCGCCGACGGCATTCATTGCGAAAACGGTACGCCCTACGATGATGACGGCTATGACGTCAACGGCTACGATGCCAATGGCTATGACGTAAATGGCTTTGATAAAGACGGCTTTGATAGAGCCGGCTTTGACAAAGATGGCGTGCACAGAGACGGCGGGACCTACGATGAAAACGGATTTGATGCCAATGGTATGCACCGCGACACTGGCACGAAATTCGACCCGTCCGGCTACGACAAAGATGGCTTTGATGAAAATGGCTACGACAAGGCTGGCTTTGATGAACACGGCTACGATGAACACGGCTACGATGAAAACGGCTTTGATGAACACGGCTACGATGAACACGGCTACGATGAACACGGCTACGATGAACACGGCTTTGATGAACACGGCTACGATGAACACGGCTACGATGAACACGGCTTTGATGAACACGGCTACGATGAACACGGCTACGATGAAAACGGCTACAAAGCAAACGGCTATAACTCCGCAGGGGATCACAGAAACGATTTTAAATTTCTTTCTGTAGATATTTTCCCCAGATACATCTGGTCGGATGGAACAACGATATGGGTAGTAACCGCTGATAACAACATCAATGCCTACAACCTGAGCACAAAGGCACGCGATTCGAGCAAAGATATCACCAATGTCGATGACGATAACGGTCTCTGGTCGGATGGAACAACAACAATGTGGGTAGTAAGCAATACGGGCGGTGATGCCCAAAGCGCAAATAGTGAAAAAATCTCTGCCTACACCCTGAGTACCGGATCTGCCGATTCGAGCAAGGATTTTGAGACACTTTTTGATACGGGTAATATAGATCCATCCGACATCTGGTCGGATGGGACAACAATGTGGGTGCTGGATTCTTCTAGTGACAAAATCTTTGCCTACAAGACAAGTGATATGTCATACGATTCATCAAAAGATTTCACGCTTGATGCTACTAATACGAGCACTACCGGCATCTGGTCAAATGGAACAACAATGTGGGTGACAGATAGTGAAGCTGACAAAATTTTTGCCTACGATTACACGATAAACAATGCAGGCACTATCACAGTAACCCGCAATGAGAACAAAGAGTTCAACACGCTTGCTACGGGAAGTACTAGCCCCCTAGGTCTCTGGTCGAACGGGACAACAATGTGGGTGGTGGATCTCTTTACTCAAAGTATCTATGCCTACGACATGGCAACCTTCGCTCGTCCGGCGCAGTAACACACAGGCGCATCCCTGCGGCTGGTTGCGGGCAGCGCCATGTTTTCTAATTGTTTTGCGCTCACTGGCGTGCCGGAGGTTTCCGCTTCCGGGCGGCGCTGTCGCTGGAATGGGGCAGACAGCGTTTCCCTTGGGAATGCTGGCATCTGGTCGAATGGGACAATGATGTGGGTAGCGGGACAATGTTACTTACAAAATCTATGCCTACGACATGGCAACCTTCGCGCGTCCGGCGCAGTAACACACAGGCGCATCCCAGCGGCTAATGAAAAGCGGCAATTCAACTCAGGCAGGCATTGGGGCGCCGACCAGCCCCCGTGCCTGCCTTTTTTCGATAAGACGGCTGGTCGGAGGCGTGCGCCTCCTGCTTGCCCATGCGTCCGTCAGGAATGCTTTCTTTGTGCTTAGCATTCTCCTATTTTTAGAAAGTTTCTATACCTTGAGAGAATCACGAATATAACAAAGTTTTGCCTGTGGCAAAACTTTCTATACCTTGAGAGAATCAAGAATATGGATGAGAGAATCCTTATTGGAAAATTGTGCAAGCACAATTTCCAGTAGCAAAAATTCCCGACTGCTCCCATCGCCCATCGTGTAACAACGGAATGGGCGAGCAGGAGCCCGCAGTCTCCGAGCAGCCCGCCGCAGCCTCCGACCTCTCAGCAACAGTCGCATGGGCGAGCCGGGTGCTCGGTCGAGCAGGCCGAGCGGCGGCAATTAATGCGATCCGTTCCGCACTGTCCGCATTTCCTCATCGCTCAGCCCGGTAATCCTCTGAACAGCATCTGTCGACAACCCTTCCAAAAACATACTGCGAGCCGTTTCTCGAATGCCTTCCTGCCGACCTTTCAGAATACCCTTCTCCATGCCCTGCTCAAGACCTTCAACACGGCCTTTCAGAATACCTTTCTCCATTCCCTGCTCAAGACCCTCAATCCGGCCCTTCGCAATGCCTTCCCTGATAAAGGGGTTGGTAATATTATATGTCCGCATACTGTTTTCTCCTCCAGGATATAGTTTCCTGTCAATTTTCTCAAACTGTTCATACAGTCCCAGATTCTTCATATACCCCAGCACACCCTCTGCTAGGCAATTAAATTCATGTGAAGACAGACCGTTCAGGAGCCGTGCAACCTCTTTCAGCCCCTCAGTGTCCATTTCATTATCTCGCATTATATACCACAACGCAGTCGATGTATATCGTTTTCCATCGGAGCGCCATATCAACTGCTTTTTGTCCATTCGCCTCAGATCGCGCACAATGTACGACACTTTCACCTTGACATCCACCGTGCCTTCGGTAAGGGATTCGGAAGCTGGGTTTTCATGCGAACTATAAAATGTGAGTGGGAGGTTCCATTCACCTTTTCCGTGGTAGAGCAGCAGTATATAAATAGCATCCCTTTCATTGTACACATCGCTGTTTCTGACGACATATTGATAGTCATCAATCTGTGTGAGAACGTGTTTGTGATGGTAGCTTTTGTGCTCAATAATGAATAGGGCTTTTCGGTCTGGGGCTGACAGGAAGGGGGCGCTGACAACGAGATCGCAGAGAAGGTTCTTTTTTCCTGCAATGTAGCTGGGGGTTTCAATGCGGATTTTGTCCAAGTCCAGCTTGGCAAGCGCCGTATCCTCACAAAACAGCCGCAGCAGGTCGAGAATCATCAGGGGGTTTTTGTAGGCGATCTTGAAAGCTATGTCGTGGATCTGTCCTGTGCTCTGGGATGATTTTTTCATACTGTTCCTCCTATATCTGTGACGGGAGAAATGTCATTTTTGACTGTATGAAAGTTTTGCTGCTGGAAATTGTGCAGAGCACAATTTTCTATGTTTTTTTTCAAAGGTGGATTGATATGAATTGCCCGATAAGAGAGTATTCGGTGTTTCGGGCATTAAGGCAGGAGCAACAGTTTCCGGCGGCGGGTGCGCTCAGGAAGCTCGGGATAGCTCGGCTATGGCGATATCCGATTTGACTGCGTAAGATAGCCCGAAAGAAGTATCGCTATTGATGGTGGAATTTCAGTGAATGCCGTCTCGTATTTCAGATGATTTCACATCAAACACCATAAAAGAAATTTTTGCATTGGAAAATTGTGCAAGCACAATTTCCAGTAGCAAAAATTCCCGACTGCTCCCATCGCCCATCGTGTAACAACGGAATGGGCGACCAGCCCGGCCGCATGGCGAGCAGGAGCCCGCAGTCTCCGAGCAGCCCGCCGCAGCCTCCGACCAGCAACAGTCTCAAGCAACAGTCGCATGGGAAGCCGGGTGCTCGAACGAGCAGGCCGAGCGGCGCTGCAATTAATGCGATCCGTTCCGCACTATCCGCATTTCCTCATCGCTCAGCCCGGTAATCCTCTGAACAGCATCTGTCGACAACCCTTCCAAAAACATACTGCGAGCCGTTTCTCGAATGCCTTCCTGCCGACCTTTCAGAATACCCTTCTCCATGCCCTGCTCAAGACCTTCAACACGGCCTTTCAGAATACCTTTCTCCATACCCTTCGCAATGCCTTCCCTGATAAAGGGGTTGGTAATATTATATGTCCGCATACTGTTTTCTCCTCCAGGATATAGTTTCCTGTCAATTTTCTCAAACTGTTCATACAGTCCCAGATTCTTCATATACCCCAGCACACCCTCTGCTAGGCAATTAAATTCATGTGAAGACAGACCGTTCAGGAGCCGTGCAACCTCTTTCAGCCCCTCAGTGTCCATTTCATTATCTCGCATTATATACCACAACGCAGTCGATGTATATCGTTTTCCATCGGAGCGCCATATCAACTGCTTTTTGTCCATTCGCCTCAGATCGCGCACAATGTACGACACTTTCACCTTGACATCCACCGTGCCTTCGGTAAGGGATTCGGAAGCTGGGTTTTCATGCGAACTATAAAATGTGAGTGGGAGGTTCCATTCACCTTTTCCGTGGTAGAGCAGCAGTATATAAATAGCATCCCTTTCATTGTACACATCGCTGTTTCTGACGACATATTGATAGTCATCAATCTGTGTGAGAACGTGTTTGTGCTGGTAGCTTTTGTGCTCAATAATGAATAGAGCCTTCCGATCGGGGTCTGACAAGAAGGGGGCGCTGACAACGAGATCGCAGAGAAGGTTCTTTTTTCCTGCAATGTAGCTGGGGGTTTCAATGCGGATTTTGTCCAAGTCCAGCTTGGCAAGCGCCGTATCCTCACAAAACAGCCGCAGCAGGTCGAGAATCATCAGGGGGTTTTTGTAGGCGATCTTGAAGGCTATGTCGTGAATCTGTCCTGTGCTCTGGGATGATTTTTTCATAAATATCTCCTGCTATATCTATAACGGGAGAACTGTCATTTTTGACTGTGTTTTTTGAGAGAATTTGAAAGAATGTTGTGTTTTTCAAAGGTGGATTGATATGAATTGCCCGATAAGAGAGTATTCGGTGTTTCGGGCATTAAGGCAGGAGCAGCAGTTTCCGGCGGCGGGTGCGCTCAGGAAGCTCGGGATAGCTCGGCTATGGCGATATCCGATTGACTGCGTAAGATAGCCCGAAAGAGTATCGCTATTGATGGTGGAATTTCAGTGAATGCCGTCTCGTATTTCAGATGATTTCACATCAAACACCATAAAAGAAATTTTTGCATTGGAAAATTGTGCAAGCACAATTTCCAGTAGCAAAAATTCCCGACTGCTCCCATCGCCCATCGTGTAACAACGGAATGGGCGAGCAGCCCGGCCGCATGGCGAGCAGGAGCCCGCAGTCTCAAGCAACAGTCGCATGGCGAGCAGCCCGCCGCAGCCTCCGACCAGCAACAGCCTCAAGCAACAGTCGCATGGGAAGCCGGGTGCTCGAACGAGCAGGCCGAGCGGCGCTGCAATTAATGCGATCCGTTCCGCACTATCCGCATTTCCTCATCGCTCAGCCCGGTAATCCTCTGAACAGCATCTGTCGACAACCCTTCCAAAAACATACTGCGAGCCGTTTCTCGAATGCCTTCCTGCCGACCTTTCAGAATGCCCTTCTCCATGCCCTTCTCCATGCCCTGCTCAAGACCTTCAACACGGCCTTTCAGAATACCTTTCTCCATACCCTTCGCAATGCCTTCCCTGATAAAGGGGTTGGTAATATTATATGTCCGCATACTGTTTTCTCCTCCAGGATATAGTTTCCTGTCAATTTTCTCAAACTGTTCATACAGTCCTAAATTTTTCATATACCCTAGCACACCCTCTGCTAGGCAATTAAATTCATGTGAAGACAGACCGTTCAGGAGCTGCGCAATTTCTTTCAGCCCCTCAGCATCCATCTCATTATCTCGCATTATATACCACAACGCAGTCGATGTATATCGTTTTCCATCGGAGCGCCATATCAACTGCTTTTTGTCCATTCGCCTCAGATCGCGCACAATGTACGACACTTTCACCTTGACATCCACCGTGCCTTCGGTAAGGGATTCGGAAGCTGGGTTTTCATGCGAACTGTAAAATGTGAGTGGGAGGTTCCATTCCTTTTTTCCGTGGTAGAGCAGCAGTATATAAATAGCATCCCTTTCATTGTACACATCGCTGTTTCTGACGACATATTGATAGTCATCGATCTGTGTGAGAACGTGTTTGTGCTGGTAGCTTTTGTGCTCAATAATAAACAGAGCCTTCCGATCTGGGTCTGACAGGAAGGGGGCGCTGACAACAAGATCGCAGTGAAGGTTCTTTTTTCCTGCAATGTAGCTGGGGGTTTCAATGCGGATTTTGTCCAAGTCCAGCTTGGCAAGCGCCGTATCCTCACAAAACAGCCGCAGCAGGTCGAGAATCATCAGGGGGTTTTTGTAGGCGATCTTGAAAGCTATGTCGTGGATCTGTCCTGTGCTCTGGGATGATTTTTTCATACTGTTCCTCCTATATCTGTGACGGGAGAAATGTCATTTTTGACTGTATGAAAGTTTTGCTGCTGGAAATTGTGCAGAGCACAATTTTCTATGTGTTTTTTGAAAGAATGTTGTTTTTTTCAAAGGTGGATTGATATGAATTGCCCGGTAAGAGAGTATTCGGTGTTTCGGGCATTAAGGCAGGAGCAGCAGTTTCCGGCGGCGGGTGCGCTCAGGAAGCTCGGCTATGGCGATATCCGATTGACTGCGTAAGATAGCCCGAAAGAGTATCGCTATTGATGGTGGAATTTCAGTGAATGCCGTCTCGTATTTCAGATGATTTCACATCAAACACCATAAAAGAAATTTTTGCATTGGAAAATTGTGCAAGCACAATTTCCAGTAGCAAAAATTCCCGACTGCTCCCATCGCCCATCGTGTAACAACGGAATGGGCGAGCAGGAGCCCGCAGTCTCCGAGCAGCCCGCCGCAGCCTCCGACCTCTCAGCAACAGTCGCATGGGAAGCCGGGTGCTCGAACGAGCAGGCCGAGCGGCGCTGCAATTAATGCGATCCGTTCCGCACTATCCGCATTTCCTCATCGCTCAGCCCGGTAATCCTCTGAACAGCATCTGTCGACAACCCTTCCAAAAACATACTGCGAGCCGTTTCTCGAATGCCTTCCTGCCGACCTTTCAGAATACCCTTCTCCATGCCCTGCTCAAGACCTTCAACACGGCCTTTCAGAATACCTTTCTCCATACCCTTCTCCATGCCTTCCCTGATAAAGGGGTTGGTAATATTATATGTCCGCATACTGTTTTCTCCTCCTGAAACTTTTGCATTGGAAAATTGTGCAGAGCACAATTTCCCAATGCAAAAGTTTCAAATTTGGCATGCCTCGTTGCGCTTGGCATTCTCTCATTTTGTAGAAAGTTTTGCCTGTGGCAAAACTTTGTCCAGGATATAGTTTCCTGTCAATTTTCTCAAACTGTTCATACAGTCCTAAATTTTTCATATACCCCAGCACACCCTCTGCTAGGCAATTAAATTCATGTGAAGACAGACCGTTCAGGAGCTGCGCAATCTCTTTCAGCCCCTCAGCATCCATCTCACTGAAAATTGTGCTCTGCACAATTTTCAAATGAGGATTCTCTCATCTATACTCTTGATTCTCTCACGGTATAGAAAGTTTTTCCTTTAGGAAAAACTTTGTTATTATCTCTCATTATATACCACAACGCAGTCGATGTATATCGTTTTCCATCGGAGCGCCATATCAACTGCCTTTTGTCCATTCGCCTCAGATCGCGCACAATGTACGACACTTTCACCTTGACATCCACCGTGCCTTCGGTAAGGGATTCGGAAGCTGGGTTTTCATGCGAACTGTAAAATGTGAGCGGGAGGTTCCATTCCTTTTTTCCGTGGTAGAGCAGCAGTATATAAATAGCATCCCTTTCATTGTACACATCGCTGTTTCTGACGACATATTGATAGTCATCGATCTGTGTGAGAACGTGTTTGTGCTGGTAGCTTTTGTGCTCAATAATGAATAGAGCCTTCCGATCTGGGGCTGACAGGAAGGGGGCGCTGACAACGAGATCGCAGAGAAGGTTCTTTTTTCCTGCAATGTAGCTGGGGGTTTCAATGCGGATTTTGTCCAAGTCCAGCTTGGCAAGCGCCGTATCCTCACAAAACAGCCGCAGCAGGTCGAGAATCATCAGGGGGTTTTTGTAGGCGATCTTGAAGGCTATGTCGTGAATCTGTCCTGTGCTCTGGGATGATTTTTTCATACTGTTCCTCCTATATCTGTGACGGGAGAAATGTCATTTTTGACTGTATGAAAGTTTTGCTGCTGGAAATTGTGCAGAGCACAATTTTCTATGTGTTTTTTGAAAGAATGTTGTGTTTTTCAAAGGTGGATTGATATGAATTGCCCGGTAAGAGAGTATTCGGTGTTTCGGGCATTAAGGCAGGAGCAGCAGTTTCCGGCGGCGGGTGCGCTCAGGAAGCTCAGGAAGCTCGGCTATGGCGATATCCGATTGACTGCGTAAGATAGCCCGAAAGAAGTATCGCTATTGATGGTGGAATTTCAGTGAATGCCGTCTCGTATTTCAGATGATTTCACATCAAACACCATAAAAGAAATTTTTGCATTGGAAAATTGTGCAAGCACAATTTCCAGTAGCAAAAATTCCCGACTGCTCCCATCGCCCATCGTGTAACAACGGAATGGGCGAGCAGCCCGGCCGCATGGCGAGCAGGAGCCCGCAGTCTCAAGCAACAGTCGCATGGCGAGCAACCCGCCGCAGCCTCCGACCAGCAACAGTCTCAAGCAACAGTCGCATGGGAAGCCAGCGGGGTTACTTCTTCACGATCATAGTTCTACTGTTTTAAGAGGTGTGATGTCGGGGTCTCCGCAGCCAATCCTGTTGCATGCCTGCACATACACTCCGTACTTTTTACCGTTTGTCAGTCCCGTAATGGTATGGGTTGTGGCGCTCCCATCCACAATGGTATCAAATTCGCGGGTATTTGCTACAAGCGTCGAACCATCTGAAGATGGATCTCCATACCACACAACATAATAGGTAATCTCGCTGTCGCCATCGTCCGGAGCTGACCAGTTAACAACTATTTGCCCATCTCCCCCTGCAATCGCGAAACTAGGCACAGCAGGCTTGGTGCTGCCGCTATTCTCCGCTTGAGTTGTTACACTGGCAGTATCCGACCAGTCGCCAGTGCCCTGCGGGTTGACGGCGCGCACCGCTATATTATAGGCGGTACCTGCAGCCAGTATCGGATTGCTGGGGTTGTCAGCGCGTATGGCTTCGGTGTCGAGAGTGAATGATTGACCATCAGCATTAAGGGTAATACCTGTGAGTTCTGTCCATCCAATCTCAACAGATTTTTTATATTGCAGATCATACCGGTCAATGGGGCTCCCGTTGTGGTCCGGTAGTGACCATGAGATGCTTATAGAATATCGGGTTGAAGTTGAAGCTGGAGTTTCGCTAATCACTATCTTATCGGGAATAGCGACGGGGGTTGCCGCGGCAGATGTCGACCAGTCACCATCGCCTTCGGAGTTCACAGCGCGAACCCGCACATGGTATGCGCTGCCGTTCGTTAGACCCGTAATGGTAGCGGTGGTGGGAACGGGGGGGGTAGCGGAGGCAATTGTCTGCCGAGTAACATCGGCAGAAGTATCCCAGTTGCCAGAGCTCAGCTTATACTCCAACTCATACTTGGTAATGCCCGTGTCCGTGCCTCCGTCATCGGTCGGCGCAGTCCATCCCACGCCAAGCTGGGCATCGGTTCCCATCGTAAGCGTTAGACCAGTCGGCGCTTTAGGAGGACCAATTGGGGTTGCGTCCTTCGCAACCGTGTGGGTACCATTGCCGATCGCGTTGAATGCAAACATATACACTCTGTAGGTTTTACCGTTTTGCAGCCCCGTAATGGTGTGGGTTACGGCGTTCTTATCAATAGCAACCCCGATGCTTCCCAAACTAAGGGACTGCGGATTCGTTGGATGTGGATCTCCATACTGCAACGAATAACCGGTAATTGGACTACCGCCATTGTCCGGCACTGTCCAAGTAACAACTATGGATTCATCTCTCGCTGTAATCATGAAATTACCCGGCGCCTTAGGTTCGACGGCGCTTATAGTTGTTACACTGACAGTAGCCGACCAGTCGCCAGCGCCGATTGCGTTGACGGCGCGCACCTCTATATTATAGAAGGTGCCTGCTTCCAGTAGCGGATTGCTGGCGACTTTAGCTTGTATGGTTTCGGTGTCGATAGTGATGAATATACCTCCCTCAGTTTTTATAAAGGTAATATTTGTGAGTTCTGTCCATCCCGCTACATCAGATTTTTTATATCGCAGATCATACTGGGTGATTTTGCTTCCGCCAGTGTCGCTTTCGGTCAGCAGTGGAAAGGTGATGAAAATGGAATGTTGGCCATTTGGTGATCTTATACCATCTTCAAGCCTTATCACATTAGGCACAGTGGCAGGGGTTGCCGCGGCAATGTCTGATGGGTTTCCAGGCCCCTGATCATTGACAGCGTATACCCGTACTTCGTACTCGGTGCCGTTTGTCAGGCCGGTGATGTCGAGGGTCAGGGTGTCGGCATCGGCGGTGGATGCACTGGGATTTGGCGGCCACTCGGCTTCTGGTTCGCGTTTTTCGCGGTGTTCCACTGCATACCGAAGGATAGGGCTGCCGCCAGTGTCGGTCGGCTTTTCCCATGTTGCGGTAAGTTTTCCATTTCCCACTGTGAGAGCGAGACCAGTCGGCGCCTTGGGAACGTCAACAGGGGTTTCTGTCGCAGATGTTGACCATGCGCCAACTCCCGCTCCATTTCCCGCATCCTCAGCCACCGAATTCACGGCGCGCACCTGTACTTCGTACATGATACCGTTTGTTAGTCCTGTGACGGTGTGGCTTGTATCAGTAACATCAGAATCGGCAGACGAAGAAGTCGTCCACTGTCCTTGCGGGCTGGAGGTGCGATACTGCACTTCATACCGAATAATAGCGTTTCCGCCATTGTCCGGCGCAGTCCATGTTGCGGTAAGTTGCTCATTTCCCGCTGTGAGGGTTGGAGCGTTCGGCTTATCAGGAACGGTGGCAGGGGTTGCCGCTGCAATTTCTGATCGGTTTCCATCTCCCTGATCATTGACAGCGTATACCCGTACTTCGTACTCGGTGCCGTTTTTCAGGTTGGGGATGTCGAGGGTCAGGGTGCCGGCATCGGCGGTGGATGCACTGGGAGTTTGCGGCCACTCGGCTTCTGGTTCGCGGTGTTCCACTGCATAATGAAGGATAGGGCTGCCGCCAGTGTCGGTCGGCTCTAATTCCGTCCATGTTGCAGTAAGTGTCTCATCTCCCACTGTGAGAGCGAGACCAGTCGGCGCCATGGGAACGTCAACAGGAATTCCTTCTGCGCTCGGCGACCATTTGCCTTCTCCCCGCGCGTTTACGGCACGCACCTGTACACTGTACGAGGTACCGTTGCGCAGTTCCGTGATGGGGTGGCTTGTGGCTGGCACGGCGACATTAATAATGTCCGACCAGTTGGTACCGCCGTCCGCGCTATGGCGAAGGTGATACTCGGTAATGGCGCTGCCGCCATCAGTTGGCTCAGTCCATGCAACCGTTAATTGCCCGTTCCCTGCTGTGAGGGTTGGAGCAACCATGGTACCCGGCGGGGTTGCAGTGTCCACTGGGTTATCTACCGGTGTTGGACATCCAGCAATCAATATAATAAAAATTGCGCAGAATACGAAAAAGGTTTTCCCTTTAGGTAATGTAATATGCATAATTTAACTCCTTATGCTTAAATAGTATTTTTTCTCAGGTAATTTAATTCCCGACTGCTCCCACCCATCGTGTAACAACGGGTAGTATAACAGTTTCAGAAAGTCCCTGTAATAAAGGATAACACATTATAGGGAAAATATCAATTTTAAAACCACTAAAAACTGGGATATTAAGGTTTGAACAGACCCCACTTTGACCTATTATGCGATCATTTCTTCCGAGTGCCAAGCCCTCCATCGCTCAAGCGTCGGCCGTGTGAGCCGTTGCTCCATTATGATCGGCTTGAGCCGGAGAATATCACTATCCACATCGGTATTCCGCTGCCTCAAAAGATCCAGCGGAGTCCCTTTGCGGTAGGTGTTGAACCGCCGGTAATTGAAATCTATCTGATACTCCTCGGCTTCCTTAAGAAACTCATTGAGCTTTGGATTCATCACCTGACTGTAGAACTCATCCTCAATGAGCCGGTGCGAGGACTCGACAGAACTGTTCCATGTGCAATGCCCGGGCGGAATACGCCGATACTCGACACCCGCCTGTATGAGCGCCTGCTCAAACCCCGATGTTCGGGTTTTGCTCAGATGTCGAACGGTGAACTCTGCCCCGTTATCGGTCTGAACCGTTATGTCCTTGGCAAGGTCTCCGTCATGATTCCGCAGGTGCTCCAGCAGGTACTCGGCGAACAAGGTTGTTACCATACTGCTCTTCTCATTGGCAAAGGCGTACCACAGAGCCCCTGTCGCCCGATCCCGGGCAGTTATCTGGTACTTCGGAACGTCTAAACACTTCTGAGAAAACCGCATAGCGGGAATGTCCGTCAGATACTTGATATCAATCTGAATGCACTCGCCGAACTTCATCCTGTCGGTTACCTCCCGCAAATCTCTCTTGGGCCGCGCCTTCGGCTTCTTTGTTTTCTGCGCCCCTATCTGCTTTAGCGTCTTGATAATCGTCGGCAGGCTGTACTTCCCGCCAACTTCCGCCTTCAACTGCTTTTGCACCTGCGTTCCAATGATTTTGTTGTGATTCCGATTCTTGGTCTGGACAAGACTCTCGAGATGACACCGGTGCCCGAATTTCATCTTCATCGGATGATTGGTCGTGCCCCGCTTTTTGTCTTCAAGCCCCTCGCCGGATTCAAAGCGCCGAACCCACCGCCGCACCGTGTTGCGCGACACCTCGAACTCCCGAGCAGCCGCCTTGATCGAATGCTCCTGGGCATACCGAACCATCCGCAACCGCCAATCATACATCGAAGCCGCCTGATACTTCCGAGACTTGAGATGATACTGAGAATATGTGATACTACTGTTCACTGTTTCCCTCCTTTTATGTTTTATACAACCCCCAGTGTATACGAATAACCTTCGTTTTACACTGGGGAGGAGGGGTCTGTCCAAAGGTTTATATCCCAAAAACCACTAAAAACCACTAAAAACCACTAATAACCATTAATAATGCTTATATGGGAATGATCCTTCCAGTTCTCAGCGTCAAATCAAATCTGGAGTGAAAGAAATTACCCCATTTAAGAAAATATTACCCAATAATTATTCAACCAGAACTTCCCCAACAATTTTTTTGACGGGATTTTGACAGAATAATGGAGGGAGATTTTGCCCTTGAGCAGTGAGTATGTGGCGGGAATACCGGGCGCATAGACCACCCCCGCCGCAGAACCGCCGGTCTGCGTTGATTGTGTGTTAGTGATATGTAAGGAAATCAACTCGGTAGACTGCCCTCGAAAACGACCGATTGTTCACTACTTAGCTCAACACAGACATCCCTCCTGTGCGAATCTGCCATTTTATTCCCTTCCATATCCACCGCCCTGTTATTTTCCATGTTCGCTTAACAGGAAGCGTTTTTGTTACGACGCTCGCCAGCACATGGTTGATACTGGTGAGAAAATTGACCCCCATGGCAATGCAGCACAACAAACACACAGCGGCGATCTTGTTATGCGTCCGCACTCTCTTGGTGCCGGTAAGATACGACATGCGCTTAAACTCATCATTCTCTATGCTCCACCGCAGGTGCGCAGCTTCCCGCGCAGCAGGCAATGACAGATGTACATCACTCGTAATTACCCAGAACGTCTCCTTCCCTTCAGTGACCCGCAGCACCAGCACCGGAACGCCATGCCATTCGTCAAGCACTGCCTCAATCTGGTAACTCGTTGATCGTTGATAATCATACCCGCTCGCGGTTTGGACTGCATCACTATAGAACCCCTGATGTTCCATATAGCGGGCTGCGCGATCAAGGAGCAACCGCTCATGTTTCCGCGGAGTGCCATCCCGCTTTACCGAACGAAATTTCACCAGAATATGACGCTTTAATTTTGCGCAGATCAGATGAAGAAAGGGCTCACACAGATAGAGCCCATCGAAACTTAACAATTGCGGCAGGGTATCTCCTTCCCTCAAAAGCATTTCTTCAGACCCGCGCAGTTCGTGCCCTCTGCCCTTCATCGGTCTCACAACCTGCGCATACGTTCCTGTCTTTGTCGGTCGCGCCAGCACGGTGAACCAGACGCTCCCGAAGACACAGGTGCCATCGACAATACCAATACTCCGATGAACTCCCGTGTCCAAATAACACGATTCTTCAGTGTCACTCACTGACAACTTCATACTGGTTCCCACCATCGTCGTCACTTCATCCGGTATGATCTGAGAAATCACCCGTTGTATGGTGCTGTCGGAACCGACCATATACCGTTTGCTGCCGAGTAACTTCCGAACATGTTTATTCCGAGCCAGATAATCGAGATCAAACAGACTCTTGCATGAAAATAATGGCATCGATATAATGAGAGCCATTATTTGTGATAGCTGAACAACCGGTCGTTTCCGAGGGTCGGTTAAATTGGTTGTTTTCAGCATCTGTCCGAGCCTTTGAATAAAGGTTCGGGCAACACTTTTTTTCTGAGAACACATAGTCCCTCCCATAATTGGGAATTGTACCGCGCATAAGTGGATTTTCGAAGGGGGGTATGCTCATTTTGCGTGCAAAGAAGACTATGATCAGGTATAATTTCAGTAAAAGTGAAATTTTTGATTGACATAAAGCTTTTCATTAGGTAAAATACTCAGGAATTCTGTGATGTGTTGATGATTAGTAGATCATGAATGCGTATGAGAGTTCCTGCAATGGTCTAAAAAAATTGTTGGGGAAGTTCTGTTATTCAACATATTTTGCTATCTTAAAAGACTTGTTTTATTATACTATATAAGATATATTTTATACTGGAGGTTATTATATGTATTTCAAAGAATCTCATATTATACCAATTCTTCTTGTACTAAGTGCAATGTTTATTGCATTGATTGTCGGATGTCCAATGCCGGGACCCACTACGGCGGATGATACTGCAAACCCAACCCCACCGGGTACCATGGTTGCTCCAACCCTTACAGCAGGGAACGGGCAATTAACGGTTCACTGGACGGAGCCTGCCGACGGAGGCAGCCCCATTACCGGGTATGAACTACAGTATCGCGAAGTTACCATCCTGAACATCTTTGCAGGAATATGGAGTCCTGATGGAAATCTAGATCCTGAAAGTACTGCGACAAGCCACATCATTACCGGTCTGACAAACGGCAGCGACTATGAGGTGCGCGCTCGCGCAGTGAACGATGTGGGGAATGGCGAATGGTCGGAACCGACCACAGAAGCAGCCCCTGTTGGCAACCTTCCCATGCAGCCGACCGAGCTTGTGCTCACAGCAGGGGATGGGCACATTATCGCAGAATGGACGGCGCCGACCGACACTGGAGGCAGCCCCATTACCGGGTATGAGTTGCAGTATCGCACAAGCGGCGGAGCATGGTCTGCGCCAATTAGCGCGGGTACAAGCACAAGCCACACCATTACGGAACTGACAAACGATACCGAGTACGATGTACGGGTGTACGCTGTCAATAGCGCGGGCAATGGCAACCCATCGGAAAGTCGCACAGCAAGGACAGCAAGGACAGTGATCGAAGGATCTCCTTCAGCGCCGACTGATCTAACGCTTGTAGCAGGGAACGGGCAAATTATCGCAACATGGACGGCGCCGACCGATGACGGAGGCAGCCCCATTACCGGGTATGAGTTGCAGTATCGCACCTCCAGCCCGCAAGGACAGTGGACGACTTCTTCGTCTGCCGATTCTGATGTTACTGATACAAGCCACACCATTACCGGTCTGACAAACGGCACCGAGTACGAAGTACAGGTATACGCTGTCAATAGCGCGGGCAATGGTACCCCATCGGAAAGTGCCACAGCAACTCCCACAGAAGCAGCCCCTGTTGGCAACCTTCCCATGAAACCGACCACGCTTGAACTCACAGCAGGGATCAGGGAAATTAGCGCAACATGGACAGCGCCGACCGATGATGGCGGCAGCGCCATTACCGGGTATGAGTTGCAACATCGCACAGGCGGTGGAGCATGGTCTGCGCCAATTAGCGCGGGTACAAGCACAAGCCACACCATTATGAACCTGACAAACGATACCGAGTACGAGGTGCAGGTGCGCGCCGTCAATGCGATCGGCACTGGACCATGGTCGACATCTGCCACGGCAACTCTACCCGATACTCCTGCCGCGCCGACTGCTCTAACGCTCACAGTAGGGAACGGGCAAATTAGCGCAACATGGACTGCTCCGTCCAATAACGGAGGCAGCGCCATTACCGGGTATGAGTTGCAGTATCGCACAGGTAGCGCATCATGGACGCAGATTGCTTCAACAGACATTACCGGCACAAGCCACATCATTATGAACCTGACAAACGGCTCCGCGTATGAGGTGCAGGTGCGCGCAAAGAACACTGTGGGTAATAGTGATTGGTCAGATACTACTTCGGCAACTCTACTCGATACTCCTGCCAAGCCTGTTCCTCCAACCCTCACAGCAGGAAACGGGCAAATTATCGCAGAATGGACTGCGCCTGCCGATGGCGGCAGCGCCATTAACGGGTATGAGTTGCAGTATCGCACAGGCGGCGGAGCATGGACGCAGATTGCTTCAACAGACATTACCGGCACAAGCCACACCATTACCGGTCTGACAAACGGCAGCGCGTATGATGTGCAGGTGCGCGCAAAGAACACTGTGGGTAATAGTGATTGGTCAGATACTACTTCGGCAACTCCTGATGATATTGTTCCTAACAGGGTCCCAAAGCCAACTCTCGAAGTAGAAGACGACAAACTGAAATTAACTTGGACTGCGCCGACCCCCAACGAAGGCAGCACCATTACCGGATACCAAATACGGTATAGTACAGACAGCGAGAGCAATTGGACAGCTCCTACTACTATTAGCTCCGACGCTCTCGCCCCATTCTCCTTCAAGACGGCATTAGGCTCAGGCCTAACCTTCATACTACAGGTGCGTGCCGTCAACATGAAGGGAGCGGGAATGTGGTCAGAATCGTCTAATTCCGTTGTGCACCCATAGGAGAACTGCCCTAAATGAGCAAGAGCGGGGGGCTGGTTGAATTGAAAAACAGGAGTTGTAGCGTGATCCCGCGCTACAACTCCTTTATACAAATTGAGCCAGAAGTCCCCCCTCGGTTTTTTTGACAGGATATTGACAAAATAGCGGAGGGAAATTTTGTCGTTGAGCGGACTCGTTATGCGTCCGGGCTGGTCGGAGGCTACGGCCTCCTGCCTGCTCGCCCAAAAACGATGGCAGTAGCGCACTTTGCCCTTTAATCTTTAATTATTCATATGATCCTGTCGGACTTAGAAAAATAATCACCAAAGTGCTCAAAATATGCTAAATGTATTCGCTGTTTTAACAAAAAAATTACCTACCTTCCCGAAAAAATCTAATTTTTCACATAAAAATATACTAAAAACACCTATTTCCCTTTATTTATACTTAAAAATTACAAATTACTTCATCGCATGAACATATTTCTTTACAAAATATGGTGGGTGCCCCGGCAAAGTCCGACAGGCTCATATACTGAATTTCACCGGCTAATGTTGAGAGTGTTTCCATGATTTGACGGAGCCCGCGGTCTGACGACTGCCGTAGTCGGCTCTAAGACCTATCTGTTTTGTGCGGGATACGTTGATGACGGTGTCAGTGTGTTTGCCATTGATAGATATACAGGTTTGAAGAAGGTTGATGTTCCCGCATAGATAATTGAATTCAGAAATTTCCTTCACGAGAAAATGCACCATGAGTCGAAGTCCGGGTGAGATAGTTGCATCTTCAAAAACACACAGCCCGCCGGACAAGGGCAGGCGGGGGGCAATAAAAAAGCCGCCCCGCCAATAAAACCGATACGCCGCGCTACTCCGCTGGTTCCGGCGCCATGGGCGGACGCGCGCGGGTACTCAGGTCGTAGGCGTAGATTATGCCATCGTCCTCATGTACCACCCACATCGTGGTTTCATCTGACCATATGCCGAAGTAGGGGTTGTTTAAGGGAGTACCACTATAACTAGGCAAGGCGATCTCCTTAGCAGGATCGTATAACTGGGTACTTATTGTATAGGTGATGATTTTGCTAGTGGAATTATCCACTATCCACATCGTTGTCCCATTTGACCAGAGGTTTCTTACTCGGAGAACATTGGCGATAACACTGAAATCCATCGGGTAAGTGGTTGTGCCGCCGCTCGTTTCACTGACACGAGCTTTGGTGGCAACCGTGTAGGCATGAATCCATCTTAAAATATTCATCGCCCACATTGTTGTTCCATCCGTCCAGATGCCCATAAGGTTACCGCTTCCAAGTGCAGCTCCAAAATCAATAGTCTTGTCATTATCGGGTTCTCCAGTACTTATGGTATAAGCATAGGTTTTACCTAGACCTGTCAGTGATTGTACATTCGATACCCATATCGTTGTCCCATCCGATCCGATGCCGAAGGGGTTATTGTTCGCAGAAGTGAGGGCAATGTCCTTGCTGCTATCGCGGGCCTTGGTCTCCATGTTGTAGGCATAGAGTTTGTCATCGTCCCAATCCACCACCCACATCGTTGTTCCATTCGACCAGATACCTCTGGGGGCACTATTTTCAGATGCAAGGACGAAATCTGTGCGGTGAACATGTGCGGTAGTATAGCCGTATATGTCATAGCCGTATTCATCGCGGTCCGTGCCGTCTCGGTAAGTGCCTTCGGCATTAAAACCGTCTGCGTCATAGCCGTCCGGGTCATATTTCGTACCGTCTCGGTAAGTGCCTTCGGCATTAAAACCGTCTGCGTCATAGCCGTCCGGGCCATATTTCGTACCGTTTCGGTAAGTACCTTCGGCGTTAAAACCGTCTGCGTCATAGCCGTCTGCGCCATACACTATGGTTTCTGTGGCAGATGGAGACCATGGGCCTTCGCCCAGAACGTTGACGGCACGCACCTGCACAGCGTAGGCGCCGATTTCCAGCCCGGGAATGGTATAGCTAATGTCTCTGATGCTGATGCCGGAGGTAATAAGCGTCCAATTCTCACTGCCTTCCTCGCTATAGCGTAGATGATACACGGTAATGGGTCTGCCGTTGTCGGGCGGAACTATCCATTTAACCGTAAGTTGCCCAACTCCCATTGTGAGCGTAGGAGAGTCTGGCGCATCTGGAACGTGTATAGGTGTTTCTGTTGCCGATGCCGACCAGTTGGCAGTACCGGTCGCATTGACAGCGCGAGCCTGTACTTCGTACGTGATACCGTTTGTCAGCCCCGTAATGGTATACGTAAGGCCGCTGATGCCGGTAATCTCCTTCCAGATCCCTCTGCCTTCTTCGCGATAACGCAGGTGATACTCGCTCAGCCCGTTATCAGCGTTGCTGTTTGCCGCATTCCAGAGAGCAGAGGGCCCAGTCCAGAATACAACAAGTGAATCCCCCCCTGCTTCAAGGGTTGGCGCAGATATGGCAGGCGGGGCGAACAACATTGGGCATCCGCCGACCAGCACAATAAAGATCGCACAGAACAGAACCCCAAGGGAAATTCTCCGTGCATTGATAAATGATTTCATATTCATCCTCCTATGGTAGAATACTCATTGATAATTATGATAAAGTTTCTATGAGTCCGTATGCTTCATTATACATCCGAACTGTTCATACTATAAGAAACTTTTGAATAACTCCATTATATCTGCCGGTAGTCTTTTTTCCACGCAGAAAAAATTATTCATCGGTTCTTAAGATTCAGAATACACTATTCTCCACCCTTTGTATACCAAAAACTCTAAAATTCATTCTTTTTTCAGTATTTCCCTCATTTCCGGCAGCAGTACCGCCATAAGGGCACAGCTATCCTGTTGTTATGCCGCAACCGCAGAGCGTTCCGGCGCCATGTTCCCCATTCGCCGTTTCATGCCGATCATCTGTTTCAGATTATACATAATCGCCATACACATAAACCGACTCTGATTCCTCTGAACTCCCATATACCGCGCCTTTCTTGCGCCGCAATGGAGTTTGCTCAGACCAAAAAACCGCTCCACCGTATTCCTTACGCGCGACCGCCCGTAATTCGCCTGCTTCTGTTCATCGGTTAACGGTGTGTTCCGATACGCCCGCTCATGTATCTGATTCTCTATGCCCATCTCCTCAAGCATCGCAGCAATCGCTTTACTCCGGTACGCGGCATCCGCGTACACCACCGTCTCATTTCCCATAATCAATTCGCCAAATAGTTTGCTGTCATGAATATTGGCCGCAGTCACCAGCAGTTTCTTCGCCCGTCCCTTCTCATTTACCGTCACGTGTATCTTGAAACCGTAGGTTGTTCGTACCGTTCCATCGCCTCCCCTCTTACTCGCGTAGGCCGCTTCAGGATCCTGTGTCGATTCTCCTGCGTCATTTTTTTTCTTCCGATGCCGCGAAGCCTGTATGACACTCGCATCAATTATGCTGACTGTGCCCCGGTGCACTTCACAATCCTGCGTGTCCAACTGCGCATTCACCGTGTCCAAGAGCGCACTGAGAATATTCTTACGGGTCAGTTGTTCCCGAAACCGCCATATCGTGGAATGATCGGGAGTATCATCGAGAACATTGAGCCCCACAAAACGCTTGTATGCCAAGTCGCAGGCAAGAGCATTTTCCATGCCTTCATCGCTGAGATTCTGCCAAGATTGCAGCAACAGCACTTTGAACATCATAACCGGATGATATCCTTTCGCGCCCATCGATTTGTTGTTGATAGCACAGAGCATATCCCCAATTTCCTTCCAATTGATCAGTTCATACAGGCTATCGAAGCGTTTCAGCGCCGGACAGCGCGCAATACAACCCGATTGCTCATTCCCAGCTCTCTGTGTGAATTTTCCTCAGAATACCATTATTCCCGATGATGTGCAAAGGTTTCTATAAATCGGAATGAAACAAATATCAAGTGAAAAAAATATTTTCGCTATTGCCATACTCCGGTAAAAAATAATAGCATATAGAAAATTTTACAGGAGGGTAACCATATGAAAAAGGTACCTTTTATAGTTATTGTAGCAATAACTCTGTTAGCAGGATGTTCAATGCTCTTAGTAGGGGTGTGGACGGGAGAAGACGGGAACACGATGACATTCACCGATAAAACTGTCACAGAAGTGTATGAAGGCGCCGAAACTGTGTGTAATTACACAGCTGACGAAAAAACATTTATACTCAGTGAGTGCTCGGGAGCATTAGAGGGATTGCTCGCCGCGGGAAAGGTCGACTATACCATTAGTGGAAACACCTTAACCTTCGGGGGCCATACCTTTACCATGCAGTAAGAACTCGCCCATGGCTGCTGTTGCTGAAACGCTGGGCTGGTCGGATGCTTGCGCATCCGTCTCACCCATGCGTCCATGATTGAATATCATGCGCGGCGTGAATTGCATCTAGAAGGTGCGGGAGCGATTGAAAATGCCCGAAGGACGGGAGTTGCATGGGCGCTCAATATGCTGGCATACAACATCAAAAAGCCTTCTCGGCACCCGGTGACTGAATGTTTTGGTTCGCCTGTGTGACGAAGTTCTGTTTTGATGCTCTCCATACTCCCGGGAACAATGCTGCTCGCCTCGTGCCCGCCCTCCGGTTAGCGGCCTTGCATGTGTAATCGATATGACAAAGTTTTGCTCCTGGAAATTGCGCAAGCGCAATTTTCCAATGCAAAAGTTTCTTGAATGTATTCGCGATCTTATATCGTATGAAGGAAATACGGACGCGCAGGTAGTCAGATCCTTTCATGAGGCGGTAGATGATTATGTGGGCACGTGCAAGGAAAAGCTTCAGGCGGGCGCTCCAAAAAAGGCTGAAAGGCGCCTTGAATATTTACAGCAGATTTTTCAGATGCTTGAGCGCTCGGATAAATCGTATGATGAAATTCTGAAAAAAAGCGAGCCATAACGCTGCGCGGCGCCGGCATCCATCAGCACACGAAGGATCCGAGCCCCCATTCCCGACACCCCGAAAAAAATCACAACATTCTTTCAAAAAACACAGTTAAAAATGACAGTTCTCCCGTTATAGATATAGCAGGAGGTATGTATGAAAAAATCATCCCACAGCAAATGCCACATCCACGACATAGCCTTCAAGATCGCCTACTACAGAACCCCCCGGCTGATTCCCGACCTGCTGGGACTGTTCTGTGAGGATACGACGCTTGCCAAGCTGGACATGGACAAAATCCGCATTGAAACCCCCAGCTACATTGCAGGAAAAAAGAACCTTCACTGCGATCTCGTTGTCAGCGCCCCCTTCCTGTCAGACCCCGACCGGAAGGCCCTTTTTATTATTGAGCATAAAAGCTACCAGCATAAACATGCTCTCACTCAAATCGATAATTATCAATATGCCCTCAGAAACAGCAATGTGTACAATGAAAATGATGCTATCTATATACTTCTGCTCTACCACGGAAAAAATGAATGGAACCTCCCACTCACATTTTACAGTTCACATGGAAATGCTGCTTCCGAATCCATGATCGAAGGCACGGTGGATGTCAGGGCGAGAGTGTCGTACATTGTGCGCGATCTGAGGAGAATGACAAAGAAGCAGTTGGCATGGCGTTCCGATGAAAAACGATATACATCGACTGCATTGTGGTATATAATGAGAGACAATGAAATGGATGCTGAGGGGCTGAAAGAGATTGCGCAGCTTCTGAACGGTCTGTCATCACAAGACTTTACTGATCTGGCAGAGAGTGTGTTAGGCTATCTAAAAGATTTGGGACTGTATGAACAGTTTGAGAAAATTAACAGGAAACTATATCCTGAAGGAGAAAACAGTATGCGGACATATAACATTACCAACGCCTTCGTCAGGGAAGGCATTGCGAAGGGCCGGATTGAGGGTCTTGCGCAGGGAATGGAGAGAGGCAAGGTTGAAGGTCTTGCGCAGGGAATGGAGAGGGGCAAGGTTGAAGGTCTTGCGCAGGGAATGGAGAGGGGCATTCGAGAAACGGCTCGCAGTATGTTTTTGGAAGGCTTGTCGACAGAGGCTGTTCAGAGAATTACCGGGCTGAGCGATGAGGAAATGCGGACAGTGCGGAACGGATCGCATTAATTATCGCCGATCGGCCTGCGCGCCATGCGTCCGGGCTGGTCAAACAGTAATATCCCAAAATAATAAAACTTTTTACAAAATTTTCTCATTACATCATTCACCATGCGCGCATACCCCGTTTATGTGGTATGAGCGAAAAATATATAGGAATGGTACACGCTGGAAATATGCTTTCGAAAATCTCCTGATATTCAGGAACTTCATATATTCATACTTCAACAAAGACCTCGCGCTGAGCATTGTTCCCGGGAGCATAGAGCGTATTGACACAGAGCATACCAGCCCCCCCCATTCCCGACTCCCCGAAAAATCACAAATTTTGCAAAATTTTTTCCAAAAACACAATTAAAAATGACATTTTACCCGTTATAGATATAGCAGGAGATATTTATGAAAAAATCATCCCACAGCACAGTCCACATCCACGACATAGCCTTCAAGATCGCCTACTACAGAACCCCCCGGATGATTCCCGACCTACTGCGGCTGTTCTGTGAGGATACAACTCTTACCAAGCTGGACATGGACAAAATCCGCATTGAAACCCCCAGCTACATTGCAGGAAAAAAGAACCTTCACTGCGCTCTCGTTGTCAGCGCCCCCTTCCTGTCAGACCCCGACCGGAAGGCCCTATTCATTATTGAGCACAAAAGCTACCAGCATAAACATGCTCTCACACAGATCGATGACTATCAATATGCCCTCAGAAACAGCAATGTGTACAATGAAAATGATGCTATCTATATACTTCTGCTCTACCACGGAAAAAATGAATGGAACCTCCCACTCACATTTTACAGTTCACATGGAAATGCTGCTTCCGAATCCATGATCGAAGGCACGGTGGATGTCAGGGCGAGAGTGTCGTACATTGTGCGCGATCTGAGGAGAATGACAAAGAAGCAGTTGGCATGGCGTTCCGATGAAAAACGATATACATCGACTGCATTGTGGTATATAATGCGAGATAATGAAATGAATGCTGAGGGGCTGAAAGAAATTGCACAGCTCCTGAACGGTCTGTCATCACAAGACTTTACTGATCTAGCAGAGAGTGTGCTAGGCTATCTAAAAGATTTGGGACTGTATGAACAGTTTGAGAAAATTAACAGGGAACTGTTCCCTGAAGGAGAAAACAGTATGCGGACATATAATATTACCAACGCCTTCGTAAGGGAAGGCATTGCGAAGGGTATTCTGAAGGGAATGGAGAAAGGCATTCTGAAAGGCCGGATTGAGGGTCTTGAGCAGGGAATGCAGAAAGGCATTGCAAAAGGAATGGCGAGGGGCATTCGAGAAACGGCTCGCAGTATGTTTTTGGAAGGGTTGTCGACCGAGGCTGTTCAGAGAATTACCGGGCTGAGCGATGAGGAAATGCGGACAGTGCGGAACGGATCGCATTAATTATCGCCGATCGGCCTGCGCGCCATGCGACTGTTGCTGGGGCTAGGGGCTGGTCGGCGCTCCGCGCCTGCTCGCCATGCGTCCGGGCTGGTCAAACAGTAATATCCCAAAATAATAAAACTTTTTACAAAATTTTCTCATTACATCATTTACCATGCGCGCATACCCCGTTTATGTGGTATGAGCGAAAAATATATAGGAATGGTACACGCTGGAAATATGCTTTCGAAAATCCCCTGATATTCAGGAACTTCATACATGCATATTTCCACAAAGACCTCGCGCTGAGCATTGTCCCCGGGAGCATAAAGCGCATCAAAACAGAGCATACCAGCCCCCCATTCCCGACACCCCGAAAAAAAATCACAACATTCTTTCAAAATACATAGTCAAAAATGACATTTTACCCGTCACAGATGTAGGAGGAATGTTTATGAAAAAATCATCCCACAGCACAGGCCACATCCACGACATAGCCTTCAAGATCGCCTACTACAGAACCCCCCGTATGATTCCCGACCTGCTGCGGCTGTTCTGTGAGGATACGACGCTTGCCAAGCTGGATCTGGACAAAATCCGCATTGAAAACCCCAGCTACATTGCGGGAAAAAAGAACCTTCACTGCGATCTCATTGTCAGCGCCCCCTTCCTGTCAGACCCAGAGCGGAAGGCTCTGTTTATTATTGAACATAAAAGCTACCAGCACAAACATGCTCTCACTCAGATTGATGACTATCAATATGCCCTCAGAAACAGCAATGTGTACAATGAAAATGATGCTATCTATATACTGCTACTCTACCACGGAAAAGGTGAATGGAACCTCCCACTCACATTTTACAGTTCGCATGGAAATCCAACCTCCGAATCCCTTACCGAAGGCACGGTGGATGTCAGGGCGAGAGTGTCGTACATTGTGTGTGATCTGAGGCGAATGACAAAGAAGCAGTTGGCATTGCGCTCCGATGAAAAACGATATACATCAACTGCGTTGTGGTATATAATGCGAGATAATGAAATGAATGCTGAGGGGCTGAAAGAAATTGCACAGCTCCTGAACGGTCTGTCATCACAAGACTTTACTGATCTAGCAGAGAGTGTGCTAGGCTATCTAAAAGATTTGGGACTGTATGAACAGTTTGAGAAAATTAACAGGGAACTGTTCCCTGAAGGAGAAAACAGTATGCGGACATATAATATTACCAACGCCTTCGTAAGGGAAGGCATTGCGAAGGGCCGGATTGAGGGTCTTGAGCAGGGAATGGAGAGAGGCAAGGTTGAAGGTCTTGCGCAGGGAATGGAGAGGGGCAAGGTTGAAGGTCTTGAGCAGGGAATGCAGAAAGGCATTGCAAAAGGAATGGCGAGGGGCATTCGAGAAACGGCTCGCAGTATGTTTTTGGAAGGGTTGTCGACCGAGGCTGTTCAGAGAATTACCGGGCTGAGCGATGAGGAAATGCGGACAGTGCGGAACGGATCGCATTAATTATCGCCGATCGGCCTGTGCGCCATGCGACTGTTGCTGGGGCTAGGGGCTGGTCGGCGCTCCGCGCCTGCTCGCCATGCGTCCGGGCTGGTCAAACAGTAATATCCCAAAATAATAAAACTTTTTACAAAATTTTCTCATTACATCATTTACCATGCGCGCATACCCCGTTTATGTGGTATGAGCGAAAAATATATAGGAATGGTACACGCTGGAAATATGCTTTCGAAAATCCCCTGATATTCAGGAACTTCATACATGCATATTTCCACAAAGACCTCGCGCTGAGCATTGTCCCCGGGAGCATAAAGCGCATCAAAACAGAGCATACCAGCCCCCCATTCCCGACACCCCGAAAAAAAATCACAACATTCTTTCAAAAAACACAGTTAAAAATGACAGTTCTCCCGTTATAGATATAGCAGGAGGTATGTATGAAAAAATCATCCCACAGCAAATGCCACATCCACGACATAGCCTTCAAGATCGCCTACTACAGAACCCCCCGGCTGATTCCCGACCTGCTGCGGCTGTTCTGTGAGGATACAATGCTTGCCAAGCTGGACATGGACAAAATCCGCATTGAAAACCCCAGCTACATTGCAGGAAAAAAGAACCTTCACTGCGATCTCGTTGTCAGTGCCCCCTTCCTGTCAGACCCCGACCGGAAGGCCCTTTTTATTATTGAGCATAAAAGCTACCAGCATAAACATGCTCTCACTCAAATCGATAATTATCAATATGCCCTCAGAAACAGCAATGTGTACAATGAAAATGATGCTATCTATATACTTCTGCTCTACCACGGAAAAAATGAATGGAACCTCCCACTCACATTTTACAGTTTACATGGAAATCCAACTTCCGAATCCCTTACAGAAGGCACAGTGGATGTCAGGGTGAAAGTGTCGTACATTGTGCGCGATCTGAGGAGAATGACAAAGAAGCAGTTGGCATGGCGTTCCGATGAAAAACGATATACATCGACTGCATTGTGGTATATAATGCGAGATAATGAGATGAATGTTGAGGGGCTGAAAGAGATTGCGCGGCTCCTAAACGGTCTGTCATCACAAGACTTTACTGATCTAGCAGAGAGTGTGTTAGGCTATCTAAAAGATTTGGGACTGTATGAACAGTTTGAGAAAATTAACAGGGAACTGTTCCCTGAAGGAGAAAACAGTATGCGGACATATAACATTACCAACGCCTTCGTCAGGGAAGGCATTGCGAAGGGCCGGATTGAGGGTCTTGAGCAGGGAATGGAAAGGGGTATTCTGAAAGGCCGTGTTGAGGGTCTTGAGCAGGGAATGGAGAGAGGCAAGGTTGAAGGTCTTGCGCAGGGAATGGAGAGAGGCATTCGAGAAACGGCTCGCAGTATGTTTTTGGAAGGCTTGTCGACAGAGGCTGTTCAGAGAATTACCGGGCTGAGCGATGAGGAAATGCGGACAGTGCGGAACGGATCGCATTAATTATCGCCGATCGGCCTGCGCGCCATGCGACTGTTGCTGGGGCTAGGGGCTGGTCGGCGCTCCGCGCCTGCTCGCCATGCGTCCGGGCTGGTCGGCGCTCCGAGCCTGCTCGCCATGCGTCCGGGGTGGTCTCGATCGCTACCATAAGCCCATTGTCATCGGCAAGACAATGCTTCTTCGCGCCAAAATGAAACTCCCCATTCTTTTTCGTCCACCTCATATTGGTATCTACTCTGTCCGCAAACTTCTCCGGTTCCTGCTCTAAGGATTTATTATCCGATTGAGCGCATTCATCACTGTCTGTGCGATCAACGATCCCGCGGGGTTTTCTCGGACTTCTGGTAATGCTCGCATCAACTTTAACCGCTTTCTTAATCATAATCCCCCGCGTTTCAAGCTGTCGGTTTATTTCATTAAGCAGTCGGTCAAAGATTCCCGCTTTCGTCATGGCTGTGCGAAAACGGCTGAGAACACTGTGATCCGGCACATCATCTTCCACAATAAGACCGCAGAAATTCGATGCTCCCATGCTGTCATTCACCATATCTTCAACGCCATAATCGCTACAAAACTTTTGCTTTGGAAAATTGTGCTTGCACAATTTCCAATAGCAAAAGTTTCAGATTCGAAATGCTTTCTCTGTGCTTAGCATTCTCCTATGCTATAGAAAGTTTTGCCTGAGGCAAAACTTCTATTGAGATCATTCCACATTCCCAACAAAAGCATTTTGAACAGCAACAGACCGGGGTAGGCAGCCCTGCCGACAGCGCTGCTTCCTCGGGTATCGTGTTCTGTAATAATATCCTCAATGGGCTTCCAGTCGATAATCTGGTCAATTTTCCGATAGAAGGTGTTTTTCCGTGTACGTCTTTCCATACTGTCTGCGACAAATGACATAGTGTGCTCCTGAGATTTGATCATGGTAAGGATCATAACATAGAGGACTGATTACAGCCAGAAAGCAAAAAATCGAAAGAAAAATTCAAAAAAGTTCATATGGGATGTTGACACTCCGGATACATGAACGGTACTATAATATCACCGATGAGACTGTTGCCATGCAATGATCTCAGAAGAAACAATCGCCATACTCAAAGATATAATACAGGATGAGAATCCCGAAAAGAAAGATCGATTTTATGACAAAGTTTTGCCTGTGGCAAAACTTTATACAAAATGAGAGAATGCCAAGCGCAACGAGGCATGCCAAATTAGAAACTTTTTCAAGGCAAAAGTTTCTAATATACCTTAACGGAGGAATATACATGGATTTTCAGGAACGAATGAGAAGGGTCT
>CBDDDG010000010.1:10000-475000 GCA_965226555.1 Salinispira sp. | reverse complement strand
TTCCATCGGATCTTATTCGGCTTTCCATTGGCATTGAAGACATTGAAGATATTCTGAGTGATCTGGAAAGTGCGTTGAGCAGGAATTAAAGCGCTGCGCGCCTGCTCGCCCATGCACCCGGGGCTGGTCGACGCTACGCGCCTGCTCGCCCATGCGTCCGGGGCTGGTCGGCGCTACGCGCCTGCTCGCCCATGCATCCGGGGCTGGAAATTTTTCTTTATGTGAATAATAATTCTGACGAAAGTAAAGATAATGGAGTATTATGTCTGATATTTCGATACCCGGAGTAAACAGCCGTTTTAATACTGAGTCTCTCGTCCAGGAATTGGTAGATGCTGAGAGTATCCGCCTTGATCGGATGAGAGGGCAGCTTGATGAATATCAGACAGAACGAAGAGTTTGGCAGGAACTTAACACGAATCTGAGCAGTCTGCGTTCCAATACCAGAAATCTTTTTAGTTTTGAGAACCCTTTCAATGAAAGAATTGCAATTTCCAGCAACGAAGCCGTGTTGCGGGCAGATGCCGGCCGTACGGCTATTGAAGGAATAACAAAAATACGGGTTCATCAGATAGCTCAGGCTGACCGATTCATTTCCCAAGATCTGCCGATAGATATGCAGGTTGAAAAGGGAATATACCGATTTGTCGTTGGAGAGCAAAATGTTACCCTCAGATTCAGGGGGGGAAGTGTACAGGAATTTGCCGCTGCGCTCAATCGCCGTAATCCTGAGTTGATACGCTCCTCCGTTATTAGAAACAGAACAGATTCCCAAGTCATTCTTGTTGAATCTTTGAAGAGCGGAAGCTCTCATGTTCTTGCTTTTGAAGAAGATGCGGCGGCGCTCGCAACGGAACTCGGCTGGACGGCACCTGCTGTGAAAATACGCATTCGGTCGCCCGACAGCGCAGCCGCCAGTGTGCCCGCCAGCGCAGCCGCCAGTGTGCCCGCCAGTGTAGGTGAAGGAGCAGCGGAGGGATCGGAAGGTGAGATAATACTGCCCCCGGGCGCGAAAATGGTACTCCCTTTTTCTGAAGCTGTGGAGAATACCGCGAACCTTGCGCTCCGCTATGATCTGCGGCTTGTATCGGAACTGCTGCCCCCGCCGCCTCCTCTCCCCCCCGGGCCTGAAGCCCCCGATAGCGGTTCTGTTTCCCTAGGAAATGTAACCCTGCCGAATTTTCCGAGTACCTTCACCCCCCCTCCGCAGCCGGAACAGGAACCGATAAAAACAGTGGAGGACTACGCGCTCATTTTTGCCCGGAACGGAACTCAGCGAACGGCTCTTCCCGATGTTCCAAACAGTGAAAACTTTGTTACTGTCCGCATTCCCCTTTCGGAATATACGGCGGGGCTGGATTCTCTGGAAATAAGCAATGTCAACACGCACAAAACATTAACAATGCGGAACATTGAAATTATGATCGCTACCCCCCCGGGGGGCAACCGCACCGCCCCCCCCGGCGGGATCAATGCGGATGGCAGCCGGAATGCGCTCATTGAAATTGAAGGAATTTTCGTTGAGCGTGAGAGTAATACCATAGACGATGTCATTCCCGGTGTTACCCTTGAACTCAGAACCTCCGCTCCCGAAGAAGTTGAAATTCGAATTGAACCCGACCATGATCTTATTAAAGATACCCTCATAGAATGGGTAGGCCGGTATAATCAGATTATCCGCGATATAAATATTTTCACCCGTAATAATCAGGAAATTATTGATGAGATTGAGTATTTCACCGATGAGGAACGTGAACGTTACACCACACTTCTTGGCATATTTCAGGGCGACAACATCCTCAATACGCTCCGGCAGCGCCTACAGACAATTACATCGAGCAGTTATGAGACGAGCGCTGGGCAGGACATATCGTTGCTGAGCCACATAGGAATTAGCACAAACGCATCACGGGGGGCAAGTGGCAGCGTGAATTTCGGCAGTCTCAGAGGATATCTGGAAATTAATGAATCGTTGCTCGATCAGAGCCTGTCTAGGAATGTTCCGGCCATAAAGGATCTTTTCGGCAGGGACAGTGATGATGATCTGACGGTTGATCAGGGTGTTGGATATCAGCTTGATCAGATTATTCAGTCATATACAACGACAGGCGGTATTATTGCCAGCCGTTCCGCTCGTTATGATAATCTCATTAGCTCGGAAAATGAGGATATTGAAGATTATGAGGAATTTTTGAAAGATTATGAGGCCGATGCCAGACGCCAGTTTGGTGCTATGGAATCTGCCATTAATAACCTTGAAAATTCAGCCCAGGGCCTGCAAAATTTGAATTCCCGTAACAATTCGAATAATAATAATTAATACAAAAGTTTCAAAGTATCCGATAATGAGAATAAACTATTCGAAAGTTTTGTATTGGAAAATTGCGCAAGCGCAATTCCCAGTAGCAAAAGTTTCTATTCTGTCCAATTGGGAGATGTGGCTGTGCACATACGAATTAATAATGAAACCTTACAGGTGAAATTAGAATCGGAACGAAACATTGGTGATGTTTACGATTCACTGTGTTCATGGATAAAAAAAGTCGGGATGTACCCGCTCGAACTTCATATTGATACCCGGGAAGTGGATCTGGCTCAGACAGAACAATGGCGAAGCTGCTCCGTTGATACGGTTCAGCAATTAGATCTTCGGGCCGGTACGATCAATAATCTCCACCAGAAACAGTTAATGACCATAATTGACTATTTTCTCCTTCTTGATGAACTTATTAAAAAATTTCAGGCGGGCGAGCAGGGTAAGCAGAGCGAACAGCTTGAGCGGGAAATTTCCGATGCCTGGAGCGAGTATGATCATGTTCGCCAGGTTATTCCGCGAATGCTTAATCTCAGTGAGGATGAATTTTCAAAGGATTTCAAACAACTTGATGTGGCGGCGCAGGAAATATCACTCACAAACAGTAAACCTCCTGAGCTCATACGATTTCGTACTATTCTGAATAAATTGAAAATTATTTTACTTGACCGTCTTACGGAAATAACCCAACCAGCTCGGGAAATGCAAAAGACTGCTGAGATGTTGAAGAATATGCTGCCGTCTCTTGAAGACATTGGAACTGCTCTCCAGACAGGGAGTGAGCGCGATGCCTATGGGTTTGTACTCAAAATTTCCGAGGTAATAGCCAAATCTATCCGCATTATGGACGTTCTTACCATTGAATATCCCGATCAATCATTCAAAGAACTCAATGAAACAAAGAAAAATTTGAGTGAACTCATTGCTGAAATGAACAATACCATAGGTAATAAAGATTCTGTTCTTCTGGCAGACATTCTTGAATATGATCTGCGTGAGTTACTGAATATCTTTACTGAACAGCTTTTTTCGTTATCGATGGGGGAAGAATGAGTTTTATGCCCCTTCAATATATTGTCCAGGCCAATAATTCGGCTGTATTATTCATGGGAATTATTTTTGTTGGGCTGGTAATTCTCATGTTACTGAGCGGGAAGTATTATGGTTCTTCGATGAAAACCGGGAGTATCCGGCACCTGAAGAAAACGGCGCGGAATCATGGTCTGGAACAATACCAAATTCATATGCTTCTCAGGGCCATTAAGGATCAGGGAATTGCAAACCCGATCCGGCTCTTTCATAACATGAAATTTCTCAGCCGAACCCTTCAGAGACTGACCGAGAGTGTTAAGAGCAGTAACATTTCAGCGGAAAACAAAGAAAAAATTATTGCTGACATTTTTGAAATGAGAAGAAAAATTGAGCAATCGGCAAATCATCTGAAATATCAGAAGAACATAGGAAAAACACGCCTGCTCAAGTTGGGGCAGGAGGTAACAATATATGCAAAAGGTCTTCCTCCCGGAACTTCCCGGGTAATAGCCAATTTGGATTCATGTCTTGTCATTGAGATGCCGCATAATATAAACAGTTCCCCGATACAGTACACTCCGGGAACTCATCTGAAAATTCGTCTGATTGTCAATAGACATGCCTACATATTTGAAACACGGTTGAAAGAGTTTCAGACGGTAGATGGTGTTACGTGTATGCTTCTTGTGCACAGTACAAAGATGACATATAATCAACTTAGAAAACATCAGAGAAAGCAAGCGAATGTGAAAGCACTATTTCAAGTTGTTGATATAGTAAGTATTCAGGAGGGAGATCACATAGTCAAACGGGCTACTGTGAAGAAGGATATTAAATATCCGGGAAAAATAGAGGATATAAGCAAGGTCGGATGCGCGCTATCCACGCTCAATGCCTTTCCTGTTGGCAGTCTCATAAAGATCATTTTCAGATTAAACCCTTCCAGAATCACGACAGCCTTTGGGAAGGTACGTAGTATTAAAAAGCAGAACGCAGCGCACGGGGTAACTATGGGCATTGTTTTTACCCGTGTGTCTACAAAAAATCTGAATGAAATTCAAGACTATGTGTATGATTTCTCTGATTACTAATTCTCCTGAAGAAACATATAATATCGCCTATCGGGTTGCTCAACACGCATATCCGGGAGATATTTATTGCTTGGAGGGCGGTCTTGCTTCGGGAAAAACCGTTTTCGCTCAGGGCTTTGCGCGCGGGCTTGGCATTACTGAAGAAGTACGGAGCCCGAGTTTTGCCATTGTTCAGGAATATGTTCATGATCCTCCGCTGTATCATATGGATTTTTACCGTTTGTCCGATGCTGCTGATCTGCTCGGCATGGGCGCCGATGAGTATTTTTCAGGAACCGGTATTTGTCTGATTGAATGGCCCGACAGGGCGGGAGATATACTCCCCATTGAGATTGTTCGGGTGCAGATTAATACCGGAAGCGGAGAAGGGCGGAAGATTATGATTTCTGCCGCTTCAGCTTCGACTTCAGAATGTCTGGAACGTTTAAAACGTATTGATGAGATACGGCATGCGTTATTCTAAGCTTCTTGCGGTTGACAGCAGCACGGAATATCTTCAGCTTGTTCTGCAGAGCGGAAAAAATGATGTTCATATGAGAATGCTGGATGAGGGTTTACGCCATGGGGAGAACCTTATGCCGGCAGTGGAATTGTTGCTTGCCGAATATGATGTGGAAGTATCGGATCTGGACGGACTTATCTGCGCGCGCGGCCCGGGAAGTTTTATGGGTTTACGAATAGCTATGTCCAGTCTGAAAGCAGCGGCATCTGTTCTGGGAATTCCTCTGATATCGGTTTCAACTATTGATGCCATGTTTTGCGAATATTTTTATGAAGAATCCATAAGCGGAGCACAATCCATAAGCGGATCACGAAAAGATAAAAGCCGGGTGAGCGGCCTGCGCGATCATAAAATGCGGGGGAGCAGGACACTTGTTCTTCCGGTAATTGACGCGAAAAGAAATAGGTTTTTTACGTGTATCTATGATTTTGATAAAATTGATAGTGGCGGCGAAGGTAGCGAAGGTGCTATCCCCGAGATGTTCTCAATGCCAGATGCTTCCCGTTTAACCGCTCTCATGGATGCCTCAGCCGATGAGATATTCGCAGTGCTGCGCGAAAAACTCACTGGCATATTTTCGGAGGCGATATCAGGGCAGGCATCAGACCACCAGTACCATGAGCTTGATCCGATTCAAATTCTGCTGACAGGCCCCCATGTGCTGAAATTGTACGAGCCTCTGAAAATTTCACTGAAGGCCTTGGCGCTGCCAGGGGTGCCGGATCGGGAGAGTAGCCTTATTGCCCTGCGCTCCCGACCATGTACATTCTGGGGGCAGGGCATGCTTGAGTTGGGAAAGAGCGCTCTCGCTCAGGGGCTTGCAGACGACCCTGCTCAGGGACCGGAGTATATTCGTTCCGGTGTTTAGATTTGAGATGGCGAATGGTCAGAAGTTGCTTCGGCCGGTCCGGATCTGCGAATTGTCGGGTATACCACGTTTCGTAATTTTAATTTTTCTGAACCTTCTTGAAAAATGAACAACTTTCGTTATAATGGACAGTGTTATGAAAACCACAGTTTCTAATAAACGTTTGAGCGATGCGAAGAAAGCAAAGAAAGACGAATTTTATACTCAGCTTGCCGACATTGAAAACGAACTGAAACATTACACAAGCCAATTTCACGGCAAGGTAGTATACTGCAACTGTGATGATCCGTATGAGAGTAACTTCTTTAAATACTTTGCTGCCAAATTTAATTGGCTTGGGTTAAAAAAACTTATTGCCACAAGTTATTTTCCTTCAGCAATTGCCGGAGACCAGCTGCCGCTGTTTGAAATTGAAGGATTGAAGCCAGAGGGGAAAGAACCATTCAGAATTGAGATAAACGAAGTAAGAGATTTTGATTCTGACGGAGCCATTGGTCTGTCTGATGTTGAATGGTTACTCCGGCACAATTCCAATGTTGCCTCCCCGCTCACGAAAAACGGCGATTTCCGGAGTGATGAGTGTATTGAACTTCTCAAGCAGGCCGACATTGTGGTAACGAATCCGCCATTTTCATTGTTCCGTGAATATGTGGCGCAGCTGATGAAATACGACAAACAATTTCTGATTCTTGGCGATCAAAATGCCATAACGTACAAAGAGACCTTTGGCTATATTAAAGAAAATAGATTATGGCTCGGCTATGATAATGGTGGAACAAAGTGGTTTCAGGTTCCAGAAGATTACAACATAACAACCGAGTCAAGAATCAAAATTGAGAATGGGGTAAAGTATTTCAGTATGGGGAGAATTATGTGGTTTACCAATTTATCCACCACTAAGCGTCATGAGGATTTGGTCCTTTACCAAACCTATAAAGGCAATGAGGGTGATTACCCAAAATATGACGATTATGACATTATAAATGTGAATAAAACCTTTGATATTCCACTGGATTATGATGGGGTAATGGGGGTGCCGATTACCTTTATTGATAAATATAATCCTAAACAGTTTGCGGTCTTAGGTATTGCAAACAGCGCAAGGTGGATAGGGCATGAATGTTATACTTTAATTAAAGGGAAAAAAATTTATAATAGAGTTTTAATTAAGAATCTGAAAACGTAGTGGGCATTATAAATTATGAAAATTAAACTGCAAAAAATCAAAATACGTGAAGTGCTCAAAGGCTACAAAGACAGCGCCGAGGAGGGAGTTGCGGCTTACGGGGGCAAACTTGATGTTCGTCCGCAGTACCAACGCGAGTTTGTCTACAAAGAAAAACAGCGCGAAGCGGTACTTAATACGGTTAAAAAAGGATTCCCCCTTAACGTTATGTACTGGATGGTGAAGGAATACGGTAACTATGAAATATTGGACGGCCAGCAGCGAACCATCAGCACGACGAAAATGCTGAAGAATTGTGGCAATACTTCCAGGAATTAATCGCATGGGTGCGAAAAACGTTTACCAATTACCGCAAAGAAATGGCAAAGGTAAACTGGGGCGATCTATACAACAATTTCAAAACTCAAATATTTGATACTATAAAACTTGAAGAAATAATCGCAAACTTAATGGCAGATGAAGCGGTAACCAATAAAAAAGGGATTTACCCTTATGTTCTAACACGTGAAGAGAAGCACTTGAATCTTCGCGCGTTCAGCGACAAGCAGAAACGGGAAGCATACGAAAGGCAAAAAGGTATGTGCCCGCTCTGCAAAGGCAAGAATGCGGGAAAGGAATGGAAATTTGAAGAAATGGAAGCCGATCACATCATTCCTTGGCATGAGGGGGGCAAAACAACTCCAGAAAACTGCCAGATGCTATGCAAACAAGATAACCGAAGCAAATCAGGAAAATAGTAATAGAGAACTTTTGCAACTATTATAAGGAGAACATATGCACAAACTGGTATTAATCCGCCACGGAGAAAGTATGTGGAACAGGGAAAACCGTTTCACCGGCTGGACAGATGTTGACCTTTCACCGCAGGGTGTGAAAGAGGCCCGCGGTGCCGGGCAGGCACTGAGGGAGGCGGGGCTCACCTTTGACAAGGCCTACGTTTCCGTCCTCCTCCGGGCAATAAAGACACTGAATCTCGCGCTTGAAGAAATGGGACTGCATTGGATTCCGGTACAGAAAGATTGGCGGCTGAACGAACGCCACTACGGCGCCCTGCAGGGGCTGAACAAATCGGAAACGGCAAAAGAATTCGGCGAAGAACAGGTAAAGATATGGCGGCGCAGCTACGATGTGCCCCCGCCCGCCCTTGAACCGAATGATCCGCGCTATCCGGGTAATGATCCGCGCTATGCCGAACTCAGCGCAGATGAACTCCCCCTTACCGAATGCCTCAAAGATACCGTTGCGCGCTTTCTTCCGCTCTGGCACGATGTGATCGCTCCCGACATCCGGCGGGGGCAGCAAATCATCATCGCGGCTCACGGCAACAGTCTCCGCGCTCTGGTGAAATATCTCGATAATGTGAGCGATGAGGAAATTATCACAGTCAACATCCCGACCGGCGTACCTCTGGTCTATGAGCTCAATGAAAAACTCAGCCCCATACGCCATTTTTACCTTGGCGATAAGGAAGCAATAGCAGCGGCCATGAATGCGGTCGCCAGCCAAGGAAAGGAAAAATAGGCCGGCACGGTCGCCGGCAGCCGGCAGCCAGCGCAATCGCCAGCAGGAAATCGGAAACCGCGCAACCGCCAGTAGCCAGCGCAATCGCCAGCAGGAAATCGGACAGTATGAACACTGAAATTGAAATGAAGGCATGGATAGATAATCCTGATCTGATACGGGAGAAAATTCTTGCGCTTCCGGCCCGAAAAATCCGGGAATATAACAAAACAGACATATATTTTCACCTGCTGGAGAACGGAAGGATCAAACAGGAACTACGTTTACGCAGCGATGCAGACTCTGCCATTGTTACCATTAAGGAAAAGACGCTTGATAAGGAGCTTGAAGTAAATTTCGAACGGGAATTCACTGTTTCAAATCCTGAGCATTTTACGTATATGATTAAAGGCGCAGGCTACCGGGAATCCATGCGAAAATCAAAACGCGGAACCTCTTGGCAGTACAGGAATTATAGTATTGAGCTTTCGGAAATTCCGGGGCTGGGACACTTTCTGGAACTTGAATTATTGCTGGATGGACAGGTTCCCGGGGATAAGATCCATCAGGTCAAAGAAGAAGCCAGAGAAGAATTTCGCAAGCTCTTTACGCAGCTTGGAATCGGCGCTGAAAAAATAGAACATCGGAGGTACACCTCCATGCTTGCTGAAAAAATGCCTGCGAAAAATCGGCGGAGAGCAGATAACAGATAGCGCGCCCAACAGCAGATAGCGCCCTACATCTGTTTAATAATCTGCCGCGGCGCATGCAAAAATTTCTCACATAAAGTCGTAGTACTGATGTGCTTGGACGAAGCCCATGAATCCTGCATTTGAAACAATATCTTCGAACTGCCGGTAGTTGTCGGGATAATGCATGAGAAGAGTCTTTGCCCGTATATGGTCGGGAAGCGTTATGAGTTCATCAAAAAAAGCGTGAATTCCGCCGGGAAAAAACTGCACATCATGAAAAATCGTTTCTATATCAAAGGTGCTGGTAATATCCAGAATTAATTCTTCATCGAAGCGGGTGTCGGCAGTGAATAATATCCGCTTGTCAATAATGAGACCTGTGCTGTGCGCGCTGTTTTTCCAGTTTGACGCGCTGTCGGGATAATGCATTGTTCTGAAAAAAATGAGGTTGATATTCTGGTAATCGATCTCCCATGCACTGCGGTTGAGCGCCCTGCATTCAACCGGACGGTGAACATTCCAGAAATCGTTAAATTTCAGATATGCTCCGTTCTTCCATTCATTAAAGGTAGCGCCTCCCTTGAGCGTATTCTCCCAGAGAAGATGTTCATATTCCTTTGTTATAATTATGTTGGTTTTTTTCTGGGTAACATAGCGGTTCGTCAGCATGATTTCTTCAATACCGCCGGTATGATCCGCATGCGAATGTGTGACATAGACATGGCGGATATCCGTAATGGGAATCCCAAGTTTATAGAGAGCCATGGAGGCCATGGTTCCGCAGTCTATGAGGATATGTTCATCATTTTTGATGATAATGTAATTATTCTGATAGTTTGTTTTTGTGAAGGCATTGCCGGTACCAATAGGAAATAAGGTAAGTTGACCATCGTTTGAGAGCTTAAGAGTATCGGTTAATTTTCTTATCTGCAACACATTTCCTTATTATAAAATGCAATTTATTTTTATATTACAATTATACTGGAAAATTGTACTTTATGCAAAAGTTTCAATGCGGATTTTCTCATCTCAGAAAATTTGCCTCAGGCAAAACTTTATTTATACAAAATTTTCAATAAACTTTCAAGTAAAATTATAATAGAAAGTTTTGCAAAATGCAAAAATTTCTTGATGTTTCTATGGAGAGGAGTAAAGATTTTCTTCTGACTTTGACAATTATTTTTTGAGGGGATGCGGGAAGTCTTCGAGATTCGGCAGATCGGAACTGGACTCTGCTGCGAGGCGATTTTCTTTCTGGATGGCTGCGTACACTTCGTGACGGAATACTTTGATATTGCGGGGGGCGCGGATGCCAATTTTGACTTGGTCGTTTTTAATGTCGACGATGGCAATTTCAATTTCATCGCCGATCATTATTGCTTCATTCATTCTCCGTGTGAGGACAAGCATCAGGAACCCTTTCCGGATAATACCGCGCTTCTTGCAGACATTTCTTCAAGAACAAAGTGCTTTGTTTTCCATCGTGAATCGGTTTGAATGCCCTGAAGGCCGCAGTGGTTGTATGGGTTAATAATAACAGGCCCCTGGAGATTTGCAGTCATATTGCTGACATCGGTACTGACGGTAACAATGGCAAAAACGAGCAGTTGCGCCCGCTCTCCGTTCTTCAGAGTGAGATTACCATCTTCCAATTCCTGAACTTCGAGAACCTCCAGTTCATTACTTTCAAGACTGAGCGCATAGTCGTTACGGAAAACATCGGGCGATATGAGCACAAAGGCCGTTTGTACATCGGAAAGCGACTGAAGCCAGTAGAAGGGCGGTTGGGGAGCATCCAGAAGGGCGAAACGCTTATGTGTTTCAAAACCAAGAATTCCCCGGGGAAAGGTAATGAACTGGCGATCATCTATATCAACTTTTCCAAGTGTCCGTGTGTTAATACGCATTACTTAGCCCAGAAAATCGAGGAGGGTCGGCTGAATAATCCGGGCGCTTATGGAGAGCGCCGCTCGGTGCGTTAATTCAAGCATGGAGAATTCCGTGAGCGCTTTGGTGAAATCGATGTCGGTTATGCGGGAAGAATTTTCCGTTACATCGCCAATTTCTTTTTCATTACGTTTCAAGGCTATTTCCATACGGCTTGTTTTTGCCCCGAGATCTCCAAGACTTGAAAGCGCAGTATTGAGGGCAGAATCGATTGAACGAATTCCATCGCCGCCAACATCCAGAGTATCTCCCTGAAAGAGATTGTCGCGCAGTTGGATAATGGCATCGAAGGCGCTGCCTCCGAAAACCTGAACGCCCGGCGCAACATTCCCGGGCGGGCGCTGGTCGTCGATAATGCCAAGGTCCTGAAGTGCCGAACCTTCTTCATCGGCGATCCATATCTGCCGCGGAACGCTGCTTTCAAGTACCAGACCATTACTCACCGGATCAAGGCCTGCCTTAATCTCCGCGGGAGCGTCATTAATGCGGGCGATGATCTGGTAGATATTATCGCCTTCCCTGAGTTGAATGTTTTCCCCGTTTACGGTAATTATTGAATCTTCCGATACAACATAATCTCTGGCATCGTTGGGAGAATATAATTGCTGTTTTTCAGCCCAGAATAGCTTATTGCCGGGAAAATTTATTTCAATGTATGTGCCGTCTGCAATTTCAATTTGACGTGTTCCAATGTCGCCGATATATTCCACATTCTGCGCAACGCTGCCGCTGACATTGGGGAGGCGCCCGTTTATTACCCGCCACGCGCGGTTCTGGCTGCGATTTCCTGAAAAGATTGAAGCGCCATCCGCATCAACGGCATTTGCCGATTCAATAAATCCTTTGAGCAGTTCATTTACCTCCGTTCCCATTACCTTGAGGTTTTCTGCGGAATAGGTGCCGTTCGCGCCCATAACGGCAATGGCGCGGATCTCCTGCAGAATGTCGACAGAATGGCGGATATGCCCTTCAGCAACCCGGTAATGATTAATGGAATTGCCGATGTTGTCGTTATAGCGCTTAAGCCGTGTGAGATAACTCTGATGGCGGGTGGCATGAGCCGCTGCCGCAGGGTCATCCCGCAGGTTCAGAATACGTGTTTGCGCCGCCATGCGGTTCTGCGATTCGTTCAGCGCCACCTGGCGCTGCCGCGTATAATACTGCAGATTATCGTTTGGAAGATTTGTGCTGATCCTGTTCATTCGTTCTCTCCTTAGACGCCAAGCCGGTTGATAATGGTATCTAACATACTGTTCATGGTGTTGATAAAGCGCGATGCCGCATTGTAGCCGTGCTGGTATTTTATCATTTGGGCCAATTCTTCATCGATGTTTACTCCTGAAATTGAAGCTCGGGCATCGCGAAGGTCTTTCCTAATGAGTTCCTGAGTTCGCATGGCAATTTCGGCTTCCTGACCCTTGAGGCCGACAAAGACAACGGTGTCGGCAAAATAGTCATCGAAGCTGGGAATGCGCCCGAGCATAACCGGCTGATTTCGGATGCCCGCTATTTCCAGAGCCGCCCTGCCGTCTCCCAACTCACCGCTTCTTCCCTGCGAACCAAAGCTGGTTGCCACTGTTCCCGGATCATTGCGTATGCGGTCATTCAGGCTCATCCATGCCGAGGGGTGCCCGAGGGGCGATACTTCAAAGTTCAATGCCCCCCCGCGCAGCGCTGAAACAGCATCGGGCTGGGCAAAATTGTATGCGCCGCCCGCTCCGCTCTCAAGGAGAATACCCGAGTACCCTACCAGAAACTGCCCGCTGTCTTCTATCTGCTGTATGACAAAATCCGGTCTGTCAAAGGCCTCCGATGGCGTTGCTTTGAGGCTCAGCCGTCCTCCCCGATCGAGCCGAGCGACCACCTCCGCGCCGGAATTGTTCATGCGCAGAATAAGGTCGCGTACGGTATCTTCGGGGCGGTAGGCAACATTCACGGGACCCTCAGCGCCGTTGAGGGTTATTGTTCCCGCTAATCCTATTTCCTGCTGGGGATCAAGAGCATTGGCGCCGGTTATGCGGAATATATACGATGAATCGAAGGCGCCGTCTCCATCGGCATCGAAATTGCCGTTTACATTGTTAACGAATCGTTCGTAATTGAAGAAGGCAACTCCTGTCTGACCGCTTAAACCGTATCCTTCCCGATGAATTTCATTGACCAGATCAATAAAATTGACTGCCATATTATCGAGCCCCTGAATTTCTTCACGAATGTCCACATCCCTCAGTTCAAACAGGGCTGCAAGCTTACCGCTATTGAAGGAAGCTTCTTCTCCATTATATGCCCAGCGTATGCGGGAGAATCCTTCATTCAGGGGATCTGCCTCAAGTGAAAATGTTTTGAAACTCCCCCCCTGAATGAGCTGGAAACCTGCTGTATGAACATTAACCTCATCGGGATCGCGGTAATCAACAGTAATATCAATGAGCTTCCCAAGGTTTTCAATGAGCAGATCGCGGCGATCCAGGAGATCATTCGGCTCATCGCCCGCCGCCTTTGAATTCACAATTTCATGGTTCAGCCCCGCTATTTCGGAGCTGAGATCATTGACCTCTGCGACAGCGGCGGTAATGTCATCATTGAGCATGGATCGTATCTGCTCCAGCGATTCATAGCGAAGTTTCATACCGTTTACCAATGCCCGTCCGTTTTCCACGACCACCTGCCGCGCAGCCATCTGATCGGGATAGATCGATAATTCTTCCCATCCGTCCCAAAATCGGTCCATAGCCCCGCGCAGCGACAATTCACTCGGCTCATTGTATATCTGCTCAAGCTGCAGAATGTAATTGTCGCGGGCAGTCCAGTAGCCCTCGCCGCTGGTGTTTGAAACAATACGCCCCTCAAGAAGTTCATCGCGCACGCGCGATACGCGGGCTGCGTCCACTCCCTGTCCTATGTGCCCGGCGCCGACGGCGCGGTTAAGCTGCGGTCGATAGATCGGCTGCGTTGCCTCCAGTTCAACCCGCTGGCGGCTGTAGCCCTCCGCGGAGGCGTTACTGAGATTATGCCCCACGGTAGACAGCGCGAGGGAATGCGCGAAAAGGGAACGTTTCCCAATTTCAATTCCTGAAAATGTGCTTTGCATGCAATGCTCCTAAAGGCTGTGGTCGAGAACCATGGCGGGTTCGGCGCTTCGGCGCTGCCCTGTGGCGGTATAGGCGCTCCCGCCCGGATACAATTCCGTAATGACATCTTCCAGCACATCTATCTGGCTGGAGGAATATGCCGCAATTCCTTCATTAAAGGTTCTTGCCGTATATACTGCTGTTTTGAAGGCGCGGATTTTTTCTCCGATGCTTGTGCGCAGGGGCGCTGCGAGGGTTGCCAGAAGGGAATGTATGCCGAGTTCCTCGGAAAGCTCATTCTCCTTCATCAGAATGGCAAGCGCCTGTTCACGCGCCTGTTCCCCATGCTGAATGTTCTCTGCTATTCTGCCCATTTCCCGTATGCTCCGCTGGGTGAGGCGGTAATTCTTATTGAGTATCGATTTTTGAAGATTCTGCTGATGCTCGGTCAATTCTTCAAAGAGCCCTGTTTGTCCGTCAATAATGTCCCCGAAGGTATCAATGCTCATGCTGCCTCATGTAATGCCCCCGCCGTTTATGAAATGTGCCCCGCCCGTTTATTCCTGCGGAATTGCGCGGCGAAGATACTTCCTCTACGGCAAAGTTTCTACGTTGATTATCGGTAAAATGATGAGAATGATGAGATATTAATATCCCATAAAAATGGGAGCAGAATTTGACATAAAATTATTTTTGATGATAATGGAGTATAGTGGAACCTGAAAAAACGCTATTTCCACGATGCAGTGTGAAATACCAGAGCTTCCCTATTATTTTATTTGAAATTCAGATAATTTTGATAAATAATAATACAAAGGTTTGCATTTTGTAAAACTATGTATTATTATTAAGAGAATGCTAAGCATAAAAAGCATTCCAAATTTGAAATTTTTGTTTTATACAAAAGTTTCATATATAATATAAACTGCCATTGGCCGATGATATTATCGGATCTGTGGCTGAAATTGCGAGGAGGCAATGTATGACAAATAGTATTAAGCAATGTATGTTTGTTCTGTTTCTTATTATCTTAGGTGGGTTTTCTATCGGTGCGCAGGCCCGTGTCGATTTAGGGACATCGTATTTCTTTCCGGGGTTTAATCGGCAGGGCACAGAGATTTTCAGTGTCGGTGATTCCAATAGTCAGGAAGAAACTTCCGATGCTCTCGGGATTCTTGCGAATATTAGTTTTAAGATTTTCAACATTCTGGATGTTCCTGTAACGGGAGGTACTCTGTCGGCGGGCGGACTTCATCTTGGATTTGGCGGGGGCGCAGTCTTTCCCGGACTGTTTGATATAAAGAATCTCTACAAGTATAACCTAACAGACTCTGAATTGGAACCCTATTTTCCCCTGTATGCCCTTGTGCGTATTGATGCAGTTAGCTATGCAAGTTCCCTGAGCAGTTTTGAAATTGCTCTGTACGGACTGCTGAAGGCAGGGTATGCCTTTAATGCTGACCATGCTACGTATCTCCTGTCTGTCCACCCTGATGACGCGTATCTGCCGGGGTACTTCTTCGGACAGCTTGGAGGAGGCATTGAAGTAACAATTGACAAACCCTTCGGAATCTATGCGGAGGGCGGATATTACGTGTACGATAATCTTATGTACCTGTACAATGGCGTTACGGACTATCATTCTCAGACAGGGGGCTTTTTTGCCACCATTGGGGTCATGCTGATTCTCTAAGAAACTTTTGCATTTTGCAAAACTTTCTCTAAATACGGCGCTTGACACCGGAATGTATTATTGATAAGTATAAGAACGTTTTGCCTGAACAAAGTTTTGCCTTGGAAAATTGTGCAAGCACAATTTTCAGTAGCAAAACGTTCTTTAATAACCTCATTGGAATTATACCTGCGGTTAAAAAATGAACGGAGAAAAACTGTATGGCTCATAAAAAAGGCGGCGGCAGCACAAAAAACGGCCGCGATTCACAGAGTAAGCGGCTTGGAGTAAAACGTTTCGGCGGTCAGCTGGTGAAGGCGGGTGAAATACTTATTCGCCAACGGGGAACACGAATTCATCCCGGTATTAATGTTGGACGCGGCAAAGACGATACCCTTTTCGCAAAGGCCCAGGGAACTGTGGAATTCACGGAACGGCGGGGCAGAAAATTCGTAAACATACAGTTCGAAACTTTTGCATAAAGCAAAAGTTTGAGTTCTAATTGTCTTCCTTTTTTACAGATGAATTAGTCATTACCCTTGAAAGCGGTCATGGAGGCGCGGGCGCCGTTTCCTTTCGAAGGGAAAAATACGTTCCCCGCGGCGGTCCCGATGGCGGCGATGGCGGTCGCGGCGGTAATGTTTTGTTCACGGTGCAGAATAACTTGAAAACGCTTTCACACCTGCGGGCTAATAAGACATATCGGGCTGAAAGAGGTTTACCCGGGGAAGGACGCAAGCGCTACGGCCGAGACGGCCGGAATGTTATTATTACCGTTCCGCCCGGAACCCGGGTATTCGATGCGGAAAGCGGAGAAATTCTTCTTGACCTCCTTGAGAAGGAACAGGATGTTCCATTTCTTTCCGGCGGGGCAGGCGGAAGAGGTAATGTTCACTTTGCTACCAGCCGCAAACAGGCTCCCCGCTTCGCGCAGACGGGCATGCCCGGCGAAGAACGGAAAATCAGGCTGGAACTTTCAATAATAGCCGATGTCGGCTTAGTTGGCCTTCCGAACGCAGGTAAAAGCAGCCTGCTTGCCGCGCTTACTTCCGCGCGCCCCAAAATTGCCGCATATCCGTTTACGACAAAGGTTCCGCATTTGGGTGTGCTGCGCCACCGCGGGCGGGAAATGGTACTCGCAGACATTCCCGGTATAATAAAGGGGGCAGCTCGGGGAGTGGGGCTTGGTTACCGTTTTCTGAAGCATATCAATCGTGCCCGCGCCCTCCTTTTTCTTATCGATCTCAGTACAGATGATGATCCCATGGAAGTTTTCGAAGGACTTCGAAAGGAACTTGCGGACTCATACCCGGAACTCCTTGATCGTCAGCGGTACATCGTGGCATCAAAAATGGATATTCTTGAGTCCATGCAGAAACTGCCGGAATTCAAGGAGAAAGCCGAGGAGGAAGCGGGGGAAAAGGTCATTCCGATATCTTCGGCAACACATGAAGGTCTTGAACAGCTCATGGATTATCTCCTCAAAATTATTACGATTCCTGAAAGAACAGTGCCGGATTATTACCGCTTCGGCAATGATCTTGCCAATATCGCCGAGGAAGATGAGCGTGGAGAAAAAGATGATATCGCCGGGGAATGAGAACATGAAAAAATGCGAGTAGCACTGTTTGGGGGGAGCTTTGATCCTCCGCATAAGGGGCATGGGCATATAGCGCAGGAAGTGTTTCGGCTTCTGCGTCCACATTGTCTCTACCTCGTGCCGGCCTTCCAGTCGCCCCTGAAAAACCCGCACCATGCCGGCGCGCAGGAACGCCTCGCAATGCTGGAATTAATGCGCGATGTTCTGAAGCGGAAGATGCCGGAAAATGACATCCGCATTTTTTCTGCCGAACTGGAAAGAGCGGGAACAAGCTATACCAGCGAGACCATTCAGACACTGCGGAAAAAATATCCCGATGCCGAACTGTACCTCATTGTTGGCGATGATATACTGAATGATCTGCCGAAGTGGAAGGACTGGCAGAGTATTTTCAGTACCGCGCAGATCGCGGTATTCGCGAGGAGCGGAAGCCGTGCGGGAAACGCGGGAAACGGGAGCGGCGCGCATGCGAAAATGCCCAATGAGCTTGAAAAATATGCGTCTTCGGTGCATTTTATGGAAAATGAGATATACCACATTTCTTCGGCAGAACTCAGAGAAGCGCTCATTCAGAAGATGCCTGTTGAAATGTTTATTGATGAAGCTGTTCATCGCTATATTCGGGAACATTCCCTCTATATCCGATGATCAATATACATTGATATGAATCGGCATATGAATCGGCATATGAATTGAGATATACAGATGAGAGATGCAGGACGGTATGAAGACAAAGGAAGTTATTGAAGAACTTGAGCCCTTTCTCCGGAAACAATGCAGCAAACGCCGGTATGAGCATATTCAGAGAGTGGCGCAGACCTGCGCGAAACTTGCGAAGCAGTTCGGAGTAAAAAAGGCGGATGCAAAATTGGTTGGACTTGCCCACGATATGGTTCGTGAATGGACGCCGAAGAAACTTCTGAAGCTTGCCCTGTCATCGGGTTACAAACCGAGGAAGGCGGAGGAAAGGCAGCCCATGCTCCTTCACGGACGCTGCGCGGCTCTGCTGCTGCAGCGGAATTTCGGCGTAAAAAATACTTCGGTGCTGAACGCGCTTGAAGATCATACCTTTGGCAGAAAGGGTATGGATAAACTTGGTATATTACTCTATGTGAGCGATTACATTGAACCTGAGAGAAAATATATAAGCGAAAAATTCCGGAATAAGGTTATGAATTTGTCTCCCTGGGAGATGGTGATCGCTATTCACGCCCATGCTAAAAAGCGCCGCAAAAAAATGGGTCCACTGACCCGTCAACTTCACAAGTATGCCGATGACATGCTCAGGAAGGAAGGAAAGTAATTATAATGCAGCGGAATCAGAAATTATTTAATCCTGCAATGCTTGCCATGTTATGTATTATTGTTCTCATTGCGGTATTTATTAGTGTTGTGCTCATCGGTGTTCAGAATGATGATATTACCGCATCTCTGGAAGACAACTCCCTCATTCCCCTTCTTATGTTCATTTCTGACGATAAAAACCTCATTCTTGTTCAGTTAGTCTTCATCGACAGCGCCACGAAGAATATGGCGGTATACGATGTTCCCCGCCGACTCGGTACCATTATACCCCGGCTCGGACGGGTCGACCGCATTGACAATTTGTATCGGGAACTCGGCGCATCTGAAACACGGGACATTCTTCAGAACATCTTCGATACCCGCATCGATTTCTTTCTGGATATGGACATATCGGATGTTGAAACCATTGTTGATCTCATAGAGGGAATAACGGTTTTTCTTCCCACTGCCATTGACGGCGGGGAAGGCGGCAATTCCGTTCTCATACCGGGGGGCAATGTCCGTCTGGATGGCGAGAAAACAGTCGATTTTGTTGTATACGAAAGCAGCGATGAAACCGAATTGGAGTGGATCGGAAGGCGCTGGAATTTCGTGCGTGAATTGTTCCGCTCAATGCGGGAATATCCGCTTAATCAGCCGGACAATCTCAACAGATTTTTCCGGCACATTAGAGCGAATTTCAAAAAAAACGCCCTCAGAGCCCTCCTTGTTATTCTGAACGATCTTAAGTTAGACGATATACTCACCCAGAGAATTCTCGGCAATGAGCGGGAAGTAGAAACGTCTCAGGGAACAGAGATCATCCTCTTTCCCCACTTCGAAGGCAAGCTCCTCCGCGATTCCATAGCGCAGATATCCCGAAATTTCGGTTATTTGGAAGAAGGGTACATACTGGCGCTCTCAAAACGGCTTGAGATCCTCAACGGAACCCGCGCGAACGGGCTTGCCGCGCGAACACGGTCGCTCTATGAGAACTTTGGGTTTGAGGTTATCAGAATTGGCAATGCCGAAACCGATGACTATGAGAAAACTGTTATTGTCAACCGCTCCGGTACTGTTGCAGACGCCCGAAAAGTCGGGAGCCTCATACAGGCGGAGAACATTACAACAGAGCAGCCGCTTGAAAAATATCCTGAAATTGATATAACCATTATTCTGGGTTCTGACTTTAACGGTTGGCATGTGCAATCGAGTGAGGGAGAATGATGAAAGAGCATGATGAAAACGGCAAAAAAACGCTCCAGCCAGCGCGGGAGCAGGGGCAGAAGCCGATGCGGGCGCCCGATGAAATGATTACTCAGCTTGGCGCGTTTATGCTGAGCTGCGGTCTTGCCGATGTTATTGCGCTGGATCTCCGGGGCATTTCAGATGTTGCCGATTATTTTCTGTGCGCAACGGTGCATTCTGCCGGACAGTTGAGAGGATCGGTAAAACGTCTTCATGAGTACTTTTATCGGCACAACATTGCCTGCCGCGGCGGCAAAAAACAGCAGGACGGCGATGACCTCTGGCTGCTCCTCGATTGTGAATACTTCGTTATTCATCTTATGATTGAAGATGCACGGGAGTACTACGATATTGAAGGTTTCTGGACAGGAAGAGGCGCCCGCCTGTTAGAAACTTTTGCATAGCATTAATTGCTGCATGGACTGCGCCGACCGATACCGGCGGCAGCGCCATTACCGCATATCACCTTCGCCATAACGCGGACGGCGGCACAACCGTAAATATTTTTATCGAAGTCCCCGCGTCCCGCAGCCCACACCATGAGGGGACTCACAAACGGCGGCAATTACCGCGTACAGGTACGCGCCGTGAACGCTCAGGGCGATGGTGATTGGTCGGGGAGCGCCGCCGCAACCCCCGTTGCCGTTCCCATGGCGCCGACAGCTCTCACGTTCACCGTTGGAGAGAATTATATCACCGCTGCATGGACTGCTCCGACCGACAACGGCGGCAGCGATATCCTTCGGTATGAACTGGTGGGATATAAACCTTTGGACAGACCTCGCCTGCCCCATCCCGAAAAAAAATAAATTTTTTTCAGAAAACATATTCAGAAATAGCATTTCTCCCGTTTGATATATATAGGAGGAATGTTTATGAAAAAATCCCCACTTCCACGGCAGCGAAAACAATGGGACGAAGCTCACAAATTCTTGTTTGGCGATGCGGAGTCCATACATCAACTGCTGCAATTTATTAATGATGACTGGATACGGTATGTTCGCCCTGAGAACATTACCCTTATGAGCAACGAGTTCATCGAGAGAGTGCTCGGCAGAGAGCAGTCGAAGAATTTCAGGCGTAAAATATCGGACATTGTTGCGAAAGTTTCCTTCTGCTGCGGGAAAGAGAAGGAAGAGAAAATGGTGTATATTATTCTGGAGCATCAGTCATCTGTGGACTATGCCATGAGTGATCGCCTATTCGAATATACTAATATGCTCAAGCGACATATTCGAAATTCGAAAATGCGCCGACATCATTGGGTATATCCCATTGTTCTGTACACAGGATCGGATAAATGGCCGGAAATAACTACCGAAGATGAGAATATCCCGAGTATATATCGCCAAATTTTCGAATATCCTGTTATCGATGTGAGAGCGCTTGAGGAGGATAAAATACTCAATTCCAGCGGTCGCGTCGCTGCCTATTTTTATCTTTCGCGCTACGGAAAAAATTTGAATGATGATAATCGCGCTGAGTTCAAGAAACATCTTTTGAACATTCTCCAGCATGACGCGGGGAATAAGGCGAAGGAGTCCTTGCTCATTATGAGCGATCTACTTTATAATACTCATGTATCAAAAGTCACTGTTAACAATCATACTATGGAGGAGGTAGTTAATATGATTACAAAAGAAGGGATAGAAATAGTACACCCATGGCAATTGGACGTGTACAATGATCTTCAAGCCAAAGTCCACGCTGAGGTACAAGCCGAGATCAGGCAGAAACTGCAGGAAGGACTTCAGAAAGGACTTCAGAAAGGACTTCAGAAAGGACTTCAGGAAGGTCGTCAAGAAGGTCGTCAAGAAGGTCGTCAAGAAGGTCGTCAAGAAGGCGAAATGAAGGGGCATATGGAAGAGCGGAGAAAAAACGCCCGCGGTATGTTTTCTGAAGGATTGTCGGCTGAGGTCATCCAGAGAATTACCGGGATCAGCGAAGATGAAATTCGAGCATTTCAGCAAAACGGCCATGAAAACAGCAGGGAAAACGGTAAGGGGTAAGCAAGCCCCCGGGACTGTGGGAAATATCAGAATACCAGTGAATGCGCATTATGAGGATGGAACACTATGAATCTGAATGATCCGCTTCTCAGAGATGAGTTCAATGTTCTTCTCAGCAGGGCGATGGCGGAAGATCTTGGTGATGCGGGTGATATAACAGGAACAGTGCTGTTTTCTGCCGAACACATGCGCGCCAGCGTCTTTTCCCGGCAATGGGGTGTGCTTTCGGGTATTGATTGCGCGGAGCAGGTGTTTATTGCCGCAGCTCTCGGCGCACAGCCGAGGATCACCCGTACCGCAAGTGACGGGGAAGAACTTGAAGACGGACGTCAGATTATGGAAATTCAGGGTAATGCCGGTGATCTTCTGCGCGCTGAAAGAATTGCTCTCAATTTTTTAGGATTCCTTTCGGGTGTTGCGGCATGCGCGCGGCGCCTGAGCGCGGCGCTCGGCGATTCCCCCACCCGCCTTCTTGATACCCGCAAAACAGTGCCTGCCTATCGGCGGCTTTCCAAGGCGGCAGCCCGCGATGGCGGGGCGGTGAATCATCGGATGGGTCTGTATGATATGATCATGATCAAGGATAATCATATAAGCGCTGCCGGGAGCATTACACAGGCGGTGAAAAAAATCCGCGCTGCCGTGGGCGCGCGTTATGCGGTGGAAGTGGAATGCGCAGATCTTGAAGATGTTCGGGAAGCGCTTTCGATGCCCGCTGGCGCCGTTGACCGCATTATGCTCGATAATATGAGCTATGAGCAGTGCCGCGCGGCGCTACGGCTCAGGAAGGAGCTTGGTCGGGATGGGCAGGTTTCCTTTGAGGCATCGGGCGATTTCAATGCGGAAAAAATCCGGCGTTTTGCCGATCTACCCTTAGAATACATATCGGCAGGGGCAATTACGCATTCGGCAATGAATCATAATTTTTCCATGCGGATAGACTGATGCGGGCGCGGGGGATTAATGGAAGTACATGATGTTCTGGTTATCGGCAGCGGGATAGGCGGTCTTGTTACTGCCCTTGCGGCTTCACGGGCCGGATTACAGGTGAGTATCCTTTCAAAAGATGCCGATATTACCCGCAACAGCAGCTGGTGGGCACAGGGCGGTATTGTATCTTCCGGCCCCGGCGACAGCCCCGAACTCCTCGCTGAAGACATTGTGCGGACAGGGGACGGCATTAATAATGCGCGGGCCGTGCGGCTTGTCGCCCGGGAGGGGCCGCGTCTGCTTGAAGAATATCTTGCTGAATTAGTACCCTTCGACCGCGATGACAGCGGCGCCTTCGACTGGACCCGTGAAGGAGGGCATTCACTCCGACGCATTCTTCACCGGAAAGATCAGACCGGCAAGGCAATACAGGATGCCCTGCTTGAAACTCTTCGGCGGGAAGAGCGGGTACGCTTTTATCCTGAATCTATTGCCGTTGATCTTATAACAAACACCCACAACAGCAGCGATCCGCAGCAGAAATACCGCAAACGCAGTATTGTCGGGGCCTATGTTATGCAGAATGAAGAAATTCAGCCCATGTTTTCACCTGCGGTGGTATTGGCAACCGGCGGTATCGGGCGAATCTATCTTCATAGCTCAAACCCGCCGTCTGCCACCGGCGATGGAATTGCCATGGCCTACCGCGCTGGCTGCGAGATCATTAATGCGGAGTATGTTCAATTTCATCCAACCACGCTCTTTCACCGTGATGCCGAACGTTTTCTCATTACCGAAGCTCTTCGGGGAGAAGGCGCGCGGCTCATGAACCGCAGCGGGGAATACTTCATGAAGCGGTATCATCCGCACCTCCGCGACCTTGCCCCCCGCGATGAAACCGCCCGAGCCATATATACTGAAATGGACAGCTCAAGCGGCTTTGTCCTCCTCGATGCCCGCGGCCTGAAGGTCAATGTGCCCGAACGCTTCCCCGAAATTTACCGGCGCTGCCGTGAACTGGATATGGACATTGAGAAAGAGCCCTTCCCGGTGGTACCGGCGGCGCATTATTTCTGCGGCGGCATTAAAACCAATATGAACGCAGCTGCGAACATTCGGGGTCTGTATGCTGTTGGCGAGAGCGCCTGCACCGGACTGCATGGGGCTAACCGTCTGGCAAGCATGAGCCTGCTCGAGGGGCTGGTTTTTGCCGTGCGGGCAGCCGGCGACATTGCAAAGAAGGAACGCCGACTCAAGCCCGAGCTAATTGAGAGCATTCCGGGCTGGGTATATCCGAAGGAAGAAACAGATTTCGACCCCCTGCTCATCGATCATGACATTCGAAACATTCAGACAACAATGTGGAACTATGTCGGCATCACCCGCAGCCGAAAACGCCTTAACCGCGCCCTCGCCGACCTGAACTATTATTCCCACCGCATTGAACAGTTTTATAAGGAAGCGCATGCCAGCCGGAACATCATCCAGCTCCGAAACGCAGTACTTACTGCGGGCATTGTTGCGCGCGCAGCTCAGGCGAATCCGGTATCGCAGGGCTGTCATTTTCGGCAGAACTAAGGATTCAGGAAGACTATTACCGCAAAATCTGAAAATATTCTTCTCCAAGCATATCTATAATTTTAATGGCGACGATTCCTTTGACGTCTATGTTATATTTTCCCTGTATGAGATCTTTTTTCTTTTCTGGAACATCACTGTAAACAATATTGAAAACTTTGCCGTTATAGTCATTGTCAATTAATACACAATCTATCATCGCTCTGAAATCTTTTATTTCGGGAGTGTAAAGTTTCTTATCGTGATATAACCTTTTGATAATTGTCGGACTAAAAAAATTGTTGATAATAAGGACATTATCATGAAAGTCTATGTCTGCCTTACAGGGTTCGTGCAGCATAAACTTCTTTTCGTTCAAATCGATAATCTCAAGAATGTTAACCGGTGTTTTTTTATTCCAGCGGATAATTTCGGCTTTGCTGTCTTCCCGCACACCAAGACAGACAATAGCAATGTTCCGTGTTTCCTCCGGTCTCTTTTTAAGTTCTTCCTGAATATCTGTGAGGTCAAAAAGACTCAGGGGATGATTAAATTCAATTATTCTGATCAGGGCATCACCACGTTTGCCATCAAAAAAAACATCGTTGAGTTTTTCAATTCCCAGTTTTTCAACGGCAAGTTCTATTGCCTCAGTTCGTAATATGCGCAAATCGTAATCATTGACTTTGAAATGAGCAAATTTCAAATTGAAATGATTTTTATCTAAATTCTTTTCTTGTTCTTTAATAATTTTTTGAATTCTTTTAGAAGTAGTTTGAATAGCACCTTTATTGATATCTGCTCCTATCCATCTTCTATTTAATTTTTGAGCTACAGCTTGGGTTGTCCCACTACCCATAAAACAATCAAAGATAATGGAGTCTTCATTAGATGATATTTCTAATAATATATTAATTAAGCCTTCTGGTTTTTGGGTGGGATAATCAGTTCGTTCATACGATAAATTTAATACTGGTCTAGTATTATACTCTTTTATATTATTATTAGATATAACTCTATGTATTATTCCATTAATTGTATCAGTCAGGATAGTATCTACATAAAACCTCCCGTGCTCATCTTTTTTACTATTCATAAATGGTTTTTGCAAATACTGTCTTTCTATAATTGTGTTAATTTCAAAATAATCTTTATTTTTTGAATAAAATAATATAGTATCATGTTTTCTTGCGAGGGTTCCATTTTTTGAAGCTCCACCACTCCTATAATTCCAAACAATCTCATTAACAAAATTTTCTTCCCCGAAAACCTCATCTAATAAACATCGCAAAAGGTGGTTTTTGTGCCAGTCGCAGTGCAGGTATATACTTCCTCTGTCACTCAATAATTCCTTGAGTAAAATTAACCGTTCATACATAAATTGCAGGTAGTCGTCATTTTTCCAAATATCAAAATATTGCTTTTGCTCTAAACGGTTGTGTCCTTCCCCCTCCATTTTTTCGCTGCTTGCGTCCCCGCGCAATTCTCCCTTTCTAATATAGTCAGCCTTGCTGTCAAAGGGCGGATCTATGTAAATTACATCAATTTTTCCTCTGAAGCCGTTTTGTAAGAGGTTGATTAACACTTCCATATTGTCGCCATGAAAAAGCAGGTTGTGCCAGTCTTTCATTAAGCCGCTGTATTGCAGCGGGGCCTGTGTGCTGTCATTGCGCATATCACTGTTAAAGGTTTCAATGAGCTGGGCGGGGTAGTTTTCATAAATGTCGATGGTCTTTTTGCCTATCCAGTTGAGGAGCGGACGGCCTTTGACTTCAGTTATTTTCATGTTTTATTTATTCCTTTAACTTCATTTATCAATCTGTTTCTGTATCCATTGCTTATCATCCATAAGAATATTCTCATTTTCACTTACAAGCAATTTATATGTACAATTTTCTGTCAGATACGATAGGAAGTATTCTTCCTTGATTTTGAAGTTTTCTGCTAAATGTTTTCCCTTACTTTCTATGAAAATAAATTCACCATTCTTTTTAATAATGAGAAAATCCGGGGTATAATTTCTGAGCATACCTTCCTTGTCGCGATATTCGAAAACTAAATCAGTTTTATTTTTGTCGGTTATACCGCCAGTAAACAGAAAATCCTTTATATTTTCCCTTTTCTCCTGAATCATTGCGAGAGTATATTCAAATACTGCAACTTCCAGCCCGGAGTCAAATCGGTAGGGGTCATAATGAAAACTCAGATCATCAATATTGCGATACCCTGCTTTTTTCTTGAGCAGCGCTTCCAGTTTTTCGGTGTTGACCAAAATGGTGGTCGTATACACCTTTACTCCCCGATCATCAATTTCTTCCTGAAACCCTTCTTTTTTAATAATGGTCAATAACTCATGTACCTCAATTTCTTTTACCGTGTAATTGTTTATCTGTTCTTCTATCTGCTGTTTTATATCGAAAAATTCACGTACTGATATTTCACAGCCCGGAAAATGTTTTTGTAATTGTGAAAAAACAACAAAGTAGTCAATGGAATACAGGGCTGCAATTTTTTGAGCGGCTTCAAAAACAGAAAGGAGCTGTTCGTTCTCATTCTTCAAATCGGTAATTTCTTTCTCAGTCAAATGCGCTGTTGTGTTTTTTGTGAGTTCTGAAAAATCGTATGTAATTAATTTTGCCGTTTCCTGTTGTATCTGTGGTTTTTTAATTACAATGTTTGTAATTGTTTCGTTTTTCTTAATATATTTTTTGACCTTTTTTTTGATTTGCAGTTGAGGTAGTTTATCATCGTATTTTATGAGGGTAATTTTCTGCTCCACAAATTTGTTGTGTTGATTTTTAATGTTCGTCAGAGTTTCCCCATAATTTTCCTGCAGTTGCCTGTCTAAAATTTGAGTGTTTTTTTCTGATAAATAAATGCGGGCATGATGAGTATTACCGGTAACCTGCCGTAAACATCGTGTTGCTGCCTGCAAGACAAAATTATTACTATTGCCAAGGTCGCGCGCGAGGCAGCAGGAAAAAAGCGATGGGCAATTCCAGCCTTCTTTCCCCATTCCCACTAATAAAAATACCCTGTACGGCAGGTGCTTATCGTTAATACGATTAATAAAAATATCTTTATCTTTGTTGCTTGATTGTGAATTTACCTCAAAAACAGCATTCAGTCCAAGGCCGTATGTTGTTACTTTTTTTTCTATGAATGGCTTAACATTCCGGACATCTTCAATTCTGGGAAAGTACAGTGCTATTTTTGACTTATGCCCGCCTTCAATTTTTATGTTCGCATAGGTCTTGAAAAAATCGTCTAAAACTTCAGCAATAAACTTTTCTCCCTCAACCTGAGCATAGGAATAGATATTGTTGCCTCTAATATCTTTCAAAATATTTTCCTCAATACCTTCTAACAGGCCATACCAGAAGACAACATCTTTTAAAATTTGCTTTCGGAAGTAGGGGGTTCCCGTGGTATTAATAACTATTTTCAGATTGGTTTTATCGGCAAGATAGTCAATGGTCTGCCGTACTTTCTTAATACCTTTGTCCAAATCCTGACCGTAGGTATTATGGGCTTCATCGGAAAAAATCCCCAAATTATCTAGGCTCGAAAGTGTCTGTAATCTCTGGTTAACAATATTTTCTCTTTCATCATTCTTTATATTCGAATTAAATAACGCTGTTTTTTTTCTCGACTGTATTCGTATTTTTTCTATGTTAGTAACAATGATATTGTAGTTGCTGCTATTGATAACAGGAATGTTCTTCTGCTTATCGTGCGTATAGGTTGTTTTTATATTGCTTTCTACTATTTTGGCCATGTGCGGGGGCAGAATCAACGCAACATCAATAAAAGAAATTTCTTTTAAGGAACCGAGTATGGTTTTTCCCGGCGCAAAAATGAGCGCATTTTTCAGAAATTCATTTTTTTGCGTTTTCAATGACAGCGCAAATTCAATAAAGACTATTGCGCCAATGAGTATGGTTTTACCGGCGCCCATAACCAAAGATAAAATGTAACTTGGATACGACAGGGATAAACTTTCCCGTAAATTTTCCAGTCGGTATTTTTTGACAAAGGCGCTGTCGGTCTTTATTTTTTCAAAAAGACCGTCAATACCCTCATTCATTACAATATCCGAAATATCTGGGTTGCGCATATTGAGTGCTCGTAGTACATCAGCAGGCTGGGGATAATAGGCCTTATATATGTCAATAATATGCGGGGTGTTTTTGACAAATCGCAGGTAAAGATATGTTTCTATTGCTTCAAATTGCGGTTTTCGTAAGTATCGCAGGGTTGTTCGTTCTTCATTAATGAACTGAAAGTTTAATATCTGCGCTATTTCATCTGTATGAGATGCGTAGTTATTTCGTTTCCATTGAGTAACTTCTGCCTTTATTTTTATGTGCAGGGATTCTGTGCGATGTTCCATTTTCTCATATTACCCCAATGCTAAATACTTATCCGCTGATGTCCGTGCCACATGCTGTCGCGGAGTTCGCCGACATTTTTATCTGCCAGATAATTCTCAAAGGGCATTGAACGGTCGATGATTCCCGCGGGAGTGAATTCGATGATGCGGTTAGCAATGGATGAGATAAATTCGTGGTCATGAGAATTAAAAATAATGACTTCACCGAATTTTATGAGAGCGTTATTCAGACTGGTGATACTCTCAAGATCCAGATGGTTGGTTGGTTCATTGAGCAGCAGAACGTTGGCGCCGGAGAGCATCATACGGCTGAGCATACAGCGGACACGTTCACCCCCCGAGAGAACATTGACGGGTTTGATGCCATCCTCGCCTGAGAACAGCATGCGTCCGAGGAAACTCCGCAGGGCGGTCTCGTCCTCTTCGGGTTTGAACTGCTGCAGCCACTCAATAATGCTTTCCTTTCCGGTGAAATAGGAGCTGCTGTCGGAGGGCAGATAGGCTGTGTTGATGGTGCTCCCCCATTCGATTTCGCCGCTGTCTGACGGCAGATCGCCTGAGAGCAGGGAAAAGAGTATCTGCTTGTGCTGACTCAGGGGGCCGATAAGCGCAATTTTGTCGCCGCGGTTGACCGACAGGTTCAGACCGCTGAAAAGCGCCGGTGCCTGCGCGGCTGTGTTCGCGCCGCCTGCGTGTGCTGCGCCCGCGCGAGCGCCGCTGTCCGCGCTCAGGTTTCTGATGTGGAGCACTTCTTTGCCGCAGGTTCTTTCAGGCTGAAAGGCAACATAGGGGAAGCGCCGGCTGCTTGAAGGCAGGTTATCGAGGTTGAGTTTTTCCAGAATTTTCTTTCGGCTGGTTGCCTGCCGGGCCTTGCTTGCGTTGGAGCTGAACCGCTGTATGAATTCCCGTAATTCGGCTGCCTTGTCTTCGGCGCGGCGCTTCTCGTCTTTTTTCTGCCGCGCAATGAGCTGACTTGCCTGATACCAGAAATCGTAGTTGCCGAGGTACATCCGTATCCGGGCAAAGTCGATGTCGCAGACATGGGTACAGACCTTGTTCAAAAAATGCCGGTCATGGCTCACAACAATAACGGTGTTTTCAAACTTACCGAGAAATTCTTCAAGCCAGTTAATCGATTCAAGGTCAAGGTGATTTGTCGGCTCATCAAGCAGGAGGATGTCCGGGTTTCCGAAGAGCGATTGCGCGAGAAGCACCCGAAATTTCTGCGGACCCTCAAGGTCTGCCATCGGTACCTCATGCACATCGGTGTCGATACCCAGACCGGAAAGGAGAATGCCCGCCTCCGATTCTGCCTCGTAGCCGCCCATCTCTCCGAAGGTACCCTCCAGTTCCGCAACCTGCATGCCTTCTTCTTCGGTCATGTCCTCTTTCGCGTAGAGTCTTTCCCGCTCAATCATTATCTCATAGAGTTCAGGATTCCCATGATAACGGTGTTCATAACTGAATGTTCATCATAGGCGAATTGATCCTGCTTCAATACCGAAATACGCGCCCGTTTCACGATACTCAGCTCACCGCTGTAATTATCAATTTCTCCACTGAGAATTTTCAGGAAGGTCGATTTTCCGGCGCCGTTTGCTCCGATAATGCCGTAGCAGTTTCCGGGGGTGAATTTCAGGTTAACCTCTTTAAACAAGGGCTTGCTGCCGAAAGTAAGAGACAGGTCTGTTATGGTAATCACGGTAATCTCCGGGAGGCAAAGAATGAACTTCTTTAGTTGTAGTGGAATGTGAGAGAGGAGTCAAGCCGTAAGAGAAAATAAGGGTGAATGGAACCTCCAGCGATCATTTTACAGTTCGCATGGAAATGCTGCTTCCGCTCCTGAGGGAGTAATCAGTAGGGAGCTGTGAAAATATTGCATTTCGGGAGCCCGTGGGGCTGCCCGGCGTTGCGCGCTTCATGCGCGTGCGCCGTTAAAATCCCATAAATCCACAAGCCCCTTTATTGACAATCAATATATTCTGAATTATTATTCCTTCAGAGGGTGGTCAATGTATAATCGGAGAAGTTTTCGGAGTACTCGTACAAAAGAACAGAGAAATGATCCCTATACTCGTGTCCGGGTATCGGATCCCGAGCTCTATGGCTATATTATTAAAGAAGAAAATCGGCAGATGCAAAAAATTGAGCTCATTGCCAGTGAAAATTTTGCTTCTGAAACAGTTTTGGAAGTAGCCGGCACTGTCCTTACCGATAAGTACGCAGAGGGGTATCCCGGTAAGCGGTATTACGGCGGCTGTGAATATGTGGATATGATTGAGAATTTGGCGCGGGAACGTGCAAAGAAACTCTTCAAAGCCGATTATGTAAATGTTCAGCCGCATTCGGGCAGTAATGCGAACATGGCGGTGTATTTCACGCTTCTGAATCATGGAGATACCATTTTGGGAATGGATCTTGCGCAGGGCGGGCATCTCACCCATGGCCTGAGCGTCAATTTTTCGGGAAAATTTTACAATGCGCTGAGTTATGGCGTTTCCCGGGAGAGTGAGCGCATCGACTACGATGCGGTGGAGAAAATTGCCAGAGAACATAAGCCGAAACTTATTATAGCTGGAGCATCCTCCTATTCGCGGATTATCGATTTTGAGCGTTTTCGGCACATAGCCGATTCAGTGGGAGCATTTTTTATGGCAGACATTGCCCACATTGCAGGGCTTGTCGCTGTTGGTCTTCATCCCAGTCCGCTTCCGCATGCTCATTTTGTTACCACAACCACCCATAAAACACTCAGGGGACCTCGGGGCGGGCTCATACTCATCGGAACCGATGGTGAAAATACCCTGGGAGTGCATACGGTGGGGGGAAAAACAAAAAAATGGGGCGAACTTATCGATTCAGCGGTAATGCCGGGTTTGCAGGGCGGACCCCTCATGCACATCATTGCGGCAAAGGCTGCGGCATGCGCTGAGGCGCTCAGTCCCGTATTTGCGCAATACCAGAAGCAGGTTCTCAAAAATGCTTCCTGCCTTGCATCCTGTTTTGAAGACCATGGAATGCGGCTTGTTTCGGGGGGAACAGATAATCATCTCATGCTTCTGGACCTGAGTGATCTTGATATGACAGGAAAGAATGCCGAGGCCATACTTGATCAGGCCAATATCACCGTGAACAAGAATGTCATCCCCTACGATACCAAGAGCCCCTTCGTAACCAGCGGTATCCGCATTGGAACTCCCGCAGTAACAACCCGCGGTATGAAAGAGCCCCATATGAAACAAATTGCCGATTTTATTGTGAGAGCCCTCAGAAACGGGAACGATCAGAATACAATTACACGCATTGCCGGAGAGGTTTACGAGTTCACGAGATCATTTCCCCGGCATGAAGTGAGTAGGGAGTTTTACGTATAATGGCCCCAGCAATTCGGTTATCGGTAATATCCTTTAAGAAGGGCGCATACATTACTGTTGAAGGTAAGCAGCATGCCGACAAGTTTTTTATTATACGAACCGGAAAAATTCGGCTGAGTAAGGAAATTGAGGTAGTAACCGAGGAAGGAGAAAGCTTACTCAGTGCCGGCGATTTCTTCGGTATTGTTTCCACGATGAGCGGGCACAGCCACATTGAGACAGCGCAGGCGGTAACCGATGTTTCCCTCATATCAATAAAACGCGAACACTATGGTCTCCTCATTGAAAACAATACCTCTGTGGCAATGAAAATAATTGAATCGTTTTCCCGGCGAATGCGCTACTTAGATGAATCGCTCACCCGACTCACCCAGCAGTCCGGCGATGATGGCCAGACGGGAGCCGAGCATATTTTTTATGTGGCAGAGTATTACTCAAAGCGGAATGAATATAATCAGGCCTATTTTTCCTATTATCAGTACCTTCGCTTTTGTCCCAATGGCGCGAACCGATCCGATGCCGAAAGAAACATGGGAAAAATACAGCCCTACCAGCAGGCTGTCTATCTCGATGAAGAAACCGCAGAGTTTACACGGTCCTATCCCAAGGATACCATGATCTTCACAGAAACAATGCCCGGACGCCAGCTGTATGTTATCCAGAGCGGGCAGGTGAAGATTACAAAGATTATGAACAATAATGAGGTGCTTCTGGCGATGCTCAAGCCGGGAGATATTTTTGGAGAAATGAGCCTGCTCGAAAACAAGCCCCGCTCGGCATCTGCCATATCTTTTGAAAATTCCGTTCTTCTGGCGGTAAACCGGAGAAATTTTCAGACAATGGTTCGGACCCAACCCCAAATTATCAGCAGAATAACAACCCTTATGTCGGAACGCATGTGGTTTATCTACAAGCAGCTGGCAAATACCCTCCTCGATAATCCTGTGGGAAAACTCTACGATGCCCTTCTTATACAGCTTGAGAAAAACAGGGTGAATATATCCCGTAAAGAAGGGTATACCTTTAATTTTGGAACTCAGGAACTTATTCAGATGGTTGGACTCAGTCAGCAGGAAGGCCATCAGGCTATTTCGGAAATGCTTTCCAATAAGTGCCTGCAGGTCATGGACAATAAACTATCCTGCTCGGATGTTGATGAAATACAGAAGCAGGCAGAATACTATCGTAAAATGCAGCGTATTTCCCGTAACAGGGAGCGGGCAGGGAATTAGCGCCAATAAGTACAATGACGACCTTAAGCAGATCCTATAATCCAAAAGAATTCGAAGACGCAATGTATGAGCTCTGGCTGAACAGCGGCCATTTCTCTCCCCGCGCGTCCAGCGCGCCCCGCAAGAGGATGGGCAAGGACGCCCGCGCCGGCGAGCTTCCCTTTGTTATTGTTATTCCTCCGCCCAATGTTACAGGAGTGCTCCACATTGGTCATGGTCTGAACAACAGCCTTCAGGATATTCTCATCCGCTATCATCGTATGACGGGAGTTCCAACCCTGTGGGTTCCCGGAACCGACCATGCAGGCATTGCTACCCAACATCTTGTTGAAAAAAAATTGCGGGAAGAGGGGCTCAGGAAAGAATCGATGGGAAGGGAGTCCTTTGTTAAACGGGTTTGGAAGGTCAAGGAGGAGCACCATGCGGTCATTACTGACCAGCTCAGGAAAATCGGCGCATCCTGCGACTGGACCCGTGAGCGCTTTACTCTTGATGAGGGACTGAGCGCTGCGGTGCGGAAGGTGTTTATTGAGCTCTATCGCCGGGGGCTCGTGTACAAGGGGAGTTATCTCGTAAACTGGAGCGTTGGCGTGCAGTCGGCCGTAAGCGATGACGAGGTTGAATTCAAAGACGTCAATGGCTTTCTGTACCACATCAATTATCCTCTGGAAGATGGGAGCGGAATGCTGGAAATTGCGACAACCCGCCCCGAAACCATGCTGGGAGATACCGCAGTTGCCGTACACCCCACGGATGCGCGCTATACCGAATTCATTGGGAAAACAATACAGCTGCCGCTCTCCGGCCGCATTGTTCCGATTGTTGCCGATGAATATGTTGATCCTGAATTTGGAACGGGCTGCGTGAAAATTACTCCCGCTCATGATCTCAACGATTATCATATGGGTAAGCGGCATGAGCTTGCGGAAATTAATATTATGAACCCCGATGGCACCCTGAATGAGCATGTGCCCGAAAAGTATCGGGGACTGACCATGCGCGCCGCCCGTACTGCGGTGGTGAATGACCTTGAAGAACGGGGACTTCTCGTGGAAAAGGCTGCGCATAGGCACCCCGTGGGGCATTGTTACCGGAGTAATACCGTTATTGAACCCTATTTGAGCACGCAGTGGTTTGTGAAAATGAAACCCCTTGCCGAAAAGGCACTGCGCGCGCTGGAGCATGGCGACATTCGCTTTTTTCCCCGAAAATGGGAAAATACCTACCGGGCATGGCTTGAGAACATTCGAGATTGGTGTATAAGCCGTCAGCTGTGGTGGGGGCACCGTATTCCTGCCTGGTACGACAGGGAGAGCGGTGAAATGCTTGTGTCCGAGTCGGACCCCTCCCAGCAAAGCGAGTATGCCGGGCGTTCCTTTGTTCAGGACGAAGATGTATTGGACACATGGTTTTCGAGCTGGTTGTGGCCCTTTTCGGTTATGGGCTGGCCGGAAGATACCAATGACATGAAAGATTTTTTTCCAACCACTGCCCTCGTGAGCGGGTACGATATTATCTTTTTCTGGATTGCCCGCATGGTTATGGCGAGCATGGAGTTTACGGGGAAGGCGCCCTTCAGAGATATTTATATTACCGGTCTTGTGAGAGATAAGAAGGGACGAAAGATGTCCAAGAGTCTTGGGAATGGTTTCGATCCTCTGGAGATTGTGGATGAATACGGCGCCGATGCCCTGCGCTTCACGCTGGCCTATCTCTGTACTCAGGGGCAGGATATTCTTCTCGATAAGGAGAAATTTTCCATGGGCAGCCGCTTTGCCAACAAGATATGGAATGCGGCGCGGTATCTGCTTATGAACCCGGAAGAAACCATGCCCATTGAGAATGTCAGGAAGAACAATGCCCTCCGGGCGGCAGACCGCTGGATACTTAAACGGCTCAACAGAGTTGCCGAAAAGGTCGGCCGCGCCCTTGGCCTGTACCGATTCGATGCTGCTGCTGCGGCCGTATATGAATTTTTCTGGAGTGAATACTGCGACTGGTACATTGAAATTTCAAAACTCAGCCTCTATTCCGAGGATGCCTCGGAGCGAAGACGCATTTATACCCTGCTCATATATGTTCTCGAAGAGGGGCTGAAACTCCTGCACCCCTTTCTTCCCTATATTACCGAAGAGATATTTCAGAAATTACCCGGCGGCGGTAACGGCAAAACACCCAGCGATGGCGGAGTAGCGCCCAGAGATGGCGATGGAGCAGCCAGCCCTGCGAAAGCGCCCGGCGCAGGCGATGGCGGCAGCGGGCAGCGGGTACTTATGGCAGAGCCCTATCCGGTGGTGGAAGAATGGCGTGAATTCACGGAAGAGGGCTTTGAAGACCTCATGGAGCTTGTTCGTTCAGTACGTACCCTGCGTTCTGAGTTCAACATTTCTTCCCGCTCCCGAATTCGCGTGGCGGTGTGTTTTGAGGAAAATTACCCCTGGGCGGACTGTATACAGAGTGAAGAGAATGTTGTTAGTACATTCTGCACTGCCGATCTTGAGTGGAGAAGGGGCAATGCGGGGCTGGACAGAGCCGGCGCTGTTGCCGTTGTTGGAAAGGGGTATGAAGCATTTGTCTACATTCGTTCCATGATAGATGTGGATGAAGTTCTGAAGCGTTTCAGAAAGACTATCCGTAAGGAATCTGCTGCGCTTGAACAGACCGAAGGGAAACTGCGCAATAAGGGCTTTCTTTCGGGAGCATCGGCAGAAATTATTGAACAGGAGCGGAGAAAGCACAAAGACCTCAGCCGCAGAATTGAAAAAATGCGCGCCTATATCGAAGACCTTCAGACATAATCGGGCTATTCATGCCCTCTCGCATACGCATGCCCGCTGCGCGCCCTCATTCCTCGCCGATCCCCGTCCCTTTCAATTCTCATTTCTAAGATCAATGAATGGATTAACCGGCAGTAACGGCGGTTCCGGTTCAATGAAGCCGGCGAAGTCAATGAAGGTTGGGAGTTCTTCTAAGGGAATGCGCGGGCTCTCTGCTGCCCGTCCGAAGCGCTCTGTTTTTCTGAAGTGTCCGGGTTGTTCCATGAGCTGATGCGGCACCGCTGACGCCACTGGCGCCGGGGGCGTCGGGGGCTGCGCGGCGGCGAAGGTGCCCGCGCAGGCTGGCACGGCTCCCACCACGAGGCTGCTTGGTGCTTTGTTGAATACAATGAGAATGTCGGCTGCGGTCGGTGATTCAATTAATGGGTTATCGCCGGTGTCAACGCCGACAATGTGAAAATTACCGGCGGTAGGGTCGGAAAAGTAGTACGGGGGCCAGTCGACATGTATGCCGTAGGTCGCAAGCTCTGCGGGCGAGTCGGTATGGCTAATTGTTGTAAAATCGGTATCGTCCTCATCTATGCTTGTCTGCGCCATAACGGCATAGCGCCCCCCGGGCTGCAGCGCAATTTCAAATTCTGGGTCGGGACAGTCGGGCATTTCTTCGTTCGTCTCATCCATGCTGTCTGTGTCTGTGTCCGGGGCGGGTGGGCCGCTCGGGTCGATGAGGATTCTGTCTATTCGGTAGCGGATAATGCCGGTGGAGTCGTCGGACTTGTCGGGATCAGCAGAGCCGCCTCCGAAATACGCTATTCCCCATTCCTCGCCGATCCCCGGCCAGCCCTTAAAGCCCAGCAGTTCGGCGGCAGTTGCCTCATCATTTTCTGCCGCTGGGTTCTGGGCAATGGTTGCCGCAAACCAGTGCGCGAGTATCTGTTCCCAGTTCTTCGCGTTGGTCTGCTTCGGGTCGACAAGGTTCTTAAAGAAGGTACTGCCGGAAGAACGGGGTATTACATCAATAACAGCTTCATACCCCCTATACACCGAAGAAACAATTGCAGGCAGAATCTTCTCGCCTCCATGAAGCCAGAGCCACAGAAAAAAGAGATATGATGATGAATAATCGACAACCGGTTGTTCACCGTCTCCCCATGTGAGAAAACTGTTGCCTCGGGCAATTTCTTCTCCTCCCCAGAGGTAATAATATTCAATGCGTCGGGTTACCGGTTCTTTGCGATACACATGCTCGGTGAGCACCGCGCTGCCCTCTATTATCCAAGTTTCCTGTGTCGGCTTATTCGATGCCTTTCGTGAAGCAAAATTGATGAGATGCTGGAGTTCATGTGTAATGGTTGAGTAGAAGTCTTCCAATGAACGAAGGCTGAGTCCCGGGTTAGTATCGAGATACAGTATTTCGCCGTGGTTTGAATTTTCCATTATGCGGAGATCGTTCGGATGAAAATACCCTGCAATGTAGGAAGAACTGTTGTACTCATTATCAATGTCGAAAAGGAGCAGTATGATTTTTCCATTTTTATCAAGATCGCTGCTCGCGCCGAAAATACCTTCCACCAGCGGAAGAATGTTGTCGGAAAATTCATCGAGAATCTCATCAATAATATCCTGAGGAATGTCCTTCGATTCTTCCACATAGATGAGGGAGGCATCGCTCTCTGCCCTGAGAATGGTGTTAATAGAATGCCATTCCTTATTCGCGAAAGAGTAGACCATGAATTCCCGCGTGTCTGCGGGAATCGCCGGAATTGGATTGGGATCGGGCTCAGGATCGTCCATAGGTATTACCTCGGGACAACCCGTCAGTACCAGAACAATAAGAAGCAGTCCGATAATATGGGCTGCCGTAAATAATGGTGTTTTCATCATAGAAACCTTAGGGGAGTTTTTGTACATCGCTGAGATGGTATTCAATAAAGGCGAGACGGTTATCGATGAAATAGATCGGGGTAATTGAAAGCATTCCCTGAAGGGTGATCATGCGCTGTTCTCCGCGAAGGTGCTCAATGCCATCGTTGAGAATGTAATACACGAGATCTTCCTCCCGTTCCATCTTCAGAGCCAACTGCGTGAAGGGTTCATGCCCAACAGAAGCTAGGTGACCCTCCACGGTTACCAGTCCATATTCCACAGCCTCGGGGACTGCTTCATTGGGCTGTATTGCGGCTGGAAAGGCCTGCCCGTATACATATTCTGTGGTCATTTCCCGCCCGCCCATGGACAGAAACAGCAGCAACGCCGCCGGAATGAGCGCCGCGCGCGCCGGGCAACGGGCAACGGGCAACGCTCCGCCATGCGTACTTTTATTCATTGGGTGGCCGAATGTATATGCCGCGCGGCAGCGGGGGTATGTCATCGGGCATCTGCGGGATCGGCACCTGCCTAACGGAGAAACCCTGTACGGTAGAGAAATCCGGCGCGGTAGAGAAGCCCTGCGATCCTGCAGATCGGCTCGCCTGCACGCTTGCAGCAGGCGGCGGTTGTGGTATGGTAAAGGTTCCGGTTCTGGTGGGGGTTTTATCGTCAGGATTGGTGGAAGAATTGAAAACAATGAGAAGATTTTTTGCGGTTTCAGATGCCTCGAGTGTGTTAGTGCCCGTATCAATACCGAGTACTCTGCCATACTTATTTGTACATGCCAGAGAAATATCAATACCATAGACGGCAGGACTGCCGGTACCGCCGCTATGGGTGATATAGCTCAGAACAGCAAGGCGATTGCCGGGCAGTAGCTTATAATTATTGAAGTTGGTCAAGTTAGGATCGCCGGAGAATCTCTGTTGGCCCATGCTATCAACGTAGAGGGTGATCGAGCTGGACAGAATTCCGTTTATGGGGTAGAAGTAACGGACATTAGTGGGGTCTTTCGGGTTGGTGCATTCTACCAAGTTGTCGGAGGGAATACCCGGCCAGCCCTTAAACCCGAGGAGTCCTGTTGGGTTCTGAACAATGGTTGCCGTAAACCACTGGGCAAGCAACAGCTCCCAGATATCCTGTGAAGGTCTTGATGAGCCGACAGTTCCTGAAAAACCGGAGGATGCCGGTAGTGCATCAATAACGGCCTTATAATCGGCATGATCTGAAGCGGAAATTGCAGGCAGAATCTCCTCGCCTCCGTGGAGACTGAGCCACCAGAAGAATAGGTAGGCAGATGCATAATCAACAAGCAGTTTCGGACCGTCTCCCCACACAAGAAAATTATTGCCCTTGGCTATTTCATCTCCTCCGCCTCCTCCATCTACCGGATGAACATCAGGATTAAGATAATAATAGAGAATACGTTCAGTAATGGGCGCGCCTCTGTACAGATGTTCGGTAAGAACTGCGCTGCCTTCAAGTATCCATGTTTCCTGAAGCGGAAGGGTGGGTTTGGCTGCCAATCGGGAAGAAAACTGAATCATATGCTGTAATTCATGTACTATGGTCGAATATATGGTCGAATGGAAGTCGCCGATTGTGAGGCCGGGATCGGTGTCGATGTACAGTATTTCACCGTAGTTTGAGGAATCTGTATTTGTGCGGAAGAAATCGTTTGGATCGAAATACCCTGCAATGTAGGAATCATCTTCATCATCTGACTGCTCATATCCATCATCTATGTCGAAAAGGAGCAGTATGATTTTTCCATTATCATCAAGATCCGTGATGCGGGAGTTGAATGTATTTTCCACCAGAGGAAGAATGTTGGAAGAAAATTCATCGAGAATACTGTTGAGAGTTTCATCATCGACAGTCTCTGTCTTATCAACATAAATGATCGCATCATTGTTTTGCGCCCGTAAACTCGCAGTGATAGTATACGAGCTGTTATTATTATTTCGTTGAGACATTACCGAAAATGTTCGTATTTCCGAAGTCGGTTCGATAATTTCCGGGCATCCTGTCAATACCAGAACTGCGGCAACGAGAATAACATACGTAATAAGCGGGGTAGTAAGCACTGTATTTTTCATGGTACTCACCTCCATATTTTTTTTACCGTAAAGCTTTGCAAAATTTTATTTATGCAAAAATGTTTACCAGATATAAAAGTATACTCGAAAGTTTTGCAAAATGCAAAAAATTTCTGCAAAATGCAAAAATTTCAAACATATTGTTTTTGGTTCCGGGAAGTTCTGCCCTAATGTATAATCGTCAGCCCCGCTAAGCCCACGCATATTCAAAATTGGCAGTTACTATTGCATGATCCGATGTTGCCGTCTTTGCGTTTTTTGATGTGGTTTTTGCTGGGGGATGCGCTGATGAGAGGGCATCGACTAGGGCATCGGTGAGCTGGTGAACATCGGTTTCTCCTAGGAGGAGGCGGGCGCTCCGTCCCTTATCGCCTCTGTTGAAGAAAATTCGTTGTAGAGAAGATGAGCGCACACGGTTCTCTCGGGAAATACCGCGCGCCATATCAGATGAGCCGAATGCCCGCGCCCGCAGGTAGCAAGAACAGCAACGCCGAGCTTCCGCTCCCCGCTTTCATACTGCCCGGGCGGTCGGTGAGTCAGGCTCAGTGAGAAGTCCGGCAATTTTCATGAGTCATCCGCCTCGCCCCAGTGTATACGAATACCTTTCGTTTCACACTGGGAGGAGGGTCAGCTCAAGCATTAATTTTCCAATGCAAAAGTTTCTGTGAATAAAACTTTACGGAGGTAAGATATGCAAATTTTACGCATTAACCGAAAAAACAAGAAGCCTGTCAGCGCCTATGTGCTGAGCGGTTTTATCGTCATCCTGACAGTGCTCGTCGCTGCATGCCCCATGCTGACTGCGCCGCCTGCCATGTATGCTCCAACTCTCATAGAAGGGAGCGAACAGCTTACTGCATCGTGGATCGATCCGACTACATGGAATTGGGGGGAGAACAACGCAGGAAACGATATTACCGCGTACAATCTGCGCTATGGTGAAGTCGGCAGCGAGAACTGGACGGAAATTACCTCCGGTATTACCGGCGCAAGTCATACCATTACCGGACTAACAAACGGCGTCAATTATGCTGTGCAGGTGCGCGCCGTCAACGCGCAGGGCACCGGTGGCTGGTCAGCGTCTTCCACTGCAACACCTATTGCGCCACCAACTGTGGTGCCCCCCGCTGCGCCGGGTACAATGGCTACTCCAACCCTTTATGCGGGCCCTGAGCAGCTCGTTGCCACATGGACTGTGCCAACCGATAACGGCGGCAGCGAAATTACCGCATACCACCTGCGCCATAGGGAAGACGGTAGCGGAAGCTGGGAAATTATTACCGAAGGCATTGACGGTACAAGTACAAGCCACGTCATTAGCGACCTGATAAACGGCGCCATCTACCAAGTACAGACACGCGCCGTCAATGCAGTTGGCGCTGGCGACTGGTCGGAAATCGCAATGAAAACACCAACAGATTCTGTGACACAGACTCCTGGGGAGGAAGTGACTATTACCCTTTCGTATGCCTTCAATGCCATTGTTACTGCCATTATTGCCAATGAGAACCTCAGTGTTTCTTTGACCACGGTAGAACCGGGCACTCTCACGATTGAAGGAGGAGACCTGAAGGTAACCCCCGCAACTCCGCCCGGAACGGTCACCATTCCGACAGTTGATACGACTACCGGAATTGTTACGGTTACCGCGAGTACAACGGCAGGAACATATGTGGTATATGGTGAAACCGGAAGCGGAGACATAGTCTTTGCCGAGTATTTATATGTTACCGTGAGTCCAACAACTAACGCTCTACTGAAAACAGCGGTAACTGACGGGATATCAACATGGGGAAATACTGGCAATTTCAACTACATTATTACCACTGCGGTAACGGATATGTCCACTGTTTTCAAGAGTAAGACCGCATTCAATGGCGATATCTCCGGCTGGGATGTCAGTTCGGTAGCGAATATGTACGAAATGTTCCGTGCTACAAACGCATTCAATGGCGATGTCTCAAGATGGGATGTCAGTTCGGTAATGAATATGGGCTATATGTTCTATGGAATAAGTGTGTTCAATGGCGATATCTCCGGCTGGGATGTCAGTTCGGTAACGAATATGGACGAGATGTTCCGTATCGCACTCGCATTCAATCAGAATCTTGAGGAGTGGAAGGATCATTGGACGCTTGATGCCAATGGCAAATATACCGGAAGCAAACAAAATGTGTTTGGTGGTTCCGGCGTGACAGGTAGTCTGGTGCCGTCATGGTATTAGTTTCATAGCCCATAGCCCGCAGCGGCTAATGAAACGTTGCAATTCAACTCAGGTAGGCGCGGATTTTCCCGTGCCTGCCTTTTTTCGATAAGACGGCTGGTCGGCAGCGGAGTCTCCTAGGCTGGTCGGCGCGCTCCGCGCCTGCTCGCCCATGCGACTGTTGCTGAGACGGGGGCTGGTCGGAGGTTTGCGCCTCCTGCTCTCCTATGCGTCCGGATCAGGTCAATAGTAATATCTCAAAATAATAAAAATAATTACAAAAATTTTTCATATTCACCGTTCATATTTTACCCGTCTATATAGTATGAGCAAAAAGTATATCAACACAGAGCATACCAGCCCCCATTCCCGACTCCCCGAAAAAAATCACAACATTCTTTCAAAAAACATAGTCAAAAATGACATTTTACCCGTCACAGATGTAGGAGGAAAATGTATGAAAAAATCATCCCACAGCACAGGCCACATCCACGACATAGCCTTCAAGATCGCCTACTACAGAACCCCCCGGCTGATTCCCGACCTGCTGCGCCTGTTCTGTGAGGATACAACGCTTGCCAAGCTGGACATGGACAAAATCCGCATTGAAACCCCCAGCTACATTGCAGGAAAAAAGAACCTTCACTGCGATCTCGTTGTCAGCGCCCCCTTCCTGTCAGACCCCGAGCGGAAATCCCTATTCATTATTGAACACAAAAGCTACCAGCATAAACATGCTCTCACACAGATTGATAACTATCAGCATGCCCTCAGAAACAGCAATGTGTACAATGAAAATGATGCTATCTATATACTGCTGCTCTACCATGGAAAAAAGGAATGGAACCTCCCACTCACATTTTACAGTTCGCATGGAAATCCAGCTTCCGAATCTATGACTGAAGGCACGGTAGATGTCAGGGCGAGAGTGTCGTACATTGTGCGCGATCTTTGTAGAATGAAAAAGGAGCAGTTGGCATGGCGTTTCGATGGAAAACGATATACATCGACTGCGTTATGGTATATAATGCGAGATAATGAAATGGACACTGAGGGGCTGAAAGAAATTGCGCAGCTCCTGAACGGTCTGTCATCACAAGACTTTACTGATCTGGCAGAGAGTGTGCTAGGCTATCTAAAAGATTTGGGACTGTATGAACAGTTTGAGAAAATTGACAGGGAACTGTTCCCTGGAGGAGAAAACAGTATGCGGACATATAACATAACCAACGCCTTCGTCAGGGAAGGTATGGAGAAGGGTATTCTGAAAGGCCGTGTTGAAGGTCTTGAGCAGGGTATCACAAAGGGCCGACAGGAAGGACTTCAGGCAGGTCGCGCTGAGGGGCATATTAAGGAGCGGAGAAAAAACGCTCGCAGTATGTTTTCCAAAGGATTTTTAGCTCATGACATTCAGGATGTTACCGGGCTGAGCGATGAGGAAATGCGGACAGTGCGGAACGGATCGCATTAATTATCGCTGCTCGGCCTGCGCGCAGAGCGGATAACATCAACATCCAGATCAACCTCACATACCAGTTCCTTCAGGAATGCTCAGATATTCTGGGACTTCATATATTCATACTTCAACAAAAACCTCGCGCGGAGCATTGTTCCGGGGATCGTGGAGAGTATCGACTCAGAGCATACCAGCCCCCATTCCCGACTCCCCGAAAAAAATCACAACATTCTTTCAAAATACATAGTCGAGAATGACATTTTACCCGTCACAGATGTAGGAGGAAAATGTATGAAAAAATCATCCCACAGCACAGGCCACATCCACGACATAGCCTTCAAGATCGCCTACTACAGAACCCCCCGGATGATTCTCGACCTGCTGCGGCTGTTCTGTGAGGATACAACGCTTGCCAAGCTGGATCTGGGCAAAATCCGCATTGAAACCCCCAGCTACATTGCGGGAAAAAAGAACCTTCTCTGCGATCTCGTTGTCAGCGCCCCCTTCCTGTCAGACCCCAAGCGGAAGGCTCTATTCATTACTGAAAATTTTGCTCCGCAAAATTTTCAAATGAGGATTCTCTCATCTCTATTCTTGATTCTCTCACGGTATAGAAAGTTTTGCCTTGGAAAATTGTGCAAGCACAATTTCCAGTAGCAAAACTTTTGTATTGAGCATAAAAGCTACCTGAATAAACATGCTCTCACACAGATTGATAATTATCACAAAGTTTTGCCACAGGCAAAACTTTCTATGAAATAGGAGAATGCTAAGCACAAAGAAAGCATTCCGAATTTGAAACTTTTGCTACTGGAAATTGTGCTTGCACAATTTTCCAATGCAAAAGTTTCTGTAGCATGCCCTCAGAAACAGCAATGTGTACAATGAAAATGATGCTATCTATATACTGCTGCTCTACCATGGAAAAAAGGAATGGAACCTCCCCCTCACATTTTACAGTTCTCATGGAAATGCTGCTTCCGAATCCATGATCGAAGGCACGGTAGATGTCAAGGTGAAAGTGTCGTACATTGTGCGCGATCTGAGGAGAATGACAAAGAAGCAGTTGGCATTGCGCTCCGATGGAAACCGATATACATCAACTGCGTTGTGGTATATAATGCGAGATAATGACAAAGTTTTTCCTTTAGGAAAAACTTTCTATACCGTGAGAGAATCAAGAGTATAGATGAGAGAATCCTCATTTGAAAATTGTGCAGAGCACAATTTTCAGTGAGATGGATGCTGAGGGGCTGAAAGAGATTGCGCAGCTCCTGAACGGTCTGTCTTCACAAGACTTTACTGATCTGGCAGAAAGTGTGCTGGGTTATACCAAAGTTTTGCCACAACAAAGTTTTGCCTGAGGCAAAACTTTCTATACCGTGAGAGAATCAAGAGTATAGATGAGAGAATCCTCATTGAAAAATTGTGCAGAGCACAATTTTCCAAGGCAAAACTTTCTATATCTTGAGAGAATCACGAATAGAGATGAGAGAATCCAGATTAGAAAATTGTGCGGAGCACAATTTTCGGTATAAAAGATCTGGGACTGTATGAACAGTTTGAGAAAATTAACAGGGAACTGTTCCCTGGAGGAGAAAACAGTATGCGGACATATAACATAACCAACGCCTTTGTCAGGGAAGGCATTGCGAAGGGCCGGATTGAGGGACTTGAACAGGGTATGGAGAAAGGTATTCTGAAAGGTCGCGCGGAGGGGCATATTGAGGAGCGGAGAAAAAACGCCCGCAGTATGTTTTTGGAAGGGTTGTCGACAGAGGCTGTTCAGAGAATTACCGGGCTGAGCGATGAGGAAATGCGGACAGTGCGGAACGGATCGCATTAATTGGCGTTGCTCGGCCTGCTCGACCACGCATCCGGCTCACCCATGCTGCGGGATCAGGTCACTATCTCAAAATAACAAAAATAATTACAAAACTTTCTCATTTGATGTACACGTGAATGCAGTCCTGCATTTCACATCAAACACCATAAAATAGATTGAATAACCCTGTCTGAAGACAATCAGATATCGGTTATTGTATCCGTGTCTCTCCCATCCCAATTTCAGGATAATGTGATTATATAGTCGACAATGCGCGAGGTTCCGTTAGTGATACTGCCCTCGGTAATGTGTGAGACAATCTGATGAGTAATTTCAGGATTCGTCAGTATTTCACGGATTTTCGTCATGAGATTTCCCGGGCGGATGATATACCACCCGTAGCCCCTGTTGATGACAAAATTCACATTGCCTTGTTCCTGACCGTAAATTCGCTTGGTGATAATGAGGGGTTTGCCGAGCATGAGAGCTTCAAAAATGGTTGCAGGGCCTGCCTTTGCGAGGATGATGTCGGCCATGTTCATAAGTTCATATACAAAATTGATAAAGCCGTATGCCTTTATAGTTGTTTGCGGGTAATTTTCGGCAATGTGCTGTATCCGCTTATACTGGCTGACATTCCTTCCGCAGATGAAGGCAACGTGGATGTGTGTTTCTGCTGCTGCGAGTATTGCCCGCAGGCATCTCTCTCCTCCGGGAAGGCCTTCTCCCCCGCCGATGATGAGAATGAGGGGTTTTTCCGGGGAAAATCCGTGCTTCAGTTTCAGTTTCAGGCAATCTTCTCTGCTGAGGCGCTTATCAAACTGTGAATTGATAACCGGAGGAAAAATTCGCACCTCCCGCTCTCTCGGGAGAAGCCGGGAAGGAACGCCAAACCATGGCAGATATTCCAGTGCCTGTTTCCATATTCGTTTTGAAAATACAATGAGGGAGGTAAACTGGCGGAAAAACCAGATGGGATGGCAGGTAAAGGGATCTGAAACAACGGTAACCGCGGGCATATCGAGCCTGCCCAATTGTCTCAGCGCCCGGTACAGAGGCGTGTTCATGAGAAAGTGAAGGTTCACAATACGGGTTATTCTGTGCTTTCGGATATAGCGCCGGATATGCGCGCAGGAAATGAGGATCATGGACTGGGAATTACCGTGCATGAAAATGGGTATGGTTCCTATTCGGTACAGAATTTTCCAGAATACGGGAATAACAAGCGTGGAAAAACGATAGCCGCCCTCAATGAGTACCCGCCATAGCGCTGCCCCCGGGGGTATACCGTCGAGGAGATGGGTTTCGACTTCTTCAGGAGAATAGCGCCGGTTGAATTCGGCAGCCAGAGCCCGCGCTGTGGAAATATGACCGCCGCCCGTTGCGAGGTATAAAAAAAGAATGCGTTCTTTTGCCCGATTCATGAGATTCCCACAATACCATAGCGCAGAGCTTCTGGGAAGCCGGAATGGGAAGTCGATCGCCGCCGCGGCGGCGCGCGCATGGCGCCTGTCGGTAATTGCCGGAATGGGAAGCCGGAATGAGAAGACGGTCGCCGCGGAGGCGCTGAATTTCTGTGTCAAAGAAAAAACTTTGTAATAGAAACTTTTGCTTTGCAAAATTTTCCAATGAGGATTCTCTCATCTCTATTCTTGATTCTCTCAAGGTATAGAAAGTTTTGCCACAGGCAAAACTTTGTAATAGAAACTTTTGCATTTTGCAAAACTTTATGATATGTTTTTCTCTATGGTAGCGCAGTCGGATAAGCCTCGCCTTTTGTTACGGCGAATTCACATTGATAACTACAAATGTATGAGTAAGTTCATGACTCACAGCGATCAAACATTTGAACTGGAAGTGTTAGATGATGCTGAAGAATTTCGGTATGTGTATAAGCTCATTATTGAACATGAGCGCGGCACTGAAAAAGCGCGCGTAAAAAAGGAAGAACTTCTTTTGAATGATCGGCCCATATTGAAAATAGAAATGGGCGAGGCGCATATGTTTTCCGAAGAAACACCTAATCATGAATATAGGGAAGGTCCCACATTTCCCTTTAATTGGACTATTTCAGGTTTTACCTTGGAGTTTAAAGAAGAATTCAACAGATCTCTTTTACTCTTTCGGAAGTGGGTGCAGGGAATAGTTGCGCTCAGTCCTGATCCATGGCAGATAGTGCCCAGCTCCATTTCTGAATCTGTTTTTTTACATTCTCATGCAGAAAATTTTGCGTCGTGGTATAGAAATAACCTCCTTGCAAATTACCAGAATATAAACGAAAAAGTTGATACAAGAATTCAAGAAATTCTTCCCGGGTATAATGGTCTTCATTTTCATGGAACAGGCGGGGAAAAATATCGTGAATTAAAAGCCTCATTTCGCTCAGAAAAAAATGAAGAATTCTCATTCTTATTTCATTGTGATCAACTATCGATCGGGCAAATCATAATTAGAAACTTTTGCATAAAGCAAAAGTTTCCGATCTGGAATGCTTTCTTTGTGCTTAGTATTCTCCTATTTTATAGAAAGTTTTGCTCATGGAAATTGTGCAAGCACAATTTTCCAATGCAAAACTTTGTTATTGTCCTGTTTAATATCGTTTTTGGCGACAGTAATGAGCGATTACTGTTGCTCGATGAACCCGATAATTTTCTCATGCTCCAGGAAATAAAACCTCTGTTTCTTGAGTTGGAAGATGCGGCCGGTAGCGAGCTGCCTCAGTCCATAGTCATATCGCATCACCCTGAAGCAATGGATTCCATATCTCTTAAAAACATGGTATGGCTTGACCGAGATCCTTCCAGTTATACCAGACAACAAGATGTACGCAATGACAGCGAACTGACCATATCCAAACTGTGGTCTCTGGAAATGCTTCCATGACAAATCCAAGAATTACGCTGCTGTGCGAGGAATCGTTTCTGTTCATGGTTCTGAGGAGATATTTTGTATAAACCGGTAGATGTTAGAGTTGATTTTCCCCGCATGGAAGAAGATGTGCTGGATTTCTGGAAGAGGGAGAATGTTTTTCAGCGATCCATTGATCAGCGTGAAAATAATGAGGAATTTCTCTTCTACGATGGCCCTCCCTTTGCTACAGGACTTCCGCATTTCGGGCACATTGTTCAGGGAACAATTAAAGACATTATACCCCGCTACCAGACCATGAAGGGGCTGAGGGTTGAACGCCGTTTCGGTTGGGACTGCCATGGTTTACCGGTTGAATATGAAATGGAAAAAGAACTCGGCATATCCGGGCACAGCCAGATTGAAGAATACGGTGTTGCCCGGTTCAATGAGGCCTGCCGGAGCATTGTTCTCCGGTATACGGCTGAGTGGAACAGGGTGGTTACCCGGATGGGGCGTTGGGTCGATCTTGAAAATGATTATAAGACCATGGACCTGGACTATATGGAAACGATATGGTGGGTCTTCCGGCAGCTCTGGGAAAAGGGACTCATTTACGAAGGCGCATACATCCTCCCCTACAGTCCCCAGCTTGCAACCCCGCTTTCTAACTTTGAGGTGAATCTTGGCGGATATAAGGATGTTACCGATCCGGCCATAACTGTCAAGTTCAGGGTTCTTGAACAGGGTGATGGTTCACGGCCATCCGGGAAGCTTTCCTTTCTCGCGTGGACGACAACGCCCTGGACCCTTCCGTCAAATCTTGCGCTTGCGCTTGGAGAAGATATCGGTTATGTCCGTATTGCAGTTGGCGATGAAGAGTACATTCTGGCTGAGAACCGCTTGGAGCATTTTTATGCGAATGCCGATGAGTATGAAATTCTGGAACGGCTGCCCGGTTCGGACCTGCTGAACTGGCGTTATGAACCTCTGTTTCCCTACTATGCGGAGTTGAGCGCGCAGGGCGCCTTCCGCACCCGCGCAGGCGGCTTTGTTACCACGAATGAGGGCAGCGGCATTGTGCATCTTGCGCCGGGCTTTGGTGAAGATGATTATCAGGCGCTCAAAAACAGCGGACTGCCTGTTCCCGTCCCTCTGGATGCGGAGGCGAAATTCACCGCAGAAATTCCTGAGTTTGCGGGCATGTTTGTAAAAGATGCCGACCGGCATATTATCAAGGATCTGAAGGAACGGGATAAGCTCCTGCGCCGGGAAAATTACCTGCACAGTTACCCCCACTGCTACCGTACCGGCGGGCCGCTTATTTACCGCGCTATTTCGTCTTGGTTTGTTGATATCGCTCAGCTGAAATCCACCATGATTCAGGCAAATAACCGAGTACACTGGATGCCCGAGCATCTTCAGCAGGGCCGTTTCGGTAAGTGGCTGGAAAATGCCCGCGATTGGGCAATAAGCAGGAACCGCTTCTGGGGTAATCCCATTCCGATATGGAAGTGCGACACATGCGATCGTGTTGAATGTGTGGGAAGTCTGACGGAACTGAAGCAGAAAAGCGGCAGGGAGGTTCAGGATCTGCATAAGCACATTGTCGATGACCTCCACTGGCCCTGTTCCTGCGGAGAGGGCGCGATGTCCCGTGTTCCCGAGGTGCTCGACTGCTGGTTTGAATCGGGAGCCATGCCCTATGCGCAGAAGCACTATCCCTTTGAGAATAAAGACAATTTTGACATGAATTATCCGGCGCACTTTATCGCAGAGGGGCTTGATCAGACCAGGGGGTGGTTTTACACACTCACTGTGTTGGCTGCCGCCCTCTTTGAAAAACCGGCATTTCGGAATGTTATTGTCAGCGGGCTGGTACTTTCGGAAGACGGGCGGAAAATGTCGAAGAGCCTGAGAAATTACTCCGATCCTGAGGATGTTATCAATACCTACGGCGCCGATGCCATTCGGCTCTTTCTCACAAATTCATCGCTGGTAAAGGGTGAGGACCTGAAATATTCGGATAACGGGGTAAAGGATGTACTCAAATCGGTAATTATTCCCCTCTGGAGCGCCTACAGCTTCTTTGTAACCTATGCAAACATTGATAAGGTAGAACCGCAGGCAGCGCCTGAAAACCCGGCAAACCCGCTTGACCGTTGGGTGCTTTCGGCTCTCGAAACCCTCATTGAGCAGGTCAGCACTCATCTCGACAACTACGACCTCCAAAAAGCTGTCGCCCCCATTGTGCGCTTCATTGATCAGTTGAATAACTGGTATATCAGACGCAGCCGCCGCCGTTTCTGGCGGAGCGCAAACGATGCCGATAAAATGGAGGCATATGCCACCCTCCATGAAGTTCTCGTGAAACTCATAAAAACGGCGGCTCCCATCATCCCATTCATTACCGAGAGCATATACCGCAACCTGCGCAGCGCGGACATGCCGGAATCGGTGCACCTCTGCAATTTTCCCCAGACCGGGCAGAAGCGCCGCGACGCGGAACTTGAGCGCAAAATGTCGCTTGTACAGCAGGCAGTGAGCATGGGGCGCGCGCTCAGAAGTATGCGGAGCATTAAAATCCGGCAGCCGCTCAACGCCATTCATCTTGTTACCCGCAACCGTGAAGAGCGAAACATTCTCATTGAGATGGAAGATATTATTCGCGAAGAACTCAATGTTAAGGAAGTTATTCTGAGAGACAATGAGAGCGATCTGGTCAGCTACAGCGCCAAGGCCAATTTTCGTGAGCTGGGGAAAAAGCTCGGCAGTAAGATGAAGGATGTTTCCGTGAAGGTTGAGCAGTTGAGCACCCGTGAAATTCAGAGCCTGCTGGACGGCAATACCCTGAGTCTTGAGCTGGGAGATCAGCATTTTGACATTACTGTTAACGAGGTCATTATCCGCCGCCATGAAAAGGAAGGGCTCAAGGTTCTTAATGAAGACAGTCTGACGGTTGCCCTTGATCCGAACATTACCGAAGAGCTCCGGCAGGAGGGATTAGTCCGTGATCTTGTCCGTGCAGTTCAGAACCTGAGAAAGGAACGGGACTATCGGGTGAGTGACCGTATATCGCTTGCCATTAAGGGCAGCGAAGAAGTAATTGAGGCGCTGACACAGCACAAAAAGTATTTTGAGCAGGAAGTTCTCTGCCGGAAGCTTATGATACGCGATGTTGCTCAGGAAACACCGCTGCTCTCCGGAGAGTGCAGTGTTACCGTGGAGCGCGTATGACTCTCGTTTTGGCGGATGCGCGCCGTGTTTTTGCTGATGCGTCCTGCATCCCGACTCTGCCCCCTATCCCGTTGCCCGCAGGCGGAGCATACTGAGTGCGGGGGCGACTTCTTTTCGGGATACTCTCCGCAGTATTTCTTGCCTCCTGCCGAACCCTGTCGTTTCAGAGTATTTCCGGCGGACAGCTGCCGCCGCATCTCACCCGTTTGTATGAACGGGAAGTGAATTTCATTCAGGTTTCCGTTGAGGATATGCCGTCATCTCTCCTCCAAACCCTCCTCAGTGAACCAGAGCTGCGGCTGCTCCGCAGTCAGTTGGGCGAGGTGCTTATTACGCGCCCTGAATTTTTCTTTGCTCCCGCAGAAAATGCCGCGGAAGGGAGTACGGGCAGTGCGGAGAAGGGCTCCGGGGAAGGGGGCGCCCCTGACGCTGGGGCTGCCGGGGATACTGGAAGCGGCGCGGGCGCAGGGGGGGGCGCTGTTCTGCTGCGGAATACGCTTTTTCGGAAGGAAATTATGGAAATTTTTGAACCATTTTTCAGTTCTCGGGGAGGTATTGCATGGAAGAATCCTGTGCCGTCCCTGCTCCTCATGTACGGAAAGGACGATGCTGAATCTCCCGCGCTTATTGACGATATTATTTTCCTTCCCGAAGCAGGCAGACCAGCGCCGTCCGACATCGCTCCTGCGCATTCCGCCGCCTCCTTGACATCATCCTTGACATCATCCTTGACATCATCCTTGAATTCCGCTGCCGATGATTTTTTCAATCCTATTGACGAAGGAGCGGTCATTGTTCTGGCTTCGCTTGATGAAAAAGGTATAGTGCCGCTGCTGTATGGACGTGCCGATGTTACCGCGAATCCGCTCGGGGAAGGGGCTGCCGGTTTGAATCTTCCGAATAGATTCCAGCCTGAGTTTAGCCGCATACAACATGCCTTTGTTATTATTACTGAGGAACTGCGTCTATCGGCGCGTGTATTAACGGCAGATATATCCGCTGCCCGCGCGCTCACTGCAACTCTGCGGCTCGTTTTGCGCAGACAACTGGAGATCATGTTTCCGGGCCGTTCAGCGGCAGAGTATCGGCAGGACATCAACATAAAAACCGATGAAAATCTGCTGTTCATTGAAGCGCTGCCTCTTTCGCCGGATATACTCATTGGCGCAGTTTCTGCCGTACTGGAATAATACAAAAGTAATTATTTATATCCCAGACATAATTACACCCCATTAGCGTTTTAGGAAAAATTTTGTTATAGTTTCACACATTATGATAACTACTGCAGAAAAAACAAAAATTCGGGAATACATTGAATTAGGCGCATGTTACTTGGGACTTGAATGCGGTTCCACGAGAATTAAGGCAACCCTCGTATCGCCGGAAGGAGTGCCGCTGGCATTCGGTACGCATGCCTGGGAAAATACGATGGTAGATGGAATGTGGACCTACGATCTTGGGAGTGTCTGGCAGGGAATGGCCTCCTGCTTTGCTGATCTGCGGAAGAATGTAATCCGTAATTATGAAGTATCATTCTCCCGCGTTGCCGCCGCCGGGTTCAGTGCCATGATGCATGGCTATGTGGTATGTGACAGTGAAGGAAAGCTTCTCGTTCCCTTCAGAACTTGGCGGAACAACATTACCGGCACCGCTTCTGAAGAATTAACACAATTGTTTCATTTTGCCATACCTCAGCGCTGGAGCATTGCCCATCTTCATCAGTCCATTCTGAACGGCGAAGAACATGTCGGGAACATTTCCTTCATTACTACCCTGTCGGGCTATGTGCATTGGCAGCTCAGTGGAAAAAAGGTTCTGGGTATTGGCGATGCTTCAGGAATGTTCCCCGTTGATCCGAAGACGGCCGACTTCGACAGCCGCATGCTCAATGCCTACGGCAAACATATCGCAAACAGGGGCTACTCATGGAGCATTCGGGACATTCTCCCCCGCGTTCTCAGCGCAGGCGAAGCCGCCGGTTCAATTCACGGTGATGGCGCCGCCCTCCTCGACCCCTCGGGAGAATTGGAGGCGGGCATTCCCCTCTGTCCTCCTGAAGGTGATGCGGGAACAGGAATGGTTGCCACGAACAGCATTGAACCGCGGGGGGGCAATGTATCGGTCGGAACATCGGTATTCGCCATGGTCGTTCTCGAAGAAAACCTCCGCAGTGTTCATGAAGAAATTGATATTGTTGCTACCCCCGATGGTAATCCGGTAGCTATGGTACATTCGAACAACGGTACATCCGATTTCGATGCCTGGATGAATGTTTTTTCACAGGCCTGTACTGCCATGGGTGTTCAGGTTCCGACAGACGATTTTTACCGAACGCTCATGCCGCTTATTCTGCAAAGCGATGCCGATGCCGGCGGACTTCTGAGCATTGGCTATGTTTCGGGTGAACATATCACCGGTTTCACTGAAGGCCGCCCGCTGGTAGTCCGCGCCCCGGAAAGTAATTTTACCCTGCCGAATTTTTTGCGCTCTCTTGTGCTTAGTTCCTTCTGCGCTCTGCGGATTGGTCTCGATATTCTCAGGAAAAAAGAAGGGGTTGTTATTGACAGTCTTAAGGGGCATGGCGGTATTTTCCGCACAGCGGATGTAGGGCAGAAGATGCTTGCTGCGGCTGCGGCTGTGCCGGTGAGCGTTGCTGCCTCTGCCGGTGAGGGAGGGGCATGGGGTATGGCCTTACTTGCGGCATATCTTGACCGGAAATCTGAATTTCCCGAACTCAGGAACTTTCTCAATTCAGTTGTGGGCGATTCTGAAACAAAAGTAGCCCCCGAGCCGAAGGATATGGATGGATTCCTGAACTTTTTCCGTCGATATCAGGCAGGTCTCAGAATTGAACAGGCCGCAATTGAATCGGTAATACCTTAATTCACAAATCCACCCCGTTGACTTTTTCCCCGATTTTCCTATACCCTCAGCCTGATGCAAACCAATCCAACATCCTCACGCTGGCAAAAACTTCTCGGATACTACGGTTCCTGCATTTCCGTTGAGAACACCGGGAACATAATTCTTCATTCGTCTAAAGAAGGAACTGATTTTTTGCAGGTTCGGGCGATGGAACAAGAGTGGGTTGTTTCCGGCAAGGAGAAATTGGAGTTTGAGGAGCGAAAACGCATTGCCGAAAAGGTATTAGAGTCGTGGAAAGAAGAGAGAAGCAGAGGAGAGAACTTGAAAATGATTTTGGGAGTGTTCGCCAAGATACTGCCCGAAGAGGTGTCATTTTCAAAGGATATTTTGAGTGGCAAAACAACCGAATTGAATGTTGAAACTGGGATTTTGCCCGTTGGTGTCATCTTCAAAAGCACAGGCTCACAATATACGCGTGGATTGGAACAGGAATTGGGAGAATTGCGTAAATCTGCCGTACCAAACGATGTCTGGCGCGTGATTCTGGATAGAAAAGATAAAGTCAAAGAAGGCAAAGATGTCGGATTGATTGAGGTAACAGGTTTGAACAATGAACAACGGGGCGCGGTCAAAAGTGCTTTCAATAATACCGTTACGGTTGTTACCGGGCCGCCCGGAAGCGGAAAGTCGCAAATCATTCTCAACATTATTGCTAACGCGCTACTTCACAACGAGACCGTCTTGTTTGGAAGCAAAAACCGACAAGGCGGTTGATGTTGTTGTTGAGCGGTTACGGCGGCTTCAAGGCGAGCCGGTAATTCTCAAGTACGGTCAGACACAGCGCGGTCTTGCATTCGCGGAAGAACTTTTAGCTGCGGTAGAACGAGCATCAACCTGTGACAGACAAACACTGGAACGGGAAATAGACGCATACAAAAAAGAGATTGAATATTTGTGCTCGGAAGAAAAGAAAGCACAGCAAACATTGTCCCGCATTTTGGATCGCCGTAATTGTATTAGCCGTCTTGAAAGCCGCAATACCTTTGCTTGCAGTCATTCCCGTTGAGGGGTTTACGTTCTCTCTTGATTCTATTCGTAACTGCCGCGACCTCCTGACGACATGCCAAGCCTTGAAGGAATGGATTGATAATCAATCAAAACTGCTGGGAACAGTCAGAGAAAACGACAATGAGGCGCGAGTAGAGGTTTTGCGGGAAAGAATTACAGAGTGCACGGAGCTCATGATAGACATCAGCGTCAAGTACATTGATGTACTTATGAAGCGTCGCCTAAAATCACTCGGTTCTAAAGAGCGGAGTGATATAGCGGATTATGTACAGGCTGTGCGTCGGTTGCAGGGCTATGAAAGGGGTGGAATTAACCAGCGTTTAATAAATGAGAGCAAGCACATGTTCAAAAGCGTTGCAAAGGCGTTTCCGGCGATGGCGGTAACGAACTTGTCCGTCCATAACACACTTCCTTTGTGTGCGGATGCCGTTCATATTGCGATTATTGATGAAGCTTCTCAATGCGATATTGCTTCCGCGCTTCCGCTTCTCTATCGCGCAAAACGCGCCGTCATCATAGGCGACCCGCATCAGCTCACTCATATCTCTTCTTTGAATCAATCGGACGATTATCAACTGCAAGAGCAGGTTGGCTTGATCTCTGCTGACGACTTGCGTTTTTCCTACAGCACAAACTCTATTTTTGAATTGGCGCGGAGCGTTATCGCAACCGGAGCAAAGTTTGTTTACCTCATTGAACATTACCGAAGTCGTGCCGAAATCATCGGTTTTTCAAACAGGAAGTTTTACGGTGGCGAATTGAGTGTTTGGACAGACTATCGGAAATTGCGCGGCGCGGGGAACACAAGCGCTCTTGTTTGGCACAATGTCGTTGGCGAGACCGTTCGCCCAAGTGCCGGAAGCGCATACAACCTGAATGAAGCGAAAGCGGTTGTTGAATTAATTGAGGATATTATCAAAAAAATTGAGGAGGGCGGCAACGATGTTTCGCTCGGCGTTGTTACACCATTTAGAGAGCAGGCGAACAAAATGAGGATTTTGGCGGAGAAAAAAATAGGCGCTGCACAACTACGAGGCATGGACTTTATTGTTGATACCGCACACAAGTATCAAGGTGATGAGCGTGATGTCATGATTTTCTCTCCAGTCGTATCACGTGGAATCCAGCAACGTTCTTCGCTCCGGTTCTTGGGCAGTAATGCCAACTTGTTCAATGTTTCTATCACACGTGCGAGGGCGGAATTGCACATTGTTGGCGATAGGGAAGCTTGTGCAAACTCCGGCATATCTTATCTTTCCGAATTCGTAAAATATGTCGAGGAGATTGAACAGGGGATTGAACAAGAAAAAAATGGCGGAAAGTTTGAGTCGCCATGGGAGGAAATTTTATACGATGCTCTCGTAAAGGAAGGAATTAAACCCATCCCTCAATATCCGATTTACCAATACCGCCTTGACCTTGCCGTGTTTGATTCTGAAATCCCGATTAATATTGAGGTTGATGGCGAGATGTGGCATCGCGACATTGATGGCGGGCGTATGTCCTCGGATTTGAAACGCGACCACCATCTAACCATGCACGGCTGGCGGGTCAAACGATTTTGGGTATATGAGCTCCAAAATGACTTGAAGCGTTGCGTACAGGAAGTGAAAGAGATAGTGAACTCACATTAGTAGCCGCAACCCCCAACTTCAGTCTCCTTCACATAAATCTCCACATCTCCATCTTTCGTCGTGTATAACGCACAGCGAACTATCTGTCTGCCCTTAATAGTCCTGAACAAAGTTTTGCAAAATGCACAATTTTGTATTGCCATTATATTTTTTTTCTGATATATAATACGGCATGGATACTGTTCAATATTTATTATCAGACGAAGACATTCCGCGTTCATGGTACAACATTCAGGCGGATTTACCCAAACCACTTGATCCGGTACTTCATCCGGGTACAAAACAGCCTGTCGGTCCTGACGATCTGGCACCGCTTTTTCCCATGGCCCTGATTATGCAGGAGGTAAGCCATGAGCGTGAAATTGAAATTCCCAGGCCGGTACGCGATATTTACCGGCAATGGCGTACAACACCGCTTTTTCGCGCGCGGCGTCTGGAAAAGATGCTTGATACGCCGGCACACATCTACTACAAATATGAGGGGGTTAGTCCCGCAGGCAGTCATAAGCCGAACACAGCGGTTCCTCAGGCTTTCTATAATCGCGAAGAAGGTAAAAAGGCTCTCATTACCGAAACCGGAGCCGGACAGTGGGGCTCATCTCTGGCAATGGCCAGTGCCTTTCTTGGTCTGGAGTGCCGGGTTTTTATGGTTCGGGTAAGTTACGATCAAAAACCGTACCGCCGTGGTCTCATGGAGAGCTTCGGTGCGGCTGTTATACCCAGCCCGAGCAACGAAACAAACTCCGGACGCGCTATTCTTGCCGAAGACCCGAATTCTCCCGGTTCCCTCGGCATGGCCATATCTGAGGCCTGCGAAGAGGCGGTTCAACGTGACGATGCCAATTATGCCCTCGGAAGTGTTCTTAACCATGTGCTGCTGCATCAGACAGTAATTGGAATTGAGGCAATAAAGCAGTTTGAAATTGCCGATGATTGGCCGGATGTAATGATCGGCTGTACCGGCGGGGGATCAAACTTTGCCGGATTTGTCTTTCCCTTTCTCGGCAAGCAGCTTCGTGAAGGCGGAAAAACACGCTTTGTGGCTGTGGAGCCATCTGCCTGTCCATCGCTCACGAAGGGAAAATTTGCCTATGACTTTGGCGATACTTCTCACCTTACCCCTCTTGTGAAAATGCACACATTGGGCAGCACCTTTGTGCCGCCGCCGCTTCATTCGGGAGGATTACGCTATCACGGCATGGCTCCGCTGGTGAGCCATGTTGTCGATCTGGGTCTTGTTGACCCGAAGTCGCTTGATCAGCTTACTGCCTTTGCCGCCGGAATCAAATTCGCCCGCGCAGAGGGAATTCTCCCCGCGCCTGAGGCAAACCACGCCGTTGCTCAGGCAATTATTGAAGCAGAACGCTGCAAGGTGGAAGGCAGGAAGGAAACGATCTGCTTTAATCTCTGCGGTCACGGACATTTTGATATGCAGGCCTACCTCGATTATAATGCGGGAAAGCTTCAATCGTACTCCTACCCTGAACAGGAAGTGGCAATGGCGCTGGCAGGGCTTCCAATGGTCTGAAAAAATTTGTTGGGGAAGTTCTGGCAAAATGGCAGAAGTGCTTGACATATACTTATTTTTGGATGATATTTGATATTATAGTACCTTAGAAGGAGGTAACATATATGAAAATTACGACATACAGTTGGGGGGGGGGTAACCCTTTTCATTCTCTGCTCAATGTTTATTATGTTGATTTCTGGATGTCCAATGCCGGAACCAACACCAGTACCGGGTGATACTGCAACATCCCCGGGTGAAATGCTTGCTCCAACCCTCACAGCAGGGAACGGGCAAGTAACTGTTACATGGGTTGCGCCGACCAGCAATGGCGGCAGCGCCATTACCGCGTACAACCTGCGTCATAGCACGGACGGCGGTACCAACTGGACGGAGGTTACCGATGTAATCGCCGCTTCAGCCGCAAGCCACGACATTATGGGGCTGGACAACGGTACCCCGTACACAGTACAGGCGCGCGCTGTCAACGATGTGGGAGCGGGCGCATGGTCGCCATCATCTACCTCCGCAACCCCTGTTACTGTTCCCATGGCGCCGACTAATCTCGTTCTCACAGTGGGAGATGACCAACTTACCGCAGCATGGACTGCGCCGACCGACATTGGCGGCAGCTCTATCCTTCGTTATGAAGCACAGCATCGCATAGCAGGAACACACGACGCGTGGACGCCAAACCCCATTGCAACCCCCAATGGCGCTACTCTGACTCTCGAAATTACCGGACTAACAAACGGCACTTCGTACGAAGTACAGGTATACGCTGTCAATGAGCAGGGAAATGGAAACCCAATAGTGGGAACAGCAACTCCCGATGTTGCTCCCGCCGCGCCCGCTGCTCCCACTATTGACGTAGGAAATGCGCAGCTTGTCGTTAACTGGGCTGCGCCACCGACTGATAACGGAGGCACGGCCATTACCGGGTATGAGCTGCAATATAGCTCGGACGGCGGAACCTCATGGACATTAATTGAAGCATCCGAAATCACCGGCACAAACCACACCATCACAGCCCTCACAAACAGCACCGCGTACGTCGTACAGGTGCGCGCCGTGAACAGCGCGGGCGCAGGCGACTGGTCGGACAGTACCACAGCAACCCCAATTGCCGTTCCCGATGCGCCGACAGGTCTCATACTCACAGCCGGAAACACCCAGCTTAACGCCTCATGGACAGCGCCAGTCGATGTTGGAGACAGTGCCATTACCGGGTATAAGGTGCAATATCGCTCAGACGGCGGAACCACATGGACGGAAAGCTCCGGCGTCACTGGCACAAGCCACACCATCACAGGCCTGACAAACGGCACTTCGTACGAAGTACAGGTGCGCGCTGTCAACATGCAGGGCGATGGGCCGTGGTCTGAACCCGCAACAGCAATGGTGCCGATTATTGCAACGCAGGTTCCCGCGGGTACGGCAGCCTCCGCAATTCTTTCAGCTGATATTGATACCATTATTGCCAATCAGAATCCAACCGTTTCATTGACCACAATAGAATCGAACACGCTCACGGTCGATGGATCAGGAGACATTACGGCGGTCACTCCCCCCGCAACTGCGCCCGCAGGAGCCACCTTGCCGACAGTTGATGCGAGTACCGGAGTTATTACCGTTGCTGCGGATACAACGGCAGGAACATATGTGGTATATGGCATTGGAACCGGAGATGCGCTACTGTTTGCCGAGTATTTTTATGTTACCGTGAGTCCTAACGATGCTACTGCTGCTGGCGGTAATGCTAATGATGATGGCGGTAATGATGAACTGGATGCCGCGGTAGCTGCGGGAATAAGTAATTGGGGACAAACTGCCGATCTCAACTACATTGTTACCACGGCAGTAACGGATATGTCCGAGGTGTTCAAGAATAAAAGTTCATTCAATGGGGATATCTCCGGCTGGGATGTCAGTTCGGTAATGAATATGTCCACTATGTTCAGTAACGCAGACACATTCAGTAGCGATATCTCCGGCTGGGATGTCAGTTCGGTAATGAATATGTCCGCTATGTTCAATAGCGCAGACGTATTCAATGCCAATATCTCCGGTTGGAGTACTGACGCGGTAGAGGATATGAGCCATATGTTTCGTAATGCAATCATATTCAATCACGATATCTCAAGCTGGGATGTTAGTTCGGTAATGAATATGTCCACTATGTTCAGTTACGCAGCCGTATTCAATCAAGATATCTCTGGCTGGAATGTCAGTTCGGTAGCGAATATGGCATATATGTTCAGTTACGCAGCCGCATTCAATAAAAATATTGACGCATGGGCAACAAATCCGGATACGACGATGCCATGGGGTAATGCTAACTGGGGTAATGATGGCAAATATAAAGGATCGAGGGCAGGTATGTTCATCAATTCCGGCTTGTCGGGTAGTGAGCCGAGCTGGTGGGAAGCTCCATAGCCCCCAGCGGCTATTGAAACATTGCAATTCAACTCAGGCAGGCGCGGGGCGCCGACCAGCCCCCGTGCCTGCCTTTTTTTCGATTGCTCGCCCATGCGTCCGGGCTGATCAAATAGTAATATCTCAAAATAATAGAAACTTTTTGACGGGGTTTTGACAGAATAAACGTACAGTCCCTGAAGCATCCGCGACGGAGAATACCACTATCCACATCGGTATTCCGCTTCCTCAAAAGTTTTAGCGCGCAGGCCGAGCAACGTCAATTAATGCGATCCGTTCCGCACTGTCCGCATTTCCTCATCGCTCAGCCCGGTAATTCTCTGAACAGCCTCGGTCGACAACCCTTCCAAAAACATACTGCGGGCGTTTTTTCTCCGCTCCTCAATATGCCCCTCAGCGCGGCCTGCCTGTAGCCCCTTTTGAAGTCCTTCTTCACGACCTGTTCGCAGTCCTGTCTGCAATCCTTCCTGCCGACCCATTTCCGCAATGCGCGCTTTGAATGTTTCCGCATTCATTCTGAACATTTTCGCTACCTCCTTACCTCTCGGTTCTTTTGTTCTTTGTAACTGGTTCATTAACGTATCTAAATCTATAACAATTCCGAACATCGAATCTACCACGCCGATAAATTCCTCTATCAGCTCCAGCGATTCCTCATTCAGCATTTCTGCTATCGCTTTCTCCGTCTTCTGAATGTCCCAATCCGTATTCAGCAGATTTTTCGAGTACAGATCAAGGTACATAACAGCCGCAAACATTCTTCCCCGCTGCTGCAACTGCTCCGCAGAATAATCGTTCTCACTTATCAGATCGTAGGGAAAGGGGGCAAGATACTGCGGGAATTCCCGCTTCCGTTGCTCTCTGACATTCCCCGGCACCTTCCATTTTCGAGTTCCATTATAGAACACAATGGGAAGAAATACCAATTCACAGTCATCGGGAATTGCTCCAGAGCGGTGAATGTTCCGATAGAGCAGATTCGTATACTCCGACATGCGGAGGGGCATGTCTTTGTCCACGCCGGACTGATGCTCAAGGAGCACATAGATAGCAACATCTCCCGTGTGATCCCGACTTCTGATTTTGCAGACAATGTCGGCCATCCGTGTTTTCGCATGATCGATGAAAAAGGTACCGTTTTCGATGGTTATGTCCTCGATTCGCAATTTTTTCGTCCATGCGCCTCCGACAAAGCGTTGAAGAAATTGAAGCATTATTGCGGGTTGGAACAGCAGGGAGCGGTATCCCTGGTCGTAGGGAATGGGGGCGGGTTTTTCTTTGAAATCGATCATACAATCCTCCTGAACGTTTCTTTCTGAATAGGGGAGGAGCTCCCATGGCGACATGGTCCCATGGTGAATTCTCTCCTCTATATCTGTGACGGGTAAACTGTCATTTTTTATTGTGTTTTTGGAAATAATTTGCAAAATGTGTGAATTTTTTTCGGAGGGAGAGGGCTCGGGAATGCGGGGTGAGCGTATGGTTGAATTCGCCCTGTATTATAGGGTGTATTGACGCACGCTCCCGGGAACAATGCTCCGCGCGAGGTCCTTGTTGAAGTAGGAGTATATGAAGTTCCGGAATATCCGGGGATTTTCGAAAGCATATTTCCAGCGTGTACCATTCCGATATATTTTCCGCTCATACTATATAGACGGGTAAAATATGAATGGTGAATATGAGAAAGTTTTATTACAGAGTTTTGCTACTGAAAATTTTGCTCTGCACAATTTTTCAGTAGCAAAACTTTCTATATCTTGAGAGAATCACGAATAGAGATGAGAGAATCCAGATTAGAAAATTGTGCGGAGCACAATTTTCGGTATCAAAGATCTAGATCCAAAACTGTATGAACAGACTGTATGAACAGTTTGAGAAAATTGACAGGGAATTATATCCTGAAGGAGAAAACAGTATGCGGACATATAATATTACCAACGCCTTTGTCAGGGAAGGCATTGCGAAGGGCCGGATTGAGGGTCTTGAGCAGGGGCGTGCTGAGCTCCAGCGTGAACATGATCGAACCCAACGTGAGCAGGTACTTAAAATGCTTAAGGATGGTCTGTCGATAGACCGTATTCATAAGTACACCGATCTCAGTGAAGATGAGATTCAGGCATTTCAGAAAAACGGACAAGGATAATAGTGCCATATACCGGAAGCAAAGCAGATATGTTTAGCCCGTGTGAGGGTTTTAACCGCATAAATGTCTAAATTCTAACCATGAATTGCAATGCTTTTTACACAAATACACTGCCATAGTGTGAGCGAGGAGTTTTCTCCATAATCGGGATGTGAAATGCCATATATCCCGCGCCCGTATTTTTTGAATATGAAATCGTTCTGATAACTGGCTGATAACCGTTTCAATTATTCTTCGGGTATTCATCATCCAGCTCATCTGCTCAGGGCTGTGTATCTGTTTCATATTTTTTCTCACGGGTGTTTCAAGTGCGATATTGTGTTCCGCAAAGAACGGCGCTTTGCCAATGTATCCCTTATCGCCTAAAAGCATTCCCTGCATACTGTTACAGAAATCTTCCGCCGCTTCTCTCTCATCGACATTCGCGGGGGTAAGAGTATAGTCGATAATCAGCCCATCGGCGGTTATCAGAATATGTCCCTTAAACCCATAATAATGCATGTTTTTTGCCGCGCAAAATCCATACGATGCCTGACTTTTGAATAGTCTGCAACGATTCGCTCTGCGGAAATTACACAGGGGCAGAGGAAATCCGTCAACGCAATAGACCGGAGCACTCTGTGAGATCAATGTTTGCGTGATGTATTTGTGAAGTTCCTGTTTAATCCGCCAGAGATGCGCTGATTGACGGACATAGGCCGTCCGATGTCCAATATGTGGAAAGAGAGTTCTCCAATGCTCGACAAAATACCGATGAATACCTTTGTCGGTATCAATACCGAAAAACTCACCAACAATTCCCATGGTTAACACCTCATCATCGCCAAGTTTTGGTTTCGGCCCGCGTGATCGCAACCGTTCCATACTATTTTTATTCATTTTCATCCAATCACTTATCATACAGAACATTTCTATGATAAAATCCTCTCTGAGCACCTTTCCCTCCCGTTTGGTGTAAGGTTTTTTTAATACTTTACGGGAATAGGTGCTCTTTTTTCAAGCCACTACACAAAAAACCCTCACACGGGCTTATGTTTAGTTTTTCCGATGTGGGACCTGGCAAGACGACAGCGTATCCATCATGGTATGAGTAGTAGTTTCATAGCCCCCAGCGGCTATTGGAAAATGGCAATTCAGGCAGGCGCGGGGCGCCGACCAGCCCCCGTGCCTGCCTTTTTTCGATTGCTCGCCCATGCGTCCGGGCTGATCAAATAGTAATATCCCAAAACAATAGAAACTTTTTGACGGGGTTTTGACAGAATAAACGTACAGTCCCTGAAGCATCCGCGACGGAGAATACCACTATCCACATCGGTATTCCGCTTCCTCAAAAGTTTTAGCGCGCAGGCCGAGCAACGTCAATTAATGCGATCCGTTCCGCAATGTCCGCATTTCCTCATCGCTCAGCCCGGTAATTCTCTGAACAGCCTCGGTCGACAACCCTTCCAAAAACATACTGCGGGCGTTTTTTCTCCGCTCCTCAATATGCCCCTCAGCGCGGCCTTCCTGCCGACCCATCTCCGCAATGCGCGCTCTGAATGTTTCCGCATTCATTCTGAACATTTTTGCTACCTCCTTACCTCTCGGTTCTTTTGTTCTTTCTGAAACTTTTGCATTGGAAAATTGTGCAAGCACAATTTCCAGTAGCAAAAGTTTCAAATTCGGAATGCTTTCTTTGTGCTTAGCATTCTCCAATTTTATAGAAAGTTTTGCCTCTGGCAAAACTTTGCTTCTAATCGGTTCATTAACGTATCTAAATCTATAACAATTCCGAACATAGAATCTACCACGCCGACAAATTCCTCTATCAGCTCCAGCGATTCCTCATTCAGCATTTCTGCTATCGCTTTCTCCGTCTTCTGAATGTCCCAATCCGTATTCAGCAGATTTTTCGAGTACAGATCAAGGTACATAACAGCCGCAAACATTCTTCCCCGCTGCTGCAACTGCTCCGCAGAATAATCGTTCTCACTTATCAGATCGTAGGGAAAGGGGGCAAGATACTGCGGGAATTCCCGCTTCCGTTGCTCTCTGACATTCCCGGGCACCTTCCATTTTCGTGTACCATTATAGAACACAATGGGCAGAAATATCAACTCGCAGTCATCGGGAATTGCTCCGGAGCGATGAATGTTCCGATAGAGCAGATTCGTGTACTCCGACATGCGGAGGGGCATGTCTTTGTCCACTCCAGACTGATGCTCAAGGAGCACATAAATGACAACATCTCCCGTGTGATCCCGAGTTCTGATTTTGCAGACGATGTCGGCCATCCGTGTTTTCGCATGGTCGATGAAAAAGGTACCGTTTTCAATGGTTATGTCCTCGGTTCGCAGTTTTTTCGTCCATGCGCCTCCGACAAAGCGTTGAAGAAATTGGAGCATTATTGCGGGTTGGAACAGCAGGGAGCGGTATCCTTGGTCGTAGGGAACGGGGGTGGGTTTTTCTTTGAAATCGATCATACAATCCTCCTGAACGTTTCTTTCTGAATAGGGGAGCTCCCATGGCGACATGGTCCCATGGTGAATTCTCTCCTCTATATCTGTGACGGGTAAACTGTCATTTTTTATTGTGTTTTTGGAAAAAATTTGCAAAATGTGTGAATTTTTTTCGGAGGGAGAGGGCTCGGGAATGCGGGGTGAGCGTATGGTTGAATTCGCCCTGTATTATAGGGTGTATTGACGCACGCTCCCGGGAACAATGCTCCGCGCGAGGTCCTTGTTGAAATATGAGTATATGAAGTCCCTGAATATCAGGGGATTTTCAAAAGCATATTTCCAGCGTGTACCATGCCGATATACTTTTTGCTCATACTATATAGACGGGTAAAATATGAACGGTGAATATGAGAAATTTTTGTAATTATTTTTATTATTTTGAGATATTAACCTGATCCAGACGCATGGCGAGCCGGACGCTTGGGCGAGCAGGCGTGCAACGCCGACCAGCCCAGGAGGCGTAAGCCTCCGATCAGCCCGGACGCATGGCGAGCCTCATGCTTGGGCGAGCAGAAGGCGCGGAACGCCGACCAGCCGTCTTATCGAAAAAAGGCAGGTGGCGGAACAATCCGCTGCCTGCCTGAGTTGAATTGCCATTTTTCAATAGCCGCTGGGGGCTATGAAACTAATACCATGACGGCATACCAACACCCCCGGTAGCTATTACGCGGGAATCCTTAAACATATTGGTTTTGACTCCGGTATATTTGCCATTGACATCAAGTGTCCAATGATCCTTCCACTCCTCAAGATCTTGATTGAATGCAGTTGCTAAATTGAACATACCGGTCATATTCGTTACCGAACTGACATCCCAGTCGGAGATATCGATATTGAAAACGGATGCAAACTGGAACATACTGTTCATAGTCGTTACCGAGCTGACATCCCAGCCGGAAATATCGCCATTGAATGTGGATTTACCTGAGAAAACCTCGGTCATATCCGTTACTGCCGTGGTAATAATGTAGTTGAAATCGCCAGTATTGCCCCATGTTGATATCCCCGTAGCTACCGCGGCGTCCAGTTCATCGTTACCGCCATCAGTATTAGCAACACCAGCACTACCATCGCCATCGTGAGGAGTCACAGTAACGTAGAAATATTCGGCAAACAGGAGTGTATCTCCGGTTCCAGTAGTGCCATATACCAGATATGTTCCTGCCGTTGTACTTGCGGTAACCGTAACAAGTCCGGTACTCGCATCAACTATCGGCGGGGTGACTGTTCCGGGCGGAGTTACGGTGGTTACCATAAGGTCTCCTCCATTGACCGCGTGAGTGCCCGTCGTCAAAGAAACGCTGAGGTTCTCACTGGCAATAATAACATTAACGGCATCCGAAAGGCTTACAACCCTTGCCGTACCCGCAGGAGTCTGTGTCCTTAGTAGTAGCGGCCTTCCTATTGTAAATGGAGACCATGGTCCAGCGCCGACTGCATTGACGGCACGCGCCTGTACTCCGTAGGGGGAGCCGTTTGTGAGCCCGGTAATGCTGTGGTATGTACCGGTGATGCCTTCGGTAATTTCCGTCCATGCTCCGCCGCCTATGCGATATCGCAGCTCATACCCGGTAATGGTGCTGCCGTTATTTTCCGGTGCAGACCATCTCGCAACGATCCGCCCAGTGCCCGCATAAAGGGTTGGGGCAGCCGGCGCGTCAGGAACAGTGGCAAGGGCAGGGAGAGTTGAAACGGCAGATTCCGACCATGCGCCAATTCCTCCGTCCGCGTTGATCGCTCGCGCCTGTACCTCATAGACAGTGCCGTTTGTCAGGTCGCTAATGACATGGCTTGTACCGTCAATGCCTTCGGTAATAATTTCCCAGCTTCCGCTGCCATATTCCCTATAGCGCAGGTGGTATGCGCTAATGTCGCTGCCGCCGGTATCAGTCGGCGCTGTCCATGTAACGGTCAGTTGACCGTCTCCCGCAACAAGGGTGGGAGCAGCCAGCGCGGCAGGAAGGGAAGCAAGAGGCGTTTCCTTGGACGATGCTGACCACGCACCCCTGCCCCCAGCGTTGACGGCGCGCACCTGCACGGAGTAACTGACGCCGTTTATCAGCTCGGTAATGGTATGGCTTGCGCCGGTAATACCGGAGGTGATCTCCGTCCAGCTTCCACTACCAACTTCACTGTAACGCAGATTATACGAGGTAATGACGTTTTTGCCATCCTTGTCGTCTACCGCATTCCATATAGCTGCCAGCTCGACCCATGTGGCAGTCAGTTGTCCATTCCCCGCTTCGAGGGTCGGCGCGAACATGGCAGGGGGCGAATCCGGCATCGGACATCCGGCAAGCAGCGCAATAAACACAGAACAAACCGTAAACGCAAAAACAATTTTTGGTAAACGGATAAAATCAAAATTAATTTTCATGATAATTCCTCCTGAAAGTTCATGACAGAAACTTTTGCATTGGAAAATTGTGCTTGCACAATTTCCAGTAGCAAAAGTTTCTCATTTGGAATACTTTTATGTGCGGAGCATTCTCGCACTTTATAGAAAGTTTTGCCTGAGGCAAAACTTTGTCATATAATACATCTTTATCTTCGGACATCTTATTCTGTATCATATTGTTGAGGATGACGATTGTTTCTTCTGTGTATTCTTCTATTGTTCCAAGATTCTCAATATACATTATCGCTGAAATGACTCCGCCGACGGAAATTAGTTCCTCGTTGCTGAAATTCTCAACATTGATCTGAAAATATTCTGATATCAGACTGCTTGTGTATGGTAATGACAGAAAATCGATCGTGCGCGGGTCAGAATTGATCATTGGCGCTCCCGAGCAGGTGTATATCACAAGGGTGATTATCCGGTAACTGAAAATTTTGCTCTGCAAAATTTTCAAATAAGGATTCTCTCATCTATACTCTTGATTCTCTCAAGGTATAGAAAGTTTTGCCTGAGGCAAAACTTTATTATCGGTTTTCTTCTTTCCCGATGAGGAAATGCGTTCGGATAAGCGCTGGGCGTATGTGTATATTCTCCCTGGCATGGTGTTATCCACTGTCGACTGAAATTCAATACAAAACTTTTGCATTGGAAAATTGCGCGTGCGCAATTTCCAGTAGCAAAAGTTTCAGATTCGAAATGCTTTCTTTGTGCTTAGCATTCTCCTATTTTTAGAAAGTTTTGCCTGTGGCAAAACTTTGGTGATAAAGTAGACATCGAGCGGTTTCGGTTTCCGCGCGCTATCTTTGAAACGGCACGTAGAAACCTTTGCACATCATCGGGAATAATGGTATTTTGAAGAAAATTCACACAGAGAGCTGGGAATGAGCAATCGGGTTGTATTGCGCGCTGTCCGGCGCTGAAACAGGAGAACACAATGGGAAATAATTGGAAAGAACATCATGGATCGCTGATCAATCAGGGTATTCAGGAAAGTAAAGCGCTGAAACGCTTCGATAGCCTGTATGAACTGATCAATTGGAAGGAAATTGGGGAGATGCTCTGTGCTATCAACAACAAATCGATGGGCGCGAAAGGATATCATCCGGTTATGATGTTCAAAGTGCTGTTGCTGCAATCGTGGCAGAATCTCAGCGATGAAGGCATGGAAAATGCGCTTGCCTGCGACTTGGCATACAAGCGTTTTGTGGGGCTCAATGTTCTCGACGAAACTCCCGATCATTCCACGATATGGCGGTTTCGGGAACAACTGACCCGTAAGAATATTCTCAGCGCGCTCTTGGACACGGTGAATGCGCAGTTGGACACGCAGGATTGTGAAGTGCACCGGGGCACAGTCAGCATAATTGATGCGAGTGTGATACAGGCTTCGCGGCATCGGAAGAAAAAAAATGACGCAGGAGAATCGACACAGGATCCTGAAGCGGCCTACGCGAGTAAGAAGGGAGGCGATGGAACGGTACGAACAACCTACGGTTTCAAGATACACGTGACGGTAAATGAGAAGGGACGGGCGAAGAAACTGCTGGTGACTGCGGCCAATATTCATGACAGCAAACTATTTGGCGAATTGATTATGGGAAATGAGACGGTGGTGTACGCGGATGCCGCGTACCGGAGTAAAGCGATTGCTGCGATGCTTGAGGAGATGGGCATAGAGAATCAAATACATGAGCGGGCGTATCGGAACACACCGTTAACCGATGAACAGAAGCAGGCGAATTACGGGCGGTCGCGCGTAAGGAATACGGTGGAGCGGTTTTTTGGTCTGAGCAAACTCCATTGCGGCGCAAGAAAGGCGCGGTATATGGGAGTTCAGAGGAATCAGAGTCGGTTTATGTGTATGGCGATTATGTATAATCTGAAACAGATGATCGGCATGAAACGGCGAATGGGGAACATGGCGCCGGAAAACTCTGCGGTTGCGGCATAACAACAGGATAGCTGTGCCCTTATGGCGGTACTGCTGCCGGAAATGAGGGAAATACTGAAAAAAGATGAAAAAAAGAACGAATATAGCGCGTATCGCGCCGAAAAAAGACGGAGGATGCTGAAGAGAATAACGTGAAAAACGATGAATAATTTTTTCTGCGTGGAAAAAAGACTACCGGCAGATATAATGGAGTTATTCAAAGGTTTCACGTAGTTTTGTAAATGACATCGGAGATGGAATGCCTGAGTTCGCCTTTGTGGATAAATTCAGGGTTGATGCTCAGCATACTCCCGGGAACAATGCTCAGCGCGAGGTCTTTGTTGAAGTATGAATATATGAAATCCCTGAATATCTGAGCATTCCCGAAAACATATTTCCAGCTTTTGTCATGTACCATACCGATATATTTTTTCCCCATACCATATAGACGGGTAAAATATGAATAGTGTATGACAAAATGGGAAATTTTTGTAAAAAGTTTTATTATTTTGGGATATTAACCTGATCCCGCCGCATGGCGAGCCGGATGCTTGGGCGTGCAGGCGCGCAACGCCGTCACTTGATCGAAAAAAGGCAGGCGCGACCAGCCCCGCGCCTGCCTGAGTTGAATTGCCGCGTTTCAATAGCCGCTACGGGCTATGGGTTATGAAACTAATACCATGACGGCTCATTACCGTCCAAGCCGGAACCCCAAAACATAATCGTTTTATCTCCAGTATATTTGCCATTGCCATCAAGCGTCAAATGTTCCTTCCACGCCTCAAGATTCTGATTGAATGTGATTGCGAAATGGAACATAGAGGGCATATCTGTTACCGAACTGACATCCCAGCCGGAGATATCGCCATTGAACACACCTGTTCCATAGAACATATAGCCCATATTCGTTACCGAACTGACATCCCATCTTGAGACATCGCCATTGAATGCGTTTGTAGCACGGAACATTTCGTACATAGTCGTTACCGCTGTAGTATCCCAGAGCGAGATATCGCCATTGAATGCGGTCTTACCCTTGAAAACAGTGGACATATCCGTTACCGCAGTGGTAATAATGTAGTTGAAATCGGCAGTATCGCCCCAGGTAGTTACCGCTGTTTTCAGTTGAGCGTTAGTAGTAGGACTCACGGTAACATAGAGATATTCGGCAAAGAGTATGTCTCCGCTTTCGGTTTCACCATATACTACATATGTTCCTGCCGTTGTACTCGCGGTAACCGTAACAATTCCGGTACTCGCATTAACTGTCGGAATGGTGACCGTTCCGGGCGGAGTTACGGTGGTTACCATAAGGTCTCCTCCATTGACCGTGTAAGTGCCCGTCGTCAAAGAAACGCTGAGGTTCTCATTGGCAATAATGGCATTAGTAAGGGCATTCTGGGCAACCGAAAGGCTTATAGATTTTCCCTCACCCGAGGGAGTCTGTGTCGGAGAAAATAGTGGCGTTCCCGCTACGGGCGCAGACCATGGGCCAGTGCCGACTGCATTGACAGCACGCACCTGTACTCCGTAAACAATGCCGTTTGTCAGGTTTGTCATGGTGTGGTCTGTGTCGGTGATGCCTTCGGTAATTTCCGTCCATGCTCCGCCGCCTATGCGATACTGCAATTCATACCCGGTAATGGCGCTGCCGTTGTCTTCCGGCGCAGACCATCTCGCAACGATCCGCCCAGTGCCCGCATAAAGGGTTGGGGCAACCGGCGCGTCAGGAACAGTGGCAAGGGCAGGGAGAGTTGAAACGGCAGATTCCGACCATGCGCCAATTCCTCCGTCCGCGTTGATCGCTCGCGCCTGTACCTCATAGACAGTGCCGTTTGTCAGGTCGCTAATGACGTGGCTTGTACCGTCAATGCCTTCGGTAATAATTTCCCAGCTTCCGCTGCCGTCTTCCCTATAACGCAGGTGGTATGCGCTAATGTCGCTGCCGCCGGTATCAGTCGGCGCTGTCCATGTAACGGTCAGTTGACCGTCTCCCGCAACAAGGGTGGGAGCAGCCAACGCGGCAGGAAGGGAAGCAATAGGTGTTGCCGTGGACGATGCTGACCACGTGCCCGCACCTCCCGCGTTGACGGCGCGCACCTGCACGGAGTAACTGACGCCGTTTATCAGCTCGCTAATGGTATGGCTTGCGCCGGTAATACCGGAGGTGATCTCCGTCCAGCTTCCACTACCAACTTCACTGTAACGCAGATTATACGAGGTAATGACGTTTTTGCCATCCTTGTCGTCTACCGCATTCCATATAGCTGCCAGCTCGACCCATGTGGCAGTCAGTTGTCCATTCCCCCGCTTCGAGGGTCGGCGCGAACATGGCAGGGGGCGAATCCGGCATCGGACATCCGGCAAGCAGCGCAATAAACACAGAACAAACCGTAAACGCAAAAACAATTTTTGGTAAACGGATAAAATCAAAATTAATTTTCATGATAATTCCTCCTGAAAGTTCATGACAGAAACTTTTGCATTGGAAAATTGCGCTTGCGCAATTTCCAGTAGCCAAAGTTTGTTATGCACTTAGCATACTCAATATTTTTACGGCAGTCAATCCCATGTGAATCCCCCAGAATTTCCCCAACAAATTTTTTCAGACCATTGGAAAATTGTGCTTGCACAATTTCCAGTAGCAAAACTTTGTTCCTATTACAAAGTTTTGCAAAATGCAAAACTTTCTATAAAATTGGAGAATGCTAAGCACAAAGAAAGCATTCCAGATCGGAAACTTTTGCTTTATGCAAAAGTTTCTATTACTTTTCTTCCTTCAGCGCAGTAATAAATTCATTCTCATGCACAATTGCGATCCCGAGTTTTTGCGCCTTCGCAAGCTTACTGCCCGCCGAATTTCCGGCAAGGAGGTGGGTGGTTTTTCCCGTTACGTCCGAGGTTACGTCTCCGCCCCTCTTTTTTATTTCTTCAATTGCCAGCGAACGAGGTTTGAATGCTTCAAAGCTGCCGGTCACGCACCATCGCTGAGAAGAAAAAATCTGCGCCGCCCCAATCTGCGCCGCCCCGATCTGCGCGCCTCGATCTGCGCCGCCCCCAATCTGCGTATCTTCCGCGCCCGCGCGCCCATCATCTGCCGTGAACACCAACCCGAGCTCCGTAAGCCTATCTATCATATCCCTGAATCGCGGTTCCCGCATTTCCTGTGATATGGTCTGAACGGTTTTTTCGCCAATTCCCTTTATGTCGGTGAGGCTGCGCTCATCATGTGCATCGAGAAGGGTGAACAGGGAAGCTATGCTCCTATACGAATGCTCTTCCAGCAGTTCGGCAAGTTTCGGGCCAAAGTCTGAAATGCCGAGGCTGATCATAATACGCCGATAGGGCTGCGTGAGCGCCTTTTCAACACCTTCCCGAATGAGCTGTACCTTTTTTTCTCCGAAGCCGGGGAGGGCGCGTATCCGATCATAATCGAGACAAAAAATATCGGGAATATCCTGTATAATTCCTTCATCAATGAGCGCGGCAACGGTTTCAGAGCCAAGATTCTCAATGTCCATCTGATTCCTGCCGGTAAAAAAGATAATCCGCCCCTTCTTACGGGCAGGGCAGTCAAAATTCGGGCAAAAATGATGAGCACCATCTTTGCGGAGAATGCCTGAACAGAAGGGGCAGGCGGGCGGCATGTCCCAAGATATCTCATTTCCCTTCTCCAGCACGCATTCGACAGCAGGAATAACATCCCCGCGGCGGGAGACACTCACGGTATCGCCAACCGCAAGACCAAGGGCATGTATATAGTCCTGATTATGCAGGGTAACATTGCGGATAGTAGTGCCGCCGACAAACACAGGCTTAACCCGCGCAACCGGTGTTACCCGTCCGGTACGTCCAACCTGAATATCAATACCCTGAACAATGGTAATTCCCTGAGGGCTTTCAAACTTGTACGCAATTGCCCAGCGGGGGTGGTGTCCGGTGCTCCCAAGGCGGTCGCGGAGGGGCATTTCATCAATTTTTATAACCATTCCGTCAATTTCGTAATTGAGCTTCGCGCGGACTTCGGCTCTGCCGGTAATAAAATTTTCTATGTGTTTAAGGCTCTCCGATAGTTTCGCGGTATCGCCGGGCTGAATAGCTATGGTTTTCTGATGAGGGTTTACCGGCATTCCCAGTGAGGCGAGAATGCGCATGTTTTCGGTATGAGAGCGGGTGAAATTCTGTCCGTGCAGGTCATAGGCAAAAAAGCGAAGGGGAATGCGGCCGAGTTCGGAGCTCTTTATGCGTCGGAGGCTGCCGCTTGCAAAATTTCTCGGGTTCGCATAATCGCCTGCGCGTGTGGAACGAATCTTTTCGAAATCGCTTATGCCGATGTACACCTCGCCGCGTATGGCGACATTTTCGGAAGTATTCAGCCTGAGCGGTATTGAATGAATGGTTCTGACATTTTGGGTAATGTCGTTTCCCTGCTCTCCGTTTCCCCGGGTGAGCGCCCGAACGAGGATGCCCTTTTCATAGTAGAGCACCAGACTTGAGCCGTCCATTTTTTCCTCAATTGTCAGGTGAAAGACTTCGGTCATTCCCCGGCTGCATCGGGTAATCCACACCTGTATTTCTTCCATTGAATATGCCTTATCGAGACTGAGAACAGGAATGGTATGAGCGATCTCAGGGAAGGTATTTGTGAGATCGGAACCGATCCGTTGACTGGGGCTATCGGTGCGGATCAGCTCAGGAAATTGTTCTTCAAGACGTTGCAGTTCATCAAAAAGATGATCATATTCTCTGTCGCCTATTGAGGGAGCCGAACGCACATAGTATTCATAATCGTACTGCCGGATTTTTTCTGCCAGTTCGGATATTCGGTCAGACATTCGGATGTGAGTCTGATTCTGATTTTGATTGACGGACATTGATGTGCTGCTCCCATTCCCATGCCGATATCAGGCTCCTTCGCGCAGAAAGGCATCCTGATACCCTCGGGTTTTAAACCAATATAGCGCAATTCCCTTTTCATCGTTACTGAGCGGCCCCACGAGCACGCCGTACAGCTTGTTTTCGCCCTGCGTAATAGGGAGAACAATGAGCGGATACCCGGGAGAAACCGTTTCGAGGAAATCTTTCGCCCCCCGCGGGTTCGTAAAAGCGCCTACTTGGAGATAATACTTGTTGGACTGGAGAGTGTAAACTAGGGGAAGATTGTTTTCTGCCCATTCCATATCGGGCATGGAGTCGGCTGCTGCTGTTTGCGGAGGTTCTTCTACGGGAAGAGGATCAATAGGTTCAGGTTCTCCATCAGTTTTAGGGAGATTTTTAGGGAGATTTTCGGGGACGGCAGCTATTTTTTCGGGAGTTTCTTCAAGAGATGTGAGGAGATGTGAACTATCAATAGTAAGATCCTCCACCGGATCGGCGGGAGGGCTTCGGAATTCTGCCGCTTCGAGAGAAACAATTATTTCATCTTCCATGGGTCTTTCAAATTCAGGGAGCGGTTCTTCAATGTCCTCAGTATCAATGAGCGAAGTGCTTTGCGCAATGGTAAAGGAACTGGGGTCAACTTCCTGCGCTGGAGGAGCATCAGGAAGAGGAATGCTCGCTTCAATTTTTTCCTGTTCCACCGGATCAGTTTCATCAATTGGGTCAGTATCTGTTGCCTCAGGAGAAACAATTATTTCATCTTCCATTGGCTTTTCACGTTCCGTTGGCTTTTCACGTTCGGGGATGGGTTCTTCAATGTGCGCAATAGCAAAGGAGCTGCGATCAATTTCCCGTAGGGGAGGAGCATTGGGGGGCTCAATGCCGGCATCAATTTTTTCCTGAGCGGCAGTTTCCGGAATGGGAAATGCCCTATTTCTGAATGGTTCCGGTGTCGGGGGAGCATCGGGGGGCTCAATGCCGGCATCAATTTTTTCCTGACCGGCAGTTTCTGGAAGGGGGAATGCCCTGTTTCCGAGTGGTTCCGGTGTCGGGGGGGCATTGGGGGGCTCAACACCGACATCGACAATTTCTTCCTGACCGGCAGTTTCCGGAAGGGGGAATGCCCTGTTTCCGAGCGGTTCCTGTGCAGAGGGAGCATTGGGGGGTTCAACGCCGGCATCGACAATGGTTGCGGAGATTGGGGTTGAGGCTTCTGCTGGCGCCGGAGCAGAGACAGGGGCGGGGGGTATCGGGGCTGGAAGTTCTGCGGAGAGCGGATCGGCAGTTGGGGGATCAGTCGGAGTCAGGGTGATATCAGGAACATCAGAAATATCAGAAGAAAAAGTGAACACATGTGGATCATCGAATGCAGCGCCGGGATTTATTTCTGGATCAATGCTGTATGGGCGATCGCTGCCGGGGCTGATATTTGTTACATCGGGTATACTAATGAGCGATGCGAGCAGAGAAACGGGGTTTTGCCGGTTTATTCCGAAAAAATCGGCAGCCTGCTGAGACAGCACAATGACATTCCCCGAGCTGTTAAGACGTTTTGCGATAATAACATGTATGCTTTTTCCATCTTCCGGATCCTTCAATTCAACGAGGCTGTTTCGGGAAAATGTGTTACTCGCCGCATAATATCCTTCAGTTGGAAATTCGTCTTCATCTCCTGTGGCAGCTATTACCATATGAATGTATTGCGCGCTGAGAGCTGCGCCCATAAAAATTGTTATAAGAACCGTCAAAATTTTTTTGTTCATATCCATAATCCTTAATTGTTAGAAAATACTTTTTTCCTCAATAAAATTAAAAAACATCCGTGAAGCATCTGCGGGATCTATCCGTGGTGAAGATGCATACTGAATGTGGGCATTATCAAGTACCGGCTGTCCAATTCCAATTCGGGAAATTTCATATTCGAGACGGCTCAAATACATATCATCTTCCTGCTTTCCTTCAAAATGAAGATTAAGATACATAAAAAGGTCTGCGCCGCCTCTGGCAGCAACAATGCTCCGCTGTAAAACCGTATTTCTGAAGTTTTGTTTTTCTGCGGCTGCCCCTGTTTCTGCGGCTGCCCCGAGGTATATGGTTCCCGGATGATTGAAAACAATATGCCCAAGGTCAAACAATTCTCCCATGATACTGCTCTCCAGTTCGGCGCTGGCGCGTACTGCATATAGTACTTCTGCCGATTCATCATTAATTGTTACATCGTAGGTAACCATTACGGTATGTGCCGATAGTTGAACGAGAACCATAAAACATATACCGAGAGTAACAGGCATTTTCATTGTAACCCTCCGGTTCAAATGTCGGCATATTTTCAGATAAATGAAGGGTCTATTGCCGAAACGGGCGGTTTCATGCTATTTTTCGGATAGAAATTTTCTTGTGGGGAGGCATAGGTATGCTATGGAAGAAAAAGACAGAAAGGGCTGTACTCAGTGGAGAAATAAAAAAGGCGCTCATTAATATCACCGGAGCAAACTGCACAAGTTGTGTATATACCATTGAACATGTCGGACGAAAGTTTTCGGGCGTTCGAGAATGCTATGTAGATAGAAATACATCGCAAATTCAGCTTGAGTATGATGGACGGCGGGAGACAATTGACAGTATTATTCAGTTGGTAGATAAGATTGGCTATTCAGCAGTTATTGATACAGAAACTTTTGAGTAAAACCCAACACGCCGACAGTGCTCCGGCGCCCCTGAAAGGGCGCTGAATACCGATTATTTTGAGTAAAACTCAACAATAAGCTGTTCTTCCGCTATTGTCGGGATCATATCCCGTGTTGGGAGCATTTTAATATGCGCCTTCAGGTTATCCGCTTCCAGTTCAAGCCATGGAGGTATTGAGGTGCCGTTGTTGTCGGAAAGGTTTTTACGGAGCATTTCTCTTGAGCTGTTGCGGTCTTTAATGGAAATAACATCTCCCGATCTCAGGAGGGCAGATGGAATGTTGAGTCTCCGATCATTTACATATACATGCCCATGTCCGACAAGCTGCCGCGCCTGCGCCCTGCTCCCAGCCATAGTAAGCCGGAAAATAACATTATCGAGGCGCCGTTCAAGAAGGATGAGCATGTTATGTCCGGTAACGCCCTTCATACGCTTTGCCTTTTTAAAAATATTGCGGAATTGGCGTTCTGAAAGACCATAGGAAAATTTCATTTTCTGCTTTTCGGCAAGTTGCCTTCCATATTCCGATTGTCGGATGCGGCCTTTTTTCGGTTCCCCGGGAGGAGCAGGCTTTCTTTGAAGGAGTCTGTCATATTTTACATTTCCGAATATATTTAACCCAAAACGGCGAACAATTTTACCTCTTGCCGTATTATTTCTTGCCACTGTAATGCTCCTCAACCTATTGCGTAGAAAGTTTTGCATTGGAAAATTGTGCTTGCACAATTTCCAGTAGCAAAACTTTGGTAGTATCTCCGTCATCATATCAGGCTGAGTCTGTTGTGTCAACAATTAAATGAGCTGAAGTTTGGAAAATTTTGCAGAACACAATCGCGGGAGCTGGGCGGGCAGTAGGTGCAACTCGTTAATAGGCAATAATCTCAGTATACCAATTGGGAACACCCACGCCCCCGGTATCCACAACGCCGGAACTCGTAAACATATTCGTTACCGTTACTCCATATTTGCTATTATCATTAGGATCACGCCGTAAGCTCCCTGCATCTGTCCCGCCCCATGCAGTAAGATTCTGATTGAATGCGCTTGCAAACAAGAACATACTGGACATATTCGTTACCGAGCTGACATCCCAGCTAGAGATGTTGCCATTGAATGCGCTTGCAAAAAAGAACATAGAATACATAGTCGTTACCGAACTAACATCCCAACCGGAAATGTTGCCATTGAATGCTGCGTTATTGAACATATTGCTCATATTCGTTACCTTACTGACATCCCAACCGGAGATGTCGCCATTGAATGCGCCTGCGGCAGTGAACATCCCCGACATATCCGTTACCGAACTGACATCCCATCCGGAAATGTTACCACTGAATACATATGTGTTAGTAAACATCCCCGACATATCCGTTACCGCGCTGACAGTCCATCCCGAGATATTTCCATTGAATGCGTCTGCGTTGTAGAACATCCCCGACATGTCCGTTACAGCGCTGACAGTCCAATTATTAAGATCACGATTGAATGCGACTGCGCCACTGAACATATAGGACATATCCGTTACCGCGCTGACAGTCCAGCCCGAGATATCGCCATTAAATGCGTCTGCGTTGTAGAACATTCTCGACATATCTGTTACCGCGCTGACAGTCCAGCCCGAGATATTTCCATTGAATACGCCTGCGCCACGGAACATCCCCGACATATCTGTTACAGCGCTGACATTCCAACCCGAGATATTTCCATTGAATGCGGTTTTATCTTTGAACACTTCGGACATGTCCGTTATTGCCGTAGTAAGAATGTAGTTGAGGTCGGCAGTTTGTCCCCAGTTTGATATTCCATTAGTTACCGCTGTTTTCAGTGCAACGTTAGTAGGAGGACTCAGGGTAACAGAGAACTTTTCGGGGGTGAACAGTTCGCTTCCTCCGTCTGCGCCCGATACCGTATATGTTCCGGGACTTGTGCTTGCGGTAACCATAATAATTCCGGTAGCCGCATCAATTGTCGGCAAGACGACCGTTAATGCCGGGGAAGTAACCGGAACCACAGTAATGTTTGGGTTTGCGGCATTGGCAATTGCGTTGTCAACAGTCGAAAGAATGACAAAGACCTCCGTACCCTCCGGCACCTGTGTCGCAATGAGCGGGAATGTTTTCGCTGCGGATTCTGACCACGAACCCCTGCCCTGCGCGTTGATGCCGCGCACCTGTACGGTGTAGCGGCTGCCAATTTCCAGTTGCATAATGGTATGAGAGGTATTGCTTGTGTTGCTAATTTGCGGATCGTCCGGCAGGGGTGAATTGTTTAGTGCGTAGCGCAGGTCATAGCCGGTAATGTCGCTGCCGCCGGTGTTGGTCGGCGCTGCCCATGAAATGCGAAGTTGCTCATTTTCCACGGTAAGGCTTGGCAAGTCGGGAGCATGGGGAACGGCAACAGGGCTTGCTAATGCGCTGTCCGACCAGCCGCCTGCGCCCTGCGCGTTGACGGCGCGTACCTGTACTTCATAACTGCTGCCGTTGATTAGGCCGGTGATGATGGTCTTTGCGGCTGGCGCGGCGACTTCAATAGGAGGATCCGACCATGTGGTTCCGCCGTCTGCGCTATATTGTCTATATTGCAGCTCATAGCCGGTAATGGCGCTTCCGCCGTTGCTCGGCGCAGTCCATGTCGCAATGAGTTGCCCATCTCCCGGTTCAAGAGTTGGCAAGTCGGGAGCATGGGGAACGGCAACAGGGCTTGCTAATGCGCTGTCCGACCAGCCGCCTGCGCCCGCGCTGTTCCGTGCGCGTACCTGTACTTCATAACTGCTGCCGTTGATTAGGCCGGTGATGATGGTCTTTGTGGCGGGCACGGCGACTTCAATAGGAGGATCCGACCATGTGGTTCCGCCGTCTGAGCTATATTGCAGCTCATAGCCGGTAATTTCGCTGCCGCCGGTGTTTGTTGGCGCAGTCCATGTTGCAATGAGTTGCTCATCTCCCGCTTCAAGATTTGGGGCATCCATTGTGCCCGGCGGGGGTGGTTCCACCACCGGTTCCGGCATTGGACATCCCGCCATCAATGCAATAAACATTGAGCAGAATGCGAGGAGAGTTACCCCCCCCCCCCCCCATAAATTTGATTCTCATACTTTCACTCCTCACAGTAATAGAGATAGTTGCGCGGCAACGGTCTCGTGAATATAGTGCAGTATACTTGCGCTCACAAAATCTGTCAACCACAAAATCCATCCTCAGAAAAATTCTGAGGTCTCCCGCCATTATTTTTGCGGTTGCGGCATACTATCAGTTTTAGAAAACATGTGCAAGAAAAAAATTTCGGGGTTTATATCCCATGCTTTTTGCAAAACTTTGTTGTAACATAAAAAATCATATGCTATAGTAGAGACATGAGTACATCAAAAAAAACATCATCAAGCAGAAATACTGTTATTCTTTGGCTCTTTGCTGCTGCGCTCATTGCAAATCTTGCATTTGCCGTGGTAACCAATGCCAGAGTTAACAGGCTGCATCGTTTTTATAATACCTTTTCGGCTGAATACCGTACGCTCGGCAATGCGGAGCCGAATGTCCCAACTTCCCCAATTGCAGCCCCATTACCCGGCAATGCGCCTTCGGATACGCTCAATTGTGTGAACACCGACATCGATACAATGTCCGATCCATCCATTGGCGATCCCGATGCGCCGGTGGTAATTGTTGAATACTCCGATTTTGAATGTTCCTTTTGCGCGCAGTTTGTGATCGGCGCCTATTCTCAAATAAAGAGTACATACATCGATTCCGGCATAGCCCGCATTGTTTTCAAGGATTTTCCGCTCGATAATTATCATCCTCTTGCAATACCGGCTGCGGTAGCGGCGAACTGTGTGGCGCAGGAATTGGGCGATGCTGCCTTCTTTGCATACCATGACCGTCTATTCTTCCAACAATCTGAGCTTTCCGAAAGCAGCATTATCAACTGGGCGCGGGAAGCAGGCCTTTCCGATGAGCAGATAAACGCCTGTATTGCCGATCCATCCATGGAAGATGAAATTCTTGCCGACCGGAGCGAAGGAAGCAGAGCCGGTATTGACGGCACCCCAAGCTTTGTTATAAATGGAGAACTTATTGTCGGCGCTCAACCATATGCCGTTTTTGAACAGAGCATTGAACGGGCGCTGGAGAGAGCGCAGACCAATAGAAGCTGCGGAAGTTAAGTTTCTCCATGAAAATTCTCTCATCTTTATATTCCAATGCAAAAGTTTCTATTCTTGATTCTCTCAAGGTATAAAAAATTTTGCAAAATGCAAAACTTTTCCTTTGCATTTTTTGTTTTTCCGTGTAATATAGTGAGATACGACTTCGTGTTCAATTCTTGGGAGGGGATATGGGCGACTTTTTTAAGAAGTTGTTTGATTCGATCAGGAATGTTTGGTCAGACTGGTCGAGCATACAACGTGTTATTTTTGTCAGTGTATTACTTGCCGCCGTTATAGCACTTACAGCAATTATTGGTTTCAGCGCTGCCCCCAGCATGGAGCCTGTTCTCACTCAGGGCATTACGAATGAAACCCTTCGTCAGCAGATCGGAGCGCGTCTGGATGCCGAGGGAATTACCTATACATTAACCTCCAATTTTGTTTTTATGGTTGACGACAGGCCCACCGCTCTCAGAGCGCGGGCGATTCTTGCAACAGAAGGCCTTCTGCCCGGCGATACCGATGCCTGGGAGCTGTTCGACATGGATCGGTGGATGATAACCGACTACGAGCGTGATGTTAACTTACTGCGTTCCATAACCAATCAGCTTATTCAGCACATTGAGGCCCTCGATGATATTGATGATGCGAGTGTAACCATTGTCATACCGGAAAAAACCCTCTTCTCCGAAGATCAGGATCCGGTTACCGCATCCATCATACTTATCCCGAAACCCGGGAGCGACATAACCGGGAACAGGGCAAAGCTTGAAGGCATTCAGGAACTCGTGCAGTTTGCCGTGCCCGGGCTCACTGCCGAATATACCACCATTGCCGACGCCAGCGGCCGTACGCTTAACGACTTTGAAGACCTCTCCGGTCTGGATCGTCTGGAACAGAGTCGGAGAGAACTTGATCTCAAGCGGGACCTCGAAAATCAATATATTAAGGCCATTACATCGGCGCTTGCCGGAATTTTCACGACAGAGAGAATTGAAATTCTCAACATTGAGGTTGATCTCGATTACGGCAACAAGGAGATTGAAACCGAAGAGTTTTTTCCCATTGTTGTAACACCGGATGATCCGGCAACGCCCTTCAGCGAACGGGAAGTGGTATTGAATGCCCTCCGCTCCGCGAGTGAGTTCGATGAGGCATATACCGGCAGCGGTTTTAATCCCCAGGGTCCCCCGGGAGTAGAGGGGCAAACGCCCCCCAGTTATCAGGACCTTGAAGGACTGGTAGGAACCTATAATAGAAATGAAAATTCAACAAACTATGAACTGAATCGTCAGGTTACCCGTGAAACGGGAACCCCGGAAATTAAGCGGATTTCGGTCGGTGTTGCCATCGATGGAATTTGGCGCTGGAAGTACAATGAACAAGGGGAAGTTATCTTCCTGCCGGATAATCGTATTGATCGGGAATATATTTCAGTGAGTAATGAAGAACTTTCACGGGCGACTGAGCTCATTCAGGGCGCGGTTGGTTATAGTCAGAGCAGAGGCGATGTGGTTACTGTGAGAACCATTGCCTTCGACAGGACCTCCGAACATCAAAACGAAGATCAGATAGTCCTCCGTCAGTTTCAAACACAGCAGATAATACCAGTTGTTATCATTATCATCATCGTAGTAATAGTACTGTTCATACTATTCCGTATTGTGGTCAAAGAACTTGAACGCCGAAGACGGCTGAGAGAGGAAGAGCTCGCGCGGCAGCATCAGTCCATGCGTGAGGAGGCTCTCAGAAGAGCCGATGAAACCGGCATGGAAGTAGAAATGTCGGTCGATGAGCGATCCCGTATTGAGTTGCAGGAAGCCATCATCAATATGGTAAGAGAACAGCCGGAAGAAGTCGCCCACCTTATCCGCACCTGGCTTTCAGAGGAGTGATCTATGGCCAAACAGCAATCTCATCAACAATCGCGTCCGCATCAGAGCGCAGCTCCCGCGAGCATCGGCGTCAGGCGGAGCAGTGTTAAACGCGAACTGAACGGACGGAAGAAGGCTGCGGTATTTCTCGTATCCCTCGGAAGTGAACTTTCTGCGGAAATTTTCAAGCATCTCAGAGAAGACGAAATTGAAAAAATAACATTTGAAGTTGCCCGTTTGGAAGCCATTACATCGGAAGAAAAAGATATGGTGCTTGCGGAATTCCATGAACTCATGATGGCGCAGGATTTTATAACGAGCGGCGGTATCAATTATGCTCGGGAATTGATTGAACGAAGCCTTGGGTCGCAGAAGGCGGTGGAGATCATCAATCGGCTCACCTCCAGCTTAAAGGTGCGTCCCTTCGACTTTATCCGCCGTACCGATCCGACCCACCTGCTAAATTTTATTCAACAGGAGCACCCGCAGACCATTGCCCTCATCCTTGCCTATCTTGAACCAAACAAGGCATCTATTATTATAGGCAGCCTTCCAAATGAAATTCAGTCGGATGTGGCGCGGCGCATCGCGACCATGGACAGGACATTGCCGGAGGTTTTGCGGGAAGTTGAGCGGGTGCTCGAAAAGAAACTGTCTACCCTCAGTTCCGAAGATTATACGTCGGCGGGCGGTGTGGAAAGTATTGTTGAGATTCTCAACCTTGTGGATCGATCAACAGAAAAGGTTATTATTGAGAATCTTGAAGAAGAAGACCCCGAGCTTGCCGAAGAAATTAAAAAGCGCATGTTTGTGTTTGAAGATATTGTCATGCTTGATGACCGCGCAATTCAAAAGGTTATGCGGGAAGTAGATACAGCGGAACTTGCCCGAGCGCTGAAGGCTGTTGATACCGAGGTGCAGGATAAGATTTTCCGTAATATGTCGAAGCGCGCCAGCCAGCTTCTGCGTGAGGATATGGAATATATGGGTCCTGTGCGCATGAAGGATGTTGAAGAATCGCAGCAAAAAATTGTTGCGATTATCCGCAAGTTGGAAGATCAGGGAGAAATTGTTGTTGCCCGCGCGGGTGATGATGAATTGGTTGTGTAGGCATGCGCACGTATGCGGCATGCATACGGCAGAGGAGTATCAATGACAAAAAACATTCTGCATCATGGTGAATTCCGGGTTTCAGAAGATGTAGTGAACATTGCCTCCACTCGTGAACTTGCGCCGGTTGAGGAAATTGAAAAAAATGAGGATGCTGCCGAGCAGTACACAGGTCCCACTGCCGATGATCTCCGCAGAGAGGCCGAACTGTTCAAGGCTCAGTGGGAAGAAGAACGGGCGCGAATGGAAAGGAGTTCCCGCGCTCAGGCTGAGCGCATTATTCAGGAAGCCGAGATCACCGCCGTGGAGAAAGCGCGTCGTCAGACAGAGTCCATGCAGATGGAACGGGAAAAAGCGGAAAGTGAATGGAGAGAAATGCGGGAAAATGCCCGAGCGGAAGCCGAAAAAATTCTCGCCGATGCCCGTAAGGAAGTGGATAAGTTGGAGGAAGCGGCTCGGCAGAGGGGCGATGAAGCTGGACGCGCGGCCGGGTATGAATCGGGAAAAGAGGAAGTCGAACGGCTCACAAATCATCTGCATACCATTATCAACAAAACCATTGAACGCAGAAAGGAAATTCTTGAAGAAAGCGAGTCCCAGCTCATCGACCTCGTTTTTCAGATTGCGCGCAAGATAATAAAAACAACCAGCGATAGTCAGCGGAATGTTGTTATTAATACCATACAACAGGCGCTCAAAAAGTTAAAAGCGCGAGCCGATGTGGTCATTCGGGTAAATTTTAAAGATTTGAAGATAACAAGCGCGTATGCCGAAAAGTTCATTGAACGCATTGAGCGGGTGAACAATGTTACTGTTATGGAAGATTCCACTGTGGACCCCGGGGGGGCAATTATTGAAACGGATTTCGGCAACATCGATGCCCGAATTCATTCGCAGCTTAAGAAGATTGAAGATTCAATAAAAAAAATTGCGCCGATTACTCAGTCATCAAAATTGAAAAAAAGATGACAACGCATGGCGGGCAGGATGCTTGGGCGAGCAGCGCTGAAGCGCGACCAGCCTAGGATGCGCCGCCTTCGATCAGCGTAGCCGTATGGGAGAAGCAATGGAGCACTTTGCCAGATACATTGAAAAAGTGAAAAATCTTGAAACAATTCAGTTCATCGGGCGGGTGGAAAAGGTACAGGCCCTCCTCATTGAGAGTGTGGGGCCTCCGGTTGTTATTGGAGAAATGTGCGAAATAGAACTCCCGCATGGCAGAATTTTTGCGGAGGCTGTTGGACTCTGCGGCAAAACAGTTCAGCTCATGCCGTTTTCTGCCTGTGAAGGCGTGGAGGTGGGGGCGCTGGTGAGGGCAACGAATGAATCGTTGCATGTCGGCGTGTCCGGGCGCATGCTCGGCAGGATTCTTAATGCGCTTGGAGAGCCCATGGATGATAAGGGACCACTGTATGCGGATGATTTTTATCCGCTAATGGCTCATTCGCCCGACATTCTTAACAGGAAGAACATCAGTGAGCAGGTTGCGACGGGTATTCGCGCAATAGATGGATTTATACCGACGGGCAAGGGTCAGCGTATGGGTATTTTTTCCGGTTCGGGAGTAGGTAAGTCGACTATTTTGGGTATGATTGCGCGGAATACATCGGCCGATGTTAATGTTATCGCGCTCATAGGAGAGCGGGGGCGTGAGGTTCGGGAATTTATTGAGCAGGATTTGGGCGAGGAAGGACTCAGGCGTTCGGTTATTGTTGTTTCATCGGGCGATACTCCCCCGGCTGCCCGCCTGAAAGGAGCCTATGCCGCAACCGCCATTGCCGAGTATTTTCGGGATCAGGGTAAAGATGTCATGCTGCTTTTCGATTCGATTACGCGCTTTGCGCGAGCCCAGCGGGAAATTGGTCTGGCTACCGGCGAGGCTCCCGCGACCCGCGGGTTTCCCCCATCCACCTTTAGCGTGCTCCCTGCGCTACTGGAGCGCTGCGGTACCTCGGAGAAGGGGACAATTACCGGCTTTTATTCGGTGCTCGTTGAAGGAGATGATCTGGATGAGCCGATATCCGACACCATTCGGGGAATTCTCGATGGACACGTGGTATTGAGCCGACATCTTGCTCAGTCCAATCACTATCCGGCTGTTGATATTTTGCAATCGGTTTCCCGTCTCGCAACGAAGATAACTACTCCTGAAATTCAGCGCGCGGCTCGGTATGTGAGAGGATTGATATCGCTCTATCGGGACAATGAGGACCTCATCAATATCGGCGCCTATACGGCAGGAACGAATCCCACTCTTGATGAGGCGATACGGCGAAACGGGGAGTTTAACGATTTTCTCAAACAGGAAATTGCCGAATGTTCTACTCTGGAAGAAACATATCGGGCTCTTTCTGAAATGATGGTTGGAGAGCCTGCGCCGACACATGATGCCCTGCGAACTTCGGCCTTGGCACAGGAATCTCTGCGAAAATCAGCTCCGCACAATGTTCCGCTGACCTATAATTGATGAAAGGAGATGAATAGGAACGATGAAAAAATTTTCATTTCGTCTTGAATCGCTGCTCAGCCTGAATAAGCATAAAGAGGAGCAGTGGCGTATGAAGCTTGGTGAAGTAAGCAGACGCTGTAATCGCATTAGAACGCGCATACAGAATTTTCATGAAGAACTACAACTGCATACCGTTGCGGCGACCACGATGGAATCGCTGGATATGAATTATTATCATGCCCGTGAGCGCTATGCACAGAGAATCAGAAGCACCATTCAGGCATGTGAAGAAGAATACAGCTTAGCGGATGATGAACGAGAGCGCATCCGCGCCGGGTACCGAAAGGCTTTGCAGGAATGTCGCGCTGTGGAGACAATTCGGGACAGACAGTGGAAGGAATATCAGAAGCTCCGCATGAAGGCGGACGATAGAGAAATTGATGATATTGTTACATCTCAGGCAGCGGGATCGGGAGGAATGAGTGAATAGGGGCAGAATATGGGTTCCTTGGCAGAATGTTCCCATTATACTTATGCTGGTCATGTTGATTGTTGTGCTTGTTATCGGCGGGCTGATATGGTTTGACGTTCTGGGCATTGTTAACGCAGGTTCGCTATTTCGATCTTTTATGCAGTCGGTGGGAATTATTCCCGAGGAATCGGTGAGGGTGGACTATTCCGATTTTGAACTGCTTGATTCCATGGAACTGCAGAAACGTGAATTAGCCATAGAATTGCGGCTGCAGGAGCTTGGGCTTGCGCGGGAATTCCTTGCCCGTGATATTCAGACCTACGGGGAACGCCTGTCGCAACTCGAAGAACGGGAAGAAATTCTCTCCGAAAGTGAAAAATCATTTAATCAAACCCGCAATCGGTACGATGATAGAAAGGCAGGCTTGGTTCAGAATGCAATAGATCTGACCAATATGCGTCCGAATGACGCTGTGGCAATTTTGAATGAGTATGATGATCAATTATTGATCGATACTCTTCGCACGATTCAGGAACTTGCCGAGGAGGCGGGAATGTTCTCGCTGGTTGCGACCTATCTGTCGCTGCTTCCTGAAGACCGCGCGGCTGCGGTTCAACGTAAGATGACCGAAAAACCGCCGTTACAGAGCGATTCATAAAACAGGGCCATAAAACAGGACGCAGGTCTGCAGGAGGATTAATGCAGTACCTCGCCAATCTCAATAATAGTCTCAATTATTTTGCCGCAGATCGTTCCTATTTCACTCCGCATACCTATCCCGATCTGGCGCCCGAGTCCGCGTACAGCTTCGCCGATTATCTGAACACGCTGCAAAATCTTCCCCAGCCCCCGCTTTCTGAACCAGCGATTCCCGCACCCGAGGATGATAGGGAATTTAAGGAAGCGCAGCAGTATGGCGCTGAAAAAACAACACCGCATGACAAAACCGATATCCCGATCAAAGCGGATGGCGAAGAACCTGGGTCGGCCGCAGCAGTAAAAACCTTTACCGCGAAAAGCAATTCCGCCAATGAAACCGCCAACGAAAACCCAGCGCCGCTCAGCGCCGCAGCAGCCAACGAAAACCCAGCGCCGCTCAGCGCGGCAGCAGCCAACGAACCCCCAGCGCCGCTCAGCGCCGCAGCAGCCAACGAAACCGCAGCGCCGCTCAGCGCGGCAGCAGCCAATGCAACCGCCAGCGCGGCAGGAACCGTCGGAACCGCCAATTCTGAAAAAATTGTTGATGCAACCGCCAGCGCGGCAGGAACCGTCGGAACCGCCAATTCTGAAAAAATTGTTGATGCAACCGCCAGTGCCGATAAAAATTCCGTTTTGGAAAAAAATCAATCCGATCCGCAGAATACCATGGGCAATGAATCTTTTTCGAAAGAAAATGGAGAAGGCGAAAAGCACTTTTTCGATCACAAAACCGAAGATCGGAAAATTTCGTTTCTGAAACAGCAGAAAGAGCCTGCTTCAGGTCAGGCAAAGTCCCGCCATGCAGCTACGCGTCAGTCTTCTACCCGCCGCCCCGTTTCAGGTCAGGTTTCTGCCCATCAGGCTAATCGTTTGGAACATAATTCAGAGGGCGCCAGCGACATTGAGCATTCCTCCGGGAACGCAGAAGATTCCCCGCTCCCTGCGCTCGCATTCTCCGGCAATGAAAATCAACAGGGAAACAAGGAATACGGCACCTTCTCCAATATCATGTTTCAAAATACGGAGAACAATGCAAACCCGCGGAACAATACGGCTGAAATTCAGGTATTTCTTGTTCCCGATGCGCAGGGCGCGCAGGGCGCAGCGGGCGCTTCGCCGGATGGAATCGGAGGAGAGGCTCCTGCGCGAACCATGAGCCCTGCGGAATTTATGGATCAGTTCAGAGCTCAGTTTCGGCAGCAATTGGGTTCCGACATTGTTCGTCATGCCCGTTACATATTGCGGGGGCAGAATGCGGGAGAAATCAGCCTTGTTCTTAAGCCTGAAAAGTTTGGGCGGGTGCGAATTCGTATGCAGCTTGAAGATAAGAGTATAGGCGGGAAAATTTTTGTCGAAAATAAATATGTGAAAGAAGCCTTTGTTGAAGTTCTTGACGATTTGAAACAGGCCTTTGCCGAGCAGGGCTTTGACGATCTGAATGTGGATATCAACCTTGAGGATGAATCGTTTGGAGAAAATCTGCTTGCCGAAAATACGAGCAGTCCGAACAGCCAATTTCAGGCCTCCCATGAGTCTCATGAGAGGGAACTTGAAGCGGCGCAGGCATACATAAGGGAATTTGATTCGGTGAACATTCTTGCTTGAAAGAGCTCCTGTGTTTGCCGGAGAGAAATTTTCCGGGAGAAAATTATGGAAGGTATTACATCAGCGGATGCATCATTCAGAACTCTGAATGGCATTGACCGCTCATCTGTTCAACTGGGCGATTCGCAAAATGCGCAGAATTTTGAGAACCTCCTGAGCGAAGCCGAGCAGGCCGGAATTGCGGATGAAGTTCGCAGTATTAACCGGGAAATTCAGGTGGAGGGTCGGGAGATCAGCCAGAATTTGGGTAAGGATGACTATCTCAGGCTTCTCATTACCCAACTTCAGAACCAGGACCCGACCAATCCTATGGAAGACCGTGAGTTCATTGCCCAAATGGCGCAATTTTCAAGCCTTGAGCAAATGACCAATTTGAGCGCCGGTTTTCAGAACCTTGCGGCAATTCTCTCGGCAGGTCAGGCAACTTCCATGCTCGGCAAAGACGTTGAGGTCATTATGAATGGAAATGTCATAACAGGCAGGGTTCAGGAGATTACCCGCGGAGAATATCCCCAGGTGCGGGTAAATGGATCATATTTTGATCTGAGCGATGTCTCACGAATCCGTGAGAGTAGTCAGTCGCAGGATGCAACAGAAAATGAGGAGGCCGATGTATGATGAGGTCACTGTATTCGGGAGTCTCGGGGCTTCAGAATCATCAAACGAGGATGGATGTCATTGGTAATAACATTTCCAATGTTAATACCACCGGATTCAAGCGGGGAAGATTGAATTTTCAGGATCTTCTTTCCCAGATTCAGCGCGGCGCTGCCCGACCCAATGAGCAGGTTGGCGGAGTGAATCCGCAGCAGGTGGGTCTTGGCGTGAATGTTGCGTCCATCGATACCATTTTTACTCAGGGCTCTCTCCAGACAACGGGAGTCAAGACCGATGTTGCCATTCAGGGAGAGGGATTCTTCGTTCTTCGTGAAGGTGATCAGAATTACTATACTCGGGCTGGCGCATTTTCTCTTGATGCGGATGGAATACTCGTCAACCCTGCCAACGGTATGAGAGTGCAGGGCTGGAACGCGCAGCTTATAGATGGAACAAGTTTCATTGACAGTTCGGCGGCCACCGGAGACCTGCTCATTCCGATTGGAGGAAAGGACCCTGCGCGCGCGACAATCCTCGTTGAACTCGCGTCAAATTTGGACCGCGATACGCCCGAAATACCTCCCGGCGCTGGTCAGGACGATATTCTCGCGGGAACATGGCGCACAAGCAAAGAGATATTCGATCCCTACGGACGTAATCTCACACTTGAAGTAAGCTATACCAAGGTTGTCGGCGCCGTAAATCAATGGAATGCCGAAATAGAAATACTGGATGAAGCAGGCAATGCCATTGTTCCGAATATTAGTGTTAATGGCGTGCCGAATGCCATCGGCGATAATAACTATCAGGTTCAGTTCGATAACTTCGGTCTGCTTGAAAGTGTTGGCGGCCTTGCCGGCGGATTCACCGATGCAGATACCCTGAATGTTGAAGTAAGCTTTTCCGTGCCCGACACCGCCATTCCCGTAGACCCCGCGGATATTGATCCAGCCTTTGTGGGAACCGGAGGTCCGGGAGACCCCATTACCCAGACCTTTACCATTGATCTGGGATCGGTGGGAAGCGCAGAGAATTCCTCAACCCAATACGCAAGTGTCAGCTCCAACAAAATTTTTCGGCAGGACGGCTACGGAATGGGCTATCTTCAGGATTTCCGTGTTGACCAAAGCGGTACAATAACCGGAATATACGACAACGGAACAAACCGCGCGATCGGGCAAATTGCGCTTGCCAGTTTCGTAAACCCCGGCGGTCTGGATAAGGCCGGAGATAATAATTACCGGGTAAGTATCAATTCAGGCGATCCCGATGTTGGTCCGGTTGGAACAGCCGGAAAAGGACGGGTTGTTGCCGGAGTGCTCGAAATGAGCAATGTTGATCTGGCACAGGAATTTACCGATATGATCGTTACCCAGCGGGGTTTCCAGGCCAACAGTAAAACCATTATGACCTCTGATCAGATGCTTCAGGAATTGCTCACACTCAAGCGGTAATCGGAAAAAAGGCGAGTTAGAAAGTAGGTGAAGGAGAGCGCGGTTGACAAGATTTGAAGTATATCCGCGTGTTTTGTGATATGATAGAAGTAACCCGTTTGGATGGTACAGTGTATTTTGTTAACCCCCATCAAATTGAGTGTATTGAGCACAATCCGGATACAACACTCATTATGCTTTCCGGTAAGCGCCTGATAGTGAAGGAAACTCAGGAGGCAATGCTTGACCGCATTGTCGAGTACCGATCACGAATAGGCGGATTCAAAAATGAGGAGTAAAGCCCTATGGATTTTGCGAGTATAATTGGCGCTATTCTCGGATTGGCTATGGTTATCTTCGGGATCGTTGTTGGCGGGGTAGGATTTTCCTATTATGTGCATGTGCCCTCCTTTCTCATTGTGGTTGGAGGGTCTATCGGGAGCGTTCTTGTTTCCGTTCCCCTGAACAGAATGCTGAAACTTGGAAGATATCTCGGTATTTTTCTGATTACGCCCGACTTTGGCGAGAACAGGCTTATCACCGATCTCGTTTCCTATGCCGAGCATGCGCGGAGGGAGGGGCTGCTCTCTCTGGAAGATACTCTGGATGATATGGATAATGATTTTCTCCGGAAGGGTATTCAGCTTGTTGTTGATGGAACTGATCCGGATATCATCAAAAACATTCTCTATACCGAGCTTAATCAAATTCAGGAACGACACCGAGATGGCATTGAACTGTTCTCTTTCTGGGGATCAATTGCGCCCGCATATGGTATGATCGGTACGCTTATCGGGCTCATTGCCATGTTGGCGAATCTTGATAACACCGCAGGCATTGCCCAGGGAATGGCAACTGCCCTCATAACAACAATGTATGGTACAATCATCGCAAATATCTTTATGAATCCCATCAAACAAAAGCTTACCGATCGCGATAAGTATGAAACCCGGTCGAAGGAAATAATCATTGAAGGTGTTTTGTCCATTCAGGCTGGCGATAATCCCCGCATTCTCATGGAAAAACTTTTGAGCTTCCTGTCGCCTTCCGAACGCGAACCTGCCCGGGCGGAGGCCTATCAATGAATAACAGAAAAATGAATAAAAAATGTCCAACCTGTCCAAAAAGCGCTCCGGAGTTCATGGTTACTTATGGCGATATGGTAACTCTGCTCCTCGCATTCTTTGTGCTTTTGTACACAACCGCCACTATCGACGGCTATGAATTCCAACTAATACTTGCAGCCTTTCAGGGGCTCGGAAACCTTGACGGCGGAAATACCCTTGAATCCGGACGTCTTGCCGAATTGGGTCATACCATTGAGCGGCTGCCATCGCAACAAATCGGCAGGTCACTGGCGAAGGCAAGGCGGGTAGCCGTCAGCCTTTTTGAGCCTGAAATCCGTAGCCAGCAGGTGCGGATAACTGAAGATGAACGAGGGCTTGTCATTTCGCTCGCCTCCGATGCCTTTTTCGATGTTAGCAGCGCGGACATTCGTTTGGAAGACACACGAGATGTTTTGCAGAAACTTGCCATTCTGCTTTCCGAGCCCTATCTTTCGGATCGATATTTCAGAATTGAGGGAAATACCGATAGTTTCCCCACCGGCGGCCCCAACGATATTTGGGCATCAAACTGGCATCTCGGAGCAGAACGGGCGCTCAACACAATGCTCCTTCTTACGCAGTTTGGAGCGCCCGAAAGCCAATTTCAGATCCTGAGCTATGGTGAGTACCGTCCGATTGTTGCGAATGATACTCCCGAGGGCAGGGCATATAATAGAAGAGTTGATGTTGTTATTGTTTCAGAAGGTAATCTGTAAAAAGGAGAAAAAGCATGGGTGATGATTTTTTAGATGGTGATGGTACTGATTTACTGAATGAAGAAGCTCCCGAGGAGGTAGATGTTCCGATAAAAGGTGGACTCATGCCTACTGTTGTTATTCAGATATTGAAATGGATTGCGATTATTGTTGGCACCATTATTTTTATTGTAACAGTGGTGGTTATCACGATCAACATTATGGGCGCGGGACAGCGGAGCCAGAACCGCATACCGCGTTCTGAATCGTATGAGGGTCCTCCTCCGGTATATTCTTGGTATGAGGAAATACCCGAGCTCAGGGGTGTTACAAACGATCAGGTTTCGCGCACCTTTGTTATTGAGGTTCGTCTTGGCTATGAAAAAGACAACACCGGAACATCTGTCAAAATTGGCGATCAGACAATACCCGTTACCGACATGTTAAACGTGTGGTTTGCCTCCAGGAGCGCGGAGTATCTGCAGAACATTACTAACCGGGAAGAAATTCGCAGGCGGCTTCTGGCCGATCTCAAAAAGATTGTGCCGGAAATTGAGACCGTCGCCTTTACTCAGTATCAAATCCTCGATTTCTGATTATATTGCCAGTTGCCTATAATCAAAAATTATGAGATACTTATTTCCATACGCGTTGCATTATGCGCGGGGAGACTTCCATGACTGAAGTTTTGTCTCAGGATGAGATTGATCAATTATTAACAGCAATCTCCTCTGGCGATGTTGGAGTAACTGAAGATCAAATTACCACCCAGCAGGACACTCGCAAGATCAAAATATATGACTTCAAGCGTCCCGATAAATTCTCCAAAGAGCAGATGCGCACTGTTTCCATAATGCACGAAACCTTTGCCCGGCTCACCACAACTTCGCTGTCCGCGAATCTGCGGAGCCTTGTTCAGGTTCATGTTGCGAGTGTTGATCAGTTAACCTATGAGGAATTTGTCCGATCCATTCCAAACCCTGCCACTATGGCAGTTATCAATATGGATCCTCTGAAGGGTTCGGGAATTCTGGAGATTGACCCGTCCATTACCTTTGCTATTATTGATCGCCTGTTTGGCGGGCAGGGAGAAGAAATCAAAGTGGCGCGGGACCTCACCGATATTGAAACAACGGTAATGGAAGGTATTATTGTCAGGATTCTCGGAAATATGCGGGAGGCATGGAATCAGGTTGTCGATTTACGCCCCCGTCTCAGTCAAATTGAAACAAATCCGCAGTTTGCGCAGATCGTTCCGCCAACTGAAATGGTTATTCTGGTTACTCTTGAAACCAAGGTGGGCGAAGTTGATGGTATGATGAATTTCTGCATTCCCTATCTGACCATTGAACCCATTATCTCCAAACTTTCCGCCCAGTACTGGTACTCGGCTGTCCGCCGAGGCACAACCACGGAGAATATGCGCATTCTGCGGGAACGTCTTGCAACCATTAATGTCGATATTGTGGCAGAAATTGGTCGAACCAATCTTAGCGTTCGTGAAGTATTATCTTTACACTCAGGAGATGTTGTTCGTTTGCCGAATGTTAGAATAAGTGATGAAATGAATCTGAATGTTGGAAACCGAACAAAATTTCTTTGCAAACCGGGGCGTCAGGGTAAGCAAATTGTTGTTCAAATTGTTAAGCAGCTTGAGGATATTGAGCAGAGCGAATTTGAAGAACTCGCGCCCGAAGTTGAAGAATTGGAATGAAGGGAATATCTTGCAAAATCATAGTGCCGATGAGGAGTAATTTATGAGTGATGGTTCACTCTCACAGGAAGAGATTGATGCCCTGTTGCAGGGCGCGGGCGGTGTGGAGGTTGCTGAACCGGTGCCTCCCCCTCCTTCTGACCTAAGCGATTCTCAATTTCAGGAATTTTCCTCCATTGTCAGAGGTGTAACTGAAGAAATGAGCGCGAGTCTTGCGCTGCTTCTCGGTAAATCGGTTACTCTGGGTCAACCGCAGATTGATCAGGTGAATGGTGAGATGATCGCCGCTAATCTTGGCGATGAGATTCTGAATGTCGTGTTGGATTTTAATAGTGGCGATGAACATGGTTTTCTCATGGAACCCAAGCTGGCAATGAGCATTGCCTCTTCCATTCAGGGAATGGAAGGAGTTGAGCTGGATGAGGCATCTATAAATGCCCTTCAGGAAGGTATTCAGAGTATGTTTACCCCGCTGCTCACGGCTATCTCGGAAAAAAGCGGTGAATCATTTATGACCAACCTTCCTTCAGGAGGGATCAGATCGAAAAATGATCTCAATTTCCACGGGAAATTTGTGCGATTAATTTATTCGCTCGGGATCGATGGGAGCGATATTGGCACTATCATTGAATACTTCAGCGCTGGGGCCATTGCTGCCATGGTTGTTAATACTTTAGCGCATGCGCAGTCGGCAATGAACCCCGCATCCGCGAACCCTGCGCATACCATTCCCATGCAAGGGAACGGAACCATGAATAACGGCGCCATGAAGCAACAACCTGCGGGTGCCGCCGGAACAGGCGCGGCAATGGGCTCCGCCGCTCCATCCGCCGTCATTCAGGGTGTACAGTTCCCCAGTTTGAGCGGTGGAATAAACACAGGAGAACAGACCAACATCGGCCTGCTCATGGATGTGAGCATGGAAATGACTGTTGAACTGGGAAGAACAAAAAAGCTCATTAAAGATATTTTAGGAATGGGTGAGGGAACAATTATTGAATTGGACAAGCTTGCGGGAGAGCCTGTTGATATTCTTGTGAACCATAAACTCATCGCAAAGGGCGAAGTTGTCGTTATTGATGAGAATTTCGGGGTTCGTGTTACGGAAATTGTATCACCTATGGAAAGAATGAATACAATATCGTAGACTATTACAATAGTTTGGGAATTATATACAATGTTACCAAATATAACAAAGTTTTGCATTGGAAAATTGCGCTTGCGCAATTTCCAGGAGCAAAACTTTCTATAAGGAACTAATAGCATGATAGATGTTGAAGAATTGGGAAAGGCAATCGTAAAAACAAAGAAAAGGAAAGGAATTGAGGATGGTGATAAGTACCGAATTTACAATAGATCATGCGAAAAAATGCCTCAGATTGATGACAATGAAATATCTTTAATATTCACAGACCCTCCATATTTCATAGACGGAATGGGCGATGATTGGAATAATAGCAAACTCCATAAGCGGGTTAAGCCAGGAGTAGTCGGTGGTATACCGGCTGGACAAAAATTTGACCCTGAACAGGGTAAACGGCTCCAAAAATTTTTGAGTAAAGTTGGAAAAGAATGTTATCGTGTTTTAAAGCCGGGCGGGTTTATGTTGTGTTTCAGTCAACCGCGGTTGGTGCATCGAGCGGCGATAGCATTAGAGGATATTGGATTTGAAATACGGGATATGATCGCGTGGAGATATGAAGGACAGGCAAAGGCATTTAAGCAAGATCACTTTGTAAGAAAAATGAACATTCCAGAACAAAGAAAAAAAGAAATGATAGCGGAATTGGGCGGGCGGAAAACTCCACAATTAAAACCGCGTATGGAGCTAATTATTGTTGCTCAAAAACCGCGGGAAGGTACGTTTATTAAAAATTGGATGACGCACAAAACGGGGCTGATAAATACAGATAATCCATTGATTGAACCTGAATATTTTCCAGCAAATGTTATTCCATGCAAGAAACCGCGGGAAAAACACGGACACATGACTGTTAAACCAGTTGATTTATGCCGACATTTAATACGGATATTCAGTAATGAAACTGATACGGTACTTGACCCGTTTATGGGAACTGGTACAACTGCCATTTCTGCATTGTCCGAAGGAAGAAAGTGTAAAGGATATGAACTTGATAAGGATATGATAGCAGTCATCCAAAAACGAATTTTAGGAGAGTGTGTATGAACAACAAAGGTTTATCAGCGGGAGGTCAGTTTCTTTTGGAATAGGCTATCATTGGCGTCTTAACAACCGCAAGGTTGAAAGGCGATTGTATTGGAGCTGCTGAAATAAGTAGGCGTGCGGGCATTTACAGGGGTCGCGGGCTTAAAAATGCCATGAATGATGCTATTGTCACGGGGTTGCTCAATAAATTGCATGCTGATGGTAAAGTACAGCCATGTAATCAGGAAAGCGGTCGCGGTGGTTGGGAAATTACCTTTGAAGAATTTCAGCGAAAAAATGTTTAAGCCATGGCAACATTGTATATAATTCCCTGAAGTTTTGTAAAATGTAAAGCTTTATATAAAATGAGAGAATGCTAAGAAGCATTCCGAATCAGAAATTTTTGCTACTGGAAATTGCGCAAGCACAATTTTCCAATGCAAAAGTTTCAACTGAAGCAATCGGAAGCATGAAACAGACTGCTTCCATTCAGTTTCTTTGGGAGGGGAAAACTGAAACGAGCAATTTTTATTGTGCTGCTTTTCATTTCTGTGTCGGTTTCTGTGTCAGTTTTTTCACAGGAGGTTCCGGAAAATGAATCGGCAGCATCCGCTAACAACGAATCTGAAATTACCCTTACATTCTCCGACGATTCCCAAGCCGCGGAAGAAGGCGATCAACCCGTGCAGGTCTTTGGTTTTGGCGACCTCATACGCATGGTGCTTGTCCTTGCCCTCGTCGTTGGAATGATCTACGTCCTCTATTTCTTCCTCCGGCGAAGTAAAAAAGTTCTGGAAGATGAGAGCAGTTTTATTTCAGTTCTCAGCACGCAGACACTTCCGGGCGGGCGCCAGCTTTATATTATTGATGTTGCCGGGCATGTATATCTCCTTGGAGCCGGTGACGGCAGTCTGTCTCTCATTACCGAAATTGACGATAAGCCGACCATAGATGCCCTTCGTCTGGAATCCAGTCGTCAGGCTCTGCGTCCCCGAAGTTTTTCACAGCTAATGAACACCTTTTTTCTCAGGAACAGTACCGGAAATTCCGCGCAATCCACACCGGATCAACTGTCGGGTAACGGCTTTAGTTTTCTTCATCAGCAGCGCAAGAGGTTGAAAAAGTTATGAATATCGGTGCTGTTATACGTTCTGCCGGATGCGGGACTTCTGCCGGATGCAAGCCTTCTGCCGGATGCGGCGGCAGGATGAAGGTTCTGTTTTTGGTGCCTGCCGTAATTCTCCTTTCCGGTTTTGTACTGAATGCGCAGACAACTGCTCCCGATGCCCTGTTTCCGGCCGCATCGGATAATCTTATTAACGATCTGCAGGGAGGGCAAATTCCCTTCATTGATCTTTCCCTGCGGCAGCCGGAATCGGGTTCTGAGGTCGCTCTTTCTCTGCAGCTGCTTTTGCTGCTTACCGTTCTCTCTCTCGCCCCCTCCATTATTATTATGATGACCTCCTTCCTCCGCATTGCCATTGTGCTCGACTTTGTAAAACGGGCGCTCAGTCTTCAGCAGGTTCCGCCAACACAGATACTCATGGGAATCGCTCTTTTTCTTACGCTCTTTATCATGTGGCCGACTATTCAGACTGTTTATACCGATGGATTTCTTCCCCTTTCTGAAGGTGATATCGATTTTCAGCAGGCCTACGGGGTTTTTGAAGGGGAAATGCGTCTTTTTATGTACCGGCAGATGCAGGACAATTCCGATAACATCCGCCTGTTTATGCGCATGAGTTCCCTGCCCCGGCCGGAAACTCTTGCCGATGTTCCCACATATGTGCTCATTCCCGCCTTCGTTCTCAACGAGTTGTCTATTGCATTTCAAATAGGGATTCTTTTATTCATTCCTTTCATAATTATTGATATGGTTATTGCATCAACTCTCATGTCCATGGGGATGATCATGCTTCCTCCTGTTATTATCTCCCTGCCGTTTAAGCTGGTACTTTTTGTTTTGGTTGACGGTTGGGGTCTTATCACCCAGCAACTTGTCGCAGGATTCAGCTGAGAGGGAGAGAATGGATACAGGAACAGCAATTAATTTAATGCGTACGAGTATACTGCAGATACTCCTTCTCAGCGGTCCGCTGCTCATTGTTGGGGTGGTTGTTGGGCTCATTATTTCCATTTTTCAGGCGACTACATCAATTCAGGAGCAGACACTTACCTTTGTTCCAAAAATTGTTGCCATATTTGTAACCGTTATGTTTCTGGGACCCTGGATGATGGCATCCATTATTAATTTTACTCAGTCAATTTTTACCCAAATTTCAGTAATTGGAGGCTAGGGAATGTTCTGGACAGAAGTAAGCGCAGGCGCAGCAGTATTTTTTCTCATTTTTGCGCGTACATTTGCCATGCTGAGTACGGCGCCTCTTTTTTCCTCCGGTAGTTTGCCGGGTATGGTACGGGTCGGACTCTGCCTCCTTGTTTCGGCGCTGGTTCTTCCGGTAATTGACCCTGCGGAAATTACTTCCTTAACGGCGAATTCCACGGCCCTTCCGAGCGCCGGAGCCGCTCTTGTCGATTTTGGTTTGCGCTATGTTTTTCTTCTTGTTGGAGAAGTCTTTATCGGAATCATACAGGGTTTCTTTATTCAGATGGTTGCCGCCGCTTTTCAGACAGCGGGACAATTTTTTTCCATTCAGATGGGTTTCGGAGCAAGCGCGGTTTTTGATCCTCTGGCTCAGGAAGAAGTTCCGCTCATGGGGCAGTTCTTTAATCTGGCTGCCATGCTCGTTTTTCTTCTTATTGATGGATTTCAGAAAATCTTTTTCACAGGGGTTATGGTGAGTTTTCAGACAGTTCGCGCGGCTGATCTTGCGCGCGCGCGAGACTCATTCGTAAGTGTTTTTGCGGGCGGGCTCTCACTTCTCTTTCGTCAGGCGCTTTCCATGTCCTTTCCCATTTTTGGCGTTCTCTTTCTCGTGTCTATTACAATGGGGCTTCTGGCAAAGGCAGCGCCGCAGATGAACCTTCTTATTCTGGGCTTCCCTCTTGCAATTCTGGTTACCTTCTCTATTCTCTTCTTAGTTCTGCCCGCCTTAGTTAATACCTTTTCTGCCATTTTTGAGAATATTTTTTCCACACTTGAGCAAATTTTTCTGGAATTACGGGGAGAACAGGCATGATCAGGATATTTGATGCACTGATGCCCCCTGTGGAAACAGTGGAAACAGTTCAGACAAGGCTGCCGAAACCGGCGACTATTTCCTTTTCTGCCATGACACTCCAGTGGTTTGCTGCGGAAGATGAGGGGCGGACAGAGGAACCGACCGAACAGAAGATCCGCAAGGCCCGGGAAGATGGAAAGGTTGCCAAAAGCGCAGACATGAGCTCAACCATCGTTCTCCTGAGCAGTGTTATTGTTCTTGCGCTTCTTGGACGCGGAATGTTTTCAACCATGCAGGATATGGTGAAATACTATTTCGGTTTTATTTCCGAACCCAATATCACCATGATTCTTTCGCAGGCCTTCATTTCATTCTTCACCCGCATGCTCTTTCCCATAGCTGTAGCAACCCTTCTTGCCGGATTTCTCGGTAATGTGATTCAAGTAGGTTTTCTCTTTACCACAAAACCCATTGTGCCGGATTTCAAACGGATAAGCCCGAATTTCCCCAAATATTTTCAGCGGGTATTATTTTCCAGCGAGGCATTGTTTAATCTTTTTAAGAGTATTTTCAAAATAGTTATTGTTATTACTATTTCCCTGCTCAATATTTGGGCGCGCCTAAGTGAAATTGTCGCTCTCGTATACCGACCCTTTATGGAAGGGTTTTTTCTCATAGCCGATATTACGTTTTTTGTTCTGCTTGAGGCTGCAATTGTTATGCTGGCCTTCAGCTTTCTCGACTATTGGTTTCAGCGCCGGAAACATCGGGATTCATTGAAAATGACAAAGCAGGAAGTGAAGGAAGAACGGAAAAACTATGAGGGCGACCCGCAGGTAAAGGCTCGTCTGCGTCAGCGAATGCGGGAAATTCTTCAATCGAACATGATGCGGAATGTGCCCCAAGCCGATGTCGTTGTTGCCAACCCGACACACTATGCTGTGGCATTAGAATATCGCCAGGAGAGTATGGAAGCCCCCATGGTGGTTGCCAAGGGACAGGATAATCTTGCTGAGCGTATAAAGGCGCTTGCTGCTGAATTTGATGTGCCGGTTATGGAGAACAAGCCGCTTGCCCGCGCCCTGTATGCGGATGTTGAGGTGGGCGATCAGGTTCCCGTACGGCATTATCAGGCAGTGGCCGAAATACTGAAGCTTGTGTATCGCATGAATGACGCGAAGGAGGCAGGATAATGGCCGATATACGTTCGCAAATTTCACGGGCCTTTCTCAGAGAGGGCAGCGACGCTCTGGTAGCCATTGGTGTCATCATGGTTGTGATGATGCTTATTATACCCCTGCCTGCCATCATTTTAGATACTCTCCAATCGAGTAACCTCGTCCTTTCGTTGCTCATTCTTCTTATTGTTCTGTATACAGTTCGAGCCTTGGATTTCTCGATATTTCCAACTATCCTGCTTGTGAGTACGGTGCTTTCACTTGCTCTGAATATCAGTTCAACCCGGCTCATCCTCAGTAAGGGGGGCAACTTCGACGGAAGAATTGTCCGAGCCTTCGGCAGCTTTGTTACCGGAAGTTCGGGGACCGAGGGACTTGTTATTGGCATTATCATATACATTATCATTATTGCGGTTCAGTTTCTGGTCATTACCAAGGGCGCCACGCGGGTTGCTGAAGTTGCAGCGCGCTTCACTCTCGATTCCCTGCCCGGCAAGCAGATGGCCATTGATGCGGAATACAGTAACGGTTCCATTTCCGAGCAGGAAGCTCAGCACCGTAAGCGGGACCTTCAGAAGGAGGTTGATTTTTACGGCGCCATGGACGGTGCCAGTAAATTCGTTCAGGGAAATGTTACTGTCGGCATTCTTATAACCATTGTAAACATTGTGGGGGGGCTTCTTGTCGGCCTGACCATTCATGGAGAAACTCTCACAGAAGCGGTGAATACCTATGTCGGTCTGACCATTGGAGATGGGCTGGTAAGTCAGTTTCCGAGCCTGCTTGTTTCAACGGCAACCGGCCTCATCGTAACCCGTGCCGTGAGCGATGGCAGCTTTGGTCAGGATCTTACCAGACAATTTGCAAGGCAGGACAAAATTTACTGGATTGCTGCCGTATTTCTCCTTTTACTTGCCGTACTCCCGGGTTTCCCGTGGTATGTGCTCATACCGCTTGCAGCGCTCAGCATGGTTATGGCTCTTCGCCTTGGCCGGAGCAGGAAACAGAGTGAAGAAAAAACTGCGGCGGTTCGATCGGAACCAGCGGATACTTCCCGGGATTTTCCCAAAGTTGCTCCGCTTGATCCTGTTAGTCTGGAATTGGGTTACGGCCTTGTGCCGCTTGTCGATAAGGAGCAGGGGGCTGAACTTCTTGAGCGCATCACAAAAATCAGACGGGAAATTGTCCTCGACCTCGGTCTTATTGTCCCGAGAATCCGTATTATTGATAACATGCGGCTTGAACCATCCGAATACTGTCTTAAAATCCGCGGTGTTGAGGTCGGCAGAGGGCTTCTCAGGATGGATCACTTTCTGTGTATAAATCCTGGGGGAGTAAAAACAGAGATAGAAGGCGAGAAAACCACCGACCCTGCCTTCGGTCTCCCTGCTATTTGGGTGTCGGAACGTGACAGAGACAGAGCGGAACGGGCAGGCTACACCGTTGTTGATCCCTCCTCAATTATTGCAACCCATCTCACCGAACTCATAAAGCGCAATTCCGCAAGCATTCTCGGCCGTCAGGAGGTCAAGAGCCTCCTCGATGGACTCCGCGAAGATTACAGCGCCGTTGTTGAAGAAGTACGGGAAACATTGGGACTTGGCGATATTCAGAAAGTTTTGCAGGGTCTCCTGAAAGAACAGGTTTCTATTCGGAATATGGTCAGTATTCTGGAAACTCTTGCCGATTTTGCCAAAATAGCCAAAGATGATATTCCTTATCTCATTGAGAAAGTTCGTCAGGGGCTGGCGCGTCAGATATGCCTGCAATATGCTGACGATGAGAAAATTATTCATGTTATTACCCTTCAACCCGAACTTGAACAGGAAATTATTGAGAGCCGACAGCCGACAGCGGCAGGTCCCATTCCCGCCCTTTCTCCTGAGGTTCAAAGGCTTTGGGTTAAGGCAAGTCTCAATACGGTACGCAGGGTTCAGGAAATGGGATACCTCCCCATTGTCCTCACGCAGGAAATCAGCCGGGTATTGGTCAAAACCGGGCTTCGCCGCGACATCCCCGAACTCGTTGTATTGTCGGTTCCGGAAATTATTTCCGAAGTGAATGTTGAATCGCTGGGGACCATTACTCTGGAAAGCGCGGCAGCAGAAGGCGCAGCGCAAAAACCCCCAGCAGAAGGCGCAGCGCAAAAACCCCCAGCAGAAGGTGCAGCGCAAAAACCCCCAGCAGAAAAATCAGAAGAAAATAAAAAGGATGATAGATGAGTTACGATTATTTTATAGAAACAGCTATTTCTCATAGAGATGCGGAAGAACTTGTGCTGCAAAAATATGGAGAGAGGGCAACGATAACAACACGTCGCCAAATTCAGAAAGGCGGAATTTTAGGCTTCGGCAGAAAGGAATTCGTGGAAGTGAGCGGTTACATCTCCCGCGAACCAATCCGGCGACCCATTCAGCCAATGGTCAGCAGGCAGAGCCATGCGCCGTCATCCGCGCTTGGAAACGGAGCGCCCGATTTTGATCGCGCGAAACAGGAAATATTGAAAATTGCCGGACAGAATGAATCGTCTACCATGAATAAAATACTCGTGGAATTGAGAGACCTCAAGGGAGATGTTCAGAAGGCGAGAGATGAAGATACCCGGCAGACCGATCAGCCTCCATCCATACAGGAAATTACGGCAATTATGGAAGAGAACGATTTCAGTTCTGCCTATACCCAGCACATTCTGAAAAAATGCAGGGGTCTTTCCATGGATGAGCTGGATGATAGGGATGCCGTGCAGCAGAAGGTGCTCCACTGGATTGCGGATACCGTGTGCATTCAGGAAGATATTCCCCGAGCGCACCCGCGTGTTATCGCGCTTGTGGGTCCAACGGGTGTTGGTAAAACAACAAGCATCGCAAAGCTGGCAGGTTTGTATTGCACCGGCAAGTTCGATGGAAAAAAACGTTCGATACGCATTATCTCAACCGATCATTTTCGCATTGGAGCCCTGAAGCAAATAGAACTATATGCGGAGATCATGAGAATTCCGCTTGAAAGCGCAGCTACCCCCGAGGAGTTGGAAAAATCTCTTGCCATTTGTCAGGATGCCGATATGATCTTCATCGACACCCCCGGACGAAGCCCCGGTGACTTTGAAAACATTGCAAAATTGAATTCCCTTCTCCATGTTGGCGGTTCAAAGCTGGAAGTTTTTCTCACCATGAGCGCGAATGTGAAATTTTCCGATACCAAGCGGATAGTACAACAGTTCGAGCAATTTAATTTTTCATCGCTCATTATCACAAAAACAGATGAGGCCGGCAGCCTTGGTACAATTATGAGCATTTTATGGGAAAAGCAAAAAAAAGCGAGCTTTATCACCTGCGGTCAGAAAGTTCCCAATGACCTTCAGTTTGCATCGCAGCAGCATTTTCTCAACAGTTTGTCAGGATTCTCGGTTCGATGGAATAAAGAAGAACAATCTTAAAAGAAATTACCTACTTAGGAGGCAGTATGGCAGATCAGGCAGAAACATTGAGAGAAATGATGAACAGTAATCCTCAAATTCTGAATTCGAAAACCCGGATCATCACTGTTGCAAGTGGAAAGGGCGGGGTTGGCAAGACCAACCTGTCCACAAATTTAGCGATAGCCTATGCGAGGCTCGGAAAAAAGACGGTGCTCATGGATGCCGATTTGGGGCTCGCCAACGTCAATATAATACTGGGTATTATACCAAAATACAACCTGTATCATCTCATTCGAAAGCAAAAGACCATGAAAGATATCATTATGGACACGCAATACGGCATTCAGCTTGTCGCCGGCGCGAGCGGATTCAGCAAGCTGGCAAATTTGTCGGATGAGGAGCGGAATGCCTTTATCCGTGAGCTGAGCGAATTGAGCGCGGTCGATATCATTGTCATCGATGCGAGCGCGGGAGTAAACAGCAATGTCATGTCCTTTGTTGCGGCCGCAGACGATGTTGTCATTGTTACAACGCCCGAGCCAACGGCAATTACCGATGCCTACGGCATTATCAAGATCATCGCAACGGAGGTTGACGGTCTCAATCTGAATCTCAAACTTGTGGTAAACAGGGTAAGTAAGGTGAGCGAAGGAAAGAAGATTGCCGAGCGTGTCATTAACATTGCTTCGCAATTTTTGAATCTGAAAGTTGATTATCTCGGATATGTTTTTGAAGATCCAGTGATATCCGATGCGGTTCGAAAGCAAAAACCCTTTCTTGCCGTTGATCCGCGGGCGAAGGCAAGCGCCTGTATAACTCAGATTGCCAGCCGTCTCGAAAAAATTGAATACCGGGAAGGTGCCGGCTTAGGAAATTTTATCAAGAAACTGTTCAAAAAATGATCGCGGAATCTTTTGCGCATGCAAAAATTTCTCGCGGTTTCTCGCTGTTGACGTAAATCAAGCTTGTGCGGTAATATACATACTGGTAAGAATTATGTCCCTGTCCCGTCTGAATTGTAGGATTGTACTATGAAGGAATATGTCTCTATTGCGCTATACTCCGCGGCTTCTGGAGCCATACTGGCATTAATTGGAGGAATTTTTGGAGGGGTCGATTTTGCCTCAATTATTTTTCGCATGATTGTTTCTTCGGCAATTGCTCTTGTTTTGGCTGTGTCTGGAGCCCGTATCGTTCGAAAATTTCTTCCTGAGTTATGCTCCTTGAATTCCGCTGAAACCATATCACATTCCGAAGATCAGTCGGTATCCGGTGGAAAAATTGATATTGTTGTGGATGATGATCAGGCTGCCGAACCCACGGGAGATGACAGCGTCGAAGATGACAGCGTCGAAGAGGAGAATACAGTGAAAAGCGTGCCCGCCAATTCCCCCCCTGCTGCGAATTCCATGAGCGACAAGGGCAATGAAGTAGATTCGCGTAAATTTGCGCTGGCAATCCAGACCATGCTTAATAAGGAATAAAAAATGGCAGAACCGGCCTACACCGAACAGGAAGAGCTCGAACTCTGGAAGGATTATAAACAAACAAAAAATCCCGAAATACGAGACAGAATGATCAAACAGTATGCCCCTCTTGTTAAATATGTTGCCGGAAAGGTTGCTGTTGGAATGCCGCAAAACGTTGAATTCGATGATCTCATCGGTTACGGCGTATTTGGTCTCTTCGATGCAATTGAGAAATATGACCCCGATAAGCACATAAAATTTAAAACCTATGCTGTTACCCGCATACGCGGCGCAATTTTTGATGAACTCCGCTCTATCGACTGGGTTCCGCGCTCGGTACGGCAGAAATCCAGAGAGGTTGAAGATGCTATCCGCAACGTGGAAGCGGGTCTCGGCCGCTCTGCGAGCGATGATGAAATTGCAAAAGAAATGGGACTAAGCACCAAAGAGTTTGAAAAGGTCATGCTTCGCGTAAGCGGAACCAGCGTTCTCAGCCTGAATGATGTGTGGTACACCGGCGATGAGAACGAGAGCGTATCCATTGTCGACAGCATTGAGAGTCCCGATGGCTTTAATCCGGATAATATTGTCGAAAAGGAAGAAGTAAAGAAGGTCATTGTTAAATCTATTCAGGAGTTGCCGGAGAAAGAAAAAACAGTTCTCGTTTTGTATTACTATGAAGATCTCACACTCAAGGAAATTGGAAAGATTTTAGAGGTTACCGAATCGCGGGTGAGCCAACTGCATACCAAGGCGATAATCCGCTTGCGGACCAAGCTCACAAACATAAAAAAAGGAATTTTCTGATATGGTCGATCTACTTCATATTCAGGATTACATGCGCAGAAGTCTGGAAGGCGATATGAAGCGCAGAAATGTGAGTGTGTCCGGGGAGAATCTTCAGGATGCCCTCAAGCAGGCATCAATTGAACTTGCCCTTCCTCTCAGGAAAATTGAATATGAGGTGCTCGATGCCGGACATAAGGGGGCTTTAGGCATGCACAAAAACCCCTGCCGTATTCTCGCCTACCCGGCATTTGTTATGAGCGAAGCCGTCGCTGAAGACGATGAACAGCATGCTGCCCAGATCGAAGAACTCGTGTCCTCCATTAACGGCAAAATATCTATCCGCCGCGATTCCCGCGGCATCATAATGAAGGTTACAAAACCCCGCGAAGGGGGAAAATCAGCCACCGAGAAGGATGCCCTGAATCTCCTGAAGAAGAAGAACATACACAATGCCGATTTATCGCTTGTGGGCAAACTTGTCAAAAAAGCAGATGACATGCCGGTAAAAATTGCCGACTTTGATCATGATTCTGCGCAGGATGCCAGCATGATTGTCGACATTCAAGATATGGAAATGAAAGCCACTATCCTTATTTCCCACCCCGGTCCGAAGGGAGCCGATCCGAGTTACGATGCCATCATGTCCATTCTCCGCTTTCAGAATGTTACTTCCGGTTTTCTCGATAATGTCATCCATGATCTGGCGGAAAATCCTGTATATGACTGTCCAATATGTATTGCGCGGGGTAAAAAAGTCCAGCACGGCAAGGATGGAAGAATCGACCTTAAATTTCAGGTTCAGAGTGATGCTGTTCGCCTCAGGGAAATTAACGGAAAGGTTGATTTTAAAAATCTTGGGAAGATTAATAATGTTGTTTCCGGTCAGGTGCTTGCCAATCTCATTGAGCCTGATATTGGCAAAGATGGGGAAACAGTAACCGGAAGATTATTTCCTGCGAATCATGGAAACCCCGTACAGTTGAACGTGGGTAAGCATGTGCGCTTATCCGATGATGGTCTTTCAGCCATTGCTGAAATAAACGGGCAGGTACTTTGTATAAACGGGAAGATTTCAGTTGAATCGGTGTATATCGTGAATAATAGCGTTAACCTCAAAACAGGTAACATTATGTTTCTGGGAACCGTCATTATTGCAGGAACAGTGGAAGATGGCTTTTCCGTGAAGGCAGCCGGGAACATTGAAATTACCGGCTCGGTTGGTAAGTGTACCCTCGATGCGGAGGGGGACATCGTTATCCGCCAAGGGATGAACGGCAGGGAAGAAGGAAAAATTACTGCCAACGGAAATATCTATGCCAAATTTATTCAGAATACGAATGTCGTTACATCGGGAATGGTTATTGTTTCCGATGGCATTATAAATAGCAAGGTCTCATCCGACAGGAAAATTCTCTGTAAGGGTAAGCGGGCAAGCATTGTCGGCGGGAATTTGCGGGCATCTGAAGAAATTAATGCGAAAACCCTTGGTTCCATTGCCAATATTGAAACAGTTCTTGAGGTTGGTTTTGATCCTCAGAGCAAGGAAAAATTAGATGCCTTCGTTGTGGAAGAAAAAGAGATCAATGGAGTGCTCGATGGTATTACCAAAAATATCCTTCTGCTTGAGAGAATGCTCAGATCTCAGAAGAAACTTTCACCCGAACATAGAGACCGCTATACCGAACTCAAAGAACAGAAGAATTCAATTTTAAACCGTCTTGATGACATTGCCGAAGAGCGGGAGAGAATTCATATCCACCTCAATGATTTGAAGACCGCTGGAAAAATTTCGGCTTCCAGTGTTGTACATCCGGGTGTAAAGGTAGCAATAAAAGATGCTACCCTTGAGGTTCGGCGCGAATTTAAGCAGGTAACATTTGTTAATGAGGATAATGTAATTAAGGTAACGAAATATGAAGAGATTGAAGAAGATATCAGTATGGTTCGGATAGTAAAACAGCGGTAATTGGATAAGGTTATGAGAAAGCGGGAAGGTCATCATGTCATTAAAACCCATTGATCTTCAGAATCTTTTTGTCCGCCTGAATCAGGTAGGCCGTGAGCAGGCAGCTCGTGAAGAAGCCCCCCTCCATGCCCAGCAGGTGGCCGCGGAAGAAATAGCTCAGAAAACACGCCAAAGCGGAGAAAAGGTGAATGCTGCGGCAGAACCAGGTCCGGGTCCCGAGAAGGTTCATGACGATGAGGAAGAATCCCGGAATCATTGGGAAGCCGAACAGCATGGGAAAGACCCAAAAGCCGAGCCAGAAGAAGGGCAGGAGAAACAGAATGATCCCTTCAAAGACCCCGATCTTGGAAACACAATTGATATTAATGGATAATAGAAAAAGCTGGATTCAACAATCCCGCGGGGTTTTCTCGAACTTCTGGTTATACTCGCATCAACTTTAACCGCTTTCTTAATCATAATCCCCCGCGTTTCAATGAGATTTGATCATGGTGAGGATCATGGCATATATATAAGGATGATTACAGCCAGAAAGCAAAAAATCGAAAGAAAAATTCAAAAAAGTTCATATGGGATGTTGACACACTGGATAAATAAACGGTACTATAATATCACCGATGAGACTGTTGCCATGCAATGATCTCAAAAAGGAGCATTAAAATAATGTGTAATTTCAATCCACTACGAAAAGTACAGGGGAAGTTCCCTATTTTTGTTGTCATAAGCGTGGTTCTCGTAGCCTTACTTACCGGATGTCCTGATCCAGTTCAGGGAGATACGGTAAGCCCGCCGACCCAAATGGTTGCCCCAACCCTTGAAGTGGGGAATGGTCAACTAACGGCTAACTGGATTTCTCCGGCAGATAATGGTGGTGAAATTACCGCGTACCATGTGCAGCACAAACTAAGCACCGCAGACTGGCCAACGGACGACTCAACAGACACCGACACCATCGCTCATACTGCCACAAACCACGTCATTACCGGGCTGGCAAACGCTCAAAGCTACGATGTGCGGGTGCGTGCCGTTAACAAGGCGGGCGCGGGCGACTGGTCGCCGCCCGCCACCGAAACGCCTGATGGTACCCTTCCCACCGCTCCGACTACTTTCATGCTTGAAGTGGGGGATGAGATGCTTACCGCAACATGGGAAGCGCCGACCAACCTTGGCGCCAGTGGAAACATTGACAGGTATGAGGTGCAATATCGCAAAACTGGAGCAGGCGAGTGGTCAAATCCCATTCTCATCGATCTGAATGCCGACCCACCCTACACCTACCGCATCACCGGACTGACAAACGGTACCGAGTACGAGGTGCAGGTATATGCTGTCAGCGAAATAACCGCTCATTACCCGGAAGAGCGCAACGGTAACTCAGCGATTGACACCGCAACTCCCGCTACCACACCCAGCGCGCCGACAGCCCTCACGCTCAGCCCCGGAAACACCCAGCTGAGTGCCTCATGGAGCGCGCCGACCGACACTGGCGGCAGCGCCGTTACCGCGTACCACCTCCGCTACCGCACAGGCGGCGGAGCATGGACGGAAATAAGCTCCGGCATCGGCACAAGCCACCACACCATCACCGGCCTGATGAATAGCACCACCTACGATGTACAGGTGAGCGCCGTCAACGCGCAGGGCGCGGGCGACTGGTCGCCGCCCGCCACCGAAACGCCTGATGGTACCCTTCCCACCGCTCCGAATGAGTTCATGCTTGCAGTGAGTCTGCAAACAATTACCGCAACATGGGAAGCGCCGACCAATACTGGCGACAGCGCCATTACTCGCTATGAACTACAGCATCGCGTAGCCGGAGCAAGCGCGTGGGAACCTGCCATTGCCACCGCCGATGCCGACACCCTGACCCTCATCATCACGGGACTGACAAACGGCACCGAGTACGAGGTGCGGGTCTACGCTGTCAATGGTCAGGGCAATGGTAACCCAGCGACTGACACCGCAACCACCCCTATTGGGCCTCCTGCCATGCTGAATGCTCCTAGGCTCGCAGTTGGAGACACCCAGCTCACCGCGACATGGACAGCTCCCAATGACGGCGGCAGCCCCATTACCTCCTACGATGTGCAGTATAGTTCAGACAACGGTTCTAACTGGACGCTGGTCACCGACCCTATCGCCGGTACTGCCGCGAGCTACACCATTACCGGACTGACGAACGACGGTACCTCCTACGATGTGCAGGTACGCGCCAAAAATGCAGTGCTTGAGGATGCGGGGAATGGCGCGGGCATTGGCGACTGGTCTGCATCCGCAACGAGAACACTGCTGCCGCTTGCGACGCAGATTCCGAAGGTTCCTTCAGGTGGTACGCCAACATCCGTCATTCTTTCGGCTGCCATTGATGACGCAATTGCCAATGCGGAGAATCCAAGCGTTACTGTGGCTGGAATTACTTCCGGGACATCGGTTACCCTGCCGACAGTTGACTCAAGTACCGGAGTTATTACCGTTAGCGCGAGTACAACGGCAGGAATATATGTGATATATGTGATATATGGTGAAACAGAAAATGGAGACAAACTCCTTTTCGAGAATTTCTCTGTTACCATGAATCCTGCTGATAACGCTGCACTGAAAGCAGCAGTAAATACGGGAATAAGTAATTGGGGTAATACTGCCGATTTTAACTACATTATTACCACGGCAGTAACGGATATGTCTGGAATTTTCGGGTACAAAGGCGCATTCAATGGCGACATCTCGCTCTGGAATACTGCGGCGGTAACGAATATGTCCGGTATGTTCATTGTCGCAAGAACATTCAATGGCGATATCTCAGACTGGGATGTTAGCAAGGTAACAAATATGTCCGTTATGTTCTCTGATGCAACCGCATTCAATGGCGATATCTCAAACTGGGATGTTAGCAAGGTAACAAATATGTCCCTGATATTCGGTGGAGCATACAGTTTCAATCGGGATATCTCGGGATGGGGTGATGTCAGTAAGGTAACGGATATGTCTAAGATGTTCAAGAATGCACGCTCGTTCAATCAGGATATTTCCGGCTGGACAATTGCTGCGACACCGAATATGACTGAAATGTTCGATGGAGCACGCGCATTCAGTCAAAATCTTGATGCATGGGGCGATCATTTAACGCTTAATACCGCGGATACTCCCAAATATGAAGGAAGCGACACCAATATGTTTAGGAATTCCGGCGTGGGCACTGGAATGGGGCAGACAGCGTTTCCCTCATGGTATGCGGAGTAGTTTCATAGCCCCCAGTAACTATTTTATAGAAGTTTTGCTACTGGAAATTGTGCAAGCACAATTTTCCAATGCAAAACTTTCAAGGTGTACATAATGCAGAGAGAAAATTTTGTGTTTACTATAGGGTACAAGGGAAGTAATGCCATTGTCGATAAAAAGCTTCGGGCAAAATACGGCAGACTCAATACCATTCAACTCTACGAACAGGGCCTGCTGAAAGCAGCGGCAGCTTCCGCCATCTATGCTCTCGAAAATGGGGAACATGTCGATTTTGAGGAATTGACCATGCGGTTTCATGAAGATTTTAATGAGAAACTGGATGAGGACAACCTTCGCCGTCTTTATGGTATTTCCCGCGACAAAGGCGATGGGGTTATCAATATTTAACGAATGGGACGTTGACAATTCCCCCATTCAGTAGATAGTATGATCTGATATGCGCCATTGTAATTTTACCGGACATCTATATAAAACAGTGCTTCCATTGTTTCTTTTCCTCATTACCCCCCTGTATGCTCAGGAAATTGTTACCGGCATCGATTTTTTTGACACTGTCGCATCAAACTATAACAGAATTCAGGACTACATTGCCGATATCACTATTCAGATAGGCGATGACAGTATGTCGGGTGTTGTGTATTACAAAAATCCGAATCTCCTCAGAATTAATTTCACCGTTCCAGAGGAGCAGGTAATAGTTTCAGATGGGGAAATCATACAGGTCTACATTCCCGATTACAATGTCACCCTCATCCAGCGCCTCCAGGATCAGGAAAACCCCGGCGGATTTGCAACGGGAAGGGGCTTGCAGCTTTTGCGGCGCAATTATCAGATCGCATTCAAAGATACTCCTGAACTTCAGCCAATGTCGGATGAAAACAGCTCAATACGTGTGTACAAGCTTTTTCTCGCTTGGCGCAATACCGCCCAGGGTTTTCGGGAAATTGAAATGGATATAAGTCAGGATTTATTTATCAGACGGATGACAGCTATTACGAGTGATTATCGGAGAATTGTCGTGAGCTTCAACAGTTTTCAGATTAATCAGGGTATTCCCGATACCCGATTCGAATACGATTCACCTCCATCATCAAATAATTTTGACAATTTTCTGTACGGGAGCGAGTAAAGTGGAATCAATTGGAGAAAGACTGATACATGCCCGGCAGGAAAGAAACCTGAGCCGCGAGCAGGCTGCCAGAGAAACATATATTTCACAGCGATTTATTGAAGCGCTGGAGAATGAATATTTTGATATATTCCCCGGAGAGAGTTATCTTCTTGGTTTTCTGCGGAAATACAGCAAGTATCTTGATATTAATGCAGATGAAATGGCGGAACTGTTCAAGAATACTACCATTCAGGAGCAGCAGAGTCCGGTTGTTGAATTGTTGGACCGGAGTTCACAGCGGCGCCGGGTAATGGCGATTAGCATAATGGGAGTGATGTGTATAGTAACTGCCATTACGGTAGTAATTATCCTGAATCTGCCGAAACCTGCTCCGCTTGCCGAACTTCCTTCATTTCAAACCATTACATTTACATCGGATATACTTGAGCGGGAATTTACTGCATGGAGCCGCATTCAGGTAAGTCAGGATGAACAGATCTACGAAATAGAATTGCGTGAAATTACTGATCCCCTCAATCTCTATGTTAACGAGGGCTCCGTTCAGCTTGAACCGAACGATGTGGAATTTGTTGATCTTGATGATGATTTAAGATCAGATCTTCGTGTTGTGTACAAAACCCTGTCGGATAACGGTAATCCGGTGCTCAGAATGGACAGAATTATTGCCGGCATTTTTGCCCAGGATTCAGTGGAGACTGAAGGTCCGATACGTCCGGGAATTACCCGTGAATTGAGCCGGAAAAAGTCGGCGCAGGAAATTATAACCCTCTCCGAGCCGGGAACATTTTTTATTGAGGCAATTTTTCGGGGAGCGGTATTTTTCCGTTATCTCAATGAAGATGGTGAACGGGTAGAACAGTTTTATAATAACGGCGATCGTCTCGAACTTGAAGTGGAAAATTATCTGTATATCTGGGTATCAAATGCCGGTAAACTTGCCTTCACTGTGAGCGGGCAGGATCTTCGGCTCGGACGGGATGGAGCAGTAGGAGCATATCAGATTGCGAAAAGCGGGAATGTGCTTGAGCTTATGCCATTGTATTGATAAGTGGGAAATTGTACAGAGCACAATTTTCAGTAGCAAAAATCTCTGAACGAAAAATTTTTGGGAGGACATATGTCAGATCGAACAATATTTGAGAAAATTCTTGATGGTGAAGTTCCCGCCGACATTGTGCTGGAGGGTGAGGATTTTCTGGCATTTCACGATGTTAATCCGAAGGCGCCGGTGCATGTGCTGGTTATTCCGCGTAAGAAAATTCGAAATATACACAACATTCATTCATGGAGTGAAAAACAGTTGTCTGCGTTTATGAGGGGCATACGAGACACTGCCGAACATCTTGGACTGGCTGAGCATGGGTACCGGGTGGTTTTTAATACCGGCAACGACGGCGGTCAGACCGTTGATTATATTCATGCGCATATTCTCGGAGGTCGTTCAATGAAATGGCCGCCGGGATAATATAACACAATTTTGCATAGATAAGGTTTCTATAAGGTTTCTCACAGACGATATTCATGATTGATGATGTTCTTGAACTACTTAATGAAGAACAGCGCAGAGCAGTTCTTCACAACTATGGATCATTACTCATTCTCGCTGGTGCTGGTTCCGGTAAAACCCGGGTTATAACGGTCAAAATTGCATGGTCTATTGAAAAACAGAATATGGATCCCCGTTCCATATTGGCAGTAACCTTTACCAATAAAGCGGCGCGGGAAATGCGGGAACGCGCCGAATCACTCAGCGCATCGGCTGAAAAAGTTGTTATCCGCACATTTCACAGTTTTGGCGCATGGCTTCTCAGGCGGAATAGTCGGCTCCTTGATCTGAGCGATACCTTTACCATCTACGATGACGATGACAGCATCGCGCTTCTTGCGCATCTCTATCCCGATCAGCCCCGCAATCATATACGAAAGTGGGCTCAGCTCATTAGCCGGGCAAAGGATAACTGCATTGCGCCGAACGGCGAACTCAGCCTCATCAGCAGCGATCCCGAACTTCCCGAAGTATACGACACCTATGAAAAACGCCTCAGAGACATTGGTAATGTTGATTTCGGCGACCTCATCCTCCGTCCCATTGAATTGTTACAAAATGAACCGATTATTGCGGAACGTATTCGCGAACGCTTCTCGGTTATCTTTGTTGATGAGTATCAGGACTCAAATGTGGCCCAGTACAATTTGCTCAGGGAACTCTATGGTAAAAATTCTTCCATATGTGTGGTAGGCGATGATGATCAGTCCATTTACCGTTTCCGGGGAGCCGAAGTACGCAACATTCTCGATTTTCCCCGGCAGTTTGGAAATGCCGACATTATAAAACTGGAAGAGAACTACCGAAGCACAAACCCCATACTCCGCCTTGCGGGCAATGTTGTCCGCAGGAACCGCGAACGGCTGGGTAAGAACCTCTGGACACGGCGGGAGGGGGGGAACCTCCCCGTTGTTGCCCGTCTCAGTAACCAGAATGCCGAAATTGATTACATAACCCGTATAATCCGCGACACTACCCCCGGAGAAATTGCAATTCTTTTCCGTACCAATGCCCAGAGTCGGCCCTTTGAAGCCCATTTTCTGCGGGAGGAAATTCCCTATAAAATTATCGGAACCCTTCGTTTCCATGAACGTGAAGAAGTAAAGGATGCTATTGCATTGCTGAAGCTCATGGTAAACCCCAAGGACGAGGTCTCCTTCACCCGCATTGTGAACAAGCCCGCGCGAGGCGTGGGCCCTGCAACAATAGAAAAGGTGCTCGCGTACGCCCCATCGCTATCCGGAAATTTCATTCAGGCATCGGAGCGCGCCGCCTCCATACTATCTGGAAAATCGGCATTGGGACTCAGCGCCTTTGCCAGACTCATGCTGCGGGCTGAATCCTTATGTGAGGAAACACAGGGGCACCTCGGCAATTTTATTGAAAAATTGCTCGAACAGAGCGGTCTGCCGGAATTTTATATGGAGAGAGATGAAATTGCCGGAACTGCCAGACTTCAGAATCTGGAGGAACTCATAAATGCCGCCAGTATATACATGTCCACCGGCAGCGGTTTGAGCGCATTTCTGGAATCGTGGGAGCTTGAGGGCGCCCGCGAGCAGAACGATATTGATGCTCAGGTTACCCTCATAACAATGCATAATACAAAGGGGCTGGAATTTGACCGGGTTATCATTACCGGACTTGAAGACGGCATTTTTCCCCGCGACAAAAATACGGAGGAGCTTGAGGATGAGCGGCGTTTGTTTTATGTGGCAATTACCCGCGCCCGCAACGAATTACATATTACCTGCTGCGCTTCCCGGCGGGTTCACGGGCGGATGAAATTTTTGGAGCCATCGATATTCATTAATGAGATTGATGATGAACTCATTGAATACTTCGGCAATACCCCCGATATTCAGCAGAGCTTGGATGATCCCTGGTCACAGTGGACAACTGCTTCCGTCAGTGAGAATACGGGCGGTATGAGTGTCGGCGAGAAGAATGCGGGCTGCGAATATTCTCCCGGGCAGCTCGTGTATCATGATGATTATGGATCGGGAGAGGTTATAAAGAGCAGTTATAATGGTACCGATGAAATTATTCATGTGCGTTTTGAATCGGGAAGAACGGGTCAATTTCTTCCCCGCTACAGTCCAATTGAAAAAATAAGCAGCGACTGATACAAAAATTTCTGATACACTCACCACAATATGAACTATACACGGGCTCGAAATTATCGTTTGTATCATGGCGGCGGCAGGGTTCTTGATGTGGAACTGGACGGCGGGCGCTGCCTTCTCGGACACAATCCTCGGGGACTGAGCACAAACTATAAAAATACAATATCCCGCGGACTCCATACTGCCCTCCCTGGAGCTATTCATGCCCGAGTTGTCCGGCTTCTTAGGGACTATTTCCCGGGTTTCCATGCCGTGGTTCTCCCCAATCGGGAACAGGCGCTCAGGGTTCTGAAAGCGGAAATAGGCCTTTCATTCAATGAGCGAGCCTTCTCACAGTTTGACTATACTGCCATGTATTGCAATGGAAGAAAAAAGATGTCCCTCTGGCGTCCCTTTTCCGGGCAAAATGCGGATGAAGCAGATATCATCATTCCCATTATACCCCAACCCGGTTATACTACCCCCCAAGCGATACTTTATAAGCATGATGCCTCTTTTCAGCCGCGCAATTTTCCGTTATGCTCTCCAATATTCCTCCATGGCATGTATCATGTAATAGATCTTCTGCAACGGGCGCAGCAGTATGGGAGATTTGGGAGTGTCGCGAAAATGGAACATCAGCCGAAAAAACATCGTGAATCGCTTGGAATTACCCGTCATCATTTCCGCGAGGAACAATGGAGACGATTTTTCCCCGAAAAATCCGCAATCTGGGAGAGAACAGGTCCCTATGTGTATGTGAAGGACATTATGAGAAATACGGCAGATCATATTTCCGGTACGTTCTGGGGAACTCTGAGAGCAGAATATCGGGAACTCAAGCTGCCGGAAACTGCCGATCAGCTCATTATTTTACCGTCTCTCGCTTCCTATGGTGAAGAGCGGCAACTACTGTCCTTTTTTGCTCGGGCAGAAAAACAGGCAGAAAAACTGGCACCCGAAAAACTGGGAGGAGAAAAAATATGAACGATCCAGTCATCCTCATGCTGATACAGCTCATTACCGGCGTTATTTCCACCTTGGCTGCCATTATTCTCTGGCCAAAAACACGAGATACCGTCTGGTTTCTTATTATCATTGCTGTTATTCTGAACTATGTCCGTGTGCTGCTGGAATCCTTAGAGTTATTCGGCATCATACGTACCGATGTCAATATTTCCGAAATAGGAATCATTCTTCGGGCGATCGGGGAAAACATAGCAAGTGTCTTTCTTACTTTGGCATTATGTATTATGATTGCGCGAAAAACTTGACTTTCTGAAACAGTATATGATATGGTAATGCCTTGTAGCGGCGTTTACTAATGCTGTTAATGATGTAATGTAGATGATAAGAATCATATTGGAGGTTTTATGATAGCATTGCTTATAGGAATTGTGTTTATTACATTTTCCGTTGTATCGGTTTGGCCCGGTTTGTGGCTCAGTTGGCTCGATCAGGTTATTGTTGTTCTTCAGGGCGGTATTCCGGTAGGTGCGCTTTTTATCGGTTTAATTTCCGTGTTTATTGGTATTGCGGATATCAAAGACCGTATTGAAGCAAAACGGGAAGAAGCGGAAGAGCAAAAAGAATCGGCGGATAAGGCCGAAAAATGAAGACGATATTCGTAAAACCGCTTGATTTTGAGAGAAGTTGGTATGTAATTGATGCCGAAGGCAAAACTCTTGGAAGGCTTGCTTCAAAGGTTGCATATATGCTTCGCGGGAAAAACAAAGCATGGTATACTCCGCATCAGGAATGCGGCGATTACATTGTTGTGATCAATGCCGATAAAATTGTTGTAACCGGAAACAAGCTTGAAAATAAGAAATATTACCGGCACAGTGGATATCTGGGGAGCCTCAAAGAACGGACGCTTTCCGAGCTTTTAGCAAAAAAACCCTGCGATCCATTGGAAAAGGCCGTTCGAGGAATGCTTCCGCGGAACCGTCTTGGAAGAAAGCTTTTTACGAATTTGAAGGTGTATGCCGGTTCGGAACATCCCCATGTGTCGCAAAACCCGACCATGCTTGAATTCTGACAGGTGAAACGAGGATATTAAGGAAATAGCAGTGGTAGATAAAACTAATCTTGCAATTGGAACAGGAAGAAGAAAAACATCAGTCGCCCGTGTATATCTTCGGGAAGGAAAAAATAATGCCATTCATGTCAATGGCAAAGCAATTGACGACTATTTTGTCAGTGAAGAGCTCCGATTTATTATTAATCAGCCGCTTGATGTAACCGACAGTAACTATAATATTGTGGTACGGGTAAAAGGCGGTGGAAAAAGCGGTCAGGCCGGCGCAATACGACTTGGAATTGCCCGCGCGCTTGCTGCCTGCGATGAGTCAAACTATAAGGTGCTCCATGCAAATAAATTTACAACCCGCGATGATAGAATGGTCGAACGGAAGAAGTACGGCCGACGCGGCGCCCGAAGACGCTTTCAGTTCTCAAAACGCTGATCAATATATCAGCTGATTCAACAGATTCAATTTACCGGATCATCTCAGGTCCGGGCGGTGCGTCCCTTCCCGATGTTAGCCAGCGCAAACGCGCAGGCAGCAAAGATCAACGAAATACCGGCAAAGACAATCGGAAGTCCCCATCGTCCCCATACGCTATTAATATACACACTCCCACCTTCGGTTATGCGAAGTTCCACCGGATCGCCAATAGCATAGCGCTCCCGCGATGGCACCCGTGAAATGTGCGCCTCAAACACCGAGTTCTCTTCGTATTGAATAATCGGATAATACATTAATCCGCTGTCTTCAGAAACAAAGGGAATAGAATTTTGAATTGTTTCGAAATCGACTACCGTCCCGATAATAACCCGGGAAGGGGTCACAAGGGATATGATTGCGGTAACAATACTGATCAGGAAGAGAAGGGCTGCCGTTCCCTTGAATGTTTGCAGGAAAGCACGGAGCGGTTCGTTTTTTAATATGTCCTTACTTTTCATACTTACAATTCTATCACAAAGCTGCCGCGATTCCGGTGTATGCTTGTGAAATTATCGGCGGCGCTCCATGCAAAAATTATTTTGAGAGTTTCTCCCGGTATGAGTGTCTGATCATAGGGATCGGAACTCTCGAGAGGACGGCGGATCTGAATGGTCGTTACTTCATCAACTTCTCTTCCACCGAGAACGGTAATACTATCTTCACCGCCGAGGCGGGTATCTGCCTGATGATTTGTGCCTGCCGTGCCGAACTCATCGGAGGCAAAAACCTCACCGTTTCGGACATAGGCAAGGATGAAATCGGCATCTTTCATCATAAAGCTTGGTTTGAAACCAACTGCCACCCATCCCGTTGTCGGCGCCGACATGGTAAATTCAATATTTTGCCCGACAATTCTCCAGCGAAATACAAAGGTATTGACAGTTATTTCTTTAAATCCATCATCCAGAATCTTTATGGTATTACTGTCACTGGTTTCGGAGACGGATTCAGCATGATCATGCTGTGAATGATCCCCATGATCATGCTGTGAATGATCCTCATGATCATGCTGTGAATGATCCTCGCCGCCGCCGCCCGCATACATATTGATACAGGCAAAAAATAATAAAACAACACATATAACAGTGGGTCTGTATACGTTCATGGAAGCCTCCGATGCAAAACTTTGTATTCGAAAGTTGCGCATTCCGCAAAAATGCACACGTTTCTCTTTTTATACGCATTATACGAATTTTTTTATAATAACAATTGCATTGTGTCCGCCGAAGCCGAAACTGTTTGACATCGCGTAGTTTATTTCACCAGAATATCCCGTATTCGGCACATAATCAAGATCACATGCAGGATCGGGGTTTTCCTGATTTATTGTTGGCGGAAAAAATTGATCCTGTATTGCCATTGTACAAACAATTGCTTCAAGCGCCCCCGCTGCCCCAATGCAATGTCCGGTCATCGATTTGCTCGATGAAATTTTCACATTATACGCGTGATCACCAAACACTTTTTTTACCGCAGATGTTTCAATAGGATCATTAATTGGCGTGGATGTTCCATGGGCATTAATATAATCAATACACTCAGGCGATAGATCTGCCTGTTGGAGGGCATGCTGTATTGCCTGTATGGCGCCGCGTCCTTCCGGATGAGGGGCGGTAATGTGGTTGGCATCTGTTGAGGAACCGTAGGCAACAATTTCTCCGTATATTCGGGCATCGCGTTTCAGGGCATGTTCCAGACTTTCGAGAATGAGAACTCCCGAACCCTCTCCCATAACAAAGCCGTCCCGATCGCGGTCGAAGGGTCTGCTTGCTTTCTCGGGCTGATCATTCCACCTGCTGCTGAGGGCATGGAGACTATTAAAGGCGGCTATCGGCAGGGGGCATATGAGAGATTCACCGCCGCCGCTAATAACAACATCGCAGAGACCGTTCCTAATTGCCCACATGGAATGCCCCAAGGCATCGGTGCTGGAGGCGCAGGCGGTAGATATTGTGTATGAGGGTCCCTGAGCGTTCAGCTCAATGGCAACACTGGCGGGTGCGGTGTTTGCCATCGCCTTCGGAACAGCCAAGGGATGAACCCGCCGCGGCCCCCTGTTATATATTGTATATTCGTTTTCATGAACCGTTCTGAGTCCGCCTATTCCTACGCCGAGTATGCATCCGACGCGGGTGGGATCAACCCTGTTTTCCAAACCTGCCTGATTCCATGCCTCTTTTGCGCTTATAAGAGTAAAAATTGTGAAGGGGTCATATTTTCTGGTAATTTTCGCAATGCTTCCATTAAGATATGCGCTCGGATCCATGTTCTTTACTTCAGCTGCAATCTTTGTTGTATAGTCGCTTGTATCGAAAGACGTGATGGGACCGACTCCGCTCTTTCCCGAACGAATTGCAGCCCAAAACTCATCCGCGCTATGACCCAATGCGCTTACCGCGCCCATACCCGTAATGACAACTCGCATGTTACATTCCCAATCCGCCGGTGATCTTGATAACCTCTCCTGTTATGTACGATGAAAAATCTGATGCAAGAAATAGCACGACCTGCGCCACCTCAGCCGGATCGCCCAGCCTTCCCATGGGAATTTGATCATAGAGGGCCTGTTTTTGTTCTTCATTCAATTTGTCAGTCATTGGAGTTACAATAAAACCCGGAGCTACTGCGTTTACCCGAACATTGCGGCTTGCTACTTCTCTCGCCATACTTTTCGTCATGCCGATAAGGCCTGCCTTACTGGCAGAGTAGTTTGTCTGGCCGCCGTTGCCGATTATCCCGACAATGGACGCAATGTTCACAATGGAACCGCTTTTGTTCTTTGCCATGTGACGGTACAGCGCGCGGGAAATATAGAAGGCGCTGGAGAGATTAATATCCAGTACCGATTTCCAGTTTTCAGACGTCATCCGCATCATTAGAGTATCTCGGGTTATGCCTGCATTGTTTACTGCGATATCAATAGACCCCGCATCTTCAATAATCTCATCAATAACCCGCTTTACCGCTTCTTCATCGGCAACGTTACATTCCCTGTATACTGCTGTTTCCCTGTTCTGCGCTGCCAAATTCTGATATTCCGAGAGATAGTCTCCCTCCATAATATCCAAATACCATACTGAAGCTCCTTCACGCAGAAAGGCGAGTACAATTTCCCGTCCTATTCCTCTGGAACCACCTGTAATAAGCGCCTTTTTTCCTTTTAAAAGCATTGATATACCTCTTTCATGAAGATATGGACCGTAGTCCACATGGAAAATGATTGTATCAGAAACGTTCTGTTGTGTAAAGTTCTGTGAAGTGATAATCTCTGTTCATATGTCATGGAATCCTGAACACATTATTGAACTTCTTCGTGAATGCGGCGCATTTGCTCTTGAAATGCAGCATTCCGCAAAACGGAGCCGTAAATCCGATGATACGCTGGTTACTGAAGCAGATATCCGTATTGAAGCCATACTAACAAAAGAACTGAAATCGGACCCCGGTGTTTTTTTCATTGGGGAAGAAACTGCCCATAGTCATGGAGATGGCTACCATAGCGAAGCGCTGGGCGGGAGGTGCTATGTTATTGATCCCATAGATGGAACCATGCTCTACGCGAATCGTTTACCGGGGTGGGGTATTTCAATTGGCTATATGATCGAAGGCCGTCTTTCCGAAGGAGCAATTTTCTATCCGGCCTCCGGCGAGCTGTTAATTTCCTCCGGCGATGAAGTATTGTACGGATGCCGCGCCGACAGAACCTGTCCCGCCATTTCTGAATTGAGACCGCTCAAACCTCCTGTTCCTCCTAACCTCATTGTTACCATGAATCAGACTCTTCTGAAAACCTGTACCTTTCAAAAAGGCGCCACTATTCTTTCTACTGGTTCCTGTGTATCGAGTATTCTGTATCTTGCTCGGGGAGGAATTTGCGCATATTTCACTCAGGCGCGTTTGTGGGATATTGCAGGCGGCTGCGCCCTGCTTTTTAAACTGGGAATAGAAGTCTGGTCCCTCCGCAGCTCAAGCTCGGGATCACGTTCAGGCACAGGCCGGCAGCCGGAACATACCTCTTTCAGGGAGCGCTATAGGGGGTTTTCCGCAGAGGTTACTCATGAATTCTGGCACATTCCGCCAAGCGATCCCAGCGTATACTGGCAAATGCGGAGGGCTCAGGTCATCTGTTCGGGATCTGAAACCTTTGAAAGAATTCGAAAGACAATAAAGAGCGGAATATAGCCTGCTCAGAAATCTCGCAGAACCTACCCTGAACCCACTCAGATAATGACCATGTCTTCAGGTCTGGCAATAACCTCGGGGCCTTCTTTTCCGAGAATCTTCCGAATCTCCGCGCTGTGCCTGCCCAATATTTTCTCAAGCTCATTACTGTCGAAGGAGCTAATCAGTTTAATCTGATTGTTCACCAGTATTACCGCGCCGCGGGTAAACACACCGTGAATGTCGGTAACACCGCTGGGAAGAAGGCTTCCCTTTTTCATAATAGCCGCAAGCGCTCCGGCATCTACGGTAATGCTGCCCTGAGGATCGGCGTTCTTAATCCAGCGCTGCCGGTTTTTCAGGGGCTGCGCTGCCTCAAAAAATGTACCAATATCTTCTCCCCCGCATATGCGCCTGAGAACCTGCTTACTGCGTCCCTGGGCGAGAATGACCGGACAACCCGCATCGCCGGCAATGGCAACGGCCTTGAGCTTTGTCTCCATCCCCCCTGAAGAAAACCTGCTTCCCCGCCCGCCTGCCGCCTTCAGATGCTCACTGCTGAGTTTTTTCACATAACTCATTCGGTGAGCTTCTGAATTATTTCGCGGATCGCTGTCATACAGCCCATCAACATCACTGAGAATAATAAGGAGATCGGCGCTTATTTTACTCGCCACAAGAGCGGAAAGCTGATCATTGTCTCCGAAACTCCGCCCAATTTCTTCTGTGCTGACAGTGTCGTTTTCATTAACAATGGGTACAACACCAAGTTTCAGAAGTTTTTCAACCGTCGTTTTAAGATTGTTGAAACTCCGGCGATTGTTGAACTGATCCCGTGTGAGAAGAATCTGGGCAGTTACTATTCCGCAGTCCAGAAACGCATTCCGGTATGCCTGCATAAGCAGGGGCTGGCCGATAGAGGCGCAGGCCTGCCGCATTGCGATACTCTGACTCTTCTGCGTCAGTTTCAGGGTCATGGAACCCATTCCAATTGCCCCCGAACTAACGAGAAGAATTTGCCGTCCTCCTGAAATAAGCTCTTTTATGTCCTGCGCCAGATCATTCAGAAAATTCTGATCAACCCCGTTCTTTCCGCTAATGGTCTTCGTTCCGACCTTAATAACAATGCGAGATTGTATTTGTCTCATTTCCCGCAGGTCCGCTGCTTCAGTTTCGTTTTTTGGCGTAATTAACGTTGATCACTTTGCCGTGAAATTCGATATCGTTGAGATTCTCAATAATTTTTTCGGCATGTTCGGTGTTTACATCAATAAAGGAATAGTTATCAAGAATCTTGATAATTCCGACATCTTCCCGCTGAGCGTCTGTTTTGTCAGTTATTAAGCGGATAACATCCGATTTAGAAACGCGCCGCGATCTCCCAATGTTCATAAACAACGATACCATATTGGCATTCAAAGAATTCACCTGCCTCCGCGGTCGATGCCTGAAATACTTCAGCATATATGCAGCCACGTAGGCTCTTTTGAAAATAGAAACGTTTTTCTTAAAAATTCGCCGATATTCATCGAGTTCTACCGGATTTTCCTGTTCCTGAATTTGCGCGGTAATGTCACGTAATGTGTTTACCAGATATTCTTTATTAATCCGAGAATTATTCATGTCTCCTCCTGAGTTGTATGAGATAGATTTTTTACGAAATTTGACTCTATAATTTCTGCGGAGTTTTGTCAATTCATATGGCGAGGTTTTTTTCGATGTTGCAGTTTTTTTTCGATGGAGTGAATATCATGAACAAAGTTTCATGGAAAACAGCGCCCCCTTACAGAGCTGGGAAGGTTTTTTCTGTGAAACATTCTTCTACCGTCTGATCAGGCGCATGTTCGCGGATCCTTATTCTGTTTTCGGCGGACGCGCTCCGGTTGCCATATCGTAGGCATAAATTTTGTTAGTGGTAGAATCGGCCACCCACATGGTTGTTCCATTCGACCAGATGCCGCGGGGTTTCATATTATTCCCATTAACAACAATTGTGGCGAAATCTTTTGTTGTATCCCGCGTTAATGTTCCACCGTTTGCGTTAAACACGTAGGCGTCAATTACATCCCTGTTACCATCCGCCACCCACAGTGTTGTTTCATCTGACCAGATGTTCCCAGGAGAAGTATTTGACACAAGTCTAATATTTTTGCCGACAACGGCGCTATTCCCCTGTATATCATAGGCATAAATAGGAATGCTCACAGTATAAGACGTTAACCACATTGTTGTTCCATCTGACCAAATATTTCTTATTTCATTTTGAGTATAGGAAATAGTTTTTGAAGGTACGTTTGCCTTGGCGCTATCCATATTATAGGCATAGATTCTTTTACTGGGGTGGTCATAGAGGGTGACGGGGATATTTAGTACCCACATTGTTGTTCCATCTGACCAGATTCCTCCGGGGGTGGAGTCCAGAGTTCCATCGCCGCCCGCATCCACGACAACAAGCGTGTTGAAATCTTTGCCCGCATCGCGTTCCTTGGTAATCGTGTTGTAGGCATATATTTTGTTGTCCATTTTATCGGACACCCACATTGTTGTTCCATTCGACCAGATTCCTCCCGGGTCAGTATTCACGGCGGCAAGTATGAAATCGTCTCGGTGATCCCCTGCGGCAGTGAATCCGTCTTTCGCATAACCATATCGGTCGTAGATCATGCCGGTTGCCCTGTTAATGCCCTCAGCATTAAAGCCGTTTTTGTCGTAACCGTTTATGTCATAGCCATCAACATTAAAGCCGTCTTCATCATAACCCTGTTCGTCATAACTTTCAGGGTTGTATTTCGTTCCATCACGATAATCACCGTCAGCATTGAAACCGGCTGCGTTATAGCCATCTTTGCCATAACCGTAGAGGTTGTATTCCATGCCAGTGTCGCGGTGTTTGCCTTCAGTGTTAAAGCCGTTTTTGTCGTAACCGTTTACGTCATACCCTTCAGGGTTGTATTTCGTTCCGTTACGATGATTACCGTCAGCATTGAAACCGGCTGCATTGTAGCCGTCTGCTTTATAACCATTTCTATTGTAGCCCTCCGCATCGTAACCATCTGCGTTATAGCCATCAATATCGTAACCAGCAGCATTATAGCCGTCTTTGTCATAGCCGTTTCCCGCATACCCGTCTTTGTCATAACCATTCGGGTCGTAGCGCGTGCCGGTCTCCTGATGAATGCCGGCGTCATTAAAGCCGTTTGCATCATACATTTCGCAGGCAACGAGAAGTACCCCTGCGATAAAAAGCCCTATGAGCGCATATAATGCCTGTGTCCTGTGTCCTGTGTCCTGTGTCCTGTGTCCTGTGTCCTGTGTCCTGTGTCCTGTGTCCTGTGTCCTGTGTCCTGTGTCCTGTGTCCTGTGTCCTGTGTCCTGTGTCCTGTGTCCTGTGTCCTGTGTCCTGTGTCCTGTGTCCTGTGTCCTGTGTCCTGTGTCCTGTGTCCTGTGTCCTGTGTCCTGTGTCCTGTGTCCTGTGTCCATACAATTACCTCCATAAAATCTTATTCATAGTATAACATAAACTTTTGCATAAAGCAAAAAAAATCATATATACTACGTCAAAGTTTTGCAATGCAAAATTGCGCTTGCACAATTTCCAGTAGCAAAAATTTGTACGTTTTTAAGAGCCTGTCGGACTTTGCCGGCATCCACCATATTTTGTAAAGAAATATGTTTATGCGATGAAGTAATTTGTAATTTTCAAGTATAAATAAAGGGAAATAGGTGTTTTTACTATATTTTTATGTGAAAAATTAGATTTTTTCGGGGAGATAGGTAATTTTTTTGTTAAAACAACGAATACATTTAGCATATTTTGAGCACTTTGGTGATTATTTTTCTAAGTCCGACAGGCTCTTAATAAACAGAGAAAAAGAAATGAAACACATTGAGAAGAATCATCCGCTTTTGTATGAATAGCGATCATTGGAATCTGCCCCCCCGCATTGAAGAAGAATGGCGGAGCAGGGCAGGCGATAACCTATTGCCGGCGAGGGTTATCCATCAGCTTCACTATGAATATACCTGCGTCCTTCCATTCACCCGCTTCGCGAGTGAAGGCTGCCGTGAAGGCCGCCGCCCGGAAAATGCGCAGAGAAATGCGCAGAAAAACACACAGAAAAATGCCCCTGAAAATGTACAGACCCGCAGCGCCCGGGTACGCGGCGCCCGTCGGAATGAGTGGCAGGAGAACAGCGCATTTCCTGTTGTGGGCGATTGGGTGCTTCTGTCTCTCCTGCCCGGCGGACAGGAGGGGATCATTGAAGATCTGTTTCTTCGGAGGGGCGAAATACGGCGCTGGGCAGCGGGTGAGCGGACGGAGCCGCAGGTTATTGCTGCGAATGTTGATTGTCTATTACTTGTTTTTGCGATGGAGGGTGAAAGAAATTTTCTCGGTAATATGATTGAGCGCAGCCTGACAGCCGCATGGAGTTCAGGCGCGCAGCCTGTTATTGTTGTGAATAAAATTGATTGCGCCTCGAAAGATATCCGTGCCGCAGTTCGGACTGAAGCAGAAAATCTATCTGTGGGAGTTCCAATCTTTATGCTCAGCGCGCGGAGCATGGAAGGTATTAATGAGCTTGTTTCGTACATTACAGCAGGTCAGACAGTTGCCATGCTGGGAAAAAGCGGTGTGGGAAAATCGTCTCTGGTGAATGCTCTGTTTTCCTTCGGCGGCGGGAGCAGCAGGCCTGCCCGGGAGGGTGAAATACGGGAAGATGGGAGAGGCCGACACACAACTACCGAAAGCCGGCTCTATCCGCTGCCATGGGGAGCGTTTATTGTTGATGTTCCCGGACTTCGGGAATTGAAACTGTGGAGCGATGAGGCTGATCTGGCGCGTTCCTTTCCCGATATGGAAGAGCTCATACAACACTGCCAATTCCGCAACTGCAGCCACAGTTCAGAACCGGGCTGCGCTGTTCGGAATGCTCGTGAAGACGGCCGGCTCACACAGAGGCGCTATGAATCATACAAAAAACTGCGTGGTGAAATACAAAATCTGGAAAAACGTCAGCTTGAACGCGGCGCCATACGAGAACGCCGGAAAAGCTCCCAGAAAAACTACCAGAAGAACCATCAAAAGAAAAAGTGGAAAAAATGAAGGCAGGCCGCCCGCAAAGCCGCCCGCAGCCCAGCGGATGCGTTCTTTTCAGGCCTGCGCATCACAGCCTATGCATCAGTCCTTCATCGCTCTCCGGCTCATCAATATCCTCAAAACAAGCATGGCAGCAAGTATTATCACCCCGAGCATTGAAACAACCGCAACGGAAGATGTTGGGCTCTCTACGCTGCTGCGTTTAAGCCAGATACCAAACAATGCCCACATTACTACCAGAGTATATCCATAGTCGCGTTTTCTGATAATCATAAAACCAGTAATGAGTACGGCGGTAACAATAACGAGCACCGCCCAAAAACTTTCTGCAATGCCGAATCCGTTCCAATTCACAGAAACAAGGAAGGCAGTAACGTTGGCTATCGTCGCAACGGTAACCCAGCCCAGATACACGCTGAACGGGAGTTCAACGCAGATGCGCCGAATAGTACGAGCACCGCCCGCGCCGACTATGCCACGCCCATGCCAGCACCGCCAGCCGAGCCAATTCCAAGCAGTACATATATTCTGAGAAGGGTTGCGAAGAAAAAAAGCATGAGCAGCAGGGTGAGGGGAATAATTTCCGCATGCCAGGCGATAATCCATAAAACATTGAAAATGGAAGAAACAAAAAACCACGGACCAATCGTTGCAATAAAATCTTTGCTCCTGTCCGGTTTTTTTCGCGCCGAAGCAAAAATACTGTATACAATGAAGGCTGCAAGTAAGGCATAAATGACCGACCATATGGAAAAGGTGATATTTGCCGGCACAAAGAGGTTGGGGTAGGAATCGGAAATTTCCCCCGTTGTCCTCCCATTAAAGGGCAGAATGTTTGCCAGAGCATTAATGAGCAGTGTTGCAATAAACCCGGCAACATTAAGAATAGTATAGAGGGCTGTATGTTTTTTCATGACCATCTCCTGAGAATTGGGGTATATATTCTACATTATATCACATTTTTTGGCGCGTCTGCATTAATTTTTGATGCGTCTGCGTTGATGATTGGAGCGTCTGCATTGATTTTTGATGCGTCTGCGTTGATTTTTGACGCGCCTGCGCTGATTTTTGATGTATCTGCGCTGACAAAATCCCGAATAATTATCCGTACGCGTTCGCCGTTCCCAATGTCTGAGGAAAGACGGTATGAAGTGATTGTCGTATCCGCAATTTCAATTTCCAGATGAATGAGTGTTCCCTGAAAGCGTTTTGCGCGTACAATTCCGTGCCCTCTGGTATCGGGAATGAGTTCAACCGATTCTGCCCGCACAAGTATGCTGTTTTCATTCTGAGATTTTGCGGCATTTCCGCTGCTGCCTGCGCTGCTTCCGCTGCCCGCGCCGAGAGCGCCGGTCTCGTTGTCTGCGCCTGCGCTGCCCGCGCCGGTTCCGCCGCCAGCGCCGAGCGCGCCGGTCTCATTGTCTGCGCCTGCGCTTCCTGCGCCGGTTCCGCCGCCAGCGCCCCCAGCGGGATTCCCTGTTGGAAACTCGCAGAATTGCCAGAGCCCTTCAGGTAATACATTAATCGCTCCGAGAAAACGTCCGACCTCAGCATTCACCGGAAAACGATAGAGCGTCTCCACATCACTTATCTGAGGAATTGCGCCATGCAGCATAACGCCAATCCGATCGCTCATGGCAAAGGCCTCCTGCAGATCATGAGTAACCGCAAGAATGCTCACTCCGAACTGCTGCTGCATTCTCCGAATAAACAGGGCAGTTTCCATTTTCAAATTCTGATCAAGATTAGCAAATGGTTCATCGAGGAGAAGGAGGGAGGGGCGAATCAGCATGGCCCTCGCGAGAGAAACCCGCTGCCGTTGTCCGGCAGAAAGCTGGGAAGGATACTTATGCTCCAGACCCCTGAGCCCGAACTGCTCAACATATTGCCCGGTGAGCTCAGCAATGCGCTGCCGTTTCCGTCTGCGGAAGGCAGGCGCCATACGCTTGAGGAACTGTTTTTCATCCTGCTCGGGAAACAGGCGCGCGTAAAATTGCTGCGATTCAATACCATAGCCAATGTTCTTACGCACCGTAATGTGAGGAAAAAGCATGAAATCCTGAAATACCATAATAACAGGTCTCCAGCTATGATCATGCGGCGTATAGGAAATATCCCCGTCATATTCCTGCTCCATGACCTGAAAGTATGCGGAGAAGTGTTGTTTTACCGACACCGGAGGGGCCGACAATGGAGACAAGCTCGCCCTTTCTGAGGTTCATGGAAAGATTTTTCAGAACAGCCTTATTGCTATATGACTTTCCGAGGTTTTTTATGGAAATTTCCATGGGCGCCCGCACTTAATTCTCACAATATGCTATACTATCCTAAACCGTCAAGAAAAGGAATACACCTGTGTTTGATATTGAATTCCGTCACTTTAAATCCCAATACATTGAACCGCTTCTCCGCCCCATCGCATCCACATTCCATCCCCTCGCATTAACAATTATGAGCCTGCTCTCGGGCATTGCCTCCCTGCTTGCGCTGTATTTTGACCACCTCCTGCCAGCGGTACTCCTGTGGATTCTCTGCCGCATTTTCGATGGTCTTGATGGTATGGCAGCGCGCCTGAGCAACAGACAGTCTGATCTCGGAGCCTATGTTGATCTTGTTGTCGATTTTTTTCTCTATGCGGCGCTTCCACTGGTTATTGCCATCCGTTCGGGCGAGACCGCGTATTTTGCTGCCGCTGCCCTGCTCCTCGGCATATTCTATTGTAATGCTGCCGTGTGGATGGTAAGTTCCACTATTTTTGAGAAAAGGGGCATGAAATCCGGCGCAGGACAGACGTCAATTATCATGCCGCGGGGGCTCGTTGAAGGATTTGAGACGATGCTGTTTAACTGTTTTATGTTAGGATTCCCGCAGTTTTTCGTACCGCTTGCTCTCGCTATGGCGGGGCTGACATTCCTCGGCGCCCTCCTTCGTTTTGCGCAGACCCTGCGGATTCTTCTGCGGGAAGACGGTATATAATGATCACGGCTTTGTTCAGGACTCTGTTTCTATTCGTTTGTCTGTTCCTTTTTGGGGGCGCAGGCTCAATTTTTGCCGGCGCCAAAGCAGAACTCTGGGAGCGCTGGACCCTGTTCGATGCGGACAGCGCTGAAAAAATTGACCATGAGCCATTGCAGAATTTTCTCAATACATATCGAATTGTTGATACCGCCGACAATGTCGCAAAAATTCGATATGCGGATGTAACCCCCTCCGACCGAACTGCGCTTGGCCGCTACATTCAATACCTTGAGAACAGCAATGTCGATTCGCTTAACCCTGACGAGCAGTTTGCTTTTTGGGTTAATCTCTATAATGCCGCTACGGTACAGCTCATTCTCCGGGAATATCCGGTTGAGAGCATCCGCCGCATTTCGGAACCATGGGATGAAAAGCTTCTTATGGTTGCAGGCGAGAACATCAGCCTGAACGATATTGAACACCGCATTCTCCGCCCCCGCTGGAAGGATCCGCGCATACATTTTGTGGTTAACTGCGCCAGCATCGGCTGTCCGGACATTCCCGCGAAGGTTCTCACTGCCGAAAACTCAGAAACCATTCTGGAGCAGGCGACCTTCACCTATCTGAATCATCCGCGGGGAGTGTCGCTGAGAGGACGGAATCTTGTTATTAGTTCCATCTTCAACTGGTACGCGGAAGATTTCGGCGATGAGAAGGCAGCAATTCTCAATTATATATCCTCATATCGGGATCTTGCCGATCTTCTTGAGCGGCAGGATGTTTCAGATGCTCCTGTGCGCTACGATTACGACTGGTCGCTTAATGACCCCCCCTGAGCTCCCGTCTCCGACGTCGGCTCCGCCAGGGCCTCCGCTCCCGCCGGGTTTTGTTCCTGTTTTTCTCAATGAAGTGGACTCCACAAATACCTACGCGCTGGAAAGAATAGCGGAGCTGGATCACCATAGTGTCATTGTGAGTACTGTACAGACGGCGGGCAGAGGACGGCGGCAGAGGCAGTGGAATTCTTCTGTCCGGGGAAATCTTTACATGAGCCTGATTGAAAAAGACCCTCCGCAGGGTCTGCTTCCCGAAGGGTTTACGCAGCTCATGGCACTTGCCGCGGTTGCTGCTTGCCGCCGTGCCCGCGCTGATGCCGATGTCGGTGCTGATGCCGATGCTAATGCCGATGTCGGTGCTGATGCTGGCGCGCGAGTGAAGATAAAATGGCCGAATGATATCTTCATTGAAGGAAAGAAGGTTGGGGGCATACTGAGCGAATCCCGTTTTTTAGATGGCGCATGCCGGACCCTCGTTATCGGATTGGGCATGAATATTGTTGCTGCCCCCCATCTGCCGAATAATAGCATACGCACGTACTCCATTACCGCCCTCAACGATCTGCTCCCGCTTCCCTTCACGCGAAACAGCTTTCTTTCCGTGCTCCTCCATGAATATGCCCTCCGCTATCCGCTTTTTCTCCGGCGCGGCTATGCCGGCATTGCCGAGGAATATGAGGCTGCGCTTATTTCCCGCATTAATATGAATATATGAAGTCCCGGAATATCTGAGCATTCCTGAAGGAACTGGTATGTGAGGTTGATCTTGCTTCGATTTAACGGACACTCTTCTAAGCACGATACTATAGGGAGAGGAGAGTGTTATGGAAACACGGAAAGTCAGAAAATTCTATGCTGAGGATTTTAAGGAACAGGCTGTGGAGCTTGCCAAAGAAATTGGCACGAAGCAGGCGACGGAAAAGCTGGGTATAGCAAGTTATCATACCCTCGCGAAATGGGTTCGGAACGACCAGAAAGGTCCCGAGTTTCGGGAACTTCAGGAAGCCCTGGCCGAGAACAAACGATTGAGAAAGGAACTGCGCGCCGAGAAAAAGGCGGTGGCAATACTCAATGATGCAATGGTTTTTTTTGCAGAAAGGAGAGCCTGAAATGAAGTATCGAGGAATTGAGCAGCTGAAGCAGACCGGACATGCTGCTGCATCTTCATGGTGAAGCAATCGGGAGGAACCGAGTCGCCCGGCTTATGAGGGAATCGGGGCTCAATGCGGGGAGAACGAAGGCATATCGCCCGCGAACAACAATGAGCAATACATCCCAGAAGAAGTCTCCGCGGGTGTTTCGCATTTATTTCTCCTCCGAGTTCAATGAGGACGCGAATAATGTCGGGGTTTGCGCTGTTCCCTGCCGCAGTTTGCTGCGCTTCACAGCCCCGCGCCGTCCACAATGAGGAGGCGGATAGCAGGAATGTCTTCATTGTTCATAATTGCATATGAGATATTCCTTAGTCTGTTTTGCGGAGCTCCTTTCCGCGTTTGGCTCCGAACTCCCTGAGAAGCCGCACCTCGCTCTCCTTTTTTTGTTTTAGCGCGTGGTCGAGGACTGTCCATCCTTTGTTATCGGTTGCATTCACATCGGCGTCGTCCTCAAGGAGCGTGTACATAATAGAGGGGTCTTCGGCGTTTTTAGCCGCGATCATGAGAACTGTTAATCCTATACCTTTGATGGAGGCATTCACATTGGCTCCGGCCTTAATGAGCGCGTGAATAACAGCGGGGTTCTTATTGCGCACAGCCGCGCCCATGAGGGGTGACATGTCGTTTAAATCAACCGCATTCACATCGGCTCCGGCCTCAATGAGCGCGCGAATAACAGAGACCCTTCCATTGCTCGCCGCCCCGCACATGAGGGGTGTTACGTTGTCCGCATTGACCGCATTCACATCGGCTCCGGCCTCAATGAGGGTGTGGATAAGAGCGGGGGTCTTGGCGTTTGTTGCCGCGCCATGAGGGCTGTTACGCCGTAGTCATTGATCGCGCTCACATCGGCTCCGGCCTCAATGAGGGCGCGAACAATGCTAATGTCTCTATTGCCCAGAATTGCATATAAGAGCGCCGTTAATCCAGAAGCGTTAGCCGTATTCACATCGACATTATCCTTCAGGCGGGCAATTAATTCTGATGTACTCAGGCTATCCCAATCGATATCCATCCACGTTTGTTTCGATTTTTTCATTGATCCCTCCAATTCCTGCCGCAGTTTGCTGTGCTTCTGCGCGCCATCCTTGGGGAGTTCTTTTCCGCTTTTTGCGCCGTGTTTGGTAAGAAGTTTCTCCGCGTATTTCTTTTTTTGCTCCCGCGCGTGGTCGAGGGCTGTCCGTCCCTTCGCATCGACGGCATTTATATCTGCCCCGCATACAATGAGCGCGCGAATAATGTCGGGATCCGCGTTTGCCGTAATCGCTAAAATTAAGGCTGTTAGTCCATTCTCATTGGCGGCATTCACATCGGCTCCCCCCTCAACAATGGCATGGATTATATAGATATTTTTACCGAATACGGCCGCATGATCGAGAGCTGACATGCCATGCGAGTCAATAGTGTTTACATCTGCTCCGCAGTCAATGAGGGCGCGAACAATGTCGGGGTTTTCAGAGCGCTGAGCCGCGTGCATGAGGGCTGTCAGTCCCGTATCATGCTCAACAATATTCACATCTGCTCCGCAGTCAATGAGGGCGCGAACAATGTCGGGGCTTTTATTGTTCCCTGCCGCAAGTATAAGAGGCGTTTTGCCATTATCATCATGAGCATTCACATTAATTCCGCCTTCAATGAGGGCGCGAATAACAGATGGAGTTTGATTGATCATAGTCGCATATCCCAAGGCGGTAAAGCCTATCGCATCGGCGGCATTCACATTGGCTCCTGCCTCAATGAGGGCGCGAACAATGTCGGGGCCTTCGCTGTTCCCGGACGCAAGCATAAGAGCTGTTCTGCCATTATCATCACGGGCATTCACATCTCCTCCGGCTTCGAGAATTGCATGGATAATGGTAATGTCTCTCCTATTCAAAATAGCATACGAGAGCGCCGTTAATCCGACATCGTTAGCCGCATTCACATCGGTCTTTGTCTTCAGAATGTCAATTAATTCTGATGGACTCAGGATATCCCAATCGATATCCATCCACTTTTGTTTCGATTTTTTCATTGATCCCTCCAATTCCTGCCGCAGTTTGCTGCGCTGTTACTCTTTGCCGCTTTTCTGCCCGTTTTTTTGGCCGTTTTGCTGAAATGATCGAATTTCATCCTCGCTCAGCCCGGTAACATCCTGAATGTCATGGGCTGAAAATCCTTTGGAAAACATACTGCGGGCGTTTTTTCTCCGCTCCTCAATATGCCCCTCCGAGCGACCTGCCTGAAGTCCTTCCTGACGGCCTTCTCGAATCGGCCTTCCTGACGACCTTCTCGAATCGGCCTTCCTGACGGCCTTCCTGCCGGCATTCCTGAATCCCTTCCTGACGGACTTCCTGCATTTCCCGCCGCATTTCCTGCATTTCTTCCTGCACTTCCTGATTGACCTGGGCTTTGACCTCTTTGTAAATTCTCAGTTGCCACGGGAACAGTATTTCTATCCCTTCTTTTGTGATCATATCAATTACCTCCTTTATAGTGTAATCGTTAACATTCACCTCTGAGATGTGTGTATTATAGAGCACATCGCTCATAATGAGCAAGGACTCCTTCACCTTCTCGCCAGTGTCATGCTGGAGAATGTTCAAAAGATTCTTCGTGAATTCAGCGCAATTATCCTCATTCTTCAAATCTTTGTTGTAGCGCGCAAGGTAAAAATAGGCAGCCACACGACCGTGGAACTTCAGTATCTTCTCATGCGGGAGCCTATGCACATCAATAACAGGATACTCAAAGAATTGGCGATATGCGCTCGGAAGGAATCCCCGCCCGACGTATCTTCCGTCGCGATCTGCGGCCATTTCCGCATTCCCGTGTACAGAACAATGGGATACACCCGATGATGTCGGTACGTTTTCGAATTGCGGATAGCGCTGCTTCGAGCATATCGGTATATTCGAATAGGCGCCTGCTCATGGAATAATCGACAGTCGATTGATGTTCCAGAATGATATAGACGGTTTTCTCTTCATTCTTGTTCCCGGAGCGGAAGGAAATTTTCGCAACGATATCCGATATTTTGCGCATGAGCTTCGTCAGCTTTTTGCCTCCGAGCTCCCGAGCGATGAATTCGTTGCTCACAATCGTAATGTTCTCAGGGCGAACATACCGTGATCCAGTCATCATCGACAAATTGCAGCAGTTGATATATGGACTCCGCATCGGCAAACAGGAACTTATGAGTTTCATCCCATTGTTTTCGCGGCTTTTGATGAGCCGCCTGATTCAGTTTCTTTTTCTTCATATAAGGATAACGGGTGAAATGTTCGTGAGGATTGAGTTTTTGCGAAAAAACTTTGAAAAATGTAAAAATTTCTATTTTTTCAGCCCATGTGCACGTTTTAAGCACATAAATGTTCTTTCTACATCTATAACGGGCAAAAGATCATTATGGGTGTATATCACAAGGGTGATTATCCGGTAAGGGGCTGTCTCATAAGTAGCGCACACTCGCATGGCGAGCAGGAGACGCAAGCCCCGCGCCTGCCGGAGGTGGAGCGCAACTCGTTAATAGGCAATAATCGCAGTATACCAATCGGGAACACCCACGCCCCCGGTATCCACAACGCCGGAACTCGTAAACATATCCGTTACCGTTACTCCATATTTGCTATTATCATTAGGATCACGCCGTAAGCTCCCTTCATCTGTCCCGCCCCATGCAGTAAGATTCTGATTGAATGCGCTTGCGCCCTGGAACATATTGGCCATAGTCGTTACCTTACTGACATCCCAGCCCGAGATGTCGCCATTGAATGCGCCTGTGTTAGCGAACATCCCCGACATATTCGTTACCGAGCTGACATCCCAACCGGAGATATCGCCATTGAATGCAGCTGTGTTATTGAACATTCCGAACATATTCGTTACCGCGCTGACAGTCCAGCTGGAGATATTGCCATTGAATGAGTTTGTGTCCCTGAACATCTCCGACATATCCGTTACCGCACTGACATTCCAATTATTAAGATCACGATTGAATGCGTCTGCGTTATTGAACATTTCCGACATATTCGTTACCGCACTGACAGTCCAGCTGGAGATATTGCCATTGAATGAGTTTGTGTCCCTGAACATCTCCGACATATCCGTTACCGCACTGACATTCCAATTATTAAGATCACGATTGAATGCGTCTGCGTTATTGAACATTTCCGACATATCCGTTACAGCGCTGACAGTCCAGCCCGAGATATTTCCATTGAATGCGGTTTTATCTTTGAACACTTCGGACATGTCCGTTATTGCCGTAGTAAGAATGTAGTTGAGGTCGGCAGTTTGTCCCCAGTTTGATATTCCATTAGTTACCGCTGTTTTCAGTTCAGCGTTAGTAGGAGGACTCAGGGTAACAGAGAACTCTTCGGGGTCAAACAGTTCGATTCCTCCGTCTGCGCCCGATACCGTATATGTTCCGGGGCTTGTGCTTGCGGTAACCATAATAATTCCGGTAGCCGCATCAATTGTCGGCAAGACGACCGTTGATGCCGGGGAAGTAACTGGAACCACAGTAATGTTTGGGTTTGCGGCATTGGCAATTGCGTTGTCAACAGTCGAAAGAATGACAAAGACCTCTGTACCCTCCGGCACCTGTGTCGCAATGAGCGGGAATGTTTTCGTTGCGGATTCTGACCACGGACCCCTGCCCTCAGCGTTGATGCCGCGCACCTGTACGGTGTAGCGGCTGCCAATTTCCAGTTGCATAATGGTATGAGAGGTATTGCTTGTGTTGCTAATTTGCGGATCGTCCGGCAGGGGTGAATTGTTTAGTGCGTAGCGCAGGTCATAGCCGGTAATGTCGCTGCCGCCGGTGTTGGTCGGCGCTGCCCATGAAATGCGAAGTTGCTCATTTTCCACGGTGAGGCTTGGCAAGTCGGGAGCATGGGGAACGGCAACAGGGCTTGCTAATGCGCTGTCCGACCAGCCGCCTGCGCCCTGCGCGTTGACGGCGCGTACCTGTACTTCATAACTGCTGCCGTTGCTCAGGCCGGTAATGACGGTCTTTGTGGCTGGCGCGGCAACTTCAATAGGAGGATCCGACCATGTGGTTCCGCCGTCTGAGCTATATTGTCTATATTGCAGCTCATAGCCGGTAATGGCGCTTCCGCCGTTATCGGTCGGCGCAGCCCAATAAACTGTTAGTTGACTATTTTCCGGGGTAAGCCCGGGAGCGTTCGGAGCATGGGGAACGGCAACAGGGCTTGCTAATGCGCTGTCCGACCAGCCGCCTGCGCCCTGCGCGTTGACGGCGCGTACCTGTACTTCATAACTGCTGCCGTTGATCAGTCCGGTGATGATGGTCTTTGCGGCTGGCGCGGCGACTTCAATAGGAGGACCGACCATGTGGTTCCGCCGTCTGAGCTATATTGCAGTTCATAGCCGGTAATGGCGCTGCCGCCGGTGTTTGTTGGCGCAGTCCATGTTGCAATGAGTTGCTCATCTCCCGCTTCAAGAGTTGGGGCATCCATTGTGCCCGGCGGGCTTACATTACCCCCCCCCCATATTGGGTTCCGGCATTGGACATCCGGTAAGTAAGGCTGCGAGAACCACGCTTATGACAACTAACACAGGAAACTTCCCCCGTACTTTTCGTAGTGGATTACAATTACACATTATTTTACTATTCTCCTTATAGAAACTTTTGCATTGGAAAATTGTGCTTGCACAATTTCCAGTAGCAAAAGTTTCCGATCTGGAATGCTTTCTTTGTGCTTAGCATTCTCCTATTTTATAGAAAGTTTTGCAAAATGCAAAACTTTGTTATAAAAATATGAGTCCTGCGCTTCATTGCGCATGGGTACTTTCACCATGCATGAGCGCAGTGCGGACTCATTGGCAGTATACATTAAATATATATCAATATTCCAGTCAACATTCAAGAAAAATGTACGCTCAAAAAAGAACAAAATTGTTTGTACCATTGCAATGCTCCGCTAAAACCGTAATAATATCAGAAAGTTTTGCAATAAAGCCATGAATGACCGACGCACAATTTTTCTCATTATTCTCACTGCCAACACTGTGCTTGCATGTGTTATTCACCTCATTTCGTACAGAATGGAACGTACTGTTTCAGCCCTGCCTCTTCTCACTCTCCTCATTACCATGCCGGTAGCGATCCTGATCTCCGTTCTTATGAATTTCCTTATCGGAAACATTATGAGCGCGAAGGAGCGCGCCGATTCCATCCGCAGAGAAATTGAACGATCAGATTTGAATGCACTCAGGCAGCGGATTGAAGAACTTGAGAGTATTCTTGAGAACATGAAGGAAGGGGTTGCCGTTATTGATATGAATGAACGTATTCTTATCGTAAACGAACAGGCCCTGGAATTTTTCTCAATGAGCGAGCAGCCCCCCTCATGCAGGGGACGAAGCATTATTGATGTTTTCCGCAATTCGAGTTTTAGCGCCTTCACTGAAAATCTCATACACAAACAGGCTCCGAATACTGCCCGAATTCAGATATGGGATCAGGATCATCCCCGAAGTCTGCACGTGAACGGAGTATTCATTGACCCTGCCGATACTCCCGAGCCCCGCATTCTCATTGTGCTGAGCGACATTACCGCAATTAGCCGTCTTGAACAGGTTCGGAAAGATTTTGTTGCAAATGTTTCTCATGAATTGAGAACACCAATTACTGCGATACAGGGATTTTCCGAAAGTATTCTCGATGGAGCCATGGAAGACGGGGAATCTCTGCATGCCTTTACCAGAATTATTCTGAATAATTCCCTCAAGATGAAAAAAATTATCTCAGACCTGCTTATTTTATCAAAAATTGAGCAGCAGGAGGAGCAGGACGAAAGACGAACGGCTGGAGGGGCAGCATCGCAATGCGGATATGATGCGTTTCATTAGCATCAACATTGAGGAAATTATTCAAAAAAGCCTGGAAAATATGCGGAATAGTCCGAAACTTGCGCAACTTCCCGTACATGTCTCCATACACGACAATCCGAAGCTCCAGATCAGTCCTGCGCTTTTTGAACAAATTATCGATAATCTTATGAATAACGCCATGCAATATGGAGGAAGCGCTGTTGAAGTGTGGATTACTGTGCGTCTTGTATCGGAATTGGTGGAAATTCAGATTAAGGATAACGGACCGGGCATTCCCCAACGATACCTTCCCCGCCTTTTTGAGCGTTTTTATCGGGTAGATATTGCGGAGGCAACAGATGGAAGCGGTTTGGGACTGGCGATTGTAAAGCATATTATACAGGTACACGGCGGTACAATTTCGGTAGATAGCGAGGTCGGCAGCGGAACGGTGTTCACCATGTGCCTGCCGGCCGACATCTGATCTACGGGAGAAGCGAGGACAATAGTTGAATTGCGCCGATGAGGGATCCGAGAATTGCCCCGAAAACATTAATGTATTTCAGATGATCTGCCACTACCCCCAGAATAAGCCCCTCCACTTCTTCCGCATCAAGCGCATTAATACGGTCGGAGACCAGCCGATAGATATGGAGATGGTCAATAATCTGAGGAAGCGCCCGCGTCATAACTGAGGTAAGGGCGCCTGCAATTGGTTCAGCGGGGTCGGGGGTGTCGGCTGCGTCCGCGGCGGCGGGGTCGGGGCGCACGGCTGCGATAAGGGCAGTCAGTTTCGCCTTGAAGGCTTCCCACTGAGGCGGATTTTTTGCACGGTTCATAAAGCTCTGGTAGATATTCATAAAAAGTGCGCTCAGCGATTGTCCGCTCCAGGAATTCAGGAGCGAATTAATAGTGAGTTTCGAAAATCGACTAGCAAAATGATCGGCAGAATCGGACGGATCGGCAGAATCGGACGGATCGGCAGAATCGGCAGAATCTTCCGTAAACATCTCACTCAATAAGAGTTCCCGAATGCGAAGAAGCAGACGATAGGCACTCCGGCTGATCTTGAACCCGTACTCCCGCTCAATATCTCTCAGGCCCTGTTTGACAGTGCGTTGAAGAAATTCGTGAACGGCATTCAATATCTTTTTTCTGTTTTCCCGCGAGCGGAGAGTATCTTCCAGAGTGCTTATGAGGTTTTTGATAATTGACGGCATTTTTTCTTCCAACATTCTGTCATACTGACCGATGCTGATCATTATTCTCTGAACAGGAGTCAGTTGTATGAGAATGTCGGAAAGGATGTGTTTACCCCGCTTAATGAGCTCACGCTGAACTTCCGGTTTGCGGAGAAATTCAAGTATGAAATGGATGGCAGGAATATACCAACTGTCGAAGGATAGTATTGCCCGGTTCAGCTGCGTATGAGGGAAAATTTTTTCAATGGGAACATTATCCGTTTCCTGCTTCCTCAGCCAGAATACGGCTGCTAGAATACATCGACGTCCCCCCCTTCCCGCCAGATGAAGACGAACATATTCCATAAGGTTGCCGCCTCCGTTTATATCAGATTGAAACAGAGTGTTTATATTGAGCCTGCCGATCCGATCTCCGGCAAAATGAAGAATGTTCGTCATGAGAATTTTTCCTGCCGGCGCTTCAAGAATGGGCATAAGGAGCTCTTCAACGCTGTTTATGCGCCGCCGGATGCGGGATATTCTTTCCTCGTTGGACAGCTTTGGGGGCAGCTCTTTGCGCAACTCTGTGGATAGCTCGGGAAAATTGGCGGTATCCGTAAAGGGATTAAGGAGTTCGGTAATTCGGGCGCGGAGCATTGCTTGAAAATCAGCCTTATGGAGGTGTTCGATAATTATCTCGGCGTTAAAAAGATTCGCGCTTACCATGCGGGCAATGCTGTGGGCGAGCCTTTCCCGCTGCCGGGGAATGATTCCCGGCGTGAAGGGAATGGGGATGCGTCCGAAGAGATATTTTCGGGTAAGCGGTCGAAAGAGCATGCGGATGGCAAGAGCATTGGTAACATATCCGATAATTGCCCCGAGAATGGGCGGGAGTAAAATACCGATAATAGCCGAAGTTGTCAAAAATTCTCTCCATGCAGCAATCGCCGCGCTGCATCATGAGCCTGATCTTCGGTGGGGAAAAAACGGAAACCGGCGCCGAAGGCCCAGGCTTCGGATGAGTTATGAAGAATACGATACCAGTGATTTCTATCGCCATACATGAACTCGGCGTCGGGACGCTGCTCAAGGACCTCAACAATGTCGCCCCGGCGAAGTAGCTGCAGTACCTGTGCCTCAATGCTGTCTGAATTGTAGATCGGCAGGTAGGGGAGAATCGTAACTCCCCATGAGTTAGCCGCATAAAGCACCTGCGTTTTCGGCAAATCGGGAAGTTGCTGCGGTTCCCTAGTACAGGAAGGGAGCAGGAGCGCGCATATCAGCAAAAATATAGATAGAAATTGATATTTATACGCTTTCTCCACAATATCACCGAAGAAAGAGATTATCATATATTCGAAAACTTTGTTGTAGTATAATACTGATATGAATACGGGTATTTTCTGCATGTTTTTACTGTTGACATGTGCTGTTTCCGCTCAGGCAGTGGATGTGTATGTACAGCCGACCCTTACCCAAGGGCTTCGCTATTCATATGCGGAAGAATATCGGCTTCATGTTCTCCACTATAGCGCCAGCCTTTCTGTTGGCGCCGCATTTGTTATCGATTCTTTTATAATAAGTCCGCAGGCACGCTTTTCGCTTGCGCCGCCGCCTGCCGCAGATGAGGAATTGCTCCTTGGTTTTCGGGGCGATGTTGGCATGGGCATAGGCCTATACGGCGCCTACATTGTTTCTCCCCGCTTAACTTTGGGGGCGGAGGCCGCCCTTGATTTCCAGTTTTTCTGGCATACATGGGTGCTTTTTGCAAGCCCTACCCTCGGAGTCTTTGCCCAGTTTCCGCTGAGATATTATGACCAGAACCCCGGTATTGCCATGCGGCTTTTCACAAACCTCCATTTCAGACGAGATACTGACTTCACTATTCAGGCAGGGGCTGCTGTTACGCTGTATTTGTAACGTTTCAATGGCAGGCGCCCACTCGTTTGCATAGTTTTGATATATCATGATGAAGAAGGTATATTATTGTACATATGAATTGGAAAATCTGCCTGCCGTTTCTGAGAACTTCTCTTCTGAGAACCTCCATTGCCGGAATGGTACTTGTGTTCATGCTGACATCCTGTGTTATGTCCGATCTGGAACCTCCGGGTCGCTATGCACTCGTGTACGGGGTTGGTGAATATGATTACCTGCCTGTAGATAATCAGCTTCCGAACGCGACAACCGATGGCAGGGAGATGGCTCAACTTTTCAGGGAGCAGGGAATAACCGTGCTTAATGAAAATGTCGGAGGGTGGATAGAACAGGCTCAGTTTTGGCGTGATATTGACAGGGCTGCCGATACCGTGAGCAATAATGATATACTCTTCATATACTTCGCAGGTCACGGTTTGGAAGCCTTCGGCGAGAGTTTGATCATTTTTTCCAATTGGATTCCTGATAATTTGAATTCTGATGATTTGAAACGCAAGCACTGAGGCCTTCGTATCTTCCGATGCGTTGTTACAGAAAATAGGAGAATTAACCACTCGTCATACCATAGCAATTTTCGATGCCTGTAATAGCGCTGGGAATCTGCCGGTGGGCTTTGGAGTGGACAGCCTACCTGCAAGCAATGTCGCACCCGTTCGAATTTCAGCTGCATCGGGACCGAGCGCAATGGGATTGCTGAGAGTATCGGTAATGGTATTTGAAAGCGGCAGGTAGGGAAGAATCTGTCGGTACTCCCGGCATCGAGCCTAGCCTTGCATAAAGCTACGAGTGGTCGGAGGATGTTCTTAAGAGCAACGAGTGGACGCGGAAGTTTTATTGACGATATCCCGAATCTGCACCAGGAAGTTCGGAAGAACGGTATTTTTACCGGATTCCTCATTGAATCAGCAAAGCACGGCGATATCAAATAATGACAAACTGATAACGCTGAGTGAATCCTACGCCTATATCTTCCACAATATTGACAGCACATGCAATGAATATATCAGATTATCCGGCACATATTCGAATGCAGTGTTTTATCCTCATATTTCAGGAAACGGCATTGATCCCGTTCTTTTCAGGGTGCAATGAGAGGATGGGCGATCCGTCCGCATGGGCGCTTATAACTTTTTCAATTCCTTCAATTTCATCGCGGATAATGGCAGCCTGTTCAAATTCCATGTTTTTCGCATGCTCAAGCATGTGCTCGCCGAGTTTTTTGATAAGTTTTCGGCGGTCGGCAGGTATCATCACATTAAATTCTGCCTTCAGTATGTTGATATCATCGAGGCCCTCCTGCTGCTTCTCTTCCTTTTTTCTGATGAGAATACTCTGCACAGCCTTGCTGATGCTCTTAGGAGTTATGCCGTTCTTCTCATTGTACTTCATTTGTAAACTTCTGCGCCGCCGGGTTTCTGCGATTGCCTTTTTCATAGCATCCGATTCACGGTCGGCGTACATAATGACCGTGCCGTTTGCATTTCTCGCAGAACGCCCAATGGTCTGAATGAGGCTGGTTGCGGAACGAAGAAAGCCGATTTTGTCGGCATCGAGAATGGCTACCAGCGATACTTCGGGAAGATCCAGGCCCTCGCGCAGGAGGTTGATGCCGATGAGCACATCGAAGGTTCCCATGCGGAGTTCCGTAAGAATTTCCACCCGCTCTATGGTCTCAATTTCCGAGTGAAGATAGCGTACCTTCAGCCCCATGGAACTCAGGAAGCCGCTGAGATCCTCGGGCCATTTTCTTGGTAAGCGTTGTAATGAGGGTGCGCTCACCCGCCTGAATCCGCCGGGTAATTTCACCATGCAGATCTTCAATTTGTCCCTCGGTCGGGCGTACATCAATTTCGGGGTCAAGCAGACCGGTCGGCCGGATCACCTGTTCAACCGGCGGCCCCGATTTCTCAAGTTCATTGTCGCCGGGAGTCGCGCTGACAAAAACAGTGCCGGTACAGAGCCCTTCAAATTCTGCGTAGTACAGGGGTCTGTTGTCGAGGGCTGAGGGCAGGCGAAAACCGAATTCAACGAGGTTCTGCTTCCGCGAACGGTCGCCGGCATACATACCGCCGATCTGCGGCACGGTAACATGGCTTTCATCAATAATGGTGAGAAAAATCTTTGGGGAAATAGTCGATGAGTACTGAGGGGCGTTCTCCCTTCTTTCGCCCCGTGAGATGCCGGCTGTAATTCTCAATACCGGAGCAATACCCCATTTCCTGCATCATCTCCAAATCGTACTCCGTGCGGCTCTTAATCCGCTGCGCCTCCACAAGCTTATTCTGCCGCAGGAGCGAGGCATGCCGATCTTCAAGCTCATTGCGGATAACACCAAGGCTCTTTTTGAGCATCTCCTCAGGCAGAACAAAGTGCTTGGCAGGGTAGATCATCAGCGTTTCAAACTCTTCCAGAACCTCGGCGCTCAGCGGATGAATTTTGCTGATTCTGTTAATTTCATCCCATTCAAGCTCAATGCGGTAGACATCTTCAGAATAGGCGGGAAAAACCTCAATAACATCGCCGCGAACCCGAAAAACCCCGCGGCGGGGGGCGGCATCGTTGCGCTCATACTGGAGAGCGATGAGATCGCGGCGCAGGGTTTTTATGTCGAGCGGGGTGCCTCGGTCAAGCCGGATGCGCATGTCGCGATATTCCCGCGGACTCCCGAGACCGTAGATGCAGGACACTGTCGCAACAACAATGACATCGCGCCGCTCAAGCAGGCTTGCCGTGGCCGCAAGCCGCAGCTTTTCAATTTCCTCATTAATGGAAGCATCTTTTTCGATATACAGGTCTCTGCTGGCCACGTAGGCCTCCGGCTGATAATAATCGTAGTAAGATACAAAATACTCCACGGCATTATCGGGAAAAAACTCCTTGAATTCCCGGTAGAGCTGGGCTGAGAGCGTTTTATTGTGAGAGATAACAAGCGTCGGTTTCTGGACCTTCTCAATAACCTTTGCCATCGTGAAGGTTTTACCCGAGCCGGTTACTCCCTTGAGTGTCTGAAAATGTTTTCCGTCCAGAACATTTCGGGCAATCTTGTCGATTGCCTGAGGCTGATCCCCGGAGGGGCTGAAATCGGCCCTGACCTTCAATTCCTTCACAGAGCAAACTGCTCCGGGCGCTGAGAGAGTTCCACCTCTGTTTCAATGCGCCGCGAACCCCGATAATACACAACAGTGACCACATCGCCTGGTTTATTGTCTTCAAGGGCTTCATAGAGCTGCGCGATGCTGTGCGTTACCGTGCCGTCTACCTCTGTAATAATATCGCCGCCGAGATAAATAATGGTATTACCGTAGCGCACCGCGCTGTTTCTGCTGCCGCCGCGTATTCCGGCATTATCGGCATTTCCGCCCCCCCGAACCGCGCTTACAAGAATGCCCTGCGGCAGCGGAATGCGGGCATACGTAACAAGTTGGGGAAAGAGCTGTATGGGGCTGATGTCAATCCACCCCCTGTTCACCTTTCCGAATTCAAGAAGATCGGGAAGCACGCGTTTTACCGTGGACACCGGAACGGCAAAGCCCACTCCCACACTTCCTCCGCTGAGGGAATAAATGACCGTGTTCACCCCGATGAGGCTGCCTTGGGAATTGAGGAGGGGGCCCCCGGAATTGCCGGGATTGATGGAGGCATCTGTCTGAATCATTCCCTGAATAATCATGCCGTTTTCGCTCCTGATCGGTCTGCCGAGCCCCGACACAACACCGGTGGTGAGGGTGCGGTCGAAACTGAAGGGGTTCCCAATTGCCAGAACCTTCTGCCCAATGCGCAGCGCATCGGAATTGCCCAGCGGAATAGTCTGCAATTCCCGCCCGTCCGGCTCAAATTTAAGCACGGCAAGATCATTTTCGGGATCAGCGCCAATCAGCTCCGCCTCAACGCGCTCTCCATCGGCAAGTGTCACAAAAATCTTCACCGATTCCCGAATAACATGGTAGTTGGTGAGCACATAGCCCCGCCTGTCGATGACGGTTCCGCTCCCCACTCCCCCTTCCTGCGGCAGCGGCTCGAAAAAGAAGGAATAGGATATTGTTTCAGTGCTCACATTCACTACTGCTTCGTTCCGTTTTTCATAGACCTCAATGGTATTGTTCTCATCGATGGTGAAATTACTTCGCCCATCGAAGGCAGGAACAATGTATCCGTTGTTGCTCTGGAGATTGAGTTCGGAGTATGCGGAAGATGTTGGGGCTGCTGCTGGGTTTGGGGCTACGGTTGATTCCGAGCCGGAGGGGTCAGATTTTTCGGAGGATTTTTCGCTTATGTCGGCTGCGGGAATTTTGATAAGACCAAATCCGAAGATGACGGCAAGAGTCAGAATCATCCCAAGGAGAATGAGCATGATATTTTGCGATATTTTTCTTCCCAGCATAGATCAACTCTCGTAGATCATTAATTATGAACATGTTGAGCAAAAAATATCAATACCGTAACCGTTGTCGCTATTACGGCAGGAATGGGCATTACTCATGTATACCTCCTGCTATATCTGTGACGAGCAAAATGTTATTTTTGATTGTGTTTTTTGAAAAAATTTGAAAGAATGTTGTGATTTTTTTCGGGGAGTCGGGAATGGGGGCTGGTATGCTCCCGGGGACAATGCTCAGCGCGAGGTCCTTGTGGAAATATGAATGTATGAAGTCCCGGAATATCCGGGGATTCTCTGGTTAGTACTCAGAACTTCCCCAACAATTTTTTTGACGGGATTTTGACAGAATAATGGAGGGAGATTTTGCCCTTGAGCAGTGAGTATGTGGCGGGAATACCGGGCGCATAGACCACCCCCGCCGCAGAACCGCCGGTCTGCGTTGATTGTGTGTTAGTGATATGTAAGGAAATCAACTCGGTAGACTGCCCTCGAAAACGACCGATTGTTCACTACTTAGCTCAACACAGACATCCCTCCTGTGCGAATCTGCCATTTTATTCCCTTCCATATCCACCGCCCTGTTATTTTCCATGTTCGCTTAACAGGAAGCGTTTTTGTTACGACGCTCGCCAGCACATGGTTGATACTGGTGAGAAAATTGACCCCCATGGCAATGCAGCACAACAAACACACAGCGGCGATCTTGTTATGCGTCCGCACTCTCTTGGTGCCGGTAAGATACGACATGCGCTTAAACTCATCATTCTCTATGCTCCACCGCAGGTGCGCAGCTTCCCGCGCAGCAGGCAATGACAGATGTACATCACTCGTAATTACCCAGAACGTCTCCTTCCCTTCAGTGACCCGCAGCACCAGCACCGGAACGCCATGCCATTCGTCAAGCACTGCCTCAATCTGGTAACTCGTTGATCGTTGATAATCATACCCGCTCGCGGTTTGGACTGCATCACTATAGAACCCCTGATGTTCCATATAGCGGGCTGCGCGATCAAGGAGCAACCGCTCATGTTTCCGCGGAGTGCCATCCCGCTTTACCGAACGAAATTTCACCAGAATATGACGCTTTAATTTTGCGCAGATCAGATGAAGAAAGGGCTCACACAGATAGAGCCCATCGAAACTTAACAATTGCGGCAGGGTATCTCCTTCCCTCAAAAGCATTTCTTCAGACCCGCGCAGTTCGTGCCCTCTGCCCTTCATCGGTCTCACAACCTGCGCATACGTTCCTGTCTTTGTCGGTCGCGCCAGCACGGTGAACCAGACGCTCCCGAAGACACAGGTGCCATCGACAATACCAATACTCCGATGAACTCCCGTGTCCAAATAACACGATTCTTCAGTGTCACTCACTGACAACTTCATACTGGTTCCCACCATCGTCGTCACTTCATCCGGTATGATCTGAGAAATCACCCGTTGTATGGTGCTGTCGGAACCGACCATATACCGTTTGCTGCCGAGTAACTTCCGAACATGTTTATTCCGAGCCAGATAATCGAGATCAAACAGACTCTTGCATGAAAATAATGGCATCGATATAATGAGAGCCATTATTTGTGATAGCTGAACAACCGGTCGTTTCCGAGGGTCGGTTAAATTGGTTGTTTTCAGCATCTGTCCGAGCCTTTGAATAAAGGTTCGGGCAACACTTTTTTTCTGAGAACACATAGTCCCTCCCATAATTGGGAATTGTACCGCGCATAAGTGGATTTTCGAAGGGGGGTATGCTCATTTTGCGTGCAAAGAAGACTATGATCAGGTATAATTTCAGTAAAAGTGAAATTTTTGATTGACATAAAGCTTTTCATTAGGTAAAATACTCAGGAATTCTGTGATGTGTTGATGATTAGTAGATCATGAATGCGTATGAGAGTTCCTGCAATGGTCTAAAAAAATTGTTGGGGAAGTTCTGGTTAGTACTTGTATTTTATTGTATTCGCTATTATGCTGGAGGTATCATGAATGAGAATTTTTATTCCCAACTTGAAGCAATTACCAGTTTTAGTGATATTTTCAAACAGAAGTATTATCGCGACCCTCCTATGAACTGGTACGTTATTATAACCGATGTCATTAATTCCACCACTGCCATCCAAAATGAAAAGTATAAGGAAGTGAACACCGCGGGGAGCCTTGCTGTTATGGCAATAAGTAACCTCATTGGCGATATGGAATTTCCCTTTATTTTCGGCGGTGACGGTATGACCTATCTGCTTCCATCGGAACTCATGGATCAGGTGAGAGAGCTTCTTATTGATACCCGGGATCTTGTGAAAAAGGTATTCGATCTTGATCTCCGGCTTGGCATTGTCCCCATTCAGGAGGTATACGACAGCGGCAGCCACATACAGCTTGCCCGTTTTAAAGTATCGCCTCAGTATGTTCAGGCCATTATCAGCGGCCCCGGCATCGATCTTGCTGAAGAGCTCGTTAAGGATCCTGCTCTGGATAATCCCTATATCATTCCCTTAGATGCCGAACCCAAGGGTATTGCCGATTTTTCAGGCTTTACCTGCCGGTGGAAGGCTATTCCAAGTATATACGGCGAAACTATCTCCCTCATTATTAAATCGCGTGAAAAAACCATGGCTGCCACCGAGAAATTCATGGCGGTGCTCATTGAAAGCATTGAAAAAATCTTTGGTACTCAGGAACGGTATCATCCGCTCCGAGTTGAGAATCAATCTATGAGCGAGTCTGAAATTACCGGCGAAGCCCGTGTTTTCAGCGGCGAAACTTCCGGCTTTCCCTATGCTGTGCGGATGCTGCTCATTCGCATGGAAATTGTCATAATGAAAATTGTTGAGAAACTCCGTATTCCCATACGGAGAGGGAGAAAATATTTTAGAGATGTAAAAAAAGATAACATTATTAATTCAGATTTTCGAAAGTACGATGGCACCCTGAAAATGGTTATTGCCTGCACAACCGAACAGCGCGAACGCTTTGAACGCCTTCTCAATGTCCTCTATCAAAAAGGAAAAATATTCTACGGCGTGCATGTGAGCGATCGGGCGCTCATGACCTGTATGATAAACTTCGGCTCCGATGAGGAAGTGCATTTTGTCGATGCTGCCGATGGCGGCTACGCAACCGCCTCTATTCAACTCAAGCAGCAGATCAAGCAACAACACAAGCAGTAATCTGCGGCATCCGCTTGGGTGCATTTTGAGTACACTGCGCCAAGGAGAGTCCGGTGACTACGGAAATTGCAATTTTGAATCAGACAGCTGTCGCTCTTGCAGCCGACAGCGCGGTCACAATTGGCGGAACCGATGCGCCGAAAATTTATCCATCTGCAAATAAACTGTTCATGCTCTCAAAGTATCATCCCGTTGGCATTATGATATACAGCAACGCATGTTTTATGGGAGTACACTGGGAAACAATAATAAAAATATATAGAGAAGAGCTCGGTGCCAAGCATTTTGATCATCTGGCTGAATATGGAAACGATTTTTTACGTTTCATAGAAACAAATCGTGACATATTTCCCGAATCGCAACAATATACATATAACCTGACTGCTATCGGGACGCTCTATTCAAAAATCCTGAATGATTACAAGGACTATCTATTCTTTCATTTTGCAAGCATGAAGACGAAAAAACAGCAGGCAGAACCACAGAAGATTCTGGATAGAATTATTGATAATACTTTATCCACATTCAAGAATTTATCAATAATGAAATTACGTAGCGGTAAACCACTCCCACATAAGGATAGAGAACGCATTGAAAGAATCCTTCAGAAGGATATAGAGAATATCAAAAATAAAATATTTACCGGACTACCGCTCTCACCAAGCGGATCGAAAAAGCTAACAGATATTGCTATATTGTCATTAACTCGGTATTATTCAGGGAGTCCGAATACGGGAATAGTAATTTCCGGGTATGGAGAAAAAGATATTTTTCCTGCTCTCGTTTCATATACCTTAGAAAGTATTATTGGCAACAAACTGAAGTATCAGAAGGCGACATCCGCGAGCATTGACTTTGATCAGCGGGCAGCAATTAGGCCCTTTGCGCAATCGGATATGATCAGAACATTTATTGAGGGAATTGCTCCCGATTTTGAAAATGCGTTGAGAGAAGAACTTGTTTCATTCTACAGGCAAATTTCCGATACTGTTGCGAATACTACTCCAGCACAAAATACTACGACCAACGAAGGAGACGACTTGAACAGAAAGGTTAAAAAAATATATACGTTTATCGATTCGCAAATTAAACACATAAAACACAAAGTATTTATAAACCCATTAATGGATATTGTTGTCTCGTTACCGAAGATGGAACTTGCCGCTATGGCAGAAACCTTAGTAAATTTAACATCATTCAAAGGTAAGTTGTCGGAAGGAGCGGAGACAGTTGGCGGTCCCGTTGATGTAGCGCTCATTTCAAAGGGCGATGGGTTTATCTGGATTCGGAGAAAACACTATTTCGATAAGGAGTATAATACTCATTTTCTCAATAATTATTTCAGGAAGGGAGTTTTATAACTCACGATTAACTTTTTATGGGAGGTTACAATGGAACCAAATAAAAATTTTGAATTTATTGACAGCTCAATACCATCGGATAATGATTTCCTCAACGATGAAGCGTATAGGGAAATTCGGGAAGATTTAAGAAAAAGGACCACGGAGTTTGTTAAGGAAATGTTCGGGATGATTCGCGGGACATCAGATGAACCACAATCAATTAACGAGAACGATTCTGAGAACTCCGCCCCCTGAGCGCCAATATTGCCATGCCCGCGCCCGCGCAGAAGAATGCCCGCGCGCCCGCGCAGAAGAATGTGTCATGAGCGTTACCGGCTCTGGCGAAAATGAGATACTGCCATACTTACGCAGAAGAATGAAATGAGGGTAAGCACAATAACCGGCCCGGAAGTCAGATCGGTATAATAGGAAATATAGAAGCCGATTATTGTTGCCGTAAGGGCAAACACAAAAGACAGCGCTATTGTCGTTTCAAGCTTTCGGGTCAACAACGAGGCGCTTGCCGCAGGAGTAACCAGCAAAGCAACAACGAGTACAACACCCACTGCCTGCACAGCAACAACCGTTGTAAGCGCCAGCAGAACGAGAAGCAGATACCGTATGAAACCCGGTGAAAGACCAATTGCGGAAGCATGCGCCGGATCGAAGGAGGCGGTGAGAAGCTCCTTAAAACCCAATTTCAGAACTATCAGAATAATTGCTGTTACAATTGCCAGCAGAACGAGGTCATCATTACTCACACCGAGAATGTTGCCAAAGAGAATATGGCTCAGATCCTGCAGACCGCTCAACGTGCTCAGCAGGAGTATCCCTAAGGCAAAAAATCCCGCAAAAATAATACCAATTGCGCTGTCTTCCCGGAGGTTGCTCTTGTTTTTTATGGCTCCAATGCCGAGTACGCTGAAAATAGAGGCAATGAGGGCGCCGAATATAAGCCCAATTCCGCTTGCCTGAGCCAGAACAATTCCCGGAAGCATGGTATGCGCCAGAGCATCGCCAATGAAGGCCCAGCCGCGCCAGACAACAAAGCAGCTGAGGGCGGCGCAGGCTATTGCGGCAAGGATCCCTGCGCCCAGCCCGCGCAGCATGAAGTCGTAGCGAAGGGGGGCGGTAAGCAATTCAAACACGATGATAATCCTTGTGGAATTCAAAGCCGTAGGCGCGGGCGATGGTTTCAGGAGTCATAACCGTTTTCACCGGCCCATCGGCAATTATTTTCTTATCCAGAAAGAGCGCGCGGTTGAAATGAACAGTGAGAATACCAAGATCGTGGGTGCTGACGATTGAGGTTTTCCCCTTCCGAGAGAGGTCTTCAAGTGTGTGAAAGATAAGTTCCTGGCTTCGTATATCAACATGATTCAGAGGTTCATCCAGCAGAAAGAGATCGGAATCCTGAGCGAGCATGCGGGCGAGCATGACCCGCTGCTGCTGTCCGCCCGAAAGCTCTCCGATCTGGCGGTCTGCCAAATCCTGTATCTCCATAGTTTCCATTGCCGTATCGACAATTTCCTCATCTTTTTTCTGAAGATGATGCAGCCAACCAAGATGAGGATAACGCCCCATGTTCACAATTTGCCGTACATTCAGGGGAAAATTCCAGTCGATCTTCGATCGTTGCGGTATAACGGCAACCCTGTGGTGGCAGCGCTGCACGGGATGTCCGTAGATGAGTATACTTCCGTTTCGGAATGAGAGTTCTCCCATAATAATTTTAAGCAGGGTCGATTTTCCTGCTCCGTTCGGGCCTGCAAGAGCTACACGCTCGCCCGGTTCCACACGTATATTGAGGTCCTGCAACACACATTCCGTATCTCGGGGATACGCAAAGCTGAGTCCGCTAATGTCAAGCGCGGCAGCGCCCGGCTTAACAGAAAAATTGCATGTTCCCCCGTATCTGAGTGTGTTGGTAACATTCATGAGACCTCCATGCCTTCATATCAGTGAGTTTTCTACAGGATATAACATTTTATAGAAAATTTTGCTACTGAAAATTTTTCCTGATACTGTCTCTGGCAGCCCGGGCAAGTTCTTTGCTGATGCCGCATGCTTCCGCAATTTCGGAGACTGCGCTGGCAGCAAGCGTGTCCAATGATCCGCTGAATTCCATGAGCCTTTTTGCACGTTTGGGTCCTATTCCCTGTATTGCTTCCAGTTGCTGCAGTCTAATTTCCCCGCTTTGTGATGCTGCCCTCCGACTGGTCGCAAAGCGGTGCGCTTCATCCCGTACCGCCTGAAGAACACGGAGTCCGGGACTCCCTGCTGGCAGAATGAACCCTTGCGCATGTCCGGGGAGAAATATCTCTTCCTCCTGCTTTGCCAGACTGAGAATGGGAAGTCCCTTCAATCCTATGCCCTCAAGAATCCGGCAGGCGGCACTAAGCTGACCCTTTCCACCATCAAGAAGAATGAGATCCGGCAGAGTCTTTTTTTCATTCAAAAGTTTGGTATATCTTCTGGCTATGACTTCCCGCATAGATTCATAGTCGTCAATTTTGTTCTGTGTATTGCGCATATTAAAATAGCGATAATTTTTCTTATCGGGAATTCCATTCCAAAAGCTCACGAGGGCTGCCACCGTGTACTTTCCCTGCATATGAGCAATGTCAAAACCCTCAATGCGCCGCGGAAGACCGGGAAGCTTGAATAACTTCTTCAGCTCGGTAATACCCTCTTCATCACCTATTTCTCTGGCGCGTTTAACGCTATCGTGCCGCGCATTCTCCTTTGCCATGCGCAGGAGGCGGCGATCCCTGTCCGATTCCGCAGCGCGCACCCGCACCGCAGCCCCTTGGTGTTTTCTGAAAAACCGCTCAAGAAGCCCGAAGTCTACGGTGTCGGCGAGAACATACAAAACGGAGGGCGGTTTTCGTATATCTTCATAGTAGCGCATAATGAACTGTTCAAGACTACCGTCTCCATCATCCGCAAAATTCCGGCTGCGAAAAATATCGGTTCCGATCAACTTTCCCTGCCGCATCTGAAACACCACAAAGCTGATAATTCCTCCATGCTCATGAAATGCCGTATAATCCCGTTTCTCATTGTCGAAGTCATTTACATGCTGATCTTTTTCCATGGCTTCAATGGCGAGCAGGCTGTCGCGGAATTCCGAAGCCCGTTCAAAATTGAGCTTTTTCGCGGACTTCTCCATACTCTTCCGTATATTCTGCTTTATGTTCTCAGGTGAGGAACTGAGGAAATTTCGGATGCGCGTAACCTGCCGCTGGTATTTTTTGCGCGTAATGAGCCCGGCGCAGGGCCCGGGGCATTTTCCGATGTGGTAGTAAAGGCAGGGGTGTTCCCGTTTTTTCAGCCGTCCCCTGCATTTCCGCAGAGGAAAAAGCGTATCAATAATACCAAGGTACATATCGGTTGCTTTGAGGTTCACAAAGGGGCCGAAATAATCGGAGCCGTCTTTAATGATGTTTCGGGTGCGGAAAACCCGGGGGTACTCATCGGCAGTAATTCGGATAACAGGGTAGGTTTTGCCGTCTTTCAGGTTGATATTATAGCGGGGCGAATGTTCCTTTATAAGGTTATTTTCGAGAATAAGCGCTTCATATTCGTTGTCGGTAACAACAACATCAATGGTATCAATCTTCCCAATAAGCAGAGATGTTTTCTTATCCTTAACGGGAGAAAAATATGAACGAATGCGGTTACGGAGTTTTTTTGCCTTGCCCACATAAATAATTCGTCCGTATCTATCTTTCATGAGGTAGATTCCCGGACTAAGAGGAAAATCATTCACACTGTTTTTTAATTCATCTCTATTCACAACGCGCCATTACCAGATCCGACACCTTTGCTGCTGGAAATTGCGCACGCGCAATTTTGCAATGCAAAAGTTTCTCAGAGTGTTACTATATAGTAACACATGCCGATACAGTAATATAGAAACTTTTGCTGCTGGAAATTGTGCGCGCACAATTTTGCAATGCAAAACTTTGTAGGAATATCATGTTAAAAAAATGCCGGAATACCGTGATCTGTAAAATCTGCGTGTTCAGTATTATCATTCTGCCATGTTCTGTTTCCATGAATGCTCTTGAGTATGAGCTGGAGATAAACCCTGTTGATCATACCTACCTTCTCAGCGGCGCGCAGGTTCGCTCAGGTCTATGGAATGACAGCGCGCTCGGTCTTGCCGATGCGGAAAATTATAGAGATGAATACACCGATGTATTGTTACCATTTAACACTGATCCGGCTGAGTACATTCTTCACAATTCTTTTCCCTATGAAGTTATGAGCAATTGGACGAATGTTCAGCATTCACATTGGTACCGGGGAGAGGGCGCTGCCGTATTTTTTCCGGGAGAAAGCCTCGAACTCAGTGCCGGTCAGCAAAGCCTCTTTGCTCCGGGTAATACTCCCGATGCATTCACAATAGAATTCTGGATATATCCTGCTGAGTTCAGAGATTCCGAAGAAATTTTGTACTGGAAGGGACGATCCTGGCTGGATGAAGACCCCGCCATTCAGGAACTCAGTGCTTTCATAGAAAATGGACATTTCACATGGCGCATGGACAATGTATTCATGAGACTCTTTGCCGATGAGCAGGGGCAGACACACGTACAATATGAATCGATTTCTCTCACAAGCCGCAGAAAAATTGTTCCCCGAAGCTGGAGCCATCATTTACTCCGCTACAATAGTCAGTGGGGTCTTGTTGAATATCTCATTAATGGCATAAGCGATGACCTTGCCTATGCAACAGGCACCGGCACTGAATCGGGCGATCCCTTTCTGTTCCACATTGGAGAAGAATCCGGTACCACACTTTCCATAGGGGCAAATTATCAGGGCTTCATGGACGATCTGCGCATTCAGCGTACCTGGGTTGATAAGCCGGAGCTGGGAGCGGCATCGAAGGAACCGGGCTATGCGGTAATTGGTCCAATAGACCTCGGGCACGACGGCGCCCGCATTACCGAATTCGATGCGCTTTATCGGACTCCGGGAAACAGCGGGCTGCGCTTTTCCATGCTTCAGAGAGAAACATTCACGTCATATGATCATTTTACGGATTCTTTGATCTGGGCGCCCCTCAGCCCGAGGAGCATGTATGAACATACTATTTCTTCAGATATTTCTGCGGGCTCCGGTTTCGGGCGCTATCTTTTTGTGCGTATCGATTTTCTGCCGGACGGGAGCGCGAAAAACATTCCCATTGTCCAGAATCTTGTTTTTCATTACGAACATAATCCCATACCGCCGGCGCCGCTTACTATTACCGCGCAGCCGGGCGATGAAACAATACGGCTTTTCTGGCGTGAGGTAATTGGCGCTGAAGGGTATCTTTTGTATTATGGAGATGCGCCCGGAAATTATTTCGGGAGAGATAGTACCCTCGGAGTGAGTCCGGTAAATGTGGGCAATGTAGATGAGGTGCTTCTTGAGGGTCTTGAGAACGACAAAATGTATTACTTTCGGCTTGCAACATACGACTCTTTTAACAATCCTGAGCGCGGATTTTTCAGAGAACGAAAATTAAGCGGTGAAATTTTTGCGCGGCCGTCACGCATGACGCAGAGAGAGTAATGAGATGTTCCTCATATAAATCTCCTGAAACTTTTGCATTTTATAAAATTTTCGTATAGTGTGGTTTCTATAAGAAACAGTCACAAAGTTTTGCATTGGAAAATTGTGCGCGCACAATTTTCCAATGCAAAACTTTCAGTCAGTATACTGCTGGTGTTCTCATAACTCACGGGAGAGTACATGGATCTACGAAATCTACATCCGCTGGAAATTAAGGTGCTCCTTCATTTTATGTCATCAGCTTCGGCGCCTGCCCGCCCGCCCCAAATTCTCAGCGCGGATCTTCTGTGCAGTGAATTGCATTTTAATACCGGGCAGGCAAATCAGGCTCTCAGTTGGCTTGCAGCCCGATCGCTCATTAGTGAAAATCAACGGAAAACACTCACCTATTATGAGCTTACTGCGCTTGGGGAAACATATAAGCGCAACGGCACTCCCGCCGAGCGAATTATCACACTTCTCAAAGAGCGCGGAGCCGCTGCGCTTCCGCGCATTGCTGAGCTCCTAGGTCTGGAAAACCGCGATGTCGGTTCAGCTTTCGGACAGCTTTCAAAGCAGGGCGCGCTTTCCATGGATGATCACAAACAGGTCGTGCTGCGCGATGAATCATGCGCCATCGATCTTATAAAAACCCGCGCCATTCTGAACAGAACAAAATCTGCAACGCACTATAATATGGATGATCTCAGCCCCGATGAACGCGGCATACTTGCCCGAATAGGGAAAAAACGGGGAGCTTCTACTGCCGTTTTTCGTATTATTGAACGGGAAGAAGTCCTCTATACATTTACCGACGATGCGGTAAAAACACATGATGCCCTCCGTGATGAGGGCATAAGCGGGGAAGAAATTACGGCACTTACCGCGAAAATGCTGAAAGAGGGCAGCTGGAAGGGGGCGCATTTCAGGCCCTATGCCATTCAGCTTCCTCCCAGCCGCCTGTATGCGGGAAGAAAAAATCCATATTCAGAATACCTCGACTGGGTTCGGGATAAATTGGTTGCGCTGGGCTTTGAAGAGTTTGACGGTCCTCTGGTGGAATCGGAATTCTGGAATTCCGATGCCCTGTTTATGCCCCAATTTCACGCAGCCCGCGACATTCACGATGTCTATTATGTAAAAGACCCCCTGTATGCAAAAGAAATAGAACAGCCCTGGCTGGATAATGTTGCCGCTGTTCATGAAAATGGAGCCGATACGGGAAGCAGGGGATGGGGATATCAATTTAATAGAGATTTTACACGCCGTCTCATTCTCCGAAGTCAGGGTACCGTGATGAGCGCAAAAACACTCCACGAAGCGCGGGTTCCCGGAAAGTACTTTGGTATTCTCCGCTGTTTCCGTTACGATCAGGTAGATGCAACCCATCTTTCCGATTTTTATCAGACCGAAGGCATTGTTCTGGGGGAAAGCGTATCGTTGAGAACTCTGCTTGGCCTCCTCAAGATGTTCGCAACTGAAATTGCGGGAGCCTCGGCTGTTAAATATGTTCCGGGATATTTTCCCTTCACGGAGCCCTCAGTTGAGGTTCACATAGAGCATCCGACACTTGGCTGGTTTGAGCTTGGGGGAGCAGGAATTTTTCGCCCAGAGGTTACTCGGCCAATGGGTATTGAGGTTCCTGTTCTGGCCTGGGGTCTTGGAATTGACCGTATGGCGCTTATGCGTCTCGGCTTGAATGATCTCAGGGAACTCTTCAGTATGGACATTGAAAAAGTCAGACTCAGATGTCAGTCCCGCCCGCCGAGCGCAACAGCCCAGCAGAGCGCAGCCCCGCCGAGCGCAGAGAGCATGCGCCATGCCTAAAATTGAACTATCCCGAGGCGCATTTTTTGCCCGCCTCGGAAAAACCTGTACCAACAATGAACTCGAAAAATTACTTACCGTTGCCAAGGCCGAACTCGATGAAATGCTGGACAATACCATTAAAATCGAACTAAACGATACGAACCGCCCCGATCTCTGGTCGCTTGCCGGTCTTACCCGCCTTCTGCGCATCTATGAAGGCGCCGACATTCCCGAATACCCCTTCTTTTCACGCATAAACGACACGAAAAATTCCGCTAACCGCCGCATACAGGTAGACAAAAGCATTCAAAATATCCGCCCCTACATTGTCGGATTTGCCGCAGGCGGCCGGACAATAACAGAAGACATACTGAATGAAATTATCCAGACACAGGAAAAACTCTGCTGGAATTTCGGGCAGAAACGCAGGGCCATTGCCATGGGCATATATCGAAACGACCGCATTCAATATCCTGTGCACTACCGCGGCGCCGACCCCGATACAACAACCTTTGTCCCTCTGGGCTTCGATCATCCCATGAGCCTCCGGAAAATAAATGAAGATCATCCCAAGGGGCAGGAATATGGGCACATTGTTGCCGAACATCCGCTTTTTCCCCTTCTCTGCGATGATAAAGGTGCTGTCCTCAGTTATCCGCCGGTTATTAATTCCGCGGATATCGGCGCTGTAGAGGTTGGTCATAATGAGATTTTTGTAGAGCTGACGGGTACAAATCTTCAAAATCTCATACTCACAGCCTCAATTGTTGCCTGTGATCTGGCGGACGAAGGCTTCACGATACTGCCCGTAAAAGCAGAATATCCTTTTACTACCGAGTTTGGCAGAGAAATTACCATCCCCTATTATTTTCAGGAAGCGCAGAAGGTCGAATCACATTCAATTAACAGCCTGCTGGGCCTCCGGCTAAATAGCACGGAAATTCGGCAATCGCTTGAGCGCATGGGAAACAAGATAGTGAAGTCCCGCAATTCATTACTGCTCGTTCCCCCCGAATACCGGAACGACTTTCTCCATAGTGTCGATGTTGCGGAAGATGTTATGATAGGCAGGGGCATGGACAGTTTCAGCCCCGAACTTCCGAACGATTTTACCATTGGCCGGCTTACACCGATAGAAGAATTTATGCGCAGCGTGCGGAATGTTATGGTCGGACTTGGTTTTCAGGAGATGATATTCAACTATCTTGGTTCTGCCCGCGATTATATTTATCGAATGCATCCAAATTTTTCTCTCATAGCATCCGAATCCGATGACAAAACATCGTCCCATGACTCATTGTGCGATATATTATTACCGGCGGACATTGTGCAAATTCTTAACCCCATGAGTGAAAATCATGAATTCCTTCGCAATTCAATTCTCCCTGCCTTACTGAATGCTGAATCGGTATCGGGCAATGCGGCATATCCCCATGCTATTTTTGAAGTGGGTAAGACAGTCTCGCCCGATGCCGAAAATGCCTATGGTTCACGGAGTAAAAATGCGCTCGGTTTTGTCGTAGCGGATCAGAATGCGGGCTTTAATCATATTTCGAGTCAGGTAGCAACATTGTTTTATTATATTGGAAAAACATATACTATTGAAGAATCGAATGACCTTCGTTTCATCAACGGGCGTGTTGCCGCTCTTATGGTACATGGCAGGCAGGTAGGGGTGTTTGGAGAACTGCATCCTGGAATTCTGGTGAATTGGAGTATTAGTATGCCGGCGAGCGCCTGTGAAATTGATCTGGATATGCTCCTGGGTGGATAATTGGCTGTGAAAATGAACGGATTACCGACCATTATCGTCCCATATCCCGGCCCCGCAACCGATCCGAATTATCAGGATATTTTTGTTGCCCTCCGCCCCGAAACGAACGGGGTACTTGTTGAAAGCACCATGCTCAAGGTGCTGAAATCCACCGAAAAATATTGCTCCGCCATGGAATTAATCTATATGGCGAACTTCCCCGGTGAATTTATTGTAAAAAATAACATTATCGAACAATACTATGCGCTGAAACTTCATTTTGCCGTCATGGGGAGGGAAGCCTTCACCCCCGCGATGATCACCTCATTTGAAAACTATTTTCACCGGAGTTTTGAGGATTCTGAGATCATTGGAGCCTTTCAGGCCCTGAAGATATTCGATATAAGCGCAGAAGAGCTTTTTAGTCTCTGGGTTTCGAAAAATAGCGTATGTACCATTAATGGACAATCGGTCAAACATATCCGCGGTATGTATGTAATAAATTATGACATTCCGGCCATTATTCATAAAAACAACCAGGGAACCGATATCGCTGTTATGGCCTTCCGCACAGCTCTCAATAACACCAATCTTGAACAGTTGTTTCGTTCAATGCACGATGCCCTGATCAAGGTGGGAATTGTGCGCTCCCGGTATGATATGTCCCGCGCATTTCATTATTCAAAGGGTCCGCTGGAGCAAATTCTGGATGGCATTGCCTACCTGCACACACAGGATAGGCGAAGGATCGGCCTTAACGATTTTACCTGCGCCCGGTATCTTATGGATCAGGGTGTTGATGCGGCATTTATCTGCGGAATATTGATGAATCCCACCGTTGCGCTGCCTTTTGTAGATGGCGGGCAAGCGGCAAGGGCTGCTGCTTATGGCAATTTAGTTGGCGAGCCGTCTGTGCCGTATGGAGCTTCAGTTGATGCTTCAGTTGGCGGGGCAGCAAAGGAAGTAAATTTGTTTCAATACACAGTTGGTATGAGCTATGCCGAACTCGCCCGCATTTTACCTCGAATCCTGTATCAGGTAATGATTGTCCACCATGGCCCGCTTTTCAAATCGCTCTGCCCCTGTTTTTCGGGAAAGCCGAAGGTACAGAAAAAAGCAGCCATAAGTCCCGCTCAGTCCCCGCAGATGTAATTCAATAGATTCTCATAGTCGGTAAAGGCAGGAATTGTCGAATATTCCGTCAGTATACTTTCGGGAGCACGAAAGAAACATGCCATGTCTGCCTGCTGAATCATGGTAATGTCATTGTATGAGTCGCCGGCGGCAAAGACCGTGAAGTTCATGGATTGCAGCGCTGCAACCGCGTCTGCCTTAGCGTTTTCCTTCCTGAGCTCATAGTCCTGTATTACTCCTTGGGAATCAATAATAAGATCATTACAGAAAATAGTGGGGGAGGCGAGCTTTTTCATGAAGGGATTTATGAAGGAGTAAAAGGTATCGGAGAGAATGATGATTTGCCGTTCCCGCCGCAGGCTTTCAAGGAAAAGCGCCGCCCCGTCCAGCGGCTCCATTGCGGCAATGGTTCGGTGAATGTCCTGTATTGATACATGATGCTCCCGCAGAATTTTCAGCCGCTGCCGCATGAGAATGTTGTAATCGGGTTCATCGCGGGTTGTGCGTGTGAGTTCTTCAATGCCGGTATCATGAGCCAGAGCACGCCATATTTCCGGCATGAGAACTCCTTCCAGATCAAGACAGACTATCTGCATGTTTTTCCCCCTGAGTAATTTTATGATGCGTGAAGGCGCGGAGCGCCGACCAGCCCGGATGCTTGGGCGAGCAGGCGCGGAGCGCCGACCAGCCCCCCCGCGCCTGCCGGAGGTGGAGCGCAGAGCTCTGCGCTACGCTCAGGCGCGCAAAGCTCTGTGCTACGCTCTACCGTTTTCCCTGCCATTTTCGTTTTTCGTAAATGCTCGAATTTCATCCCCGCTGAGCTTGGTAATCTTATGAATAAGGTCCATAGACAGACCATCCTTAAGCATATTGAGTACATACTCACTCCGGAGCTGAGCTTGCCCCTGCTCAATTAATGCGATCCGTTCCGCAATGTCCGCATTTCCTCATCGCTCAGCCCGGTAATCCTCTGAACAGCCTCGGTCGACAACCCTTCCAAAAACATACTGCGGGCGTTTTTTCTCCGCTCCTCAATATGCCCCTCAGCGCGACCTGTTCGCAGTCCTTTCTCAATGCCCTCAGCCCTGCCCTTTGTGATACCCTGCTCAAGACCCTCAACCCGGCCTTTCAGAATGCCTTTCTCCATTCCCTGTTCAAGACCCTCAATCCGGCCCTTCGCAATGCCTTCTCTGACGAAGGCGTTGGTAATATTATATGTCCGCATACTGTTTTCTCCTTCAGAATATAGTTCCCTGTCAATTTTCTCAAACTGTCCATACAGTCCCAGATCTTTCAGGTACCCTAGCACACTCTCTGCCAGATCAGTAAAGTCTTGTGATGACAGACCGTTCAGGAGCTGCGCAATTTCTTTCAGCCCCTCAGCATCCATCTCATTATCTCGCATTATATACCACAACGCAGTCGATGTATATCGTTTTCCATCGAAACGCAATGCCAACTGCCTTTTGTCCATTCGCCTCAGATCGCGCACAATGTACGACACTCTCGCCCTGACATCCACCGTGCCTTCGGTAAGGGATTCGGAAGCTGGAGTTCCATGCGAACTGTAAAATGTGAGTGGGAGGTTCCATTCATTTTTTCCATGGTAGAGCAGCAGTATATAGATAGCATCATTTTCATTGTACACATTGCTGTTTCTGAGGGCATACTGATAATTATCGATCTGTGTGAGAGCATGTTTATGCTGGTAGCTTTTGTGTTCAATAATGAATAGGGCCTTCCGGTCGGGGTCTGACAAGAAGGGGGCGCTGACAATGAGATCGCAGTGAAGGTTCTTTTTTCCTGCAATGTAGCTGGGGTTTTCAATACGAATTTTGCCCAAGTCCAGCTTGGCAAGAGTCGTATCCTCACAGAACAGCCGTAGCAGGTCGGGAATCATACGGGGGGTTCTGTAGTAGGCGATCTTGAAGGCTATGTCGTGGATATGGCCTGTGCTCTGGGATGATTTTTTCATACATTTTCCTGCTATATCTATGACGGGAGAAAAACGAGATATGAATGACAAAATGAGAAATTTTTGTAAAAAGTTTCTATTATTTTGAGATATTACTGTTTGACCAGCCCCGCGCCTGCCTGAGTTGAATTGCAACGTTTCATTAGCCGCTGCGGGCTATGGGCTATGAAACTAATACTCATACCATGACGGCGTTGTTGTTACGCCGGAACCCTGAAACATATTTGTTGTGGTTCCGGTATATTTGGATGGATCAGCGGTAGTAAGCTTATTGCCGGTTTCGGCCGTCCAATGTTCCTTCCACTCCTCAAGATCCTGATTGAATGCGCTTGCGAAAGCGAAGATAGCGATCATAGTCGTTACCGAACTGACATCCCAGCCCGAGATATCGCTATTGAATTTGATTGCGTTTTGAAACATAGCAGGGAACCTCTGGAAACCTAATATCTGGCAGAAAAATTAACCAGTGTCCGCATGATTGAGCTTAAAACAACGTTGTTTTACGCAATGAATCATGAAAATTTCGAGTTTCCAGAGGCTCCCAGCAGACATATTCGTTACCGTACTGACATCCTAGGCCGAGCGGCTCCAATTAATGCGATCCGTTCCGCACTGTCCGCATTTCCTCATCGCTCAGCCCGGTAATCCTCTGAACAGCCTCTGTCGACAAGCCTTCCGAAAACATACTGCGGGCGTTTTTTCTCCGCTCCTCAATATGCCCCTCCGCGCGACCTTTCTCCATGCCTTGGTTGACAAACCAATCGCTCATCTGAACTTTTTTCATCATACGTCTTTCTCCTCCAGAAACTTTTGCATTGGAAAATTGTGCAGAGCACAATTTCCAGTAGCAAAAGTTTCACATTTGGATGACTCTATGTGCTTAGCATTCTCGCATTTTGTAGAAAATTTTGCCTCAGGCAAAATTTTGTTTCGGGATTTATTTCCCTGTTGATTTTTTCAAAGCGTGTATCCAGTTTCAAGTCTTCATCGCCTGTCTTACTGACTTTCCGCATAATATAGCACAGAGCTCCCCCTGTCAACATAACCCCGTCTGACCCCCGGGTAAACTCCTCCTCGCTCACATCCTATTCACATCGAGCATCACAGGCCTATTGAGAACCTTTGGCCTCGCAAGGTATTTTTCCATCATTGTGTACAATTTTTCCGGTATGTGTGTATGCACATCCCCTGAACTGTGGAAACTGAGATCTCCTTCCCATATCAGTTCGCCATGGTACCATAGCACCAGAACAAGAAGATCGGTCTGCGCCTGAAATGTCCTGCTGTTTATGAGGGCTTTCTGGTATTTATCGAACTGTTCGCTGACCTTTGGATCATACGCGCTTTTGTGCTCAATACGAAAGTTTTGCTACTGGAAATTGTGCTTGCACAATTTTCCAAGGCAAAACTTTCTATGAATTAAAATGTCTGCGGTTCAAAGTCTTCGGCGTTGATAATGGAGGCGCTGGAACCCGTGGCTTTAATGGCAAAGATCTTCTTTTTTTGAGCGTATTTATCGGCCGATCCAACAACATTTATGTAGGCAACACCCCCGTAAATAATATCGTTTTGAAAGCGGGGCATGGCTGTTCGAAATAGTTTCATGCTCTTGAGAAAATGATCCACATCTTCTACCCTGAGAGTGGTTTTAACTTCAATTACCACCGTTTCATTGCCGTTGCAGGCAATAAGATCAAACTCGGCAAGCGGTTTTCCCGGAACTTCTATATATTCTCTTCTAACCAAAGTTTTGTCTACGGTAATTCCTCTCATCTTGAGCAACTTTACCAAGTCGCCCTCCACGAGGCTCTCTATGAGCTTGCCCCACTGGGAGGTAAAGAGTTCATCGAGCTTTTTTAGCCTGCGGTCGGTTTCCTTCATTCGGCGGTCCAGTTCCTTCCCTCGACGCTTAGCCTCTTGTCTGTCCTTTTCCATTCGAAGGTCAATTTCCCTCCCTCGACGCTCAGCCTCAATTCGAGCCTCCTTTTGGGCCTTTGCCGTTTCTGCCATCATGTCTTTAATTTCTTGTACGGTTAGTTCTGGCATTGTCTGTCTCCTCTCATGTATAATAGCCTTTTCCGGTACTGAAATCAACTGGCAGACATTCTGCCGAAAACCCTGCCGGAGCCTCCGACCAGCCCCCGTCTCAGCAACAGCCGCATGGCGAGCAGGCGTGCAACGCCGACCAGCCCAGTCTCAGCAACAGCCGCATGGGCGAGCCGGACGCATGGCGAGCAGCCCCGGAGGCGCACGCCTCCGACCAGCCCCCCGCGCCTGCCGGAGGTGGAGCGCAGGGCTGGCCGCTGCGGGCTATGAAACTACTCATACCATGACGGCACCAGAGTACCTGTCACGCCGGAATTCTTAAACACATCTGTTTTGGTTCCGGTGTATTTGCCATTAGCATTAATGAGCGGCAAATGATCCTTCCACTCCTCAAGATCCTGATCGAATGCATCTGCGTCAGTAAACATACGGCTCATATTCGTTACCGCAGCAGGCTCCCAAGCTGAGATATCACGATTAAATGCTCTTGCTTGCCGGAAAGCCTGGGACATATTCGTTACCAAGCTGACATCCCAGCCGGAGATATCGCCATTGAATACGCTTGCATTATTGAACATATAGGACATATCCGTTACCTTACTGACGTCCCAGAGTGAGATATCGCCATTGAATACTGTTACGCTAATAAACATACCGCTCATATTCGTTACCGCCGCAGTATCCCAGAGTGAGATATCGCCATTAAATGTGGTTTTGGAATTGAAAATTTCAGACATATCCGTTACTGCCGTGGTAATAATGTAGTTGAAATCGGCAGTTTGTCCCCAAGCAGTTATTCCCGCATCTACCGCTGCTTTCAGTTCATCGTTACCGCCATCACCATCATTAGCAGTAACACCAGTACCATCGCCATCTTGTGGACTCACGGTAACATAGAAATATTCGGCAAAGAGTATGTCGCCATTTTCTGTTTCACCATATAACAGATATGTTCCTGCTGTTGTACTCGCGGTAACCGTAACAATTCCGGTACTCGCATTAACTGTCGGAATGGTGACTCCTGTGGGCGCCCCATTGGGGGTTACCATAAGGTCTCCTCCAGTAACCGAAAGAGGGTCTGGTTCTACCGTGGTCAAAGAAAAGTTGATGTTCAGGTTCTCATTGGCAATACTGGCAGTAACAATGGCATTATCGGCAGCCAAAAGGCTTATAGACCCTTCCTCCCCTGAAGGAATCTCTGTCGGAGAAAATAGCGGCGATTCCGTTACGGGTGCAGACCAGGGTCCAGTACCAACCGCGTTGATGGCGCGCATCTGCACTTGGTAGAGAGCACCGTTTGTCAGGCCGGTAATGGTGTGGTCTGTTCCGGTGATGCCGGAAGCAGCCGTCCATGTAGTTACGCCGACTTCGCGATATATCAGCTCATACCCGGTAATGGCGCTGCCGTTATCGTCCGGTTCAGACCATCTCGCAACAAGCCGCCCAGTGCCCGCATATAGGGTTGGAGCAGCCGGCGCGTCAGGAATGGTGGCAGGGGGAGTTGCAGCGGTAGGGAGAGTTGCAACGGCAGATTCCGACCATGACCCAGCGCCGACTGCATTGACGGCGCGAGCCTGTACGTGGTACTCAGCGGCGTTTGTCAGGTTCATAATGGTGTAGCTTGTGCCGGTGAAACCGGAGCTAATTCCGGTCCATTCTCCCTCGCCTGTGCGATATTGCAGCGCATACCCGATAATGGGGCTGCCGCCGTTGTTCGGCACAGTCCAGTTAACCGTTAGTTGCCCATTCCCCGCTTTAAGGTCTGGGGCACCTATTGTACCCGGCACAGTTGGCTCGGGTTCCGGCATTGGCTCGGGTTCCGGCATCGGACATGCAGCAATTAATGCTATGCACATCGCGCAGAATAGAAAGCGGATTCCCGTGTATAATTTGATGTTCATGATATAACTCCTCACGATACAATTGAGATTGTTGGATAATATCATACCCAAAGAATCCATGCAATAGTAATATTTTGCAAACGGTGAATTCAACCATAAGTGCACCACCTCCCCGCCCTCTGAGATATAGTGAGTATAAGAAAAAACCACTACGAGGAGGACAAAAAGGTGGCGCACAGACAGTATAATCAGTTGGATACGGATAAGTGATGAGGATATTGCCTATTATCGACGAAAAGGATATCCCGTCAGGGAGATAGCCCGGGCCATTGGGTGTTGCCATACGACCATTTACCGCGAATTGAACCGTAACCGGAATGATCACGGGCGGTATGTAGCTCATCAGGCTCAGCGGAAGGCGCGGGAGCGTCGGAAAAACAAAGGTCAGTATACGCATCTGAAAAATGATATTGTCCTGAACTATGTTCATGAAAAGCTGGAATGCAGCTGGTCTCCCGAGCAAATCTCAGGGCGCATTGGTATTGATATTACCGGTCAATCGATAAGCCATGAAGCCATTTACCAGTATTGTTACCGACCGAAAAATCGTCAGTGGTGCGTTCTGCTGCCGACCCGGAGAAAGAAACGGAAGAGACGCTGCGACCGGAGAGCTTATTGTAAGAAGAACCCCGATGTCGTTGGCAAGAAAGGAATTAGCGAGCGCCCAAAAGAGGTTGACGCCCGTGTCGAGGAAGGACATTGGGAAGGCGATTGTATAATTGGAAAGGGTCAGCGCAGCGCTGTGGCGGTATTTGTTGAACGGGCAACCCGGATGACCTTCATTGCTCCGCTTGCGGATAGAACATCATTTACCTTTGCTCATCATGCCATTTCGCTGCTCGGGTCATTGCCCCCCGACCTGCGGAGGACACTCACTCTCGACAACGGAAGCGAGAACGCTCGTCATAAGAACATTGAGCGGCTGACTGGTATGCAGGTATATTTTTGCCAGCCGTATCACAGTTGGGAAAAGGGAACGGTAGAGAACACCAACGGTCTCATACGCCGACAATTTCCCAAGTCCTGCGATTTCAATATGATTGACGCAGGGAAAATACTGGAGTTTCAGCGGTCGCTCAACAATCGACCGCGAAAAATTCTGAACTATTTGACACCGCAGGAAGCTTTTGATAGAATGCTTAAACTATCTCACAGTGGGCCCGAAGTGGTGCACTTCAAATGTTGAATCCAGCAAAGGCAAACTTTTTTCAAATTTTCTCAAAAAACATAGTCAAAAATGACTTTTTACCCGTCACAGATATAGAGGAGAGAATTCACCATGGGACCATGTCGCCATGGGAGCTCCCCTATTCAGAAAGAAACGTTCAGAAATTTTTGCATTGGAAAATTGTGCAAGCACAATTTCCAGTAGCAAAACTTTCGTTCAGGAGGAATTATATGATCGATTTCAAAGAAAAACCCGCCCCCGTTCCCTACGACCAAGGATACCGCTCTCTGCTGTTCCAACCCGCAATAATGCTCCAATTTCTGCAACGCTTTGTCGGAGGCGCATGGACAAAGACATGCCCCTCCGCATGTCGGAGTACACAAACCTTCTCTACCGGAACATTCACCGCTCCGGCGCAATTCCCGATGACTGCGAGTTGATATTTCTGCCCATTGTGTTTTATAATGGTACGAGAAAATGGAAGGTGCCCGGGAATGTCAGAAAGCAACGGAAGCGGAAATTCCCGCAGTATCTTGCCCCCTTTTCCTTACGAGCTGATAAGTGAGAGCGATTATTCTGCGGAGCAGCTGCAGCAGCGGGGAAGAATGTTTGCGGCTGTTATGTACCTTGATCTGTACTCGAAAAATCTGCTGAATACGGATTGGGACATTCAGAAGGTGGAGAAAGCGATAGCAGAAATGCTGAATGAGGAATCGCTGGAGCTGATAAAGGAATTTATCGGCGTGGTAGATTCGATGTTCGGAATTGTTATAGACTTTGACACGCTAATGAACCAGTTAGAAGCAAAGTTTTGCCAGAGGCAAAACTTTCTATAAAATTGGAGAATGCTAAGCACAAAGAAAGCATTCCAAATTTGAAACTTTTGCTACTGGAAATTGTGCTTGCACAATTTTCCAATGCAAAAGTTTCAGAAAGAACAAAAGAACCGAGAGGTAAGGAGGTAGCGAAAATGTTCAGAATGAATGCGGAAACATTCAGAGCGCGCATTGCGGAAATGGGTCGGCAGGAAGGACTGCGAACAGGTCGGCAGGAAGGACTTCAGACAGGTCGGCAGGAAGGATTGCAGACAGGTCGTGAAGAAGGACTTCAGACAGGATTGCAGACAGGTCGTGAAGAAGGCATTCGAGAAACGGCCCGCAGTATGTTTTCCAAAGGATTTTCAGCCCATGACATTCAGGATGTTACCGGGCTGAGCGATGAGGAAATGCGGGCATTGCGGAACGGATCGCACTAATTATCCGCTCTGCCTGCGCGCAGAGCGGATAATATCAACATTCAGAGCATACCAGCCCCATTCCCGACTCCCGAAAAAAATTCACAAATTTTGCAAAATTCTTTCAAAAAACACAGTTAAAAATAACATTTCTCCCGTTATAGATATAGCAGGAGATATACATGAGTAATGCCGGATACAATATCCATGATATTGCTTTTAAGACAAACTTTTGCATTGGAAAACTTTGAATTATTTTATGGTGTTTGATGTGAAATCATCTGAAATACGAGACGGCATTCACTGAAATTCAGTTACTGGGTGCCAAGAAAGCTTTTTGATGTTGTATGCCAGCATATTGAGCGCCCATGCGTCGGGGGCTGCGCATCCAGATCGCCATTCCGATTAACGCAAATTTGGATCGAATGTAATTTTCATGATTTTCAGACGGCTTGCATAAAATTTTTCATATTCGTCTGCCGCAAGCTGCGCGCTTCCCCTCAGTTTGAAGTTTCACGTATTTTTCCCCATGTCAGGTCATATTATGGGATATTTTTTTGGCCAGCCGCTGAAAATCGTTGTGTGCACTTGTAACGGCATTGGCATGACCGCCGATGGCGCCGTCTGCCGCGGTGAGCATGAACAGGGGCTTGCGGTGTTCCTGCGCCATTGGTACCAGACTGCGGTAATGTTTCATTGTTGCCAGACAGTACGGGTCATTTTCCAGTTTACCCTCCATTCCCGCAGGGTCGGTCCGAGGTTTTTGAGCCCCTGCAGGGAGAAAAGATCAGCCCCGAGGGGTATAACAACATAATCGGTTATTCCCGGTTTACCGAAATTTTCCGGGGTAACATTCCCGTACGGTCCTCCGGGGCTGGTAATTTCAATACGGTCATTATACCAATATACCCGTGTTGGCGCGTTTGTTTCCTCGTAGGTTCTGTGCATGACGGCATTGTACACAATTTGATGTATGGCTGTCATGGGATATGTCGGTTTCATATTATGAGTTGGGGCAGATGTTACATCGATGGCAGTACGGCTGTGTGAGGTGAGTTTCTCAATTATCCTGCTTACGAACCTTTGCTCCACGATAATTGGTTAATCCCATATTCTGTTTATCCGCATCAGCGCGGGAATGAATAATTTCTGCGGCCGTTTGTCCGGTAATGGCCCAGTGCATTTTGTTCTGCACGGTTCTGAAGAATTCAATGCTCATGTCCAGCTTTGGATCGTAGTCGATGCTTGTGGTGTAGATGTCGGTTATTTTCTGTGTTGCCCACATACGAAAACGGGTTGCTACATGGCTCTTTATTCGGTAACCAACCGAAATAATCATGTCCAAATTGTAGTAATCCAGCATACGCTTTACTGCGCGCTTCCCCTCAGTTTGAACTGTCAAGTATTCCTTGACAGTTGCTTCCGGTAAAAGCTCACCTTCTTCGTAAATGTTTTGAATATGGAGACTTATGTTCTGTTTAGTTGTTTGGAACAGCTCCACCATTAACTGCTGAGTCAGCCATACGGATTCATTTTCAAAACGGACATCCAGCTTCAGTGTGCCGTCTTCATCCGTATACATAAGAAATTGCCCCATGGCGTGTTCCATTTTCCCCATGTCAGGTCATTTTATGGGATATTGTTTTGGCCAGCTGCTGAAAATCGTTGTATGCACTTGTAACGGCATTGGCATGACCGCCGATGGCGCCGTCTGCCGATGTGAGCATGAACAGGGGCTTGCGGTGTTCCTGCGCCATTGGTACCAGACTGCGGTAATGTTTCATTGTTGCCAGACAGTACGGGTCATTTTCCAGTGCGATATCTTTTTTCTCATCTTTATTGAGCACAGATTTCCGATACATTCGAGGAAAGCGGCGGACCCATTTGTCATATGCCTTCACCGGACGATTCAGATGGATTCCATATTGCTGGCAGAGGTATCCAATAGGCCTCATGCTGCCTGAGGGAAGCATAAAACGAGGATGATCCGGTTTCTCACTACTATTACTCCAGTTATTGAGGCGTTTTTTCCAGTTTATCCTCCATTCCCGCAGGGTCGGTCCGAGGTTTTTGAGCCCCTGCAGGGAGAAAAGATCAGCCCCGAGGGGTATAACAACATAATCGGTTGCCAATAATGCAGAGCGGTTTATGGCGCCAAGATTCGGCCCAATATCAATAAGAACAATATCAACCGCCATTTCAGTTCCCGCCAGTTTATTCTCTGCCATCTGGATGACTTGCCAGAAAGCGCTGAGAATACGCAGCGGACGGTACAGATTTCTGTCATTCATACTCTGCGGCCATTCGGTGGAGAGAATATCTTCATAATTTGATAGCTCAACATCGCCGGGTATGAGGAAGAGGTTTGTATCAATTTTTTCCAATTGAGGTTCGGCAATGTCTCCAACCCCGGTCAATGGTTTTATCGATTGGTAGATTGTTGAGCCCGCGTGTCCGTCAGTCCAGAGGTTTTCTATTGTATTTTCGTCCAGAAACGCTGCCGTGAGATTTGCCTGAGGGTCAAAATCGGCAACGACTACCCGCTTACCCAGTTTTGCATACATCCATGCAAGATGATATACAAGTGAGGTTTTGCCAACGCCGCCTTTATTGTTAAAAAAGGTCAATACCGGAGGTCTCATGTCTCGCCTTTTTTCTTATTTCTGATAATACACATGATAATACTTTTATCTACTTCAAACTCCGGTTTCGGATTTCCGTTTTCTTCGAGCGCTGCGCGCGCTATATCAATGCCCCTTCCGAAGGCCTGTACAAAGCCATAGGTTTTCATAACATCTGCAATGTTAGGATTCCGGTAATCGGTTATTCCCGGTTCACCGAAATTTTCCGGGGTAACATTCCCGTACGGTCCTCCGGGGCTGGTAATTTCAATACGGTCATTATACCAATATATCCGTGTTGGCGCGTTTGTTCCCTCGTAGGTTCTGTGCATGACGGCATTGTACACAATCTGATGTATGGCTGTCATGGGATATGTCGGTTTCATATTATGAGTTGGGGCAGATGTTACATCGATGGCAGTACGGCTGTGTGAGGTGAGTTTCTCAATTATGCGGCGCAGGACTTCGGCAATGTTTCCGCCGATTTTCTCTTCATCAATTATATCATCTGTTAATTCAGTTCCATTAATTCTCAGAAATTGAATTGATGCCCCGGGAATAAAATCCTGCGAAGATTTTCCGATAGCGAGCAGACCGAGAATTGTCGGGGTCGTATCATCCGGTGAAACAATCATTTTGCACGATGAAAGCTGTTCCTCATAGCTGCGGTTGTTTTCCTTCAGAACATCCGGTGAAAAGGCTGCAGGAAGATAGTCGTTTTCAAAAATGGACTTGGACAGGTCGGAAATTTTCCCCGAGGGTACCGGGCAAATATCGAAGGGAATATCTTTGTACCGCCTTTTTTCATTGAGAATGCGCTCTTCCTGTCTGTTGGCAATAGCTTGGCGGGGGCCGATGCGAATCCATATCTGCCCATCATATCGTATCGGCGGCATGTCGGAGGGCATGACGGTTACAACTGCCATTTCTGTATTTTTCAGGGTCCGTTTTTCGACGGAGAGAACGGGTAACGGCACTATATTTCCGTCACGTGCCATATCAGTTAATGATCGGAGGAGGCTGTCGGTAATTGAATAATTGGAAGGTTCTCCGTTGTCCCGCAAGCCAATGATGAGTATTCCGGGTTTTTTATGATTAGGCAGATCATTGGCAAAGGCACATACTGCCCTCCGCGCCTTTGTCGGAACATCTCCCTTAAATGATTCTTTATATTCGATTCTGTCTGACTCGCCGCCCTTCAGGAGAAGAATAATTTCATCATCGGTTAACCTGTTCATATGCAGCCCCTCATTGTTTCAATATATCATTCATCGAAATGGATACCAAGGTAGCTGCTCAATGTGACGCCGTACGCGCGAAGTTCGTGGGAGTCGGTTGATTCATCGATGCTGATATGCGCTGTTTCTAATCCGCTCAGTGAGAGTTTCAAATAATACAGGCCGGAAGTTTCACGTTTCTGTACGTCATATTCAATGGCGCTCAGGGAAACAGCCGTAATTGTTTCAAGCCGAATGCGCTGACGCGTCAGCGGAATGCCGGCGAGGCTTCGGGTAATTGTGAGTGTTCCCCGCTGTATTGAGAACAGGTATTGGGTGTTCATGGCGGCCTTGCAGAAGAATATCAGCCCAAAAAACAGGGTGAGGAATCCGCCAAAGAGAGAAAAGCGTTCACCGGCAATGGCGAGCGCATAGATAACTACCGTAAGAAGAAGGATGAAGGCAGAAAAATTCAGCAGCCTGCCGATTATGTTCCATTCAATGAGAAGAGCATTGGATTCTCTGCGGCGCAGGGAAATACGGCTTCGTATCTTCAGCATGACAGATCATGTGCCGAATGGCGGGCGGGGGGATCGTTTGGAGGATTATGGCAGGCAATGCGGTGTCCTCCCCGATCTTTTTCCAGAAGAGGTATAATTTCTGTGCATTTTTCGCTCCGATAAGGGCAGCGCGGATGAAAACTGCATCCTGATGGTGGGTTTATCGGACTGGGGACGTCTCCTTCCAGAATGATCTGCTCATTTTTAACGGTAGGATCGGCTATCGGCACAGATGAAAGAAGGCTTTGTGTATAGGGATGCCGCGGATTTTGATACAGCTGTTGCGCTTCAGCCATTTCAACAATTTTTCCCAGATACATAACAGCAATCCGGTCAGAAACATATTCGACTACACTCAGATCATGGGCAATGAAGATATAGGTAAGTTCGAATTCTTCCTGAAGAGATGCGAGTAGATTCAGCACCTGAGCCTGTATTGAAACATCAAGGGCAGATACCGGTTCATCGCAAATGACAATGGAAGGTGTCAGAGCCAGCGCGCGGGCAATACAGATTCGCTGCCGTTGTCCGCCGCTGAACTCATGAGGATAGCGGTTGGCGGCAGCGCTGGGAAGCCCAACGCGCTCCAGAAGTTCATGAACCCATGCCTTGAGGCTTTCTCCCCGATATACATCGAATTCCTTCGGCCCTTCACCAATGATATCCTTGACCATCATATGAGGATTGAGGCTGGCCCAGGGGTCTTGGAAGATGAGCTGTATCTGACGCCGGGAAGCCTTGAGGCGCTTCCTGTTCATGCAGAGGATATCATTTTCCCGGGCGAGTTCATCGGCCTGCTTTTTCAGTGCTTGTATCTTCCTCACACGCGCAGCGCGCGCTCTATTGTTTTTATCTGCCTCATCTCCCAGTTCCCGAATTTCATCATCGAGCGCCGAAACGTCCTTTACCACCTGTTCATTCGGATTGAGCCATATCCGTCCTTCATCGGGTTCATAGAGACGGGTTATGCAGCGTCCGACTGTGGTCTTCCCGCAGCCCGATTCCCCAACAATGCCGAGAGTTTCACCGCGGTATACATCGAGATCAATATGATTAACGGCTTTGAGAATGAGATTCTGCGATGAAAAAAATGAAGCCTTCACGGAGAAATATTTTTTCAGATTCCGAATACTGAGAATTACTTTCCCGTCGCTCATACTGTCTCCACTGTTTTGTTCCAACGATCGAATTCTTTCCGCCAATGCTTACCCCCCAGTGCGCTCAGGTATTCAAGGTCAGTAATGGAGGGGTTCTTTCGGACAGTGTTACTGTAGAGAAAACAACGTACCCTGCGGCCTGCTTCGGTTTCAACGAGGGCGGGTTCCGATTCACGGCATTTTTTCATTACCTTCGGGCAGCGGGAAGCAAACTTGCAGCCTTTCATGCGGATCTTTGGATCAGGCAGATTTCCGGGAATGGGCTGCAGATTTTTCGATAGATTTTTCGGTCTGCTGCCTGTTGATTTCCGGGAGAGAACGGGAATGGAATTGAGGAGACCCTGAGTATAGGGATGAAGTGGTTCCTTGAATATGTTCAGAACAGGGGCATCTTCGACAATTACTCCCGCATACATAACAATAACCCGCTTTGTAAAACTGGCTATGACCGCAAGATCATGGGTAATGAACATGGTTGCCATATTATTTTTTTCGGTAAGGTCTCTTATGAGGCGGAGAATTTGCGCCTGAATGGTAACATCGAGCGCTGTTGTCGGTTCATCGGCAATGAGCAGTTTCGGGTGACAGGCCATTGTCATGGCGATCATGACCCGCTGCCTCAGTCCGCCGCTGAGCTGAAAGGGATATTCTTTTATACGGTTTTCAGGGTCAGATATACCGACTTCTTTTAACAATCGTCCTGCTTCCTCAAGTGCTTCCTTCTTTTCCATGTCGCGGTGAAGTATAAGGGCTTCAGCGATCTGATAGCCGATTGTGAAAATGGGATTAAGGCTTGTCATGGGTTCTTGGAAGATCATTGAAATGTCATTTCCCCGAATTTTTCGGTACTCTTCTTCGGGGAGGGAATGCACAAGTTTTGTGTCCTCAAAGGTAATTTCCCCGCCGACAATTTTTCCGGGAGGAGAGGGAATGAGGCCCATGATGGAAAGTGCTGTCTGGCTCTTACCGCATCCGGATTCACCGACAATCCCCAGTGTTTCGCCTTCCGAAACCGAAAAACTCACCCCATCAACCGCCCGCAAAACATATCCGGGCATAAAAAAATAGGTGCGTAATTCCTGTATCTCCAGCAATTTTTTCATGGCTTAACCTCACTATCTTCTAATGCTTACTCTTGGGATCAAGAGCATCACGCACACCATCACCAAAGAAATTCCATGCCAATATCGATAAGAAAATCATAAAACCGGGGATGAGTACCCAGGGAAAATCCCGTACAATTCTGAAATTTCTTCCGACCGAAAGCATGAGCCCCCAGCTTGACTGAGGTTCAGTAATACCGAGACCAAGCAGGCTGAGAGCGCTTTCACCGAGAATGTATCCGGGAATAGAGAGGGTAACGCTTACAATTACATAGCTCATCGTATTCGGCAGTACATGTTTGATCAGTATCTTGAATTTGCTCAGTCCCATGGCTCGGGCGCTGAGCACAAAATCTTCGGTTTTTATGGCGAGAATCTGACCGCGGACAACCCGGGCTGTTGTTGACCAGCCGATGAGGGAGAGAATGATAACAATGATCATGTAGACCTGCACACTTGTCAGTCCTATGGGAAGTGATGCCCGAAGGGTAAAAAGAAGATAAATACTGGGAATTGCAATGACTACTTCAGTAATCCGCATAAGCACATAATCGACCTTACCACCCAGATAACCGGCGGCGCCTCCGATAAGCAAACCAAGAACAATGGAAATAAGCGAGCCGAAAATGCCGACAGTGAGCGATACCCGCGATCCGTACAGGAGGCGGCTGAGAATATCGCGTCCTGTTTTATCAGTTCCAATGGGAAAATAGCCGCCCGTAGGCGAACCGAAAAGGTGAACATTCATTTTTATGAGACCCAGGAATTTGTAGGGAACTCCCCGAACGAAGAACCGGAGGAAATTCTTGTTGCCCCGAGCAAGTATAAAATGAACACGGGTTTCTACAGAATTGATAGTGGTTGTGCCCAGATCAACTTCCTGCCGGGCATTCGGGTTATCTGAGTTTTCGACATCCCGTATTGCCTTGCGTATTTCGCCAACGAGAGGGTTGTTGGGGGTAATACGGTAGTGGCGTATAATGGCATTTGCAAGTTCGCGTTCACGCCGTTCCGCAGAATCTGCCATGGCGTACACACGCATTTCATTCACCCGCACGCGCGTTTCCATACCAATGGCCCTGATGCTGTGGGGAGGTATTGCCTCATAGCTGCGAAGCGCCTGATTCGTAATAATGTGTTCGTATACAAAGGGACGGAGAACCCTGCCGGTACCATCTGCCGATTCCGCAATGAGCTGCGGCGCGCTGGGGGGAGCAAGTGGTTTTGTTTTATCGCCCCAGACCATGGTGTAGGGGGAGATACATTCAGCGAAAAGGGCTGTAAGGTACAGGAATGCGAGGATTCCCAGCCCGATTTTTCCGAGGCTGTGTTTTCGAAAGCGCCGGACATATCTGCCCCAGACAGATTCAGAGACTTCAGGCATTATCCTACCCTCACACGCGGATCGCTCAGCGCAAGTAAAATATCTGCTATAAGATTACCGAGAACCAGAAGAATTGAGCTGTATATAAGTGTCCCGATAACCAAAAACATATCTTGGCTTAAAATTGCCTGCAGCGTCAGCTGCCCGAGCCCCGGCCAGCTCAGCACAACCTCGGTAAGCACGGCGCCAGCGAGAATGCTGGAAATTTGAAAACCGAGGAGGCTTATCATGGGGTTTATGGCATTGCGCAGGGCATGCCGGGAGACGACGAGGCTCTCGCGCTGCCCCTTCGCCCGCGCCGTAACAATGTATTGCTGGTTGAGAATTTCAAGCATATTTGCCCGCATAACCCGGGTAAGACCTGCCATGGCAGAAGTGCTGAGCACAAAGAGGGGAATGAGCAGATGCCACAGAACATCAAAGAACTGCTGTATGGGACCCATCTGTGAGAAATTTATACTCGTCATACCTCCTATCGGAAGCGGGAGGTTTGCTGATGTAACAAAATAGAGGATAAGAAAGGCCAGGAAGAAATTCGGTATGGCAAGGCCGATAAATGCCAGTACTGAAATGACTTGATCGGGCCATTGGTATTGTTTCCGCGCGGCGAGAATACCCATGGGAATGCTTAATCCCCAACTGACAGCAAGAGCGCTGAGGCTGAGAAGAAGAGTCGGCCCCACCCGCTGCTTAATTATCTCAAAAACCGGCGCTCGGTATTCAGCCGAAAATCCGAAATTTCCCTGAAGAACATTCCAGATATACCGAAAAAACTGCTCATACCAAGGGCGGTCAAGAGCAAAGTCCTCCCGGTAGCGGTCAATAGTCTCCGCGCTCAAATCCTGTTCAAGATAGAGTTTGGTAAAAAAATCGCCGGGCGCCAGCTGAAGCAGCAGGAACCCAATGGCAATAACGGTAAGAAGTATAGGAACAATGTGAATTATGCGGCGGAGAATGTAGCGAAACATTTCAGTATTGATAAACGAGAGGCGGAGAAACCACATAATAAAGCTAAAGTATTCACATTTTTATTACTTCCTATACAGATATTCAATGGTACCGATAATGCCGTAACCGGTAACAGGCTGGGTGTATACGTTCCCAATGCTGCCGTCAACCGCGTGCATAATGAGCGGGTTATAGGTGTATGCCCATGGAATGTTTTCAACCCATTCACGCTGAATTTTCTCAAAGCCGGATTTCCGCTGCGCTTCATCGGTTGTTTCGTTGGCTTCAACCCAGGCGGCATCGACCGCAACTTCCCAGTCTCTGCGCGGACTTTCCTGATTCGGTTCAATCATGTGCAGATTGCCGTAGGAGGGATATACATTTGCGCCGGAGATCGGGTCAACAGAGCCGGTGAAGCCGATGAGGATCATGTCCCAGTCGTATGTTGCGACAAGCTGGGTAACAAGTTCATTGAAATCCAAGGGGCGGAAGGTAATTTCTACGCCGATGTTTGCGGCTTCCTGCGCAAAGGCGGAACCAATGTCCTCTCTCACCCGGTTACCGGCGTTGGTTGAAAGGATTAGGGAAATCTTGACGCCGTTTTCATCTTCTCTCCAGCCGTCTCCATCTCTGTCAATGTAATTGATACGGTCGAGAATTGTGGCTGCCTCAATAGGATCGTAGGTAATGGCCGCAGTGTCGACATCTTCCCAGTAATAGGGGCTGAAGCGGGAGACGAAGCTGTACTGGGGGTATCCGAAGCCGAAGGCAATGTTGTTGATGTAGGTCTGGCGGTCAATGAGATGCGCCATGGCCTTCCGGAAGTCGAGATTGCTCAGCCATTCCAGCTTGGGGGCGGAGATGCCGGCGTCTCCGTCATTGTCGGGGCCGTCTTCATCCGGGTTCTGGTTAAAGGTAATAAAGTTGGTGCTGGTGGAAGGGCCTACTTCATAGATCTCAAAGTTTAAACGTTCCTTCTCATCAATGAGAACCGCATAATCTTCTCCGCGGAGAGAGTAGAAATCAATTGCGCCGGTCAGAAACTGCTGAAGCTGAGTGTCCTGATCGGGGGTGAAAAGAAAGGTAACTCTTTCAAGATAGGGCAGGCGGGTATTGCCTATCCGCTTATGATAATTCGGATTTGCGGTGAATACGATGCGCTGGTTTGGAATGTACTCATCTACAACATAGGGTCCTGAGCTTGGAATTTGAGTAGGATCTGAATCGATACCCCAAAGATTATTAAAACCCTCTGCTCCTTCGGCATCGAGAATTGGCCCGATAATGTGCATAGGCAGGGGCAGGGTGCTGGCGATGGAGAGTAAACCGGCATATACCTCCGCAACAGTAATGCGCAGAGTGAGATCATCCAGCGCTTCCCATTGCGCGCGTTCTCCGCCGACAGTGTAGGCATCTATGGCGGAACTTTGAATGTCATCGTTGTAAATAACAGAATTCACCGCATCGGCCCAGTCATGGGCGGTAATCGCTTCGCCGTCAGACCATTTCAGATTGTTACGGATTTTGAAGGTAATTGATTTCTGATCATCGGAAATTGTCCAGCTCTTAGCGAGATTCGCTTCCCATTCAAGTGTGTGCTGGTTTCGTTCAACCAGAGCATCGGAGAGCATGTAGTCGGTAATGGTTGTGGAACTGGTTTCTTCAGCGAGAACAGTATTAAATGTCTTCGGACCGGAACCAAGATCCGAAAGAATAAATTCCCCGCCTCTTCGTCCTCTTTCCCAGCCGACATCACGATCAATAACCCTCAGACCCGGAGCGACTGCCTCAGACATTTCCTCAGCGCCCTCTGCGGGCCGGGCTTCCCCGCCGCATCCTGTGCTGAGTTGGAAGAATGCAAGCAAATTGACAAATACGACAAAAATAATAATGCGTTTCATGTTTATCACCTCATCAATAAATATACAAAATATTTTTATTCTATGCAAGTGGTTTTTTCTGAGCGCAGATCCGTCCATCTCCATCCCCTGCGAGCAGTATAAAATATACACCCCCGATATTTTTGTGATATTATCAGTATATGATTAAGAATTTCTCTGCCAACTTCTGGGAATTTGTAACTACTCCCATCGCCATCGGGTCGCTTGTTTTACCGTTTGCGTTACATGACCTTGTGCTCCAATTTCTTCTCCCCCTTCTGCTCGCGTATATCTTTCTCAATATCCTGCAGAAAATGTTCCATACGCTCATTGGCAAATCGCGGTTTACCGATGAACATAAAACCTCCATTACCCGGGGAATCCGCTTTATTTTCAGAATTCTCATTTTTTCCGCATTCGTTATTCTGCTTATCCTTCTCCTTGGCGCCGAATTCTTTCAGGTATTTTCCGCAATAGGCGCCATTCTTACCGAACCATTCTTTAAAAGCGGCGATCTCAATATATCGGTGGTAACCATTATTGCCGCCATACCGGTATTCCTTCTGGCTTCATGGATGGGGAGGGCCTCCCGCCATGTGGTGGAGCATAAGGTGCTGAATCGTCTGCCGATGGATGATTCGCTGCGCTTCAGTCTGACGAATATCACCGGTTATTCTGTCATGCTTTTGATAACCATCCTTGGTCTCAGTTTCATTGGCATTAACCTTTCGAGTCTTGTGCTTGTTTTTGGTGTGCTTGGTATTGGTATCGGTTTTGGTCTTCAAAATACGGTGGCAAATTTTTTCGCGGGTCTTATCATTATTATATCGCGCCCCATAAAAGAAGGGGATTTTATTCTGGCAAACAGCGGCAGGGAAAGTATGGAGGGTAATGTTGTTAAAATTACGCTGCTCCACTCGGTTATTGATACCGTGCTCAATGAAACAATAATTATTCCGAATTCGGAAATAATTAATAAGCCGGTTCATAATTTGAGCTACGGCAGTAGTGAAATTGCTGTTGTCGTTACTGTTCAAGTCCATTATGAAACCGATATAGCGCATGTGGAAAAGCTCCTGCCCGTCTTTGTGAGCGACTGTCCGTATATAAACAAAGAGACAGAGCCGACTGTGATTATCCGCGACTTCGCAGCTTCGGGGATTGAGCTTGGTGTTTTTGTCCGAATACACGATGCCCGCAATCGGCTCAAGGCAAAGGCCTGGCTTCGGCGGGCAATATGGAATTGCTTCAGGCAGGAAGGTATTGTTATTCCCTATCCGCAGCTTGATCTTCACATGGTCGGCGGCGGCGATGTGGTCGGCGGCGGCGATGTGGTCGGCGGCAGCGATGTAGTCGGCGGCGGCGATTGAACATATAAAAAGGCTGCCAGTTTACGGCAGCCTTTTAGTTCTCGTTGGTCTCATTTTCAGATGATGCGGAGGGCGGCAACTAAGCGCCCCTTGCGCCCCAGCGAGCACCCGCAAAGAATCGGGTTACATCATTGGCATTCCGCCGCCCATGCCGCCCATGCCTCCTCCCGGCGGCATTGCTTCCTTTTCTTCGGGAATGTCGGTTATTGTTACTTCCGTGGTCAACAAGAGGCTTGCGATTGATGCCGCATTCTGCAGCGCAGATCGGGTTACCTTTGCAGGATCAATAATACCGGCTTCAATCATATCGAGCCACTCCATTCTGTAGGCATCAAAGCCGACACCCTTCTTCTCCGATTTTGCCTTGTTTGCGACAACGGCGCCGTCAAGTCCGGAATTTATGGCTATCTGGCGAATAGGTTCTTCAAGAGATCGCACAACAATCTTAAAACCGACCCTTTCATCTTCAGCAAGTCCTGAAACATCGGCCTTTTCAAGAGCGGGAATAATCTGTATGAGAGAAACCCCGCCTCCGGGAATAATGCCTTCTTCAAGCGCTGCCCGTGTTGCTGAAAGAGCATCCTCTACACGGTGCTTCTTCTCCTTGAGTTCAACCTCAGTTGCAGCTCCCACATTAATAACAGCAACTCCGCCTGCCAATTTTGCCAAGCGTTCCTGAAGTTTCTCACGATCATAGTCAGAGGAAGTGTCTTCAATCTGTGCCTTTATCTGGGAAATACGGTCTTTAATGTCAGATGATTTACCAACACCATTAATAATAGTGGTATTTTCCTTGTCGACCTTTATGCTTTTCGCCTGACCAAGTTGGCTGATCTCGGCATTTTCAAGTTTCATACCAAGTTCTTCGCTAATTACCTGTCCGCCGGTAAGGACTGCAATATCTTCAAGCATGGCCTTACGCCGATCGCCGAAGCCAGGCGCCTTAACAGCGCAGACATTAATAGTTCCGCGAATGTTATTGACAACAAGTGTGGAAAGAGCTTCCCCATCAACATCTTCTGCGATAATGAGCATAGCCTTGCCCGATTGAGCAATTTTCTCAAGTATGGGCAGAAGATCCTTCATGCTGCTTATCTTCTTGTCGTGAATGAGTAAGTAGGGATTTTCCAACACTGTTGTCATATTATCCCTGTTGGTGGCAAAGTAGGCCGAAAGATACCCGCGGTCAAACTGCATTCCTTCAACAAACTCAACAGTTGTATCGATGGTCTTGCTTTCTTCAACGGTAATAACTCCGTCTTTGCCGACTTTTTCCATGGCGTTGGCAATTTCCTCACCAATTTCACTATCGTTGTTGGCGGAAATAGAAGCCACTTGGGCAATTTCACCCTTATCGGCTTTAATATCTTTTTTAATTTTACCGAGTTCGGAAACAGACTTCTCAACAGCCTTGTCAATGCCGCGTTTTATTGCCATGGGGTTAATGCCCGCAGCAACCGATTTTAGCCCTTCGCGAATAATGCTGTAGGCAAGAACGGTTGCGGTAGTTGTTCCGTCTCCGGCAACATCATTTGTTTTTGTGGCAACCTCCTTGAGAAGCTGCGCGCCCATATTTTCAAAGGGGTCTTCCAGTTCTATTTCCTTAGCAACTGAAACACCGTCTTTTGTTACGGTTGGCGCTCCGAATTTTTTGTCCAGAAGAACGTTTCTTCCCTTAGGTCCGAGAGTAACCTTAACGGCATTAGAGAGCTTCTCCACACCATGGAGAAGACTCCGCCGAGCCTCTTCGTTGAATTGTAGTTGTTTAGCCATACAACTCTCCTTAATAAGTTGATAGAAATTTTTGCATTGGAAAATTGTGCAGAGCATAATTTCCAGCAGCAAAACTTTCAGATTTTGAATGCCTCTATGTGCATAACATTCTCTCATTTTTATGGAAATTTCTACATTGGAAAATTGTGCAGAGCACAATTTCCAGCAGCAAACCTTTCCGGTAGTTTTATGAGACAATATGAAATGTCCATTAAGAAACTTTTGCATTGGAAAATTGTGCAGAGCACAATTTCCAGTAGCAAAAGTTTCCGATCTGGAATGCTTTCTTTGTGCTTAGCATTCTCCTATTTTATAGAAAGTTTTGCAAAATGCAAAACTTTCATTAAGTAATTATGTATAAAATATCAAAAAGATACGCAAACATCAAGAAAAAAAACTCTATTACAGAAACTTTTGCATTTTACAAAATTTTTTACAGAAAAATGACCTGAACAAAGTTTTCCAATGCAAAAGTTTCCTGAAATATGATACAAAGATGTACATGCGTTTACTTCCGATGTTTACATTTTACGATATCAATACAGCAGGGAACCATATTCTCACCCTTATTGAGCACATTCAGGAACAGGGCTCTGCCATCCGTCTGGGCATCCGGGCGCCCATTGCGCTTCTTGAATCGCTAGATGACTCCCTGAAACAGCAAATCGCCCCATTTATTAGTTCAGGACGAATAAACATCTTTCCCGATAGTTCCGATGCAGCTTTTCAAGGGCTTATGAATGTCCGGAACCTGCGGGAATATCTGAAAAAAGGACTCACGGCCTTTACCGCGCATTATCCTGAACTTTCTCCGGTCTTTATTCCGCGCTGGCACGACTATCAACGGGAAGAAGCGCGGAACATGTATAGAAGTATTTTGCCCGCGGTCATAATTCCTCTGCGCGCTGTCTGGAAGGGAAGCTACTATAGAATTATGACCAAAGATGCCGGCGATCAAATTATCCCTGTTATTTTTCCCGATAATAGCAGCGCCCGGCATTTTGCATCGGGACTGAGAATGAAGATTGAAAAAAGCAGGCATGAAGTACTGCAGCTCATGAACCGGGAAATCTTTCAAAAAGAAGATAACTGGGACACCATTATTATGGTTAATGGAGACAAGGAGCATAAAAGAATATTGGAGGCATTTCTGGCGCTGTCGAAGAAAAAGCATGAACTTATCTGTGGAAGAGGAGAAATTCGGCCGCTTCATGCCGCGGGTAATTCGGAAGAAGAGCTCTCGGTGGACTGGCCGGAATTTGATCCTCCGTACTTCGGTCCGGAATTTATCTCCCAGTTTCTTTCGAAGCCCGGGAAAAAACCTTCCCGAAAAGCATCGTTCAGCAGTATATTTCCCCTTCCTCATCCGGATCATACGGAAGAGCCGCGTTTCTGGCGGACAATTACCCTGAGCCTTCTCGGCGATGTGGAACTGCGGGAACAGGATTTTACGGTGTTTTTTACTCAGGGTAACATCGACAGAATGGTGTACAACGGCGGAACCTTTGTTTTTCCGGGCGGCATATCATCTCTTTTCCTCCTCAGAAGAGGAAAAATTGGACGGAAACATGCCTTCAAAATAGAGAATGCCGTTGCGGTTGAAGATGGGGGCATACGCGGATTACGGCAGATTCTCAGCCTTGAAGTTCCCGGCACCAAGATCAGCGGCCGCATTTCCAACGATTTTCTCCTTGTAAACAATAACCGAGAACTCTATCTGGATACCTACATTCAGCATCCTTGGATTGTTGAGGATCATACTGTCCTCCGCTACATTCCCCAAATGCTTGTTTTGTGGGATGAGGTGTCCATGCGCAGAACCTTGACACTGCGCAGCAGGAATCATGACGGCACAGAAAGAAACCTTCGTGTCGATCTTTCAAAAACAGGCAGACGCAGCTGTATTTTTCTGCCCGGGTCTGCCTGGATACTCGGATGCGGACAATCGCGAATCGGCATTGATCTTGTGCACGGAAGGAAATTGAAACTTCATCTTCCATCTGCGGTGCTGGTTGAAAAAATTAAGCAGAATAATTATCGGGTGAGTTTCTTACCGATGGCCGAATACATCAATCCCGATGTTTCAATTATGAATGGGCTCATGGAGCATTACACGCTGTGTTTCAAGCCCGACATCGACACATTTGAAAACCTTGGAACAATAAAAAAGGACGTGATCGATAACATGAATGAGCCTTCAATTGTCTATTTTTAGGAAATTTTTGCATGTATTTTGCTGATTTTTGGCGATTTTGGGATTAGTATTGATTTTTCCCGCTACAGGATATATAATGTGTATGTTTGCATTTTGCAAAACTTTCTTAATAGTCAGTTTTTTTCAGCCGTTTCAGCCATTACGAAATTGGAGAGTATTACCAATGAATGTTCGGAAAAAACTATATATTACCGTTCTTTGTGTTTTCATGCTCATACTTGCGGCCTGCCCCTCAGCCTTTGTCTACATTCCCAATAAAGACGACCGCATTCCCCCCAGCGCCGTTAACAACAATGTTGAGCGCGCGCAGAAGCCGCAATGGTATGTCCGCAAAAAAGGCACTGATCTTTGGGAGCCCAAGGCAGGCGAAATAACTGTCAAATATAATAATGTGGAAATTATCGCACAGTCAGATACTCCCGGCGCAGTCATACACTATGCATTTGGCGACTCATTTGCAGAAATTCCCGCATACAACGGCATTACCAGCGCAACGCAAAATAAAGAAAACCCCTTCACACTTTTAGGCGACCGACTCAGCATTCACGCATACAAGGCTGCCGTCGAGGCGCCGCTTGTTCATCCTTCCGGCAACAGCTACCTGATAGTAACCATAATCTACGATACCGTTCCCAGCGCGCCGAATGCTCCCACGCTCACAGTTGGAGACACCCAGCTCACCGCCTCATGGGCTGCGCCAGATGACGGCGGCAACGACATTACCAAGTACCATGTGCAGTATAGTTCAGACAGCGGTTCTAACTGGACGCCGGTCACCGACCCTATCGCCGGTACTGTTGCGAGCCACACCATTACCGGACTGACGAACGACGGTACCACCTCCTACGATGTGCGGGTGCGCGCTGTCAACGCGCAGGGCGATGGCGAATGGTCTGCATCCGCAACAAGAACACTGCGGCCGCTTGCGAGGCAGGTTCCGAAGGTTCCTCCAGGTGGTGCGGCAATGTCCGTCATTCTGTCGGCTGCCATTGATGAGGCAGTTGCCAATGCGGAGAAGCCAAGCGTTACTGTGGCTGGGGTTACTTCCATGAGATCGGTTGCCCCGCCGACAGTTGACTCAAGTACCGGAGTTATTACCGTTAGCGCGAGTACAACGGCTGGAACATACAATGTATCTGTCATAGACGGAACCGATAAGAATACACGGGTTACCGAAAAGTTTTATGTTACCGTGAGTCCTGCTGATAACGCGGCACTGAAAACAGCGGTAGCTGCGGGAATATCAACCTGGGGCAATACTGCCGATCTCAACTACATTATTACCACAGCAATAACGGATATGGGATATATGTTCGATGGCGCAAACGCCTTCAATGGCAATATCTCCGGCTGGAATGTCAGCTCAGTAACGAATATGCAGCAGATGTTCGAGAGAAGCGCATTCAATGGCGATATCTCGGACTGGGATGTCAGCGCGGTAAGGAATATGCTTGGAATGTTCTTTGGGGCAAGCGCCTTCAATGGCGATATCTCGGAATGGACTGTCAGTTCGGTAAGGAATATGTCCGGGATGTTCCAGAGCGCAAGCTCCTTCAATGGCGATATCTCGGACTGGGATGTCGGCTCGGTAACAAATATGAGCCATATGTTCCGGAGTGCATCTGCATTCAATCAAAATCTTGAGGAATGGAAGGATTATTGGATGCCCGATAATGATGCTGACCCCAATACTGTCGGCATCAATAGAAACGGCACATATACCGGACTCAAAGTCGACATGTTCATTGACTCCGGCGTAATAGGTGATCTGCTGCCATCATGGTATTAATTTCACAGAATCGCATTGGCTATTGAAAAATTGCAATTATATGGTTTTCGTAGTATACTTATAGAAAATTTTGTGATATTCTTGATTTTCTCAAGATATGGAAAGTTTTGCTGCTGAAAATTGAGCTCTGCACAATTTTCCGTTGAGGCAAAACTTTATCAATGCAAAAGTTTCTGATACAAAGTTTTGCAAAATGCAAAACTTTCTATAAAATAGGAGAATGCTAAGCACAAAGAAAGCATTCCAGATCGGAAACTTTTGCTGCTGAAAATTGAGCTCTGCACAATTTTCAGCAGCAAAAGTTTCTGATATTCAAAGGAGATTATATGATTTCAGACAACACAACACAACACAACACAACACAACACAACACAACACAACACAAGTTCCGTTTTTTCAGAGCGATACTTACCTTCATTGTTGCGGCGCTGGTACTCAGCGGATGCCCAACACCGGAACCCGATCCACCCGATCCAACTGTGCCGGGCACAATGGCTGCGCCAACCCTTGAATCGGGGAATGCGATACTTACCGCAACATGGACTGCGCCGGACGATGGCGGCAGCGCCATTACCGGGTATGAGCTGCAATATCGCACAGGCGGCGGAGCATGGACGGATATTTCCGGCATTACCAGCGCAAGCCGGATCATTACCGGACTGACAAACGGCAACACCTACGAAGTACAGGTGCGCGCCGTTAACGCGCAGGGACCCAGCGCATGGTCGAAATCTGCCGTCGCAACCCCTGTTGCCGTTCCTGCCGCGCCGGATGCTCCAACCCTCGAAGCGGGGAATGGGGAAATCACTGCTACATGGACTGCTCCGAAAGATAATGGCGGCAGCGCCATTACCGAGTACCATGTGCAGCGCAAACTCAGCGCCGATGACTGGCCGCCAGATAACACAACGAGCATCGCTGCTATTACTGTCGCCGCGCCAGCTACAACCCACACCATTATGAACCTCGAAAACGGCATGAGCTACGATGTGCGTGTCCGCGCCGCCAATGCGCAGGGCAATGGCGCGTGGTCTCCATCTCAATCCGGAGGGCTGAAATTTGTCGGCGCCTATGACGAAAGTAAGAATTTCGATAGTCTGGATATGGCGGGTGCCGTAATCAGTTACCCCTACGGCATTTGGTCGGATGAGACGACAATGTGGGTGGCAGATACTAGTGATAATAGAAAAATCTATGCCTACAAAGTGAGTGACAAAACCCGTATGTCAGGAAGTGATATCAATCTCTCCTATCAACCCTTGTATATCTGGTCAGATGGAGAAACGATGTGGGTGACAGAGGGAGAATATGGTTCTCATGCTAACATCCACGCCCATAATAAAATGAGTAACGGAAACTTTGATCCAATGCCAGACACAAACAAAAGTTTCACTGTCAGTGGCGCTCCATATCCCGTAAGCGGAGTGTACTCAGGCACAATTCCCGCAGGCATCTGGTCGAACGGAACGACAATGTGGGTGGCAGATACTAATGGTAGTAATAAAAAAATCTATGCCTACAAGCTGAGTACCGGAGAAGCTGATTCTGCAAAAGATATCAACCTAAGCGATAATCTGGGTAGGCTCGAAGGTATATGGTCAGATGGAACCACACTGTGGATACTGGCTGATGTTACCATTGATGATATGGGTACCGATGTTATGAGAACTCGGATTGCCGCCTACAAGATGAGTGACGGAACCTCCGATCCAACAAAAACGTTCACACTCAATGATATCGAAAACACAGATAATACCGGTATCTGGTCAGATGGAAGAACGATGTGGATAGCAAGTGATGTGAATGGTGCTGGTACTTCTACTACTCCTCCTATTACTGCTGGGGGCGCTAAACTCTATGCCTACACCCTGTTTGAAGAAATTGAAGAATAGAAATGTTTGAATAAAGCAAAAATTTCACTTTACAAACCCCATGTATTTTTGTAACTTTATCAATGCAAAACTTTATCAATGTAAAATGTTCTTGAAGTACGTAATGGGGAGATATCTGTGGCTATTGTAGAAATGAAAGATATACATAAAGTATATCCGCTTGGCAAAACTGAAATTCACGCAGTTCGGGGTGTGAGTTCTCAAATTCAGAAGGGAGACTTTATTTCCATTGCCGGACCCTCAGGTTCGGGCAAGTCGACCATTTTAAACCTTCTCGGCTGCATCGACATTCCGACCGAAGGTTCAGTTATTATCGATGAGATCGATACAAAGACATTAAAAGACAAAGAGATTACCCAGCTTCGTCATCGTTTCATTGGTTTTATTTTTCAGAGCTTTAATCTCATTCCCGTGCTGAATGTATTTGAAAACATTGAATTTCCTCTTCTGCTTGGAAAAACAAAAATGGAAAAGAACGAGAAGACGGAATGGATTGACTATCTTATTGAAGAGGTCGGGCTCAGTAATTGGCGTAATCACCGGCCGAATGAGCTCTCGGGCGGACAGCGTCAGCGGGTAGCCATTGCGCGGGCGCTCGTCTGTAAGCCGCAGGTAGTACTCGCCGATGAACCCACCGCCAACCTCGACTCCAAAACCGGTGAACAAATTATTGAACTCATGAAAAAAGTAAACCGCGACCAAGAGACCACCTTCATTTTTTCCACCCACGACGCAACCATTGTCGACATAGCCGACCACATTATCAAGCTGCAAGATGGCAAAATCATTCACGAAGAACGTCGGGAAGAATAATATGGCGGTACTTTTCCGAATAGCCCTCAGAAACCTCAGAGAGCACAAATCCAAGAGCCTCATTATCGGCGTGCTCATTACCTTAGGAATACTCATTCTTACCCTCGGCAATTCCATTCTGGATACTGCGCGGCAGGGAGTTGAGCGTTCATATGTGGATAGTTTCACCGGTAACATACTTGTAAGAACCCAATCGGAAGATGCTGTTACTATCAACGGTTCCTTCAATCCCGATGTCGCCAGCCAGAGCATAGGCGGTTATGCCGATCTCTACGAGTACATTACCTCCCTGCCTCAGGCGGCGGTTGCCAACCCCCAGATCACCGCCTTCGCAAACATCGACTTCAGCGAAAAAGACCGTGACCGCGGCGTATCACTCGCGGTATACGGCATTGAACCAGATAGCTACCGGGAAATGTTTCCCGAAAATGTGAATGTTCTCGAAGGACGTTTTCTCGAACCCGGTGAATCGGGCATTGTTGTTAATAAGGAAACAATAGACAGCATACGAAATGATCTCGGCATTGATCTTCAAATTGGCGATGAAATAAAGCTCCAAGGGGGCGGTAATGCAGGATTACGAATTCGGCGTCTGGTTCTTCGCGGAGTGTACGAATATTCCAATGCCAGCGGAAACATCAATGCCTTCATCGATGCCTCAAATATGAGATCGCTTGTCGGGATGGTGGTCGGAACTGTTGACATTGTTAACATTGATGAAGCAGATACAAGCCTCCTCGACAGTACTATGTTCTCTGCCGATGCCGGCGATGACGCCCTCTTTGGCGATGATGCCCTCTTTGGCGATGACGCCCTCTTTGGCGATGATTCATTCTTCTCCGATGCTGCCATTGACGCTGCGGGCGGCGCTAACAGCAATGCGGGCACCGGCGCTGCCGGCGATGCGGGCACCGGCGCTGCCGGCGATACCGATGTGTTTAACATTCTTGGCGATCTTTCCGAACGAAACCAGGCAAGTGTGCCGGATGCCGGCGCTTGGTCATACCTGCTCATCAGGCTCAATGCAGATTCTCAGACGAATGCGACAATAGCGCAGCTCAATACCTATTTTGATGAACAGGGCTGGCCTCTCGAGGCAGTAGATTGGGTTGTTGCTTCGGGGGGGGCGGCTCAGTTCAGCAATGCCACCCGAATATTCTTTTACATACTTGTTATTATTCTTGCGGTGGTTGCCGTCATCATTATTATGAATACCCTCGTTATATCGATTATTGAGCGGAGAAAAGAAATAGGTACCATGAGGAGCCTCGGCGCCTATAAAAAACTCATTCGGTATATGTTCATTGCCGAAAGTGTGAGCATATCGCTTATCTTCGGCAGCGTCGGTCTCATACTGGGTTTTCTCATTGTTGCGCTTCTTAATGCAGTGGGAATTCCGGCGCCGAACCTTTTTATTCAATCTCTGTTTGGAGGAGAGGTGCTCCGGCCGGTATTCAGTATCACAACAGTCTTTATTGGTTATGCGGTCATGCTCGGTATTGGTTTCATTTCAAGCCTGTATCCGGTTCGTGTGGCGCTCAAAATACAACCTCTGGAAGCAATGCAGTCTGTGTAGGAGACGGGTATGAAATATATTAATATCGCCGTGCGAAATTTGAATCGGCAGAAAAAACGAAGTCTGCTTCTCTGCGGAGCCATTGCCTTCGGCATTCTCATTATAACGCTTGTCAATGCCTTCCTCGCCGGTATGACAACAAACATAAAAGAAGGCATCGTAGAGTTTCTGGGCGGAAACGTGTTTATCTCCGAACAGAGAAGGCGGGACGATGGTGAAATAATCCCTGAATTTAGAGATGAAGATACTATTCTCAACATTCTCTCCGACTTAGGCTATGCGAGAGATGATTTAGTAAAACGTTCAAGCATGTTTGCAACCGTCATCTTTAATGGACGCAAGTCTGGTCAGTTAGTAGCTGGTGTGAACTGGGATAGTGAGACCCGCCTTCAGGAGCGCATTGGTCTGGCTGAAGGTTCGCTCGAATCAATTATTTCCGATCCCTACGCCATTGTTCTCAGCGGCGAAGCTGCTGAAAGGCTCGGCGTGAACATTGGTGAAGAAGTTACCCTTCAGGCTTCAACGGTTACTGGTCAGGAAAATGTCGGGAGCTTTATTGTGCAGGGTATTATGACCGGTTCAGGATTCCTGAGCTCCTTTTCCAGCTATGCTCATATACAGCGGGTAAACACAATGATCAACATCGGTGAAGATAGTTATCAGGATTTACATCTCAGACTTCCTTCGCTGAATATGACTGAAGGAGTAAGTAATATCATCCAAGAGAAACTCAGCGATGAACAGCGGCTGCTTCCCGAGGTTGAGGAAACGCTGAGCGCCAGTTTTGCCTTCAGCGGCGGTCAGAGAGTGTTTGACGATTTCACTGAAGATGAGGCGGATCTTTCCATATGGGAATCGGGGCTGTATGAAGTTACCGATGTTATTGAATTTACTACCCAGATTGATCAGCTTATTAATACGGTCAATGCCGCAAGTTTGGTGTTTTTGCTCATTCTTATTGTCATTATCACCGTTGGTGTTGCCAACACCTTCCGAATGGTCATGCTTGAGCGGGTAAAGGAAATTGGTACCATGCGCGCCGTTGGTGTGCAGCGCGGCGGCATTCGCCGTATTTTCCTGTGGGAAGCCTTCGGTCTCGGAACCGTGGGGTATATTATCGGTGTCATACTCGCGCCTGTTCTGAGCCTTTTTCTGAAGCTCATTACCATACCAACCGACAATCCCCTGAGTCTTTTCACCTTGAATGGGAAATTTACCTTTCCTTTTAATCTGACGAGCCTCATATTTAATTATTTTCTGGTCGTAATTTTTACCGTTCTCGCAGCAAACTCGCCTGCCAATAGAGCTGCAAAATTATCTCCGGCAGATGCTCTGCGATCATAAGAGAAAGTTATGCAAAAGTTTCTAATACAAAAGTTTCTAATAGATCATTCAAATTTTTAGGAGAATAATAATGCGAATTCAAGAAGGTTTTTTACTTGTGTGTTTTACTCTGTGTAGTGTTTTATATGCTCAGGGACTGGACACAGATGAAGTAATCCGGCAAATAGATGCACTCGATTCGTTCGGGAATGAGGATTTTACCGCCGAATATACCATTGTGAGCGATAAACCCGAGGAAGAACGGAGCGTCACAAAGGTTCGTTTTTTCAGGAGAGACCGAGAGGATAAATTTCTCATTCTCATTGTCGATCCGCTTTTGAGGAGGGGGCAGGGGTATCTCAGTGTCGATGACACTGCATGGTCATATGATCCCGAGAGTAGGGAATTTTCAATTTTCAATCTCAGCGATAATTTTGAAGATACCGAAAGCCGTAACAGCGATTTTGCCGAAACCTCTCTGGTTGACGATTATGAAGCCGACTCATATGAGGAAGCAATGCTCGGAAAATATCCGGTGTATGTGCTCGATCTCAAAGCGGTTACCGATACCGTTACATTTCCGAGAATCCGTTACTGGGTGCGGAGAGATAATTATCTTCCACTGAAGGAAGAGAACTATAGCCTGTCAGACCGTCTTGTGCGTACCGTGTACTATCCGACCTATGGACGCTATGGCGATTATTTCATTCCAACGAAAATTCTTCAGGTCGACAACCTTTCCCCCGGCGAGCAAAGCGAGATAACAGTCCGCGGCGTCAGCTTTAATAACATTCCCGATACGGTTTTCACGCAGTCCTATCTTGAACAGGTGAACCGATAATGAAATCGCTGAAATCGCTGCAATATAATAGAGGAGCCATACTCATACTTACCCTAATCTGTATGATCGCTGTTCAGGCGCCGGGTCAGGAAATTGATGACGATGAATCTTCGGGCAGTCTGGAAGATGATCTTTTCGGCAGCTCCGAGGATGATATTTTCGGCAGTTCGGAAGATGATCTTTTCGGCGACAGCATGATTGAAGAAATTACCGAGGAAGAAACCGAAGGCGGGGAGGCCTACCTTGAATTTCTTTCAAGCGATGAGGTTCAAATTGGCGGGAGCCTCAGATCGTCAACTTCCGCATTCTGGAGTTGGCAGAGCCTGCCGGATGATCCCGATGTCCTCGGCGATGAGGTCACCGAGGGCCTGCTTGTGGATTTGGGCGCCGATGTGTATCTGAATGCGCGCCCCAGTTCCGACTTCAGAGTATTCGCAAAAGTGAAGACCACCTATCCCTTTACTCTTCCCAATGATGTTCTTGTTCCCGACGATCCCATGACTCCGCAGATTGAAAAGACGGCGATAATCGACACCCTCGATGCAACGATATTTGAGATCTACTCCGAGACAATCGGCACCCTCAATGCAACGATATTTGAGCTCTACTCCGATGTAAATTTTAATCAACAATTATTCCTGCGCTTTGGCAAGCAGACCGTGAACTGGGGCGTCGGCTACTTCTGGAGCCCGGGAGACTTCATCAGCCTTGTTCCCATAGACCCCGATGACCCCGAGGCTGAGCGGGAAGGACCGGTGGCCTTAAAGGCCTCCGTACCAATTGGAATTCATGAACTGAGCGCCTATGTTATCGCCGATGCTTCGGTAAAGGCGCTGACAGACCTGGGCTACGCAGCTCGGGGAAATTTTTATATTGATCTTGGAGATCTGGGCTTTGAAACCCAGCTCGGTTTTGGTTTTCAAAAAGACAGACCATTCCGCATTATGAGCGCCATCAGACTACCGCTGCGGAATGTCAACTTTTTTCTGGAGGGGCGCCTGAGTTTCGGCCGTCAGGGAGGAAAAATCCTCTCGGTAATGGAGACAGCGGAGGGAGAGCCGACACTGGAGATTGAGGAAGATGATGAAACCCCATACCTGAGCGCGACGGCTGGCTTGAGTTTTCTCCCAACAAATATTTTTGATACCACTATTGATCTGGCAATTATTGCCCAGTACTATTTTCAGGGTGAGGGTTATGAAAATTCTGATTTTCTCGCTCCTGCCCTGCGTGAAATTTCAAGCGGCGCCGGCAGTCTGCACCCATCGGCAGTGGAGAATTTCGGCATGCACTATACAGCGCTTTCAATCAGTCTTCGGGAATTATTCCTCGAAGGCTTGACTATTTCGACTGTATGGCAGGCCAACTGGTCAGATATCAGCGGTATATTTAATACAAGTATAAGCTACCGTTTTTTTGACGGATTTTCACTCAGCATTGCCATGATCAATGCCTACGGCGATACCCAGAGTGAGTACGGACCTGCCAACGGTATTCTTAACAGAAAGAACCTGTTTGGAAAACTTGCTTTTAGCACGACAATAAACATTGGCGGAGGACAATTCTGATATGTACAGGCTTCTTGCAACAGATGTCGATGACACCTTGCTGGCGCTGGACGGAACACTTCCGGCGGCAACGCAAAAAACTTTGCAGGAACTATACGACAGGGGTATCACGATTGTTTTCAGCAGCGGCAGGGCAACATCAAGTCTGCGCGCTGTCGCTTCCCGCATCATCCCCCCCAATAATAATGGCAGCGACAATGAATATCTTATTTCCTACAATGGAGGCAGAGTAAGCACCGCCGGCAGCAATACCATTATTTTTGAGCAGGTACTCAGTCAGGAGCTTATTGCTGAAATTCTCACGCAGACCCGTGCCGCGAACCTTCATGTTCAGGCATACCGGAGCGAGGGCTTCATTGTGGAACGGCGCGATAGTACCCAGCAGAAATGGATTGATTATTATGTGAGCAGCACCGATATGAATTGGGCCTATGTTGATGACATACCATCTGCTCTTCCGAACGGGAGTATTAAGCTTCTTATTATCGGAGAGCATGAAAAGCTCTGTACATTACAGAAGGCGCTGGCGCCCATTGCTCAGGGAAAGTTCGATATGTTCTTTTCCAAACCAATGTACCTTGAAGTTGTCGCCTCGGGAGTGAATAAGGGAACAGCCCTTACAATGCTCGCCCGGCATATCAACATTCCTATTGAAAACTGCATTGCCTTCGGCGACAGCAATAACGATATTGAAATGCTTACAACTGCCGGTCTCGGTGTTGCCGTGGCAAATGCCCGCGATGAACTCAAGGCAATCGCAGATCATGTGCTCACCCGCAGTGCCGATGAATCAGCTCTCGTGGAGTTGGCGGAACAGTATTTCCCGAATGATTGATGTCAGGGAAATTACGGCAGAGCTACGGCTGCCCAATTTTATCCTGCGATATCTTGCGTCACTTATTCATCAGCGTGAAATTAATGCTGCCCTCCGGGAGTTTGGGCAGTTGCGGGGCGCGGACTTTGTGCGCGCTGCCCTGAATTATTTTGATGTGAGGCTGCGCGCGCATGGAACGGAGCATCTGGCGGGGCTTGAGCGCCCGGTTTTAATCTCCAATCATCCCCTTGGGGGGCTGGATGGTCTTGCGCTCATCTTTCTGCTTTTCACCTATTTCAGTGAAGTCAGGCTCATGGTCAATGATCTTCTTATGAATATACATCAGATGGAGGAGCTCTTTCTCCCCGTGAGTAAGGAGATGGACGGCGGAATGAGCAATTATCGGCATGGGGAACGATACCGGGAACTGTTCAGCGGCAACGCTGCCATACTCCACTTTCCGGCTGGAAAATGCAGCCGCCGGATAGGCGGACGTGTGCAAGATCTCCCCTGGAACAAGTCCTATGTGCGCCTTTGTCGGGAAAACAGCCGGCCCATCGTCCCGTGCCGTTTCTTCGGAGAAAACAGCCGGCGTTTTTATACCATCGCCAACCTGCGCCGCTGGTTCAGAATTCCATTCAATGTCGAGATGCTCTTTCTGGTCGATGAAATGTTCCGTAAACAGGGGCAGACGCTGGAAATTCGAATTGGTACACCGATCCCCGCTGCCGAACTATGCGCCAGCGATAATGCCGGAAACACTATTCGGAATAGCGCGTCAATCAACGCAGACATCAACGCGGAAATACGCCGCAGAGTTTACGCCCTCAAACAGGCGAGCACTCCCGCCAGCGGCGCCCGTCAGCGACAGCACCCGACAGCGGCGCCACCGCCGCGACAGCACCCGACCAGCGGCGCCCCTATGATTCTCCCGAAAATACTGAAATGGGAATTCTGGCCTTCCTGGATTATGTACCTGCCCGTTGCCGTCTGGCTTATTGCGCAGGGACTCAGAAAAGGATCGCTTCTTCATTTTCTCAGCGCGAATCCCGGGCTTCGTTTCGGAGGGCTCCTAGAATATTCCAAGTCGGCAATGTTTGAGGGAATTCCAGCCCGCTACCTCCCGAAGACCCACTATTTTAAGGAACTTCCCGGTTCGGGCTCGGGAAACTCGGGATCGGGAAGCGGCGCAGATGAAATCGAAGGTATTATGAAAAAACTCGGGCTGGCATATCCTGTGTTTCTCAAGCCGGACATGGGCGAACGCGGTATGGGAGTAGAGCGCGTGCATGGGCGAAGCGAAGTTCTGCGCTATCTGCGCGCATACCATGAGGCAGCCGGCATGAAATCTTCTCTGCAATCTCCTCTGCAATTTTCTATGGGGCCTGCAATTATCCTGCAGGAAAATATCAGCGGCGGAGAGGAGTACGGAGTCATGGTCGTGAAGAATCCGGTTTCGGGCGAGCCGCGCATAACTTCTCTGGTTATCAAGGAGCCCCTGAGTGTCCAGGGAGATGGCGTGAGCACCCTCGCGCAGCTCATCCGCCGGGGCGCCCGCGCTCGCTATCATCGGCGGCGGCTTGAAAAGCTGCACAGATTCAATCTGCATGAAATTCTCAGCGCCGGAGAGGAACGCGTACTCATGGACATAGGGAATCATGCCCGCGGGGTAACTTTCAGAAACGGGAATCACCTTATCAGTCCGGCTCTGCTCAAGGTCTTTGCTCCGCTCGCAGACTGCATCCCCGAGTTTTATCTTGGACGTTTCGATGTAAAAACCCGAAACATCCGCGCGCTGGAGCGGGGCGAATTTCGCATTATTGAAATTAACGGGGTAAACAGTGAGCCTGCCCACATATACGAACTTGACCTTTTCACTGCGTGGGTTCATCTGCTGCGGCACTGGCGTATGGTGAGCGCAATAAGCAGTCTGAACATCGAACGGGGTTTCCGCCCTGAATCGTCCGCCCGCCTCCTGCGAGCCCTTCGGCAGCATGCGCTGCGCAAAAAATACTTCAGGGAATAAAATCTATCGACATGCCCTTTCTGAGCATATTGGCAGGACAGGTTTGTGGATGGGAGAGAGGCTGATACACTTCATGGTTGTCTGATTGTCTTCAGACAGCCGGTTATTTAAAATAATTACCACATTTCAGAAAAAATTACCCCACAATTCTCCAGCACATTCTGTTACCCTACAGAATATATTATAGGAAATGTACCTATAATCCAAACAATTTTATGCTGGAGGCTACATTATGTGTTTCAAAAAATCCCATATTATACCAATTATTCTTGTACTGAGTGCAATTTTTATTGCATTGCTTGCCGGATGTCCAATACTGGATATCGATTCGGCGGCGGAGCCGGTGGCGGTCTCAACCCCGCCGGGCGAAATGGCTGCTCCTAGGCTTGTCCCGGGGGATGAGGAACTCACGGTTCACTGGACGGCGCCTGCCGATGACGGAGGCAGCCCCATTACCGGATATGAACTACAGTATCGCGAAGTTGCCGGACCGGCAGAAAACTGGATTCCTGAAGCGGACGATCCCGCTATTATTGTTGAAAGTACTGCGACAAGCCACACCATCACGGGCATGACAAACAGCACCGAGTACGAGGTGCGCGCACGCGCCGTGAACGTGATGGGGAAGGGCGACTGGTCGGAACCGAGCGAAGGAGGAGCCCCTGTTGGCAATCTTCCCATGCGGCCGACCGCGCTTGTGCTCACAGCAGGAGATACGCAGATTATCGCAACATGGACGGCGCCGGAAGAGAACGGCAGACCCGCCATTACCGGATATGAACTACAGTATCGCGAAGTTGCCGACCCGGCAGGAAGCTGGCTGGATTCGAATACGACAACGACCATTTCCTCCATTGCCGCGACAAGCCACACCATTACGGGCCTAACAAACGGTACCGCGTACGAGGTGCAGGTGTACGCTGTCAATGTCACGGGCGGTGGTACCCCGTCGGAAAGTGCCATAGCAACCCCCGCAACACCTCCTGTAGCGCCTGCTGCTCCCACGCTTGTCCCGGGGAATGGGGAACTCACGGTTCACTGGACTTCTCCGAACAATGGCGGCAGCCCCATTACCGGGTATGAACTACAGTATCGCGAAGTTGCCGGACCGGCAGGAAACTGGATTCCTGAAGCGGACGATCCCGCTATTATTGTTGAAGGTACTGCGACAAGCCACACCATCACGGACCTGAAAAACAGCACCGCGTACGAGGTGCGCGCACGCGCCGTGAACGTGATGGGGAAGGGCGAATGGTCGGAACCGAGTACAGGAGCATCCCCTGTTGGCAATCTTCCCATGCGGCCGACCGCGCTTGTGCTCACAGCAGGAGATACGCAGATTACCGCAGCATGGACGGCTCCGACCGATGACGGCGGCAGCCCTATTACCTATGAACTACAGTATCGCGAAGTTACCAGCCCGGCAGGAAGCTGGCTGGATTCGAATACGACAACGACCATTTCCTCCATTGCCGCGACAAGCCACACCATTACGGGCCTAACAAACGGTACCGCGTACGAGGTGCAGGTGTACGCTGTCAATGTCACGGGCAATAGCACCCCGTCGGAAAGTGCCGCAGCAACCCCCGCAGCACCTCCTCCTGCGCCTGCTGCTCCGACAATTGAAATAAGGGACACGGAACTTGTGGTTCATATATTCCAGTTGAGGATATCAAGCGATGATGGCGAGAGTGCGATCACTGCCTCTCACCTGCGTTATCGCGAGGGCAGCAGCGGAAGCTGGACGGAGATTACCTCCGGCTTCACGAACATATGCAAGGATACGGTCGACGTATGTAGTCATATAATTACCGGACTGACAAACGGCAACAGCTATGAAGTACAGGTGCGCTTTGTGAATGCGATGGGTGTGGGCGCGTGGGGCGCATCGGCCACAGCAACCCCTGCAGCACCTCCTTCTGCGCCTGCTCCTCCCACGCTTGTCGCGGGTGATAGGCAGATTATTGCAACATGGACGGCGCCGACCGAGGACGGCGGCGGCTCCATTACCGGGTATGAATTGTTATATTATGATTCAAATAATCCGTCTGATAGTAGCTTGATAGGGAGCATTGAGGGAATTACCGGCACAAGCCACACCATTACCGGATTGACAAACACCATTGCCTACGGTGTAGTAGTGCTTGCCGTAAATAAGGGGGGCAATAGTCCGTGGTCAGCACCTGCTGTTGCAACTCCAGTCGGTCCTCCTTCTGCGCCTGTTCCTATGCTTGTCGCGGGGGGTGGGAAAATTACCGTAACATGGACGGAGCCGAACAATGGCGGCCGCCGCATTAGCTCGTATCATCTACAGTATAAGCCTAACTCTACAAGCAGCTGGGGAGATACGATTGTAATTGGGAGCGCCTCCGCCACCTACGACATTACGGGACTGCGTGAGAGCACGAGGTATGATGTGCGGATGCGCGCACGGAACGGTCTGGGTCTGGGTGATTGGTCACAAACTGTTTCGGAGAGTACATTCGGTCCTCCTTCTGCGCCTGCTGCTCCCAGTCTTGTTGCGGGGAATGGGGAAATTACCGCAACATGGACGGCGCCGGCCAATGGCGGCACCCCCATTTTCTTGTATCATCTACAGTATAAGCTCTCGGAAAGTAACTGGATGAATGCTGCTCCTATTATTGAAATTCCCGCGCACAGGTTTCCCATCTACACCATTACGGGACTGTATGGGGACACCAAGTATGATGTGCGGATTCTCGCAAGGAACGCTGCGGGTCTGAGTGATTGGTCAGAAGCTGCTTCGGCAACTACACCCCTCGGCAATGGCAATCCCAAGCTGCGAATTGTCGGGTATACCCCGTATCGTGATTTTGCGTATACTGATTCTACGGATATTACTCAATATTTAATTGAAGATAATGTATTTGATTATCTGACAGATGCCATTCTTCTTGCTCATACGTATATTGATATACTCACACCCGATTCTCAACCAGATGGGCTGCAGAATTTTAAAACAGCTGCCGCCGGAAAGAGAGCGCGGTTATGGTACTGCTCGGGGTCATCACCCAGCGGCGGCGGACTGGGCAATATCATAGGTAATCCAACAAAGCGGGCGGAAAACATCCGGAATGTAGTAGGGTTTATTGTTAATAACGGTTTTTATGGTCTTGATATCGATTGGGAATACCCCTCTGGCGGTCAATGGCCTGCATTTAATACCTATTTGACCGAGTTGAAAGCAGCATTGCATGCGGAGGGGAAAAAACTCTCAATTGCTTCATATAGTGGGAATATAGGTTCTGCGCCTGCCTCAGTTGTCAATGCCGTTGATTATGTGAATGTTATGGCATACGATAGGCGGGGCGGAGGTGGTCATGCTACCTATAGTGATGCGGTAGATGAGATGAATGCATTCCTTAACAAAGGATTTACGCGTGAGCAAATAAACATTGCGGTTGCCTTCTATGGACGCCATACCAATGAAGGGTCATTGCCACACGGCTGGTATAATTTCTGGGATGGATATGAAGGATCATATCGTACTATTCGGACACTCTATCCTGATATGCCTTCTTCTCAAGATGTTGCAGATGGCTATGCTTTTAACAATATTGATCTGATCAAGAGAAAAACAAATCTGGCAATTAATGAAAATCTGGGAGGACTCATGATCTGGGAAATGGGTTTTGATATTCCACTACAAGATCCTCGGTCACTTCTCAGGGCGATGGTTGAGATTGCGGAGCCTACCCGTACATTACCTTCTGCGAGTAAGGTATCTTTCCCCGTTGGCGGCGGACTGAAAAGAGATATCTGGCTTAACATTACCGGCGACACCATTGCCAATTTAACGAATAATTCAAATTATCCTCATAATCCCGATTATCACAGTGTGGTTTATGATTTTGTCGCTCCAAAAAATTGGAGAGATAATTACGGCCAAAGAATATATGGGTATATTACACCACAGGTAACAGGAACCTATACGTTCTGGATTGCTGCTGATAATCAGGCTGCACTGTATTTTGGTTCTTCTCCAAATAGCACACAAAAAATTGCCTCCATTCCCGAGTCGGGAGGGACTAATGTAGATCAATGGGATAAATATAGCTCACAGCAATCAGTGACCCAAAATTTAGTTGCCGGTACTCGGTATTATGTTGAAGTACTTCACAAGGCAGGCGGGGGAGGCGATCATGTTGCTGTTGCATGGCAAATTTCTGGTGGTGAAAGAGGGGTCATAAGACAAAAATATTTAGAACCATAATGTGCCGAACTTACCGGATTTCGTGAATATCAACTCATTCATTCCAGTACCGACAGGCAACGGAGAGGTTTGGCCCGCTCCCAAATGTACAGAACCATTGCCCCATGGGTTACTGAAAATCCTTTAATGTTTCATCTCATTTCCAACAAAGCACAGGATGTGGAACGGGCAGTCAGACAAATGCAGAATTTATGGAAATGCTTAAACAATTCAGGAAACAATACGGTAATGTGCTGGACAATGAGAAAATAGAATATGGCGGATATTCTCTTCTGGCGTCGAGAAGCATAAGTGATGAACATGATGTCGTAAATCCTTTTACCGGTAAGACCAGCAGTATCAGCGCTCCGGTTCTCGAAGAGGGCATTGAAGCAATTCAGGAAGTAGACGAGACAGTACTGCATATCAAGGGTGCCCCCCGGTTTGGAAATTCTCCGTGCCTTGGATCAGAATGGGGACAGAGGTATTTTGATTCTCTTTATTCCATTTTTGAAGAATTAGATCTAAAAACATTCGTTCATGATGGTTCATATCCTGCTGATGTATGTGCCTCTACAAAACATCCTGGTCATAAGGGACTTGGCGATTCCATATGGACACAATGGCAAACGATAATTGCTTTCTACACATGGCTTCGCTCCCGCGGTGTGTATGTACGTGTTCCCGATTCATATATGCTATCCGGATCAAATCAGACAGGTGTTGGGTACAGAGAGGTAAATTGGAGCTTACCGCGAAACAGGCAGATAGTACTGGGGCGGCAGAATATATACGATGGAACATGGGACAGACCTCCAACAATGTTATGGACATTTTGTCCGCTTACAAAATACCATACAATAGAGGATTAGCACTATTCTATAACCCATCTTCACATACATTGGAAGAACGTATAAAAATTCCTCTCTACTATACGGGACTTTCCGAAAATGTGTACGTATCCGAGAAAGAACGCACATATGAGAAATATATTCTCGACCGAAATTACTGCATTGATATACCGGTATCAATAGCAGCGCGCGGTTTTACATGGTACGTGTTTGTGGAAACTGTGTAAAACGGCAACTTACCTGAAATAATCAACATTAATCTGGATGACAGAACCGCTTCATAAATATGCGCGGCAGTTTTGTTTAATGGTTAAGAAATTACCACATTTCAGAAAAAATTACCCCACAATTCTCCAGCACATTCTGTTACCCTACAGTATGTGTTTCAAAAAATCCCATATTATACCAATTATTCTTGTACTGAGCGCAATTTTTATTGCATTGCTTGCCGGATGTCCAATACTGGATATCGATTCGGCGGCGGAGCCGGTGGCGGTCTCAACCCCGCCGGGCGAAATGGCTGCTCCTAGGCTTGTCCCGGGGGATGAGGAACTCACGGTTCACTGGACGGCGCCTGCCGATGACGGAGGCAGCCCCATTACCGGATATGAACTACAGTATCGCGAAGTTGCCGGACCGGCAGGAAACTGGATTCCTGAAGCGGACGATCCCGCTATTATTGTTGAAAGTACTGCGACAAGCCACACCATCACGGGCATGACAAACAGCACCGAGTACGAGGTGCGCGCACGCGCCGTGAACGTGATGGGGAAGGGCGAATGGTCGGAACCGAGCGACAGGAGGAGTCCCTGTTGACAATCTTCCCATGCAGCCGACCGCGCTTGTGCTCACAGCAGGAGATACGAACATTACCGCAGCATGGACGGCGCCTGCCGATGACGGAGGCAGCCCCATTACCGGATATGAACTACAGTATCGCGAAGTTGCCGACCCGGCAGGAAGCTGGCTGGATTCGAATACGACAACGACCATTTCCCCCGACGTGCATCGGCATAAACACAAGCCACACCATTACGGGGCTGACAAACGGTACCGCGTACGAGGTGCAGGTGTACGCTGTCAATGTCACGGGCGGTGGTACCCCGTCGGAAAGTGCCATAGCAACCCCCGCAACACCTCCTGTCGCGCCTGCTGCTCCCAGGCTTGTCCCGGGGAATGGGGAACTCACGGTTCACTGGACTGCTCCGAACAATGGCGGCAGCCCCATTACCGGGTATGAACTACAGTATCGCGAAGTTGCCAGCCCGGCAGAAAACTGGATTCCTGAAGCGGACGATCCCGCTATTATTGTTGAAGGTACTGCGACAAGCCACACCATCACGGACCTGACAAACAGCACCGCGTACGAGGTGCGCGCACGCGCCGTGAACGTGATGGGGAAGGGCGAATGGTCGGAACCGAGTACAGGAGCATCCCCTGTTGGCAATCTTCCCATGCGGCCGACCGCGCTTGTGCTCACAGCAGGAGATACGCAGATTACCGCAGCATGGACGGCTCCGACCGATGACGGCGGCAGCCCTATTACCTATGAACTACAGTATCGCGAAGTTACCAGCCCGGCAGGAAGCTGGCTGGATTCGAATACGACAACGACCATTTCCTCCATTGCCGCGACAAGCCACACCATTACGGGCCTAACAAACGGTACCGCGTACGAGGTGCAGGTGTACGCTGTCAATGTCACGGGCAATAGCACCCCGTCGGAAAGTGCCGCAGCAACCCCCGCAGCACCTCCTCCTGCGCCTGCTGCTCCGACAATTGAAATACGGAACACGGAACTTGTGGTTCATATATTCCAGTTGAGGATCTCAAGCGATGATGGCGAGAGTGCGATCACTGCCTCTCACCTGCGTTATCGCGAAGGCAGCAGCGGAAGCTGGACGGAGATTACCTCCGGATTCACGAACATATGCAAGGATACGGTCGACGAAGTATGTAGTCATATAATTACCGGACTGACAAACGGCAACAGCTATGAAGTACAGGTGCGCTTTGTGAATGCGATGGGTGTGGGCGCGTGGGGCGCATCGGCCACAGCAACCCCTGCAGCACCTCCTTCTGCGCCTGCTCCTCCCACGCTTGTCGCGGGTGATAGGCAGATTATTGCAACATGGACGGCGCCGGAAGAGAACGGCGGCGGCTCCATTACCGGGTATGAATTGTTATATTATGATTCAAATAATACGTCTGATAGTAGCTTGATAGGGAGCATTGAGGGAATTACCGGCACAAGCCACACCATTACCGGATTGACAAACACCATTGCCTACGGTGTAGTAGTGCTTGCCGTAAATAAGGGGGGCAATAGTTCGTGGTCAGCACCTGCTGTTGCAACTCCAGTCGGTCCTCCTTCTGCGCCTGTTCCTATGCTTGTCGCGGGGGGTGGGAAAATTACCGTAACATGGACGGAGCCGAACAATGGCGGCCGCCGCATTAGCTCGTATCATCTACAGTATAAGCCTAACTCTACAAGCAGCTGGGGGAATACGATTGTAATTGGGAGCGCTGCCGCCACCTACGAGATTACGGGACTGCGTGAGAGCACGAGGTATGATGTGCGGATGCGCGCACTGAACGGTCTGGGTCTGGGTGATTGGTCACAAACTGTTTCGGAGAGTACATTCAGTCCTCCTTCTGCGCCTGCTGCTCCCAGTCTTGTCGCGAGGAGTGGGAAAATTACCGCAACATGGACGGCGCCGGCCAATGGCGGCACCCCCATTACCGGGTATCAACTACAGTATAAGCTCTCGGAAAGTAACTGGATGAATGCTGCTCCTATTATTGTAATTCCAATTGCCGCGTACAAGATCTACACCATTACGGGACTGTATGAGAGCACCAAGTATGATGTGCGGATTCTCGCACGGAACGCTGCGGGTCTGAGTGATTGGTCAGAAGCTGCTTCGGCAACTACACCTGTCGGCAATCCCAAGCTGCGAATTGTCGGGTATACCCCGTATCGTGATTTTGATTATAATGATTCTACGGATAATACTCAATATTACGTTGAAGATAATATATTTGATTATCTGACAGATGTCATTCTTCTTGCTCATACGTATATTGATATACTCGAACCCGATTCTCAACCAGATGGGCTGCAGAATTTTAAAACAGCTGCCGCCGGAAAGAGCGCGCGGCTATGGTACAGCGCGGGGTCATCACCCAGCGGCGGCGGACTGGGCAATATCATAGGTAATCCAACAAAGCGGGCGAAAAATATCCGGAATATAGTAGAGTTTATTGTTAATAACGGTTTTTATGGTCTTGATATCGATTGGGAATGGCCATCTAGCGGTCAATGGCCTGCATTTGTTACCTATTTAACCGAGTTGAAAGCAGAATTGAATGCGGATGGGAAAAAACTCTCAATTGCTGTAGTTAGTGGTTTGTCCCTAATAGATTCTGCGCCTGCCTCAGTTGTCAATGCCGTTGATTATGTGAATATTATGGCATACGAGAGTTCGGGCCAGGATAGTTTTGGTGAATGGGGTAATGATACATATGGTGATGCGGTAGATGAGATGAATGCATTCCTTGACAAAGGATTTGCGCGTGAGCAACTAAACATTGGGACTGGCTTCTATGGGGTTGCTCCAGCGTCAGCGCCACAGGCCTGGTATACTTTCTGGGATGGATATGAATCTTCATATCGTACTATTCGGACAAACTATCCTGATATGCCTTCTTCTCAAAATGTTGTAGATGGCTATAAAATTAACAATATTGATCTGATCAAGAGAAAAACAAATATGGCAATTAATGAAAAACTGGGAGGAATCATGATCTGGGAAATGGGTTTTGATCTTCCACTACAAGATCCTCGGTCACTTCTCAGGGCGATGCTTGAGGTTGGGGATCCTACCCGTAGATTACCTTCTGCGAGTAAGGTATCTTTCCCCGTTGGCGGCGGACTGAAAAGAGATCTCTGGCTTGACATTACCGGCAACAGCATTGCCGATTTAACGAATAATTCAAATTATCCTCATAATCCCGATTATCGCAGTGTGGTTTATGATTTTGTCGCTCCAAAAAATTGGAGAAATGATTACGGCCAAAGAATATATGGGTATATTACACCACAGGTAACAGGAACCTATACGTTCTGGATTGCTGCTGATAATCAGGCTGAATTGTATTTTGGTTCTTCTCCAGATAGCAAACAAAAAATTGCCTCTGATAACAAACGGCAATCAGTGACCCAAAACTTAGTTGCCGGTACCAAGTATTACGTTGAAGTACTTCACAAGGAAGGCGGGGGAAGTGATTATGTCACTGTTGAATGGCAAATTTCTGGTGGTGAAAGAAGAGTCATAAGACAAAAATATTTACTACCCGAGTAAGTTATAAACAACTAACGAAAAACAGCTGAGCCCACCCATGAAGCTGCCTCATACAGTATGAGGCAGCTTTTATTTTTTCCAATTCCTGATAATATCAACACATTCTTTCAGACTCAATTTCTTTATGTCTTCCTCATTATTCTCTTTGCCCGGCAGAGGAATGTTTTTTGTTCCGAATTTAATGTATGGTCCGTACTTTCCGGAATAGAGGGCAATTTTTTTCTTATCGAAATCTCCCACTTCCTTTATAAGGGTGCTCTGTCGTCTTTGGGAAGATTTGGCTTCGTTGAGCAGCTCAAGCGCCCGGTCACGGCCGACACTGTACACATCATCATCCTTTTTAAGGCTTCTGAAATTTCCATCGTGGGTTACAAAGGGACCAAAACGTCCAATGCCTGCAACAATGTCCTTACCCGTTTTGGGGTGTGTCCCGAGGATACGCGGAATACTCAGATACTTCAGCGCATCTTCCAGAGTAATTTCACGCGGATTTTGATTCCGCGGAACGCTCGCCCGCCGGGGTTTTGGTTCTTCTTCACTCACCTCTCCAAGCTGCACATAGAAACCGTAACGGCCGCTGAGACAGAAAATCGGCTTGTCTGTTTTCGGATCGCGGCCGATCGGCTCAGGTCCCTTGATCTGAACGTCAATAAGGGTTTTTATATCTTGAGGACTGAGATCGGCCGGCGCAATTTCTTCGGGAATAGTACTGTGAATCTTCTTGCCGTCCGGACCGTCTGCAACAATGTAGGGACCAAAGCGCCCGACGCGTATTTCCGCGCCGCCGCTCGCCCGAGGCAGAACAATTTTTCGCGATTCCTCAGGCTGAATACCGGCTTCCCGCTTATCGACCTGAGCTTTCAATCCCTCTGACCCGCAGTAAAAACTCCGCAGATAATTCAGATTGTTCTCATCGCCGGTGGAAATGCGGTCAAGACTGGTCTCCATATCGGATGTAAAGGTGTATGTAATGAGATGCGCGAAATTTTTCTCAAGGAACTGCGTTACCGCCATACCAATGAAACTTGGTATGAGTACGTCCTTGTTTTTTCGCACATAGTTGCGGTCGAGAAGTATGCCAATAATACTCGAATAGGTACTCGGCCGACCGATGCCCAGCTTCTCTAAATTCTGAATAAGACTCGCCTCGGTGTAGCGGGCAGGTGGTTTTGTTTCATGGCGCTGATTTTCAAGGCTCTGCACTGCGCAGACCTGCCCCTCTTTCAGATCGGGCAAAATTGCCTCGTCATTACTGCCGTCTGCCATGTACAGTTTCAGAAAACCCTGAAAGAGTATTTTGGTTCCGTTTGCCTGAAAAACAGCATCGCCGGCCTGAATTTTTACGGTGCTTCCCGATTTAACAGCAGATGCCATTTGAGTGGCAAGTGTCCGTTTCCATATGAGCTCATACAGCGCTTTTTCACGCCCGCTCAGGCCGGTTTTATCGGGATGAGTGAACTGTGATCCCGCTGGACGAATTGCCTCATGGGCTTCCTGCGCGTTCTTGCTTTTGCTGCTGAATTGCCGCGTGCGCTGACTCAGATATTTTTCTCCGAAGAGTTCCGTAACCACATTCCGCGCCCCCTGTATTGCCTCGGCGCTCAGGGTCGGGCTGTCGGTACGCATGTAGGTTATGAAGCCCTCTTCATAGAGACGCTGAGCCGTGCGCATGGTTTCCCGGGCAGACATGCCCAGTTTGCGGTTGCCGTCCTGCTGAAGGGTCGATGTAATAAAGGGAGCGGCAGGATGGCTCTGACTTTCCCGCTCTTTTACATTAATAACCCGCCATTTCTCTTCACGAAGTGCTTTCCGAACAGCAGTAGTATCGGCCTCCGAAAGAGTGAGAATGTCTTCGTTGTTTGTCTGGTTTTCAGGGTGATTTTTACTGTTGTTTTCAGGGTAATTTTTGATGAGGCCGGTTTCCGGATTAAAATCCTTTCCCGATACAAGCCGTTTTCCCCTCATGTGTGTTAAACGCGCCTCAAAATCTTTTTCCGGATCGGCAGCCAAACATTTAAGCACAGCCCGAATGTCCCAAAAGACCGATTGCACAAAGCTCATGCGTAGCCGTTCTCTTTCAACAATCATACGCAAACCAGGGCTCTGAACGCGTCCGGCCGAAAGCCCGAAGGCAATTTTTTTCCAAATAAGGGGAGAAAGGGTAAAACCATACAGCCGATCCAGAACTCTGCGGGTTTCCTGAGCGCGCACCAAATCCATATCAACATCGCGGGTATGATTAAGCGCAGCGGTAATAGCGGTTCGGGTAATTTCATGGAAGACCATTCGTTTTACCGGAATTTTCAGCTTTTCCGGTTTCAGAATCTGGATCAGATGCCAGCTTATGCTCTCCCCCTCCCTGTCTTCGTCGGTAGCGAGATACAAACCCCGCACCTCTTTTATCCGTCTTTTGAGGGTGTTAATAATTTTTCCCTTCCCCTTTGGTGTTGTATACAGGGGAGCAAAGTCATTATCAACATCAATTCCCAGCCGTGCCCAGGGCAGGTCTTTTTTCGATGCCGGAATGTCGGCTGCTGTTTGGGGAAGATCGCGGACATGCCCGATGCTTGCCTCCACAATGAAATTTTTGGGCAGGAAGCGGGAAATTGTGCGCGCCTTTGTCGGCGATTCAACGATGACAAGATACTTTTCTGACATATAAACCAGTATCATGCAAATATTAATCATTTAGTCAAGAAAATTTTGCAAAATACAAATTTTTTTCCGAGTTGTCTTTTCAATTCACAACAATACTTTTCCAGAAACTTTTGCTACTGAAAATTGCGCAAGCACAATTTTCCAATGAGGATTGCCTCAGGCGAAACTTTATCAATGCAAAAGTTTTAGCGCGCAGGCCGAGCGGTTCCAACTTAATGCGATCCGTTCCGCAATGTCCGCATTTCCTCATCGCTCAGCCCGGTAATCCTCTGAACAGCCTCTGTCGACAAGCCTTCCAAAAACATACTACGGGCGTTTTTTCTCCGCTCCTCAATATGCCCCTCAGCGCGGCCTGCCTGTAGCCCCTTTTGAAGTCCTTCCTGTCGACCTGTCTGTAGCCCCTTCTGAAGTCCTTCTTCACGGCCTGTTTGCAATCCTGTCTGAAGTCCTTCCTGCCGACCTGTTTGCAATCCTTCTTCACGGCCTGTTCGCAGGCCTTCCTGCCGACCCATCTCCGCAATGCGCGCTCTGAATGTTTCCGCATTCATTCTGAACATTTTCGCTACCTCCTTACCTCTCGGTTCTTTTGTTCTTTCTGAAACTTTTGCATTGGAAAATTGTGCAAGCACAATTTCCAATAGCAAAAGTTTCAAATTTGGAATGCTTTCTTTGTGCTTAGCATTCTCCAATTTTATAGAAAGTTTTGCCTCTGGCAAAACTTTGCTTCTAATTGTTTCATTAGCGTATCGAAGTCTATAACTATTCCAAACATCGAATCTACCACGCCGATAAATTCCTCTATCAGCTCCAGCGATTCTTCATTCAGCATTTCTGCTATCGCTTTCTCCACCTTCCGAATGTCCCAATCCGTATTCAGCAGATTTTTCGAGTACAGATCAAGGTACATAACAGCCGCAAACATTCTTCCCCGACTCTGTAGCTGCTCCGCAGAATAATCGCTCTCACTTATCAGATCATAAGGAAAAGGAGCAAGATACTGCGGGAATTCCCGCTTCCGTTGCTCTCTGACGTTCCCTGGCACCTTCCATTTTCTCGTACCATTATAGAACACAATGGGCAGAAATACCAACTCGCAGTCATCGGGAATTGCTCCAGATCGGTGAATGTTCCGGTAGAGCAGATTCGTATACTCCGACATGCGAAGGGGCATGTCTTTGTCCACGCCGGACTGATGCTCAAGGAGCACATAAATGACAACATCTCCCGTGTGATCCTTCTGCGTTATTTTGCAGACAATGTCGGCCATCCGTGTTTTCGCATGGTCGATGAAAAATGTGCCGTTTTCGATGGTTATATCTTCACGGCGGAGTTTTTTCGTCCACGCGCCTCCAACAAAGCGTTGAAGAAATTGGAGCATTATTGCGGGTTGGAACAGCAGGGAGCGGTATCCTTGGTCGTAGGGAACGGGGGCGGGTTTTTCTTTGAAATCGATCATACAATCCTCCTGAACGTTTCTTTCTGAATAGGGGAGTTCCCATGGCGACATGGTCCCATGGTGAATTCTCTCCTCTATATCTGTGACGGGTAAACTGTCATTTTTAATTGTGTTTTTTGAGAGAATTTTGAATAATGTGTGATTTTTTTCGGGGCTACGGGAGGGAGGGCTCGGGAATGCGGAATAAGTGGACGGGAGGGGGGCTGTCCAAAGGTTTATATTCCACCATCTGCACAAAAAACTATTTACATTCCCTACAAAAATCCTATATTATTGCATGAGAAATTTTTGCAGAACTTTCACAAAGAATTTTGCAGAGCAAAATTTTCAGTAGCAAAATTTTCACAGGGCATATCGAATGAATATAGACAGAAAAAAAATTCAGCAGGCAGCCCGCGGATCTGTGCCGCTTGCAATAAAAACATATATTCTTCCTCCTGCAACCGAAGCGCAGCTGAATGAAATACTTGAAATTTTTCTTAAGGAACTCGGCAGGCGGGAACTGCACGATTCTCTGTTTTACTGCCTCAATGAGTTGGCGGTAAATGCAAAGAAGGCAAATACCAAGCGGGTATATTTTGAAGAACTTGGTCTCGATATCACCAATGAAGACGATTACAAAAAGGGCATGAGTACATTCAAGCAGGCAACTCTGGAGAACATTCAACATTACCTGCAGCTGCAAAAAGCACGGGGACTGTATATCAAAATAATTTTTCACATAAAAAACAATGTTCTCAGTCTTTACGTTGTAAACAATACTGAAATGACTCGTGAGGAAAAATCGAGAGTCTACGACCGGATAATTCATGCCCGTGCCTTTACGGATATGGAAGAAGCATTTGAAAGTGTTCTTGATGACAGCGAAGGAGCCGGATTGGGACTTGTTATTATGATACTCATGCTCAAGAGGATCGGGCTCGATGAGCATACCTTCGATGTCGACACCGAACGGGGTGAAACAATAGCGCGGATCACCATTCCCGTGAAGGCTGCGCAGCTCCAGAAAATTCAGGAAGTATCTGAAAAAATTATTGAGCACATTAATACTATTCCGCATTTTCCGCAGAGCATCGTTGTCCTTCAGAAAGCACTTAATGATCCCAATACGAAGATCAGCGATGTTTCCCGAAAGATATCAACAGATCCTTCGCTCACTGCCGATCTGCTGAAACTGGTTAATTCTGTGGACTATATGCTTCCCAAACGAATGACCAATATCAACGAGGCAGTCAATCTTGTTGGACTAAAGGCAATTAAGAATCTTCTCTATTCTTATGGAGCGCAGATAACCATTGACTCAGGAACCCCGGAAACACAGATGCTGTGGGAACATAGTCATCGCACCGCGCACTATGCCTATATGCTGGCCCGCGAGCTCTTAAAACGAAACGACATTCTGGATGATGTGTACATTGGCGGAATTTTACACGACATTGGTAAAATTGTTTTCGGCACCGTGCATCCCGATCTGTTGAAAAAAATTCAGGAATTTACTCGGCAGAAGGGGATTGAGACATCTCAGTTTGAGAATTTTGCAATCGGACTCAGTCATGCCGAAATTGGCGCTACTATTGCTGAAAAATGGAATTTTCCCGACATGCTTGTTAATGCAATACGTTTCCATCATAATCCGCTCGATGCTCCAAAGGAATGTTATCCGGTAACTATTTCCGTATATCTTGCAAATATCCTTGCCAATGTTGATGAGGGCAGAGTCGATTACGGCTCAATTGATCCCGTTGTGCTTACAATGTTTAATGTAACCTCATCGGATGCGCTCAAAAAAATTCATACCCGACTTACCAATACATTCACGAAAGAGCAGAGGAACTAAGTGACACCGAAAGAACAGGATAGCCTGTATGTTATACGGCATACAACTGCCCATGTCATGGCCGAAGCCGTACTGAAAAAATTCCCCAATGCAAAAATTGCCATTGGTCCGCCCATTGAAAACGGGTTTTACTACGATTTTGACCTTCCTGAACAGCTCAAACTGGAAGATCTCGAAGAGCTGGAAAATTCCATGAGGGATATCCTCAGGGGAAACCATACACTTGAAAAAACTGTTGTTACACGGGAAGAAGCGAGGCGGTTTTTTGCGGGGCAGGCATACAAGCTGGAATTAATCGATCTCATCCCCGAGGCTGAGGAAGTAAGCATGTATACTGTCGATACCTTTACCGATCTCTGCCGCGGTCCTCATGTTGAAAATACCGCAGACATTGACTGGCGGAGTTTCAAGCTCCTTCGCATCGCGGGGGCATATTGGCGGGGCGATTCAACCAGACCAATGCTCACCCGTATCTACGGCACTGTCTGGGAAAATCCCAAGCAGCTTCGTATGTATCTTGAGCGGCTCAGGGAAGTTGCTAAACGGGATCATCGGAATCTCGGGAAAAGCCTTGCTCTCTTCCATATGGAAGATGATAATCCTGGGCAGATATTCTGGCATCCGCGCGGGTGGAGCCTGTATGTGAACATTCAGAACCATGTGCGCGCCGCCGTTTCCCGGCAGGGGTATCGGGAAGTGCATACGCCGCTGCTCATGAGCAGAAGCCTCTGGGAACGTTCGGGACATTGGGAAAAATATCAGGAAAACATGTTTGTTACCGAGAGTGAAAAGCGCGACTTTGCACTCAAACCCATGAACTGTCCCGGGCACATTGAGATTTTCAGAAAGGGTATAAAGAGCTATCGTGATCTCCCCCTGAGAATTTCCGAATTTGGTTCATGTACGCGTAATGAACCCAGCGGCGCCCTCCATGGTCTCATGCGGGTTCGGGGCTTTGTTCAGGACGATGCGCATATTTTCTGCACAGAAGAACAGATAGTTGACGAGGTAAAGCTTTTTGTCAGCCTTCTCAGAGAATTGTACAGCGACTTTGGTTTCAACAGTGAGAATGTTATCGTAAAATTTTCCACCCGTCCCCTGAAGCGCATTGGCGATGATGCGACATGGGACCGCGCCGAGGCAGCGCTCGCGGACGCATGTAAGCAGGCGGGGCTGGATTATGAACTGGCAAGGGGCGAGGGAGCCTTCTATGGACCCAAGCTTGAATTTACTCTTGTCGATGCTCTCGGCCGTCACTGGCAGTGCGGTACCATGCAGGTCGATTATCAACTTCCTTCGCCTGAGCGCCTCAATGCCGTGTATATTGCGGAAGATGGGGAAAAGCATACTCCGGTTCTTCTTCACCGGGCTGTCCTTGGAAGTCTTGAGAGATTTATCGGCATTCTCATTGAGCATTATGCCGGAGCCTTTCCGCTGTGGCTTGCGCCCGAACAGGTCGCGGTTATTCCTGTTGCGCCCCCCTTCCACAAAGGAGCTGACGATGTTGCGGAAGATCTGAAAAATTCCGGTTTCCGCGCCTTTGCCGATCTCACAGATGCGCGCATGAATGCCAAAATCCGCAAACATCAGCAGCAAAAAATTCCCTACATGATCATCATTGGCGAAAAGGAACTTGCCGAAGGCAGTGTGTCAATCCGCACACGCAGTAATGAACGTGTAGACAACATGCCGATCAGCGAATTCAAGCGCCTGATCGCCGAAAAAATATGCTCACGAGCGCCCATGTGAAGCCGCGCTCATGTGAAGCCGTGCTCATGTGAAGCCGACCGGAAAACATTAGGCAGGAGGACAGTATGAATTCCCGAAAATCACTGAACCGTCTTATGGAGCTGGGAAGGGAAATAACAGTATGGTCAGGAGTATCGGCCCTTCTCGACTGGGATCAGGAAACCACCATGCCCCCAAAGGCCATTCTCAGCCGGAGCCGACAATGTTCTGCGGTTGCGGCGCTGCTGCATGAAAAAATTACCGCTCCTGAAATTGGCAATCTGCTTGCCAAACTGGAGGCGGGCGACTCGCAGCCATTCGGCGGCGACACCGTTTGCGCCGACATGACCCGAACCGAACGTTCGTTTATTCGGTATGTGTATCGCAGGTATTCCCGCGAAACAAAACTTCCAACGAGCCTCGTAAAGGCCCTGTCTGAAACATGCAGCCAGGCCCAGTCGGCATGGGCGCGCGCCCGTCAGGATAATAATTTTTCCCTGTTTCAGCCCTGGCTTGAGAAAATCGTTGATCTTAAGCTTCAATCTGCGGATACATTCGGATATGAGGATCACCCCTATGATCCCCTTCTCGATGAATATGAACCAGCTATGAAAACGGCGGAAGTGGATCGGATATTCTCTGAATTCAAGGCGGAATTAGTTCCCCTTGTACAGCGTATTGCCGATGCTCCTCAGGTGGATAATAGCTTTCTTACAAAGCATTACCCCGCGCAATTCCAGGAAGAATTCGGCCGTCAGGTGCTGAAGAAATTTGAATACCCCATGGATCGCGGGCGTCTGGATGTCTCTGCGCATCCCTTTACCACTGAAATATCCGATGACGATGTGCGCATTACGACACGGTACATGGAGAATTTTTTCAATTCCTCCCTGCTCAGTATTGTTCATGAGGCAGGGCACGGCTTTTATGAACTTGGTATGGGAGAGGATATCAGGGGCAACCTTCTCGCAGGCGGAACCAGTTTGGGAATCCACGAATCTCAGTCGCGGACATGGGAAAATCTCATCGGACGCAGCCGCGAATTCTGGCAGTATTTTCTGCCGGGGCTCAAAAAACTATTCCCCGAAAATCTTGAAGGAATTGAAGCCGATACATTCTGGCGCGGAATAAACAAGGTGGAGCCCTCGTTTATTCGGGTGGAAGCCGATGAAGTTACCTATAGTTTGCATGTCATGCTCCGTTTTGAGCTTGAGAAAGACATTATCAGCAGAAACATAGCGGTGAAGGATCTTCCCGAGGCATGGAATGAGGGTATGAAAAGCATGCTTGGCATTGTCCCTGCAACGGCAGCCGAGGGTATTCTTCAGGATGTGCATTGGAGCGCCGGCCTTTTTGGCTATTTTCCCACCTATGCTCTGGGCAACCTCTACGCATCGCAGTTCTGGAACGCCATGGTGAAGGACCTGCCCGATGTCGGGAGCCAGATCGCCGCCGGCGAGTTCTCCGGTATTCATTCATGGCTTCAGAAAAAGATATACCGCTACGGTTCCAGCAAAACGGCAGCGGAGCTTGCGGTTGAAATAAGCGGAGAAACTCTGAATGCTTCCCATTTCATGAACTATCTGCGCGAAAAATACCGCGCAGTATACTCACTCGCCTAATTTTTCCCGCGCCCTTCCCCCTTCCTGCGCCCCGCGCCCTTCCCGCGCCCCGCGCTCTTCCCGCGCTCCTCCCCCTTCCTGCGCTCCTCCCGCTTCCCGCATTTTCTGTTTTCGGGATCGAAGGTCGTAAAGAAACAGCATGCACTTCTCCATCAGAGATACAAGCAAAACTATGGTGCATATCCACTCCAAAATACGCATGAATTGCAGATATATTGGTCCCGGATTCGAAAAGAGACGGAGCAGGGCGCAGGCATATGTGAGCATCACAAGGAAAATAGCTGCCTTCGCAACCACGCTTGAACGGTGAATTTCCATGCTTCCTTTTCGAATTGATATGCCGATAACAATTGTCGCCTGAAAAGCCAAGCGGATAATAACCAGAATGATGAACCAATCCGGCAGAAGATGAAAGCGGAAATAGGCAATGGAAATGGTAAAGAGCATGGCATAATCGCTTATGCTGTCCAGATACGCGCCAATTATTGTTGTCTGCCGTGTCCTGCGGGAGACAATGCCATCGAGGAGGTCGGTAATGAAGGCGGTAATCATGTATACAATGAGTACATTCAGAAGAGGGTAGGTATGTATGAGGAATATGAGTACAATAATTGTAACGAGGCTGGTAATTCGCATGAGCGTGAGAATTATGGGAATGTTTATATGGTCAAGCCGTTTTTTGCTGATAGTATGATCATGCTCGCCGGTATCCTGCCGGTCTGTCTTCTGACTGTCGATGTTCTGCCCGCCTGTCTGTGAATACACAAACAAGTCGGAAAGTCTGGAAAGACCAATTATCAACATGATATGGTAAAGAATCAGCGCGGTAATAAATGAGAAAATCAAACGCTGCGGGAACATGAAAATGAGCGCAAGAATAATAAAAATACTTCCGTGAATTATCAAAAGAGTTGAAACACATAGATTAATACTTGTAATAAGTTTATTATGATCAGCAATTCTCATACGCATATAGAATATGGAACTCGGGCATACAGGTCAATGAGAATGAGCAATAAAATGAATCTTGCAAATTTTTTTACGATATCCAGAATTATTCTCGCACCGGCATTCTTTGTATGCGCATTTCTTCCGCAGTTGGCAGGTGTTCCCCGCTCCCTTGTGTTCCCAATTCTCGTGGGGCTTTTCCTGTACATAGAAGCAAGCGATCTTATCGACGGCTACATTGCGCGCAAAACGAATCAGATTACCGACATCGGCAAGGTGCTTGACCCCTTTTCCGATATTATCAGTCGGGTATCGTATTTTCTGCTATTTACGGTCATCGGCATCATGCCTCCGCTGAGTTTTCTCATTATTCTCTATCGTGAATTTGGCAGCGTATTTCTCCGCATGGTTCTCACGAAGGAGAAGGTCTTTCTTGCCGCGCGCATAAGCGGGAAAATTAAAAGTTTATGCTATTCCGCAGTATCAATTCTCAGTCTTGTGTTTATGTACCTGCGGTGGATTAATCCTGAAACAGCGCCCGCCGCCTCTGCGGGGCAGGACAGCCTTAAAATTTTCATCCATGCCTGCTTCTTCGCGGCAGCGGGGATCTCCCTTTTCTCGCTTGTCGATTATCTGCTCGTCTTCCGCCGTCACATTCTGTCTGGAGATGATTCGCACTAAACGTTTCTATCACAAAGTTTCTATCAGTATTTTTTACGAGGTATACCACATCAATGAACATGAATATGAAAGAGAAAGAAGATACTACTGCCGTAAGCAGGATGAATTTTATTTGTTCCATTATTGAGGAAGATCTGAGAGATGGGCTTGTACGGGGATCGGTGCGTACCCGATTTCCTCCCGAACCAAACGGCTATCTCCACATTGGACATGCAAAGAGTATCTGCCTGAACTATGGTATTGCGGATGAATTCCCCAACGCGGTGTACAATCTTCGCTTTGATGATACCAACCCCTCCAGTGAGGAACAGGAATTTGTCGAGGCCATTCAGGAAGACATCCGTTGGCTGGGCTTTGACTGGAAGGATAGGCTCTACTTTACCTCGGATTATTTTGATCAGCTGTATGACTGGGCTGTCGAACTTATCGAAAAGGATCTGGCATATGTGGATAGCCAGAATGCCGATGCAATATCACAGAACCGCGGTACCCCGACCACAGCCGGAGTAAACAGCCCTTACCGCGAACGCCCCGTTGAGGAAAATGCGCGCCTCTTTCGCGAGATGCGGGAGGGCAAGCACCCCGATGGTTCCCATGTTTTACGGGCCAAAATTGATATGGCGCATCCCAATTTGAATATGCGGGACCCCGTCATGTATCGAATTCGGCACGAGGAGCATCAGCGAAGCGGTAATGCCTGGTGTATCTACCCAATGTATGACTGGGCGCACGGGCAATCGGACGCGATTGAAGGCATCAGCCATTCCATCTGTACCCTGGAATTTGAAAACCACCGCCCGCTGTACAACTGGTTTCTGGAAAAAATCGACCTTCCCTATCCGCCGCGTCAAATTGAATTTGCCCGCCTGAACCTGAGCCATACCATTATGAGCAAACGCAAACTCCGCCGCCTTGTGGAAGAAAAATATGTTAGTTCCTGGGATGACCCCCGCATGCCCACAATCAGCGGTATGCGGCGCCGAGGCTATACTGCCCGAGCCATCCGCAATTTTGTGGCCCATATCGGGGTAACGAAAACCGAGAGCATGGTTGCGCTGAGCCTGCTTGAGTTTTTTGTGCGTGAGGATATGAACAAAACAGTTCAACGAGCTATGGCGGTCATTGATCCGGTGAAGGTGATTATCGACAACTATCCCGAAGAGAAGGTGGAAATGATTGAGGCGGATAACAATCCTGAAGACGAGGGCGCCGGTACCCGCGAGCTTCCCTTTTCCCGGGTGATCTTCATTGAAAGAGAAGATTTCATGGAAGATCCGCCGAAGAAATTTTTCCGTCTTGCTCCGGGCAGGGAGGTGCGCCTGAAGCATGCCTATTTTATCCGCTGCGGGCGGGTAGTGAAGGACGCTGCGGGAGCGGTTACTGAAATTCATTGCACCTATGATCCCGCAAGCAGGGGGGGGCGGAGTCCGGACGGCCGCAAGGTGCGGGGGGCTCTCCACTGGCTTAGCGCTGCCCATGCACCGGACGCAGAACTACGGCTGTATGAACCGCTTTTTACCTGTGAAAACCCTGCTGCCCTGCCCGGCGATGCGGATTTTCCAGATGCCGTTAACCCCCGGAGTCTGCGGGTAGTTACCGGAAAAATTGAACCCGCCCTTGCCGGAGCTGCCTGCGGGGAGAAGTTTCAGTTTCTTCGGCAGGGATATTTCTGCGCCGATTCTGATCATAGCCCTGAGCGCCCGGTGTTTAATCGGACGGTCAGCTTGAAAGATGGGTGGGCACGGGTTCAGCGAAACAGCGAGATGCGGGCGGGCGCTGGGTAAGCCCGAGAGGATCATAAGCGGGTAAATTCAAAGGAGGGGAAGGCTCTTATTTCCTCCCGGGTATATAAATCGTCTAAGGGCTGCGGATTCGGCACATAATCCCGGGAAATACCGGGGCTCAGCTCCTTCCGCCACTTTTTTCTATCGTAGGGGTCCTCATAGGGGATTTTTTTCATGACTTGGATCTGGGTTTTTCCGTTTTCGGTTTTGTTTTCAAGAATGGCGAAATTACCGGCCCCGATGTAGGCCAGCCTCTGTTTATTGCTCAGCACTTCCTGTTGACTGATGTGTTCAAGCACCTTGTCAAAGCGGGCGGGTTTGCCGGAGTCGGGGTCTGATATGGCGATGTAAATGTTATCAATTGCTTCACCGCTTATGGGGCAGGGATCATATTCTTTTTCTGGTACCGGAGGCGGCAGGTATACATACGCCGGTTGCCGGTCTCGCTGCGTTATCTGCCGGTTTTGTTTTTCCGATGACCGGCTGAGAATATCCAATGTATTGCGTGAGCTCCGTCTTCCTCTTCCTCCTCTTCTTCCTCTTCTTCTCTGTCTGGGGCTCATGTCTGCTATCCCTCCCTGTCCTGTCTGCTGAAAATAGTACGCGCCATAACAAGAGTGCCGGTAACTCCTGCCCTATCCCCCAATTCGGAAGGAATAATAAAATTCTCATCTTCTTCCAATATGGCAGGGGAAGCAACATATCCATTAAGAAATTCCTTCAGAAATCTGCGGATTTTCGGAAAGAGTTGGCGCTGGTGCATTACACCTCCACCTAAAATAATACACTCAGGACTTATAGTCAAGACATAAGACATGAGCGCCTGCGCGAGGTAGAATGCTTCTATATCCCATGCCGGATGCTCAGAGGAGAGTTTTTCTGCAGATATTCCCCAGCGCTTTTCAATGGCAGGTCCCGAGCACAGCCCTTCCATGCAGCGTCCATGATAGGGGCAGTTTCCCGAAAAATCATCACCCTCTTTCGGGCTGAGAAGTATATGCCCTACCTCAGGATGAAGGAGCCCGTGAACAGGACTTCCGTTAATCATAATGCCGCCGCCTATGCCTGTTCCAACGGTAATGTACATGAAAACGGACAAACCGCGCCCTGCGCCCGCATATCCCTCACCGAGGGCAGCTGCGTTTACATCGGTATCAAAATCAACAGGTATTCCGAGGCTTCGGGAGAACAGGGAGCACATATCAGTATTCTGCCAACCGGCTTTGGGAGTGGTGGTAACGAAGCCCCAGGTTGCCGATTCGGAGCGCATATCCACCGGTCCGAAGGTTCCAATGCCCATTGCCCTGAGCGGTCCGTAGGTACTGCCTAAATCGGCAGAGGCATTCTGAAAGAACTCAAGAGATCGTGAGAGTGTTTCTTCAGGATTTGTGGTGGGTATTCGTTCTTCCCGAAGAATGTTATTGGGACTATCGCCCAGAACACAGACAAACTTTGTTCCGCCTGCCTCAATTCCGCCAAGTAGCGCCACATCTCTTTCCTTATTGAAACTTTTGAGAGCAAAATTTTCAGTAGCAAAACTTTGTTATTGTTCTGAAATCATTTTGAGTGTTTCAGGGTCATCGGTAATAATACCGTTAATTCCCATATTCAGCAGTTCACGCATTTCATCGGGATCATTAATAGTCCATGCCTGAACAATGATGTTATTTCTCTGCGCGTTTTTAATGAATGAAGATGTAACAACCTTCAGCGGTCCATACTGCACAGGCACCTGAAAAAAACCGAAGTGGAAGGGATAACTTCCAGAAAAACCAAGATGATTCATAACAAAAAATCGGGCAACCTCATTTAATCCTGCGCTGGTCATAAATTCAGGATAATTCCTGCGAAAACGTTTCAGGATATCGATGTGGAAAGAACCGACAATGACAAGCTCATCCTGTTCCCATTCCCTGAGCATGGTTCCAAGAGCTGCCGCAATGTTAGGGTCATCCGGTTTCATTTCAATAATTTTTATGGTGTCGGGAAATTGCTCAAGAATTTCCGTCAGGGTCGGAATGCGTATGCCCTGTCCGCGGTAGGGAAAATTATCGCCTTCCTGCCATCGGTAGGCAGCATCCAGTTCCTTCAGCTCACGGAGGCTGAACTCGGCAACGCTGCCGCTTCCGTTTGTTGTGCGGTCGACAGTATCATCATGAATAACGACAAGATGTCCGTCCTTCGTGAGGTGAACATCCATTTCGAGCGCATCTGCGCCGACCCGGAGCGCGTTCTCAAAGGCCGGCAGGGTATTTTCGGGAAGGAGATTCTTCCCCCCCTGATGCGCGATAACTGTCATTGGTTTTTCCTGCAGAGGATGCGGCGGAAAGGGAGGAACAACAATGCCGGTAATTAATCGGGCTGCCTGCCAGAGTATGACAATTATGACAATTGTCAGGGCTGTCTTTCGAAGTATGTGTGTTTTGTTTTTTTCGCTGCTCATTGCTTACTCTCCGTTTCCGATTGGCTGATCCGATGGTTCTGACTGCGATATCGGTGGTCATCATTTTTGTGACCATTGCTGAGAAAAAAGGCAAGCAGGAAACCTCCGAGGCAGGCGATGACTGAGACAATGTCGGATACATTGAAACTCAGCCCCGGCCAGAGGAAGGATATGGAGCCGATCATGAGCCCGAGAATGGTGTAGTAACTGTGTCCATGGAATTTATTCAGAAGCGTGGAAATGATTTTCGCGCAGAGAAAGAGCCCGGCAATTGCGCCGGTAAGAAAGGTGAGGATAATGGGAAAGTTCAGTTCCTCAATCATGACAATGTAGGTCGCATACATGCCAATGAGTACCATAATAAAGGCGCCGCTTACTCCCGGCATGAGCATGGTGGCAGAAGTGAGTATTCCGGTGCTGATGATGATGACAGCGTTGAGGGGGGTCAGTGTTCTGATGATGTTCTGGGTGTCAATGAGGGTAGAACGGTCGCCCATTTCCCGCGCCCGTATGCCCATCCATATGATCAGGGCGGCTGCGAGGAGAAAGACTATGAGATATGAGATTTTGAACTGATTTTTGCTGCCCTGCTTCGCAACATATGGAGCGCTTCCGAGAATAAGCCCTATGAAAAAGAACTGAATTTGCGATGGCGCAACTAGAAAGAGGCTGTCAATGAGGTTGGCCAGCAGAAGAATGCCCGCGAACATGCCAAACATAACGGGAAAGAGCAGGGGCATAATGTTTCGGAATTTGCCCGGCCACTCACGGTTCAGCGATGTGCCGAAAAAGCCCACAAGCGGTTCATATACACCGGTAATGACGGCAATTGTTCCCCCGCTTACGCCGGGAATAACATTTGCGATACCGATGAATGTCCCCTTAAAAAAATTGATAAAAATTCGAGAGTTACTGCGGGCTATAAAACTGCTCCTAATACCATGACGGAGCACCCACACCTGTAGGCTTACTCATATCCGACCCGTCCGTATTCGTCACCACGCCGGAAAACAAAAACATACCGCCTTTTGCTCCGGTGTATTTGCCAAGGGTGTATTTGTTATCACTGAGTGTCCAATGATCCTTCCACTCCTCAAGATCGCGATTGAATGCGCTTGCCTGATAGAACATCCAAGCTATATCCGTTACCGCGCTGACATCCCAGCCGGTGATATCGCTATTGAATGTGCTTGCCTGAAAGAACATCGACCGCATAGTCGTTACCGCGCTGACATCCCAGCCCGAGATATCGCCATTGAATGCACTTGCACTCTGGAACATATTGGACATATCCGTTACTGCCGTAGTAATAATGTAGTTGAGATTGGCAGTATCGCCCCAGATTCCAGAATCATTAGCATCGTTGATGTTTCCTATCGCCGCAGTTACTATTGCTTGCAGTTCGGTTTTATCTTGAGGACTCACGGTAACAAAGAAATATTCAGCAAAGAGTATATCTCCTGTTCCGGTTTCGCCATATACCAGATATGTCCCTGCCGTTGTATCCGCAGCAACCGTAACCATGCCGGTACCCGAATCAACTGTCGGAACGGTAAGCCCTGCGGGCGTAGTTGCGGGAGTGATACTGACTCCTGATGCACTAACCGCGAGGGTACCCTGTTCCACGATGGTCAACGTAACGGTTGGGCTCTCATCGGCAATAATGGCTCGCGCGGCAGCCGATAGGCTTACCGTCGCTGCCGTACCCGCAGGAGTCTGTGTCACAGGAATCGGCAACATTGCTGATGCGTGTTCAGACCAAACCCCATTGCCCTGCATGTTGACCGCGCGCACCCGCACATCGTAGACGTTGCCATTTATCAGCCCGGTAATGGGGTGGCTTGTGATAGTAGTATCACTGATAATGGCGGTGTCCGTTGTGTCGTCCTCTGGCCATTCTGCGGCGCTTATTTTGTGCTGCACATGGTACGCAGTAATTTCACTGCCGCCGTCATTGTTGGGGGGGCTCCATGTCGCGGTGAGCTGGGTGTGTCCAACGGTGATCGCGGGAGCATCCATGGTGCTTGGAGGGGTTGCTTCCGTCATGGGCTCGGGTTCCGGCATGGGCTCGGGTTCCGTCATGGGCTCGGAGTCAGGAGTTGGTTCCGGCATTGGACATCCAGCAAGTAAGGCGATGAGAATCACGATTATTGCAACAAAACCAGGAAACCCTCCCCATAACTTTCGTAGTGGATTAAAAGTAAACATCATACTAATACCTCTTTCTCTAAAAATATTTGTCTCTAGAAAGTTTTGCATTTTGCAAAACTTTGTCTATGTTTCATTGCAGATACGCACTGAAACCTTATACAAAGGTTACCACAAAGTATCTGAAATATCAACTACTTACATGAATTTTATTGGAAATAAACATTTGAGCAGACTCCATCTCCCCGCCCGCCCCGAAAAAATTCACAATTTTGCAAAATTCTTTCCAAACACATTGATGGTGACATGGTAAATGATTAGTTTCATAACCCATAGCCCTCAGCGGCTATTGAACCCTTATATGGCTTCCGGCAAAAACTGTCCCGACAGGAAATTCCAATTATTCACGGTAATTGCCGATCACCAGCGCCCCGTGCCCGCCGCTCAGCCAACGTTATGGCACGATACGAAATGCCCCGGCGCACGTTCCCGCAGATCGGGAGATTCTTCGGTGCAGCGATCAGTCTTCAGGGGACAGCGTGAGGCGAAGCGGCATCCTTTCGGCGGATCAATGGGGCTTGTTACCTCTCCCTTGAGAATGATTCGCTTGTTATTTCTGGTTACATCAGGATCAGGAATGGGGATGGCCGAGAGCAGGGCCTTCGTGTAGGGGTGCATCGGATTCCGGTACAGTTCGCCGCTTTCACAGACCTCCACCAGCTTACCTAAATACATAACCCCGATGCGGTTGGAAATGTGTTTTACCATGGAAAGATCATGGGCAATGAACAGATATGTGAGGCCCAATTCATCTTGGAGGTCTTCCAGCATGTTCACGACCTGAGCCTGAATTGAGACATCCAGCGCAGAAATGGGTTCATCGCATATTATCAGCTCGGGTTCAACAGCCAGTGCCCGGGCAATGCCGATGCGCTGGCGCTGTCCGCCGGAAAATTCGTGGGGGTAGCGGTTGGCATGCTCTTTTTTGAGGCCGACATAAGACAGCAGATCATAGATTCGTTCCTGCTTTTCACGTCCTTCACTGAGATGATGAATGCTTATTCCTTCTCCGATAATATCGTTTACGGTCATTCTTCCGTTGAGGCTTGCGTAGGGATCCTGAAAAATCATCTGCATGCGCTTGCGAAAGGGTTTGAGTTTCTTTTCATCAAGACTGGTGATATCCTGTCCATCGAAGAAGATTTTACCGCTGCTCGCTTCATAGAGCCGGAGAATGGTACGGCCTGTTGTCGATTTTCCGCAGCCCGATTCCCCGACAAGCCCGAAAGTTTCACCCCGTTTAATCGTGATATCCACACCATCAACCGCCTTAAGCCAGGACTGATTACGGCGGAAAATGCGGCTGTCTACGGGAAAATATTTTTTCAGTCCTTTAACTGCCAGTAAATCTTCACTCATGATCAACTTCTCCCTTCATGAAACTTTATTCGTGTATGGTGCCGCCGTTGGAGCTTCGGAATGAAGGAGCCAGCATGCGGAGGTATGAGTATCCGATAGTTTGAAACTCGGAGGACGTTTTTCAAGACATATTTTCATTGCATGGGGACAGCGCGCAGCAAAGGGACAGCCGGCAGGAGGATGAAGGAGATCGGGCGGAGTGCCGGTGATCGGAATGAGGCGCTGCTTTTCTTTTTCAGTTGGTTTGGGTATGGACTGATGAAGGCCGATTGTGTAAGGATTCTGCGGATTATAAAAAATATCCTTTTCTGTTCCGGTCTCCATGATGGTTCCGCCATACATAACGACAATGTAATTGCAGACTTCGGCGATCACTCCGAGATCATGGGTAATAATGATGATGGAGGTTTTTATGCGCTCCTTGAGGTCCCGCATAAGCTCAAGAATCTGCGCTTGAATAGTAACATCGAGAGCGGTGGTTGGTTCATCTGCAATGAGGAGTTTCGGGTTGCAGCTCAGGGCGGTGGCGATCATGACACGCTGCCGCATTCCCCCCGAGAACTCGTGCGGATAGTTTTTGATCCGTTTTTTGGGGTGGGGTATGCCGACAAGGTTGAGCATATGTACCGCGCGTTCGCGGGCTTCATGTTTTTTCAGCTTCTGATGCCGGCGGATAACCTCTATCATCTGGTTTTCAATGGAATACACAGGGTTGAGCGAGGTCATGGGGTCCTGGAAGATCATGGAGATATCGCTGCCCCTGAGCATGGACATTTCCTTAGTGCTCAGGGCGGTAAGTTCCTGATTCTGGAATGTAATGGTGCCGTTTTTTATTTTCCCCGGGTTCTGGATAAGTCCCATAATGGAAAGGGCGGTAACACTCTTACCGCTTCCCGACTCTCCAACTATTCCAAGAACCTCACCTTCTTCGAGGTCAAAGCTGGCGCCCCGCACAGCCTGAATTTCACCGAGATGGGTGTAAAACGATGTTTCAAGATTCCTGACGTCCAGCAGGGCTTTCATTCCATTACTCCCCTCAGCCCTTTCTCAAACGCGGGTCCAGCGCATCCCGCAATCCATCGCCAAGCAGGTTGAACGACAGCATGGTAATGGCTATGGCAAAAATAGGATACAAAAGCTGATAGGGGTAGGACAGAAGGCTGCCGAGGGCATCGTTCGCGAGGGTTCCCCAGGACGCCGTGGGCGCCGATACTCCCAGACCAATGAAGCTGATAAAGGCTTCGGTGAACACTGCCGTGGGGATCATCATGGTCATTGACACGATAATTGGCCCGATGGCGTTCGGAATGAGATGCCTAACAATAATTTGCAGACGGGGAACCCCAAGAGCGCGGGCAGCCAGAACAAATTCCTGATCCTTGAGGCTGAGCACCTGTCCGCGGACAAGCCGGGCCATAATAACCCAGTAGACTGATCCGAGCGCGAAAATCATTGTCCACAGTCCCCTGTTGCCGGCAATGACCCTAATGAGAATAACATAGAGCACAAGAGGAATTGAGTTGAGTATGTCGACAATGCGCATCATGATAATATCCGTTTGTCCGCCTTCATAGGCCGCTATTGAACCGTAGAGAACGCCGATGAGCAGGTTCACGAGGCTTGCAACGAAGGCCACCATGAGGGAAATGCGGGCGCCGTCCATGAGACGCACAAGGAGGCTCCGGCCGACAATGTCGGTTCCGAAGGGGTAGGTTCTGTTCCGTACCCGCCGGCTTACCTCGGTGTATTCCTTCCCTCGGTACATGAAGCTGTAGTCGAAGGGGCTGTCCATTTTGTCCGGCAGGAGGTTGTAGGAAAAGTCCAGAGTTACGTCATGAATGCCATTGCTGTAGACATAGATTTTGTTAATGTTATCCTGTTCAATTCGTTCAAAACGGGAAAGAATGTCGCCGCGCTGCGAGACCTGAATGAGCTTGTAGTCGGCGTTGAGGAAGACAAAGAGATCTTTTTCGAGTTCGTAAATACTGAGACGGGGAGGAAGATTTGCAAAATCGATTGCCTGATCGGAATAGGAGACAGACGAAAAGAGGGGGCCGAAGACCGCGAAGCATATAATGAAAATAACACCAAGGAGGCCCGCGATGGCCGGCTTGTGGGTTTTCAGCCTTCTCCACGCATCCTGCCAGTAGGTGAGACTTTCTCGGACAGGCTCGCTTTCGGCCTGCTGGTATGCTCTTTCAAAAAGTGCCGCATCAAAATGCGCCGCATCATGTGACTCCATAGCCTACCCCTTTTCCTTTTCAAAACGAATTCTCGGGTCAACAAGCGCGTAGGCAATATCCACCAGAAGAATCATAAACACATAAAAGACGGCAAAAAGAATGGTTACTGCCATATAGGTTGTGTAATCTCTGTTGGTGACGCTTTCCACAAAATAGCGCCCAATTCCCGGAATGGCAAATATCCTCTCAACAACGAAGGAGCCGGTCAGAATAGTTGCTATGGTTGGTCCCATGTAGGTAATGACAGGAATAATGGCGTTTTTCACCGCATGTTTGACAATAACAGAAAATTCGCTGAGACCATTTGCCCGAGCTGTCTGAATGTAGTCGGCACGGAGTACTTCAAGCATACTGGATCGGGTAAGACGCGCCACGAAGGACAGAGAATAACCCGACAGCGCGAGCACAGGACCAATATAACCGGCGGGAAGGCCTATGCCGAAGGGAGGAACCCAGTCAAGTTTTCCGGCGAATAAATGAATGAACAGTGTTGCCACAACAAAACTCGGCAGAGTTACGCCGAGTGTGGCCATAAACATGACCATATAGTCCACAGGCTTGCCCATTTTGAGGGCAGAGATAATGCCCACCGGTATTCCGACAATGATAATAAACAAAACGGCAAAAAAGCCGACACGCGCAGTGTTCGGGAAGCCCGCCTCAATAATATCGTTTACGCTTGTCCCAATTTTCTGATACGAGGGGCCGAAATCAAAGGTAATGAGTCCCTTAAGATAATTGAAATACTGCTGATACAGGGGGAGATCAAGGTTATATTTTTGTTCAATAATACGGAGAATTTCATCGGGAATGGCTCTTTCCCGGGTGAAGGGACCGCCCGGTATGGAGCGGAGCACGAAAAAAAGTACCGTAATTATAACGAAGATGGTAAAAAGCGAATACGCGAGGCGCTTAAGAAAATACTTGACCATACAATTTCCTCCGGGCAGCACGTTTACATAGCCCGCAGCGTGCGGCAGCAGCAGTAGCGCCGCATACTGCGGGCTACAATCTTATAAGGAGGGTTACACAGAGTAATACCAAGCCGCTGCCGCACGCTGCGGGCTACACAAATAGGCAGGACAACCGGCAGCAATGACCCTGCCGCCGGCGCCTGAACATCATTCCGACAAAATATCGGAATTCGGCGCAATCGGCGCCAATCGACAATTTAGCGTTCGACAGTCGCATAGCGGAAATCAGTTCCGCTCAGCAGACTCCGTTCCCATCCTTTGACATGAGGACTTGAGAGCATGTAATCGGTGTAGTGATACACCGGAATAACAGGCAGCTCGGTCATAAGAATTTCCTGCGCCTCATAGAGGGCATTGAAATGCTCTGCAGTGCCGGGAGCTTCGCGGGAGCGCTTCATTGCTTCGTTGAAGGCGGAGTTATCGAAGTTGGGATCATTATAGTTATTGTCCGTCTCAAAAATGGCGAGCAGACCGCTGGGATCCAAGAAGTCTGTTAGCCAGCCGCCGCGCGACAGTTCGTAGTCGCCCTGTCTTCGGGTTTCCTGAAATACAGCCCATTCCTGGTTTTCGAGGTCAATTTCGATACCGAGGTTGGTTTTCCATGCTTCCTGAATTATTTCAGCGACAAGCTTATGCCCATCACTGGTGTTGTATATGAGGGTGAACTTCGGAAATCCTTCTCCGTTCGGATATCCGGCTTCAGCGAGAAGACTGCGCGCTTCAGCGAACTGCGAATTATCGGTCATAATGCCGTAGTTTCCGGCAGTTTCGAAAAAGTCGCGTCCATCATTATCACGGAAACCCGGAGGAACAAAGCCCGGAGCGGGTACATTACCGCGTGCGAGCACTTCGACAATCTGCTCCCTGTCAATGGAAAGGGTGAGCGCCCTGCGCACGAGCGGATCCTGCCAGCGAGGCAGATCCATGTTGAAGTTATAGTAGTAGGTTCCAAGCAGGGGGAAAATGTGGAATTCAGGGTTTTCAGCAACAAGGCGGGGGATTTCCGCAGGAGGAACATCGTTGAGAAAGTCGAATTCGCCGGCCTCATAGGCGGTGTACGCGGTAGGGGATTCATCAATAAACTTAACGTTTATCATATCAATACTGACATTACCTGCATTCCAGAAATTGGGGTTCTTCTCCAGAGTGAGCCCATCTCCAATTGTGTACGATGTCAGCACGAAGGGACCGTTTGAAACATAGAGTTCGGGGTCTTTTGCCCATGCGCCTTCAGGACCTGCCTCAACGGCAGACTGCTTTACCGGCATGAAGTGGTAGAACGATGTTAGTGAGATAATGTAGGGAGTGGGCGCAATGAGTTTTACCTCAAGGGTATAGTCATCAATGGCCCGTACACCGACACTGTCTGGTGAAACTTTGCCTAAAGTTGCGTCATCTGCATTCACAACATTTGTATATTTCCAGATCCAGCTGTATTCTGCAGCTGTTGCAGGATCAATTGCCCGTTTCCAGGAATAGACGAAGTCATCGGCAGTGAGATCGGAGCCGTCTGACCATTGTGATCTGCGGAGATTGAAGGTAACCGTCTGTCCATCGGGAGAAATTTCCCAACTTTCGGCAATACCCGGCTCAACTATTCCGCCGCGCTCCCTGATAAGACCCTCAAAGGTATTGGCAATAATATCGCCTTCATCAGTCGCTCCGGCTAGGCCTGGGTCGAGTGTTTTCGGATCCGCCGCAAGGTTCCAGTTCAGCACCATTTCCGATACTGACTCCGATGCAGAGCTTTCCGCATCTCCGCCTGCGCTTACGATCATTGAACATACAAGTGTGAACACAAGTATGGCTATTATTTTTTTGGCTATTACTTTTTTCATAAAGCCTCCTTTTATGTGTCTTTACAACACAACAAGTCATCATTATATCAAACAAAAATATGTATGCAAAGGGTATTGGATAAAATATTTTCGAGGATTGACAGTAATGCCGATAATTCGGATACTTTTTATTACTGCGGGCCCATAGCTCAGTTGGTTAGAGCAGTGGACTCATAATCCATTGGTCGTAGGTTCAAGTCCTACTGGGCCCATATATTATTACAACGGCTGTTTTTTGGGAACGGAATAGCCGGTGATATGATCATAGAAACTTTTGCATTTTGCAAAAGTTTCACATTTTGAATGACTCTATGTGCTGAGCATTCTCGCATTTTGTAGAAAGTTTTGCATTCTGCAAAACTTTGTCATATTCATTAACCCGCCAATCTCTCCTGATTATTTTCTCTTTCTGACCATGCCATTGGTATTATGTCATAGCGTTTGAATGCTTCCGCAACACCATGAGAAATTCCATTATCCCCATCGTTTAGGACGGCGAATAGTTCTGACTCTGCCGATCGCATTTCCCGCGTATCCAGCCACTTGAACACCAAATTTTCAGCATTATTCTTCTTTGGATTTGTCAATGTTTGCACAATGCGCTCTGGTTGTTTTCTTGATTTAGGAATAACGAAATTAAACACATGATCATATCCGCTTTTTCCCGCAAACTTTAAATTTGGGGTATACCGTATGTTGGATATATCAAGCCATTTTGTAACATCTTCAAGGAATAGATTTTCAATATATGGTGATGCCAGATAGAAAAGGTCATTTACCGAGAGCATTGCTTGAATGATATTGTGTTTCTTCTGAGAAAATTCTTCAGGATCGCTATGCACAATTAATTGTTCATCTTTCATGTGTATGCCAAATCCATTCAATGTTGTATGAAGCAATTGCTGGCGTTTTGGGGAATTCAGAGAACATCCTGAATTGATTAGGTCATGTATTATGTATCCGTCATCGGTTAAAACAAACTTATTTCCATCTTTCCGGGCATATATTTGGAGATAGTCATTGTGGCGGTCGAGATACGGCGTGGTAATTTCAATCCAGCGCGCATCAATTTGTTTCAGTACGGTCTTATCTTTAAGCCAGTTAGTATAATCCTGTAGAATATGTTCTATTTCATTAATGATCATGTAAACAAATCCCCTATGATTTCCGGCTTAGTTTTAATATTGCAGAATTGCATAAAATGCTCAAGTGTTTGCCATGTATCTGATATTTCACTAAATATATTTGGTAAAGGTTCCGCCCATTTATCGCCCCATTTTTCGCGATATTTGTGCATATGAGGACATGGAATTTCTTCTCCATCTGGATTCCGATGTGGCGGGCCATGTATATCTATTCTAACTAATGCAATGGTTTTACGCACACGGTTTTGGAAGGTATATTTCTTGAGTTCTATTCGACTCCGAGTTATATCCATATGGAATTTCTCGCTACTATCTTCAAAATATAAGGGAATATTTATTCTTCCGCCAAGACTTGGAAATGTGTATGACTCAGTTTCTCTGTGATGTTTTTCCAGAGCAAATAAGGTATCTGCTTCATATTGTGTCAACGACAGTTCCATACAATCTACTTCAGCATTTTTTGTATCACAAATTCTTAATTCATAAGCGAATTTCTTACATACATCTACTACGGAACTATTTCTTGAGTTCGTCTAATCCTCGGCGAATCGTTCTGCCTGTTCAATGACCAGCTCTGTTGCCGATTTCTGCAGATCGGGCGGGTAGCCGTATTGGTTTAGCAGCCGCTTCACCATGGTTCGCAGCCGCGCCCGCGCGCTTTCTTTTATTATCCAGTCGATGGATACGTTGTTATTCACCATGTCGGTGAGCAGTTGGGCAATTGTTCTGAGTTTTTTATCGCCCATTATTTCCCGAGCGCTGCCATTATCGGCAAGGGCATCGTAGAAGGCTATTTCATTATCGCTCAGACCAAGATCGGCGCCCCGCTGTTCGGACTCCCGCATTTCTATGGCTATGTCAATGAGCTCCTGAATAATCTCGGCAGCTTCTATGGTTCGGTTCCGATACTTCTTGAGCGCCGTTTCGATCATCTCGGAAAACTTCCTGCCCTGCGTCAGGTTTTTTTTGCTTCTGCTTCGTATTTCGTTGTTGAGAATTTTTTTCAGGAGCGCCAGAGCAAGATTTTTATGCCGCATTCCCCGTATTTCTGCCAGAAAATCGTCGGAGAGAATGGATACATCGGGCTTCTTTATGCCTGCGGCATCGAATATGTCGATTACGCCGTCTGCCGCAAGGGCCTTGTCGACAATTTGCCGAATTGCCGTTTCCATTTCAACAGTGCTTTTTCCGCTGCCTGTCGGTTCAAACTTTATGAGCCGCGCCCGCACCGCCTGAAAAAACCCTACCTCCGCCTTTATGTTCATTGCCGCGGCAGAGGGAACGGACATGGCAAATGCTCTGGCAAGCAGGTAGACCGCCTGCGAAAAGCGTTCCCTGCCGTTTTCCAGAGCAAGAATGTGTTCTTGCGCTTCTAAAATGATGGTCAGCTTGCCGGCGGTGTCTGCCGTGAAGTACGGTTTGTAGTTGAAACCGGCAAAGAGGTTCGCTGCCACATCGTATTTTTCCAGCATGAGCTTTACGGCATCTTCCTGTTTGAGCGCGGGACTTCCCCGCCCGCCGTTTTGGGTGTAGGCTGCGAGGGCGCGCTTCAAATTGGAGGCAATGCCGATGTAGTCGACAATGAGCCCGCCCGCCTTGTCCTTATAGACCCTGTTCACCCGCGCTATTGCCTGCATCAAATTGTGTCCGCTCATTATTTTGTCAATGTAGAGGGTGTCCAGACAGGGCGCGTCAAAACCCGTCAGCCACATATCGCAGACAATGACCATCTGCAAAGAATCTTCGGGAATAACAAAGCGTTTTCTTATTGCTGTTTTCTCATCTTTTGTCGTTGAGTGCTGCTGCCATTCGGGCGGGTCGCTCGATGATGAGGTCATAACGATTTTTACTGCCCCCTTGTCGGCGTTCTGGTTATGCCAGTGCGGACGGAGGGAGATGATGTCGGCATACATTGCAACGGCAATGCGGCGGCTGGTAGTAACAATCATCGCCTTGCCTTGGCAGGCATCGCGCCGCTCGGCAAAGTGCTGGAGAATGTCCGCAACAACCGTCCGCAGCCGGTCTTCATGCCCGATAATGGCCTCCTGCCGCGCCGATTTCGCCTTGGCTCTTTCCGCATCATCTAATTCTCTGTTTTCAACAATTTCTTCAATTTCCGCGTCCAGTTCTTCGGTGTATTCTTCTTTGAGATGAACGCGCGCAAGGCGCGATTCGTAGTAAATCGGCACGGTTGCGCCGTCTTTAACCGCCTGTTCTATGTCGTAGATGTCTATGTAGTTGCCGAAAACCGCCGGCGTGGAGGCATCGTCTTTCTCAATTGGGGTGCCCGTAAAGCCCACAAAGGATGCCCTCGGCAGCGCGTCCCGCAGGTATTTTGCGAAGCCGTAGCGGGTTTTTGCGCCGTCTTTCACAAAATGGGTCTTTGCGCCAAAGCCGTATTGGCTGCGGTGGGCTTCATCGGCAATAACAACGATGTTTTCCCGCTCCGATAGCACATCGAACTCTTCGCTGTCGTCTTCGGGGGAGAATTTCTGAATGGTGGAGAAAACCACGCCGCCGCCGAGTGTTGTGAGCAGGTTTTTAAGCTGGCGCCGATTTTTCGCCCGCACGGGTTCCTGCCGCAGCAGGTCCTTGCCCGCGGTGAAGGCCTCGAATAGTTGCTCGTCTAAATTATTGCGGTCGGTAATGATAACAATGGTTGGGTTTGCCATGCGCCGATCGATCACCAGTAGCCCCGCATAGAACAGCATGGACAACGATTTACCGCTGCCCTGCGTATGCCACAGTACCCCCGCTTTGCGGTCGCCCGCCGGCTGGCTTTTCACCCCGGGCAATCCGTAGGCCTCGGGGTCTTCGTGCGTTTCTGTTGCGGGGGGTTGGGGCTGCGCGGTGCCGGGTTGGGGGGCAGCGCCGGGTTGGGGCTGCGCGGTGCCGGGTTGGGGGGCAGCGCCGGGTTGGGGCTGCGCGGTGCCGGGTTGGGCTGTGCCGAGTTGGGGCTGCGCGGTGCCGGGTTGGGCTGTGCCGAGTTGGGGCTGCGCGGTGCCGGGTTGGGGCTGCGCGCTGCCTATTTGGGGCGCGCCGAGTTGGGGGGCAGCGCCGGCAGCTCGGATGGTGGAGCTCACCGCTTTTTTAACGGCGTGGTATTGGTGGTAGGCTGCAATTTTCTTTTCTTTTTCTGTGGCAATGGTACCGGTTTTCGGGTCTTCTCTGCCTGTGGTTTCAAATACGGTAAAGTAGCGTATGATATCCAGCAGAACAGCGGGGCGTAGCATCCCCTTAATGAGGGTTTCCAGCTGCGGTGTTGTGGCAGGGTCTTCAAACGTACCATCAACAGTTTTCCACGCCATAAAGCGCGCCTCACCCGCCGTCAGCGATCCTGCCTGTGCATTCAGCCCGTCCGAGGCAACCAAAATGCCGTTATAACGAAACAGCGTGGGAATGGAATGCTTATAGTTTTGCAGCTGGACAAAGGCGCTATGAATGGTTGCCTTTTCATCGGCAGGATTTTTCAGCTCAATGACCCCCATCGGCAAGCCGTTCACAAAGAGCACCACATCGGGGCGTCTGGTCGTTCTGTTCTCCTTCACGGAGAATTGATTGCAGACAGCGAAGTCGTTGTTTGCCGCATTTTCAAAATCGATAAGGCGGAGCCTCGCGCCGACCGTGTTATTGTTTTGCTGATATTCCTCCGGCACGCCTTCAATGAGCATTTTGTAAAAATTGGCGTTGGTCTCCGCCACCTGCGCGGACGACAGGTCGGTTACCTGCCGCATTGCCTGCGTTTTGACCATGTCGGGCAGGTTCGGGTTGAGGTCGTGAATTGCCTGTTGCAGCCGCGGCTTCAGGATAACTTCCGCTGTACTGTCCCTCTCCGTTTCCTGCTGATCGGGCGCAATGTAGGTGTAGCCCTGCTGCCGGAGGAGCTCAATGGCAAGTTCTTCAATGTCCGATTCGTAGAGGGTGGTCATTGTCCTGTAGATGCCGCAGATTCGTTTAATTCACGTCCCCTGAGTTCACGCACCCGTTCCGGTGAAAGTTCTGTAGCGGCAACCACATCGGACTCTTCTATTCCGATCCGGATCATATTCCGAGCCGTCTTTTCAATGCCCTTCTCCATGCCTTGGTTGACAAACCAATCACTCATCTGAACTTTTTTCATCATAACCCTTTCTCCTTCGGGATTTATTTCCCTGTTGATTTTTTCAAAGCGTGTATCCAGTTTCAAGGCCTTCAGATAGAGCAGAAGGTTCGGGATCATCTCTCGGGAATTCTCTGCGGGAAGCTCTTTCAGATACTTCGCAACCTTCCGCAAGTCTTCATCGCCTGTCTTACTGACTTTCCGCATAATATAGCACAGAGCTCCCCCTGTCAACACAACCCCGTCTGACCCCCGGGTAAACTTATCCTCGCTCATCCTATTCAAATCGACCATCACAGGCCTATTGAGAACCTTTGGCCTCGCAAGGTATTTTTCCATCATTGTGTACAATTTTTCCGGTATGTGTGTATGTATATCTTGGGAACTGTGAAAACTGAGATTTCCTTCCCATAGTGCTTCGCCATGATACCACAGCACCAGAACAAGAAGATCGGTCTGCGCCTGAAATGTCCTGCTGTTTATGAGGGCTTTCTGGTATTTATCGAACTGTTCGCTGACCTTCGGATCAAACATGCTTTTGTGCTCAATAAGCAGTACAATTCGTAAACCCTCGAATTCCCCTTTGAGGGGAATAATGAGAATGAGGTCGCAGAGCATCTCACGCCCTTTGTCAATGTAGATGGTGTTTTCGATGCGAATAGCATCTAGGTCCATAATGTTAACGATGTTCTTTGGAAAAATTATTCGTGGAATGTCGGCTGCCGCCTCGGGGGTGCCATAGATGCTCTTAAAAGCAATATCATGGATATTGTATCCGGCATTACTCATACATACCTCCTGCTATATCTATAACGGGAGAACTGTCATTTTTGACTATGTTTTTTGAAAAGAATTTGAAAAAAGTTTGCAAAATTTGTGAATTTTTTTCGGGGAGTCGGGAATGGGGGGCTGGTATGGTTGAATTGGCTTATGAACTAGTCAATTGCCTGTTGCAGCCGCGGCTTCAGAACAACTTCCGCGGCGCTGTCCCGATCCGTTTCCTGCTGATCGGGCGCAATGTAGGTGTAGCCCTGCTGCCGGAGGAGCTCAATGGCAAGTTTTTCTATGTTGGATTCGTGGATGGGGGTCATATTCGATTTCGCTTTAACCTTTCGTTTTTATTTTTTCCCGCAACTCTTCTAGTGTGTAGGGCGGTTTGTTTTTGTGCAACATTGCGTGGCAATTTGGACACACCGGACGCAAATCTTCAATCGGGTCAAGAGTGTATTCACGCCCTATTTCCGATATCGGCGTTAGATGATGCACATGAATATACCTTGCGCCGACAGTGCCGTAGGTTTTCTCAAAATCAAATTCACACACTGCACAACGAAGGCCATAATACTCGATGCATTCGACTCGCCCTTTCGGGTTGCGCTCATACGAATTGACTACCACGTGCTTTTTTGCCCCTTCGAAAATCTGCTTGCTGTCGTCTTCGTCCAGCTCATCAGGATGGGAGAATTCTGCTAATCGCATTTTTTCTTCATAGCGTGACACAATTTTTTGAGTTTCACCTGAATTGGCGCCTGTTTTCTTTTTATAGTACGCGATATGTAAATTAACAGAATGGATGGCAAATCGTAACTTTTCTACGCCATAGTCCGCCAATATTTGACCCAAATAATAGTCGGTCGCATAAATATTAATTGTTCGTTTGTATACTTTACCCGCCATCATTTCCTGGAAGCGTTTTACATAATCGCTTGCCGATGAACGGTTCATGCCGTGCTCCTTAACCAAGCGCTTGTCGGCTGCGGCTTTTTTTTCTAAGCCTTCATAAACCTGCTTGGCTTCAGCATACGCGGCGTGTACTGTTTTATTATCTATATCTGGCATCAGTTTTACCCTATCTAATTATTGATTGCGACTATCATCGTATTTATCACGCGGATTTGCAAGATTCGTAGATGGTGGTCATATTCGATTTCGATTTAACCTTTCTTTAGTTCGTTAATTTTATCTATTAACGGGCGGAATTTCGCAAAATCCTGTTCGGTTCCATCATTCAACATAAAATCCATAAAACAATTTTTATCCAAATGTTCTGTTTGCCCTCCATCGTCTAATGGTTTTTGTGTATAAAACTCATCTAAAAATCTTTCTTTGGGAAATAAATTCTCAATACCTTTTTTAACTTTGTCATTTTCTTCGTTTTTCTCAAATACAAAAGCATAGGTATTGTTTTCATCTTTCAAAGAAGACATTTCTTGAGCAGTATCGCAGTCAAAGACAAAAATTACTTTGTTGTTATGATTGAACCTCGTAAACAATTGAAACAAAGTTTTCAGTATGTTTTTTCCAGACCTGCCCTCAGCTCCGGTTAATATTCCAATATCATCGCCTTCGTAATAAAATGATAAGGCCTTTTCTATGTATTGGGTGTTGTTTCCTTCGGTGATTATTGAGATTTTTTCTCTGGCAACTTGGTCAAATAGATGAATGCCTTTGTCTAGAGTAGCAAAACCTTCCGTGAGAGTATTTACGGCATATTCGTTAGTTGTTTGTTCCAGACGCTTTCCCACATCGTTTTTCCTGCGCATTACAAAAACCGATCCTTCAGGCGCGAGTGCAATAGTTGTGGGCGAGTGTGTAACCATAATGACATCGTATTTATACTCACCTACAAATACATCTTTGATAACTTCCAACATTTGTTTCACCATGGACGGGTGCAGATTGGTATCTATCTCATCCAATAATAAAACAATGTCCTCTCTATACATTCCGCTTAGTTTTCTGTTGTAAGTATTTTTATACACAAAGGAAGACAGGGCGAGCAGAGTTTTTTCTCCAGAAGATAATTGCTCAACATCAATTTCCAATCCTTCAGGATTTACCAACTTTAATTGAATTAGATGTTTTTTAAACTTTTCTGAAGTCGTTTCGCCCAAAGATAGGATATCTCTGGGTTCGGCATCCTTAATTTTTTTATTCTCAACAAACAAAAAATCATTGCAGGAGTATTTTTTTAACACATCATTGAATATCTTCAAGGGGTTTTGATAGTTTTGTGTGTTTTCTGAGCAAAATTGTTTGCTTTTGAGTCTAGCATTGTAAGAATCTGACAAGTAAATTTTATAGTCATTGGATATAGACCTGCCTATCAGAGAACTTAAACTCATCATTTTATAGTTATGGAGAAACTCTTGTGTTGGTAATCCAGATTCTTTTAAGTCTTTTATGAAGTTGTTTTCTTCTAAAACCTTAAAACTATATCGAAACCACTGAATACCTTCTGGCATTCTTCCCGGGTGTCCTGCTTGTTTGATGCATTTCAAAATTAAATTATGAAACTTTTCAGATTTGCCGTTGTTAAGGAATTCGTCAACTAATTCACAGGCAGTATTTTCATTGCAATGTCCTATAAGTCCAAGAAACATATCATTTTCAAAAAGTCCAATAACATCGTTGTATTTTTTGGGGCGCCGCTTGTCTCCGTGCGCATTTTCACCCACTGTATTGTCTAAAAGAAAGTTGTTGTAGTTAAATAAAATGGCTACTTTGTTGCTATCAATTGAAATGTGAGTGTTGTCGATTGCTTCGAGGAAATGTGTTTTGCCGCTTCCGTTTGTTCCTGTTATAACGGAAAAACTTGGTAGGTCTAAGCTTTCAAAATCGTTTTTATCTGCTAAGGTAATGCTTTTGTATTCTTTTTTTAGAGTCAATTTCATGGGGTTATTCTATGTGAAAGTGATCTTGCTTCGAAAATTCGGACAATCCGCTAAGCAACACAACAGGATTCTCCTGCTGTTTTCAAAGCATAATTCATCGGACTCATATAGTCAAGAGAAGAATGAAGCCTCTCTCGGTTATACCAGTTGATGTATTCAAAAACTATCTTCCGCGCCTCCTGAAGGTTCTGAAACCTCGGCTTACCAAGCTCATTCTTCAGCGTGTGAAAAAAACTTTCCACAAAGGCATTATCGTAGCAATTTCCCCTTCTCGACATCGACTGGGTAATATGTAACATTTCCAGTTTATCTCGAATGCTCTGCGCGCAATACTGCGTTCCCTGGTCTGAATGAAAGACCACGCTATTCAACTCCCCAGGAGTTCTCCGTACGGCCTGTAACAGGGCATTTTCTGTCTGTTTACTCTCCATGGAATCACTGACATTCCAGCCTTTAATTTCCCGGGTATAGATGTCCAGAACCACAACAAGGTACGCAAATCCTGCGCCGGCGGGCAGGTACGTGAGGTCCGATGCCCAGACCTCATTCGCTTTCGTAACCGTGGAGCTTTCAATGCGAAACACCCGCGGAGACTTCTTCTGGGATGGATTGCTCATTGTTGTTCGCGGGCGATATGCCTTCGTTCTCCCCGCATTGAGCCCCGATTCCCTCATAAGCCGGGCGACCCGGTTCCTTCCGATTTCTTCACCATGAAGATGCAGCAGCCGGTGAATTCGGGGCGAACCGTAGCATCCCTTATTTTCAGTATACATACGCAGAATTTTACCCGCAAGCTCATCATCCCTGCGGGTGTTTGTGGACGGTTCTCGCTTAAGCCAGTCATAGAATCCCGAGCTGGACGCCTTCAGAAGTTTGCAGCATGGTGCAACAGCATGTCCGGTCTGCTTCAGCTGCTCAATTCCCCGATACTTCATTTCAGGTTCTCCTTTCTGCAAAAAAAACCATTGCATCATTGAGTATTGCCACCGCCTTTTTCTCGGCGCGCAGTTCCTTTCTCAATCGTTTGTTCTCGGCCAGGGCTTCCTGAAGTTCCCGAAACTCGGGACCTTTCTGGTCGTTCCGAACCCATTTCGCGAGGGTATGATAACTTGCTATACCCAGCTTTTCCGTCGCCTGCTTCGTGCCAATTTCTTTGGCAAGCTCCACAGCCTGTTCCTTAAAATCCTCATCATAGAATTTTCTGACTTTCCGTGTTTCCATAACACTCTCCTCTCCCTATAGTATCGTGCTTAGAAGAGTGTCCGTTAAATCGAAGCAAGATCAAAAGTTTTACAAAATGCAAAAGTTTCTATTAGATTTATGCAGGATTTCGTTCTTTGGGGAGCTGGCTATAAAACCTATCTTAAAATTGTTTCCATAAAAATCGACATACAAACAATTTATGGGGTAGTATTGTTTTTTAGTGTCTGCACAATATACTCTTATTGTACAAAAATGAGGTTTGTGAAATATTTAATGTTAATGGATTGTTTTTGTTTCTTAATAAAGGAAAAAGAATGGAGTGGTTAAAAAAATTCGGTCTCGGTGGTAAAAATAGAAGACAAGTATTAGATGAGAAAATAGCAACTAATACAAAGATTCAAGAAAGTAGTTTAAAAATTGGTGCTGAACTTGTTAATGAATCTAAAAAAGTTGGTCAAGAATCTAAAAATCTCACTCAACTGGTTTTAGAAAATGACAAAACTAAAAATATTCTTTTACAAAGGGAGACTAATGTAAAAGAAAAAGAACATTCTTCGGACGAGAGAGTAAAAGAGATACGAAAACACGAAATTAATATTGAAGCGAGACAATCTACTGTTAGGCAAGAAGAGTCGAGAGTTAGACAAAAAGATAAGAGTTTGGATAATGAAAGAGATGATATTAGAAAACGAGAAAAGAAGGCTAAAAAAGAGGTTAATTCTGCCCAAAAAATAAAAGAAGAATTTGAACAAAAAAATCGTGAAATTGTACAAAAAGAAAAGGAATTAAAAGAATTAGAATCAAATTTAAAAGAAAGAAAAACCGATATTAATCGTCAAAAAAGAGAGTCAAAGAAAATTTTTCAAAATGCTGAAAAAAAAGATGAAGAAATAACAGAAAGAGAAAGAAAGTTTGAAGAAGAAAGAGGAGAAATAGAACAGAAATTAAAAGAAAAAATTGAAGAATACGATAGAAAACTAGCAGATATAGAAAAAATTAAAGATACAGCAGATGCTATAAAGTTTGATAGAAGTGAAGAAGGTAAAGAAGCTAAAATTGTTGTACAAGAAGCTATTAGGCAGGCCAAAAAGTTATCGGAAGATAAAGCAAAAGAATTTGACGAATTACAGGAGAAATATTGCAAAGGGACGTTTCAAGGTTTTGCAACTCCGCTCAATGAACTTGATGTATCATTTGATGACTTGAGAATACAATCAGAACAGATAAAAGAACATGCCATTTCAAATGAACCAATAGATGGTGTAGAAAAATGGATTGAGCAAATTGATGATTATTTTTTAGATGCAGAGAAATCTAAAAAAGCATGGGAGTTTTCATCGGCATACAGGTATATTATGTTTGGTTTGGCAACATGTAAAAATTATGAATTGTTAATACAAATATTAGCTAAAATATTTGATGAGTCACAGGAAGAAGAAAATAGTGAAGAAGATCAAACCGATTATTATGAAATATTAGGTGTCGAGAAAAATGCCACGCCCGAAGAAATAAAAGGGGCTTATAGGAAGTTGGCAAAGAAATATCACCCTGATAATCCTGATAACGCATCAGAGGAGAAAAAGAAAGAATCAGAGGAGAAAATGAAAGAACTGAATAAAGCATACGAAATATTATCAGATGAAAATAAAAGAAAGGATTATGATGATAAAAGAAAATAAAGCAATCAAGGAGAAAAACAATGAGTGATGACAAAAAATTGAATTTACCTGCTGTTAAAAAAACTGGTTCATTATCTAAAGTAACTAAAAAAAAGAAAATACAAACTTTGGATTTAAGTAAAAAAACAGCTGTTGCTAAAGCAATGAAAGAAACTAAATCAGTTCAACAAGATATTTATCAAAAGAATCAAGGACTTGATTTGGTTTTGGTAGGAGATTTGACAGCTTCAATGACAGAATATCATAGGATATTGAAAGATAAATTTAAAGACTTATGTAAAGAACTTTTCCCTATGATTAAAAATTTGAAAATAGGAATTATTTTTTATTTAGATCATGATGATCACCTGCCTTACCTTACAAAAGTGTGTCAATTAACCAAGGATATTGAACAATTGCAGTATTTTATTGAAAGTATCTCTGTTGATCACAATGGGAATAACACATTTGATGAAGCCGTGGAAGATGCATTTAATGATATTATCAATTTGAATTGGCGAGAAATTGGTAATCGTTCTGTAGTTTTATTTGGTGATGCCCAACCTCATGAACCTGCTCAATGTCCTAATCAATACAGTTATTTTGATTTAACAAAAAAAATGTTTGGAAATAACATTATCGTCAATAGTGTTTTTTGTGGCGGAGGTTATTCGGATGACGAATTACAACAACTGAAAGATACAGATGTCGGCGATTTTTCTGAAAGAGTATCTTGTCTGGGACATCCCAATTTTTTTTCATGGGTAGCCAATGTTACAGGCGGAATGATTATTGGAGTTAAACAAATTGATGATTTAATTGATATTATTAAAGCATCTGCGGCAAAAGACTCAGGTAATCTGAAAAAATTTGAAGAAAATTTGAAACGTAATGCTCCAAAGAAATTAAACTTAATTAATATTGCTAAAAAAGCACAAAAAAGAATTGAAAATAAAAACAGAAGACTACTAAACTAAAAATAGACTATAAAATACATTTCACATCACAGTCAATTTCCTACGGAGGTTTCATGTACTATAGTACCATTAAGATGAATAATGCAGTTTTAAAAATGTCTAATCTTGTATCTTTTTTTATCATTTTTGTGAATATTATCTGTTATCCAATTCGGTTTAATCAGCTCCAATGCTTTTCACAAGTTCATTATATTGCCCTTTATTATACTTTTTGATTTTATCGAGTATCAGGTTAGCAACATTTTGTATTTCTGCTATTTCCGTATCAATGGGTTGTGCACCCCGTTCCAATTGTCCAGATAAATGTGAACGTTCGTTTGTAAGTTTCCTTGTTAGAATGGTAGGAATGTTTTCTTCTTTTCCAAAAAATTTCCTCTGCTTCTCATGATCCTCTATTGTGCTGGGATAGCGATAATAGAGGAAAAGTTCTAAAAACTTCCTTGCATTGTTTCCAAAGCTGAGGAAATCCTGATAGTTGCTATCATCAGATTTGTCTGCTGTGGCGCATTTATAAATTTTTCCAAACAGGTAATTAAACTCGGTGGCATATTCCTTAAGATATCGTGGCATTACTGAAACTGTACTGTTTTTTTGTTCTTTTTCCACAAGAAAGAATTCGCGTATCTTCTTTTTGTTTTTACCTTTTCCTTCCCAATCTTTCGAAATTCTTTTGAGATATTTAAGAAAATCAAGATTATGTGTTGCAATAAATAGCTGTTCATATTTCTTTGGTTTCACAATTTCGCTGTGAATCATACTATAAACAAAAAATATGTGGTTGGAGTCAAGGCTTGATATAGGGTCGTCAATCCAAATAAGAGGTGTTTCTCCCGTCTCACTATCACTAAGACTCGCTACAAAATAGCAAAATGCAATCAGGCTACATTCACCTTCACTTAAGTTGTATGCTTTCTCATTTTCTCTTCTTATCTCAAATTGATATGTTTTTGAATCTCCATCTTCTTTTTCAATAGCATGTAATGACAAAGAGTCATGTCTAAAATGAGATTTTAAAAGACTATTGATTTTTCCTGCAGCTTTGGACTCATCTTTTAATTCGGTTCTCAGGGGTTCTATTTTTTCAATTTGATATTCCACATTTTCCAATTTCTCGGCGTAATCTTTTTTCGCAGCTAACTTATCAGATTCCAAATCACTGATTGTTTTGTTTTTTTTATCATAACGGATGTCTTTAATGAATTTCTCCACTTCATGCAACCGTAAAGATTCTTTTGCCAGCTTCTGCTTGTCAGACAATGAGTAGGAGAATTTGTTTGATTTCTTAATAATACCGAGCAAATTCTTCACGGCTTTAAGTAATTCAAATGCGCTCGAATTGCAATTTTGAAAACTACCATGTTTGAGTATATTTTCCTTTCTGTAGTTAAGTTGTTTCATTAACAATTCTAAGGCTTTGCAATATTTTTCTGATTCATTCTTGTATCTTGTCATATTAGTATCTAGTTCATCATGAAAATTTGAATAGTAGTTCATTTTTTTCAATGTATCGTTTTCTCTATAACCCGAGACCATTTTTCTTTCTTGCTCTACTTCTTGCACAAGTGATTCGATTTCGCTTGTAAGATTTTTTGATTCTTCATTAAAGTGGTCTTCCAGTTTTTTCCATATATCTTTCGGCAGAGATTGCCCACAAAATCCACACCGATTTCTTTTGCGATGGAGTTCCATTCCATTTAATACCCATTTTTGTAATGTGGAGTCATTTAAAAGTTCCTGTATAGGTTTTGTAACAGAAATTTCTTTTTCAACCAGTATATTGGTTTTTTTTGATAAATCATCAAAGTGTAGACTCATCGCTGTGAGGGGTATCATTTGATGTTTTGCCTTTTCCTTTATGATATCCTTGAATTGTTTTTTCTTCTCTGGAGTGATAGGTGAATATGAGAATTTTTTCACCAAATCAATATCTGTTTTAATTTTTCTAATATCATAGTTTACATCTCCAAACTCCTCAGCTGCCTGTTTTATGTTACGAGCTTTATTTCTTAATGTATTATCCAATTCCTCAATAGCTTCCGTGTGCTTGTTTTGAGCTTCTTCCTGCTTGTCTTCGGCAGTTGCTAATTTACCATAAAGACCTGTTTTCTCTTCTTCTGAACCTAACTGATTCTCCAATTCATTTATCTGCTCTTGGATTTTTGTGTTCTCTTGTCCCAGAATTGCAAATGATTTGATATCTCTGTCTTCATCGTAGATGAAATTCAAATTTTCTTTCATAAAGTCCTTGTTAAATACTCTTATGTTTTTGGTATAGTTTGCCAAAGAGTCTTGTGAAATTTCATTATTGTTTTCATCTGAAAAAGAAAAATACACATCTTTATAATTTGGTGGCAGTTCATTTTTTTCTATTGCACGAAAGATTCGAGAAAGCGTTGTTTTTCCTGAATAGTTTCTTCCGTAGAATATATTTACCTTTTTAAATTCAACTATGTTGTTACCACCATCACTCATGGAAGAATCCCACTCAAAATTCTTGAATGATCCCATATTCTCAATTTTCAATATTTTCTTAATCATATTCTCGCTTTCCCGCTCATCAGTTTTGGCAAAAGCAGATTCCGTAGGTTTTCGAGTGTACGGATTTGTGATTGGTTAGAGTGTATTCCCTCAAATAGTAGTTTACCGATACCTTCGAATTTGGACATAGATTCTGCATCTGGTATGGGAATTTTGAATGATCTAATCATTTCCGTGTTTATTGATGTTACGATTGAGGATGTGCTTCCCAGAGAGGCAAACTTGAATAATTTCAGGAAAAAATAGAGATACTCTCGGCTATACGGTGTGCCGGGACGAAACTTGAAATGCGCTATTGCTTCATTGGATAGCATATCTTCGGTTGTTATTCCTACTCTTCCTAGTGTCATTTTAAAACTAAGAATGACGGTTTTATTTGGTATGACAGGGATATTGTATTTTTCAACTGCTGCTTGAGTCAGGTATTCAGCGGTGTCAAAAATATACACCCCGCATTTTCCCATGTCCTTAATGGAGACCCATTTCCAATCACCTGGTTTCTTAGAAAACCATTCATGTTCTTTTCTTGGCGGGGTTCTCCCAATGGCTATATTGACGGTCTCACCTAACTCAACATCTTTCCATCCCTCATCCGCATCTTCCACAAACCACTTGCGGAACAAGGTCTGCGCCATATTTTCCAGAGTTGTGTTTTGGCGATGGAGCAGGTCTATTTTGTCGTCCAGAGATGATAGGACTTCGGCAATGGCTTTTTGTTCGGGGGGCGGGGGGAGTTTCCATGTGGTTTCTGAAAGAAAATCCCAATCTGCTCTCGGCAGACTTGTGCCCATTGATGATGATGAGGCAATATCCACTAGTTCTTGATTCGCAAAAAAGTAAAAGAGATAATCTTTGTTTACATTTTCTTTTGGTCGGACAACCCAAATATCCGTAGAGCAAATTCCTTCAAACTTCGGCTTTATGACTTTTCTAAAATATGGGTTTAACCTTCCAAAAAGAGTATCTCCAACGGCAAATCTGAATTTATTGCTTGAGATAGAATCAGAATTTCCAACACTATTTAACCTTAGTCTGTTCTTATCAATATGTTCTAGTCCTACATATGGTAATTTTTCATCACCGACTCGCCATGTATTTTTGACCAAATGGGCTATGTTTTCGAACTTCACTTCCCGCCACCCCTCCGGCACGGAGCTTTGCTGAATCACCACATACTTCTTTCTAATGTTTTCTTTGAAGCTGTCGGGAATGCTTTCCCAATCCATTACATCAACCGAAATCAGAAGGGAACTCTCAACAAAGGATTCTTTCAGGTCAAATATTTTGCCTGAATGAGAGCCAAAAACAACCAAATCCAAATCGGATGTTTCCGATGCCTTCCATGTTACGCGGGAGCCGTAGGCCCAAACGGTTTTGTTGGGAATGTGGCGCGTAATAATTGTTTTCAGCAACTGTAGTTGCTTCGGCTCCAAATCTATGAGCTTTTCTTTAATGTGCCGTTCTTTACTCATTTTCCGCAGTCATTTTTTCATAAATTTCTGTAGCATCTTCAATGAAGTTGCCAACTTGAGACAATACGCCTTTCGCTTTTTCTTCGCTATAATCGTGCGCGCTATCTATTCTGAATTGGTTGTAGCCGGTTTTTTCATCAATCCACCCTTCCAAATCTTCAATTAACAAATTTTTATGCGCCTCTCTGAAAATGCCGACAGGAGAATGAGGCATATTAATAATTCCATGGTCTTGTAGGTATTTCTTTACTGTTTTCCACAATGTGTCATAGACAAATTCAAAACATTTGATAACTGAATTTTTTACGGCTCGTTGGTTCACATCGGACAGGTTTTGTGTGTCCAATGTTCGATAGTTTTCATATTGCTCTTTCAACTCCGCAAGCGATTTTTCCAGTTTGCTGTAATTAACTCCGCTCATTCCACTCATTCCGCTCATTCCGAATCTTCCAGCGTTACCTCTTCCACCTTCACCTTTGCCACGTTCGACAAAATCTGCTCGTTTAGCTTCGCTTCTTCCTTCACCTGCCCCTCGAACTCGGTTTTGAGCTCCGCAAATCGTTCTCCGAAATTGAAATTATCTTCCACTTCCTCAAGCCCCACATAGCGCCCCGGGCTCAAAACATAGTCCAGCTCCGCCACGCGCTCTGTTTTCACCGATGCGCAGAAACCGGGAACATCACCATAATTACCGCTCTTTTTCCGCCATTCGTGATAGGAACCGGCTATCCGGGCAATGTCCGCAGGTGAGAGCTCTCTGTTTCGGCGGCTGATTAAGTGCCCCATGGCGCCGGCATCTATAAACAATATTTCGTCCGCCCGCTTGCGGTCGCCGTTGTAGCCCTGCCGTTTGTTGGAAATGAACCACAGGCAGGCGGGAATTTGCGTGTTGAGAAAGAGTTTTGCCGGCAAATTGACTATGCAGTCAACCAGCCCTGCGTCCACAATGTTCTTGCGGATGCGGTCTTCGTTGCTTGCCTTGGAAGTGAGCGAGCCTTTGGACAGCACAAAACCGGCAATACCCGTTGGCGACAGGTGATGAATGAAATGCTGCACCCATGCGAAGTTGGCGTTGCCGGTCGGCGGCGCGCCGTATTTCCAGCGGCTGTCGTTTTGTAAGCGTTCTCCGCTCCAATCGCTGTCGTTAAAGGGCGGATTGGCGAGAATAAAGTCGGCTCTCAGGTCGGGGTGTTCATCGTGCAGAAACGAACCGCTGCTATTCCATTTCACCAGACTTCCGTCAATTTTGCGAATGGCGAGGTTCATTCGGCAGAGGCGGTAGGTGGTCTGGTTGCTTTCCTGCCCGTAAATGGAGATATTGTCCACATTGCCCCTATGCTCTTTAACGAATTTTTCGCTCATAACAAACATGCCCCCGCTGCCGCAGCAGGGATCATAGACCCTGCCTTTGTAGGGCTCTATCATTTCAACAAGCAGTTTCACAATGGATGCGGGGGTGTAGAACTGCCCGCCCTTTTTTCCTTCATCTAACGCAAACTGCCCGAGAAAATACTCATACACCTTGCCGAGCAGATCCTTCGATTTTTCCGCCTCGCCCTTCATGTCGATTTTTTCAGTGATGAGGTCTATGAGCCCGCCCAATGAGGCAGGATCAAGGTTGGGGCGCGCAAAGACCTTTGGCAAAATGCCCTTTAAGCTGCGGTTTTCCCTCTCAATGGCAGACATTGCCTCATCCAGAATGCGGCCGATGCTTGCCTGCCGCGCCTGCTGCTGAATACCCCTCCAGCGGGCATTCACGGGAACCCAGAAAACATTTTCTGATGTGTATTCATCCCTATCTTCAGGTTCGGCGTATTTGTACTCGCCCCTGCCCTCGGTAAGTTTGGCGTGAAGCGTCTCAAACGAATCGGAAATGTACTTCAGAAATATCAAACCCAGCACAACATGCTTGTACTCTGCCGCATCCATATTCTTGCGCAGCTTATCCGCCGCCTCAAACAAAACCTTTTCAAAACGCCCGCCATTGCCGTTGCGCTCGCTATTATCTTTTGCATTAAACATAGCGCAAAGTATATACAATTATAAAGTTTTACAAAATGCAAAATTTTGAAAATATTCCCAAAATATGCTTGAGAGAATTTATACATATTCGTATACTTAATCTTTCTGTGTGGAGGAGTGAACTATGGCTATGATTACTAACCTGAAAGGCAGAGTGAGGAACACCACGTTACCTCAAAGCCGTGGTCTTTTCCCATTGTTCGAGGCTGTCGTCAACTCCATTCACTCAATAGAAGAACTGGCTAATGATGTGTCAGAGGGTTCAATAAAAGTTGAAATTCTCCGCGATCATCAGGAATTGCTGCGACTTGCGGATCATGATAACCGGCGAGGACCTGAAGCTGTTGGTAATATAATTGGCTTTAAGGTTCATGACAACGGAGTGGGATTCACAGACAGCAACATGGAATCATTCCAGATTCTCGATTCGGATTATAAAATTGAAAAAGGCTGCAAAGGTGTTGGCCGCCTGCTTTGGCTGAAAGCATTTGACTCAATTGAAATTCAGAGCACCTATTCTGATGGTGGCAGGAGCAGCACCAGAAAATTTATTTTTGATAGTGTAGGTGGAGTGACTGCCATAGAGACAGAAAATCATAATGGCACCCATCCGAATTCTACTATTGTCCACTTGAAGGATTTCAAGGATGATTACCGCAAGTCTTCGAAAAGGACTACTGAGGCTATTGCCAAGGCCTTGTTCGAACACTGTCTATGGTACTTTATTCGCGATGGCGGAGCGCCTCACATTATAGTGACAGATCATGACGAGATAATAAACTTGGATACTATTTACGATGCCCATATGATTGCATCTACAGAAAAGAAGACCATAAAGGTCAGGAATTACAAGTTTGAGCTAACACATGTGAAACTTCTCAATACAATATCTTCGACACACAACTTGGCTTACTGCGCGGCAAGCAGATTAGTGCGGGAAGAAAACATTAACAACAAGGTTCCGGGACTCTTTGGGAGGATTGATGATGGTGAAAACGATTTCGTATATACCTGCTACATTAACTCGAAATATCTTGATGAACGCGTTCGAGTGGAGCGAATTGACTTTGATTTTGGTGATGAAAATGGAGACCTTTTTGACCCCGATAGTCCGCGCATAAGCGAAGTTCAGTCAGCGATTCTTGCTGATGTTCAATCTTATTTGAAAGAGTATCTTGAAGAAAATAAAGCAAAATCCAAGGCGAGGCTTGATTCGTTTGTCGCAGATACGGCGCCACGATATCGGCCTATCATCGGGCATATACCAGAGGAAGATATATCATCCATTGATCCCACTATATCTGACAAGGACCTAGACATCATTTTGCACAACCATCTCTATCAGCTGGAAACTAGGCTTCTCTCAGAAGGACATGATGTTTTAGGCCCAAAGGATGATGAAGATCAGGAACAGTACAGATCGCGAGTGCAGGATTACCTTGATAAAGTATCTGATGTGAAAAAATCGGATCTCGCGGGGTACGTCTCACATCGTCGGGTAATTATTAACATGTTTCGAAAGGCTCTTGAAGCCGATGCGCAGGGGAAGTATGCGAAAGAGGAAATTATCCACGAGCTCATTATGCCAATGGGCAAAGAAACAAATAATATCTTTCAGGATGAGGCAAATCTATGGCTTATAGATGAACGCCTTGCTTTTCATCATTATCTTGCTTCCAATGTAACGCTGAAATCGAATCTTATTACTGGATCTGACAGTACTAAAAAGCCCGATATATTCGCTTTAAACATCTATGATAATCCTCATTTGGTATCCGAAACCGCGAGCGCTCCCTTGGCATCGATTGTAGTCGTTGAAATAAAGAGACCAATGAGAAATGATGCTGCGGCTGGAGAAGATAAGGACCCCATTGAGCAAACGTTGGGGTATTTGAATCGTATACGGGAAGGTGAAATTACTACTGTATCTGGAAGACCAATACCTAAATCGGACCAGATACCTGGTTATTGTTACATTTTGTGTGATCTCACTCCAAAGATGCGTGAGAGATGCCTCAAGTATGATGCTACATTGACCCAAGATCAAATGGGGTACTTCTTTTATAACAAGAACTATAAGGCGCATGTTCAGGTTATCTCGTTCGATCAAATTGTTAAAATGTCTGAGGAGAGAAATAGAGCTTTCTTTGACAAACTTGGATTTCCTTCAACGGATCAATCTCACCGAAGGATGCACCAGTAAAAACTGATTCCGATTCGACCGCGTATGTAGGCACAACATATCTGTCAGGCAGATCTGAGAAAGTATCCGCCATTTCGCGGAGCGCCGCGAAACTCAATTTTTCCGGCATCCTTCAAATGCGCCAAATAACGCTGCGCAGACCGGAACGGTATATCCAATGCGCCTGCAATGGTTTTTGCCCTCTCTCCAGGATGACTTCCCACATATGCCAGCACCTCACTTACACCGCCACTTACACCGCCATTTACACCGCCATTTACACCGCCAAGTGAAGATTCAACTTTCTGCCGATGAATTCTCAGCGTCTGTGTAATTTCGGTCAGCATAAAGTCGATGAAGGTTCCGCAGTCTTTCATGGAGGTACTTTCATTGATGGCATGGTAATAATTTTGCTGATTGTGGTGAATCATCGTTTCAACGGGCAAAGACAGGAAGGCATCATGGAGCCGACCGAGAATGAGCGATTGCCAGAGCCGTCCCATCCGTCCATTGCCATCGTCAAAAGGATGAATGAATTCAAACTCATAGTGAAAAACACAGGCGCGTATGAGTAAATGATCCTCGGCTGTGTTCAGCCACTGAAAGAGATCGGCGATGAGCATTGGAACGCGATGAGCGGGGGGAGCCCGATGAATGAGCTTTTTACCGGCGAAAACACCGACGCCTATGCGCCTGAATTTCCCGGGCTCGTCCACCAGCGCGGACATGAGAATTTTATGGGCTTTCAGAAGATCCTTGCTCGAAAAAGGATTCAATGCCGCCGCTATATCGTAGGCGGCAATGGCATTTTTGACTTCCTGAATCTGACGAATTGGCGCCACCACCCGCTTGCCCTCGAGAATGTCGGACACCTGATTCTCGCTCAGAGTATTTCCCTCAATGGCCAATGATGAATGAATTGTCTTGATCTTATTCACCCGACGTAAGCGCAGGGCATCATCTCCCTCAACATACATGGCGAAACGTTCCAGCAGCGCGGAAATTTCCGCGATCATGGACACTGCCGCGGCAGATACTGTGAACATTGGAATTGGGGCAGAGGCTTTTACCGTGTTTGCCATGGTGTTGTAATACTAATGCAAAGTTTTGAATTGATAAAGTTTCTAATGGATCCGGCTGATCCTGAGCAACCCGCTCGCGCATAAAAAAAACGGTATGCCTGGATGTCTCGCGCATACCGTTTAGTAGGATGTTTTGTTCCTGCTTACATTGTCGGTCAGGCGTCCCGATTTCTTGATCCGTGCATCAATTTTTCTGAATATTCGCAGATGGGTTTCCATGCTTTCTTTGAGCTCCGCGTAGAGTTTCCGGCTGCGCTCCAGAGCTTCATCGAGGTTTTCAGGCGCGGGAAGGGCTGCGAGTGTGTTCATAATGTCCTGAATGAGGAAGCCGGCGAGGTTCCGGTTCTTGTCGGAGAGGAGATGTTTGTCTATTTCATTGAGGCGGTCGAGTACGTGTTGATGGTCTGCTTTGCCAGCGGCTGGATGTTCGTCCCGCCCGGCGGGGTGGGGAGCATCTTCCCGGTAAGCGGTGAGAACATTCAGGGCGGTTTGGCAGTGCTCGGACATTTCCCGCATGGAATTTTCCAGTGCGCGGAAGGTTGCGATGAAGATTTCCTGCTGCCCGTTTTTTTGATGGCTGTCTTTCAGCTTGCGCATGAGGGAGGTGATTTTCATCCGGATATCGGGCAGGGACAGCAGTTTTTCCGCTGTGGTTTGCAGCATGCCGGGAATCCTGCGGCTTTTGCTGCTAAGGGCGAAGGTTCTTGCGCTGTCTGTTTTATCAATTTCCTTATTCAGCCTTTCGTCCTTCAGGCTTTCGTCCTTCAGGCGTTTTTCGAACCATTGACAGAAGAGATCCATGCGGCTGTCGCTCAGGAGGGTTTCACCAGAGAATGCCTTCCGGTATTCGGGATTGCCGGAGTACAGATAATTGACCGCAGCAGTTTCGGCGGGGCAGAGGGCGGTGCCGGACATGGCTATCATCTCTTCGAAATAAGAACCGTGAAAATGTGTTCTCTGTCCGGGGAAGCCCATGTCCATTCCTGCGATGTAGATAGTGGATGCGCCGATGTATTTCAGAAAATCCCAGGCAGTAGTGCTCACCGATCCTCCAGAACCAAGCCTGTCGCGCGGCGGCAGTGCCTGTTCAAAGAGGGCGCCCAAGGGAAAGGGTGAACCGCAGAAATACGGCACTGTGTTGTTCAGGCGGAAGGTTCTCGGATGTGCCGATGATTCCGATATGAGGATGCTTCGGCTGGGCGGCGGGGGTAATTCCTGAAAAATGCGCTCAAAATGTTTCGTATTCCAGTACTGCGGATCGACGACCATGAGAAAATCCGGCTCAACCCCGCTTTCACGGCAGCGCGGCAGCGCCGTGTCTACTGCCAGAATAATCATCCGCACACGAAGCTCCGGCAGAAGCGGCAGAACCGCTTCGAGGGTCGGCCCCCCGGCGAGCAGTAGCGCGGGAAATCCGGAAAACATTCCCCGCATTTCATTTATACTCCGCTGTTCCTCCAAGAAGATGAAGTTGCTGAGAAGATTTTCCACCCAGCGGGAGCCGAAGCGCTTGAGCGTATTACGGTTCATATTCTTCCGTGAACCGTAGGCTTTCTGAAGTGTCTGAACCTCATCGAAGAGCTGGGGGTAGGCTCGGCGATAGGAGCTAAGCGCAACAAGCTGATAGGAGTTCTGAAAAAAATCTTTGAGCAGCTCCTGCCAGTCCGGCGTCTCGGGGGTGATGATCTGCCGCGCAGGCTCCATCAGACCACATTCCGCAAGGCGCGCAGGCCAGTTGGAATTGGGTTCAAAGCAAACGCATTCCTTCTGCGGGAACAGGCGCTTCAGAGCATCCAGATGATAGACAAGTCCCATACCGAATACCAGCAGCCCGGGCGCCGCAGGGTCGACCATGCCGTTCATGAGCTTTTCAGCCTCCCTCCGGGGATTGCGGAGGCTGTGGATGGTCATGCCCCCGATCTCTGCTGCCGGAATACCACGTTCCGTTCTGAATATCCGCGCCTCCGGCTGCTCGCCTGTCTCCGGCTGCTCGCTTGTCTCCGGCTGCTCCCGCGCATCCGGCTGCTTTCCGGTGTTCATGGCCCGCTCTCAAGGAAGAGTTCTATGAGCATACCTTCGCGGTAGGGGCTTCCGGGGGGAGGGGTCTGCCTGCGAACCCAGCCGCTTCCGTAAATTTGCACGGCAATGTCTTCGCGGGCGTAGAGGGAAATGAGGGTGGAGAGGGGCAGGCCGCTGAAGTCGGGAACTGCCGATGTAATTTCGGGTACCATCGGCTCATCAATTTCAAGTGTCTTCGGGAGACCGAAAATATCAGCCTGAGTGCCAATTTGCAGATAGGGAATGAGAAAGGATGCAATTTCCCTGACAGCCGGAGTGGCAATTACCCCGCCGAGATTACTCGCTCCGCGGGGATGTTGAATAACGAGGTATATAATTATTTCAGGATCGTCAGTCGGGAGTATGGCCAGGGTGGATGCAATAAAAAGTTCTCTGGAGTAGGCTCTCAGTTCAGGGTCGAATACTTCCCCTGTACCGGTTTTTACTGAAATATCTGTTCCGTCAATAAACACCCTGCGGCCGGTGCCGCCGTCAATACTCGCGCTCCGCATGTAGTCCAGCATCTGAGCGGCAACATCGGTGCGGAGCACCCTGCGGACCTCCTCCGCTCCGTATTCTTCAATGAGTTCACCGGAAGACCGGACAATACGCTTGATGATCCGTGGTTTGAGCATGATTCCCCCGTTTGTGAGGGCGCTCGCTGCCTGCATTATCTGAATGGCAGTTACCCCAATTTCCTGACCAATTGCGATGGTCGGCTTGCTGCGCCGCGACCAGCGGGTCAGGGGGGCAAGGAGCCCCCGCTCCTCTCCGTTCAGGGTGATGCCGGTGATCTGGCCGAAGCCGAACTGGCGGAGCATCTGGTAGAAATCCCGTTCATTCACCGTATCCGATGCGAATGCTGCCCCAACGTTTGAACTGAACCTGATAGTTCCCCGAGCCCCGATAATTCCGTAATTGGCGCCCCCCAGCTCATTTATGGGTATACCGATCTGCGGATTCGTATAGCCGCCCGATGTGTTAAAACGCGAACTGTCGCTAATACCCCCAAGCTGCATGATCGCCGCAAGGGAGAAGGCCTTAAAGACCGAGCCGGGCTCATAGGTCATTTGAACAGGCCGGTTGCGGCGGCTGTTATCGTCATAATCGGCAAAATTGTTAGGATCAAAATCGGGCTTAACCGCAAAGGTCAGAATTTCACCGGTTTTTGCCTCCGATATAAGCACCATGACCGAATCCGGATTGTGTTCTTCCATGAGTTTTTCCGCAATATCCTCCACGGCGTGCTGCAGAACAATATCAATGGTCAAAAATACCTGATTCCCGTAATTTCGCCTGCGCCCCCCGCTATCGGCATCGGGCTCAGGCGGCGGGTTCAGAATGTTTTCCATTGTAAATTCAATGCCTTCAAGTCCAATGTTATCGACACCGGTAAAACCAATTACGTGGGAAGCGGTCGTGCTTTCAGGATAAATTCTCCCGAAACCGCGGCGCAGAGTTACCCCCCGCAGTTCCCCCTGTTGTTTGAGCAGTTCAATTATTCCTGCCTCTTCGGGGCTTATGGTACGTTTTATTATGATATCCCTGTCGGGGATGCTGAGCCGCGGGAGAATTTCCTCAACAGGAATGTCCAGTATTTGGGCAAGTGTTCCGGCAAGTTTTTCTCTGTCCTCCACATCGGGATTCCAGACGGTAACGGTCGGGAGTTCGGACTGTATGGCAAGCAGGCGTCCGTTTCTGTCGAGTATGGGGCCGCGCTCAACCTCTGCCGTTATGGTTGCCGGCTGCGGCGGATCGGCGCTGAGCATGATGTTTCCGAAATGCAGGATAATGCCGGCGGCAAAAATACCAAGAAAGATGATAACATAGTACATGCGGCGGTTGAGTTTCGGGCTATTCATTGCCTGAAATATACCGTATTTCAGCGCAGTTCACAAATGACACGATTCCTATTGATAATCATTCCCGAATTTTGTATACATAAATTATGATTATGATTGATACCTTAAAAGCATCAAAAAAACTGCTTGAAAACGGCTTTTCTTCCCAACAATCGGAAGCGCTGGTAAATGTCATTGCCCAGTGCGACGAAGAACCGGTAATGAAGCACGATGTCACATCCCTGCAAATCGACATTCAGGAATTGAAAAAAGTTATACAGGAGCAGAGCAAAGACATTCAATCCCTCATGAAGTCTATAGAGAATTTCCAGAGAAATCGCATATAAATTGTGCTACTGGAAATTTTGCAGAGCACAATTTTCCAATGCAAAGGTTTCTGGAAGTGAATTTTGTACGAATTTTGAATCGGCGAGGGAATAGATGTGCTACACTTATGGTTGAATTCGCCCTCCCACATCGAAATCTATCTGATACTCCTCGGCTTCCTTAAGAAACTCATTGAGCTTTGGATTCATCACCTGACTGTAGAACTCATCCTCAATGAGCCGGTGCGAGGACTCGTTACAGAACTGTTCCATGTGCAATGCCCGGGCGGAATACGCCGATACTCGACACCCGCCTGTATGAGCGCCTGCTCAAACCCCGATGTTCGGGTTTTGCTCAGATGTCGAACGGTGAACTCTGCCCCGTTATCGGTCTGAACCGTTATGTCCTTGGCAAGGTCTCCGTCATGATTCCGCAGGTGCTCCAGCAGGTACTCGGCGAACAAGGTTGTTACCATACGCGCCGGCTGCTCTTCTCATTGGCAAAGGCGTACCACAGAGCCCCTGTCGCCCGATCCCGGGCAGTTATCTGGTACTTCGGAACGTCTAAACACTTCTGAGAAAACCGCATAGCGGGAATGTCCGTCAGATACTTGATATCAATCTGAATGCACTCGCCAAACTTCATCCTGTCGGTTACCGCGAGTCCCGCAAATCTCTCTTGGGTAGCGCCTTCGGCTTCTTTGTTTTCTGCGCCCCTATCTGCTTTAGCGTCTTGATAATCGTCGGCAGGCTGTACTTCCCGCCAACTTCCGTCTGCAACTGCTTTTGCACCTGAGTTCCAATGATTTTGTTGTGATTCCGATTCTTGGTCTGGACAAGACTCTCGAGATGACACCGGTGTGATCCCCGAATTTCATCTTCATCGGATGATTGGTCGTGCCCCGCTTTTTGTCTTCAAGCCCCTCGCCGGATTCAAAGCGCCGAACCCACCGCCGCACCGTGTTGCGCGACACCTCGAACTCCCGAGCAGCCGCCTTGATCGAATGCTCCTGGGCATACCGAACCATCCACGCTGGAAATATGTTTTCGGGAATGCTCAGATATTCCGGGATATATATTCATACTTCAACAAAGACCTCGCGCTGAGCACTGTTCCGAGAGCTTGAGATGATACTGAGCGAATACCATACGCTCACCCCCATTCCCGACTCCCCGAAAAAAACACAACATTCTTTCACTTCTTTTCAAAAACATAGTTTCCCTTTTTACCCGTTATAGATATAGGAGGAATGTTTATGACAAAATCATCCCAGTGCACAGACCACATCCACGACATAACCTTCAAGATCGCCTACTACAGAACCCCCCGGATGATTCCCGACCTGGCGGCTGTTCTGAGAGGATACAACGCTGTCCAAGCTGGACATGGATAAAATCCGCATTGATATCCCCAGCTACATTGCACCTTCACTGCGATCTCGTTGTCAGCGCCCCCTTCCTGTCTGACCCCGAGCGGAAAGCTCTTTTTATTATTGAACATAAAAGCTACCAGCACAAACAGGCTCTCGCACAGATCGATAATTATCAGCATGCCCTCAGAAACAGCAATGTGTACAATGAAAATGATGCTATCTATATACTGCTGCTCTACCATGGAAAAAAGGAATGGAACCTCCCACTCACATTTTATAGTTCGCATGGAAATGCTGCTTCCGAATCCCTTACCGAAGGCACGGTAGATGTCAGGGCGAGAGTATCGTACATTGTGCGCGATCTGAGGCGAATGGACAAGAGGCAGTTGGCATGGCGTTTCGATGGAAAACGATATACATCGACTGCGTTGTGGTATATAATGCGAGACAATGAAATGGATGCTGAGGGGCTGAAAGAGATTGCGCAGCTCCTGAACGGTTTGTCTTCACAAGACTTTACTGATCTGGCAGAGAGTGTGCTAGGTTACCTGAAGGACTTGGGACTGTATGAACAGTTTGAGAAAATTGACAGGGAACTATATCCTGAAGGAGAAAACAGTATGCGGACATATAACATAACCAACGCCTTCGTGAGGGAAGGCTCTGCACAATTTTCCAATGCAAAAGTTTCAGTAGGAGAAAACAGTATGGGAATATAATATTACCAACGTATGTCAGAAAGGCATTGCGAAGGGCCGGATTGAGGGTCTTGAGCAGGGTATCACAAAGGGCCGGGCTGAGGGCATTCTGAAAGGACTGCGAACAGGTCGTGCTGAGGGGCATATTGAGGAGCGGAGAAAAAACGCCCGCAGTATGTTTTTGGAAGGGTTGTCGACCAAGGCTGTTCAGAGAATTACGGGGCTGAGCGATGAGGAAATGCGGACAGTGCGGAACGGATCGCAGTAATTGGCGCTGCTCGGCCTGCTCGCTCATGCGTCTGGATCAGGTCAATAGAAACTTTTGCATTGGAAAATTGTGCAAGCACAATTTTCAGTAGCAAAACTTTGTAATATCCCAAAATAATAAAACTTTTTCAAAAACTTTCTCATTTTCACCGTTTATATTTTACCCGTCTATATGGTATGAGCAAAAAATATATCGGTATGGTACACGCTGGAAATATGTTTTCGGGAATGCTCAGATATTCCGGAATTTCATATATTCATACTTCAACAAAGACCTCGCGCGGAGCATTGTCCCGGGGAGCGCGCGTCAATACACCCTATAATACAGGGCGAATTCAACCATACGCTCATCCCATTCTTGCCCACTCATCCCTCCTTCCCCCATCCCCGAAAAAAATTCACAACATTCTTTCAATTTCTTTTCAAATTCTTTCAAAATACATAGTCAAGAATGACATTTTACCCGTCATAGATATAAGAGGAATATTTATGAAAAAATCATCCCACAGCACAGGCCACATCCACGACATAGCCTTCAAGATCGCCTACTACAGAACCCCCCGGATGATTCTCGACCTGCTGCGGCTGTTCTGTGAGGATACAACGCTTGCCAAGCTGGACATGGACAAAATCCGCATTGAAACCCCCAGCTACATTGCAGGAAAAAAGAACCTTCTCTGCGCTCTCGTTGTCAGCGCCCCCTTCCTGTCAGACCCCGACCGAAAAGCTATATTCAGTAGCAAAACTTTTTGCAAATTATTTCCAAAAACACAATCAAAAATGACAGTTTACCCGTCACAGATATAGAGGAGAGAATTCACCATGGGACCATGTCGCCATGGGAGCTCCCCTATTCAGAAAGAAAGGTTCAAAAAAAACCTTCAGGAGGATTATATGATCGATTTCAAAGAAAAACCCGCCCCCGTTCCCTACGACCAAGGCTACCGCTCCCTGCTGTTCCAACCCGCAATAATGCTCCAATTTCTTCAACGCTTTGTCGGAGGCGCATGGACGAAAAAATTGCGCCGTGAAGACATCACCATCGAAAACGGTACCTTTTTCATTGACCATGCGAAAACACGAATGGCCGACATCGTCTGCAAAATCAGAAGTCGGGATCATACGGGAGATGTTGCTATCTATGTGCTCCTTGAGCATCAGTCTGGAGTGGACAACGACATGCCCCTCCGCATGTCAGAGTACACAAACCTTCTCTATCGGAACATTCACCGCTCCGGTGCAATTCCCGATGACTGCGAGTTGGTATTTCTTCCCATTGTGTTCTATAATGGTACGCGAAAATGGAAGGTGCCCGGGAACGTCAGAGAGCAACGGAAGCGGGAATTCCCGCAGTATCTTGCCCCCTTTCCTTATGCTCTGATAAGTGAGAGCGATTATTCTGCGGAGCAGCTGCAGCAGCGGGGAAGAATGTTTGCGGCTGTTATGTACCTTGATCTGTACTCGAAAAATCTGCTGAATACGGATTGGGACATTCGGAAGGTGGAGAACGCGATAGCAGAAATGCTGAATGAGGAATCGCTGGAGCTGATAAAGGAATTTGTCGGCGTGGTAGATTCTATGTTTGGAATTGTTATAGATTTAGACACGTTAATGAATCAATTAGAAGCAAAGTTTTGCCAGAGGCAAAACTTTCTATAAAATTGGAGAATGCTAAGCACAAAGAAAGCATTCCAAATTTGAAACTTTTGCTACTGGAAATTGTGCTTGCACAATTTTCCAATGCAAAAGTTTCAGAAAGAACAAAAGAACCGAGAGGTAAGGAGGTAGCAAAAATGTTCAGAATGAATGCGGAAACATTCAGAGCGCGCATTGCGGAAATGGGTCGGCAGGAAGGACTGCGAACAGGTCGCGAAGAAGGACTTCAGACAGGATTGCAGACAGGTCGGCAGGAAGGACTTCAGACAGGTCGTGAAGAAGGACTTCAAAAGGGGCTACAGGCAGGCCGCGCTGAGGGGCATATTGAAGAGCGGAGAAAAAACGCCCGCAGTATGTTTTCCAAAGGATTTTCAGCCCATGACATTCAGGATGTTACCGGGCTGAGCGATGAGGAAATGCGGACATTGCGGAACGGATCGCATTAAGTTGGAACCGCTCGGCCTGCGCGCATATCGGATAATATCAACATCCGGATCAACCTCACATACCAGTTCCGTCAGGAATGCTCAGGGAGGGTCTGTCAATGGACATTATTCATACCAAGTTTTTGCATGATCCGGCAGATCAAATGTTTATTTCCCATAACATCTTACAAAAATATTGACCGCAAAAGGTAATGTGTATATAATGCCATATCTTACATAATATGAAGGATGAATGAGCATGATGTTACGATGTGTTTCTTTCTGTATGATTGTCATGCTTCTCCCGTCTGCCTGCGACATGGGCAGCGGCGGCATGAAAAATGGTTCTTGTTGTTGACTACGATGCCGGTAATGTGCGTTCGGTGGAGACAGCCCTGAATTATCTTGAAGCAGATATTGAGATAAGCAGCGATCCCGATCGTCTGTTCATGGCCGATAAAATTATTTTTCCCGGAGTTGGTCAGGCCTCCCATGCCATGCAGGCGCTCAGGGAACGGGGACTGGATCAGGCCATCGCAGCGGCTCACCAAAAGGGCCGCCCCATTCTCGGTATATGTATAGGCTGCCACATTCTTCTGGAACATTCCGCCGAGGATAATACCCCCTGTCTCGCTCTGGAATCGGGAAGTGTTGCTTCGCTGAGCGCTGAGCTCGGGAAGCTTGCCGGCTCGGCTGCCGGCGAGGATGCCGTGAAGGCTATCGGCACGGCTGCCGGCGAGGATCAGAGGCAGTATAAGGTTCCGCATATCGGTTGGAATCAGGTTGTACCGGAGGAATGCCCCGTGGCAGCTCGTCTTTTTGAGGGCATTCCGCAGAATTCAAGTTTTTACTTTGTACATAGTTTCTATCCGCAGCCTGACGAGGCGCTCATATTGGGGAGAACAGATTATGGGCTGAGCTTTCCTTCTGTGTATGGGCGGGAGGGCTTGGCGGCATGTCAGTTTCATCCGGAGAAATCGGGGCCGGCTGGTCTGAAACTTCTGGAAAATTTTCTGAAATATTTCTGAGCTGCTTTCTGAGACGCCCTGCGGAGCGGAGCTCGGGCAGCGGCAAACGGAGCTCGGGCAGATGCAAGCGGAACGGCATGTGAAGGAGATGGAATGCTGGAAAAGCGCGTTATTGTGTGTCTTGATGTCCGCAACGGCAGAACGACCAAGGGGGTGCGGTTTAAGAATAATGTTGATATCGGCAATCCTGTGGATATGGCAGGAGAGTATTATGAGCAGGGCTGCGATGAACTGGTATTCTACGATATTACCGCATCCCATGAAGATAGAGGCATATTTATCTCAATTGTTGAACGGGTGGCAGAGAAGATATTCATTCCCTTCTGTGTCGGCGGGGGTATTGGCAGTCTGGAAGATATACGCCGTGTAATTGGCGCGGGAGCTGAAAAAGTGAGCCTGAATTCGCAGGCAGTCCGCGACCCCGGCATTATTGGGCAGGGGGCGGCAGTTTTCGGGCAGCAATGTATTGTGCTCGGCATGGATGCTCTGAGAGATGAGGGTATGCCCTCCTCATATCGGGTAGTTGTTAAGGGCGGGCGCGTGGCTACCGAAAAAGATGCGCTGCGCTGGGCGCTTGAGGCGCAGGATCGGGGCGCCGGCGAGATCGTGCTGAATTCGATTGACAGAGACGGCATGAAAAATGGCTATGATCTTGAGCTTACCAGTATGATGAGCGCGGAGTTGCGTATTCCGGTAGTGGCATCGGGAGGAGCAGGCAGACCCGAGCATCTGAATGAGGTTTTCAGGCGTGGACGGGCAGACGCAGCCCTCGTTGCGGGCATGGTCCACAACGGAGACTATACCATTACGGATATAAAGCGCTGCCTTTCCGAAGCAGGCCTTCCGGTACGCTCTGTTCCGCAGATATTACACCGTAAAGGAAAATAAGGGCACACGGCGCTCGCCGGGATCATCTCCTCCATGATACGCAACAAACTGCGGAACCTTATGCCCCTTGCAGAAATCCTTGAGGCAGGCACCTGTTCCAGCGAGTCCGATGAAGGTGCCCCAGCGGGGGCGGGCACATTCGCTTATGCCCTCGGGACCAAAATAGCCCCGCGCCGCCAGTTCCTCCGGACTATGAAGCTCAAAGTGCGCGCCTTCCCTGCTGGCGGAAAAATGTTTGCGGAAGCTATCTTCCTGCCCGGGAATAACATGGAACACAGGATTTCGGCTTTCACAGCTCATGGACGATTCCAGATACTGCATCCACGGGGTTGCGTCCTCAACAGGAAATTGCTGTTCGCGGGGAATGTTAATGAGCCCGTGATCGGCAGTAATGCCGATGGTACAGTGTTTGTTCTGTTTTTCAAGATTTTCGATACATTTCTGAAGGTCATCCTCAATGTTCCGTAACCTTTCGAAGGTTTCAGCTGAGTCCCAGCCCGATATGTGGCTCTGTGAATCGACCATTGGAAGATAGAGGTACATGAGTGATCCTAATTCCATTTCGGTACACAGCTTTGAGACGACCCGTCTCCAATGCCGCGGATTTTTTTTATTATTCCAGTCTTTTCCGGCATTGTAGCCCAGAAGCTGCGCCTGACGTCCGCCGGATGCCCAGGCTGCATACTCCTGGGGAATGTAGGGAAATGGCTGCACAAGGTACACTCCCCGATGTCCAATGGCCGATTCAACCTGAATAGTCTGGGAAACAATTTCCCTGTCCCAGGTGCCCTTGGGGTACTTTGCCAGAGGGTTTCGGGAAATAAGTACATTGACCAGTTTTTTGTGCTCGGGAAGCCAGGTTGTCCAGCCGCTCACGCCGAGTTCTCCCGGCCCCCTGAGGCTCGCGAGGCAGGTGAGGGCGACAGCCGTTGTGGATGGGTATACCGACTGCATTTCCCGGGTAAAATGCCGCGCAAACCAGCTCGCATCTCCATACTCGCTTTCCAGTTTCTCAAAGAGGTTCATGCCGAATCCATCGATGAGAATAAAAATGCGTATTTCATTATCGGGGACAGTAAAAAAATCGCGGTAGAAATTCATGCAATACATGGCGCATACCCTTCCATGAGCGTTCTGAACACTGCTGCCCGCAGTTCGTTATACCCGTCGCCGCTGCTTTCTGCGGCGCTTTCCGCGGCGTTTTTCGCAGTGGGGGCAGTGGAATTGGGGTTGCCGTATTTTTTGAAGGCGGGCAGGGAGGAAATTGCCCGGAGATGCGCCGACTGGGAGGCAAAGAAGGGCAGCGACAGGGGAGGAAGTGGGAGTATGCCGAGGGCAGAGCCGATGCGCACATTACTGAAACGGTTCAGCGATTCCCTGAGAGACAGCAGGCGGCAGTGCCGGAGAATGGCAAAATCCCGCCACATTCTGTCTACCGTCTGTGTTATCTTCCTGAATTTTTCCCTCTGTTCCCGTTCCAGATGAACAAACTCCTGTATGATCGTATCAATGAGTTCGAGAATTTCCTCTTCGCTATTTCCGAGCGCCGCATCGGTACTGAGAAGAAATAGGTGAGCAATTGGGCGTTCCGAATCTCCGAAGCTCATAATATCCAGACCATTTCTCCGGGCGCGCGCGACAAGGCCGCTGAAAAGTTCACATTCGCTGAGAGCGGGAAGATGAAGGCAGACATCAATGTGGAGACCGCTGCCTGCCCGATCTATCCGTGAGAGCAAATATCCCATATCCACGGAAACCGCATATTGAAAGATATCTTCCAATACCGCATCATATTGTCCCAGTATATCCAGCTGTTTGCCCGGAGAAAAACCCGCAGCAAACTCCATTATTGAGAGATGATCTTCCCCATTTACCAGAAGAGCACTGTTTTTGTTTTCGGAAATATTGATGCGCCTGCCCATTCCAAGCATATTGCGGTCAACATAAAACTGCTCGGTCAGAATTCCCGTGCTGTCTCCGCCAAGATCAAAGCTCGAAGCATTCGGATACAATGTTGCCGCCGCCTGTTCTCCGAGCGCCAGCAGTTCGGGAAGATATGCCTGATCAAGGAAATGCGGAAAGGGGAAATTCTCCACATTCCGATTAAGCGATAACCTAGTGAACAAAACAACATCTTGGCACTCACCCTCTGCCGACATCCATGCCGGAAGAATCTGCTGAATTGTTTTCACGGTTTTCCCTCCTCTTCCATCTGTTTTATTTGTGCCTGTATGCGGACTGCGTCTTCGTAGTCCTCGCGCTGGAGGGCCTGTTCGAGCCGATAATTAAGGGCGGGTTTTTTAATGAGGAGATTGCTGACTATGTGAAGGCTGCGGGGGAGTTTTCCCCGATGTTTTTTCCGTATGTTGATTCTGCGGAGATGAAAGGCAATTTCATCCTTGAATACCTCGTAACAATTGCTGCAGCCGACCATGCCGCTGTGCCGCAAGTCAAGATAGGTGCACCCGCAGTGCCCGCAGAATTTTCCGTCTTTTTCATCTGCGCCCTCGGGGTCAAGAACGGCAGCAAACAAATCTCCAATTCTCAACGCGGCATGGGCACTGCTCCGCTCAATTCCCAACATTTCCGCGCATTGCGTACATATGCGGACGGTATGCGTCTGTTTCCCAATTACCTGCTGAAGCACAAGAATGCGCGTTGTTGCGGAACACATTGCGCATGAATCGGGGGTACCGGATGTAGTCGGCCTTGTCATCTCTGGCTCCTTCTTCGGCGGCGCCTTCGCTGACGGCCGCCGCCGGATTTCCCTCGTTCCCGTTTAATAATGATGCATAAGGGCAACCGGTTTCAACCGTACAGCCCTTCGCGCGGGAAGACAGCTCATCAGAATGCTGAGAAAAAGGGTAATGAGTCCCATAACAGCGAGATCGGCAACATGCAGATTGACGGGTATTCTCGTCAGATAAAAATCGGGATTAAACAATTCAAAGGGAACATATAATTCACCCGGTGAGCTCAGCACCGTCCCGATATAGCCGATGCCGTTAATAACACGCTCCATAAATTTCACAATTTCGTTTACATAATATGTGGCCAGCGCCCCCAATGATAAGCCGATAACTGCGCCGATTCCGCCGGTAATTCCTCCGCCAATGAGAAAAACGGTAAAAATGTGCCGGTTTTGTATGCCCAGCGCCTTTAACATGGCAATTTCCTCCTGTTTTTCCAGCACCAGCATGATCATGGCCGAGCTGATGTTCACCGCAGCAATGAGGACAATAAGAACAGTAATGAAGAGGAGCACGTTGCGGGTGGTTATGAAACTGCGGTATTGATTTTTCTCAAGATCAAACCATGTGCGCAGACGCCACTGTTCGTATGTGAGCGCGCGAATGGCATCTGAAACAGCATTTTCGGCGCCTGCGCGGGCCTGAATAAATTCCAGTTCCCGCGATTCACTCGTGAGGCTAAAGGGATTGTCCACCTTTATACCGATTATTTCCCGCGCCTCATCGCGTGGTATAACGCGGCGCGCATCTGTCGCATTAATGAATATCCAGAGAGAATCGAGATCCCGATATCCGCTGGAAACAATACCGCTGACCGTGAAATGGCTCACCCGCGGAATGATCCGCTCACTGGTCCGAGCCGTGATGAGACGAACATCATCGCCCACCCCTATCTGCAATGTGGATGCAAGATTTTCTCCCAGAAGAATTTTCCGCCTTCCCGTCAGATCAAAGCTCCCCGCAACAATTTCGATGTAGCGGGAAAAATTCGGATCGCTGTCATATATTTGCGGATCCACACCTCTTATCTGCCCCCCGCTGTGTCCAATGCCGCCGGCAATGAGTCCGACTCCCTGCACCTCAACAAAGGCCTGCCGAATGCCCTCAATGCTCCGAAGCTCCTCCAGAAGGGCGGGGGTTTCCTCTGAAGGAATTGTTTCCGCATTGCTCCTGTCGCGGGGAATAAGCTGAAGATGATATGTTCCCGTTTCAATGAAGCGCATGGTTATACCGCTTATCATGCCGTTTGCTACCACAAAAACAAGCACAAGCGGAACGAGGCTGCAGGCAATGCCGATAACTCCCCCGCGGATGCGCCGGAGGCTGAAGTTTCCGTGCCGTCCGAAGATAAAATTCCGTACGAGTTTCAGAACAAGCCCCGTATTCATGTGATCTTCTCCTGCGTGAGCCGTCCCTGCGTGAGGTGAAGATTGCGGCTGCCGAATTTTTTCAGGCGGGCATTATGGGTAACAATTACCATGGTGCGGCCTTCTTCACGCACAAGTTCAAAGAGCATCCCCTCAATTTCACGGCTGCGCTTTTCATCGAGGCTGCCTGTCGGTTCATCTGCGAGGATGAGCGCAGGACTGTTTATGAGCGCTCGGGTAATGGCAACCCGCTGACATTCTCCTCCCGAGAGCTGATGAGGATAGTTGTTGAGTTGTTTTTCGAGTCCGACCCTCTTCAGCAGTTCGGCTGCCTGCTCTTCAACATCTTTCTTTCCCGCAATGAGAGCGGGGAGCATGGTGTTTTCAAGGGCGGTAAAATCTCTGAGCAAATGATGAAACTGAAAAATGAAGCCGAGTTTGTGCTGCCGATACATGAACAGCTGATGTTCCTTCAGATCGCTGACTTGCAGGTCATCGACCCGAATGGTACCGGAGTCGACTGTGTCGAGTCCGCCGAGCAGATTGAGGAGGGTCGTTTTTCCTGAACCGCTCTCGCCGGTAATAATGAGCACTTCCCCCTTCCTGAGGTTGAGGCTAAGGTCATTAATAACAAGCTGATTGTTCCGGCTGCCCGGGTTGCGGTAGGCCTTGCTGATGCGGCTGAGTTCGATATAGCTGTTATCGGGGCGTTTCCGGCTGATTGACGGAAACGGTTGCGGGGCTTTTATTCATTGTTGAATACCTCACGGGGTCTGAGAGTAAGTACCTGCCGCGACGCGGCGTAGGCGGAAAAAATTGCGGAGGCGGCGGCAACAAGGGCAATGGCTGCAAGTTCGGCAGGAATAATGTGGACGGGCACATTCTGCAAATAAAAGTAGCTGGACACCTGATCCAGACCTTCCAGACTTTTGTCCTGTATGAAGAATTGGACAACATTCTCCGCAAAACGGAAAATCTCATTGATCCCCGTTGAAATCCATATCCCCCCCGGCAGACCAATAAGTATTCCGCCAAGCGCAATGAGAAGTCCCTCGCAGAGGAAGACCATCCGCACATTCCTTTCCGATGCTCCGAGAGTTTTGAGAATGGCGATGTCTTCATAATGATCATGCACTGTCCGCTTGAGCCCCTGAAAGATATTTACCCCGACAACGAGGAATATGAGGCCGATAAGGAAGGCGAGTATTGTTTTTTCCAGCCGGAGGGCGCCGAAAATACTGCGGTTAAATTCCCGCCACGATTGCACATTCCCCCCCCTCAGATCGGGATACCGGCTACGCAATTTCTGAACAATACTGAGGTCATTCAGCCGATCATCAATGTTGATGGCGAGTTCCGTACGGTATGCCGACTGAAAATCATGTTCTGCGGTATTCAGGTTGATGAAGGCCCAGTTGCGGTCAAAATCGTAATATCCGCTTGCGAAGAGTTCGCTCACGGTTAATTCAATGTCTATGGGATTGTTCAGGGAAATTCCATCGCCCCCGAGCCCAATGGCGTAAATACGGTCTCCCCGCTCTATGCCGAGAAAGCGCGCGAGTTCACGCCCGACTATGACTGTTCTGTCATCCAGAGGAGGTCGGGAGAAAAGACCGAGGCGGTAGGAAAATTCGGTGTTTTCCTGAAGGAAGCGGGAATCGAGGGCCTTGAGAATGACAGCCTGCGTTCTCCCCCGTTCTCCCCTGAAAAGCGCCTGGGTTTCAATAATGGGGAATGCCTCGCTGATGCCCGGAATTGTTTCAATGTTCTCTGCTGTATCGGGAAAGGGGGGGCGGAGGCGGAGATGAAAGCTATTGATCTCAATGAGATCTTCAATGGTACTTTGCTGTAATCCGTTTGTAACGGAAATGACCGTTGTGAGGGTTGTAATGCCTGCAGCGAGTCCGAAGATGGAGAGCAGGGCGGTAACCGAGCTCCGTGACCGCTTGCGGGAATGTATGAAGCGCCGCGCCGTGAGGAATATCCAGTGTTTGTTCATATATTGCCATTGTATAAAATTTTCCGGCATTGTATCAACTCCCCATAGAAAAAGTTGACCGATTACAGCCAGAAAGCAAAAAATCGAAAGAAAAATTCAAAAAAGTTCATATGGAATGTTGACACTCCAGATACATGAACGGTACTATAATATCACCGATGAGACTGTTGCCGTGCAACAATCTCTATACGATAGGCGTGTCGGCAGTTAGGAGTAACACTATGAGTCGCACAAATTATGTAAGGAAAGCATTTCATATCCTGCTCAATTTTCATTTACACTACCTGCCGGGTGTCCAACACCGTGAGCGGATGATATCACCCCCCCCCCCCCCCCCCCCCACACACACACACAAATCTCACCGGGTGCAATGCGTGCCCAACCCTTAAAGCGGGGAATGGGCAACTAATTGCTCCATTGGCCGTGTCGGAAGATACGGGCAGCAGCGAAATTACCGAGTATCACCTTCTCCATAGCGCTGACAGCAATACCAACTGGTCGGAGACTATTACAGTTCCTGTGCCGGCCGCAAACCATACCATTACAGAACTAACACAGGGCAATGGCGCATGGTCGGCAGCGAGCGCGGGAACCCCTGTTGCCGTTTCCATGGCGGGGACTGATTGTTTTCCGATTTGTACTTTAAAAAATAGGGGGGGGAGAAAATAGCGAGATGGAGCGGAAGCTGTACTTGCTGTGGAAAACACTTATTCAAGATCGAAAGATAAGGAGGATGGAAGTATGAAAAAAGTTTCTATCGTTATTTTATTGTTAGTTGGATTTCTAACAATGTATGGATGTACAACAGTTACTCCAGTTTTTGCTAATGAAACAAGTGCGACAATAGTTCGTGATGAGTTTGAGATACTCGGGAGAGTAGTAGTAAAACTGGATAATATTGTATCGCTTGGTGAAGTGGGGTTAAGAAACCTCATTAATGAAAAAGCTCAGGAGCTGTATGGCTCGCGAGTAGATGATGTAATTGACATTACTGTTTCAGTGGTTCAGACAAGTTTTGTTCTTTTCCAAGATACTAAAACAGTTGCAGAAGGTGTTGCTGTCCAATGGACGCAATTTCGAAAAGATTGATTCTTTGAATAAGAGTAACGTGTTCACCTAGTAGGTGAACATCATCCATGCATGTTGGCATGCTCCCCTTGTACGTTTTCTCTCTCCTCATGTATACCCACCAGCACATTTTTGGGGTTGACAGTGTTTTTCTGAATGTGTTATGTGTAAGAAAACATTGGGAATATCTGGAAACGTAGTATTTCACACTGCCGAATATTGAGTTTCCAGAGGTTCCCTTGGGGAATTTCTATACTAACTCTTAGGAGGCTAACTTTATGAAAAAAAAGTTAATGCCATTATTTATAGTTGTTGTAATGATGACTATGTTGATAGGATGTGAATTCATAGGACGTTGGACAGAAGAAACTGGTGTCTATACATCAGGTGACGACTGGACTATTGAATTCACCCTTTTGGGTACCTTCACAGACCATTTTTATGATGTGACGTGTATTTACTCGGCTGCAAATAAAAACGGGGAGACATCGTTTACGTTCTCGAATTGTATAGGAAACAGAGTGGGAGTACTCCTCTGGGAGGGTACAGTTGAGTATTCCATTGAGGGAGATAAGCTAACATTGGGCTCAGTTGTGTTTACCCGGCAGTAATAGTTGACTTGTCGCCAACACTGTGGCAATTAATGCCCCGCCCTTCGTTCTTGTGTGCCCATACGGGAACGGGCGGGCTTTTTCCAGAGCTTCCCAAATGTTTATTTCCCAAAAAATCGGTGAAAAAGGGTTGACCTACTTTTATTGTAACTGATATAGTAAAAAAACAGCCTATAATTTCAGGGCTGAATAAATTATTTGTTGAAAATAATGAGGATTCTCTTATCTATATGTTTGATTTCCTCAAGGTATAGAAAGTTTTGCATTGGAAAACTTTCTTATTGTTTTATAGTTTGCGGGAGGCAAAATACTGTGAAAACCAAAACTAAAATACAAACTACGGGATCCCTCTTTCCGTTGTTATTAATGCTTGTTCCATTTATCATGGGTTGCGTGACCCTCAATGAGAAATTCGTTGAAGTAGATGAATTTGCGAACAATCGCCAATATGAGGAAGCCCTCAATATTCTGGAGGATCCAGAACAGCAGGATGAAATATATCTTGAGACCGATCAGGTACTGAAGTCTCTCGACATCGGCATGCTGCATTTTTATGCAGGGAACTATCCCCGTGCGCAGGAGTATCTCAGCGAGGCCGAGCGCCTCATGGAGGAACTATTCACCGCGAGTGTAACGCAGGCAATTGGCAGTTTCCTTCTGAACGATACTGTTATCGACTACCCCGGCGAACCATATGAGGAACTATACGTAAATGTTTTCAAAGCACTATCCTTCCTTGCCGAAAATAACTTGGACTCTGCTTTTGTGGAAATTAACCGACTCAATGACAAGCTCAATCTCCTTGAAGATAAGTATGGGGAACTTGCTGAGGGACTTAATCAGTTTGAAGACAATGAAGTTGAAGTAAAGGCGGGCAGTACCGAGTTCCACAATTCAGCTCTTGGGCGTTATCTGAGCCTGCTGGTATATCGTGCCGATGGAAATTGGGATGGGGCAAGTATTGATGCTGATGCCTTTCGCAGAGCCTTCGCGGCGCAGCCTGCCGTGTATGACTTTCCCGAGCCGGATATCAGCCCCCTGCTGGAAGAAACCGATAAGGTAAGGCTCAATGTCCTTGCCTTTACCGGACGAATGCCGGAAAAACGGGCAAATACCCTATTCATTAAAACCTTTACGAATCAGGTATTAATTGTTCTTCAAAAAGAAAATGAAGATGGAGTACTCGAAACCGAAGATGTTGAAAGTCTGTTCTGGCCAGCCATGTCTGAGGGCTACCAATTTACGTTTGAACTGCCTGTTCTGCACAGTCACGGTTCGGATGTAAAGCGTATACAGGTTGTTGTTGATGGAGAACCGCAGGGAGATCTTGAACTTGTTGAAAGTTTGGAGAATGTCGGAGCTGAAATGTATAAACTGAAAGAACCTCTTATTTATGCTAAAACCATTACGCGCACTATTATTAAGGGACTCCTGAATAAAGGAGTAAAAGATGCCGCATCCGCAGCAGATCCTCTCTTGGGAACTGTACTCGGCGTATTTACTGATGTAGCGACAGATGCGAGCGAGGTGGCCGACCTACGCTCTGCGCGCTACTACCCCGGTTTTGCCTATGGCGGTGAATTTCGTATTGACCCGGGATCTCACAGAATAGTTCTTGAGTATTATGACGAATCTGACAGTATTCTTTTCTCTGAGGATTATGCGGAAAAAGAATATCAGAAAGATAATCTTAACCTGATATATTCCTATATACCGAGATAACAAAAAATGATGAAACTGCCTGTGGTAATAGTACTGTTTGCTCTGCTTTTCTCCTGCGCAACCGCTCAGCCGGACCAATCTTGGAGAGATATTGTCCCCGAAGAAGAGTTCATCTCTAAAGATATGTATCCTGAAGCAGAGTACCTGACAGCAGTGGGCAGCGGCGATACCCGCCGTGCCGCTGAGGAAGATGCTGTAGGGAACCTTGCTCGAATATTCGGTTCCGAAGTTGCCGTAGATACACGTATTGCTGATACCTACCGTTCCCTGACCGCAGATGATACTGAGTACACGGAGCGGGAAATGGAGCTTGTTGATAACATTCATGTGCAGGCCAGGCAGGAACTCATAAATGTCCGTTTCAGCGAGCCTGTCAGCGATCCATCCGGTCTTGTCAGTATTATTGCCTATCTCAATCGGGATGAGACAGGAAGTATTTATGCGGATCTTATTCGCACAAACAATAAACGTATTGAAAGTTTCAGGGAGTCAGCAGAATCGGCAGACAGTCTTATGACTGCCTACGCCCGTCTGAATGCCGCCCATGTCATTGCCGCTGTCAATGAAAGGCTTGGCGGACAGCTGCAGATTATTGCTCCCGAAATGATCAGTCCATCAGGTACCAGTCTGGAAGATATAGAAAGGGAGCGGCAGTCCCTGCAGTCTGAAATGGTTTTCCGTGTTGACATAGAAGGTGATGATGATGGTCAAATAGCTGCGTTTATCGGCGAGGGAATCAGCCGCCTTGGTTTTTCTACCGCTGATGATGGTATTCTGGCTGTTCAGGGAAGCCTGCAACTCACTATGTCTTCCGGCAGGTATGAAACAGTCATCTGGAACATTGTTCTGAACATTGTCAATGAGGCTGGCAGCATTATTGCAACTGTTGAGGAAACGAACAGGGAACAGGCGGCAGAAGCGAATATGGCCAGAATGCTTGCTCTTAGAACAGTTAAAACAGTTGTTGATACTGATCTTATGTCGCAATTATTTGCAAATTTGACAGCCCAGCGGTTAAATTCAACAGGTGAAGTGTTGGGTGATGGTTAACCGCAGGTTATAAATTAGAGAAATAAATTAACATATGTAATATGTGAGGTGAATATGAAACAATTACTTATTCTTTGCTCTGCTTTTTTCTTTCTTGCTTCCTGTAGCACTGTACAGGTAACCCGTACTGATGCCGATACGGTTACAGATTTATCGGGACGCTGGAATGATACTGATTCAAAATTAGTTGCAGAAGAAATGATATCTGACAGTCTTTCTCGCCCTTGGATAGATCAATTTCATGAGAGAGAAAGCCGGGCTCCGGTGCTCATTGTGGGTTCCATTCGTAACCGTTCCAGTGAGCATATTGAAACCCGTGTTTTTACAAAAGATATTGAGCGTGAATTTATCAATTCAGGTTTAGTCAGCCTTGTTGCCAGCGCCGAAGAACGGGGAGAGATCCGCGGAGAGCGTGTCGATCAGCAGTCGGAGGCAAATCTTGAAAGCCTGAAGCGCATTGGTCAGGAAACAGGGGCGGATTATATAATAATTGGTACAATATCTTCCGTAACTGATCAAATAGAGGGAACAAAGGCCATACTGTATCAGGTTGATATGGAGCTCATACACATTGAGACTAACATAAAAGCGTGGATCGGGAGCAGGGAAATTAAGAAAATTATTGAACGTGCTGATGTGCGATTTTAATACCCGTAATTATTCCTGTTTGGCAACGACTGATCAGAGACAATCTGAATTTTTTTGTTCTTGACTCAATTATTCTGATTATTCTACAATAACTAAAACAATGTTTTGCTACTGAAATTGTGCAAGCGTAATTTTCCAATGCAAAACTTTCTAAAATTATTTTTTCATCAGGAGGATGAATATGATTAAGATACACGTTAAGATATCCCTGCTATTGGCAGTGCTTGCAGTGCTGTTACTTTCAGCCTGTATGTCGGCCCAATCGACTGAGACGGGATCATCGCAGCTCACAGATATACCGGAATTTTTCCTGAACCCGCCTGTGCTGGAAGATCAGTTTGTCGGGTTGGGGGTAGCCAAACTTAGTGATGCCGCGCTCTCTCGCCGTACGGCGCTTATCCGTGCCCGGGCCGATATTGCCCTGCAGGTATCGGTAGCTGTTGAGACCATGCTTGTGGACTATGCCCAGGAAGGCGGCGCTGAAGGCGATTCCCAATATGTTTCCTTTGTAGAGCAGGTTACCAAGGAAGTCTCCAATATTGAGTTGCGGGGAGCTATAACCCAAGAACAGTATCCTGCTCAGGATGGTACATGGTACGTTATGGTTCACTTTCCCAAGGACGCACTCCTTAATGAGGTAGGCAGTGTTTTTGAGCGAAATGAAAATGCTGCCTTTGCCGAGTTTAATGCCCAGCAGGCACTTGAACGCTTAGAGGCTGATGTAGAGAAGAACCCTCCGCGTTCAAAAGGTATCGATTCACCGGCTAATCAATAGAGCGTACGGAGGTGGAGGTGTTTATCCTTCATCATAAGAAACAGACCGGCAAATTACCGTTGGGGCTTGTTCCCGATCTGTGGTTTGCCGGTGCTGTTCGGCATTACTCCCACACATTCTGCGGGACTATTCTGTTAGTTCTTCCGTCGGTTCAGTATCGTATTCTCTGCGTCTGATGACGGTATCTTCAAAAAGTTCTTCTTCCGCTATGCGCTTTCCGTCTTTCAGATAAATTCTCAGTATCGGCTTCCCGCGAAGGTAGCGGGTTTCACGGGTTTCATCGTCATCTATTTCCACAATTCGTGAAATATATCCGTCTTCGGTGGTTTCAATTCGGGAAACTTCATCTTCGCTATCCTCATTGCCATCGCCATCATATTGATATGTTGTTACTATGTTACTCAGAATTCCCCGAAATTCCTCACGCAGAATGTCGCCGCCGTCGGTATAGGTGAAACTCCGTTCCTCACTCCTGCCGTCGGGAAAATTTCTGAGAGATGAGAGCAGATTGTTCTCCGCATCATACGTTCGGCGCTCATTGTTCTCCGGGGAAAAAGTTTCAACTTCTTCCCGATTTCCGTTGTCGAGGTATTGAATGTGGGTCGTAGATTGATTATTTGATACATTGTCTTTGATATCGCTGTAGCGCAGACGCCCCTTATCATCAAAGCGGCGCAGGCTTATTGTTGACCAGTTTTTATCAAATATCAATACCCGGAGCCCCTGCTCATTTTCATTGAGTGTTACAAAGCGTTTTTCGGAATTCGCCGATACCTGCTGTAATTCATAGAATTCCCCGCGGGAATTGTAGCGGTAACGGAAGTTTTCTGTTTCCTCCTGTTTGCGATTAAACAGTATGCGGGCAAGGTTTCGGGATTCCTGTATGTCAGCTTGCCCGCCTATGTCAGCTTGCCCACCTCTGCCGGATTGCCCGCCCTGCGCCTGCCATATCAGCAGGGGACTTCCCGGGAGAACACCGGAACTTCCGGGCCTGCCGGAACCTTCGCGCCGTTGCTCTCCCGTAACGTCGATCTGCGCGCCGTAAAAATTGAAGCGCAGGTTTTCGTATTCGTAGAGCATCCGTATATGGACGGTAAAATACGCGAACAGCGAAGAATCGAGGTGGCTGAATGTTTCCGGCAGCTCAGGGAAAATGATGTCTGTCTGGTACATCAGGAGCACTTCCGGTTCCTCAAGGGAGAGGGGCTGCGAAAATTCAATGCGGGCAGTTCCTACGCGTAGTCGGGTGAGAATATCTGCCCGAAAAACCGGAATTTCCGACTCACTATATATGCTTCCGGTGTGAAATTGCGATTCCGAAAGAGGATCGGAGCCAATAAAAAGTCGGTTGCCCCTGAAAAGTCTCAGGGAGTATTGCTGAGGAGATTGGCGTAAAGTTGTGTTGATTTCTCCGATAAGCTGTTCAAGATCACTGGGTCCTTCGGATGCTCCGCTTTCTGAGTCCGGCAGTTCCTGCGCGGGTAGTTCCTGAGCGGACAGCGCCCACATACATGAGAGGATTGCGCAGATAATAAGAATTGTCTGCGGTCTACGGGAATTGGCGGTATTCATGTTTATCTATCGTCTCCTTCCAGATTCATCATAATTCTGTCGATGACGGCATCTGCGGTAAAGGGGGCAATGTCCTCATATTTTTCTCCGTTTCCCAGAAAAACAAAGGGAATGTTCAATTGTTGGGAGATGCTCAGCGCGAGTCCGCCGCCGGCGCCGGAGTCGTATTTGCTCAGGATAATTCCATCTATTCCGAGCGTTTCATGGAATGTTTCGGCCTGCTGCATACCGTTCTGCCCGGTGGTGGCATCGAGTACCAGCAGTTTTCGGTAGTGTTCCCGATCAATTTTATTGCTGATGATCCGATCAATTTTTTGCAGTTCCTGCATGAGCTGCGATTTTGTATGCATGCGTCCCGCGCTGTCGGCAAGCACAATCGTTCCCGCGCTGCGCTGCTTTTCCGATTGTTGTTTTGGCTGTTGTTTCGATTGGCTCTTAGCGTGTTCAATAGCGTCAAAGATAACAGCTCCGGGATTTGCCCCGTCTCCATGCCCGATACAGCGGACATTGAGGTTTTCGGCGTGACGTTCCAGCTGTTCTGCCGCTGCTGCCCTGAAGGTATCGCCCGCCGCAAGGATAATTTTTGTTCCGCGGTTCTTCAGGTAATGCGCAGTTTTTGCCAGAGAAGTTGTTTTTCCCGATCCGTTTACTCCGAGAAAAAGCCAGCAGCCGGTTTTCGCTGTGGGGTTTGCCTGCGCTGCGGGGTCTGCCTCGGTGGGGTCGGGGGAAGGAGGAATTAGTTCGCGGGTGTGAATCAGCCCCTCAAGCTTTGTACGGATGAACTGCAGTACATCATCCGCATTCCGGGGAGCGGATACTTTCAATTCTTCAATCATTTGAAAAGCAATCAGTGGAGATACATCAGCCTCAATGAGGCAATCTTCCAGCTCTTCGTAAAAGTTTTCCGCGCGTGTTTTCTTCTGAAATAATTTCCGAATTTTTCCCTTCTTTCCGAACATCATAGCGCCTCTCAGGGTCTGATAATGGAGCGCGACGCTTCAGCGCTCGCAAGATAATCGAAAAGTTCCTCTAGTGTATTCACAAGAGAAATAATGACTACCCCCCAACCGACAAGCGTTAATGATCGAATGATCGCGAAATTGCTGTTAAGCTCCTGCAGTTGGGTATTATTTAATCCTGATATATCGCTGCCGATAATATCCTCACTCATTCCATTCATCAGCAGGGGAACAACGGCAGCCACAATGGTAAAACCCAAACCGAAGTAAAATTGTTCACGGTCAAGGACAAGGCGGCTCTGCAGATCTATGCCTTTTTCCGGCAGAACAACCGAAAGATGATCGGCTGTATCGGGATCGATCTTCACATAGCTTTGCCGGATATTTTCTCCTGTTAGTTGAAGATACCCCCTTTCTTCAGGCCGCTCAAGCAATAGGGGAGTGTATCCGAGAAACGTGCTTCCTTCATATACCTTCGAGCCAGATGGGAAGGTGTTAAACGCAAATGGTGAAGATGTGGCATCCCTCGGAGGTATGTCGAAATTCAGGGTTGTATTTTCCAGAATATCCACTTCGGTTGACAGGAAAAGTTCCCTCCCCGTGTACAGGCTCATGGTGTGGGCTCCGACAGCAAGCGGGGCGGCAAAGAGGGGAGCTGTTCCCCGATATTCCCCATCAATGTATACCCGAACATCTTCATCCGCTGCCCCCTCACGGGAACTGACCAACAGACTGCCGGCCGGAGCATTATAGATATTCTGTCCCATATTCTGAGCCGTTAAACGCCGCACTTCGTTCAATGCCTCAATGCTTCGGAGGCTGAACAGATCATAAGTGAGCGGCAATACCCCCTCCCGCCCGGCAGCGCCCGCTGCCCGTACATATGGACTTATAAGCAGAAATTCAACAAACACATACTGATCTTCTACCCGCACATTCCCTGCAATAAAAATATCGGCTCCGGTTTCTTCCTGAAGACGGGAAATAAGTTCTGGAGAAAATGCTTCATCCCTTTGCAGATAGGATCGAAGCTCGGAAAAATATAACTGCTTCCGAATGCTCGATGCAATGTCCTTTTTTTCAACACGGAGCCGCCGTTTCTGCGGAACATTCTCCGCCGCAATTTCACCAACTCCAAAGAGCTCATCAAGATACATACGGTATCCGCTGTGTTCACCGTCTTCCAAATACCGCAGCCGCAGAAACTTGAGGCTTTCTTCAATAACATCGGGGAGGGTCTGCACAATCGGCGATGCCCGCAAAATGTCCCGTTCATCTGAAATAAACGGCAGCACAACTGCTACCCATTCACGTTCCAGTTCTTCGGCAATCATCTTCTCTTTCTCTGCCTGATCTTCCATGGAACCCTGGGCGGGAAGAACAGCGAGGGTACATATACTTATAACAATAAAACTCATTCTGCGTGCCATAATGCGCCAATGCCGTACCATAGGTAGTGCTATGCCCCCGATCTCTTGTTCCAGAGCATCTGCAGGTAGGACTCAATAAAAATATCAAGGTTGCCGTTCATAACAGCCTGAATGTTTCCGGTTTCCCTTCGGGTGCGGAGATCCTTCACCATGGTGTAGGGCTGAAAAACATAGGATCTGATCTGGCTCCCCCATGAAATGTCGCGTTTTTCAGAAGCATGCTTCTGCTTTTCAGCCTCCTGCTGCGCCTTATAAAAATCGTACAGACGGGATCTTAACATTTTCATGGCCTGTTCCCTATTTTTGTGCTGACTTCTCTCATTCTGACATTGTACAACAATTCCGCTTTCAATATGAGTAATGCGAACAGCCGAATCGGTTGTATTTACATGCTGGCCTCCGGCTCCGCTTGCCCGGTAGGTATCGATGCGGATCTGATCCGGCGATATATCAATGTCAATAGTATCATCAATAATTGCGCTGGCATAGACCGAGGCGAATGAGGTATGACGGCGTCCCGATGAGTCAAAAGGCGATATACGCACGAGGCGGTGCACCCCGGTTTCCCCCTTGAGGTATCCATAGGCATAGGCGCCGTCAATGTGCAGGGTAAGCGATTTTATTCCGCCCTCGGCCTCCTGCATATCCAGAGTGCGCGCCGTGAAATTCCGGTCATCAATCCAACGGCTGTACATGCGCAGAAGCATACTTACCCAGTCGCAGGCCTCGGTGCCTCCCGCGCCCGAATGAATGGTTAAATAACATCCGTTGGCATCGTAGGTATCGGAGAGGAGCTGAATAATTTTCTGCCTGTCATATTTCTTCTGAATTTCCTCAAGACCATTGCGGATATCGGCAGTTACCGATTCATCATGTTCTTCATGGGCAAGCTCAAAAAGGTCTCCAAGATCGGTAATCGCACGCACAAGTTCCTGCCAGGGTTCAATGCCGGCGCGCAGGCGCTTTATCTGTCCCATAACAGCTTCGGCATTTTTGGACGATTCCCAAAAGCCGGGCACCGCAGTCTTTTCCTCCAGTTCCCTTACCTGTTTCTGAATACCAGCGGGGTCAAAGATGCCTCCATGTATTGAATATGAGCTCATGCAGTTCTTTTATAGGGTTCTGAAATTCTTCAAGCATAGAAATACCTCACTGACAAAGTTTTTTGCAGCCCGCCCATGATCATGGCTACAATAATATACTCAAGATTCCTTCGTTCAACATATATAATTGATGTGATGTTTGAGACAAGCCGATCAATGTCATTCTTCATGGTGATATGATTATACCGGAATTCACGAAGATATTTATTTTGATTCCGGTATATGGCACTATTATCCTTCACCGTTTTTCTGAAATGTTCGAATTTCATCCCCGCTGAGATTGGTGATATCATGAATAATGTCCATCGATATGCCCTTCCTGAGCATTTTGAGTACCTGCTCACGTTGGGTTCGATCATGTTCACGCTGGAGCTCAGCACGCCCCTGCTCAAGTCCCTGCTCAAGTCCCTCAATCCGGCCTTTCAGAATGCCCTTCTCCATTCCCTCAATCCGGCCCTTCGCAATGCCTTCCCTGACGAAGGCGTTGGTAATATTATATGTCCGCATACTGTTTTCTCCTTCAGGATATAGTTTCCTGTTAATTTCCTCAAACTGTTTATACAGTCCCAAATCTTTTAGATAACCCAGCACACTCTCTGCCAGATCAGTAAAGTCTTGTGAAGACAGATCGTTTAGGAGCTGCGCAATCTCTTTCAGCCCCTCAGCATCCATCTCACTGAAAATTGTGCTCTGCACAATTTTCAAATGAGGATTCTCTCATCTATACTCTTGATTCTCTCAAGGTATAGAAAGTTTTTCCTAAAGGAAAAACTTTGTTATTATCTCGCATTATATACCACAACGCAGTCGATGTATATCGTTTTCCATCGAAACGCCATGCCAACTGCTCCTTTTTCATTCTACAAAGATCGCGCACAATGTACGACACTTTTACCCTGACATCTACCGTGCCTTCAGTCATGGATTCGGAAGCAGCATTTCCATGAGAACTGTAAAATGTGAGTGGAAGGTTCCATTCATTTTTTCCATGGTAGAGCAGCAGTATATAGATAGCATCATTTTCATTGTACACATTGCTGTTTCTGAGGGCATGCTACAGAAACTTTTGCTACTGGAAATTGTGCAGAGCACAATTTCCAGTAGCAAAAGTTTCAAATTCGGAATGCTTTCTTTGTGCTTAGCATTCTCCTATTTCATAGAAAGTTTTGCCTGTGGCAAAACTTTGTGATAGTCATCGATTTGAGTGAGAGCATGTTTATTCAGGTAGCTTTTGTGTTCAATAATAAAAAGAGCTTTCCGCTCGGGGTCTGACAGGAAGGGGGCACTGACAACGAGATCGCAGTGAAGGTTCTTTTTTCCTGCAATGTAGCTGGGGGTTTCAATGCGGATTTTGTCCAGGTCCAACTTGGCAAGAGTCGTATCCTCACAGAACAGCCGCAGCAGGTCGGGAATCAGCCGGGGGGTTCTGTAGTAGGCGATCTTGAAGGCTATGTCGTGGATATGGCCTGTGCTGTGGGATGATTTTTTCATAAATATTCCTCTTACATCTATAACGGGTAAAAAGTCATTTTTGACTATGTTTTTGGAAGGGATTTAAAAGAATGTTGTGTTTTTCAAAGGTGAATTGATATGAATTGCCCGGTAAGAGAGTATTCGGTGTTTTGGGCATTAAGGCAGAGCCAGCAGTTTCCGGCGGCGGGCGCGCTCAGGGAGCTCGGGATAGCGCGTCTATGGCGATATCCGACTGACTGCGTAAGATAGCCCGAAAATTGATCCTGCGTGGGTCAGAGTGGCGCCATACCGATATATTTTCCGCTCATACTATATAGACGGGGTAAATATGAATGGTGAATATGAGAAATTTTTTCAAAAAGTTTTTATTATTTTGAGATATTACTGTTGGACCTGACCCCGGCGCGGGGCGCGCTGAAGTAGCGCTGCTACGCTTCACCGTTTTTCTGAAATGTTCGAATTTCATCCCCGCTGAGATTGGTGATATCATGAATAATGTCCATCGATATGCCCTTCCTGAGCATTTTGAGTACCTGCTCACGTTGGGTTCGATCATGTTCACGCTGGAGCTCAGCACGACCCTGCTCAAGACCCTGCTCAAGTCCCTGCTCAAGTCCCTCAATCCGGCCTTTCAGAATGCCCTTCTCCATTCCCTCAATCCGGCCCTTCGCAATGCCTTCCCTGACGAAGGCGTTGGTTATATTATATGTCCGCATACTGTTTTCTCCTTCAGGATATAGTTTCCTGTCAATTTTCTCAAACTGTTCATACAGTCCCAAATCTTTTAGATAGCCTAGCACACTCTCTGCCAGATCAGTAAAGTCTTGTGAAGACAGATCGTTCAGGAGCTGCGCAATTTCTTTCAGCCCCTCATCGTTCATTTCATTGTCTCGCATTATATACCACAACGCAGTCGATGTATATCGTTTTCCATTGAAGCGCCATGCCAACTGCTTTTTGTCCATTCGCCTCAGATCGCGCACAATGTACGACACTTTTACCCTGACATCTACCGTGCCTTCAGTCATGGATTCGGAAGCAGCATTTCCATGAGAACTGTAAAATGTGAGTGGGAGGTTCCATTCCTTTTTTCCATGGTAGAGCAGCAGTATATAGATAGCATCATTTTCATTGTACACATTGCTGTTTCTGATGACATACTGATAGTTATCGATTTGAGTGAGAGCATGTTTATTCAGGTAGCTTTTATGCTCAATAATAAAAATAGATTTCCGGTCGGGGTCTGACAGGAAGGGGGCACTGACAACGAGATCGCAGTGAAGGTTCTTTTTTCCTGCAATGTAGCTGGGGGTTTCAATGCGGATTTTGTCCAGATCCAGCTTGGTAAGCGTTGTATCTTCACAGAACAGCCGCAGCAGGTCGGGAATCAGCCGGGGGGTTCTGTAGTAGGCGATCTTGAAGGCTATGTCGTGGATGTGGCCTGTGCTCTGGGATGATTTTTTCATAAACATTCCTCTTACATCTATAACGGGAGAAAAGTCATTTTTAACTATGTTTTTTGAAATAATTTGAAAGAATGTTGTGTTTTGCAAAGGTGAATTGATATGAATTGCCCGGTAAGAGAGTATTCGGTGTTTTGGGCATTAAGGCGGAGCCAGCAGTTTCCGGCGGCGGGCGCGCTCAGGGAGCTCGGGATAGCGCGTCTATGGCGATATCCGACTGACTGCGTAAGATAGCCCGAAAATTGATCCTGCGTGGGTCAGAGTGGCGCCATACCGATATATTTTCCGCTCATACCATATAGACGGGGTAAATATGAATGGTGAATATGAGAAATTTTTTCAAAAAGTTTTTATTATTTTGAGATATTACTGTTGGACCTGACCCCGGCGCGGGGCGCGCTGAAGTAGCGCTGCTACGCTTCACCGTTTTTCTGAAATGTTCGAATTTCATCCCCGCTGAGATTGGTGATATCATGAATAATGTCCATCGATATGCCCTTCCTGAGCATTTTGAGTACCTGCTCACGTTGGGTTCGATCATGTTCACGCTGGAGCTCAGCACGCCCCTGCTCAAGACCCTCAACCCGGCCCTTCGCAATACCTTCTCTGACGAAGGCGTTGGTTATGTTATATGTCCGCATACTGTTTTCTCCTCCAGGGAACAGTTCCCTGTCAATTTTCTCAAACTGCTCATACAGTCCCAAATCTTTTAGATAGCCTAACACACTCTCTGCCAGATCAGTAAAGTCTTGTGATGACAGACCGTTCAGGAGCTGCGCAATCTCTTTCAGCCCCTCAGCATCCATCTCACTGAAAATTGTGCTCTGCACAATTTTCAAATGAGGATTCTCTCATCTATACTCTTGATTCTCTCAAGGTATAGAAAGTTTTTCCTTTAGGAAAAACTTTGTTATTATCTCGCATTATATACCACAACGCAGTCGATGTATATCGTTTTCCATCGAAACGCCATGCCAACTGTTTCTTTGTCATTCTACAAAGATCGCGCACAATGTACGACACTTTCACCCTGACATCTACCGTGCCTTCGGTAAGGGATTCGGAAGCTGGATTTCCATGCGAACTGTAAAATTCGCGCTGGAGGTTCCATTCATTTTTTCCGTGGTAGAGCAGCAGTATATAGATAGCATCCCTTTCATTGTACACATTGCTGTTTCTGATGACATACTGATAGTTATCGATTTGAGTGAGAGCATGTTTATTCAGGTAGCTTTTGTGTTCAATAATAAAAAGAGCTTTCCGATCGGGGTCTGACAGGAAGGGGGCACTGACAACGAGATCGCAGTGAAGGTTCTTTTTTCCTGCAATGTAGCTGGGGGTTTCAATGCGGATTTTGTCCAGATCCAGCTTGGCAAGCGTTGTATCCTCACAGAACAGCCGCAGCAGGTCGGGAATCAGCCGGGGGGTTCTGTAGTAGGCGATCTTGAAGGCTATGTCGTGGATATGGCATTTGCTCTGGGATGATTTTTTCATAAACATTCCTCCTACATCTATAACGGGTAAAAAGTCATTTTTGACTATGTTTTTGGAAGGGATTTAAGAGCCTGTCGTACATAAATACCTCATGTTGTTTGATGTGAGTCGATGGATGTGGGAATGAGTATTGCCGTCAGTTATCGCGTTGTTTTCTTCAGGCGCGGGGTGGCATCGTGAACCCATTCGCGCTTCGATGATGCCAGTTGGAACTATGCGCGGGCGCAACGGGGGGAGTTTTTCTATTATCCATAGGTCATTTTCAGTCGATGAAGTCTCTTGCAATTATAAGCCAACGCGACAAGTTCCCATTCACTCGTAACATGTGCAAGGCCTCTGTGGAGAAATTGTCGAAATCCCATGCACTGCTTAATAATCCCGAATACCGGTTCCACCGTCTGCTTCCTGCGGGCATAGAGTTTTCGGTTCTCGGACTTCTGAAATTTGGCGTTCATATCTTTTATCCATGGCTTGGATTCTTTTGGAGGCGTGGTGTTGGCCTTCTTCTCTTCCGGTCGATAGTCGTATTCTCGCGGATTATGTGTCTCTTCAGCCCGAACAGACACCAGAACATCTATCCCCATTTCTTCCTCTACTGTTTTCACTTCATCGCCATTGACAAAGCCCGCGTCAGCAAGCGCTCGCTCGGGCTTCCCGACATCTGGGGGAACAGAGAGACAATCGTTTACCAGTTCATTCCGGTCAGATGAACACTGGGAAACACGCGTCCCGACAATTAATTGCGTGCCATCGGCATCGACTACCGCCTGAGCATTATAGGCCTGCTGTGTTCCCGATCCCTTTGTCATAATACGGCTGTCAGGATCAGTGTTGTTGCATGCCTGCTCGCCCTTCGGCAGAATCTCCTGCGCCTTCGCTGAAATGTCTTCAGGATCATCATCGGCAAAAAGTGTTTTCTGTCCGTCCGCAGGCGGGATCGCCCGATCAGGAGGCCCTTCGCTCTGAGCGTCTGTCTTCGCTCCCCCGCCGGGGGAAACATCTTCCGTATCATTTGCTCCATCTTTTTTCTCCGCTTTCTCCTGTTCTCTTTCCTCGCGGACACGCGCGCGTCTTTCCACTTCAGCTCGCGCATGGATCATCTTTTCGCGGAGTTTCTGCCTTCGGGCAATCTCCTGTGGTAATCTGTTCGCATCCTCATCGTCTGCGGTATCGGCCGCTTCTGCCTCCACTAACAATTTCTGAATGTCCTCATCAAGCCGTTTCTCCAGCTCCTCAGCCCGATCATAGCTCACATTTTCGAATTTACTCGCATTGGCTTTAATGTGTGTCCCATCTATACTGACCGTCCCGACCTTCAGAATGCCTATCTCTTTGGCAAGCAGCAGAATACGGATAAACGCTTTGTGTATCGCTTCTGTATTTTTTCGGCGAAAGCGACAAATAGTATCGTGATCGGGATGCGTGTTGCCGGTCAGATAGAGCGCACAGATATTCTCGTACGTTGACCGTTCTATCCGGCGACTGCTAAATCGTCCTTCCGTGTAGCTATATATCAGCAAGGCAAGCATCATTTTCGGATGATATTGCTCGCTCCCGCTTCCCCGCCTATTGATATGAAAAACGGTACTGTCTATGGTGCTTACCGCTTCGTTAATAAAATTGACCAGATGATCTTCGGGAACCCAATCTCTCATATCAAGAGGCATCAGGAATTGTTGATCTTGACTACATGACTTAAATCGTTGCATGAAAAAACTATATCAGATTCTCCAATCAAACGCAATACCACTATCAACCCGGGTAAAGTCCGACAGGCTCTTAAAAGAATGTTGTGTTTTTCAAAGGTGAATTGATATGAATTGCCCGGTAAGAGAGTATTCGGTGTTTTGGGCATTAAGGCAGAGCCAGCAGTTTCCGGCGGCGGGCGCGCTCAGGGAGCTCGGGATAGCGCGTCTATGGCGATATCCGACTGACTGCGTAAGATAGCCCGAAAATTGATCCTGCGTGGGTCAGAGTGGCGCCATACCGATATATTTTCCGCTCATACTATATAGACGGGGTAAATATGAATGGTGAATATAAGAAATTTTTTCAAAAAGTTTTTATTATTTTGAGATATTACTGTTGGACCTGACCCCGGCGCGGGGCGCGCTGAAGTAGCGCTGCTACGCTTCACCGTTTTTCTGAAATGTTCGAATTTCATCCCCGCTGAGATTGGTGATATCATGAATAATGTCCATCGATATGCCCTTCCTGAGCATTTTGAGTACCTGCTCACGTTGGGTTCGATCATGTTCACGCTGGAGCTCAGCACGACCCTGCTCAAGACCCTGCTCAAGTCCCTGCTCAAGTCCCTCAATCCGGCCTTTCAGAATGCCCTTCTCCATTCCCTCAATCCGGCCCTTCGCAATGCCTTCCCTGACGAAGGCGTTGGTTATATTATATGTCCGCATACTGTTTTCTCCTTCAGGATATAGTTTCCTGTCAATTTTCTCAAACTGTTCATACAGTCCCAAATCTTTTAGATAGCCTAGCACACTCTCTGCCAGATCAGTAAAGTCTTGTGAAGACAGATCGTTCAGGAGCTGCGCAATTTCTTTCAGCCCCTCATCGTTCATTTCATTGTCTCGCATTATATACCACAACGCAGTCGATGTATATCGTTTTCCATTGAAGCGCCATGCCAACTGCTTTTTGTCCATTCGCCTCAGATCGCGCACAATGTACGACACTTTTACCCTGACATCTACCGTGCCTTCAGTCATGGATTCGGAAGCAGCATTTCCATGAGAACTGTAAAATGTGAGTGGGAGGTTCCATTCCTTTTTTCCATGGTAGAGCAGCAGTATATAGATAGCATCATTTTCATTGTACACATTGCTGTTTCTGATGACATACTGATAGTTATCGATTTGAGTGAGAGCATGTTTATTCAGGTAGCTTTTATGCTCAATAATAAAAATAGATTTCCGGTCGGGGTCTGACAGGAAGGGGGCACTGACAACGAGATCGCAGTGAAGGTTCTTTTTTCCTGCAATGTAGCTGGGGGTTTCAATGCGGATTTTGTCCAGATCCAGCTTGGTAAGCGTTGTATCTTCACAGAACAGCCGCAGCAGGTCGAGAATCATACGGGGGGTTCTGTAGTAGGCGATCTTGAAGGCTATGTCGTGGATATGGCCTGTGCTGTGGGATGATTTTTTCATAAATATTCCTCTTACATCTATAACGGGAGAAAAGTCATTTTTAACTATGTTTTGGGAAAGAATTTGAAAGAATGTTGTGTTTTGCAAAGGTGAATTGATATGAATTGCCCGGTAAGAGAGTATTCGGTGTTTTGGGCATTAAGGCGGAGCCAGCAGTTTCCGGCGGCGGGCGCGCTCAGGGAGCTCGGGATAGCGCGTCTATGGCGATATCCGACTGACTGCGTAAGATAGCCCGAAAATTGATCCTGCGTGGGTCAGAGTGGCGCCATACCGATATATTTTCCGCTCATACTATATAGACGGGGTAAATATGAATGGTGAATATGAGAAATTTTTGTAAAAAGTTTCTATTAGAAACCTTTGCACATCATCGGGAATAATGGTATTTTGAAGAAAATTCACACAGAGAGCTGGGAATGAGCAATCGGGTTGTATTGTGCGCTGTCCGGCGCTGAAACAGGAGAACGCAATGGGAAATAATTGGAAAGAACATCATGGATCGCTGATCAATCAGGGTATTCAGGAAAGTAAAGCGCTGAAACGCTTCGATAGTCTGTATGAACTGATCAATTGGAAGGAAATTGGGGAGATGCTCTGTGCTATCAACAACAAATCGATGGGCGCGAAAGGATATCATCCGGTTATGATGTTCAAAGTGCTGTTGCTGCAATCGTGGCAGAATCTCAGCGATGAAGGCATGGAAAATGCGCTTGCCTGCGACTTGGCATACAAGCGTTTTGTGGGGCTCAATGTTCTCGATGATACTCCCGATCATTCCACGATATGGCGGTTTCGGGAACAACTGACCCGTAAGAATATTCTCAGCGCGCTCTTGGACACGGTGAATGCGCAGTTGGACACGCAGGATTGTGAAGTGCACCGGGGCACAGTCAGCATAATTGATGCGAGTGTCATACAGGCTTCGCGGCATCGGAAGAAAAAAAATGACGCAGGAGAATCGACACAGGATCCTGAAGCGGCCTACGCGAGTAAGAGGGGAGGCGATGGAACGGTACGAACAACCTACGGTTTCAAGATACACGTGACGGTAAATGAGAAGGGACGGGCGAAGAAACTGCTGGTGACTGCGGCCAATATTCATGACAGCAAACTATTTGGCGAATTGATTATGGGAAATGAGACGGTGGTGTACGCGGATGCCGCGTACCGGAGTAAAGCGATTGCTGCGATGCTTGAGGAGATGGGCATAGAGAATCAGATACATGAGCGGGCGTATCGGAACACACCGTTAACCGATGAACAGAAGCAGGCGAATTACGGGCGGTCGCGCGTAAGGAATACGGTGGAGCGGTTTTTTGGTCTGAGCAAACTCCATTGCGGCGCAAGAAAGGCGCGGTATATGGGAGTTCAGAGGAATCAGAGTCGGTTTATGTGTATGGCGATTATGTATAATCTGAAACAGATGATCGGCATGAAACGGCGAATGGGGAACATGGCGCTGGAAAACTCTGCGGTTGCGGCATAACAACAGGATAGCTGTGCCCTTATGGCGGTACTGCTGCCGGAAATGAGGGAAATACTGAAAAAAGATGAAAAAAAGAACGAATATAGCGCGTATCGCGCCGAAAAAAGACGGAGGATGCTGAAGAGAATAACGTGAAAAACGATGAATAATTTTTTCTGCGTGGAAAAAAGACTACCGGCAGATATAATGGAGTTATTCAAAGGTTTCTATTATTTTGAGATATTACAGAGTTTTGCTACTGAAAATTTTGCTCTGCACAATTTTCCAATGCAAAAGTTTCTATTATTTTGAGATATTGACCTGATCCCGCCGCATGGCGAGCCGGGCCCGGGCGAGCAACGCGGAAGCGCGACCAGCCGTCTTATCGAAAAAAAGGCAGGCACGGAACAATCCGCGCCTGCCTGAGTTGAATTGCAACGTTTCAATAGCCGCTGAGGGCTGCGGGCTATGAAACTGCTCCTAATACCATGACGGCGGCGTTGTTACGCCGGAATTCAAAAACATATTTGTTTTGATTCCGGTATATGCGCCATCGTTCCAGCTGCCAGTGGTCAAGTTGTTACCATTCGCATCCTTCGCCCAGTTTTCAAGATCCTGATTGAATGCGCTTGCAGAATAGAACATAGTGAGCATATTCGTTACCGAACTGACATCCCAGCCGGAAATATTGCCATTGAATGCGCTTGCTCTATCGAACATATTGGACATAGTCGTTACCGCACCAGTTTTCCAGTTTGAGATATTGCCATTGAAGGCGCTTGCTTCCTTGAACATAGCGGACATATTCGTTACCGCACTGACATTCCATGCGGAGATATCGCTATTGAATGTGCTTGCTTGACTGAACATCCCATACATAACTGTTACCGCTGTAGTATCCCATTTCGAGATATCGCCATTGAATGCGCTCACAGCGAAAATCTGGTACATATTCGTTACCGAGCTGACATCCCAGCCCGAGATATCGCCATTGAATGCGCTTGCTCCAGCGAACATCCTATACATAGTTGTTGCCGCGCTAGTATCCCAGCCGGAGATATCGCCATTGAATGTGCTACTAAAAAACACTTCGGACATATCCGTTACTGCCGTGGTAACAATGTAGTTGAGATCGGCATAGGTGTAGTCGTCACCGGTTTTGCCAGTATCGTTGCCATCGCCAGCAGGATCAATGACTGCTGTGCCCCAAGTTGTTATCCCATTATTTACCGCTGTTTTCAGTGCAGCGTTATCAGCAGGACTCACGGTAACAAAGAAAAATTCGGCAAAGAGTATGTCTCCGGCTTTGCTGCCATATACCAGATATGTTCCTGCCGTTGTCGTCGCGGTAACCGTAACCATGCCGGTACCCGAATCAACTGTCGGAATGGCAACCCCTGCGGGCGCAGTTGCGGCGGTGACCGTAATGGCTGATTCAGTAACCGCGAGAGTGCCCGGTTCCACCACTGTCAAAGCAACGGTTGGGCTCTCAGCGGTAATAATGGCATTAGAGGCAGCCGAAAGGCTTACCGTCGCTGCCGTACCCGCGGGAGTCTGGGTCGATGAAATTATTATTGCCGGCATTTCCGTTGCGGATTCAGACCAGCCGCCATCGCCCACAGCGTTAACGGCGCGTACCTGTACGTGGTAGCTGGCGCCGTTTGTCAGCCCAGTAATGGTGTGGCTTGTGCCGGTGATGCCGGAGGTAATAGGCGTCCATGGGGTTCCTCCGTCCGCGCTATGGCGAAGGTTATACCCGGTAATGGCGCTGCCGCCGTCATCGGGCGCTGTCCATGTAACCCTAAGCGAAGCGTTCCCCGCTTCGAGAGTGGGAGCAGTTGGCGCGGCAGGAACAGTGGAAGTTGAGAGAGGGGTTGCAGTGGCAGGCTGCGACCATGCGCCAAGCAATGTATCCTCATTTTCTGCGCGCACCCGTACATCGTACGAACTGCCGCCTATCAGCCCGGAAATGACGTGGCGTGTAGCAGTGCCGTCATTAATAGTGGCGGTGTCCGTTGAGTCGTCCGTTGGCCAGCTTGCGGTGCTTAGTTTGTGCTGCACATGGTACGTGGTAATGGCGCTGGCACCGGCGGCAATAATCGGCATTTCCCAAGTAACAGTTAGCTTCCCTTTCCCCGCAACAAGGGTGGGCGTATTCGGCGCTGGAGGATGGGATGCGCTTGGTGTTGCAGCGGCAGATGTCGACCAGTTCCCCGCGCCCTGCGCATTGACCGCGCGCACCCGCACATCGTAACTGGTTGTGTTGTCCAGCCCGGAAATGGTGTGGCTTGTTACAGTACCGCCGATAGCGGCGGTATTGGTTGTGCCGTCCGCTGGCCAGTCTGCGGTGCTTTCTTTGTGCTGCACATGGTACTCGGTAATGGCGCTGCCGCCGTTATCGGGCGCTGCCCATGTAACAGTCAGCGCGGCGTTCCCCACATTGAGGGTGGGAGCAGCCGGCGCGGCAGGAACAGTGACAGGATCAGGATCACCTCCCGGAACAGGATCTGGCCCCGGACATCCGGCAAGCACGGCAATGAGAACCACGCTCATTATAATCAATACAGAGGACGTCCCCCCCCATAACTTTCGTAGTGGATTAAAAAGATTAAACATCATTTTAATACTCCTTTTTCTAAAAATATGTTTCAGTGCGAATACGCGCTGAAACCTTTCTTAAAGACTACTACAAAGTATCAGGAATATCAACTATCTACATGAAACTTTTGCATTGGAAATTGTGCAAGCACAATTTCCAGTAGCAAAAGTTTCAGATTCGAAATGCTTTGTATGTGCTGAGCATTCTCCTATTTTATAGAAAGTTTTGCATTGATAAAGTTTTGCCTGTGGCAAAACTTTCTATACCTTGAGAGAATCAAACATATAGATGAGAGAATCCTCATTGGAAAATTGTGCAAGCACAATTTTCAGTAGCAAAACTTTGTACATGAATTTTCATGGAAAATTACCGGGTCGATTTTTCGGGATCACTGTATCTTCTTACCGTAACGGGAACAGTTCCCGAGCCCTCCCCTCCCGTAGCCCCGAAAATCCCTCCCAATCCGAAAAAAATTCACAACATTTTGCAAACTTTTTTCAAATTTTTTCAAAAAACATAGTCAAAAATGACCGTTTACCCGTTATAGATATAGGAGGAGAGAATTCACCATGGCATCACATCGCCATGGGAACTCCCCTATTCAGAAAAAAACGTTCATAAGAAACCTTCAGGAGGAATTATATGATCGATTTCAAAGAAAAACCCGCCCCCGTTCCCTACGACCAAGGATACCGCTCCCTGCTGTTCCAACCCGCAATAATGCTCCAATTTCTTCAACGCTTTGTCGGAGGCGCATGGACAAAGACATGCCCCTCCGCATGTCGGAGTACACAAACCTTCTCTATCGGAACATTCACCGCTCTGGAGCAATTCCCGATGACTGTGAATTGGTATTTCTGCCCATTGTGTTCTATAATGGTACGAGAAAATGGAAGGTGCCCGGGAATGTCAGAGAGCAGAACACGCGGGAATTCCCGCAGTATCTTGCTCCTTTTCCCTACGATCTGATAAGTGAGAACGATTATTCTGCGGAGCAGCTGCAGCAGCGGGGAAGAATGTTTGCGGCTGTTATGTACCTTGATCTGTACTCGAAAAATCTGCTGAATACGGATTGGGACATTCAGAAGGTGGAGAAAGCGATAGCAGAAATGCTGAATGAAGAATCGCTGGAGCTGATAAAGGAATTTGTCGGCGTGGTAGATTTGATGTTCGGAATTGTTATAGACTTCGATACGTTAATGAATCAATTAGAAAGAACAAAAGAACCGAGAGGTAAGGAGGTAGCGAAAATGTTCAGAATGAATGCGGAAACATTCAGAGCTCACATTGCGGAGATGGGTCGGCAGGAAGGCCGCGAAGAAGGACTTCAGACAGGTCGGCAGGAAGGATTGCAGAAAGGACTGCGAACAGGTCGTGAAGAAGGCATTCGAGAAACGGCCCGCAGTATGTTTTCCAAAGGATTTTCAGCCCATGACATTCAGGATGTTACCGGGCTGAGCGATAAGGAAATGCGGACATTGCGGAACGGATCGCATTAATTGACGTTGCTCGGCCTGCTCGCTTCATGTGAGGACATATCAAACGTTTCCAGTATACAGACACGAAAAAAACTGCCGATTATTATAACAGAAGCAATGAAATATGAAAACTTCTGCATAGTTATAATTTTTCTTCTTTTTATCGCCTTTGGGGCGGCGCATGCTCAGGATGCCTCTGTTTCGCGCGGCGGCGGCCTTTTTGCAGATGGCGGCTTCACCCCCTTCGTAAGCAATATCAATGTGAAGGCTGCGGATAATCGGGTAACCATTACCTGGAAAGATATAGAGAATCTTTCAACGGTAAAATACCGCGTGTACCGCTCGCTCAGGGAACTCTTTCCCGAAAATCTTAGGTCCGCGCAGCGAATCGGCGATTTTGCGCCCGGAGCGCAGATGGCGGTGGATACTATCCGCAATAACGGCTCATACTATTATGCGGTGGTTACGGTAAATCGGGTTGGAGTTGAGGTACCCGTTCTCATTCCTTCCGATAATAAAATAACTATTCCTGTTGTTATATCTTCCATTGAAGAATTTATCGATTTTGTCATGGTGAAATCGCTTCGCGCCTCTGTTGTGGAGAACGGTATTGAACTCCGTTTCAATACGGAAAAGAATATCCGAACGACAGTGTTCAGGAGTACCCACCCAATTTTCTCGGCTGATGATCTGCTCTCGGCCACTCAAATTACCAACATCGCGCTGGGTGTGCAGCGTTATGTTGATTCTGCGATAGCGGGCATACCCTATTATTATGCCGCCTTTGATTACAATATTATCAAAACCGGGTACTATATTTTTTCCGAAATAAGCGGGCAGAAGTTTATTGAACCGGGCGAAAATAGTCTTCGGCGCGCAATTGCGATACCTCTGGAAGCGGTCGTTTCGGGCGCCGGAGATGCAGATGCAGATGCAGAGGCCGGCACTATCGCCCGAGCTTCGCAGAGAGATAATTTCCTGCCCACCCTCATGCTTGATCAGGCGCTCAGCAGCGGAGTTAGTTTCGCGGATGAGTCTACCGTCATTCCCGACAAAACGATATTTCAGGCAAAAACCACTGAGAATCTAAAAACCATAATCCAGCGCTTTACCATACCATCGGCGAAGCCCATGCTGCCGGTCATTCTCGAAAGCGAAGGCAGAACCAATGTGGCAGAAATACCGCTTGAGGAACAAATTCTCATTGAAATTGCCAACGGAAATTTTCTGAACGCTGTGTATGAACCCGCCATTCGGCAGCTTGAAAATCTGCTGGATATGAATATCACCGCCGATGTGGAATTCCGTGCCCGGTTTTATTATGCCCAAAGCCTGTATTTTGCCGGAAACCTCCGAGCTGCGGCGCTGCAGTTTCTTATTATTCGGAAAGAAAATCCATTTATTGTGAGACCCTGGTTCGAGTGGGTGCTGGATGTTCTTGCGCGATATCCCACCTCATCCCCCTCCGCGATGCCAGATTTATACTCACATTACAGTTATGGGACTCTCTGGGCTTCAAACTGAGGAACCAGCGGGGAAGAATGGTGGAACCTTGGTATGTATGTATCCAAGTATTTCTCACCAGATGTTCGGTTTTCAGCGGCAATGTCCAACATTCGGTTTCGGGGGCGAAGGCAACATCAATTTTCACCTTGGTGAAGCGATCTTCAAAAACAATTCCCGAACTCATATCAAGTTCAACGGGAGCGAAGGGAATTATGCTTTTTTTGTTATTATTTGAGGAGACCCGAAGATATTTTTCCTGATCCGAGATAAAACTCAAGTTAATTTCAGGCGCAAAGATTGTTTGGAGCGCCATATCGCCGGTATTTGTTATGCAGTAATGTACACGCGCGCTTTTACGGGTAAATGAATAGGTCTTTTGTATTCTGATAGCGCGGATTCCGTTTTTTGTTTTCAGCGAACCCTCAACGATGAAGGGAATAATGAGCTTTTTGCTCATGGATCGGTTTTCCGATTCAATTTCATAGCGGGCTGTTGAAAACATTCCCTCATCTTCAGAGATCATTCTGTCAAACTGTTCAATTGTCGCCTCCGGGGTGAAAAAATGATCGACAAAGGCCCTGCGCGGATAGGTATCGTAGCCCTGCGCCTCCTGATTCGACTGGTGGTACACTTCGGGGTATCTTCCCATGGTGTCCAGAAAATTCCAGGGAGAGGGGATGAAGTCCAGTTCAAAGAGTATTCCGCCGAGCGAATGAACATAGGCATTAATCTGGTTTCCCTGATATAAAAACTCATCAAGTCCATCCATATCGAAATCGAGGGAGATTATCGATGGGGCAAAAATTCCCTGTTCGCGGGTAATTTTTTCAGAGCGGATGAGGGCGGCATAGACTTCTTTGCGATAATTATTGACATACACCCCCCCATGTTCTCCGTGCCAGAAGGGAGCATGCGTCTGACCGTGCCATAGTTCCTCTCTCGCTGCCTGTTTGCGGTATTTGTCGCCGCGGATGTGGGCGGTGAGCCGCTGGACAAAATGCATTTTCGCATACATGAGGTTAACCTCGGGATACCGGCTGAGGTTCTGCCGGAAAAGGCTGCCGTAATAATATCCGGTTCTGCCGACGCCGCTGGTGAGCGTTCCCTTATGGTGCAGATAGTTTTCCAGCGCGCTGATTGAATCGTAGGCCTGCATTTCATCGTAGGAGGTTGGAGGAAAATATCCCCGCGATAATTTTCGTCGTGTCCGCAGATACTGATGGGGTAGGATGAGTTCGATTTTGTTATCATTGATGAGGGCAGAGAGCTCGCTGAGAACCGCCGTGAGATGAGATTCCGTGTGTGAGGAATTGGAGATATCATGACGGATGCCATGGATGAGGCTGATAACCTGATTTTCCCTGCCCAGATCCGCAGTTTCAATTTTTTTTCTGATACTATCCGGTTTCATATCCCAGAAATGCTGATACACATCGTGCGCCATGGGAAAAACAACAAGAGTTTTCCCCTGATCTTCGGTAATGCAGGGGGTATGAAAATCGCGTTCTTCAAAGCCGGCTTTCCAGAAATGGTATTCATTGAGAAAAATATAATTAATGCCGGCCGATTGTATTATTGACGGCATTGGGGGTTCCCATATTTGTTCTGTTATCCAGCAGCCGCGCGGTCTGCGGCCGAAATGTTTCCGTATATAGGTCGTGAGCAGTTCTATCTGGCCAATGCAATCTTGCCGCGAGATAAGATTCAGCATCGGTGCGTAATAGGCTCCGCCGAGTATCTCCAATTGCCGCCGTTTTACCATTTCGGCCATAACATCCAGAAATTCCCCATGGTTCTCTTCTATCCAACTGAGCAGGGTGCCGGTGAAAAAAAGGACAACAGGAATTTTCGGATATGAGTACAGAATTTTCAGCAACGGCCGGTAGTAATTCCAATACGATATTTCAATGTCTTCCTTAAAAATACCAATGGGAGGAGAATATACACTGCCAAAAATAAGTAATTTTTTACTCATATACTCATACCGGAAACGATTGCTGAAGAGCAGTAAAAATCATTGCGACAAAACTCATGGAAAGCAGAAGCACGATAATCCTGTTTCCGCTCTCAAGTTCAAGCCTCGTTTTGATGCCGAACAGGATCAGGGAAGAGATCAAAATTCCCAAGGAAATACTGATGAGGGAGAAAAGCACTGTAAATAGGTCCATATCGGTATATGCGACGATCAGAACCGGAATAGATAGTACAGGATCGGAAATGATCCTGTCAACTTCACGAGTCGCCTGTTTTCTGTATTTTTTTCCTGTGGCGGCAGAGCTCATTGCCCGAATTACAAGAAATACGGAGATGAAAACGGGGAGTAATACTGTTTTCATCGGGATTATCATACCCAGAAGACCAGCAATGAAGCCCCACACAAAAAGATGTATGCTCTTTGTGGACCACTGAGCAAACACAGTCGGCAGCATGGGGGGCTGGGTATTCTGAAAATCAAAATATCCATGTAATCCCGCAAGGAACATAATGAGAATGTTTGAATGAAAGGCAAAGAAAAAGAGAATTTCCACATTCATTTTTTTCTCCATTGATAGGCTGCAGTGAAAAGAAAGAGAATACCCATTACCGAAGAGAATATACTGATGAAATAGTGCCGCTCCAATCCATCCCATGGCTGAAATACAAGTGAAATTTTTCCATAGGTCAATAATTCTCTGAACAGGGACAGAATGAGAATCATCGCGATGAAGGAAAGCAGTTCGCCGTATGCGCGGGTAATTTCCTGTTTACCCATGCGATTCGATGCTGCTGCCTCTCCCGATTTTTTGGATGATACCATTGCCGAAAGAAAAAATTGTCCCTGAAAAAAAACGAAGGGAAGCAGAATTCCCATATCCGCCCGTATAAGGGGCAGGTAGGCAGTCATCAGCATGTCAATAACGGCAATACATGTTGCTGCCATAAGCAGCTCCATGCTGAAACGGACAGCCTTTTCAAGAAATTTTCCCGATACATAGCGCACAAAGAGTACGAAGGAAATGTGGATAATCAGAATGAGAGAAAGGGCAAGGGAATATGCGACTCGGCTTGAAAGGAGAATAAGGGGACAGATGGCCGCAAGTTTAAAGAAAAATATACTTTCCGACCGTGCTATGCGGGATAAGTTTTTCATGAATGATATTCCTCGGCAGTTTGTATGAGTGCCTGAATGTATTCTGACCAGCGCCGAATTCTCATCGTGCTGTTTTCAATTGATGATAATTCATAATAGGCAAAAGAATTACCAAATTCCCAGCCCCGCAGCGGATTATGTATGAAGATAATCTTATAGTCCTGAAAAATACCGGAGTTGTTTAGGCGCACGAGGATACGGATTTCGGTAAACAATACATTCCCCGATATTTCGTACACGCTGTCGCCGTTTTCAATGCGATGAATAGTACTGATCTGCGGATGGCGGACATCATGGGATCCCAGCACCCGCAGACCATTGCTCATTTCCTCCAGTGCAAGAGAATGGTAATGCTCCAGCGTTCTCGCCGCCTGACCCCTGGCAAGAATGCCAAGTCCAATGAGTACCATTGCGCATAATGCAGTAATGAGAAGTACCTGTATAAAGGCCCGTTTGCCCGATGTATTCATTCCAAACTCTCTCTCAATGCGGTGTAAGGGGTTTTCTCCGCGCGATAATGTTTATAAGCGGACAGAGCATGTTCATAATGAGAAGCGCTGTTGTGGATGCGTCGGCTTCAATTGAGATATCCCGCAGCGCAAAGGCAAGCGCGCCAAAGCCTAATCCGAAGATGAACTTGCCGTTTCGGGTATAGGGGCTGGTTACCGGATCGGTGGCCATGAACATAAGAGTAAACATGAATCCTCCGCTGAACAGAGCAAAGAGAATGTCTCCCGAGAAAAAATTTGCCCCCCAGAATGTTCCTGAAAATATGAAACTCAGAGCGCTCATGCCGATAAAGCCGCCAAGCGGAATGTGCCAAGATATTATTCCGCGGGCAAAGAGAAAGATCGAAATAAAGAGAATAAGAACAATTGAAATTTCACCAATGGCGCCGTATCTGAATCCGAAGAAGTAGTCGATATAGCCCTCCGAAAGAATAATGCCATTTGGAATTAAAATGCCTTCATTAAGAATGTTGGTCAGAAATGTATCAACAATGCTGAAATTTTTATCGACAATTTCCAATGGGCGGAAGATATAGCCGCTCCTGTTTTCAATGAGGAAGTTCTTAATTTGTGTGAGGGCGGAGGGAGCGCTTACCGCGTCAACATTCCATCCGGTTTCCGGTAACAGGCTCTTTCCCCAATTATACGCCCGAAACATTTCCGGCCAACTGAGCTGAACGAAGAGCCTTCCGGCAAGCGCCGGGTTCAGCAGGTTAATGCCCAGTCCGCCTAATCCCCATTTCACAATAATAATGGCGAAGGCAGGTCCGATGACCGCGACAAGCCAGTGAACTGCGGGGGGGAGGGTCAGTCCGAACATGAGTCCGCAGAGAACGGCGCTGCCGTCTGAGAGCGCTGTTCTCGTTCTCTTGGCCGCGGATGCGGGCGCGGGCATGGGCATGGAGGCGGATACAGGCGGGGATGCGAATGCGGGCTTGGGCGAGGGCGCGGGCGCGGATGCGGGCATGGACGAGGGCGCGAGCCTGAGTGTCAGAACCAGAAATTCGGCGATAAAGGCCGATAGTACGCTTAATGCGACAATTCCCAGCGCGCGCGGGCCGTACATGAGAATTCCCCAGATCAGCAGGATCGTGAGCAGTCCATTCATGGTCCACATACTGCGGCGTATCGACAGCGCGCTGCTGTACTGAGGGCTGGTATTACTGTTTTTTAGTACGGCTTCATGACTCAAGCAGACCCTCTTTTTTAACGGTAAGCATGCCGTCTTCAATAATTCGTGTAAGCGGTATGTATGAAGGGCACACATGGCTGCAAATACCGCAGCTCCAGCAGGACATGAGCCCTCGTGAGATGGCTTCCTCATACCGGTTATTGTCCAAGAGCTTATGCAGGGTCAGGGGCTCCAGATCTGCGGGGCAGTGATCAACACAGACGCCGCAATTAATGCAGGGCGACTGCGATGCGGCGCCCATTTCATCGCTCTGAAGAGCAAAAATTGACGTTATTTCCTTGCTCAGCGGCGTATCAATATCTGTTACTTCATGTCCCCGGAGAGGAATGCCCACCACTATTTTCACTGGCGTTTTTTGCAGACCGCCAAGTTCCTGAAAGATTTTTCGCAGTGGGGTGCCGATACGGGCCTTTACTGTCGTACTTTTTCCGAAAGCGCCTCCTCCCACGGTAATTATCTTTTCAATGAGCGACTTATTCAGCACAATACCCTCATAGAGCGAAAGGAGGGTCGAGATATTCAATACAACTGTCTGAAGAGATGATGAACGATTCTGGGAGTGATTCTGGGGAAGAGAACGTATGATCTCGTGGGAGCTCCCCGCCGGATATTTTTCGGGAACCCGCTTCGTTTTCATGCGTATGCCCATTTTCAGAACATGTTCAAGAAACTTCTGCGCGTACTGAATTTTCGTGGCGGCAAAAATTGTATGTTTTACCGGGAGTATGTAATGCAGGATCTGAAGGGCGGTAGCAATTTTCTCGGGGTGCTCCTGTAAAATTCTGATTTCACTAGACAGGAACGGAGTACCGTTTGCCGCATTGACAATGATTGTTCTGGTTGCGGATTTACGGCAATTCTCAAGGAGGGTTGAAAGATTCTCCCCTGAACCATCGAGCTGAACCAGTCCGTTTTTCTGTATGGTCCTGATAATGGAAGAGGGCTGAAGACTTGACCAGTTAAAGTATTTTTCATGCTTTCCGGTATAATCGAAAAACCCGCCAAGCTTAATTTGTACTGCGAGAGACTCTGTTTTATCCGGTAGAGTTATTGACATAATTTTGCGGACTACTCCGGGTATGGATGCGTGAACTGCATTTTTTCCTTTGCTGATAATCTGCCCTTCACGGATCCGTTCCCCGATCCGTACCAGAATTTCTTCTTCTGAATCGGGCGGTAATGGAATAATTGCGTAATTCGGGAGGCTGGTTTGCACAATATCTGCTTTGAAGTCCGGTTCCACTGCCATATACGGTTTAATACCCCGGCTGTTTATGTTCAAAAATTGCCTCTCATCTATATTCTTGATTCTCTCAAGGTATAGAAAGTTTTTCATAAGTAAAAACTTTATCTATGCAAAAGTTTTTTTCATGAGTTTTTTCACGGGAGTGAAATGCCATCGTCCGATCCATGGCAGACCCGCCATGGCGAGGATTATTATTTCCAGCAAAAAGTTCCATCTTCGGGAGGGTCTCCGTACAGGAAATTCCCGTGAAACATCATACCATTTTCTGCCGTCCGTATACAATCGGAGCATATCTGTAGAACTTGCGGCGCTGAGTTCCGAGATAAGCCAAGTATTCGTCAGATCAAAGACCCGTTCTTCATAAGAATTGAGACCATCGTCTAATGACACATATCGTGTGAGATATACCTTTCCGTTTTCATATCGTCCTGCTCCGCTTTCCGGCGCGAGACTGAGATAGGGGAATATCTGTTGATATGCCCTGTCGGCCAGAAGAATATCAACAATATAGCTGCCTGCCTCACTGTGTTCTGTATATTCGCGCTCTGTATCTTCAGTCGCTCCCTTTACACGTTGATCCAACAATACCGATACCCTGTTCCGCAGTGAATCGAGATCTTCCGCTGAGTGTATATCTCCGAGTTCCTGAACATGCAAAAGGGGGAATACATTCATTCTCAATGTCAGAGGAATGGAGACCGCCAGAAGGAGCGCGGTTAATACCGCAAAGCGTTCCTGTCGGGAAGCTTTTTTCCATGCAGGCATAATTTCTGCGGCAAAAAAAAGACGGTGCTCCCTCTTCTGCGCCTCAGTAACAATTCTGATGAATTCGTCTTTCGCAATGATCATGAGAAAGGGAATTACCGCGATAACATACAGCCCCTCCGCCTTCCGAACAGCAAGCGCATATATACAGAGAATGAGAAGCAGGGCGCAGGTCCATATTGCGGGAAAGAGAGCATAGGTCTGTATTTTTTTGAAGGTAAAAGAAATGCGCGATGTAAACCGTTCCGGCAGAAATATATGGGAGTTCACATTGACAGAGCGTTCAAACTCTGATCCCGAGAAAAAAATCATTTCCCGCACACAGATGCACAGAACAATGTGTAAACCGGGATACAGCGGCGCCTGAACAAAAAAGCCCGGAAGGAAGGCAATAATAACCGGAATTGTCCAGCGGCGGCGCTTGAAAAACACAAGAAGAATAAGAGCAGTTATTCCCCAGATGACGGCGCTGTAGAGCGGAGGAATTGGGTGGTATGAGTGTACAATATAATCGCCGTCATAGGAGCGCAGAGATGCCAGAATGTTTTCGGGCTTACCGGGAACAAAAATTAGCTCCCCCCCATCAAGGCGGAATTGTTCTATGAGAAGAGGCAGCTGAGGAAGAATGCGGATATCCTCTTCCCCCATGCGCGATTCCAACGTGGTAATCCTCTGAAATTCCCATAGTCCAAAGCGGCTTATGGGAAGAAGCACCGACTCTTTCCGGAGAACCGGTGTGAAATTCCGATCTTCCAGAAAATCCGTTACACTATTGCTGCCCCCTGATACCTCAATAATGAGCCAGGGCAGGAGGGCAGGGGGGGGCTGGCTCCACTGGAGAATACTGAAAAAGAGGGAAATACCAACAAGGAAAATATAAGCTGTGAGCAGTCTGGTTTTCACGTTCATGCGGAAAGGGTACTGACAATGAGAGCAATTGTTCCGCCTATCAGCATTCCTACGAGTACTTCTAGGGGGGTATGCCCATGAACTTCCTTGACACCAGTAAAATCAATCGCAAATTTCTTTTTAAGATTCTTTCCCAGTTTATTTAAGGTATGCGCTTGCCTGCCGCTGGACAGGCGAACGCCGAGAGAGTCGCGAATAACGATGATGCCGAAAAAAAGCGATAACACAAATACACTGCTTCCTGTACCTTCGAGGATTCCAATACTCACAGTGAGCGCGGTAACCAGCGCGCCATGGCTTGAGGGCATGCCTCCGGTCTGCCATAAAAGACCGGTAATAATGTCAGGTAAACCGCTCGGGGTTTTCCTGAAAAGAGCATGTATGAGAGTTTTGATACATTGCGTTACCAACCAACTGATTGTTGCTGATATTAAAACCAGATTCACAGGTGTGTAAACCTCTTTGAAAGATACTCATGGCTGGGCATTGCTCCAGAATGATATTACCGTATTGTATCATATTGAAGAAAGATGTGCATCTGTGTAGGATATGCACATCACCGGAGGTTATATGAACAGGGAAAGAGTAAAGGCAGCAATTTATGGAACGCTGGCAGCAGATGCGGCAGCCATGGGACTGCACTGGATATATTCGCAGGGCAAAATTGCCGCGGTTGTGAAAAAACATGGGGGAGAGCCGGAATTTCTGGAACCCGACAGGGAAAACTATAAGGGTGTACCGTCATTTTTCGCGCATCCGCTCAAGAAGGCCGGCGATTGTTCTAACTACGGTTCGTATTATTATGTATTGTTCAAATCGATTGAGGATGGGAAGTTTTCAGTTGGCAACTACATACGCGCCTTTCAGGAATACTATGGCATTGGCGGCGAATATGTCGGATATGCCGATACGCCAATGAGGGAAACAATTTTCAATATCACCACCATCAGCAAATCCATACAGAAAAAGGTTATGGAAACATCCTCCGATCTTCCGGACGATAAGAAAGATATTGTTGCAGGATATATCGGCCGCTATTTTTTCGAACACACAAGCGATGATCTCAAGGCAACAATAAAAAATGCCCTCAAACTCCATGAATTTTCCCGAAATGAGCTTGCGCTGGTCGACAGCCTCGTCGATGCCGTTGCCGACATCGAAATGACCACCGGTACCGATGATGATCAAATGCCCGGTCTGACCCGCTCGGCGCTCCTTGCCTACATGTACAATGCCGATGAACGTGAAACCGAACTTGAAAAAGCAGTGCGCATTACCAACGACAATGATCTTTGTGTTGCCCATGCCGTATTTATGGCCCGTATTCTTGCCGATCTTTATGATGACGCCGCCCGAAATCAGCATCAGAATCAGAATCAGCATGCTGATGGATCGGCAATTCAGGAATGTCTGCGGCAATTGGTCATTGAGCATCTGGATACGCTGCCATCAGCCTCTCAGAAACTCATACGGCAGGCCATGGACTATCCCGCGCTCAATTACCGCGATGCCACGAAGACCTTCGGCGCTGCCTGCCACGTGGACATGGCTGTTCCGCTCTGCCTCCACATACTGCTGAATACCGGAAGTTTCACGGAGGCGGCGCGGGTAAACATTCTTGCAAGCGGCGACACCTGCGGACGGGCGGTATTTCTTGGCGCTCTTGCGGGAGCCATGTACGGCATAGAGGGAGCCTTGGGCATACCTGAGACATGGCTGAACCGTACCACCCTCATTCCGATGATCGACAGTTTCGGGGTTTTATAATTCACCCAACCTCAGGTTTTCTCCAGAGCCTCCAAAGCCTTCAGGGAGGGAAGAAGTACGAGGCTTCCCGCAAACATTATACCGAATGAGATAATGCCGATTCCCTGCAGATTCACGATCTGCGCTGCGAAAACACCCAGAAAGGGAGAAACCATACCCCGTAATCCGGCGAGGAAGGTGTGGGCAGTCATATAATGCTGTGTTTCGCCCGGCGGGGCAATTTTCATTACCCACAAATTCCATAGATACGCTCCTCCGGCAAATCCGATGCTCATGATGATTGAGCCGATGGAGACGGCAATGAGGGTTTTTCCAAGGAAAAAAATTAAAATACCGCCGGCAATAAATACATTGAGCGTTATACGCATGCGGAGAAAATGATGCCTGTCGAAATGTCCTGCCCAGTAATAATTAAGCAGTATCCGTATCAGGTTGGGGAAAATACTCAGAACCAATATAACTAAAAACGGTGAAAAATTGAGCCCGCGTTCAGGATCGGCAAGGTGTACGACCCTCAGCGGCAGTGACCAGAGGTTTGCAAAACCCACTATGGACCAGCTCAGGCTCATGAGTCCGAACAATTTGTTCCTGACCAGAAGCTTGAGATCCTTGAGAGGATGATTGTTTTCCCGAAGCTTGTCGGAGGGCACCTTGAGAAACAGGAGCCCGCTGATGATGGTGAGCAGGCCAATGAATATGAACAGAATGCGGTAAAGGGTAATGTCCTTTTCCAGCAGGTTGGCGGAAATGAAACCGGTAGCGAGTCCGCAGATAATACTGAGCATCACGCCGGTAGAATATAAGCGCCCCCGCCTGTTCTTTGCGTAGTTTTCTTCATAAATTGCCGTGAGCAGAGGCGTGCGCACTGCTATGAGTATGAGGTGCAGAACGATGCCCGGAACAAAGAATACTTCATCTGTTGCCGAAAGTATGAGAAAGCATCCGGCCAACAGAGTGTTCGTACCCACCAGAAACGATTTTGTCCATCCGCGCCTGCCGAAAAGCGAAGGAAGAAAAACGGTCATAAAAAGCCCGATAAATCTGGACGATGTAATGAGTGATGTATAAATATCTGCGACAGCAAAAAACTGTATGGCAACAAGGAGAAATACGGATTGTTCAAGGCTGAGGAGTACCCCGTCCACAGCTCCCCGCGTGCTGTCCAGCACATATGTTCGGCGTTCAGTCGTGCTCAGCTTTGCTAATGGAATTTTCATCATTGTAATATACGACATAAATATACGACAATTCACCCATACACGCGCCATACTCCCAAAAAATTTCTCCTACATAGTTGACGCTTTGTAAAATTATTGATTAAACTATTCCAGAAAGTTTTGCTACTGGAAATTGCGCACGCGCAATTTTTCAATGCAAAAGTTTCTACTATAATTCTGTATGGAGGATATGTGTATGCAGATTTCTGATAATAAACAAAAGGAAAGCAGGAAACGTTTTCTCAGCCCGCAGCTGCTGAGAGGGCTCTTTTTCATGTTTACCCTAATATTAATTCTCACGGCCTGTGAAATGTATGGTCCAAACGGCTTCAATGCCGATGGCATTCATCAAGATACCGGCACGGAATACGACCCGTCCGGCTTTAATGACGATGGTATTCATCGGGATACCGGCACGGAATACGACCCGAATGGCTATGACGCAAACGGCTTTGACTCTGCCGGGTATGACAAAGAGGGCTATGACTCGACCGGCCATGACATAGAGGGCTTTAATGCCGATGGCAATCACCGAGACACTGGCACGGAATATGACCGATCCGGTTACGGCAATGACGGCTACAACGCCGCTGGCTTTAACCTTGCAGGCATTCACCGCAACGGCACAGAATACGACTCGAATGGCTATGACGCAAACGGCTTTGACTCGGCCGGGTATGACAAAGAGGGCTATGACTCGACCGGCTATGACGCAAACGGTTTTGATGAAATGGGTATGCACCGCGACACCGACGATATCTACGACCGGTACGGTTACGACAAGGACGGCTACAACGCGGCAGGCTTTAACCTTGCGGGCATTCACCGCGACACCGATGAACCCTACGATCTGGACGGCTACGATGAAGACGGCTACAACGCGGCAGGCTTTGACGTTGGAGGAATTCACCGCGACACCGGCAATTTTTATAACCCCTATGGCTACAGCAAAGACGATTTCACCACGCTTGCCGCTGCCGGGAATACTGACCCCGGAGGAATATGGTCGGATGGAACAACAATGTGGGTGTCGGATAATATTGATGACAAAATCTATGCCTACAACATGATTACTAAGGAACGCGATGAAGACAAAGATTTTGCGCTTACTAGCTTGAATAACTCCGCCCGCGGTATCTGGTCGGATGGAACAACGATGTGGGTGGCAGATTGGAATGATCTCAAATTCTATGCCTACAAGATGAGTGACCAGTCATACGATACGGGCAAGGATTTCACGACTATTGTTTTTCCCCAAGGAATCTGGGCGAATGACACAACAATGTGGCTGACGTTTACTGCCAGCGGTACGTCCCTCAGAGCCTACGATGTAACTGACAAGACCTCTGCAACAGCAGTTACGACAAGTGATATCACGTTTACGAGCGCGAATGTTGACTACTATGGCCTCTGGTCGGATGGAACAACCATGTGGGTGGCGGATAATAAAGATAAGAAAATCTATGCCTACACCCTGAGCTCTAACACCCACGATAGTAGTAAAGATTTTAACGTGATTGGTGGTGAAAATAATCAAAGCATTGATATTTGGTCGGATGGAACAACAATGTGGGTAATGAGTGATGAAGATGACAGAATTTACGCCTACGACTTGGCGACCGGGGCGCGTCCGCCCACGGGGGAATAAGCGCCCGCAGGCTGCATTCGTGGGTTTGCGCGCAAAGTTTCTGTTATATTACATAGGGGAGTGTTAGTTATGGATGATTATAGAATCAAAAAACAGAAAGAAGTAGATGATAATTTTTCCGCTATTGATATATTGATAGCTGAGAAAAAAATCCCTCCCGAAAAATACGGGACGTATGCCCTAATGAAAAATAAAGAGATAAAAGGATATTACAGCACTTGGGGCGATGCGTACCAGGCGGGAACGCTGAAATACGATGATAAACTATTCTCTATTCAGCGGGTAACAACAAACATAGTCGATTTAGGATACTATTCACATGCCTTCGTATAAAGGCAGTGTGGAGAATGACCAATGTATTATCTCAGTACATGTTCATTCTCCGATCACACCGTATGATAAAGAGATGGCACCTGAACATTTTACCGCTCTTATTGATACGGGCGCGCAAAGAACCTGCGTAAGTCAGAAATTGGTTTCTTCTTTAGAGCTGATACCTGAATCAAAAACTAAAATGAAGTCTGCAACGGCGGTTGTTGAAGTTAACCAATATGTGGTTAAAACGTGCACATGGGCTGAAAAAATAGAAATTTTTTACATTTTTTAAACTTTTTTCGCAAAAACTCAATCCCCACGAACATTTCCCCCGTTATCCTTATATGAAGAAACGGAGTCAGGCTCATCAAAAGCCGCGAAAACAATGGGATGAAACTCACAAATACTTGTTTGGCGATGCTGAATCCATATATCAACTGCTGCAATTTGTCGATGATGATTGGATACAATATGTTCGCCCTGAGAACATTACGATTGTGAGCAACGAGTTCATCGCTCGGGAGCTCGGAGACAAAAAGCTGAAGAAGCTTATGCGCAAAATATCGGATATCGTTGCAAAAATTTCCTTTCGCTCCGGGAAGGAAGAGAAAACCGTCTATATCATTCTGGAACATCAATCGACTGTCGATTATTCCATGCGCAGGCGCCTATTCGTATACACCGATATGCTCGAACAGCATATTCGGAATTCGAAAACGTACCAACATCATTGGGTATACCCCATTGTTCTGTACACGGGAATGCGGAAATGGCCGCAGATCGCGACGGAAGACACGCGGGCTGGGAGCCTTCCGAGTACATATCGCCAAATCTTTGAGTATCCTGTTATTGATGTGCATAGGCTCCCACATGAGAAAATACTGCAGTTCCACGGTCGTGTGGCTGCCTATTTTTACCTTGCGCGCTACAACAAAGATTTGAAGAATGAGGATAATTGCGCTGAATTCACGAAGCATCTTTTGAACATTCTCCAGCATGACACTGGCGAAAAGGTGAAGGAATCCTTGCTCATTATGAGCGATGTGCTCTATAATACACACATCTCAGAGACGAACGTTAACGATTACACTATGAAGGAGGTAATTGATATGATTACAAAAGAAGGAATAGAAATACTGTTCCCGTGGCAACTGAGAATTTACAAAGAGGTCAAAGCCCAGGTCAGGCAGGAAACGAAGGAAATGCGTCAGGAAACGAAGGAAATGCGGCAGGAAGCGCAGCAGGAAATACAGGAAAAGCGGCAGGAAATACAGGAAAAGCGGCAGGAAGCGCAGCAGGAAATACAGGAAAAGCGGCAGGAAATACAGGAAAAGCGGCAGGAAATACAGGAAAAGCGGCAGGAAATACAGCAGGCAGGTCGCGCTGAGGGGCATATTGAGGAGCGGAGAAAAAACGCCCGCAGTATGTTTTCCAAAGGATTTTCAGCCCATGACATTCAGGATGTTACCGGGCTGAGCGATGATGAAATTCGAGCATTTCAGCAAAACGGACAGGAATAACAGCGCTGGCATATATACCGGATGCAAAATACATATCTTCTCCGATTCCGGCGTGAACACCGTACTATTCTGTCAAAATCCTGTCAAAAAAATTGCTGGGGAAGTTCTGGCCTCCATAGTTGACGCTTTGTAAGATTATTGATTAAATTGTTACCAGAAAGTTTTGTTACTGGAAATTGTGCAAGCACAATTTTCCAATGCAAAAATTTCGAGAAGTGTTAGTTATGGATGATTATAGAATCAAAAAACAGAAAGAAGTTGATGATAATTTTTCTGCTATTGATACGGGCGCGCAAAGAAATGAGGAGAGAATTCGGAATGGAGCAGCACAGCAGTCTGATGACCATGCAGAAATCCGCCATGCAGGTAAACTCATTCTACACAGGGAATGCTGTTGATCTACTCAACCATAGCTGTGAGGAAGCATCAATTGACCTGACAGTAACAAGCCCGCCTTATGATGACCTGCGGAATTACCGGGGCTACTCCTTTGACCCCGCAGAAATGCTGTCTGCGGTTTACCGCGTCACGAAGCCGGGCGGTGTATGTGTGTGGGTCGTTGGGGAGCGGATCAGCGGAAGCCGGAGCCTGTCCAGTTTTGATCATGCGTTCATCGGGAAAGATTGCGGTTTTCTTGTCCATGATGTGATGATATATCAGAAGAAAAACACGCCCTTTATGCGCTCAAATGCGTATACAAACTGCTATGAACTAATGCTTGTGTTTGCAAAGGGCAAACCAAAAACATTTCATCCGCTTAAGGTTCCGACGAGGCGCCACGGATGGGAAACTGCTGTATCGAACAAGGGTCCGGATGCTGTGAACCGCAAACGGCCTGTTGAACTCAAAAAAGAAAAGACACGGACAAATATCTGGCAGTATGCTGTGGGTCTCGGCGGCAGCACCACCGACAAAATAGCTTTCCGTCACCCGGCAATTTTCCCCGAAAAACTGGCCGGCGATCATATTCTGTCGTGGACGAATCCGGGCGATCTGGTACTTGATCCAATGTGCGGAAGCGGAACGACCTGCAAGATGGCCAGACTGAACGGGCGGCAGTGGATCGGAATTGATATATCGCAGGAATATATTGATATTGCCAGTGAGCGGAATTCCCATCAATAAAACGAATACTCAGTTTCGAAAATATGAGGGATACTTGTACATCCTGCCAGCCTTCATTATTATCGCTGTTTTTGGTATATATCCTCTTTTCTACACCCTCTTTATAAGCCTGCACAAATGGCGGATAAAGAAAAATGCCTTTATCGGTCTGGAAAATTATCGACAGATATTCGGTGAGGGAGCGGGGTTTGTACTTGTACTTGGCGCCGTGCTTCTCATTGGATGTTCACTGCTCTTTCGGGAACAGGTTATGAAGAGAACCCGAAATCGATTCATTACTGAACATCGCCTTCGTTTTATCTGGCAGAATGCCCGTACTCACTGGCTGCTTCATGTTGGTTTTCTTACGGCAGGAGGTATGCTGATGATCTTCGCGCTTCCTGTTTTGTATCGGGCCGGCGACCAGAATATGCTCGATAGTCTTCGGGTAACAATCTGGTACAGTATGGGCTCTGTTCCCCTGCAGCTTGCTGGCGGTGTATATATTGCCTGGCTTTTAAACAGAAAATTTACCGGAAAACAGTTTTATCGGACTGCGCTGCTTCTTCCCTACATTGTTCCTGTTGTCGCGGGGGCGGCAGTTTTTGAGCGCCTGTTCTCTGCGCGGCATGAGAGCTTTGCCAACCAGCTGCTCATAGATCTGGGCATGGCGCCTCAGGAATGGCTTTTTGAATCGGAGGGTATTTTCAGAATACTCTTTGGCGCAGGCGGGGCGCTTTCCCCTGCGGGTATTATCGGCGAGTATTGGAATACTTGGGCAGAGGGTCCCAGCCTCGCCCTCGTTTCCATATTGTTTTTCAGTTGGTGGGTATATATCGGCTATTATGCCCTCATCTTCACCAATGGGCTGAGTCAGATTCCCAAAGTGCTGTATGAGGTTGCTAAGGTTGATGGAGCCCCCCGGCATGCGGTGTTTTTTCACGTTGTTCTTCCGCTCCTTCGTCCGACCACCTATTTTCTTACACTTCTCGGTATTATCGGAACATTCAAAAATTTCACGCACATTTGGGTGCTGCGCAACAATATCATCGCCAACGCAGCCGATCCCCTGAGCATTTATATTTTTACCATATTTTTCGGGCGTTCACGATTCGGCTACGCATCGGCGCTGAGTCTCATTCTTCTCTGTATTGTACTCCTGCTTACGGTGTTTCAGAACAGAATTATGCAGAGGAATTCGTATAATGAATAATACATTCAGAAAAAACAGTAACCGAACAATGCTGTATATTCTCATAAGCCTTGCGGCCTTTATAGCCCTGCTCCCCCTCATGTACATGCTGAGTACAAGTCTGAAAACCTATGGGCAGACCATTACCAGAGTAAGCTCTTCTCCCTTTCATCCCAATTTCTGGCCCCCGCTGAATGCTCTTCAGTTTCAGAACTATCAGATTGCATGGAATGAGGGAATTGGACGGTACTTCATTAATAGCAGCATTGTTTCAAGCGTGACGGTCATCGGAGTTCTTCTGACCAGTGTTCCCGCTGCCTATGCATTCAGCAAGATTCCTTTTAAGGGAAAGAATGTACTGTTCATTGTACTGCTTACCACCCTCATGATTCCTGAAACAGTATTAACAATTCCCAATTTTCTGACAATAAGAAATCTCGGCTGGTTCAATACCCTTCCGGCCCTCACCGCGCCCTTCATGGGAAGTGCTTTTTTCATTTTTCTTCTGCGGCAATTTTTCAATCAACTTCCGAATTCCTTCTTGGAATCGGCAAGAATAGATGGCGCAGGAACGTTCCGCACCATGATTTTCATAGCGCTGCCGCTCATCCGCGCTCCGCTGTTTACGACTATCTTCCTCAGTTTTACCGGAGCATGGAATGCGCTGCAATGGCCACTGGTTATTACGAATAGCGATACTTGGCGCCCCCTCACGGTCGGATTACTCAAATTTCTCTCTGAGGCGGCAGCCGAAAGCCATCTGAGAATGGCCGCATCTTCCATTGCCCTCATTCCGGTAATTCTTGTATATATTGTTGCTCAGAGGCACATTACCGAGGCAATAACGTACAGCGGAATAAAGGGCTAGGTCAAAGTTTTGCAAAGAGTATTACCCGTTTACGGGGAATGAAAAAAAAGAAAAAACAGGAGGACTTACCATGAGTAAGCAATTTTTTTTGATATATTTGATCCTGATACTGTCGGGAGCACTTATTTTTGCGCGGGGCGGCAATGAACAGCCCTCGTCTGAGCAGCTCGAACTCAATGAGATCGATGTAGACGGCGTCGAAGTGATCTTCTGGCATCAGCATACCAGAAGCAGGGAAGAAGAGTTGAATAGGATCATTGATGATTTCAACCAAACAAATCCCTGGGGTATTACCGTCATTGGGGAATACGCAGGTAGTTACGAAGACATCTACAATAAGATGATCACGGGAATTGTCGGTAATCTCGTTCCTGATCTGGTGGTTGCGTATCAGAGCCAGGCGGCTTCATATATGCTTGCCGATGGGTTGGTGGATATAGAGACCTATATCAATCATCCTGAATACGGACTGAACGAGGAAGATCGGGCCGATTTCATTGAGGGTATCTATAACAGCGATTATAACGCTCAGTTTGATAATAAGCGTCTGGGCTTTCCGCCGAACCGCTCCATGGAGGTTCTGTATTACAACATAGACTGGCTGAGAGAACTCGGGTATGAGGCTCCGCCGCGAACCTGGGAAGAATTTGCTGACATGATCATTGCGGCAACCGATGAAGAAGAGGGTACCTATGGGCTTCCTATCAGCCCCGACGCATCTAACATTTTCGCCCAAATTATCAGCAGGGGAGGCGATGGCTATCTCGATGCGAGCGGAGTAGGGTATGAATTCGACATTCCTGAGTTCCGGGATGCGGTGGTCTGGATGAAAAACCTCTATGACAGAGGCGCAGCCAGAAAAATTTCCGAGCGTTACGGGAATCAGACAGATTTTGCCAATAGTTTCACACCCTTTTCCATGGGATCAACATCCGGTATTCCCTACTATCAGGCTGCCATTGACGCAAGCGATCGGGGAACCTTTAACTGGTCAGTTGCGTATTTTCCATATACCACTGCAGAGCCGGTAATGGACATGTACGGAGCATCGGTTTCCATTCCCCGCACAGGTCCTGAAAAGCAGCTTGCGGCATGGCTTTTTGTAAAACACTATACATCTCCTGAAATCCAGAAGAAGTGGAGTGAGGTAAGCGGATACTTTCCCGTCCGCTCATCTGTCCGCGATGGAATGGGCGATTATATCGCAGGCAACAGTCAGTATGGCGATGCATTCGATATTCTGCTGAATTCGGAAATAAAGACAGAACCGCCTATTATCAGTTATGATCAGGTGCGGGGACTTATTGCCGCAGCATATAATGCAATGATTGATGGAGCCGATATCTCCTCAACCCTCAATGAGCTTACCGAAGAAGCAAACATTCTTAATGAGGAAATGAAACCCTGAATCTTCAATGATATACAGAGTACATGAAATAGGATAGTGTACGTACATGGCAAAACTCTGGCAGAAAATAAACAGCGTAGATGAACTCATGGAGCGTTTCACCGTTGGACAGGATTACCTCATTGACCGAAAGCTCACTGCAGCAGATTGCGCCGGAAGTATTGCCCATGCGCGGATGCTCCATAAGCAGGGATATCTCAGTACCGAAAACCTGCGCTCGCTCGAAGGGGTACTGAAAAAGATATACCGGCGCTTTCATGAAGGCAGCATTGAAATTAGCATTGCTCAGGAGGATTGCCATACCTTTATTGAAGAAATACTGACGGAGGAATTGGGCGATGCGGGAAAGCGCATTCATCTCGGGCGTTCGCGCAATGACCAGTCGCTTACTGCGCTGCGTCTCTACGGTCGGGAATATGTTCTGGCAATTCAGGCGGCGCTCTGCGCGCTCATTGGGGCACTTATTGCCTTTGCCGAAAAGCATGCTGCTGTTCCCATGCCCGGGCGCACTCATCTTCAACTTGCCATGCCCTCAAGTGTCGGCCTGTGGGCATCGGCCTTTGCCGAAGAGCTCATTGACGGCGCCCAGTTTCTGGAAGCGGCCTGCGGCCTGTTCAATCGTTCGCCGCTGGGAACTGCTGCGGGGTATGGGGTTCCTTTGAAAATTGATAGAGACTACAGCGCCGGTATTATGGGCTTTCCTTCTGTACAGAACAATGTCATTGCTGTACAGAATTCACGGGGACGTCTTGAGGCGATGATCTGCGATGCGCTGGATCAGAGCGGACTGGTGCTGAGCAAGATGGCGCAGGATCTCATTCTTTTCTCGCTTCCTGAATTTGCCTATTTTACGCTTCCGCCTGAACTGTGCACAGGATCATCCATTATGCCGCAGAAAAAAAACCCCGATGGGCTGGAACTGCTTCGTTCGCGCCTTGCAGGTATATCGTCCCGCTCGGCAGAAATAAAGCTGATTATCCGCGCGCTGCCCAGCGGATATAATCGGGATTTTCAGGACATTAAGGAACCCTTTCTGGCGTGCCTTGAAAATACTCTCCAGTCCATACAGGTTGCCGAACTCGTTTTTAATAAGCTTGTTCTGCATGAAGATGCACTTCGCGCTGCCCACCGCTCAGAAATTTTTGCAACAGACGAAGCACTACGGCTTGTAGAAGAGGGCATGCCCTTCAGGGAGGCCTATCATCATGTTGCCGCCCATCTCGACAAACTGAAAACATATAATATCGATGAGACCCTTCAGAGCCGGGCAGTCAGGGGCTATCCTGCCCAGCTTGGTCTGGAGCAGGCAAAAAGTGATCTTTCCCGACTCAGCAAAATACAGAAAAAACAGGAAGAACAGCATTTTACCGCTCTGAAGAACCTTCTCGGTGAAGGGGCGCGTCTTCTCGGTGAAGGGGCGCGTCTTCTCGGCGATGGGGCGCGCACAAGCGCATTATGAGCAGGGAACAATTGCCCACAGTTTTTGCTCTGGACTTCGGTACATCATCGCTCAAGGCGGGGCTTATTGATCTGGAGGGGAACCTGTTGTGGAGCGGGCGCAGAGTTTTTCCACAGGTTCCCAATTACCATAATTGGCATACGTCACAGTGGCTTTTCGCCATGGAAGAACTCCTGAGCGATTTTTCAACCTTTGCCGGAACGCGCTCCCGCCCCAACGCCAGCGCCCCTGAAATGCGCAGTAGCGCCGGAACGCGCACCCGCGCCCCCAACGCCCGCGCCTCCCGCGCCCCGCTGATACCCAATGCAATAAGCATAAGCGGAAACGGGCCATCGCTTGTTATGCTCAGCAGCCAGTACGCCGACCAACGCCGCGCGCACTGGCCGGTACTTCTCTGGATGACCTCCGCTAACCTGAGCATTGAAGGCGGGAAGAGCATGTACCTCCCGAAAATTAACTATCTGCGGGAACATGACCCTGCCGGTTTCAAAAAAACCTGCCGTTTTCTCTCCACTGCCGAATACATTACCTGGGTACTCTGCGGAAGCGAATGCGCAATATCACCCACCGAAGAATTCAGCGAATATATCTGGACGGAACAATCGCTGAAGACCTACGGCCTTTCATCATCCCTCTTCCCCGCCTACCGCCGTCCGGGAGAGGTAATCGGAACGGTAGACAGAACGGGGGCGGATGTTTCAGGGCTTCCGGAAGGGCTGCCTGTTATCTGCAGCTCCTCCGATTTTCTCATGAGCCTCCTCGGTACGGGCGTTATTGAAGATGGACTGTGCTGCGACCGCGCCGGCACCTCAGAGGGAATAAATTATTGCAGCCGGAAAGCGCCCCGCTTCCCGCAGCCGCGTATGCGCAGGCATGTACAGCTCATTCCCCACCTGCGGGAGGGCTACTATAACATTGCGGGAATCCTCTCGGGTACTGGCCGTATATTTGAGTGGTTCAGGCAGATATCGCATCAACAGGATGTTTCATATATCGATATGATGAAAAAGGTTCTCGCTGTTTCCGGCTCGGTTCCGCAATTTTTCCCCTCGGTTCATACCATTGATGACTGGGAGTTCAACGGAGGTATTTTTGCCGGACTGCAGCCGAACCACGGCAGCGCCGAATGTGGTCTGGCCATTATCAATGCCATTGCCTTCGGTATAAGGATGACCCTTGAGCGTATGAATGCCCTCGGATGCGCTATTACTTCCATGCGCAGTTGCGGCGGGCAGGCAAAAAATGATCTCTGGTGTCAGATGAAGGCAGATATTTCCTCTACACGCATAGAGGTTCCCCGCATTGAGGATGCGGAACTTACCGGCTCGGCAATAATGGGCTTCATAGGGCTTGGATATTTCGCCTCACTTACCGAAGGAGTCGAAGGACTCGTTACCATTGCGAAACATTTTGAGCCGAATCCCCTGAAGCATGAGGAATATACCGAACAATATCATCACTGGATGAAATCTTGGAACGATCACGCAGCGCCCTGATTGAATATTTTTTCTATACTCACTATATCTCAGAGGGCGGAAAGGTGTGCGCTTATGGTTGAATTGGCCATGACCCACAGTGGGGGATTGACAGTATTTTTCTGAGTATGTTAACATAGTATAGAATTTCTGAGACTGTTGCCGCGCAACATCGCAAGCTGAGGTGAATATGAAAAACTGTATTGTTGCTTTGTTATTGCTCATATCATTTGGCATAACAAATGTATATTCTCAATACCTTTCATTTAATGAAATTATTGATTTGGAGTGTGTAGGAGTCAGTAATTATACAACATACGATACAACAGAAATGAACGCAAATGAGATACACGCTATTATTAATGAAAAAGGCCGTTTGGCGCTTGAGTTACGGGTGCCTCCGCAACATATTTTTAACAAATGGTTTAATAAAAAAGCTGTGTATGAAGCGGCGTTGGAAAAAAGAGAACGGTTGCTTGGAATAATGTGTTGATCTTGCTTCGAAAATTCGGACAATCCGCTAAGCAACACAACAGGATTCTCCTGCTGTTTTCAAAGCATAATTCATCGGACTCATATAGTCAAGAGAAGAATGAAGCCTCTCTCGGTTATACCAGTTGATGTATTCAAAAACTATCTTCCGCGCCTCCTGAAGGTTCTGAAACCTCGGCTTACCAAGCTCATTCTTCAGCGTGTGGAAAAAACTTTCCACAAAGGCATTATCGTAGCAATTCCCCCTTCTCGACATCGACTGGGTAATATGTAACATTTCCAGTTTGTCTCGAATGCTCTGCGCGCAATACTGCGTTCCCTGATCTGAATGAAAGACCAAGCTATTCAACTCCCCGGGAGTTCTCCGTACGGCCTGTAACAGAGCCTTTTCCGTCTGTGTGCTCTCCATGGAATCACTGACATTCCAGCCCGTAATTTCCCGGGTATAGATGTCCAGAACCACAACAAGGTACGCAAATCCTGCGCCGGCGGGCAGGTACGTGAGGTCCGATGCCCAGACCTCATTCGCTTTCGTAACCGTGGAGCTTTCAATGCGAAACACCCGCGGAGACTTCTTCTGGGATGGATTGCTCATTGTTGTTCGCGGGCGATATGCCTTCGTTCTCCCCGCATTGAGCCCCGATTCCCTCATAAGCCGGGCGACTCGGTTCCTCCCGATTGCTTCACCATGAAGATGCAGCAGCCGGTGAATTCGGGGCGAACCGTAGCATCCCTTATTTTCAGTATACACACGCAGGATTTTACCCGTAAGCTCATCATCCCTGCGGGTGTTTTTGGACGGTTCTCTCTTAAGCCAGTCATAGAATCCCGAGCTGGACACCTTCAGAAGTTTGCAGCATGGTGCAACAGCATGTCCGGTCTGCTTCAGCTGCTCAATTCCTCGATACTTCATTTCAGGCTCTCCTTTCTGCAAAAAAAAACCATTGCATCATTGAGTATTGCCACCGCCTTTTTCTCGGCGCGCAGTTCCTTTCTCAATCGTTTGTTCTCGGCCAGGGCTTCCTGAAGTTCCCGAAACTCGGGACCTTTCTGGTCGTTCCGAACCCATTTCGCGAGGGTATGATAACTTGCTATACCCAGCTTTTCCGTCGCCTGCTTCGTGCCAATTTCTTTGGCAAGCTCCACAGCCTGTTCCTTAAAATCCTCATCATAGAATTTTCTGACTTTCCGTGTTTCCATAACACTCTCCTCTCCCTATAGTATCGTGCTTAGAAGAGTGTCCGTTAAATCGAAGCAAGATCAGTGTGAATTTCAACATAACTTTTTACCCTATCACGATTCTTCATTTTCCAACAACTATATGACCCTAGCGGTGGGGGAAATACTTGAATTACATGAAAATATAGAAACACTCGAAGAAGTTATAGATTCATTCAAATAGAAACGTTTTGAAAAAAGCAATTTTTTCCTTGCTATGTTTGCAAAATGTTCTCACAAAACCCCACAAAATGTTTGCAAAAAGGCTTGACAGACCCCTGCAAAATATTTTATACAGGAAGCATGAAAATATTATTTACTATCAGAGAAAGCATTCCAGATCGGAAACTTTTGCTTTATGCAAAAATTTCTATCATTTTTTGCCTGCTACTAACGGGCTTATTCATGGCATGTGGTGAAAAAACAGAAACCAACCCGGAAACGGAAACCGACAGCATAACCTATGAAGGCAACCCTGTATATTATGAAAACGGAAATGTAGAGTTTGGAGAACTTGCCAAGAATACGACCATAAACGGTAGAACATATGCGGCCGGAACATCACTATTTTTTTATGAAAACGGAAATGTAGAATCTGGAACCCTTGCCAAGAATACGACCATAGACGGCATAACCTATGTAAAAGGTTCTATCCAGTTTTACGAAAACGGGCAGATACTCTCCAGAATCCTTTCCGAGAATACGACCATAGACGGTATAACATATGCGGCCGACACAGTACTATTTTTTTATAACAACGGAAATGTAAACATTGTAATCCTTGCCGAGGATACGACAATAGACGGCGTCATATATGAAGGCGGAAGCCGAATTTATTTTGATTATGACGAAGACGGCAATGTAACATCAGTCATTGAAATATAAACAAACTGCAATCAATTCCCGTGGGCTGAATTGGTATTGTCCCAATCACGATGATGCACTATTCTTATAGAAACTTATGTGGTTTATCTTTTTTCCCCTTGCCATACTCATTCCCTTTCTCGTCATTTCCCTTCTCATACGCTTTCTCCGCATAATTAATTATCGGCGCATTTCCAACGCACATCCGCTGCGCCCCAGAGGGTTCCTGAACCTGCTTCCTGTCGGAAGGAATCCCGGGAAGCGAGTCAGTAGTGAAGAATTTGAAGTATATGTATACCGTCTGGCAGTAAAAAAGAAGGGGCGGCTCACTCCCGCATATATCGTTGTCGATTCAGGATTATCGATGACCGAGGTTGAAAAGCGGATGAATTCTCTCATAGATCATGTTCATATCTTTATGGAAGTGGAAGATTCAGGCCGGGTCGTCTACGAATTCCCCGAATTTTTTCCGGAAAATGGATGAGATAGCCGCCCAAAAATCAACCGCGACCTGAACCGCCCGGGAATCACCAGAAAAATCACCAAAAAAACAACAGAGAATCCGCCCAAAAATCAACAAGCCCCGGCTGCCTATGGCGCAAAAGCATCAATTCCTTCGTAGGGGCTGAGGAAGGAATGAGTCAGTTTTCGCATTGTCTCAGCTCTTCGGTAGTAGAATTCTTTCCATGGCAATGAAGCTGCCTGCGCAGCCATGCCGCTGAAATGTGTTTCAAAGCCCTGCCCTTCGGTGAATGCCGGCTCCGCAAAATGCTGCAAGTGAGTTATGGGGAGAAGTTCAACATCGGCTATGCTTACTCCCGTCTTTGTCATGCGGATACTGAGCTGAACAATGGCTGAGTCGCCGGTGTATGCGCGGGTAGTGTTCCAATCGTTCGGCCCAAGCGTCGTGGGCTGAGAACTAATAAAATTTCCGAGCGAGTACATAATAATGCCTCTGCGCATGTCGTTGCGGACGGAGAACTCAAGCGGCTGCAGGACATGGGGGTGGTGCCCCCAGAGAATATCCACCCCGGCGCCCATGAGAGCATGGAACAACTCAACCTTCTCCTGCGCCGGAGTAAGCTGATATTCAACACCGCCATGCCATGAAAGAATGAAGAGATCGTACAGCGGCCTCCATGTCTCAATGAAATGGAGCAGCTCACCAACCGCATCGTCATTTTCCGAAGGAACAAAATACAGCCTGCTGTTTCCCCCGGTGTTACTCATACCGCTGACCGACAGAAAGCCGATGCGCCAGTTTTCATAATGTATCGATTCAACGCGCATTGGGCTATTTCTGTTTCTTCGTAATCCCGATGCAAAGAGCGGGCGGTCGGCTGCCGCGAAAATTGCTTCGATGCTCCGCATTGTCTGTTCGATACCTGCGGCTCCGTAGTCGTTACTATGATTGTTTGCCAGCGAAAAAACATCGAAACCTGCCCGAACGGCCGCTTCAACATAGGATGAATGAACATTGAAGCGGGGGTAGCTGCTCATTGGGCGCTGTTCATCAACCACAAATTCCAAATTCGCAAAACTGAGATCATCTGAGAGAAGAGGGCGGGAGACAGCCCGGTAAATTCTGTCGTAACCATTCATGGTGAAATTCGGCGTATGAGCCATAATATCGCCGACAAAGGATAATGTGAGAGATGGCAGGGTATCGGGCGGCAGACTTCCTGTTTCAGAGAGTCCGGCAATGAGCAAAATAAGCGCGGCAACAACGGGGCGCTTCTTCAATTACCTGCGCCCTGTCAGTTTTATGAGGTGATACCCGAACTGAGTTCTGACAATCCCGCTCAGCCTCCCCTGGCTGAGCTTTGCGCAGGCGCGATATTCCATACAGGCTGTTATTGGCGCTTTTTCAGTAAGCGTTTGAGGAAACCTGAGTCGTGGCCGTTACGCGGGTCTTCAAAGACTCCGAGCTGGAGCAGTTTCTGGCTTCGTTCCTTGAGAAGGAGCTCTGGTTTTTTCTCTTTCAGCTCGGACCAGGCGCTCAGAATAGTCTGCTTTATGTTTGCGGCGCAAAGATCCGGATTCGCGTGCGCGCCCTCGGTAGGTTCGGCAATAATCCCATCGATAATGCCAAATTTGTAGAGGTGCTTTGCGGTCATCTTCATGAGATCGGCAGCAGTTTTGTTTTTTGAGGCATCTCTGAGAAGGATGGATGCAAAGCCCTCAGGACTTATGACCGAGTATGTCGCATTTTCCATCATGTACACCCGGTCGCCTATACCAATACCGAGGGCTCCGCCTGAACCGCCCTCGCCAATGATGATAACAATAATAGGCGTTTTGAGCACCGAAAACATTTTAAGATTAGCGGCAATGGCCTCCGAAATTCCCCGTTCCTCGCTCCCAATGCCGGGGTATGCTCCCGCAGTATCAATGAGGGAAAGTATGGGTCTATGGAATTTTTCAGCCTGCCGGGCAAGGCGGAAGGCCTTGCGGTAGCCCTCAGGATGCGCCCAGCCGTAATTGCGGCGAAGGTTTTCCTTCATGGTTCTGCCCTTCTGATGGCCCATGAAGGTAAAGTATACGCCGTTAATGGTACTTATGCCGCCGACAAGAGCACTGTCATCGGCGAATGCGCGGTCGCCATGCAATTCAATAAAATTATCACTTATTTTTTCAATGTACTCCAGAACATTTGGACGATCCTGATTCCGCGCGCGCTCAACCCGCTGCCATGCGCTGAGTTTCGTTTGTTCACCATTCAGTTTTGCGTCTATCCTGTTCAGATCATCATGAATATCAATTTTCTTTTCATTGGCAAGAACCTTAAGTTCCTTGACCTTTTCCTGCAGTTCCTTATCTTTCATTAAAGTTCTCCTCCCTGCCTGTGCGTATCAATGAGATATGCAAGCGTTTTTCGAAGTTCCCGGCGCGGAACAATTTTGTCCACAAAGCCTTTTTCAAGCTGAAATTCAGATTTTTGAAAACCTGCGGGAAGTTTTTGCTTCATAATGCCTTCAATGACCCGAGGCCCCGCGAAGCCGATGAGCGCATCGGGTTCCGCAAGGGTAACATCTCCCAGCATGGCAAAACTTGCGGTAACTCCTCCGGTCGTCGGATCGGTAAGTACGATAAACAGGGGCTGCCCGCTTTGTTCAAGGAGAGCGGCAGTATGGGAAGTCTTTGCCATCTGCATGAGAGAAAAAATACCTTCATGCATTCGCGCGCCGCCGGAAGCGGTAAAAAGTATACAGGGCAGTTCCCGCTCTGCTGCGAGGAGCATTGCCCGCGCAATTTTCTCCCCGACAACCGAGCCCATACTTCCCCCGAGAAATTGGAAATTCATAATACCGACAACTGTCCTCCGTCCTTCGATATGACAGACGGCAGTTTGCACTGCCTCAGGGAGTCCGGTTTTTTGCTGACTCTTTTTGATTTTCGTATCGTACTCGGGGAAGTCCAGCGGATTCAGGCTGGTAATATCCGCCGCAAATTCATGATATTCCCCGTTGTCTGCAAGAAAATGGAGGCGTTCGGGGGCCGATATACGAAAATGATGCTGACATGTTGAACAGACGAATAAATTACGCTTCAAGGTCTCAGAATCCAGCTCGGTGCTGCAGTTTGGACACATATGCTCTTTCTGAACAAATACTCTGTCGTCTGCAATAGAGAATTCACCTACCGGACGCCGCATTCTTTTGCGCTTAAGCGCTTTCTGCAGGATTTTTGGTATGCCAATTGTCATATGTAATCCTCCTCGGCGAGTATGTGAGTAAGGACATCGGTTCCATATTCGCCACTTCGGAATGTTCGGGAATTAATGATCTTTTTCTGAAGATCAATGTTTGTTTCAATACCTGAGAGGATGAACTCATCGAGCACGCGGTTCATTCTATCAAGTCCTTCATTACGGGTTCTTCCGTAACAAATAACCTTTGCTATCATGGAATCGTAGAAGGGAACAACGGTATATCCATTGAAAAGAAAGCTGTCAATTCGTGTTCCGTAGCCGCCCGGCGGAAGGTAATCGGATATTGTGCCCGGAGCCATAGCGTTGACCCGGCATTCCACCGCGTAGCCCTCAAGGTTTACATCTTCCTGAGTAATGCTGAGTTCCTTACCGCTGGCTGCCTGAATTTGTTCCCGGATAATATCTACTCCCGTAACAAGTTCGGTAACAGGATGCTCAACCTGTACCCGGGCGTTTACTTCCATGAAATAGTATTTACCGCCGGTTACGAGAAATTCAATTGTTCCTGCGCCGCAGTACTTCAGACCCTTGAATAGCCGTACCGTATCTTTTCCCATTTTCCTGCGCATTTCGGGTGTTACAACAGTTGAGGGGCTTTCTTCTACAAGTTTCTGATGATTTTTCTGACAGGAACAGTCCCGTTCTCCAAGGTGCACCACATTGCCATGACTGTCTCCGACAATTTGTATCTCAACATGCCGGGGATTCTCCAGATATTTTTCAAGATAGACAGTTCCATCATTAAAGGCTGCAAGAGCTTCGGAAGAGGCAAGTTTGAGTGCGTCTTCAAACTCTTCGGCTTCGCGGACTATCCGCATACCCTTACCGCCGCCGCCGGATGCAGCTTTTATTATTACCGGGTAGTCCATTGTATTGGCGGCTGCTTTTGCGGCTTCAGGATCATCCACCGAGCCCTCAATGCCCGGTATTACCGGAACATTGTATTTTTTTGCGGTTTGTTTGGCTTCAATTTTATCGCCCATGCGGGCAATTGTTTCCGGTTGCGGACCAATCCAGATGAGACCTGCCTTTTGTACTTCCTGCGCGAAAACTGCGTTTTCACTCAGAAAGCCGACTCCCGGATGTATGGCATCGGCATTACAGAGAATGGCCGCAGATATGAGATTATTCATGTGCAGATAGCTTAATGTGCTCGGGGGGGGGCCGATACAGACGGCATGGTCGGCAATTTTAACGGGAAGTGAATCGGCATCGGCCTCGGAATACACTGCGATTGAACGGATGCCCAGTTCTTTACAAGCCCTCACTACCCGAACTGCGATTTCACCGCGATTCGCTATGAGTATGGACTTGATCATAGGCGTTTTACCTCAAGCAGAGGGGCGCCGTACTCCACCATACTGCCGCCCTCGACCAGAATGTGTACAATTTCCATATCATAGTCGGCCTCAAGCGCATTCATTACCTTCATTGCCTCAATAATGCAGAGGGTCATTCCCGCTTTCACAGAACTCCCTTCTTCCGCAAAAGGGGGGCTGTCTGGGGAAGGCGACCGATAAAAGGTTCCCACAATTGGGGCAGTGATAATTTCAGTATCGGGATTATCGGGTGCCTGAGTCCTGTTATTTTCGGTAGTGCCGGCGGCCGGCGCCTGCTGCTCAGCCGGAGCGTATACTGCCTGAACGGCGGCAGCCTCCTTTCGTAAGACAAGGCTGTCATTATCCGTTTGATATTTAATTACTGATAGTCCGCTCTTATCAAACTTATCAATAAGTTCGAACAATTCTTTTGTGTCCACAATCTCCTCCTTCGAACTTTGAAAACGTTTTGCTACTGGAAACTTTTCCAATGCAAAATTTTCTTTAAGTATAAAAACCTACCATGCAGAATAATGAGCTGTCAAGAGACTAATAAAAAAGTTGGCGAATTCAACCATAAGCGCACCACATCTTGAGAGAATCAGGAATATAACAAAGTTTTGCATTTTGCAAACCTTTCGTATAGTATTATCGGTACACTATATTTCTATAGAAATGAGAGAATGCTATGTACATAGAAAGCATTCTGAATCTTTTGCTACTGGAGTTATTATGAAGAATATAAAAGAGTTATTACCGCATAGGGAACCCTTTCTTTTTGTTGATGAGCTTGTTGATGTAAGCGATGAGCAGATTGTCGGTACGAGAATATACACCTCCGAAGAAGCGTTTTTCAAGGGACATTTCCCCAAATATCCGGTTGTTCCTGGTGTCATTCTGGTTGAGACCATGGCGCAGTGCGGAGGCGCCGGTGTGCGGCAGGCAGGAAAACTGCCGGATGACAAACTGTTTTTTCTGGCGACAATTGATAAAGTAAAATTTCGCCGTCAGGTACGACCCAACGAAAAGGTGCGGTTTGAAATTCAGAATACCCGCATATCTTCGCGTATGATCAGGCAACGCGGTGTCGCTCTGGTTGGCGATGAGACTGCTGCCGAAGCGGAATGGATGTGTTTGGTCGCCGATCCTCCGACAAAGCGTTGAAGAAATTGGAGCATTATTGCGGGTTGGTGCTGCGCTCGTTCGAACTGCCGTATTGCCCGCAGCGCATGATCTAATGAGAAATTTTTTTACTGAAGAAGAAGGCGGGCAAAAACGGGATGGTGATCCGAGGGCCAGTCGGGGTTCCAGCTTCCTCGGGCTGTAATTCGGCGCTCGGGCATTCCCTCTTCATTGGGCCATTTCTTCTGCATGACGCCCCCATCTTTTACTTCCCATTCGGGGGATACGTAGAAATGATCAATTGAGGGGTAGAGATGTAAACCCCGTCCGAAATGGAAACTACTTCCCTGCATGGGGATGTATTTCAGGCCGATTGATGTCAGTTCAGCGAGGATGGGATCGGTTGTCAGCATGTTATAGTCGCCTCCGGCAATTACGGGCAGTCCTTGGGATATTTCCGGCAGCCGTTTTATGATGAGCTCAATAGTATCGCTCCGATTCTTACCGTTGAAGGCATCCAGATGACTGTTCAGAACAATAAATTCTTCTTCTGTTTGTGTATCGCGCAGATGCATCCAGGTACTGAAGGACGGATACCCTCCATTCCATGGGCGGCTGTAAATGACATCGGGAGTGGGGGAATAGTAGAAGAAGCCCTGCCGGATGAGGGTAAAACGATCGCTGCGGTACAGTATGGGTTGTGTTATGGGGAATTTATCGGCATTCCCAATTGCCCCTGCCGTATAATTGGGGACCATCTGCATGATCCAGTCCAGCTGAATGTTTTCATGAGAGGTAGTGTGAGGGTCGCTTCCATGCAGGTGGAATGTTTCCATTTCCTGAAAAATAACGATGTCGGCATTCACGGTATTCAGCATTTCTGTTACCGCATATTTTCGCGCATCCCAGTTAGTGCTGTCCCGTTCGGGAACCAGATAATGAATGTTCAGACTGACAATATCAATTTCTGCCGGATATTTTGCGGTATCGGGAATGTCCCAATCGGTTGCGCAGCTTGCTGAAAATATCGCGAGCAGCACAAGTAAGATGTTTGAATTCGCACTTAGCATATAAACAGTATTGCTGAAAGTTTGACAAAATGCAAATTTTCCATAAAAAGAGATTGTTGCACGGCAACAGTCTCATCGGTAGTACCGTTCATGTATCCGGAGTATCAACATCCCATATGAACGTTTTTGAATTTTTCTTTCGATTTTTCGCTTTCTGGCTGTAATCGTCCTCATATATATGCTATGATCCTCGCCATGATCAAATCTCAGGAGCTCACTATGTCATTTGTCGCAGACAGTATGGAAAGACGTACACGGAAAAACACCTTCTATCGGAAAATTGACCAGATTATCGACTGGAAGCCCATTGAGGATATTGTTACAGAACACGATACCCGAGGAAGCAGCGCGGTTGGCAGGGAAGCCTACCCCGGTCTGTTGCTATTCAAAATGCTTTTGTTGAGAATGAAGTTTCATGTCATATTCTGCGCAATGTTTATCGCGCTGCTTGCCGGATGCCCGCTACCGGGATCTGATCTGGTAGATGATATCACCGCACCGGGTGAAATGCTTGTCCCAACCCTTGAAGAGGGCAACGGGCAACTCATTGCGGCATGGGCTGCGCCAACCGATGACGGCGGCAGTGAAATTACCGGGTATGAGCTGCAATATCGCGAAGCCGATGCAGGCGAGTGGGAATCTGCCGCTGTAATTGCCAATGGCGATGCTGCTGGCGATGCCGGCATTTTTACCTACACCATTACAGAACTAACAAACGGCACCGAGTACACAGTACAGGTGCGCGCCGTGAATGCGAAAGGCAATGGCGCATGGTCGGAGAGCGCCGCCGCAACCCCTGTTGCCGTTCCTATGGCGCCGACTGCGTTTACGCTTGAAGCGGATGACGCACACATTACCGCGACATGGGCTGCGCCAACCGATGACGGCGGCAGCGAAATTACCGGGTATGAGCTGCAATATCGCGAAGCTCATGCAGGCGAGTGGGAATCTGCCGCTGTAATTGCCAATGGCGATGCTGCTGGCGATGCCGGCATTTTTACCTACACCATTATGGAACTGACAAACGGCACCGAGTACGCTGTGCGGGTATATGCTGTTAATGCGAAGGGCAATGGTAACCCGTCGGAAATTCTCACGGCAATTCCGGTTACCATACCCTCCGCTCCCAATGCGCCAACGCTCACCCACGGAAACAACCGGCTCACCGCGACATGGAACGCGCCGAACACCGGCGGAAGCGAAATTCTTCGGTATGAACTGCAATATCGCGAAGTTGCCGACCCGGAAGGAATGTGGCTGGATGTAACTACCGATTCCGAAATTACTACTACAAGCCACACCATTATGGGACTGACAAACGGCAATAGCTACGAAGTACAGGTGCGCGCCGTGAACGCGCAGGGTAATAGCCCATGGTCGGGGAGTACTACAGCAACTCCCGACGTTACTCCCAACGCCCCTGCAGTTCCAACACTCACCGTTGGAAACACCCAGCTCACCGCGGCATGGAGCACTCCCGCCGACAACGGAAGCACTGCCATTACCGGGTATGAGCTGCAATATCGCGCAGGCGACAGAGCATGGACCTTAATTGTCTCCGGCATCGGCACAAGCACCAGCCACACCATTACGGGACTGACAAACGGCAACAGCTACGAAGTACAAGTGCGCGCCGTGAACGATCAGGGCAGTGGCCCATGGTCGGGGAGCGCCTCCGCAACCCCCGCTACCATTCCCAGCACTCCCGATTCGCCCACGCTCACCGCCGGAAACACCCAGCTCGGCGTAACATGGACTGCGCCGAACACCGGCGGCAGCGCCATTACCCGCTATGAGCTGCAGTATCTCAAAGGAAACAGTGGAGCATGGACGCTTATTAGCTCCGGCATCGGCACAAACACCAGCCACACCATTACCGGACTGACAAACGGCAATAGCTATAAAGTACAGGTACGCGCCGTCAACGCACAGGGCACGGGCGAATGGTCACCCTCTGCATCGGCAACCCCTGTTGCCGTTCCCATGGCGCCGACAGCGCCCACGCTCGCCGTTGGAAACACCCAACTCACTGTAGCATGGAGCGCTCCGACCGACACTGGAGGCAGCGCCATTACCCGGTATGAGCTGCAGTACCGCACAGGCGGCGGGGCATGGACGCTTATTAGCTCCGGCATCGGCACACGCACAAGCCACACCATTACCGGACTGACAAACGGCAACAGCTACGAAGTACAGGTGAGCGCCGTCAACGATCAGGGCAATAGCCCATGGTCGAGGAGTAGCACAGCAACCCCCAACATTGCTCCCAACGCGCCAGCAGCACCAACACTTACAGAGGGGAACGCTCGGCTCACTGTTGCATGGAGCGCTCCGACCGACAACGGCGGCACGGACATTACTCGCTATGAGCTGCAGTATTACCAAACCGGTAGGAGTTGGCAGAGGAAAATAATTGACTCCGGCACAAGCACAACCCACACCATCACAGGCCTAACAAACGGCAATAGCTACGAAGTACGGGTACGCGCCGTCAACGCGAAAGGCGCGGGCCCATGGTCGGGGAGCGCCACAGCAACCCCCGACATTGCTCCCAGAGCGCCTGCAGCTCCAACACTCATCGTTGGAAACACCCAGCTCGGCGTAGCATGGACTGCGCCGACCGACAACGGCGGCACGGACATTACTCGCTATGAGTTGCAATATCGCAGAGGCAACGGAGCATGGACGCTTATTAGCTCCAGCACACGCACAAGCCACACCATCACCGGACTGACAAACGGCAACAGCTACGAAGTACGGGTACGCGCCGTCAACGCGCAGGGCAATAGCCCGTGGTCGGGGAGCGCCACAGCAACCCCCAACATTGCTCCCAACGCGCCAGCAGCACCAACACTTACCGTTGGAAACACCCAGATCACTGTTGCATGGACTGCGCCGACCGACAACGGCGGCACGGACATTACTCGCTATGAGTTGCAGTATCGCAGAGGCGGCGGAGCATGGACGCTTATTAGCTCCAGCACACGCACAACCCACACCATTACCGGACTGACAAACGGCAATAGCTATAAAGTACAGGTACGCGCCGTCAACGCGCAGGGCGCAGGCGCATGGTCGGGGAGCGCCACAGCAACCCCCAACATTGCTCCCAACGCGCCAGCAGCACCAACACTTACAGAGGGGAACGCTCGGCTCACTGTTGCATGGAGCGCTCCGACCGACAACGGCGGCACGGACATTACTCGCTATGAGCTGCAATACCGCACAGGCAGCGGAGCATGGGTGCCTATTAGCTCCGGCACAAACACAAGCCACACCATTACCGGCCTGACAAACGGCAACAGCTACGAAGTGCAGGTACGCGCCGTCAACGCGCAGGGCAATAGCCCGTGGTCGCTCTCCGCCATCGCCACCCCCAACATTGCTCCCAACGCGCCAGCAGCTCCAACGCTCACAGCCAGAGACACCGAACTTGGCGTGGCATGGAGCGCGCCGACCGACAACGGCGGCACGGACATTACCGGGTATGAGGTGCAGTATCGCAGAGGCGGCGGAGCATGGACGCCTATTAGCTCCGGCATCGGCACAAACACAAGCCACACCATTACCGGACTGACAAACGGCAACAGCTACGAAGTGCAGGTGCGCGCCGTGAACGCGCAGGGCGCAGGCGCATGGTCGGGGAGTAGCACAGCAATGCTGCCGGTTTTTGCGACACAGGTTCCATCTGGTAGGGCAGTGCTCGCAATTCTTTCGGCTGCTATTGATACCCGTATTGCCACTGAGAATTTGACTGTTTCTTTAACTACGGTTACTTCCCCGACATCAACGGTTACCCCGCCGACAGTTAATGCGGGTACTGGAATTATTACCGTTACCCCACATACAACGGCTGGAACATACCTCGTATCTGGCGAAGACGGCGGGGGAACTGAACAGTTTTCCAAACATTTTTATGTTACCGTGAGCCCTACTACTAACGCTGAACTGCAAACAGCGGCAACTGCGGGAATAACAACCTGGGGCGATACTGCCGATCTCAACTACATTATTACCACCTCAGTAACGGATATGTCCTATATGTTCTCTGGCGCACGAGCATTCAATGGCGATATATCGGACTGGGATGTTAGCTCGGTAACGTATATGAGCCATATGTTCTCTAATGCAACCGCATTCAATGGCGATCTATCGGACTGGGATACTGGAGCGGTAACGGATATGTCCTATATGTTCTATGACGCAGACGCCTTCAATGGCGATATTTCGGACTGGGATGTTAGCTCGGTAACGAATATGAGCTCTATGTTCCGTGGCGCACGCGCCTTCAATGGCGACCTTTCGGACTGGGATACTGGCACTGTAACGGATATGTCGGAAATGTTCAGGAACGCAACCGCATTCAATGGCGATATCTCGGATTGGGATGTTAGCTCGGTAACGAGTATGTACCAGATGTTCTATTACGCAGTCGCCTTCAATGGCGATATTTCGGACTGGGATGTTAGCTCGGTAACGAGTATGGTCTGGATGTTCTGGGTTGCAACCGCCTTCAATGGCGATATTTCGGACTGGGATGTTAGCTCGGTAACGAGTATGGTCGGGATGTTCTCTAACGCAGACGCATTCAATGGCGATATCTCGGACTGGGATGTTAGCTCGGTAACGTATATGATTGAGATGTTCAGGTACGCAACCGCATTCAATGGCGATATTTCGGGCTGGGATGTTAGCTCGGTAACAAATATGCGTGAGATGTTCTCTAATGCAGACGCATTCAATGGCGATATTTCGGGCTGGGATGTTAGCTCGGTAACGGAAATGAACGGGATGTTCTATTACGCAACCGCATTCAATGGCGATATTTCGGACTGGGATGTTAGCTCGGTATGGATCATGAACCGGATGTTCTATGAGGCAACCGCCTTCAATGGCGATCTTGAAGAATGGAAGGAGCATTTGACGCTCAATAGCGCTGGTAAATATACCGGATACAAATCTAAGATGTTTACAAATTCCGGCGTAACAGGTAGTCTGATTCCGTCATGGTATTAACCTGCATCGTCTCACAAACTGTCCATTGGCAAGATTTTTGTGATTTTCGATATAGCAGGAAATTTTTTATACGAGGAGGGGCCGAACATACGGCATAAAATTTTTTATGGAAATGCAGGCAGCAGCATGCGATGTTGCATAATCAACAATACATGAGTTTTATAACTCATGGTAACTATTTATTAGGAGTAGTAATATGGATAATTTACTAACAGGGAGCTTTGAAAAACGGCTCAGAAATAGTATATCGTTTGCATGGAAAATTTTCATGGAGAAAACGGGGGAAGGACAGGTGTCCCTTAACAAGGAAGCATCAATGCAACTTCACTACGCGTGTATTTTGCAAGAGGTGGTTCCTCTTATCTGTTTTCGTGAAGATGAATCCGCAAAAATTGAGTTGGAAACATATGTCAAACTGCCGAACAAACCCTGTGAAATCGATTTGGTATTAGAGGGTGAAAACTCCCGGGGCCGTCACAAAATTGCCGTTGAAATGAAATTTTTTCGAGAAAAGGCTGGGGCAAAAAATAATTTCATGAAAGGTGTTTATGTGGATCTGAGTCGTCTCGAAGACTATTGTGGCGCAGGGTTCGATGAAGGGCTTGCCTTGGTTATGACCGATCAGGAAACGCTTGCGCATCCGAAGAAAAAAACGGGAGAAATTTTTAAAAATTTTGATATTTCACATGGCACCAAAGTACGTGATATACATCTGCCACAAACAGAGATTGGTAATAACATATGCGACATCCGACTCAAAAAATCATATGAATTCAACTGGGTTCACAAAGGTGATTTTTGGTTTATGGAACTTGAAGGGCAGTAGATCATCGGCATTGCGCCCGCCATACTCTGGTTCTGGCCGCCCCGCATTCTCCTGCGGGGTCAGGTCAAAGGTTTATTTCCCAATATTTCACACAAAAGTGTTTGACATATATATTTTTTTGTGATATTATTGTACCGTGAAGCTTGAAAAAACGCTATTACCCGTGTTTCCAGAGCTTCTCAAAGGTGAAAATTATGAATTTCCAAAACATTCTGCACGAAGCTTTGCAAAGCCGTTGCATTTTCCATTCCGAGGCAGATTTCCAACATCATTTGGCGTGGCACATGCACAAGCATGGCTGCGAAATACGACTTGAATACCCGTTGGGGGAATCCGAGTATTGTGATATTGTATGTATTACTCACGGCACGAAAATTGGCGTGGAATTGAAATACAAAACGAAAACACACAAGCATGTAGCGAAAGATGGCGAAGTATTTAATTTGAAAAACCATGGCGCGCAAGATTGTTGCCGATACGATTTTTTGAAGGATATTTCCCGGCTGGAGAAATGGATACAGACGGGGCACATAAAACACGGCTATGCTGTATTTCTTACCAATGATCATTTGTATTGGGAACAATCAAAGGACAAATCTACCGTTGACGAACAGTTTAGAATTCATGACGGAAAGAACATGGAAGGACGTCTTTGTTGGGATAAAAATGCCAGTTCCGGCACAATGAAAAACCGTGAAACCCCCATCAATTTGCATGACACATACACAATGAAGTGGGAAGATCTACCGCATGAAAATGCGGACTGTCCTTTTCGATATTTATGCATCCCAATATCCGCTTGAATTCACAATGAGGATCTGAGTCGGCTTGAAGACTATCGTGAACACGCAGGGTTCAATGAAGGGCTTGCCTTGGTTATGACCGATTAGGAAACGCTTGCTCATCCGAAGAAAAAAACGGGAGAAAATTTTGATATTTCAGATGGCACCACAATACCCGATTTAGAGAAAAGCCCAGACTTATGTAAAGATGCTGCCCGCCCCGCATTCTCCTGCGGGGTCATGCCATGAGAAATTTGCGTTTTTTGCAAAATTTTTCTAAAACTTTCTCATTTTGTCATACACCATTCATATGTACCTCGCCTATTCTGACCCACGCGCTCAATTTTCGGGCTATCTTACGCAGTCAGTCGGATATCGCCATAGCCGCGCTATCCCGAGCTCCCTGAGCGCACCCGCCGCCGGAAACTGCTGGTTCTCTGCCTTAATGCCCGAAACACCGAATACTCTCTTACCGGGCAATTCATATCAATCCACCTTTGAAAATCACAACATTCTTTCAAATTCTCTCAAAAAACACAGTCAAAAATGACAGTTCTCCCGTTATAGATATAGCAGGAGATATTTATGAAAAAATCATCCCACAGCACAGGCCACATCCACGACATAGCCTTCAAGATCGCCTACTACAGAACCCCCCAGCTGATTCCCGATCTACTGCGGCTGTTCTGTGAGGATACAACGCTTACCAAGCTGGACCTGGACAAAATCCGCATTGAAACACCCAGCTACATTGCAGGAAAAAAGAACCTTCACTGCGATCTCGTTGTCAGTGCCCCCTTCCTGTCAGACCCCGACCGAAAAGCTCTGTTTATTACTGAGCATAAAAGCTACCAGCACAAACATGCTCTCACTCAAATCGATAACTATCAGCATGCCCTCAGAAACAGCAATGTGTACAATGAAAATGATGCTATCTATATACTTCTGTTCTACCACGGAAAAAAGGAATGGAACCTCCCACTCACATTTTACAGTTCACATGGAAATGCTGCTTCCGAAACTATGATCGAAGGCACGGTGGATGTCAGGGTAAAAGTGTCGTACATTGTGCGTGATCTGAGGAGAATGGACAAGAAACAGTTGGCATGGCGTTTCGATGGAAAACGATATACATCAACTGCGTTGTGGTATATAATGCGAGATAATAAAATGGATGCTGAGGGGCTGAAAGAAATTGCGCAGCTCCTAAACGGTCTGTCATCACAAGACTTTGCTGATCTGGCAGAGAGTGTGCTAGGCTATCTGAAAGATCTGGGACTGTATGAGCAGTTTGAGAAAATTAACAGGGAACTATATCCTGAAGGAGAAAACAGTATGCGGACATATAATATTACCAACGCCTTCGTCAGGGAAGGCATGGAGAAAGGTATTCTGAAAGGAATGGAGAAAGGTATTCTGAAAGGAATGGAGAAGGGTATTCTGAAAGGCAGGGTTGAAGGTCTTGAGCAGGGTATCACAAAGGGCCGGGCTGAAGGCATTGAGAAAGGTATTCTGAAAGGTCGTGAAGACGGCATTCGAGAAACGGCCCGCAGTATGTTTTCGGAAGGGTTGTCGACCGAGGCTGTTCAGAGGATTACCGGGCTGAGCGATGAGGAAATGCGGACAGTGCGGAACGGATCGCATTAATTATCGCCGCTCGGCCTGCGCGCAGAGCGGATAATATCAACATTCAGATCAACCTCACATACCAGTTCCTTCAGGAATGCTCAGGGAGGGTCTGTTGATAGACTTTATTCATAAGTACACTGAGCTCAGCGGAGATGACATTCGAGCATTTCAGAAAAACAAAAACGGTAAAGCGTAGCCGCTCCTCCTAGGTTGGTCGGCGTTGCTCGCCCATGCGACTGTTGCTGAGACGGCTGATCGGCGTACGCTTGGGCTGGTCAGAGGCGTGCTCCTCCGGCTCGCCATGCGGCGGGATCAGGTCAATCGAAACTTTTGCAAAACTTTATTCTCCATTTTTTTTAATGACGAAAAAGATAATTTCTGTTATAGATATAGAATACGGAGGAGTAGGTAATTACATATGACTGAATTATTGACAATAGGCGAAGCCAGTGTATGGGCGAGCCGCTATTTGAAGAAGGAAGTTACCACTTCGAATATCTCGTATCTCATTCAATACGGGAAAGTTACAAAATATGGCAAAAACGGGAGTACCTCTGTTAATAAAGATGACCTCATAGCGTATTACAAAAGTTTTAACGGGCGGAGAGAGGCTCATTGGAGAGAAAAACTCGGGGACGATTTAAATTGGGCATTATCATTCGATCATGTTAAAGAAAGAGATACAACAAAGCACATTCATAGACTGCACCCCTACAAGGGGAAGTTTATACCGCAACTTGTCGAATATTTTTTAGACAATCATACCGACAACTTTAAAGAGAAAGTCTCTTTCAAAAAGGGCGATATTGTTTTAGACCCATTCTCAGGGAGCGGGACAACCATGGTTCAGGCTAATGAATTGGGAATACACGCAATAGGCATTGATATTTCAGCATTTAATGTACTTATTGCAAATGTTAAGGTAGGTAAGGTCGATTTTGATGATCTCAAAAACGAAATAAAAAATATTACCGCCGCTTTAAAAGATTTTATTTCGCATAATAACAACGCTCAATTTGAAAATGAGTTAGTTGCGGAATTGCAGGTTTTCAATAAAAACTATTTTCCTTCGCCCGATTATAAAATTAAAGTACAACAAAAGAACATAAACGAAAAAGAGTATGCTCAGAAGCAGGAAAAAGTATTTGTTCAAACTTTCAATAAACTACGGGAAAAATATAATCTTACACTCACACAAAACAAAGCGGGCAATTTTCTTGAAAAATGGTATCTCACATCAGTAAGAGATGAAATAGATTTTACTTTCGAGCACCTTAAGAGAGTTGAAAATCCCATTACAAAACGAATACTTACAATAATATTAAGCCGGACAATGAGGTCCTGCAGAGCAACAACACACGCAGATCTCGCTACTCTGAAAGAGCCGGTCACTCAAACATACTATTGTAGAAAACATGGAAAAATATGCAAACCATTGTTTTCAATATTTTCATGGTGGGAAAGATATAGTCAGGACACGGTAAAACGGCTGTATGAATTTGATAAGCTCCGTTCGAATACTTTTCAAACCTGTTTACAGGGAGATGCGCGAAACATTCATATTTTGGCAGATCTGGAAGCGCGGAATCCTCATTTTGCAAAATTAGTTACGCAACAAAAAATTAAAGGAATTTTTTCAAGCCCTCCGTATGTTGGTTTAATTAATTATCATGAACAACACGCGTATGCATATGATTTATTTGGTTTTGAACGCAACGATACATTGGAAGTCGGCCCCCTGTATAAAGGGCAGGGTAAAGAAGCCCGCAATTCATATATTGAGGGTGTCGCGCATGTTTTACTTAACTCAAAGCGCTACTTGCAGGAAGACTACGATATTTTTCTGGTGGCAAACGATAAATACAATATGTATCCGACTATCGCAGAAAAGGGAGGAATGAAAATTGTACATACATATAAAAGACCAGTTTTAAACAGAACAGAAAAAGATACATCGGCATATTCAGAAATGATATTTCATTTAAAGGAAAAATAATGGCATTTCCGATTTTCCGCCGTATATTAACCTTTCCGATCATCCTGTATCAGCGGATCATCTCTCCGCTGTTTCCCCGGCGCTGCCGTTATTATCCGAGCTGTTCCGAGTATTGCCGGAGGGCAATGTTGACACATGGCATACTCAGGGGTATTGTTCTTGGATTGGGAAGAATACTTCGTTGCTGGAGTTGGTTTGCCATGGGTGATGACCCGGTGCCGGAGCGCGGCAGTATACCTGAGCTCGTGGGCGCGTATCGCCGTTTTTACCGGGGGCCGGGAAATTCAGAAGCAGAAGCAGAAAAACAGGAAAACCCCGCAGATATTCCCGACATCCGGGCTAATGTCCGGGAATAATACCGGAACAGGAATTGCAGGATGACCTTCAGTAAACGCATTGAGACAGGAATTACCCTCTTTGACGGCCCCATGGGCACGGAAATTCATGAACTGGATCCGTCGCCGGAAGAGTATCTGGGACTGCTCGGCTGCAGTGAAATTCTGAACGTGAGCGCGCCGGAAAAAATTCGGGGCATACATGAATCGTATCTTGCTGCGGGCAGCGATGTCATTGAAACGAACAGCTTTGGTTCCAATGCCATTGTTCTGGCAGAATATAACATTGCCGAACGAGCCCGGGAGATTAGCCGTCTTTCGGCAGACATTGCCCGAGCCGCAATAGATGCCCACAGCAGCGGAGATGGAGCGGGCGGCAGCACACCCCGTTTTGCGGCAGGCTCAATTGGGCCGGGTACCAAGATCATCAGCCTCGGGCATACCGACTGGCCTTCCATGTACAGCGCCTACCGCGATCACGCCGGCGGTCTGCTTGAGGGCGGGGTAGATGCCCTTCTTATTGAGACCTGCCAGGATCCGCTGCAGATAAAGTGCGCGGTTCTTGCGTCCCAGGATGAGATGGAGGCGCAGCAGCGCTTTGTTCCTTTGTTGGTGACCTTCACCGTTGAGACGAGCGGAACGCTCCTAGTGGGCACAGAGGTAGCGGCAGCCTTTGCTGCTGTTCAGCCGCTTGGGGTAGATGCCATCGGCATGAACTGCGCGACCGGCCCCGATGAAATGAAGGCATACATTTCCCAACTCAGCCGCATCAGTCCACTCCCCATTTTGGTGCAGCCGAATGCAGGCCTGCCGCAGAATGTTGACGGCAATATGGTATATACACTGCCGCTCAATGACTATGTTGAGCAGATGACAGGATTCATCAGAGATGACGGTGTTACCCTTGTCGGGGGCTGCTGCGGAGTCAGACCGCCATTCATTAAGGCGCTTCATCAGGCGATCAGCCAGTCCTCTGAAGACGGAGAAGACAGAGAAGGCGGAGCGGAGGGACTTGCGCCTGCTGAGCGCAATCCCTCATTTCCCGATTCAGTTGCCAGTATCTTCAGCGCGGCAAACCTTAGTCAGGAACTTTCAGCCTTTTTTATAGGAGAGAGAACCAATACAAACGGCAGCAAAAAATTCCGTGAATTTCTTCTCAATGAAAATTGGGATGCGCTGGTCGATGTTGCCCGGGAACAGGTACAGAGCGGTGTTCACGCGCTTGATCTTTGTGTCGCCTATACCGGCAGAGATGAGGTTCGGGATATGCGGGAGACCCTCAGCCGCTTTGTAACGCAAATTCCGCTTCCGCTTGTCATCGACAGTACCGAACTGCCGGTTATGGAGCAGGCGCTCCAGCTGTACGGCGGACGCGCCATTATCAATTCCATCAATTTGGAGGACGGCGAGGAACGGGCAGACAACATCTGCCGCCTTGCCCGGCGCTATGGAGCCGTTCTCATTGCCCTCACAATAGACGAACAGGGCATGGCGAAAACCGTGGAGCGCAAGGTTGCCGTTGCAAAGCGCATTTTCGACATTGCCGTCCACCGCCACGGACTGCGCCCGGGCGATATCATTTTTGATCCGCTCACCTTTACCCTCGCATCGGGCGATGAGAGCATGATGACCTCTGCCCTTGAGACCCTCGAAGGCATCCGGCGCATTAAGGCGGAAATACCCGGCGTACGAACCGTGCTGGGGCTGAGTAATGTCAGCTTTGGTCTGAATGCTGCCAGCCGCAGGGTTTTGAACTCGGTATTTCTGGCAGAGGCCGTTGAGGCGGGGCTGGATATGGCCATCGTTAATCTGCGGCACATTATCGCTCTTGCCAATCTGGAAGATGCCGACATTCAGGCTGCAAAGAATCTCATTGCCAACACAAAAAATACTTCGGAAGATGCTCCATCCGGAGATAATGCGCTTTTCCAGTTCATTGCGCACTTCGATGAGAAATCGGGAGAAGAGGCCCGGGAAGAAGATGACGCAGCCGATATCCCCCTCGAAGAGCTAATACAGAAGCGGGTTATTCAGGGATCGAAAATGCAGATGGATGAGATGCTCCATGAAGCTTTGGAGACATATAACCCCATTGCGATTCTCAATGAGATGCTCATACCGGCCATGAAAATTGTCGGCGATCTCTTTGGGGACGGGCGCATGCAGCTTCCATTTGTGCTCCAATCTGCCGAGGTTATGAAACATTCGGTCGATATTCTTGAGCCCTACATGGAGAAAAAATCGGCAGATGAGCAGCTCAGCATTGTTTTGGCGACTGTTCGGGGAGATGTTCATGACATTGGTAAGAATTTGGTTGATATCATTCTGAGCAACAATGGGTTCAAGGTGTACAATCTTGGTATTAAGTGTGAGATAGACACGATCATCAGAAAGGCCAGAGAGGTCGGAGCCGATGCCATTGGGATGAGCGGTCTTCTGGTTAAATCGACTGTTATTATGCGCGAAAATCTGACTGAGCTGCAGAGGCGGGACTGCCGCCTGCCGGTTTTGCTCGGCGGAGCGGCGCTTACTCCTGCCTACGTATGGGATATTTGTTCAAAGCTGAGCGATGGGCCGGTTGTGTATTGCGCCGATGCCTTCGATGGGCTGAGGACCATGAATCTTATTAAGGGGAATACCCTGACCGACTATGTTCAGGCCGAGCATCAGCGCCGCGCGCAGCGTCCTCCGCCCCGTCCGCGTATGGAAAAACATGCGCCGGAACGTATCGACATCGATCGATCTGTTAAAATTCCCGAGCCGCCCTTCTGGGGAATACGCATGGCAGAGAACATTGATCTTGACGATGTCTACCCCCTCCTTACCGAAGAGGTGCTTTTCAGAGGACGCTGGGGATACCGCCGGGGAAAGCTCTCGAAGGAAGAATATGAGGCGCTCATCCGCGACACTGTCCGCCCCGAGTTCGAGGAACTCAAAGCGCGCTCACGCACCGAAGGCCTTCTCCAGCCCCGTGTTATGTACGGATATTTTCAATGTAACAGCGAGGGGAACGATGTTGTGATGTACCATCCCGACAGCGGCAGGGAGATCGCCCGCTTCTCCTACCCGCGGCAGCCGGCGGCGCCCCGGCAGTGCATTGCCGATTATTTTCTGCCCGCGGACAGCGGGCGCCGCGATGTTATTGCGCTCCAAATTGCAACGGTCGGCATGGCCGCCCACGAGCACAGCCAGCGGCTCTACGGGGAGGGGGCATACAAGGATTATCTGCTTTTTCATGGTCTGAGTGTGGAAACTGCCGAGGCGCTGGCGGAGTACTGGCATTGGCGCGTGCGGGGGGAGCTGAACATTCGCGAGGATGACGGCACCGGCATCAGCGACTTTGTTATTCAGAAATACCGCGGCAGCCGTTACAGCTTCGGCTATCCGGCCTGCCCCGACCTCGACCAGAACCGCCTGCTCTGCGAGCTCTTGGAAAGCGGCCGCATTGGTGTTACCGTGAGTGAAGAGGAACAGATGGTTCCCGAGCAGACAACCAGCGCCTTTGTGGCACATCATCCGCAGGCAAAGTACTTTAATGTTGGGTGATGTTTCGGAATGTGGGTGATGTTCCGGAATGTTGGGTGATGTTCCGGGCATGGCGACAACGGCGGGTACCCGGGCGGGGTTTTCAACAGATCAGGGAGTGGTGAAAAAATGCGTTATATTTGTTCAAACTGCGGTTATATTTATGACCCTGAGACGGGAGACCCTGAGGGAGGAATTGAAGAAGGCACTGCCTTTGAAGAACTCCCCGAGGACTGGACCTGTCCGATATGCTATCAGGATAAATCATTTTTTGATCTGTTGGACTAGATGTGCCGGAAAGGACTGTACGATTATGCAAAAGTTTCAGATATTTCCACATAGCGCGCTCCTGCTTGCGCTGCTTCTCATGATCATAGTCGCGCCCGGCGCGCAGGCCCAAACGACGCCCCAAACGACACCCCAGAAGACATTACAGATGCATCGTTCGGGCGGTGTTAATTACCACGTTGAGACCCTCGTACCGGGGCTTACGTTTCCCTGGAGCCTTGCCCTTGTTGATTCGGCTGCTTCTGGCTCTGGCTCTGCTTTTGTTGATTCGGCTGATTCGGCGCCATCTGCCGGAGGATGGGTGCAGAATGTGACCCCGCGGGAGGCCTTTGTTAGCATCCGATCGGGTGAACTTTTGTTTGTCAGTAATCTTCCCCGGCCGGGCGCGGGGGGTGAGGCGCGTGTTCGCAGAGTTTCCGGACTTCCTGCGGTATCGGCAGCGGGGCAGGGGGGGCTGCTTGATATTGTTCTTTCCCCTCATTTTGCCCGGAATTTCCGTCTGTATTTTTCGACCGCATTTCTTGATGAGAGAGCGCTGTCGGGAACTGCTGTCTACACTGCCATTTTCGACCGGGCGAATATGCGCCTGAGCAATGTCCGGCTCATATTTTCGCTTGAAAAAACAACGCAGCAGTTCATTCACTTTGGAAGCCGCCTAGTTATTGACCCCGAGGGGAATCTCTTCGTGAGTGTGGGCGATCGGGGAGATCGGGAACGGGCGCAGGATCGCAGAGATGCCGCGGGGGGTATTGTCCGCATTCCACTCACTGCGGCCGGTCTGCCCGCAGGCGCGCCGGAGAACTACAGCTACGGGCATCGCAACATACAGGGCATGGTCTACCACCCCGGAGCGGGCAGAATTATGGCGCATGAGCATGGTCCCCGCGGCGGCGATGAAATCAACCTCATTATACCGAATGCCAACTACGGCTGGCCGCGGGTCAGCTACGGCATTAATTACGATGGCAGCAAGGTGAGTAACTACCAAAGCCTGCCGGGCATTGTGGAGCCTGTCGTTTACTGGACGCCCTCCATTGCGCCAAGCGGCTTCGCAGTCTACCCCGAAACCGGCGTTTTTGCCCGGGGCGGCGATGTCGGCGGAGGCGAGCACGGCGGCAGAAGCGATGGCGACCACGGCGGCGGCTGGAGTAATCAGCTCTTTGTGGGGGCGCTTGCCGGAAGGCATCTGAGAAGAATAGAGTTGCCGGAAAATTGGGAAAATGCATCAGGATGGCCGCTCAAGGACCGGGCTGAAGAAGAACAGATGCTCTCATCTGTTATCGGCAGAGTTCGGGATGTCAGAGTAGATAGCGCAGGCTACATCTACCTCCTCACCGATGAACGCGCCGGCGCCCTCTACCGCCTCATTCCGGCGGAGCAATAGACCAATAACCCAGCGCACATTCCGGGTGGGGCGGTAGCTTCATGCCTGTAATAATGTCTTGGGGTTATGTCTTTTTTCCGAAGAAGCTCTCAATTAGCTGAGAAAGATTGGCGGATGAGCAGTGTGTAATGTCCATTTCATCTGCGATGATTGCCAGATGCTGTGCAATAATGTCGGCACGCTGTCCATCCGGCTGCTCAGCGCCATCACGCTGCCCAGCCCGCGCCCGCTCGGATTCTGCCATATAGCGATGCGCCTGCGCAATAATGAATTCCGGCGGATAGCTCTGTGGATGATTTCGGGTAATGGTGATTTCTTCCCAGAACTGCTGACAGAGATCATGAAGTTTTGGCATATACATAATGTAGCATGATATAAGCTTGCGCGGGAAGAACTCTCTCCCCCCGCGCCTGCCGGAGTTGAGGCGCAGGGCTGGCCGCTACTAATTATTATACCATGTTGGAGGCGTTGTCACGCCGGAAGAATTAAACATCAGGGTGGCCGTTCCGGTATATTTGCCATTAGTAAGCGTCCAATGATCCTTCCATTCCTCAAGATTCTGATTGAATGCGCTTGCATCCCTGAACATATTGCTCATAATCGTTACCGCGCCAACATCCCATTTCGAGATATTGCTATTAAATACGCTTGCTTTATAGAACATCCAGCTCATATCCGTTACCGCGCCAGTATCCCAGAGTGAGATATCGCCATTGAATGCGCTTGCATCATTGAACATCCCCAACATACTCGTTACCGAGCTGGTATCCCAGAGTGAGATATCACCATTGAATTCGCTTGCTTCATTGAATATTTGGGCCATAATCGTTACCGCAGTGGTAATAATGTAGTTGAAATCGGCAGTATTGCCCCAGTTTGATATTCCCGAAGTTACCGCTGCTTTCAGTTCAGCGTTAGTTGTTGGACTCTCAGTAACAGAGAAATACTCTGCAAAGACTATGTTTCCAGTTTCTGTTTCGCCATATACTACATATGTTCCGGCTGTTGTACTTGCGGTAACCGTAACAATTCCAGTATTCGCATCAACTGTCGGAATGGTGACTCCTGCGGGCGCAGTTGTGGGGGTTACTTTAAGGTCTCCTTCTTCAACCGTGAGAGTGGTACCCGATTTCACCGGAGTCAACAAAACGTTGAGGTTCTCATTGGCAATAATGGCATTAGTAAAAGCATTCTGAGCAACCGGAAGGTTTATAGATTTTTCCGTACCCGAAGGAGTTTGTTTCGGAGAAAATAGTGGCGTTCCCGCTACGGGTGCAGACCAAGGTCCTTTGCCGATTACATTGACGGCGCGCGCCTGTACTCCGTAGACAATGCCGTTTGTCAGACCGGTAATGCAGTGGTCTGTGCCAGTAATGCCTTCGCTAATTTCCGTCCATGCTCCGCCGCCTGTAAGATACTGCAATTCGTACCCGGTAATGGCGCTCCCTCCGGTATCTTCCGGCGCAGTCCATCTCGCAACGATCCGCCCAGTGCCCGCATAAAGGGTTGGGGCAGCCGGCGCGTCAGGAACGGTGACAGGGGTTTCAGCGGCAGATTCCGACCAGTCGCCAGCGCCGATTGCATTGACGGCGCGCACCTGTACTTCGTAGGCAGCGCCGTTTGTCAGTCCTGTAATGCTGTGGCTTGTATTTGTGCCGATGCCAGAGCTCATTCCTGTCCATTCTCCGCTGCCTGTGCGATATTGCAGCTCATATCCGGTAATGGGGCTGCCGCCGTTATCTTCCGGCGCAGTCCATGTAGCAATGAGTTCCTCATCCCCCGCTTTAAGGTCTGGGGCAGCCATTGTACCCGGCGCGGTTGGCTCGGGTTCCGGCATTGGACATCCCGATATCAATGCAATAAACATTGAGCAGAGAATGAAAAGGGTTACCCCCCCCCCCATAAATTTAATTTTCATACTTTCACTCCTTACAGTAATAGAAACCTTTGCATGGCAACGGTCTCATAAGTATATGAGCAGTATAATTGCGCTCACAAAACCTGTCAACAACAAAATCCACCCATCAGAAAAATTCTGACAGATCCCGCCATTATTTTTGCGGTTGCAGTATAGTATCAGGTTTAGAAAACATGTGCAAGAAAAAAATTTCGGGGGTGCGAATTCAACCATAAGTGCTCTGCAGTTACTTTTTTTGCCGATCTGGGATATAAACCTTTGGACAGACCCCTCCTCCCCAGTGTAAAACGAAGGTTATTCGTATACACTGGGGGTTGTATAAAACATAAAAGGAGGGAAACAGTGAACAGTAGTATCACATATTCTCAGTATCATCTCAAGTCTCGGAAGTATCAGGCGGCTTCGATGTATGATTGGCGGTTGCGGATGGTTCGGTATGCCCAGGAGCATTCGATCAAGGCGGCTGCTCGGGAGTTCGAGGTGTCGCGCAACACGGTGCGGCGGTGGGTTCGGCGCTTTGAATCCGGCGAGGGGCTTGAAGACAAAAAGCGGGGCACGACCAATCATCCGATGAAGATGAAATTCGGGCACCGGTGTCATCTCGAGAGTCTTGCCCAGACCAAGAATCGGAATCACAACAAAATCATTGGAACGCAGGTGCAAAAGCAGTTGAAGGCGGAAGTTGGCGGGGAGTACAGCCTGCCGACAATTATCAAGACGCTAAAGCAGATAGGGGCGCGGAAAACAAAGAAGCCGAAGGCGCGGCCCAAGAGAGATTTGCGGGAGGTAACCGACAGGATGAAGTTTGGCGAGTGCATTCAGATTGATATCAAGTATCTGACGGACATTCCCGCTATGCGGTTTTCTCAGAAGTGTTTAGACGTTCCGAAGTACCAGATAACTGCCCGGGATCGGGCGACAGGGGCTCTGTGGTACGCCTTTGCCAATGAGAAGAGCAGTATGGTAACAACCTTGTTCGCCGAGTACCTGCTGGAGCACCTGCGGAATCGCGGCGGAGACCTTGTCAACGGCATAACGGTTCAGACCGATAACGGGGCAGAGTTCACCGTTCGGCATCTGAGCAAAACCCGAACATCGGGGTTTGAGCAGGCGCTCATACAGGCGGGTGTCGAGTATCGGCGTATTCCGCCCGGGCATTGCACATGGAACAGTTCTGTCGAGTCCTCGCACCGGCTCATTGAGGATGAGTTCTACAGTCAGGTGATGAATCCAAAGCTCAATGAGTTTCTTAAGGAAGCCGAGGAGTATCAGATAGATTTCAATTACCGGCGGTTCAACACCTACCGCAAAGGGACTCCGCTGGATCTTTTGAGGCAGCGGAATACCGATGTGGATAGTGATATTCTCCGGCTCAAGCCGATCATAATGGAGCAACGGCTCACACGGCCGACGCTTGAGCGATGGAGGGCTTGGCACTCGGAAGAAATGATCGCATAATAGGTCAAAGTGGGGTCTGTTCAAACCTTAATATCCCACTTTTTTTGCCGATCTTCCATAATGCGCTGGTACGATTTATTCAGCCGAACGGTTATTTCGTTGGCAATGATCTGTTTGTCTGGATTCCGAATGTACTTGTCGGGATGATATGCCGCCAACAGCCGCATATAGTTCTTTCTGATTGCGGCAATGTCGGCATAGGGAGACAGTTCCAGATTTGCATAGTCTTCGGCGAGGCGCTGCGCGGATTGCGCTGATTGTCGGCTGCGGTCGCTCGGTCGGGGCTTCTGCGTTTTGTCGGTTTCGAGGAATTCGTTGAGTTCATCCCAGGCCTGCTGATAGTCGATGCCGGGTTTTTCGTCAGAATTGGAAATGGCAGATCTCAGCAGACGCCGCACACGCTTAAAAATGCTCGCCATCGCCGCCGCCATCAATATCACCATTATCACCCCCACCATCAATATCATCATCGCCGCCCCCGCCATCAATATCGCCATTGCCCCTGCCATCAATATCATTCTGAGGAAAGAGAGTATCGTGCAGACGGCGCAGGGTAGTATCAAGCTCATCGCGCGGAACGACAATACTCAGGTTTATATTGGCTCCTCCCAGACTTATCATCCGCAGAGGAACATGAGCAAGAGCAGCAAGCACTTCGTTGCTGAGGAATGAGCTATTCCATAAATTTTGTCCGACAAGACTGATACTTGCCATATTCCGTTCAATATGCACGGTGGAGAAGGCTTTCAACTCCTTTTCCATGACTGTCATTGTATGGTTATCGTCAATGGTAAGGGAAACGGATACCTCAGAGGTGGCAATGATGTCGATGGGCGCCTGGTACTTCTCAAAAATTTCAAAAATTTTTCTGAGAAATCCGTAGGCATTGAGCATGCGGGACGATTGAATGGTAACAAGAGTAACCCCGCTCTTGCCGATTATTCCCTGAATTCCCCGCCGTCCGCCCCTTCGGTGGATGCGGCTGCCCGGCTCTTCCGGCCTGCGGGTATTTTTTACCAGAACCGGAATGTTTTTCTCCACGGCAGGCTGGATGGCAGCCGGATGAATAACTTTGGCGCCGAAGTAGCTCAGCTCGGCAGCCTCCTCATAGCTCAGTTCCTCAATGGTGGCTGCCTGTTGTATGATGCGCGGGTCGCAGGTCATAATGCCGTTTACATCGGTCCATATCTGCACTTCATCGGCATTGAGCGCGGCGGCAATAATGGTGGCGCTGTAATCGGAGCCGCCTCTGCCGAGGGTCGTTGTCAGCTCCTGTTCATCCGAGGCAATAAACCCCTGGGCAATGAGAAGTAGTCCTGCCTGCGGCCGCAGCTGTTTCCGAATTGCCCGATATGTTTTTTCAACTGCGAGAACATTTCTGGTATATTCCTGTTGTGTTTTCATGAATTTTCTGCTGTCGAGGAGCGCGGCCTTCATGCCGAGCTGGAGCGCTCGGTAGTAGATGAGGGTGGTAGAGAGGATTTCACCGAAGCTGAGGAGGGTGTTCATGGAGTTGACGCTGACTTCGCGAATGAGTTCCATGCCGGACAGCAGTTTTTTTATTTCATCAAAAATACTGCTCAGGGCTTTTTTCCCCTGTTCATAGAGGGGAACTTCAAGAAGATCGACAAGGGCGGTATAGTGTTGATTTTTGAGCTGGCGGAGTGTATCGGCAGCAGCTGCGCTCCTGCCGGCGGCGGCATGCTCTCCCATGCGCTCCAACGCTGAAGTTGCGCCGCCCATTGCGGAGGCAACAAGTACCACGGGCTGCTTTTCCTGCTGCTCCCGGGCGATTTTGAGAACCCTGTTTATCATATCGGCAGAGCCCACGCTGGTTCCGCCGAATTTCTGCACAATCAATTCACACACCCCAGCGCCTGCCGCGCTCCATCAACGTATATACCCCAAGGCAAGCATGGCTTCCGCATTGAGGATGGCAGCGCCCGCCGCGCCGCGTATGGTATTATGCCCGAGAATGGTCATTTTCATATCCATGACCGGGCAGGGACGGATGCGTCCCACCACCGCGCTCATGCCCTTGTTCACATGGAGGTCGAGCAGGGGTTGGGGGCGGTCATCATTATCGCGCAGTACAATGAAGGACTCAGGCGAGGAATAGAGCCGCTGTTTCATGCCTCCGGTGAAATTGCCAAGCACTTCCTTCACATCGGCAGGGCTGGGGCGGGGGCTGCGTTGGAATTGTATGGAGATGTTCTCGCTGTGACCGTCAAATACCGGCACCCGGTTGCACTGGGCGCTGAGGGTGAAGGCGGCTGGCCGAATGCCGCCCTCTGTCAGCGCGCCGAGAATTTTCAGGGGCTCGGTTTCGAGCTTGTTTTCCTCCCCGGGGATGTGGGGAATGACGTTGCCGAGAATGTCCATGCCGGATGTTCCCGGATACCCCGCTCCGCTTATGGCCTGCATGGTGCTCACCTGAACGCTTTCAAGGCCGAAGGCCTCATGCAGGGGGGCCAGTACCATGGTGAGGAACATGGTTGAGCAGTTTGAGTTGGTAACAATGCTGCCGCTGCCGGGCTGCTTCTCGGTGAGGGCAAAATGGTCTGCGTTAATTTCGGGAATGACCAGAGGGACGAGGGGATCCATGCGGTGGTTTTTTGAGTTTGATATGACGATGTGCCCTGCGGCTGCGAAGCGGCTTTCGGCTTCTCCCGCGACTGAGCTATCGAGCCCCGAGAAAAGGATGCGGCTCTGTAATTCCGAATTGAGGGGGAGAACAGTCATATCTGCCGCCGCTGCGGGAATATCCTCATCCTGTTTCCAGCGAACCGCCTCCTTATAGATCTTCCCCGCCGAACGGGGCGATGCAACGAGTTCGCGCATTTCAAACTGAGGATGATTCTTAAGCAGGGTAACAAATTTTTGTCCAACGGTACCGGTGGCTCCGAGAATTGCGACAGGAATTTTGCTCATGGGGGCGCTCCTGAAAGGGTATAAGAGAATTATACACAAACGAGTGGTTTAATCCACCCCGAGCGAAATTCTTGGCTTGATTAGTTTGCTGAATACGTATACGCTCCTAGCGGGTAAGGATGTTTCCAGTGAATAATACTCGAAAAATTACCATTCGGGCGGAAATCAATAAATGGGTATCAAAAAATTTCCCTTTGCATCGTACACACATTACCCATTTTTCTCCTGAACAAATAAACCATGACCTGTGGTCTGTGAGTTTATCCGTAAAGGACAAGCCTTCAATTATTTTAGGCGATCTGAAAATTGATGGCAGGCTTCTTCTTACTGACCCGCCCTATGGCATTAGCAGTCCATATACCTGTGAAAAGCAGGTTCCGCGGCGCTTACGGAAAGACGGTTCCGATTTTATTATGCCAAAGGGGTCGTTTGGAGAATGGGATTTTCCTATGAAAAAGATTCTACAATGTATACATCGGCATATAAGAGAATACAAACAGAATTGAATAGGGCGCTAAAATGATAGCGCAGCTTTAGAACAGGAGGGGAGGGGATGTCCGAGCCGGACGCGCGTTCTGAAGAAAATCAGAAACAAAATCAGCAGCTTGAACTTGAGCCTCTGGCAGATATGCTCCTGCCCGGCGGCGGGCTTTCCCGTCTGAAGCCCGATTTCGAACCCCGGGATGCCCAGCTCCAAATGCTGGAAGAGGTCGTGAAGGCCTTCAATGATGACCGCATTGTGGCTGTCGAAGCCGGAACCGGAGTAGGCAAGAGTCTGGCATATCTCATTCCGGCCTTTGCCTGGGTGCTCAAAAATGCGGAACGTGTCGTCATTTCAACGGCAACAATCAATCTCCAACATCAGATTATCGGCAAGGACATTCCGCTTGTCCGCTCGCTCTTTGCCAATATGGGCGGTAAGGATGTGAAAATTGCTCTTGCCAAGGGGCGGAATCAGTACCTCTGCCGTCATCGGCTCAACGAACTTATTGAAGAGGAGGGTATGTTTGCCGAAGAGCAGACAGACCTCATCCGGCAGTGGGCCGATGAGACATTGAGCGGCGACCGGAGTGATCTGAGTTTCAACCCGAATGAATCTCTCTGGTCGAAAATAAACGCCGACAGAGATTCCTGCCCCGATTCCCGCTGCCGTGATGGCTGCTTTATTAACAAGGCGCGCAGGAATATGGCAGGGGCGCGGATAATCATCACTAATCATCATCTCTTATTTGCCGATCTGTCAATTCGCAATGAGGGATTTGACTTCGATTCCACGGTAATTCTTCCGCCCTTTCAGCGGCTCATTATTGATGAGGCCCACAACATTGAAGGCGCAGCCACCGCCTACTTCAGCGAGGAACTCAGCCGTTTTCATATCTATAGGTACGCAAACCGGCTTCTCCGAAAGACCCGAGGACGCGAACAGGGCGTAATTGCCCATTTTCGCAACGAATACGCAGTGCCCGCAGCGGGCATGGAAGAACATCTGGAGAAAATCCGCAGGCAGGCTACGGAACTCGACAGCAGCATTTTACCCTTCCTTGAAAAAAACCGCCCGCTCCGGCTGCGAGCAGAATCTGAATCTGCGCCGCCGGATTTTCAGGGCGCTGTTTCCATTCCTCTCAGAGATGCCCTCTTTTCCAGCCTGCAGACGCTTCAACAGAGTCTGCTCAATTGCGTAGAATTTCTTCATGCTCTGTATGTTGATCTTTCAGAACATGATACTCCAACGAAGCAAAAATCAGCGCAGCCGAATAATGAAAACCCGCAGTCCGGTACCGCCGCGCGCCCAACAGCAGCCGCCCCCCCAGTCCCGTCCGGTACCGCAGCGCCCCCAACAGCAGCCGACCCCCTGTCAGCCGACCCCCGCCTTGCCGAACTGCACGTTCTCATACAGCGCGTGAAGGCAGCCGCCGGAATCTGCGGCGATTTTCGGGAATTTCCCAACCGACCCGATCTTGTGTACTGGCTTGAACGGCGGGAGACAGTCGCGGGCGACAGTTTTGCGCGTTTTACGGCTGCGCCCATTGAAGTGGGGCCGCTCCTCTCTGAGGTTATGTTTGATCCCTTTCCGGGAATTGTTCTTACCAGCGCGACCCTTTCGGTCAACCACATCATCAATTTCTGGAAACAGCGGATCGGACTGGAAGAAAACGAGAGAGTAATTTTCCGCAGCCTCGACAGTCCCTTCGATTATCCCGGCAGAGACCTTCTTGCGGTGCCCGAGAATGCGCCGGATCCATCCCATTCACATTACGTACCGTGGCTGAAGGATTTTATTATCCGCATGCTGAATGTTTCCGAGGGTCATGCTCTGGTACTGTTTACCTCTCACAAAATGCTCAGCGATGTATATGAATACTGCAGGCCGATTCTGACAGGAAGGGAGATCAGGTGTTTTCGTCAGGGTGATGATGACCGCGACCGGCTCATGGAACAGTTCAGGAATGACAGCAGCTCGGTGCTCTTTGCGACCCACAGTTTCTGGGAGGGAATTGATGCCCCGGGCGACACTCTCAAGCTGCTTATTATCTGTCGGCTTCCCTTCCGCGTACCGAATGAACCAGTGCTCCTTGCCCGCGCTGAGGCCGTGGAGAACCGGGGCGGCAACCCCTTCCTTGAACTCAGCCTGCCGGAGGCTGTCATGAAACTTAAGCAAGGATTCGGTCGGCTTATGCGGAGCCGGAACGATCGGGGGGCGGTGATCATTACCGATTGCAGAATTGTTACAAAGTTCTATGGGAGGCAGTTCATCAACTCACTGCCGCCGGCGCGCCTCGTTGTGGGCAACGAAGAGAAAATTGGCAGTGAACTTGAAAATATACTCTTTCTTCAGTGAGCGCGTTGCTTCGCCGAGCGCGTTGAGGATGATAATTTATCTGCCCCGGATAATTGACCTGAAATAACAAAACCGCCGCTGAAAGCGGCGGTCTGTCGTCTGATCGGGCGCAATGGCACCGCGCAATAGCGCAGTGTGCCGCATAGGCATGGAAGCGCTCATAGCACGGCGCGCAATAGCGCAGCAGGTTATTTAATTACAGCAATAACATCGGAAAAATTCACAATGAGATGATCCTCACCGTCAATTTTGACCTGGGTTCCTGCATATTTGTCATGCATAACCCGATCACCAACTTTTACGGTAATTGTTTCAGTATCATCGCCTATCGCAACAACTGAAGCGGTTTGAGTTTTTTCCTGTGCGGTCTGCGGGATAAAAAGGCCTCCAGAAGTTTTTTCTTCGCCAGTATCCGGTTTAAGCAGTACCCGATCACTAAGGGGTTGTATGTTCATACCCGTCCTCCTGAGTTAGTATTAAAAATTTTTGTGAAAATTTTGCATTGGAAAATTGCGCGTGCACAATTTCCAGTTGCAAATTTTCTATTATTTTTAAGGATATTATGGAATATACGCGGAAGATTCCAATTGGTCAAGCTCTTTCTGAATAATTGTGCCGGGTTTTAATTGCGCGGCGTTGCGGGCGGCAATTTCATGTGCCGTATGTATGGCCTGTTCAAGATCCGGTTTTTTGCTGAGCCCCGCAACAAGCCCGGCGGTAAAGGCGTCTCCGCAGCCAATGGTATTGTATGCGGTAATTTTTTGAGGCTCACTCGTACATACATTTCCCTCTTCCGAAAGGCTGAGTACCGCCATACTTCCCCGGGTAATGATCGGAACAATTCCCCTGCTGCCCAAGGTCTTCATGACCTCGGCGGCCGCGCTGAGTATTTCAGGATTCGCCGAGTGCTCCGGCAATGTTCCTTCATTGGCAGGAAAAAAGGTTTCGGAAAGTTCCTGAAGATTTATTTTCAGAATATGGGGGAGCATTTTCCGGCTTCCCTTAAGCACTTCTTTGAGCATCGGTCCCCGAATGTCAAGAAGAACAGAGAGATTATGCCTTCGGGCATCTGCTGTCATTCTGGCAAAGAGATCGGAATGATACCCCGGCGCGGTACTTCCTGAAACAATGAGGGTGCCGAAGGAGGGGAGAAGCCGGTAAAAGCGCTCAAGGACTTCCCGCTCACATGAGGGTTCAACAGAGCAGCCGGGCTCAATAAGTTCGCTAGTCTGATTCCTGCCCCTGTCAATAATTGTTGTGCATATGCGGATTTTTGTTCCTCCCGCGACAGTCTGGAGATTGATCGTATCCTGCGCGCAGAGGGAGAGAAATTGCTCCGTTCCCGGCCCGCCGACATGGGTGAGGTGGAGAACATCCTGATCAAGTTGATGAAGAACCCGGGTGATATTTACCCCCTTGCCCGAGGCATCTGTACGGATCTTCACTGCGCGGTTGACCTCGCCTGTTGTGAAATTATCAAAAACCATGGTCTTTTGAAGAGTGGGATTGAGAGAGACAACGAGAAATGGCGGCAAAATTGCCGGGAGAATGGACGGGAGAATGGGCGGGATGATAGTGGTCATAGCGAATTTTCCAGCGCAGCGCATATATCTTTCACAGTATACTGCACAGGCGCCTTTTTTCCAGAGGATTTTTCGGCAATGGAAGATATTTCATCGGATTCAAAACCGAAGCTCCCCAGCCGGGGAAGTCCGTCAGCCCATCGTCCTATGCCCTCTATAAGCTTTTCCGCGCCTTCTTCATCCGTATTTTTTCCGGCAAAATGATCTCGGCCGCTCAGTCCCAGTGCCTGCGCTGCCTGCGCATAGCGCTGACGGATTACAGAAAAATCGTGCTGAGAAATTGCAGAATCAGCAGCTCTTTCCACACCGATTTTAATGGAGGGCGCGAGAAGAAGCCCGCAGATAACCCCGTGGGGAATACTATGCGCCGCCCCGAGCGCCGATGCAATTCCATGAACAAGGCCGAGCCCCGCCGATGCAAGCCCAACACCGCTCACATAGGCTGCCAGCGACATGCTCAGCCGATGTTCCGCACCATCGCCCCCCGCAATGAGCGCCGGAAAACTGCGCCCCGCCTGCCGGAGCCCCTCCAGCGCAAGCGTATCGCTGAGGGGGTTTGCATCAACCGAAAGATATACCTCAATAAGCTGAGTAATGGCATCGAGTCCGCTTGCGCGGGTAACCTCGGGCGGGCAACTAATGCCAAGCGCGGGGTCAAGGAGGGCAAGCCGGGGAATAAAGGCATTATGGCGGATGGAACGCTTGTATCCCCCCGGGCCGATCTCGCTGAGCACGGCATTCTTTGTTGCCTCACTTCCGGTACCGGCAGTGGTCGGTACCGCAAACAGGGGAAGGGTTTCACCTGTTGCCTGACGGGTTCCCACACCCTCCAGAAAATCTTTAATTGAGCCGACCTCCTCCGTCCTGCCCATACCCGCCATTGCCGCAAGAGCCTTGGCGCAATCGAGCACACTTCCTCCCCCAATACCGACAACAGCGTCACAGTCAGGAAGTTCCGCCCGCAGTTCTCTGTAAAAATGATCGACTGTTTGCGGCGATGGTTCTCCGCGCAGGGTAAAATCGATAAGACGCAGATTCTCCTTCAGCATAGTATCAACGAGAAGAGGCCATTCCCGGCGTCCCCGAACCGATCTGCCGCCGCTTACAATGGCGACCGCATGAAATCCCCTGCGGGAAAGCAGCAGAGGAAGGCTCAGTACGGTATCGACAATAAGCTCAGGCTGTCTGGGCATGGAAAAAATCATATGAGAATAGAGTAATACAAAGTTTTGCAGAATGCAAAACTTTCTACAAAATGCGAGAATGCTCAGCACATAGAGTCATTCAAAATGTGAAACTTTTGCAAAATGCAAAAGTTTCTATTATCCTTCCGGCAATATTGCAATATCTATTCTCTCTGTATACTATTTCATTGCGGGAAAGTTTCTCCTGAAAGTTTCTTGAGGAGGATGCGGCATGCAGGATGTGAACAGGGAGCGCGCATGGTTTGAAAATAATATTCTCGAACGCTTTCTGCGCTATGTACAAATTCATACGACCAGTGATCCGCATAGTACCGCAGCGCCCAGTACCGAAGGGCAGTGGAATCTTGCCCGCCTGCTTGAACAGGAATTACGGAATGCGGGAGTTCCCCATGTTGAACTCACCGAGCATTGTAACATTCTTGCCCGCCTGCCTGCCAATGGTGAAACAGCCTGTGCCCCTGTTATGTTTCTTGCTCATATGGACACCGCGCCGGACTTTAATGGCAATAATGTACGGCCGCAGGTACATGAAAAATACAATGGTGATAGTATCCGCATCGGGAAAAACCTCATCCTTGATCCCGATGAAAACCCCGCGCTCAAAAATCATATTGATGATACTGTCATCACCGCAGACGGGAGCAGTTTGCTCGGGGCGGATGATAAGGCCGGCATTGCCGAAATTATGACGGCAGTTCAGTATCTTCTTGAGCATCCTGACATTCGCCGAGGCGAAGTTGAAATTATATTCACGCCGGATGAGGAGATTGCGCGGGGAACTCTTCATTTCCCCGCCGACCGTGTTCATGCGCGCTGCGGTTTCACCCTCGATGGTGAAGCCGAAGGAAGCTACAATGCGCGCTGTTTCAATGCCTACGAGGCTGAACTCACCTTCACCGGGCTTATGATTCACCCCGGCCGCGCCCGCGGCCGTTTTGTGAATGCGGTAAGCATGGCAGCGCAGTATGCGGGCATGCTTCCCCGAAGTGAAAGCCCCGAGAGTACCGATGCTGGGTTTGGGTATTATGCTGCCCGGGAAATTGGCGGCAGCATGGAGCAGTGTACGCTCGCTATTCTCGTCCGCGATTTTGAGAACAGCGGAATGGAACGCCGGCTTGAATATCTCAGGCAGCTTGCCCGGATAACCGAACTCTCCTTTCCCGGCGGAAAGGTCGATATCGTCATGAACCAACAGTACCGCAACCTCATGAATTTTCTTGAGGAAAACCCTGAGCTTATCTCAATTCTTGAAGATGCCATTCGCGCAACCGGCATTGAACCCTTTCAGGAGAGTATCCGCGGAGGTACCGATGGAGCCAGGTTATCGGAAATGGGCTTCCCGACCCCCAACATCTTCACCGGCGGTCATAATTTTCACGGCCCCATGGAATGGATCGGCTTACGCTCCATGGTACGGGCATCAAAGGTCATGCTGAACATTATTGAGCGCTGGACAGAGCGTTAAGCAGAACTCCCCATGCGGGGGCACAAAAATCTCTCAGACCGGTCGAGATCGGGACGCGCCGGACAAAATTAGAGTGGAATAAAAGAATTCTGCGGTCGACTGGACTTGAACCAGCACGCTGTTGCCAGCACTAGCCCCTCAAGCTAGCGTGTCTACCAATTCCACCACGACCGCAGCAGATAATTGTAACGATAGAAATTTTGCCACAGGCAAAACTTTCTTAGATTGTATGAAAAAACAATAATGCTGTCAACTAACATGTACTTGCTGAAAATTTTACTCTGCACAATTTTCCAATGAGGAATTGATATTATGACAGTTTCACCAGATCATTGCAACAACATCATTGGAACCCAGTTTCGGAAGCAGATGCCCGACACCCGCCATATTCCCAAAAAATTTCTCCTACATAGTTGACGCTTTGTAAAATTATTGATTAAACTGTTCCAGAAAGTTTTGCTACTGGAAATTGTGCACGCGCAATTTCCCAATGCAAAAGTTTCTACTATAATTCTGTATGGAGGATATGTGTATGCAGATTTCTGATAATAAACAAAAGGAAAGCAGGAAGCGCTTTCTCAGCCCGCAGCTGCTGAGAGGGCTCTTTTTCATGTTTACCCTAATATTAATTCTCACGGCCTGTGAAATGTACGATGCGAACGGCTTTAATGATGCCGGCATTCATCAAGACACCGGCACGCGCTACAATCCGGACGGCTATGACGCAAACGGTTTTGATGCGGGCGGCTATAACGCAGACGGCTATGACGCAAGGGGTTATGATGCGGGCGGCTATGACGCAGACGGATATGACGCAAGGGGTTATGATCCGGGCGGCTATGACGCAGACGGATATGACAAAAGGGGCTATGATGCGGGCGGTTATGACAAAGACGGCTATGACACAAGGGGCTATGATGCGAGCGGCTTTAATGCTGAAGGCAAACACCGCGACACCGGCACGGAATACGACCAGTACGGTTACGACAAGGACGGCTACAACGCGGCTGGCTTTAACCTTGCGGGCATTCATCGCAATGGCACACAGTACGACGGCCCGAACGGCTACGATGAAGACGGCTACAACGCGGCAGGCTTTAACGCTGAAGGCATTCACCGAGTAACCGGCACGTTCTATAACCCCTATGGCTATACTGCCGCAGGTGTTTACCGAGACGATTTCACCACGCTCACTGCTGCCGGGAATGCTGACCCCAGCAGCATCTGGTCGGATGGAACAACAATGTGGGTGGGCGATACAACTGGTCTTGCGCAAAAAATCTATGCCTACAAGATAAGTGACAAGTCACCCGATACGGACAAAGAGTTTAACACGCTTATAACTGCCGGGAATTATAAACCCATTGGTTTATACTCGGATGGAACAACAATGTGGGTGTCGGATTTTGTAGTGAATATCTATGCCTACAACATGGAGACCAAGGCACGCGATGGGTCATCTGGGTCAAGGCCAAAAGAATTCACTTCATCCGTGCTTTCTACTGCCGGGAATGATGCCCCTCGCGGAATATGGTCAAACGGGACAACGATGTGGGTGTTGGATAATGCTGATAAAAAAATCTATGCCTACAACATGGAGACTAAGGCACGCGATGAGTCAAAAGAATTCGCTGCCTCCACATTTACAGGGAATACTGATCCCGCCGGCATCTGGTCGGATGGAACAACAATGTGGGTGGGCAATTATGATGATCAAAAAATCCTTGCCTACGACTTAGCGGCCGGGGCCCGTCCGCCGACAGAATAAGCGCCCGCAGGCTGCATTCGTGGGGTTGCGCAAAGTTATCTGTTATATTACATAGGGGAGTGTTAGCAAAATGCCGGAGGCGATGTGAGCGATTTTGTGAAGGGCAGCAGACATTTCAGAACGACATACTACGCTGAAAACCGCGCGCGCTATGCCTCCCTTGCCAGAGCGCAGAGCCCGGACTGCCTGTTCATTACCTGTTCCGATTCCCGAATCCTTCCTTCCCGCATAAGCGAAAGCGGCCCCGGTGAGAGTTTTGTTATACGCAACATTGCCAACATGGTACCGCCTTGGGATCGTGCGGGGGAGTTTCTGGCGGTCAGCTCGGCCATTGAGTACGCGGTGGAGGTTTTGGAAGTAAAGAACATCATTGTCTGCGGACACAGCAACTGCGGCGGCTGCAAGCTGCTCAGAGAGGGCGGGGCAGATTCCCTGCCCCTCGCATCAGCTTGGGTTGCTCTTTCTTCAGATATCCGCGAAAAATCCAACAGGTCGGAGCCGACAAGCGAACAGCAATGCGAACGGGACAACGTTCTTCTGCAGCTCAAACGTCTTCAGGAATATCCTGCAATTGCGCAGCGCTGCGATCAGAACAGGCTTTCACTGCACGGCTGGCACTATACCATTGAGAGCGGCGAAATCCATCAGTACGATCCGGGCGATGACACCTTCACATTGATCAATTAATCATCATCACGATAAATCATACAGAAGCCATTGCCCCCCCCGATAAAAATTTCGTATACTCCATACTACAAGGCAAAAATTTCTTATATTTTTCGGAGGTAGGCATATGTGCTACAATTTTCTCTTCGTACTATTTGTCGGTTTCGTTCTTAGGGTTTCCTGTGTTACCTCAGAAGAACAAACTGCCCGCGAACGGGTGCGTGAAATTTTTGCCAACGGCATATGATAATTGAAGTTCTCATATGGGGCTTCATTGTTGGGGTATGCGTGGGCTTTACCGCAATTGGAACAGGCATTCTGGGCGGACCGGGGCTGATAGTTCTTTTTGGCATGGATCCTGTTATTGCGGTCGGTACAATAAGCTTGGCGGCAATTCCCATGAGGGCAACCAGTGTACTACGGCATGCGCGGGCAGGAAATATCGACTGGAAATCGGCTGCGCTCTTTTCACTCACCGCCCTCCCCGCGGCCTATTTTACTGCTCGGCATGCCTTGGCAATTCACAGTATCATTGAGCTCAAGTATATTATTGCCGCCGCCATTTTCATTTCCATTCCTCTGCTGATATATCGATACCGGAAATTAGATAAGGAAAAGAACGGACAGCTTGAACAGCCCGGACAGCCCGTTGCATCTGAAGCAGATAAAAAAACACCGCAGTATCTTCTTCCCGTTGCGGGCGGCATTCTCGGCGCAGTAATTGGGGTTACCGGAATAACCGGCCTCCTCACAATTATTGCCTTCCTTCTCATTTTTCGGCTTGAAAGTGAAGTGGCCGTTGGAACAACGTCGCTTGTGGGTTTTCTCGCCCTCCTGCTCGCTGGTTTTGCCCATTTTCAGGCGCAGAATTACAATCGTACGGTGTTTCTCTCCCTGCTCCCCGGTGTAATTCTCGGATCATATCTGGGATCTGCCCTCGTAACAAAGGTTCCCCGCAATGTTCTGCGCTATACCATTCTTGCAATCATAATCCTATCGGGTGTCATACTTATGGTGAGGTGAGGTGAGGTATGAAGTCCCAGAATGTCTAAGTATACCCTGAAGGAACTGGTATGTGAGGTTGATCCAGATGTTGATATTATCCGCTCTGCGCGCAGGCCGAGCGGTTCCAACTTAATGCGATCCGTTCCGCAATGTCCGCATTTCCTCATCGCTCAGCCCGGTAATTCTCTGAACAGTCTCTGTCGACAAGCCTTCCAAAAACATACTGCGGGCGTTTTTTCTCCGCTCCTCAATATGCCCCTCAGCGCGGCCTGTCCGTAGTCCTTCCTGCCGACCTTCCTGTCGACCTGTTTGCAATCCTGTCTGAAGTCCTTCCTGCCGACCTGTTTGCAATCCTGTCTGAAGTCCTTCCTGCCGACCTGTCTGCAGTCCTTCCTGCCGACCCATCTCCGCAATGCGCGCTTTGAATGTTTCCGCATTCATTCTGAACATTTTCGCTACCTCCTTACCTCTCGGTTCTTTTGTTCTTTCTAACTGGTTCATTAGCGTGTCAAAGTCTATAACAATTCCAAACATCGAATCTACCACGCCAATAAATTCCTTTATCAGCTCCAGCGATTCCTCATTCAGCATTTCTGCTATCGCTTTCTCCACCTTCTGAATGTCCCAATCCGTATTCAGTAGATTTTTCGAGTACAGATCAAGGTACATAACAGCCGCAAACATTCTTCCCCGCTGCTGCAGCTGCTCCGCAGAATAATCGTTCTCGCTAATAAGATCGTAGGGAAAAGGTGCAAGATACTGCGGGAATTCCCGATTCCGTTGCTCTCTGACGTTCCCGGGCACCTTCCATTTTCGCGTACCATTATAGAACACAATGGGCAGAAATACCACCTCGCAGTCATCGGGAATTGTGCCGGAGCTGCGAATGTTCCGGCAGAGAAGGTTTGTGTACTCCAACATGCGGAAGGGCATGTCTTTGTCCACTCCAGACTGATGCTCAAGGAGCACATAGATAGCAACATCTCCCGTGTGATCCCGACTCCTGATTTTGCAGACAATGTCGGCCATCCGTGTTTTCGCATGGTCAATGAAAAAGGTACCGTTTTCAATGGTTATGTCCTCGGTTCGCAATTTTTTCGTCCATGCGCCTCCGACAAAGCGTTGAAGAAATTGGAGCATTATTGCGGGTTGGAACAGCAGGGAGCGGTATCCTTGGTCGTAGGGAACGGGGGCGGGTTTTTCTTTGAAATCGATCATACAATCCTCCTGAATGAAAGTTTTGCAAAATGCAAAACTTTCTATAAAATAGAAGAATGCTAAGCACATACAAAGCATTCCGAATCTGAAACTTTTGCTACTGGAAATTGTGCAAGCACAATTTTCCAATGCAAAAGTTTCTGAACGTTTTTTTCTGAATAGGGGAGCTCCCATGGCGACATGGTCCCATGGTGAATTCTCCCCTCTATAATCTGTGACGGGTAAACTGTCATTTTTGACTGTGTATGTGGAAAGAATTTTGCAAAATGTGTGAATTTTTTTCAGGGCTACGGGAGGGGAGGGCTCGGGAATGCGGGTTAGTGGACGGGAAGGGGTCAGTCCAAAGGTTTATATCCCAAATATATATGATCTTTCTCTTGTATGAAAATACAAAATATGCTAAGGTAGGATAAATAGGTAAAGTTTTGCATTGGAAAATTGTGCGTGCGCAATTTCCAGGAGCAAAACTTTCTATAAAATTGAGAATGCAAATATATAGAAAGCATTCCCGATCGGAAACGTTTGCTGCTGAAAATTTTGCCTCTGGCAAAACGTTATGTATGCAAAAGTTTCATAAATAATTTTTGGAGGTATTATGCGAAAATTATTCATTTTATTGATGGTGATCCTGATTACAGGGTCTTTGTTTGCTGGCGGAGGGGGAGAAGATGGTGCTGTCTATGGACTGTCGCTTTCCACTTTGAATAATCCATTCTTTGTTGCTTTGCAAGATGGCGCTCAGGAGAAGGCCGATGAACTCGGAGTTACTCTGATCGTTGTGGATTCTCAGGATAATCCATCGCAGGAAGCTGTGAATATGGAAGATCTTATTCAACAGGGTGTCGATGCCATTCTGGTAAATCCTACCGATGGCGATGCTATTGTCCCCAGTATTCAGAAGGCAAATGCTGCTGGTATTCCGGTGTTTACTATTGACCGGGGCGCAAACGGCGGCGATGTAATTGCCCATGTGGCATCGGATAATGTTGCCGGCGGGAAAATGGCTGCGGAGTTTCTGCTCGATGCCATTGGCGGTTCCGGTATGGTTGTAGAACTTGAAGGTATTGCTGGCACTTCGGCTGCACGCGATCGTGGTGCGGGTTTCAATGAGGTTGTTGGTGCTGCATCGGGTGTTGAAGTTGTTGCCCGCCAGACTGCAAACTTTAACAGGGCAGAGGGTCTGACTGTTTTTGAGAACATTCTTCAGGCGCAGCCGACAATTAATGGCGTATTTGCGCATAACGATGAAATGATCCTTGGCGCCATTGAGGCAGCGCGGGCTGCAGGGCGTGAAGGTATTGTGTTTGTCGGTTTTGATGCTGTTGATGATGCTGTTGCTGCCGTTAGCAGTGGTACTCTTGCTGCGACCGTTGCCCAGCAGCCGGCTCTTATTGGAAGCCTAGGTGTTGAAAGTGCGTACAAGTATCTGATGGGAGAGTCTGTTTCAGCGAATATCCCTGTCGATCTTGCTCTTGTGCAGTAGAGTCACTCTTTAATCTGTGTCAGATGATATGTGGCAACTGAGCTTATGTTCGGTTGGCTTATACATCTGACGCCTTACTAATAATTCAGAAATATCAGATATCAGAATTGTCAAAAATAATCAGAATGGATCAGCCAATTATTTCCCTGAAGGGGATCAGCAAGAGTTTTTTTCATGTCCGGGCTCTGGATACTATTAGTCTGTCGTTTTTTCCGGGCGATATTCATGCGATTGTCGGGGAAAATGGAGCGGGCAAATCTACCTTAATGAAAATTCTCTCCGGCGATTATGTGAGAGATGCGGGTGAGATCATGGTTAGGGGCAAACCGGAACGGCTTGGAACACCGAGGCGGGCGCAGCAGATCGGCATTGGTATGATTTATCAGGAACTTACCCTGCTTCCTGACCGAAGTATTGCCCAGAATGTTCTTCTGGGGCGGGAACCGCAGAACCGGTTCGGATTGATCGATCGGAGAGCCATGACCGAAATTGCCCGCGGTCATCTGACTACGCTGGGAATATCTCTTGATCCATCACTTCTTGTTTCATCGCTTCCTATTGCTCTCCGACAGATGGTGGAAATTGCCAAGGCGCTTTCACTCAAGGCTGAAGTCCTTATTCTGGATGAGCCGACATCATCGCTCACCGAAACCGAGAGCAGAATTCTCCTGAACATGATGCGCAGTCTGCGAAAACAGAACATTGCACTCATTTATATATCGCACCGATTGGAAGAGGTTTTTGAAATTGCAGACCGCATTACCGTTCTTCGGGACGGAAAGTTTATTCGCACCCTCCCGACGGGCGAAGTTACTCCGAAGGAGGTGGTGCGGATGATGGTTGGGCGGGAGCTCAGCGATATGTATGTGAAGGATGCGGAACCTTCGGAGGCAGTACTCCTGGAGGCGGCAGGGCTGTCGGGGCAGGGCTTCAGGAATGTGTCGCTGACTCTGAATGCGGGGGAGGTGTTAGGCATTTCCGGGCTGGTGGGAGCAGGACGTACGGAGTTTGCTCAGGCTCTCTGTGGTTTGGAACCGATTGCAGGCGGCGGGATTGTTATTGATGGTACGCGTGTTCGCAGTTCGGGGCATCGTACATGGAATGTTCGCAGGGCTATGGCCATGGGGCTGGTGTATGTTCCTGAAGATCGGAAGGAGCAGGGTTTATTTCTTGATATTTCGGTGCGGGCAAATGTTGTGGTGAATGTTCTCCGGCAGCTCAGCCGGTGGGGTTTTATTAATTTTCGCAGGGTAAAAGATGCGGCAGGTGAGCTCATTAGGCGTTTGAATGTTAAACCGCCGGATGGATTCCGCAAAATCCGAAACCTCTCTGGCGGAAATCAGCAGAAGGTGGTCATTGCAAAATGTCTTTCGCTCGACCCCCGGATTCTTGTTCTTGATGAGCCGACCCGGGGTATTGATGTTGGGGCGAAGGCGGAAATTTATTCCCTCATTGATCAGTTGGCAGCGCGGGGGGTTGGGATAATTGTTATTTCTTCGGAATTGCCCGAGGTTCTGGGTATGAGTGACAGGATTCTGGTTATTCGCGATGGGGCATTAGTCGGGGAGTTTGACCGCGAACATGCGACTCAGGATAAAATTATGCAGTGTGCAGCGGGCGCGGGGGAGGCATTGTGAAGCCGGGCAGGCACAGCGGACTTGATACGCGTAGCAAGCCGAGCAGGCGCGGGTATGACTGGCTGCGAATTTGTGTCCTTGTTTTGGTTATTCTGCTGTTTCTCATTGTTCTCGGGCTGAGGGCGCCCCGTTTTTTTACCATGCGGAATGTAACAAACATTGTGCTGCAGTCATCTATTACTGCTATTGTTGCGCTGGGTCTGACTCTGCCCATTTTGACGGGAGGAATTGACCTTTCGGTGGGATCCACTGCGGCGCTTGCGGGAACTGTTTCTGCGGGGCTTATTGCGCGGGGAGGCTGGACAAGCGGGGCGGCAGTTGCGGCTGCATTACTCATTGGCGCAGGAGTTGGTCTGGTAATTGGATTACTCGTGGTGGGGGGGAAATTGCCGCCCTTTGTCGCATCGCTTACAATGCTGGCGGTTGGAAGAGGGTTGACCCTTGTCTATACTGAGGGGAGGGCGATATCCGGATTGCCCGAGGGTTATCGCATACTCGGTGGAGGAACAGCCATCCCCCTCCCAATTGTGTTTCTGATTGTGATTGCCTGTTTCATGCACTTCCTCCTTACACAGACGCGCTTCGGACATAATGTGTATGCCGTGGGGGGAAATGCGGACACTGCCCGCCTCGCTGGCATTTCAGTGGGAAAAGTTACCGTTATGGTCTATGTCATAAGCGGCATTACGGCAGCCTTTGCCGGTATTTTGCTCACTGCCAGACTCTGGTCGGCTCAGCCGACTGCGGGGGTGGGTCTGGAACTGGATGCCATTGCTGCCGTCGTTTTGGGCAGGGTTTCCCTTATGGGAGGGTCCGGGCATGCCGGGGCGCCTCTTGTCGGCGCTCTGATTGTGGGAGTTATTGGTAACGCATTGAACTATCTGAAAATTCAATCGTACCTGCAGCAGGTAATAAACGGTCTCATTCTGATAATTGCTGTTATGATAGATATCAATTCACGCCGATCTCGAACTGCTGACGCTCGAACTGCTGCTGAGGTATCAATTGCCCGTGAGGAGAAACACGATGTCTCGAATGCCGACCATTTATAATGCCGGTTCCCTGAATATTGACGATGTGTTCCGTACCAGTCATATTGTCCGTGCGGGAGAAACCCTTCCCAGCCGATCCCTTGTCCGCTATGCTGGCGGGAAGGGGCTTAATCAGACGACTGCGCTGACCCGCGCCGGGGTGAGGGTGTGCCATTTCGGCCGCATTGGTGAAGATGGCATGTTTCTCAAACAGGGCTTGGAGGCAGATGGAGTCGATGTTTCAGGCATTGTCGTGGCAGATGAGCCAACCGGACATGCCATTATTCAGGTGGCAGATGACGGGGAAAATGCCATTGTTCTCTTCGGTGGAGCCAACAGAACCTGGGGGCGGGCAGATATTGACCGTTTGCTTGCGGTTGCCCGGGCTGGAGATATTCTCCTGTTGCAGAATGAGATTAATCTCCTGCCTGAACTCATGAGCGATGCAGCCGATGCCGGTCTGCGTCTGGCCATGAATCCCGCCCCTATGACGCCCGAAATTGTGAACTGTCCCCTCGAAAAACTTTCCTGGCTTGTGGTAAATGAGATCGAAGGACATGAGCTGGCGGGAATTCCTCTGCGCACGGCAGGCGCTGCCGACCATAAGCCCACAGGCGCTGCCGACCCTGAGGTCGACCAAAGGGGTGATGAGGAGGTTGTCGCTGAGCTTCGCTTGCGATATCCTGGGGTTGTTGTAATTATGACCCTTGGCGAACGCGGCGCCATTCGAGCCGATGACTCAGGCATGGTACGCTCGTGTTTTCCCGCTCTTGAGGACGTAGTGGATACGACCGGAGCAGGTGACAGCTTCATGGGTTACTGGCTGGCTGGTGAAGTACGCGGACTGTCGGCCCGGGAAGGGTTACGACGGGCCTGCATTGCCGGTGCCATTGCGGTTACTCGCTCGGGGGCTACTGCCAGTATTCCTCCAGCCGAAGAGGTGGATCGCATTTTCCATAGCTGCTAATGCTGCTAATGCAGTAATCGGCGCCGGTTTTTTTTCAGATTTTTTGCTGGTCAATCCGTTTTCTGAATATCTGCTCCAATGTTTCTGAGCTTTTCGACGGGGTTCTCATAGCCCCGTTCAATTTGATAGATGTTCTGGATACGGCTTTCTCCCCGTGCCGCTAAGGCTGCAATAACAAGGGCCATCCCCGCGCGTACATCGGGACTGACTAAGCGGGTTCCCTGCAGCGGACTCGCTCCGCTCACAACAGCCCGATGCGGGTCGCAGAGAACAATGTGAGCGCCCATATGTATGAGCTTATCCACAAAGAACATTCGGCTTTCATACATTTTTTCATGGATCAGAATAGTTCCGCTGACCTGAGTGGCAACGGTAAGGATGATACTGAGCAGATCTGGCGGAAATCCCGGCCAGGGGGCGTCATCAATTTTTGAGACTGCGCCGCCGGAGTCGGGCTGTACCTTCATGAGTTGCGTGTCGGGTACATACATACTGCTATGATCGGTTTCCCAGCCAATGCCGAGCTTTGCAAAACCCATCGATATCATGCGTAAATGCCGGGGTTCAATGTTATTGATACGCAGCGCGCTTCCGGTTACTGCCGCAAGACCAATGTAGGAGCCGATCTCCATATAATCGGAACCAATAGTAAATTCTGTTCCGTGAAGTTTTTTCACACCTCTGATAGTGAGAATGTTACTTCCGATTCCGCTGATATCTCCCCCCATACTATTGATCATGGTACAGAGGTCCTGCACATGGGGTTCGGATGCCGCATTTCTCAGTATGGTGCTTCCTTCTGCCAGAGCTGCTGCCATAATGGCATTTTCTGTTGCGGTTACCGATGCCTCATCCAGAAAAATATCTTCGCCATGGAGATCATCGGTTTGAAATATGAAGTGCTCATCATTTTCGTCTATTGTTACATCTGCGCCAAGTCCGCGGAGGGCTTGGAAGTGTGAATCGAGCCGGCGGCGGCCGATAATGTCGCCTCCGGGCGGAGGGAGAATAATTTTCCCGCTGCGGGCCAGCATGGGGCCAGCAAGGAGTACGGAGGCCCGGATTTTTTCAGAGAGATTTCGGTCAATCTCGTGTTTTTTGATTGTAGGCATGTGAATATGCATTTCCCCGCGGGAAGGTTCGCTGTGAACCCTTCCGCCAAGGCTTCTGAGTATTTCCGTAAGAACGAATACATCTTCAATGTGGGGAACATTCCGCAGGATAACTGGTTCATCGCTGAGAATCGCGGCTGCGATACAGGGAAGAGCGGCATTTTTGTTTCCGCTGATTTTCACATTCCCATGGAGTTTTTTTCCGCCGCGTATAATGTATTGACTCATAGGCGGATAGTATCCAGTTCTTCGTTTTTTTTCAATATCTAAACTTTCGCATTGATAAAGTTGTGCCTTGGGCAATTTTCAGTAGCAAAACTTTGTTTTATTATTTTGAGATATTGACCTGATCCAGACGCATGGGCGAGCCGGTTGCTTGGGCGAGCAGGCCGAGCAACGTCAATTAATGCGATCCGTTCCGCACTGTCCGCATTTCCTCATCGCTCAGCCCGGTAACATCCTGAATGTCATGGGCTGAAAATCCTTTGGAAAACATACTGCGGGCGTTTTTTCTCCGCTCCTCAATATGCCCCTCAGCGCGGCCTTCCTGCCGACCTGTCTGAAGTCCTGTCTGCAATCCTTCCTGCCGACCTGTCTGAAGTCCTTCTTGCAATCCTTCCTGTCGTCCTGTCTGCAATCCTTCCTGTCGTCCTGTCTGCAATCCTTCCTGTCGTCCTGTCTGAAGTCCTTCCTGTCGTCCCATCTCCGCAATGCGCGCTTTGAATGTTTCCGCATTCATTCTGAACATTTTTGCTACCTCCTTACCTCTCGGTTCTTTTGTTCTTTGTAACTGGTTCATTAGCGTGTCAAAGTCTATAACAATTCCGAACATCGAATCTACCACGCCGATAAATTCCTTGCGAATTCAACCATAAGTGCACCACCCACGATCCCCGCAAATTTCGGTCAATATTAATATCCCATAATATCATCCCATTATATTATTTCACAAAATGTGTTTTTTTGTGCTAGAATAGAGGTATGATGCGGTGGAGCTTGCGACTACATCTACGATAATCTACAATACATGGGAGTGCAATTATGATCACACATTGGACAGTCGGTAATTTCAAATCCATTCGTGAGGAAACGCACTTGATGCTCGGTCCCCTGACCATTTTTGCCGGAGCAAACAACAGCGGCAAAAGTAGCTTCATACAATCCATTCTGCTTGTGGCGCAGACATTGGCTCACAAGGGGAGTTCCCCTCCCATCGTGTTAAATGGAAACATTACCAATTTGGGGCAATTTGATGATCTGAAATCGAACGGCAGCGAGGTCGATCACATTTCAATTAAGTGGACATGTCGTCCGTCTAATCAGAATAATTCCTTGTCCAGTCAGAATGGCGCGAGCTCACCCTCCATTATGGTAAATGAAAACGCAACGGATTATGGACCATCTGCCAACCATATCTACGAAATTGCATGCGAAATATCATTCGATGCCGATCCCTCAAGCCCCCAGCGCGATCAACTTCAGGTTCAGCCCCGTCTTCTGGCTACCCTGCTGTCCTGTGTGCATGGAGACGAGAATATTGATTTTGATGATCCAGACAAGGACATTTTCCGTGCGGATATTTCCATCAATCATCTCAGCAAATATAGCGCAGAAACTAATGACGATGAAATGATAGAATTTCTTAAGAATCCTCCAACCATTCTATCTTATAATGTCGAATTGGACGAATTCTCCATGCTGGATGTCATGGAAGATCATCACTCGGCAGAACCCATCGGATGCCTGCTGAGGCATTTTCTGCCCGAAGAAATTCTATACATCATCAATTCCATTGAAGAACGGGCAAAATACATCACAGGTGCATTACAATATCGCGAATATCGCAGCAACCTTCATCGAAGTCATGGAAACATTATTCTTTCTAAAGAAGTCATTACGGTTCTGCGGGAAATTTTGAAAGGTAATAGTAATTTGGACAAGGAATCGGAGAATAAACTCTGGCGCGGCGCTTCCGGTTCTGCGAATATCACACTTCGAGGTTTATATAACCGGTTAGCTTCCTTAACTCCCAAACAGCAGTCGGAAATTCGGCAAGCAATAGGAGAACAGCAGAACCTTTATGATCGCATTTATGCTGCCATGAAGGAATCCGCAGGTAAAGATTCAGAAAAGCTGGAATACTTCCATGATAAGCCTCCTCAATTATTGAATAGATCCGCATGGTATCTGGACGATTTTTTCACATCATCGTTAAAATACCTTGGGCCCTTGAGGGATGCTCCGAAGCTTTTGTATCCATTGGCGCCATCTCTTTCTCCTTACGATGTCGGAATACGCGGTGAACATACCGCATCCATTCTCGCTCTGCATAAGGGCAAAATGATTCAATATATGCCGTCAGCAAATTTTACAGATACGGTGGTGGAACGGATACCTATTACACAAACTCTTGAAGAGGCGGTTGTTGACTGGCTGCGCTATTTTGGCTTAGCCGACTCGGTACAAAGCAGGAAGCGGGAGAATTACGGGTATGAATTAAAGGTCGGGCTTGATCATTCACATATCATGCACGACCTCGTTCATGTTGGGGTTGGGGTCAGTCAGGTTTTACCCATACTTGTAATGTGTCTGCTGGCAGATTCGGATGCCACGCTCATTTTTGAGCAGCCGGAACTGCATTTGCACCCGCGGGTTCAGACACTTCTGGGCGATTTTTTCCTTTCCATGGCTCTGTGCGGCAAGCAGTGCATTGTTGAGACTCATAGTGAATATCTCATTGACCGCCTCCGCTTTCGCATTGCCGCGGCGCCTCCCGGACAGGAGCTGAACAATCAAACCAAAATGTATTTCGTTGAAAAATCGTCAGAAAGCTCGACCTTTCGAGAGGTGCGCATTAACGAATATGGTGCTATCTCGGAATGGCCGAAGGGATTTTTCGATCAGTCGCAGGAGCAGTCCGAAAAAATCCTCATGGCGGCAACAAAGAAGCGAAAGGCCAATCGGAATCGGCAGGAGAAAACCCAATGAGTAATGTGCCCGGCGTTACCATTGATGCGGGCCTGCTTGTTGTTCCCCCCGCCGGAATTTTTTGAGGGCGATGCGTTGGTCTGCAATAATTTTCAGGGGCTTATTAATTGTCTTGATGAATCGGCTATTCTTGCCAAAGCCTCCGATGACCACGGAATTGAACTTGCCATCCGTATCGCGCTGTTCAAACACGACCTTATGACCGACAATCCCCCCGACTGGAGCGAGGTAAGCCCTCCGGATATCGAGTCTCATTTCAGGGAATTATGCCAGAAGATTTGCGCCGACGGGGGAAGCAATGTACCGGGAAAAATACTCCGGGCAATTGTGAAAACCGTTAAGGGTATTGATCTTTCGGCAACGCACGCCCTGCGAAAAAGCCGTGGGGCGAATAGTCCGCAACGTAAGCGCTGTTCCTATAAGGCGTGGCGTAGGGACATCGACAGGGAACTTCATATTCACTACTGGGAATGCCCCAATGGGGCAGTGAAGCTGGCGTCAGTGGTTTATCATGATGATTTTTCAATACCGGAATAAGCAGGAGCAGGTGACTGCTACCGGGCAATCGGGGTCGTCATCCAATTTTTGAAATTCCCGCAAATTTCGGTCAATATCAATCTTCTATATTATTTCACAAAATGTGTTTTTTTGTGCTAGAATAGAGGTATGATGAAATATGTGTACAGTTTTCTTTGTGTGTTATGTCTTACGATACTGGGAGGATGTGAGACAATCGCCGAAACCGAGCAGCCGCCCGAGCAGCCGCCCGACCAGACAGCAGACCAGACAGCCGAGCAGCCGCCCGACCAGACAGCAGACCCAATAACAAACCAAAAAACAAACCACATAACAGAACAGACGGCAGATGAAACAGATGCCCTCGGGAATGATACGGGAACTTCTCCTGCCGATGAGGCCGTGCTTGAAGCCGATAATTCTGCTGTCGGCAATAGTAATCCTTTTCAGAACATACTGGCAGTGTTCCGCCCGAAAAATACGCCCGGGGACTCTGCTAACTCCTCTGGCAACTCATCTGCTAATTTCTTTGGCGGAACAGCAGAGCCGATAATACGCCTTGAGCGGGATGCGACTCTTCCGATACGTGGAATGTTCCCTGAATTCCCGGATGGGGTGTCGCTGTATTCTGTTGCGGACATGGTATTGGGTATTGCGCCAATTGGTGTTGGTGTGCTTGCCGATGCCTGGCTTGATCTCCTCTATGCCGTTCCGTCTCAGTCTTTCAGTTTTCAGGGAATACAGGATATAGTGAAGGGGAATTAATATGTCAGGTCACAGCAAATGGTCAACTATCAAACATAAGAAAGGCGCCGCCGATGCAAAGCGCGGCAAAGTGTTTGCGAAAATCATAAAAGAAATATCGGTTGCAGCGAAGCTTGGAGGTGGCGATATGGATGTAAACCCCCGATTACGCGCTGCCGTACTCAAGGCTCGCTCCGCTAATATGCCGAAGGATAACATTGAACGGGCAATTAAAAAGGGTATTGGCGAATTGGATGCCGCCGATTTTTTTGAAAATATGTACGAGGGCTATGGACCCGGCGGTGTTGCCGTTATGGTTGAAACACTCACCGATAATAAGAACCGCACCGCGGCAGATGTACGCTCAATTTTCAACAAGGCCGGCGGTAACCTCGGTGAGAACGGCTGCGTTGCCTATCTCTTCAAACGCCGAGGCATTATTACCTTCGAAGCTGACAATACCAATGAAGACAATCTCTTGGAAAAGGCCATGGAGCTTGGAGCAGATGATGTTTTGAGTGATGAAAATGCGCTGGAAATTATAACGGAGCCGGAGCAATATGAGGCGGTACTCGATGGTCTGAAGTCTGGGGGCTTTACACCTGTCTCGTCCGATATTACCCGCATTCCGGATACTTACATCACCCTGAATGATGACGGAACCCGTAAGGCAATCAAGCTTCTTGAAACGCTCGATGATAATGATGACGTACAGAGTGTGAGCACAAATCTGAGCATTCCGGAAAATTTTGATGGATAAAACTGCTCCCATTACCGAACCGCACCCCCTGAAAATTCCTTCCCGAAACCGCCTGCGTTGCCCGCACCCCCTGCACCGCCTACGTTGCCTGCGCCCTCGGAACTCCCTGAATGGATGAGAAGTTTGAGAAGTTCATCATCGGCTTTGATCCCGGACTTGCCGTGAGCGGCTACGGAGTTATTTCCATCTCTGGTTCTCGGGTGAAGCATCGGACTCATGGAATTATACGAAGCTCTGCCGAAGAACCGGAAGAAAAACGGCTCCTGTCCCTGTATCAATCGGTAAGTACAATCCTTGCGGAACAGAATCCGGCAGCAGCCGGCATTGAAAGTATTTTCTTTTCGAAGAACGTGCGCTCTGCTATTCCCGTTGCTCAGGCGAGGGGGGTAATTCTTCTTGCCTGCGGAGAACGGGGAATTCCTGTACATTCCTTTTCTCCGCCCCAGATCAAGCAACGCATTACCGGTGTGGGCAATGCGGAAAAGCAACAAATTCAGCAGATGGTGAAGTTTCTTCTCGGTCTGGCGGCTCCTCCTGAAAGCGATCATGCCGCAGATGCCCTTGCAGCGGCCTACTGCGTCTGGCAGGAAGGGCATTTTTCTGAAATAATAGTATCATGATATATTCAATTCGTGGGCAGATGATCTATCTTTCAGAGCACTCGGTGGTAATCGAAGATTCATCCGGTGTGGCATGGGAAATGGAAATATCCCTGCATACATTCAGGGATATTGAATCCAGAAAAACCGAAAGCTGCCGGGTCTATACTTGGCTCCATCATCGGGAAGATATCATGTGTCTCTATGCCTTTTCGGGACTTGATGAACGCAGGTGCTTTCTGCTTTTGAACAAGGTAAACGGTATTGGCCCGAAACAGAGCATGAAGATACTGGGTATGAGCAGACCGCCGGAACTGTTTTCGGCAATTGCCCGGGAAGATGAGGGCTTTCTTACCAGTCTTCCGGGAATTGGGGCAAAGGGCGCAAAGAAAATTATTCTTTCGCTCAAAGACAGTATCGATGCTATTCTGAGCGATTCTCCATTGTCATCCGCAGAATCGCCTGCGGCAGGAGAAGGCAGGGAGCGCGGCGGGGAACACCTCGTTCAGGCGCTTGTTGCCATGGGTTTCGAACGGAAGGCCGCAGCCAGAGCTCTTGCGCAGGTACTTTCCGCAGCAGAAACATCCAATGAAGGTGAAATACTTCGCCAAGCCATAGTTGAGCTGAGTTGAGTGAGTTAAGGTGATATGGATTTTTCCTATGATGCCGATAAGGCGGGCGATGAAAAGATTTTCGAGAACCACTTGCGCCCCCGCCGTCTTGCCGATTTTCAGGGGCAGCAGAGCATAAAAGAGAACCTGAAGATATTCATTGAGGCAACACGAAAGCGGGGAGAAACTCTTGATCACCTATTCCTGTCTGGTCCCCCGGGACTTGGTAAAACCACTCTTGCGGGTATTGTCGCGCAGGAACTCAGAGTCGATTTCAGAGTAACAGCCGCCCCGGTTCTCGATAAGCCGAAAGATTTGGCAGGAATGCTGACCACTCTTGAGAACGGTTCAGTGTTTTTTATTGATGAAATTCACCGGTTGAAACCGATTATCGAAGAAATGCTCTACATCGCCATGGAAGACCGGGAACTCGACTGGGTTATCGGTCAGGGGCCTGGCGCCCGAAATGTGCGCATTCCCCTGCCTTCCTTTACCCTTATTGGCGCAACAACGAAATCGGGGAAGGTAGCAAGCCCCTTGTACAGCCGCTTTGGTATTGATGTTCGTATTGAGCTCTACAACAATGCTGAGCTTGCGGATGTTATTCAAAGATCGGCCGAGATACTGGATGTTTCCATAACGCATGAATCTATTGAGCATCTGGCTCGCTGCAGCAGGGGAACTCCGCGTATTGCCAACCGGCTTCTCCGGCGTATGCGGGACTTTGCGGATATTCTCGGACAGGGAAAAATTGATGATGAGATAATCAATGAGGGGCTCAATCGTCTGGACATTGATGAAGATGGGCTTACAAAACAGGACAGAGATATTTTGAATAATATTATCACCAATTATTCCGGCGGACCTGTCGGAGGAGAAACGCTGGCCATCTCCATTGGCGAATCAATTGATACCCTCGAAGATTTTCATGAACCGTACCTCATTCAGCAGGGCTTTCTTATGAGAACTCCGCGGGGCCGTACGGTAACCGAAAGAGCATACGCACAACTTGGACTTGAACATCCTGAACGCGGACAGGCCGGGCATGCGCCGCGAAGCGCGGAAGCAGATGAAAAAAACGGAAAGGCGGGAGATAATGAAGACCAAAGACTACTATTTTGATCTGCCTCCCGAACTCATTGCCCAGAAACCGCTGAACAGGGGGCATTCCCGCTTGTTGGTATATTCGCGAAGTTCGGGTGCCGTGCAGCATCGGCATATTTCACATTTACCGGAAATTCTCAGTTCTGAAACACTCATTGTTGTGAACAATAGTTTTGTGCGCAAAGCCAGAATATATGCGGATCGGCAAAGAAAGGGAAGCGGCGCCCGTCAAAACGACCAGCAAAGCGCCCCGCAAGGCGCCCGTCAAAACGACCCGCAAGGCGACCGAGTTGAATTCATATTTCTCCAACCGCTTACCGAAGGCTTTGCGGTGTTAGATCAGGGACAGTCCAGTAGATACTGGCAGGTCATGGCACGCAAGGCACGGAGTCAGGTTCCGGGCACTTCCTATACCTTACCTGATAATTTGCGGGCTGAAATTGTGGAAAACAGCAGTGCGGGGCATCCCGCTCTGAAGGTTCTCCTGCTCAGCCGCCCTGTCGGGGCAGATTACTTTGCAGCCCACGGAAGCGTTCCTCTTCCTCCGTATATCCGCCGTGAAGCTCATTCCAGCGATGAGCAGGATTATCAGACAATTTTCGCATCGAAAACAGGATCAGTAGCAGCTCCAACGGCAGGCCTCCATCTCAGCCATTCTGTGCTTGAGAAACTGAGGGAACGGGGTATCCGTCATTGTGAAATAACCCTGCATGTCGGTTTGGGAACCTTCCTGCCGATCCGCAGCGATGATCTGCGGGAACACACAATGCATAGTGAAGAATATGAAATTGATGAAGACACCGCAGATCTTATTACAGAGCATAAACATTCAGGCAAGGCGATACTCGCGGTAGGAACAACATCCCTGCGCACCCTCGAAGCGGCATGGAATGGAAGGCGCATAGTTCCGGGCAGGAGCAGAACCGATCTTTTTATCTATCCCGGCTACACCTTTGGGGCAGTCGATGCCCTCCTCACCAATTTTCATACACCGGAATCGACACTTCTTATGCTTGTCAGCGCCTTCGCCGGAAGGGAAACCATTTTATCGCTGTATGAAAAAGCGATAAAAGAGGGCTATCGTTTTTTCAGCTATGGTGATGCCTGCCTGTTTCTGTAACAAAGTTTTGCATTGGAAAATTGTGCAAGCACAATTTCCAGGCTGCCACGCCGGAACTCGTAAACATATTCGTTACCGAACTGACATCCCAGCCGGAGATATCACCATTGAATTCGCCTACTACTCCTACTGCTCGCGCTGGGAAAAGAGATAGGCGCTGCCGGACTTGCTCCCAACATCATCAGTCAACGGCGCTCCGACAATTGCCGTCTCTCCATTGAAGGCAACACTGGTTCCAAAGGTATCACCTGCAGCCGCGTCGGGAGCAAGCATCTTATCATGCCGGCGCCACAGTCCATCGCTTCCTCGGGTAAAAACGTAGGCGCTGCCGGAGCTTTCTCCGGCAGCATTATTCTTATGTGCTCCGACAATTGCGGTGTTTCCAGAAATAGCGACACTGGCTCCAAATTGATCGCCCGTAGCCGCGTCAGTTGCAGTGAGTTTCGTCTGCTGCCTCCATTCTGTCATCTTGGTAAAAATGTACGCGGCGCCGGTAGTAGGTCCATTATCAAAATTTCCCTGAGCTCCGACAATTATTGTTGTTCCATCGAAGGCAACACTGCTTCCAAATTCATTACCCTCAATCCGGTCTTGTGCGGATATGACGCCGTAAATAGCACTCCAAGTCGTCCCGTTCCGGCGATATTCCCGTACAGCGCCTTTACTACTATCTGCGCCAGGAATGCCAACTATTATCGTATTCCCATAAATAGCGACACTGGTTCCAAAATTATAATTTGCACCCGTGGAAAGGAGTTCTGCTGTCTGGGACCAGGTGCCAGTGCTGTTTCGGGTAAAAATGTATGCGCTTCCAGAATTTGAATTCCCCCCATTATTTACAAACGGGGCGCCGACAATTACCGTATTCTCATAAATAGCGACACTTCTTCCAAATCTATTAGCTGGAGCCGCGTTAGTTGCGACAAGTTTCGCCTGCTGGCTCCAGTTGCCAGTGCTGCTGTCTCGGATAAAAATGTATGCGGCACCGGCATTTAGGGTGGTGGTGATTGTTGGATTCATAGAGTCGCCGGTACTAGTAATAACAGTATCATATTGCGCGCCGATAATTGCCGTATTCTCATAAATAGCGACACTGTTTCCAAATTCAGCGCCGGAAACCGCGTTAGTTGCGACAAGTTTTGCCTGCTGGCTCCAGTTGCCAGTACTCCCTTTGGTGAATATGTACGCGCTACCGGAATCTGCGAGGGTAATTTCCATATTATCTTCGTCAGTAGCAGTAGTATTATCAAACGGCGCTCCGACAATTGCGGTATTCCCATGAATAGCGGCACTGCTTCCAAAATTATCATTCGCAGCCGCATCGGAAGCCGTAATTTCTTCCTGTAGGGGAAAGTACCATGGGGTGCCGGCTACTGCCGCAGACCAGCCGCCGGTGCCCTGCGCGTTAATGGCTTGTATGCTCGCCTCGTACTCGGCGCCGTTTGTGAGCCTAGAGAAGGTGTAGCGCGCGCCGATAATACCGTAGCTGAGATCCGTCCATTCCACGGGTTCTTCTCCTTCTCCAACTGTTTCGCGATAGCGCAGGTTGTAGGCGCTAATGGCGTTGCCGCCGTCATCAGTAACCGTCCATGTCGCAACAAGTTCCCTATCGTTCGCTTCGAGGGTTACAACTGGCGCGCTGGGAACAGTGGCAGGCGCCAATACTGCCGATTCCGACCACGGCCCAGTTCCCTCACCGTTTATGGCGCGCGCCTGCACTTCGTACATGAGCCCGTTTGCCAGTCCGCTGCCAATGGTGTAGTGTGTGTCAGTAATACTAGGGGCGGGGGTAATGCCTTCGATAATTTTCGCCCATTCAATTTCCGTCCATTCGGCATTGCCCGCATCGCGGGACTCGCGGTAGCGCAGGTCGTAGGCGGTAATGTCGCTGCCGCCAATGTCCGGCGGGGCATTCCATGTAACAGTAAGCGCTGTGTTCTTCGCTTCAAGCACGGGCGGGGCAGGCGCGCCGGGAACATGCGCGGGCGCCAATGCCGCCGATTCCGACCATGGCCCAGTTCCCTGAGCGTTGACTGCGCGCATCTGCACTTCGTAAACAATTCCGTTTGTCAGTTCGCCAATGGTGTAGCCAGCGCCGATAATACCGTAGCTGAGCTCTGTCCACTCCGCTTTTTCTGCGTTTTCTGCTGGACTTCCCTCCGCGCGGTGGCGCAGGTTGTAGGCGGTAATGTCGCTGCCGCCGTTATTGGTCGGCGGGTTCCACGTAACAGCAAGCGAATTATTCCTTGCGGCAAGCTCCGGCGCCGCCATGGCAGACGGCGCGGTTAGTTCCACTGTTGGTTCCGCAGCCGGCTCGGGTTCCGGGGTTGGTTCCGGCAGTGGGCATCCGGCAAGGCACGCGGCGAGAACCACACTTATTACAATACATACAGGGAACTTCCCCTGTACTTTCCGTAGTTGGTTAATATTAAACATTATGTAATATCCTCCTTTATAAAAAAATGGGTCGGACAGAGTCCGCATCTGTTTCGTTGCGGATACGCGCTGAAACCTTTTTTAAGAATCTATACCACAACATCCCAAATATCAACAAGAAACTTTTGCAGAGGGCGAATTCAACCATATGTGCGCCGCCTTCCGAATGTTGCAGAGCCCAATTTTCAGTAGCAAAACTTTGCATTATTCAAAACGCCGATGATCTGCGCTGAACACCTGCTCTGCTTCCCGCGAGTACCCGCTGGAACCCCCAAAGTCCTCGCGACGTCGGGACTCGCGGGAACCCCCATATCGGGAGCGGTCGCCGGAACCGCCGTCCCCATCATCTCCCGCAGGAAAAAAGAAAAGATTATACAGCCACAACTGTAGTATATGGCGGTGAATGGCAGATTTGTGGCGGCGCAGCATCATTTCACATTCACTACAGATTAATACATGGGACTGAATTGCCCCCGTACTCAGGCGGTTTAAAGCCGAACGGTACAGCGCGGCATTGTGCGGGCCAAATACCCGGGCATTTCTAAAGTCGCTGCTTTGCAGATTTCGTTGATCCCGCACATTGCCGAGCGTGGCAAGCTGCCGGATATGGTAGATCATTCGGGAAAGAATGGACGTTTCCTGGCTGGCGCCTCCACCTTGGAGTTTATTGAGAATCTCCAGAGCCTTCGGAAAATCCTGCTGGGCATAGGCGCTGAAAAGGGTAAAAACCGATTCTTCCCGGGAATGATATATGTATTGCTCCACAGGTTCGCTTGTGAGCAGCACCGCCGTACCGTCCGCCGATTCATCGCCCGCCGTGCCGCCCCCCGGCAGTTCAGACCTCACAAAGAGCAGAAGTTTATCAAGCTCCTGCTTCATGCTGTGAATATCGTCGCTCACAAGAGAAATGAACAACTCCAATGCCTCGTCATCCATATCAATATGCTGCTTCCGCAGATAATCAATGATCCAATGGCGTTTCTGACTATCGGTCAATTCTTCAAACTTCTCCTGCTGCTTCGGCTTCACGAGGGCGAGAAGATCGCGGTTCAATTTATCGGAATCGGAGGAAAATATTAGGGTGGTTGTATCGTCACGTTTCGACAGAAGAGTTCGAAATGCGCGAATGTCGTCTTTGCGGCTGAGAAGTTCGGCATTGTTGATAATAACAAAGGTGTGGGCAGCAAAGAGCGTGCCGTTGTCTAGGTTGGAAATGATTTTTGCGACCTTGTCTTCGGAGAGATAGTATCGGTATACAAAAAGCTCATCGCCATAGGTATGTTCCAATTTTCTGCGGAGATTCTGGATGCGTTCCAGACGATCTCCCGCATCAGGTCCGTAAAAAATATAGTTCATAGGCTATCGGTGTCTCCTTCACACATTTCTCATTTCTTTGTTTCAATGCCGTATTTGCGGATTTTACTATGCAGATTACTCGGATATACCCCGAGCCGCTGCGCAGATTTGCTAATGTTATACTGCGCATCTTCCAGCGCATTGAGAATCATCTTCCGTTCAAACGATTCCCTGGCCTCAAGAAGGTTCATGTCCCGGTATTGCTCCAGATCGTTTTTGCCCGTCTTTCTGATGGGCGACATTTCACCGCTCAGCGCAATGTCCACCGCATCTTCGGGAATGATGGTTTCATCGGAGAGGATGGCGAGGCGCTGTATGATATTCCTGAGCTGCCTGATATTGCCCGGCCACTGATAGGCCCGGAGTTTTTCCATGGCCTGAGGGGAGAATTCCCTGTTTTTTCCCCCATGAATTGTCAGAAAATGATTTGCAATTATTGTAATATCTGTCTTTCGTTCTCTCAGGGGCGGAACATTAATGAACACAACATGCAAACGGTAGTAGAGATCCTCCCGAAACTGCCCCGACGCGACCATTGCCTGCATATCCTTATTGGTCGCTGCGACAAACCGTACATCTACCGATATGGACTGTTCTCCTCCCACCCGCTCAATAGACATTTCCTGAACGGCACGGAGAATTTTTGCCTGAGCGGAGGGGGCAAGATCGGCAATTTCATCGAGAAAGAGGGTGCCTCCTGAAGCACGTTCAAATTTTCCCTTCTTTCTGCCCACTGCCCCGGTAAAGGCTCCTTTTTCATAACCAAAGAGTTCACTTTCAATGAGATTCTGCGGAATTGCGGCGCAGTTTACCGGAATAAAGGGGTGGTTTCTGCGGGCACTTCGCTCATGAATTTCCCGGGCAACAAGTTCCTTTCCTGTTCCATTTTCCCCGGTTATGAGAACCGTTGTGTCACTTCCCGCTGCCTGCTGTATTATGGAGATAATGTCGCGCATTGCCGTGCTTTCCCCAATCATCTGCTGATCGGAACCCAGCTGCGCTTTGAGCGATTGATTCTCACGCCGCAAATCTTCAAGCTCCAGAACATGCTTACAAAGCTGGAGAATACGGTCAATTCCTATGGGTTTTTCAAGCATATCGTAGGCGCCGAGCTTCATTGCCTTTACCGCCAATTCTATATTGGCATGACCGCTTATGATGACAACCTCAATTCGGGGAAATTTCTCTTTTATGTTCTGAAGAACCTCAATTCCGCCCATGCCGGGAAGCCAAACATCGAGGAAAACAAGATCAATAACCTCATTCTGGAGCATGTTCAAACCCTGTACACCATCTGCCGCGGTAAAAACCTGATATCCCTCATCCTTGAGAATATCCTGAAATATTTCACGGATACCCTGTTCATCATCAATAACAAGAATGTTATTCATGCGCGTCCCTCCGAAATGGGAATGTCAATAAAAAACCGCGTTCCCTTTCCATATTCACTTTCCACCGATATTTTACCATTATGATCCTGAATTATTCTCTGAACAATAACAAGACCAAGCCCTGTTCCATGTGTTTTACCGGTATAATGAGGATCAAATATGTGAGAAATTTGCTGTTCATCCATACCAATTCCGTTGTCCTGAATTTGAATGCGGCGGAAATCCTTACCCGCAATGGTAATAACCTGCGTGTTAAAATGAATTTCACCCGCAATATCCTTCCCCTCCCTGCTGCTTCGTTCTTTAATGGCATCGAGGGAATTGCTCAGTAAATTTCTGAAAACCTGATGAAATTGATCCGGATCAACACGCACAATGGTTTCCTCAGTAATGTTCTCAATAACAACATTGACCTGTGTCGGCATATCCAGAATGTCTTTAATTATGCGTAAAAGGCTCATATCTTCCTGTTGAAGAAGCGGCAGGCGCGCAAATTTTCGGAATTCAGTAATGAGCCGGGAAAGATGATCAACTTCCCGAACAATGCTCTTCACCGATGTATTGAGCACCTGGGGGAAATCTTCCGCTTTTTGCTCATATTTCCGTTCCAGACGCTCTATGGACAGGCGGATGGGAGTAATGGGGTTCTTTATTTCATGCGCAAGCCGCTGGGCAATATCCTTCCAAGCTGCTATGCGTTCACTTTGAACCAACTGATTTCTCGAACGTTCAAGTTCGGCTAACATAAGATTGAAGGACTCAACGAGATGTCCCAAATCGGCCCGCTCATGAGTAAGAATTCTGAAACTGAAATTTCCGGCGGCGACTTTTCGTATGGCATTTTCAAGATATTCGATGGGCTGAATAAGGGTGTCGCTCAGATAAAACCCCGCCAGAATGGCAAGGAAAAACAAGGGAAGGGAAAAAATACCGTAAAAAATTATGAGTCCGGTATACAGTATGTCTTTTATCTCCTTATATTCAGTAAAGAGCGTCAACGATTCCTGAATTTGCAGAATTGTTTCTCCGAATCCCCGCGGCAGTTCCTCCATAAGCACAAAGGTGTTGTCGGTAATGGTTCTGCGTATTCTAATAAAACTCCGATCCTGCCGTATATCTCTCACAACAAAACCCTCGGGAGAACGCAGAATGTCGGCATAATCTACCCGCGCGTCTTCATTCCCCCCCATGTACAGGATATCGCCCGTAGAAGAAAATACCTGTACAGCAGAAATTGAAGGTCGAATTTCCCTAATCTCTGAGAACAATTCTTCAAAATTCCCCTGCGACTGTTCAATGAAATTGGTGAAGGACGATGTATACATGAAGCTGCGCACATTGGCGGCAAGAGACTGCTGAATTTCTGTCGTGATATTGAGGCTACTCTGAAGTCCCTGACCGACCCTGTCGTTAAACCAGGTATCGCCAATAACCCGGATGAAACTCAGGCTGAGGAGGGCCTGCGGAGCGACTGAAAGAACAACAAGAATGAGAAAATAATTGATGAGTCGGGTTTTAAATACCGCGCCTGAGGCCTTCGCCCTCTGTTCCCTGAACAAACGCAGGAGGTTAATAACAATTCCCAGTAGTAAGGAACCGGGAATAATTATGGCAGCAATCCAGAACAGAACAATATAGAGATCGTTATCCGATATCCGGCTGAGTAATATCTGGTTCGCAAAAAAAATGATCAATACAATGAGAATGATATAAAACATAATGAGGCTGATGAGTTTGCTCAATTTTCCGCTTGTTCCGGTCATTTTAAAGCTCATTAATTTCGCCCCTCCCCATATACACATAGGGATTCATAATGCTGATCCATTGCCGGAATGCAGACTCCTCATTCACGCGTGGAATGTAGGCTGCCATACGCGCTCCCATCTGAAATCCCGAACGCGCATTATCGCGTAATGTATCACGTGGAATAACAAAGCTGATCGGAGCATCAAGATATTCATACAAACTGATCGGATTATCAAAATAGTGTTCATATTCCGCATAGGGATCTGCCAGATAATACAGATCGCCGGAGGGGATGTATGCGACAGTGATGTTCCGCGATATTGACATTCGTTCAACGGGAAATGTCCTGCTGTATACGGTAAGCCTATACTCAATGACTTGCTCAAACCTGGAGCTATGTACGCGTTCCGAAATATGGCTGGAAAGATTTTTCCAGACAGCAGAAACAATGAGCTGGTCTTCGGATGAATATTCTGTATCAAGTATGATCGTATCTGACCGGATGAATGAATTGCATGAAGTGAACACACAGAAAAGCACGAATGCGCCCAGCATCCTCACGTTCAGCATCCTCACGTTGATATGCTTCATGCCTCTGGACGGCAAAAATCCGCGAGGGGTTCTATTCCTCTTCAAAACGCGTTTCAAAAAGATGCGCAATTGCTTCCACTGCATCCGCTTCATCATCACCCTGAGCCGTAATGATAATTTCAGTATTATATCCCGCTCCAAGGGTTATGACTCCCATAATGGATTTTGCATTAATTTCTTCGTGATCTTTGCGGAAGAATATACTGGAATTATATTTGCCCGCGGTCTGGACAATCATTGCGGCAGGGCGGGCATGAATTCCGGCGCGGTTTTTTACAACAATAGTTTTTTCAGTCATTTCCTTTTCCAATTTGTTATGGAAAGTTTTGCTACTGAAAATTGTGCAAGCACAATTTTCCAATGCAAAATTTTGTTTGCGCAAAAGTTTCGTATTGTACTTTACAAAAAATTGCTTGTATCCGCAATTCCATATGGAAAGTTTTGCATTAATTCCAATCGGCCATAATACGCTGCGCTCGTTTTCCGGTATTCAGTAAGCCTCCATTGTTCTGTTTGAAATTTCGCACCGAATTGTAGCCTATTTTCTTCAGCCGTTCATTCATAGCTGCCGTTTCAATAATTATGGGAATGTTGCGCCCTGGTTTTATCGGCACCAGGAGATACGGAACATTTACACCAAGAATTTCCTTCATTTTCTCATCGGTACCCAGACGATCATATTCCTTTCCAGATTTCCACGGCTCAAGCTCAACAATAAGTTGAATCTGCTTATGATCCCGAATAGCTCCTACCCCAAAGAGGTGCGCAATGTTGATAATTCCCAGTCCCCGAATTTCCATATGATGCTTCAGCACATTGTTCGCAGCAGTACCAACGAGCACATTGCCGGAAACATTGCGAATTTCAATCATGTCATCGCCCACAATACGGTGACCTCTATGAATGAGTTCAAGAGCCGACTCACTTTTACCGACTCCTGACTCACCAGTAATAAAAATACCGATGCCGAAGACCTCAACGAGTACTCCATGGGTAACGGTGGTCTTTGCAAATACCATGTTCAGAGCCCGTATGGCCCGGGAAGTGAACTCCGAAGAGCTCAAATCTGTTTGAAGAATTGGGGTTCCGGTTTTATCGGCAAGCTCAAGAATATCACTGGTAGGCTCAAGATTATGGGAAAGCACAACACAGGGAGTACCGGAGGTAAAGAGAATTTCCAGATTTTTTACCTTTGAACCATGATCAGAATCATTACCAATTTTTTCAAGAAAGGCATGCTCGCCGCGGCCGAAAAGCTGAATACGGTCAACCGCAAAATTATCGAAGAAGCCATTCATGGTGAGGCCGGGGCGGTTAACATTGGGAAATCGTATCTCCCGCGTGAGCCCCGTCCGTCCGGCAATACAGCGGAGCCTGAGGGCATCATGCTCCTTGAAATCAAGATTCAGAAATTCGAGTACAGTAATTGTCTGCATATCATACCTACGGGAAACTTGTCTGTTCAGACATGTTTATCTTTTATTTTGTCTTTTTCTTTACGGATCTTGGCTTCAAGCTTGTCAATGAGTTTCTCAACTGACTCGTGCAGATTAAAGCTTTCTTCTTTGAGATGAGCATTCACCTTCCAGCGAAAGCTAACGTTTACTTCGGCAATCCATTCATAATTATCCTTTGTAAGGGTGAAGAAAAGATTGACGATATCGTCCTTGGCATATGAGATTTTCTCAAGTTTGGTTTCAAGAAAATCGCGGGTCACATCGGTAATGTGATAATGAACACCTTTTATATCAACATGCATAGTAGCCTCCTAACGCTCATAGGATGATGAGATATGTAATTCCTTCCGATATTTTGTAACTGTTCTTCTGGCTATTTTTATACCCCGCTTTTCAAGAAGATCAGAAATTTTCTGATCGGAAAAATTACTTTGTGTTTCCAGAATTTCCCTAATAATCTCCTTGACCGCAACCTTGCCATAGGCCCCTCCGCCTCCACGGAAGCCCTTAACCGCGTTTGTAAAAAAATACTTTAACTCAAAAATACCATATTCTGTCTGCATGTATTTGCCGCGGGTAAGACGGCTTATTGTTGCTTCATGCACTCCTATATCTTCCGCCACATCTTTTAATATGAGCGGAACAATGCCCTTCGGACCTGTGAGAAAAAAATCTCTCTGATATTTCACAATTGATACTGCGACCTTCTGCAAGGTGTTGTTTCGCTGTCGGATACTGTTGATAAACCAGCGGGCGTCACGAATTTTTGTTCTGACAAAATCGGATGCCTCCTTACTCTTCCTGTTTTCTTCAATTTCACTGAAAAAATTGTTAAGACCGAGAACCGGAAGTTCATCCTCATTAACAATGATCCGCCAGTCATCTTTTTCACGGATAACAATAACATCGGGCACAACATATCCCGGATGTATATGAGTATACTCCTGTCCCGGAAAGGGCGTAAGCGAACGAAGAATGTGGCGGCAGTGTTCAACTTCTTCAGGAGGAACCGAAAGTTTTCCGGCAATTTCCTGAACCTTGCCCTTGCTCAGAACAGAAAGATATTCCCGAATAATAACATATATGGACTGAGGAACGTCTTCCAGAAGCGATGCCTGAACTTCAAGGCTCTCAATATAGTTGCTGGTACAGCAGCCGACAGGATCAAACTCTCTGATCATTGGTATGAGTGTATGTATATGTTCACATTGCTCGGGAGACAGCAGATACTGAGGTTCCTCAATATGAAAGCCATTCATATCGAGGTTATGAATGAGAAGTTCACCAATGTCAATTAATTCATGGGAAAGGGGCTGAAGCCGTAATTGCCAGACAAGATGATCCTGAAGTGTCTCAGGTTGAGAGAGCGCATTTTCCATGAAGCTCTGTTTCGCATTACTGGCATCCTGATCATAGGTGGAAATGGTACCCGGATCGGAAGTGTTTTCAAAATATGAATCTTCGTCAGATTTTTCCGGTGTGGAGTCGAAAGAAGAGTCGAGCGTGGAGTCGATTGAGAGGGTTTTTTCATCTTCCGTACGTTCAAGGGCAGGGTTTTCCTCCAATTCCTGCTCAATGCGCGCCCTGAGATCAAATAGGGGGAGAGACATAATTTTTATGCTCTGAAGCATCTGCGGGCTGAGTTTGAGCTTCTGGGTCTGTTCAACCGCGGGCTTTTGGAACTGCACCCAATCATTCCTCCATGGAAAATTTTGCAGAGCAAAATTTCCTCCATAATATATTCTGCGGTAGTCAAAGAGCTTTGTCAATACTCGGCGACCGCGCCGTTGAGATATCTCTGCGGGGTCTTGTATAATTGCTCAGTGCACATGATGAAGTTGGATGTTGATGAAATGGAATGGGTGGATTATGATATTGACAATCCTGAAAAATCATCTGATTATTTAATAATGCAGATGATGAATAATCCTTTGAGTAAAATTTACCTTGGGAATGCCGTTGAAGTATTAGAAAATCACATTGATGATAATTCAATTGCTCTTTTGTTTGTTGATCCTCCATATAATATTGGTAAGAAATTTTCGAACTTTATTGACAGGTGGTCATCAACAGCAGAATATGTGGATTGGTGTAAAAAATGGATTGTCCTCTGTTTTCAAAAATTAAAAGAGAACGGTTCTGCATATATAATGACAAGTACAGAAGCAATGCCTTATCTGGATATTTTTATTCGTTCTCTTAATGTGGACATTCTGTCACGAATAGTCTGGTATTATGATAGTAGTGGAGTACAGGCAAAAAAATACTATGGTTCAATGTATGAACTAATTCTATTTGTTGTCAAAAATAAGAATGATTACACGTTCAACTCTGACAGTATCCTTGTAGAAGCACATACAGGGGCTAAGAGGAAACTGATTGATTATCGCGGTGATACGCCCCGGCCGTATAATACGCAGAAGGTTCCAGGGAATGTCTGGTATTATAACCGGGTACGTTATCGAATGAATGAATATGAGCAGCACCCTTCACAAAAACCCGAATCATTATTAGAAAGAATAATTCTGGCGTCCAGCAATGAAGGCGATACTGTTCTTGATCCTTTTTCAGGGACATTTACAACGGGATTTGTTGCAAATAAATTGAATAGAAAATTTATTGGTATAGAATTACAGGAAGAGTATTATAAAATTGGTTTGAGAAGATTGAATATTACAACTTCGTATAAGAGTGAGGAATTAAAAAAACCTGATAAGACCTGTGTAAGAAAAAATGGGAATAATAAAAAAGGTTTTTACTTACCTCAACCAAGTTTATTTTGAAAGAATAGTGAATAGATGGATTTTTCTGAATTACTTATTGAAATATTAAAAAAAAATTTTCCGAATGAAAATATTCATAACAGAATAAAAACAGATTCGCATTTAATTCGTTATTTAATAATAAAAACGAAATCCGCAAACCGTGGATCAAAATCAAGAGGTTCATTTGCAAATTTGTATGCTTTAGTAGTTCTTTTGGAAGATTATGTAAATAAAGGATTCCAGGACCCTAAGAAAAATTATTTAGATTATGAAGGTGCAATTTTTTCTGAATTACTGGTCCGTATGAGAGAACTTCCTTTCGGACAAAAACTACAAAATCATGCTTTAAATAATAGATTAAACGATGAATTCAGGAAATATTTCCCAGATATTAATGAAATACCAATTATTCGTAATTTGGAGACAAAACGATATTGGCTAAATGAAGAACTAATTTACATTGAAATTGATTCAAAACGTTATTCGTTAATAAACTCAATAATCGAAATAATATTAAAATACGTAGAGATCAGACAAGAAAGGTTCAATACATTTATTGATTATTGTAAACATATGTCAGAAAACGCAACTTCTGCAAATGCAGATAACGAAGATAAGATAAAAGAATTTATTCTGAACCAATTAAATTCACATGTTGATGCACGAATTTTTGAGATTGTTTCCTTTTCCATATTAAAATACTATTATTTAAATAATATAGTTTATTGGGGTTGGGATCCTGAAGAGTTAGTTGAAGAGAATTTAAAACTATACAAAACAGGAAGAACGAATGCAAATGATGGTGGAATTGATTTTGTAATGAAACCATTAGGTCGATTTTATCAGGTTACTGAAACATTAGATTTTAAAAAATATTTTTTGGATATAGATAAAATCCAGCGATACCCGATTGTATTTGTTATAAAATCAACACTTGATATTGACAAGATTGAAATGAAAATAAGAATGGATGCTAAAAAGATATATAAGATTTCTTCAGTAATTGAATCATATATTTCCTGTTTTGAAGAAATAATCAATATACCAAAACTACATGAAATCCTGAATAAGGTAAGCGATATGAATCGACTTAAAGATGTTCTTTCAGAGATTGAGTTACAAACTCAAGTTGAATTCAATCTTGTTACAGCTTAATTTATAACTTGTTTAAGAAATACTTGTTGGCGAAAACAGCGGCATTACTAGGTTTCTGCAGTACTTGATATTGACTTGACTGTGAGGGTAGGTGGCAGAGCTTCAGCAAAAATATCAGTGAGTGTATGTTTTTTTCACGGTTTTCCTTTTTCTAGCGCAAGGGTAATTGTCGGCTGGTCGCACACTTCCGGCGGACCGTAGTACTGAATGGCACCGGGGAAGCGGTACGATGTTTCCCGCGCCCACTGTTCCCTATGCGCCGCAAATTCCCGGAACGGCGCGCCATCTAATTCAACAAGCGCCTTGCGGATAACCGGCTTCCGCGCACCGTGCCGCTGCTCCATGTTCATGAGCATGGTAAGGGGAATTCCCCCTGCAATCCATTCGGAACTCGGGCGGTGCAAATTGCGCACGCTGGAAAGATACCCATTCAAACCATGAACAATGAGCATAAAAGCCGTGTACCCGAGGCTATAGGTATAGTCGGCATCGAAGTTAGACGGAAAGGCGCTCCGTCCCTCATAACCGAAGAAATGCGGAAGCGCCTGAAATGGTATGGGAGAGCAGCCGGCGCTGCCCGCGCCCCCGGAGCCACCACCGCCCCCTGCGCTTCGCTCGGCTAGAAGTTCGCCGACCATTTCAATGAAGAGCTTTTCCGTGTCGATGAGCGAAACCTGAACATTTCCGTGCGGATCCCTGTCCAGTAAAAGCTGCCTGCGGATGTTCCGGGGAAGAGACGAAAAAACCCGCGCTGAATGATCACTTAACTTGCTGCTTATGAATTCTGTTTGATCATCAAAATTCCGCAGGGTCGCAAAATAATCCCGGTGATGAGAAAGAATGTTATTCAGCTCGTCAATGAGCGCCCTAACTTCAGGAATAAACTCTATAAGCCCTTCGGGAATGAGGGCTATACCGAAATTATTGCCCCGTTCGGCCCGGTACTGAACGGCGTCTGCAACTTCCCGTACAAGTTCGGCAAGGCTTGCCTGCCGGTGGGCTACTTCCTCACTGATAATGGCGACATTCGGATGGGTTTGCAGCGCTGCTTCGAGGGCGATGTGGCTTGCCGAGCGCCCCATGAGCTTTATGAAATGCCAGTACTTTTTCGATGACGAAGCATCCCGCATAATATTCCCAATAAGTTCGGAATAGGTTTTTACTGCCGTGTCGAATCCGAATGAGGCCTCAATATATTCATTCTTGAGGTCGCCGTCTATGGTTTTCGGAACGCCGATAACCTGAATTTCCGAATTGTGCTCTGTGAAAAATTCGGCGAGAACGGCGGCATTGGTATTTGAATCATCTCCGCCAATTATCACCAGCGCATTGAGTTTCTGCGCCTGCGCATTTTTAAGAGCGGCGTCAAACTGCCCTGGAGTTTCAATTTTTGTGCGTCCTGAACCAATAATGCTGAAACCTCCGGTATTCCGATGGCTGTTGATACTATCATCATCCAGAACAATACATTCATTATCAATAAGCCCCCCGGGTCCCTTAAGGAAACCGATGAGCACCGACTGCCTATTGGCTGCTTTCATGGCATCGTAAAGACCTGTTATAACATTATGCCCCCCCGGCGCCTGTCCTCCAGAAAGAATTACCCCTATTCTGAGTGTTTCCGCAAAACGTGTTCCGGTAAAAGCGGCGCCATCGTCCTTTTCAAAGACGGCAATGGGGGCGCCGTAATGATGTTCGAATAGCTTTTGTATTTCTGCGCGGTCGGAAACAGATTCTGTTGCTTCCCCTCGTCGAATTCCAACATTCCCTGCTCCCTCATTGAAAACCGAAGGCAACTTTGGCTGATATTCATATCGCGCTCTCTGAAGCGGTGAAATTTCCATATGTGCTCCTCTCATGTGATCTCCTCTCATGTAATATTGATGGACTCTGATATCTGCTGATGCTCGCGCCATTGGCGGCACGGCACCAAGCTGCCCATTCCATTATGCGGTATTTTCCAATTCCTGCCAAGCCTGCCGATCCGCAGCGATGATCTGCGGGAACACACAATGCATAGTGAAGAGTATGAAATTGATGAAGACACCGCAGATCTTATTACAGAGCATAAACATTCAGGCAAGGCGATACTCGCGGTAGGGACAACATCCCTGCTACACCTTTGGGGCAGTCGATGCCTGCCTGTTTCTGTAAAAGTTGCAAAAATTAAAAATTACTGATATTGTGTAGAAACCTTTGCTACCGGCAATGCAAAACTGTGGTATAATATAGGGAAGTACTCCCTGTTTGTCGTATGCTGCGCGGTGTGTGCCGCGTTGCTTGCTGGGTGTCCGGGGCCAGATCCTGTTCCGAGTACTGATCCTGTACCGGTAGATGGTAGCGCGCCGCCTGCCATGTCCATGCCGCAGCTAACGGCGGGAAGCGGAACAATTGCGGTTTCGTGGGATGCGCTTGACGGTCACAATGTAACCGACTATCACCTGCGCCATGCTGAAGAAGGCAGCGGAAGCTGGACGGATATTACCGAGGGCATTGACGGTACAAGCTCCACCATTGCCGGACTAACAAACGGTACCGGTTATGAGGTGCAAGTGCGCGCGGTCAACGCGAACGGAGAAGGCGATTGGTCGCCATCTGCCACCGCAAGGCCTCTCGCTACCCTTCCTGCAGCGCCGGCTGCTCCCACTCTCGAAGCAGGGAATGAGCAACTGACGGTGACATGGACAGCGCCGACCGATACCGGCGGGAGCGCCATTAGCTCCTACCACCTGCGCCACAGGGAAGACGGCAAGGGGAGCTGGACGGAGCTCACCTCCGGTATTACCAGCACAAACCACGTCATTACCGGGCTAACAAGCGGTACCAGCTACGAAGTACAGGTACGCGCGGTCAACGCGAGCGGAGAAAGCGGCGCATGGTCGGAATCTGCCACTGCAACCCCTACAGCATCTTCCACTGTTCCTGACGCGCCGACTACTCCCACTCTCGAAGCGGGGAACGCTTCGCTTACGGTTACATGGACAGCGCCCGATGATGACGGCGGCAGCGAAATTACCGGGTATGAGCTGCAATATAGCTCAGACGGCGGAACCACATGGACATTAATTGAAGCATCCGAAATCACCGGCACAAGCCACACCATCACAGACCTCACAAACGGCACTCGCTACCACGTACAGGTACGCGCCGTTAACGCTGTGGGCGATGGCGCATGGTCGAATAGCGCTACCGTTTTACTACTTCTTTTTCCGAACAAAATCGAACGCTTGGCATCTGACGCGGCTGCAGGTGATCAGTTTGGAATCACTGTTGCTCTGGATGAAGATGGAGACACTGCGATTGTCGGTGCATATAAGGATAGTAGTAATGCTGGCAGCGCGTATGTGTTCACCAAGGATACCACTGGCAACGGCTGGACCCAGCAGGCAAAACTGGAGGCAAGTGACGCGGCTGCAGGTGATTATTTTGGAATCACTGTTGATCTGGATGACGATGGAACTACTGCGATTGTCGGTGCGTATTTTGAGACTAATGCTAACGGCATGAATTCCGGCAGCGCGTATGTGTTCACCAAGGATACCACTGGCAACGGCTGGACCCAGCAGGCAAAACTGATGGCAACTGACGGACAACCAAATGATTATTTTGGAATTAGTGTTGCCATTGATGGAGATACTGCGATTGTTGGCGCATATTGGGATGATACTGATGATACTAATACTGATGATGATGATAATGATCATGGCAGCGCTTACATTTTCACCAAGGATAGCAGTGCCGATGGCTGGGACGATGGAGTCAACCTAACGGCATCTGATGGAGCTGCAATTAGTTTCTTTGGAACTAGTGTTGCCATTGATGGAACTACCGCGGTTATCGGCGCGCCGGGGAGTTCACTGAGCACCAATTCCGGCGTATACATTTTTACCAAGGGCGACAGTGGCTGGGGAAATGAAGTCAAACTGACGCCAACTGATATAGATGATCTGTTTGGAACTAGTGTTGCCATTGATGGAGATACCGTGATTGTCGGAGAGTCTAATGGTGATGATAAAGGCGATGCTTCCGGTACCGCATACATTTTTACCAAGGGCGACAGTGGCTGGGGCAATGAAGTCAAACTGACGGCATCTGACGGACAACTAAATGATTATTTTGGAATTAGTGTTGCCATTGATGGAGATACTGCGATTGTCGGCGCATTTCAGGATAGTACTGGTACTACAGAGCAGGGCAGTGCTTACATTTTCACCAAGGATGTCAGCGGCAACGGCTGGACCCAGCGGCAAAAACTAGAAACTGATGGTGCGCCAGCAAATGAGAATTTTGGATATAGCGTTGCTCTGAATGGAGATACTGCGATTGTCGGCGCGCGGCGGACTGATGATAATACGGCTGGCGTTGATTCTGGCAAAATATACATTTTCACCAAATAGCAACCAGTAGGGCGGAAGCCCCCAGCGGCTAATGAAACGTTGCAATTCAACTCAGGCAGGCATGGGGCGCCGACCAGCCCCCGTGCCTGCCTTTTTTCGAGCAAGACGGCTGGTCGGGGAGGCTGCGTCTCCTAGGCTGGTCGGTGCTCCGCGTTGGCTCGCCATGCCTTCTGCTCGCCCATACGTCTGGATCAGGCTAATATCTCAAAATAATAGAAACTTTTTCAAAAAATTTCTCATAACATCATTCACCATGCGCGCATATCCTGTTTATGTGGTATGGTGCATGATCAAAGCTGGAAATATGTTTTTGAAAATCCTCAGATATTCCGGGATTTCATATATTCATACTTCAACAAAGACCTCGCGCGGAGCATTGTCCCCGGGAGCATGGAGAGCATCAACACAGAGCATACCAGCCCCCCATTCCCGACTCCCCGAAAAAAATTCACAAATTTTGCAAAATGCTTTCCAAAAACATAGTCAAGAATGACTTTTTACCCGTTATAGATGTAGGAGGAATGTTTATGAAAAAATCATCCCAGAGCACAGGCCACATCCACGACATAGCCTTCAAGATCGCCTACTACCGAACCCCCCGGCTGATTCCCGACCTGCTGCGGCTGTTCTGTACGGATACGATTCTTACCAAGCTGGACATGGACAAAATTCGCATTGAAAATCCCAGCTACATTGCGGGAAAAAAGAACCTTCACTGCGATCTCGTTGTCAGTGCCCCCTTCCTGTCAGACCCCGACCGGAAGGCCCTATTTATTATTGAACACAAAAGCTACCTGAATAAACATGCTCTCACACAGATCGATGACTACCAATATGCCCTCAGAAACAGCAATGTGTACAATGAAAATGATGCTATCTATATACTTCTGTTCTACCATGGAAAAAATGAATGGAACCTCCCACTCACATTTTACAGTTTACATGGAAATGCTGCTTCCGAATCCCTTACCGAAGGCACGGTGGATGTCAGGGCGAGAGTGTCGTACATTGTGCGCGATCTGAGGCGAATGGACAAAAGGCAGTTGGCATGGCGTTTCGATGGAAAACGATATACATCGACTGCATTGTGGTATATAATGCGAGATAATAACAAAGTTTTTCCTTTAGGAAAAACTTTCTATACCGTGAGAGAATCAAGAGTATAGATGAGAGAATCCTCATTTGAAAATTGTGCAGAGCACAATTTTCAGTGAAATGAACGATGAGGGGCTGAAAGAGATTGCGCAGCTTCTGAACGGTCTGTCATCACAAGACTTTACTGATCTGGCAGAAAGTGTGTTAGGCTATCTAAAAGATTTGGGACTGTATGAGCAGTTTGAGAAAATTGACAGGGAACTGTACCCTGGACAAAGTTTTGCCACAGGCAAAACTTTCTACAAAATGAGAGAATGCCAAGCGCAACGAGGCCTGCCAAATGTGAAACTTTTGCTACTGGAAATTGTGCTCTGCACAATTTTCCAATGCAAAAGTTTCAGTAGGAGAAAACAGTATGCGGACATATAATATTACCAACGCCTTCGTAAGGGAAGGCATTGCGAAGGGCCGGATTGAGGGAATGGAGAAGGGCATTCTGAAAGGAATGGAGAAAGGCATTGCAAAAGGAATGGAGAAAGGCATTGCAAAAGGAATGGAGAAAGGCATTCTGAAAGGCCGGGTTGAAGGTCTTGAGCAGGGGCTTGAGCAGGGGCGTGCTGAGCTCCAGCGTGAACATGATCGAACCCAACGTGAGCAGGTACTCAAAATGCTCAGGAAGGGCATATCGATGGACATTATTCATGATATCACCAATCTCAGCGGAGATGAAATTCGAGCATTTCAGAAAAACGGTGAAGCGTAGCAGCGCTACTTCAGCGCGCCCCGCGCCGGGGTCAGGTCCAACAGTAATATCCCAAAATAATAAAAATAATTACAAAAATTTCTCATATTCACCATTCATATTTTACCCGTCTATATGGTATGAGAAAAAATCATATCGGTATGGTACATAGCTGGAAATATGCTTTTGAAAATCCCCGGATATTCCGGGATTTCATATATTCATACTTCAACAAAGACCTCGCGCGGAGCATTGTCCCCGGGAGCATGGAGAGCATCAACACAGAGCATACCAGCCCCCATTCCCGACCTGCTGCGGCTGTTCTGTGAGGATACAACACTTGCCAAGCTGGACATGGACAAAATCCGCATTGAAACCCCCAGCTACATTGCAGGAAAAAAGAACCTTCACTGCGATCTCGTTGTCAGCGCCCCCTTCAGGGATGAGCCCGAGCGGAAAGTTCTATTCAGTATCAAAACTTTTTTCAAATTCTTTCAAAATACATAGTCAAGAATGACATTTTACCCGTTATAGATATATAAGGGAGAATTCACCATGGGACCATGTCGCCATGGGAGCTCCCCTATTCAGAAAGAAACGTTCAGAAATTTTTGCATTGGAAAATTGTGCAAGCACAATTTCCAGTAGCAAAACTTTCGTTCAGGAGGATTGTATGATCGATTTCAAAGAAAAACCCGCCCCCGTTCCCTACGACCAAGGCTACCGCTCCCTGCTGTTCCAACCCGCAATAATGCTCCAATTTCTTCAACGATTTGTCGGAGGCGCATGGACGAAAAAATTGCGAACCGAGGATATAACCATTGAAAACGGTACCTTTTTCATTGACCATGCAAAAACACGAATGGCCGACATTGTCTGCAAAATCAGGAGTCGGGATCACACGGGAGATGTTGCTATCTATGTGCTCCTTGAGCATCAGTCTGGAGTGAACAAAGACATGCCCCTCCGCATGTCGGAGTACACGAATCTGCTCTATCGGAACATTCACCGCTCCGGCGCAATTCCCGATGACTGCGAGGTGGTATTTCTTCCCATTGTGTTCTATAATGGTACGAGAAAATGGAAGGTGCCGGGGAATGTCAGAAAGCAACGGAAGCGGGAATTCCCGCAGTATCTTGCTCCTTTTCCCTACGATCTTATTAGCGAGAGCGATTATTCTGCGGAGCAGCTGCAGCAGCGGGGAAGAATGTTTGCGGCTGTTATGTACCTTGATCTGTACTCGAAAAATCTGCTGAATACGGATTGGGACATTCAGAAGGTGGAGAAAGCGATAGCAGAAATGCTGAATGAAGAATCGCTGGAGCTGATAAAGGAATTTATTGGCGTGGTAGATTCGATGTTCGGAATTGTTATAGATTTAGATACGCTAATGAACCAATTAGAAAGAACAAAAGAACCGAGAGGTAAGGAGGTAGCGAAAATGTTCAGAATGAATGCGGAAACATTCAGAGCGCGCATTGCGGAAATGGGTCGGCAGGAAGGATTGCAGACAGGTCGGCAGGAAGGACTGCAGACAGGACTGCGAACAGGTCGTGAAGAAGGATTGCAAACAGGTCGACAGGAAGGACTGCAGACAGGTCGGCAGGAAGGACTGCAGACAGGACTGCGAACAGGTCGTGAAGAAGGATTGCAAACAGGTCGACAGGAAGGACTGCAGACAGGTCGTGAAGAAGGACTTCAAAAGGGGCTACAGGCAGGTCGCGCGGAGGGGCATATTGAGGAGCGGAGAAAAAACGCCCGCAGTATGTTTTTGGAAGGGTTGTCGACCGAGGCTGTTCAGAGGATTACCGGGCTGAGCGATGAGGAAATGCGGACATTGCGGAACGGATCGCATTAATTGACGTTGCTCGGCCTGCAGCCGGCAGGAACATCCTGAGGAGGTAAAACGTATGTTGGTAGATCTTTTAGATAAGCCATGGCGGGCAGGTGTTGAGCACAGGTTTGAGCAGGGGCTTGAGCAGGGGCGTGCTGAGCTCCAGCGTGAACATGATCGAACCCAACGTGAGCAGGTACTCAAAATGCTCAGGAAGGGCATATCGATGGACATTATTCATGATATCACCAATCTCAGCGGAGATGAAATTCGAGCATTTCAGAAAAACGGTGAAGCGTAGCAGCGCTACTTCAGCGCGCCCCGCGCCGGGGTCAGGTCCAACAGTAATATCCCAAAATAATAAAAATAATTACAAAAATTTCTCATATTCACCATTCATATTTTACCCGTCTATATGGTATGAGAAAAAATCATATCGGTATGGTACATAGCTGGAAATATGCTTTTGAAAATCCTCGGATATTCAGGAGGAGAAAACAGTATGCGGACAGTGCGGAACGGATCGCATTAATGGGCGGCTTAGCAGCCGCATTTGGGAAAACGGCAGAAGCCGACAGGGATCGCCTGCCTACGCGCCGGAAACCAGCCCGAAAACGGGCAGAAATGAGCAAAATGCGATCCTTCGCGGGCGCTCAGATGGCATTATCAGCCAGTTTTACCCCAAATTTTTATCAACCTTCCCCATCTCAATAGAACCATGGATTATGCAACGGTCTCTTTTTATTAATATTTTATTAATCTTGACAAATTATATTGACATACTATAGTTTTGGAACTATATTTTTAGTGGAGGCCATGTATGTCCGAAAAAACTATAGGAACACTCACGCTGACAATTAATAATGATACTGTCAGTGTGCAGACAGAAGAACAATTACATATTGAAAAGCTCCTTGAAATTCAGGATGTTGAATCGCCCGATATGGTTTCCGTTCAGCATAACGGACGCATTCTGAACAGAGATGAATTTTCGACAATCGTTATATCTGACGGCGATGAAATTAATTTTCTCTATTTTATGGGAGGAGGAAATGAATGATTATGCCGCTCAGACGCGCATACTTCAGTCGCAGAACGATCAGTTCGGCGCAACACAATTTCCTCTTTATCTGAATTCGGCATTTGCATACGAGAACCCTGCCGATCTTGAAAAGGTCTTTGCCGGGCAGAAATTCGGCTATATTTACGGGCGCATTCAGAATCCGACCCTTATGAATATTGAGCGGAAAATTGCCGCCATAACAGGGGGAAGAGGAGCAGTACTCACCGCAACAGGGATGGCAGCAATCAGCGGCGCCGTACTTACCCTCGCCTCAGCCGGCGACACAATTATTGCCCACCGGGCAATTTTCGGCGGAACCATTGCCCTCTTCGACAGGCTCTTCAGCAAACTTGGTCTGAACGTTGCGTATACCAATTTTCACGATTCCGAAGCTCTCAGAAAGGTCGTAAAAAACACTCCCACAGCAGTTTTACTATTCTGTGAGTCCATGGGTAATCCTGCCCTCGATCTCCAGGATCTTGAAACGGTAACGGCGATTGCCGAAGAAAAGAATCTGCCGGTTTTTCTCGACTCAACCCTCACCCCTCCGGGTTTTCTGGATCTTTCTCCTGCTCCCGTTGCTCTTGAGATGCACAGCAGCACAAAGTTTATGGCAGGGAACAATACCGTACTTGGCGGAGCATTGATTGACAAGGGAACATACGACTGGACACAGTCGCGGGACCCTGTTCTGCAGGATTTTTCTGCCCGCTTCGGAAAGGACAATGCCTTTCTTGCAAGCTTTCGCTATCAGGCCCTGCAGAATCTTGGTATGACTCAGCAGCCTGCGGCCGCGGCTCTCACCGGTTTCAGTCTGGAAACCATGCACCTCAGGGTTGAACGGCAGTTTGAAAACGCCAAATATCTTGCCGAATATCTTGCGCGGCAGATGGGAGAAGAAGCAGTACATTATCCCGGTCTGAAATCTTCGCCGTACTATACACGTGTTGTAAAGTACATGCCTCATGGCGGCGGCGCCCTCATAACAATAGACTTCGGGAGCAAGGAACGGGCATTTTCCTTTGGAAAAGCGCTGAAATTGGTACGTAATATGACGAATCTCGGCGATTCACGAACCTTGGCAGTGCATCCGGCAAGCACGATTTTTCGAGATTCTTCAGAACAAAAGAAGAAGGAAGCGGGAGTAACCCCCGGTATGTTGAGAATATCTCTCGGACTTGAGGATATTGAAGATCTGAAGGCAGATTTCAGTCAGGCATTGGAATGTGCCGGCAAAACTTTCCATAAGAATGTTTAGTGAGGAATGTATGAGTTTACATAATGATCAGATAATACGATACAGCAGGCATATTCTTCTGCAGAATGTCGGCGGCAAAGGACAGGAGCGCCTTCTGAACAGTAAGGTTCTCGTTATCGGCGCGGGGGGGCTGGGGTCGCCAATTTCTCTGTATCTGGCAGCTGCCGGAGTTGGTACCATTGGATTAGCCGATGCGGATGTGGTTGATCTGAGTAATCTTCAGCGGCAAATTGCTCATCACACTCCCGATGTCGGCAGGAGCAAGGTCGATTCAGCCGGTGAAAAAATTGAAGCAATAAACCCCGATGTGCAGGTTATCCGTCATAATCTGCGTTTGAATAAGGATAATATCCGTGAAATTATTCGCGGTTACGATTTTATTGTTGAGGGCACGGATAATTTTCCCACAAAGTATCTGGTAAATGATGCCTGTGTTTTTGAGAACAAACCCTTCAACCAAGGGGGAATTCTGCGTTTTCAGGGGCAGACAATGACCTGGACGCCCGGCTCCGCCTGTTACCGCTGCGTGTATCCCACACCGCCGCCGGCCGGCGCCGTGCCGACCTGCAGCGAGGCGGGGGTGCTTGGGGCAATTGCGGGAATTCTCGGAACCATTCAGGCGACCGAGGCGCTCAAATATCTCCTGAACATTGGAGAACTCCTGACAAACCGTGTGCTTTTTTATGACGCGCTGAGTATGAATTTCCGTACTGTTGCGGTGAAGCATAACGAGCACTGCCGCATAAGCGGTAAAACCCCCGATATTACCGAACTTGCGGAGATGGAGCAGGCTGCCTGTAAGGTGAACCTTGAATATGCCAATACCTCCGAAAATACGCCGTCCCTCGCAGAGGAATATAAGGAACATATCCATGGCTGATACTGCAAGAAAAGGTATACCGAAGGTGAGAATAAGCAGTGAGGTATATCAGAAAATAAAAAAACTGGCGCATGAAGGGCTGCCCTGTGAAATTTGCGGTTACCTTGCTTCAGAGCGGGCGGCCTTTCGCAGCGGATCATTTGCTCCGCTTATTGAGGTAACAGCGATTTTTCCTCTGCGCAATGTTGATGAAAGCCCTGAGCATTACCGCTTTGATCCGGCTGAGCAGTTTGAAGCATTCAGGGAGGCCGGAAAGCAGGGGAAGAAACTCATTGGAACCTATCATAGTCATCCGGCAACACCGTCGAGAATGAGCGAGGAAGATATCAGGCTGGCAGAAGATCAGAAGATGATCTACGGCATTTTCGATGTGCAGGGAGATATTTTGAATTTTTTCACTGTTAAGAAGCGTGAGAATAATACACGTCAGGTACAGCGGCTTATCAGCGAACTGAGCGGATTACGCAGTTCTGACGAAATGAATTGGAGATAAATTGGAGATGAGTATGAAAAAACGCATTCTGGGCGCAGCGCTTGTATTTTTTGCCTTCCCTGCGATAGCTGGAGCCTTCGATTACGCCTTGTATGTGCAGGTTGATGATACTGTACACATTATTGACCGTGATGCGGGCGAATATGCGGGGAGCTATGTTTTTCAGGGCGGCGGAATCCCATCGTTATGGCCCACGCCGGGCGGAGCCGCGGTCTTTGTATCGGACAATGACAATGTTGAGATATTTTCTGCTGAAACGGGCCGGCCTGAGGGCGGACTTGCGGATGATTGGAGCGATATTGGAGATATTTCCTTTGTTCCGACCGGTGAACGCGTGTTCATTCTTGATCGGGGAAGGGGAAAAATTGATGTGTATCAGCATCGGAAGTTGAGTCTGGAACATTCCGGCAGCATCGATTTTCCTGCCGGAGAATTCGGTAATGTTGTTTTTAACGGACGGGGAACCCGCTATTTTGCCCTCGGACAGGGAGACGGGGCTTCACTTCTTGTTGGAGGCGATGGTATCAACGGGCGGGTGCTGAGTAGTCTTGCACTCGATTTTGAGGCGCAGCTGCTGCGTGTGAGCGGAAATGACCGCTTCGCATGGATTGCAGGCACTGAACAACTTGTGCTTGCCGATCTGCGGAAAAACAAAATCATACGGAAAATTACGGGAAGTTTTAACCCGAAAACTCTTGTTATTGAAGAAAACGGGAATAGAACAATTGTTCTGAACAATGAAAACAATGAAATTATCGTCTTCAACAGGCAGAACGGGAAAAAGCTTTTGGCATCTGCCATTCCTGCCGGATATACTTCGCTCCTTCTGGATGAGGAGGATACTGTGTGGCTCATTCCCCATTCAACATCGCTGCCCTTTCTTGTGCTCACCATCAAGGGTAATCGGACAGTTGAAAGCAGGAGCGCAAAAATAGCGGGCCTTCCAGACAGCCTTCGCATTGGAAGCGCAGCTTTGGGTTCACAAAAGTACGGAGGTAATTTTGCCTGTTTTTAATGCAGATGTAGGAGCGCGGAAGCGGGAGCCTCGGCACGCTGGCGGAGGAGCTGCGCGGGCGGCCGGGGCTGCGGAAGCGGCACGAGGATTATGATGATTATATATATTTTGGGATTTATTCTTGGTTTATTGCTTGGTTTCAGCTTTCAGAAGGGCGGATTCTGCATGAATTCGGCTTTCAGGAGTATTGTGTTTGAGAAGGATCATTCGCTGGTTCGGGCATGGGTGCTTGTGCTTATTATTAATCTGGTACTTGTCCATCTGCTTGATGAACTGGCGCTTATTACCATAAGCCGCGCTCCCTTGTATATTTATGCGCTTATTCCCGGCGGTCTTATTTTCGGCGCCGGTATGGTACTTGCCGGAGGATGTACAAGCGGTTCCTGTTACCGTGCCGGTCGAGGCATGCTGGGAAGTTGGGCGGCGCTTGCGGGCTTTGTTTTCGGCGCCCTTCTTTTCGGAACCGGCGCGGCAGCGCCTGCAGCGCCCCTACAGCGTTTTTTGCGAGCGTATACAATAGATATTCGGGGTGAAGCGCCGAGTGTGTGGAATGTTCTGGGAATAGACTACAGTATCTGGAAATGGCTTATTATTGCCCTGCTGAGTATTATCGGAGTTGTGTGGCTTCTGCGCGCGCCGAAGCAGAAATATGTTAACGGCTGGAAGTGGTGGCAAACCGGACTCGCTGTCGGCATTCTTTCGGTGCTGACCTGGGTTTTGAGTTCCTTTGTATCCAGGGACTTTGGGCTTTCATTTACACAGCCCATACAATCGTGGGGGAATTTGCTCGTTTCCTTCATCGATGTTATTTTCTCATTTACACAGCCCATACAATCGTGGGGGAATTTGCTGCTGAATGGTGATGCTTCAGGGATAAGCGTAGTAAGTTTCCTCGTTGCGGGGGTTCCCTTTGGAGCATATTTCGCTGCGGCGCGGGCAGGCGAGGCGGCGCTGGTTCTTCCCGAACCCCGCCGAATGCTTATGCAGTTGGGCGGAGGAGTGCTAATGGGTACAGGAGCATCTATCGCGGGGGGGTGTAACATCGGGCATGGCATAACGGGCCTGTCTACCCTGAGTATCAGCTCCATGGTCGCAACGCTTTTCACCATGTTCGGTGTGTGGGCGACGACCGGAATTATCTTTCAAAAAATGCGAAAGCAAAAAAAGTTCTGAGAAAAATGATACAAAATTTTGCATTGGAAAATTGTGCGTGCACAATTTCCAAGAGCAAAAGTTTCGAATGTTTACATCAAAGGAGTAATGTATGAAAACATTTATATGTAGTATTGTAATGGCACTTGTGCTTACAATGGTATTTGCCGGAGGCGGCAGGGAAAGCGGAGAATCGCTTCTGGTAACTGCTGAATGGCTTGAGGATAATCTCGACAGGGTAATTGTTGTTGATTATGGGCGTTCTTATGAAGATTTTCAGAAGGGTCACATTCCCGGGGCGGTATATCTTGATCGGAGTATATTCTACGATGAAAGAAACGGTATTGCCGGTATGCTTCCCGATCCTGAAGATATTGGAGCGGAACTCGGCGCCAGAGGAATAGATAACAGGACAACAATTGTTATGTATGACAGCGGTAACAATCTCTGGGCATCGCGAGCCTTCTGGGGTTTTGAAGTTCTCGGGCATAGAAAGGTGCGTCTTCTGGATGGCGGATTCGCGGCATGGGAGGAACTCAGTTATCCGGTACGTATGGCTGATGAACACCGGCCGGCGGCAACTTTCAGAGTACGCTTTCAACCTGAGCTGATTGTTGATAGCGCCGAGATTCTTGCAAACTATGGGAATGAAGATTTTGTTGTTCTTGATACCCGTAGTCAGGATGAATATGAAGGAAGCGATGTCCGCGCGAACCGCGGCGGGCACATTCCCGGCGCTGTTCATATCGATTGGATTAAAAACATTGATGCAGATGGAAGGTTTGAAACTGCCAGCACGCTGGCAACAATTTATGACGATACCATTGACAGGAATAGCCGCATAGCAACGCATTGCCAGACAGGTGTTCGCGGCGCGCATTCCTACTTTGCATTGAGGCTCCTTGGGTATAAAAATGTTGCCCTGTATGACGGAAGTTGGGTTGAATGGGGTAATCGTGATGACACCCCTATTGCGCTTCCCTAGCGCCGGCATGGAGGAATAGTATGTCTGATGTATCTATTGCGAAATCGCTGGATATACGTAACGAAGTGTGTCCGTACACCTTTGTGAAAAGTAAGCTTGAGCTTGAGGGTCTTAACAATGGAGAGACTCTGGAGATTTTGCTTGGAAATAGTGAGTCGGCCGCAAATGTGCCCCGCAGTCTTGAGGGTGAGGGGCATATTATTGAGGCGCTCGAAAAACCCGAAAAACGTATCTGGAGGATTCTTGTAACCAAAAAAGGCTGACAGCGCGGCTGCCCGACCGGATTCTCAGTAATCTAATAGAAACTTTTGCTCCTGGAAATTGTGCACGCACAATTTTCCAATGCAAAAGTTTCTTTATTAAGCTCGTGTAATTTTCTTCCGAAAATAACAACAAGACTGAGGGACTGGTTGCGCTTCCGCGCTGCTCGCCATGCGTCTGTTGCTGATCGGAGACTTCGTCTCCGATGGGGCTGGTAGCACTTCCCGGGGAGGGGAATTGATGTTTACGAATAATAACTGGGGCAAGAATCTTGATATTCTGCAGCGGAGCATGAGTGTGAATCTCTACCGTCAGGAAGTTACTGCCAACAACATTGCCAATGCGGACACGCCGAATTTTAAGCGGGAGTTTGTTAATTTTGAGACCAGCCTGAAAAAGGCTCTTGAAAGTGAGAAAGCTCCCGCGTTCAATACCTATCTTACTAATGAAAAACACATTCCATTTCAGCGGGAAATTGATTACCGAACGGTTGTCCCCCGCAGGGTTGCCGATTTTCTTACGACAGCCAAGAACAACGGCAACAATGTCGATATTGAAGTCGAATCGACCACATACATCAATCAGCAACTGGCCTATAATCTTATGGTAACAGCCGTAAACCATAATTTCCGTCAGATGAACATTGTTCTTAACTAGTACATAGCGGCGCAGAGCTCACGGCGCATAGCGCAGGGCTCGCAGAGTATGCGGAGAGCGCCCGCAGGGCGCGCAGCGAAGGCTGAGAAAAGGGAGAAACTATGGGACTGTATTCAACACTTAACATTGCTTCAAGCGGGCTTACCGTTCAGAGGCTTCGTCAGGATATAATTGCCAACAACATTGCGAATGTTGAAACAACACGCACGCCCGAGGGAGGCGCCTACCGCCGGAGCCGGGTTATTGTGGCGCCGCGCGCCGACTCGCTTACATGGAAGAGCCAGTACTTCCCCAAGGCGCTCGATGAGGGGCTGGGAAATGGGGTGCAGGCTGTGTCCATTGAAAAAGACATGGACGACCCCCTGCGTCTGGTATACGATCCCACCCATCCCGATGCAATTAAGGCGGGTCCGCGGGCGGGCTATGTTGAATATCCGAATGTCAACGTGGTGGAAGAAATGGTTGACCTCATTTCCGCATCCCGCAGCTATGATGCGAATGTTTCCATTGTTGAAGGAACAAAAAATATGTTTATGAAAGCACTGGAAATTGGTCGATAAGTAAGGGAGGGAGGGATTATGAATATCCAATTTACCGCGCATCATCTCATGCCGTCAGAAGTTCGGGGTGATATCTTTACTCTGAAAACCACCGATCCTGATCACATAAAGAACACAGCATCTATTTTACCCGAGGGACAGAAGAGTTTCGGGCAGATGCTCTTCGATACCATCAGCGAGGTGAATGCTGATCAGCAGTTTGCTCATGACATCAGCACTCAGTCTATTGTCAATCCTGATTCAGTGGAAGCGCACGATGTAACCATTGCATTGGCAAAGGCAAATTTGAGCCTGAGTATCACCAAAAATGTTGTTGACCGTGTAGTGCAGGCATACCGCGACATTACTACTCTGCGTTAGGGAGTTTTGAGATGAGAAAATCCTCATTGCATATGTTTTCTCAAACTGATATTATGCCGCAACCTCGGAAATAGTGGCGGGAGCCGTCAGAATTTTTCTGAGTCAAAAAATTATGATTTTAGGAGGCAAAATCATGAGAAATACATCATACAAAAAGGTAGCCTTTTTCATGTTCTGTGCGATGTTTATTGTATTGATTTCTGGATGCCCGATGCCGGAACCGGTGGCAACCGCGCCGGGTACCATGGCTGCCCCAACCCTTGAAGTGGGAAATGGGGAACTCATTGCTACATGGACTGCGCCGGATGATGGTGGCAGCGCCATTACCGGGTATGAGCTGCAATATAGCTCAGACGGCGGAACCATATGGTCGGAAATTACCGAAATTACCGAAACAAGCTACAGCATTAGCCCGCTGACCAACGGCGCCAGTTATGAAGTACAGGTGCGCGCTGTCAATGCAGTCGGCAAAGGACCCTGGTCTCCATCCGCAATGGAAATGGCGCCGAATTCTGCAACGCAGGTTCCTGCGGGGACGGAAACATCCGTCATTTTTTCGGACGATATTGGCAAGCAAATTGCCACTGAGAACCTCAGCGTTTCTTTGACCACAGGCGCCTACGCGGTTGATGAATCAGGAGGCATTACGCTAACCATCGTACCTCCGCCCGCAGGAGTTATCCGGCCGACTGTTGATGCGGATACCGGAATTATTACGGTTACCGCAGGTACAACGGCTGGAACATATCTGCTATATGGTGAAAACGGAACCAGCGATGTACGCTTTGCCGAGTATTTCTCTGTTACCGTGAGCCCTCAAAATAAAACTGAACTGGGCACACTGATAACTGAGGGGATAGATACTTGGGGCAATACTGCCAATCTCAACTACATTATTACCACGGAAATAACGGATATGTCATCTGTTTTCAATTCCAATACCACATTCAATGGCAATATCTCCGGCTGGGATGTCAGCTCGGTAACGTTTATGAACGGTATGTTCGCTAGCGCAACTGCATTCAATGGCGATATTTCCGGTTGGGATGTCAGTAAGGTAGGGAATATGAACAGTATGTTCTATACCGCAACTGCATTCAATGGCGACATCTCCGGTTGGGATGTCAGCTCGGTAACGAATATGGGCTCTATGTTCTATTTGGCGAACGAATTCAATGGCGATATCTCACTCTGGAATGTCAGCTCGGTAACGTTTATGGGCGGTATGTTCTATACCGCAACAGCATTCAATAACGATATTTCCGGTTGGGATGTCAGCTCGGTAACGAATATGGGCTCTATGTTCTTTAGGGCAAGCGCATTCAATCAAGATCTTGAGGACTGGGGGGAGCATTGGACGCTCAATGCCGCTGGAAAATATACCGGAACCAAAACAAATACGTTTTTAGAGTCCGGCGTGGTGACGAATACGGACGGGTCGGATACGAATAAGCCTACGGGTGTGGGTGTTCCGTCATGGTATTAGGAGCAGTTTCATAGCCCGCGGGAGCTATGAAACACGGCAATTCAACTTGGGCAGGCGCGGAGAAATCCGTGCCTGCCTTTTTTCGATTGCTCACCTATGCGACTGTTGCTGAGGCGGGGCACTTACCAGCCGCGTGGGCGCGCAACGCATCCTCGGGCGATTATTGGGGAAGTTCTGTTCTGATATTTGATCTGTTTTGCTATTACATAATTCTGTGATACACTTAGTACTTAGTATAAGAATATGGTAATGGAGGAAATTGTATGCGCATTATAACGCACTGTATTTTTGCCAATAGCGGAAATGGGAAACATTTCACATGGTATCTGTTGAAGGCGCTCATGCTGGTTCCCATACTGCTTCTCGTCGCCTGTCCCGCCCCAGAGCCAGTACAGGGACCGAGAACCAATTTACCTGAGCTCTCGGCGCCTTCTGCCATAACAACGCTCATTCTTGCTCCGGACACTGATCACATTGTTGCTTCTTGGGAAGAACCCGCCAACGGCGGTAGTGAAATTACCGCCTATCATCTGCGCCATAGCTCAGACGGCGGAACCACATGGACGGAAATTATCTCCGGCATCGGAACACACACCATCTACACCATAACCCAACTAACACACGAAATCAATTACCGCGTACAGGTGCGCGCGGTCAATGACATTGGCAATGGCCACTGGTCTGAATCCGAAACAGGTGAACTGGTCATGGCTGTTCCTGCCGCTCCTGCAATACTGGTTATACTTGGTAATGGTCGTCTGACGGTGAAATGGGAAGCTCCATACGATGGAGGCAGCGCCATTGGCAGGTATGAATTGCGCTACGCAACGACTGGTTCTCCCTTTCCAGAGGAACCGCAGGTGAGCGGCATAGGCGGTACCGAGTATACCATTGGAGATGGCCAGGGAGAAAGCCTGACAGCCGGCGCCAGCTATGATGTGCAGGTGCGCGCGGTCAATGGTATTGGCGATAGTACATGGTCTGAACCCGCAACAGCAATACTGCCGATTGTTGCGACAAAGGTTCCAGCGGGTACGGCAGTATCCGCAATTCTTTCGAATGATATTGATACCCGTATTGCCGATGAGAATCTCATTGTTTCTTTGGCTGCGGGCACTTACGCGGTCGATGGAATGTCCGGAACCATTACGGTAACCCCTGCGCCCGCGCCCGCGGAAGTAAGCATTCCGACAGTTAATGCGAGTACCGGCATTGTTGAGGTTGCCGCGGATACAGCGGCAGGAACATATGTGGTATATGGGGAAAACGCAAGCGGAGAGGTGAAGTTTGCCGAACATTTCTTTGTTACCGAGATGTCGCAAACTAGCGCCGAACTGAAAACAGCGGTAACTAATGGGATAGATACTTGGGGCAATACTGCCGATCTCAACTACATTGTTACCACGGCAATAACGGATATGTCCTCTATGTTCAGTGACGCGCGCGCATTCAATGGCGATATCTCGGGCTGGACTGTCAGTTCGGTAACGGATATGAGCTATATGTTCAGTGACGCACGCGCATTCAATGGCGATATCTCGGGCTGGACTGTCAGTTCGGTAACGGATATGTCGGAAATGTTCAGGAACGCAACCGCATTCAATGGGGATATCTCGGGCTGGACTGTCAGTTCGGTAACGGATATGTCGGAAATGTTCAGGAACGCAACCGCATTCAATGGCGATATCTCGGGCTGGACTGTCAGTTCGGTAACGGATATGAGCTATATGTTCAGTGACGCACGCGCATTCAATGGCGATATCTCGGGCTGGACTGTCAGTTCGGTAACGGATATGTCGGAAATGTTCAGGAACGCAACCGCATTCAATGGGGATATCTCGGGCTGGACTGTCAGTTCGGTAACGGATATGAGCTATATGTTCAGTGACGCACGCGCATTCAATAGCGACATCTCAAACTGGAATGTCAGCAAGGTAACGCGTATGTACGAGATGTTTAGGAACGCAACCGCATTCAATGGCGATATCTCAAGCTGGGTTGTCAGTTCGGTAACGGATATGATAGGGATGTTCAGTGGCGCAGACGCATTTAATGGCGATATCTCGGGCTGGGATGTCAGCTCTGTAACGACTATGAGCTATATGTTCAGTGACGCAGACGCATTCACACGCGATCTTAATGGCTGGGATGTCAGTTCGGTAACGGATATGAGTTTGATGTTCTGGAACGCAGGCTCATTCAATGGCGATATCTCGGACTGGGATGTCAGCTCGGTAACGAATATGTTCGCTATGTTCTGGAACGCAGGCTCATTCAATGGCGATATCTCGGACTGGAATGTCAGCTCGGTAACAAATATGAGCTTTATGTTCAGGAACGCAGACGCATTCAATGGCGATATCTCGGTCTGGGATGTCGGTTCGGTAACGGATATGAGCTATATGTTCTATGACGCACGCGCATTTACTCAAAATCTTGAGGAGTGGAAGGACCATTGGACGTCCGAAACTGGCAACAAGCTCGATGCCAATGGTAAATATACCGGAACCAAAACAGATATGTTTACGAGTTCCGGCTTGGATGTGGATACGGATACCATGACCGATGGGGTGCAGCCAAATTTTCCGACATGGTATTAGTTTCATAACCCCATAACCCCATTGGCTATTAAAGCCTTGCGATTCAACTCCAGCAGACACGGTTTCGCTGTTACTCAACACCTGCCAAAAATGGCTTATCGAAAAGGTCTACTAACATCTCCCATGTATTATTGAAGATCTCGTGAGATATAAGCATTTGAGATACCCTTTCCCCCCGCCCAAAAAAAAATCACAAATTTTGCAAAATTCTTTTCAAACACATAGTTACCAGTGAAATTTTTTCCGTTACGAGATATGAGGGAGGAATAATAAAAAGGCCACTGTGAGTTGGTAGATATTAGATTGATCGCAGAATACACCATAGATGAATGACCAAACACGGGCCGAAGGAATTGCGTGTGGCGCAAATTGATGGAAATGCAGGCAGCAGCATGCGGTGTTGCTAATGAATTGAGTTTATAACTCATATTAACCTTTTATAGGAGGAAAATGTATGCGAAATATAACGCATTGTATTTTTGCCAATAATGGAAATGGAAAACATTTCACATTGTATCTGTTGGAGGCGCTCATGCTGGCTCCAATACTGCTTCTCGCAGCCTGTACGGATCCGCTTCCGGGCGATCTGGGAATCGATTCACCGCCTGAGCTCTCGGCGCCGTCTGCCATAACAGCGCTCGCTCTTGTTCAGGAATCTGATTACATTGTTGCTTTCTGGGAAGAGCCGGACAACGGTGGTAGTGAAATTACCGCCTATCATCTGCGCCATAGCTTAGACGGCGGAACCGAATGGACGGAAATTATCTCCGGCATCGGCACAAGCACCAGCTACATCATAACCGGGCTGACAGCCGACGGTAGCTATGAAGTACAGGTGCGCGCTGTCAACGCTCAGGGCAATGGTGACTGGTCGGCATCCGCAACAGCTGATGCCGCTGTCGTTCCCAGCGATCCGACAGATCCCAGCGATCCGACAGATCCCAACTTGCCGACAGCTCCCAGCGCGCCGACAGCTCCAATGCTCATCACCGGAAACGCCCAGCTCACCGTAGCATGGACAGCGCCCGATGATGACGGCGGCAGCGATATTACCGCATATCATCTGCGCCATAGCTCAGACGGCGGAACCAGCTGGACGGAAATTATCTCCGGCATCGGAACAAATACCAGCTACGTCATCACCGGACTGACAAACGGCACCGAGTACGATGTGCAGGTGCGCGCTGTCAATGGCATTGGAGGTGGTGACTGGTCTGAATCCACAACAGCAATCTCCGCTGCCGTTCCCAGCGTGCCGACAGCTCCAACGCTCACCGTCGGAAACGCCCAGATCAGCGCAGCATGGACAGCTCCCGATGATGACGGCGGCAGCGCCATTACCGAGTATAAATTGCTTATTTATAATTTGAATCATATGAGTTCGAAAGAGATAATTGAAGGAATTACCAGCACAAGCCACACCATTACCGGACTGACAAACGGCATTACTTACGGTGTACTAGTGCTTGCCAGAAATGCGGCGGGTGATAGTGATTGGTCTACCCCTCCCGCCACCGCAACAGTGCCATTTCCGGTTTTAGGGACACAGCATCCCGCGGGAACGGCAACGAACGGAATTCTTTCGACCGCTATAGATAACCAGATTGCCGCTGATAACTTAACCGTTTCTTTGACCGCGGTTACTACCCCAACCGCAACGGTTACCCTGCCGACAGTTGATCCGAGTACGGGAGTTATTACCGTTACCGCGAGTACAACGGCAGGAACATACCTCGTGTCGGGCGTAGACAGTGGGAACACTGTACGGTTTTCCGAACATTTCCATGTTACCGTGAATCCAAGGACTAACTCAGCGCTGAAAACAGCGGTAAATACGGGGATGTCAACCTGGGGAAATACTGCCGATCTCAACTACATTATTACCTCAGCAGTAACGAGTATGACCGGGGTTTTTAGTGGGACTTCTTCAGATCCAAACATGTTCAATGGCGATATCTCCCGATGGGATGTCAGCGCGGTAACGAGTATGTACCGGATATTTTATTATGCAGACGCATTCAATGGCGATATCTCAAACTGGGATGTCAGCTCGGTAACGAATATGAAGAGGATGTTCCAAGATGCAAGCACATTCAATGGCGACATCTCCGGTTGGAATACTACAGCGGTAACGGATATGTCTGATATGTTCAGGAATGCAGACGCATTCAATGGCGATATCTCGGGTTGGGATGTCAGCTCGGTAAGGAATATGAGTTTGATGTTCTATTATAATCAGGGATTCAATGGCGATATCTCAAACTGGGATGTCAGTTCGGTAACGAATATGCGGCATATGTTTGCTGGAGCAAACGCATTCGGTCAAAATCTTGAGGAATGGAAGGATCATTGGACGCTCAGCGGTGGTAAATATACCGGAGACACAACAGGTATGTTCAGTAGTTCCAAAGTGACAGGTAGTCTGATACCGTCATGGTATTAATTTCAGCACCTTTCTGTCCTCCTGATATCTTGAGGGCAGGGAGGTGCTTCGCTTATGGTTAAATTGTCCCGCATGCATCTTTTTGCTTGCGGAAGTTCGAAAAAGAGAATATACTGTCTGACTATGAAATATCTGAATGTTCCCCTGTTTAACCCAATAATTATTGATCTTCCCGGCCCACTGGCGCTGAGTTGGTATGGTTTTATGTATTTTCTCGGTGTGGTTTTTGTGTATGTTTTTGTTATTGATCATATACGGCGGAAAAAAATCAGCCTTAGCAAAGATCAGTTCGGGGAAATTCTCATCCGCATATTTATGGGGGTGCTGGTGGGCGGCCGCCTAGGCTTTGTGTTTTTTGTAAATCCTGCGTATTATCTGAAGAATCCGCTTCAAATTTTTGCCATATGGGAAGGAGGCATGTATTTTTTTGGAGGATTCCTCCTTGCTATTCTTTTTCCCATTCCCTATGCGCGGAAACAGGGTATACACCCCTTTGATCTGGCCGATCTTGTTATTATTCCGGTTCCCATTGCCCTTGCCTGCGGGAGAATCGGCAATTTTATTAACGGAGAGTTCTGGGGCAGGGTAAGTGCTTCACCTCTTGCCATGATCTTCGATTCAGTGCCTGAATCTGCATGGCTCCCAACTTCTGAGGCATGGGTTCGGGAGATGGCGGAAACTGCGGGGATCGATACCGCAGGAGGTCTGGTAAATTTACCGCGCCATCCGGTGCAGCTCTACGAATTCGTGCTTGAGGGACTTGTTCTCTATGTCATATTGCTTCTGTTCAGAAATATCGGCAGAGAAAAGCCCCGCGGTTCGGTATTCAGCCTTTTTCTTTTATTGTATGGATTGTTCCGCTTCTGGGTGGAATTTTATCGGGAACCAGTGAGCCACTCACGTTTTATTGGAGGAGATTGGTTCACCCTCGGTATGTTTTTTACCATTCCCATGATTCTGGGGGGCATTGCCGGTCTTGTGCTCTCATACCGCAGGCGGCAGCGCAATGAGCTGTACATCAAAATTGAAGCAAAAAAATCGAAGCGAAAACATGAATCAGAAAAATAATGCCCGGCGGTATCTCATGCGGCAAAATCTGCTCCTCATTGAACAGGGCCTGCAGGTCATAGGCATGATATCTGCGGACGACTATGTTCGGGTTCCCGATATGGCCATTGTCGAAAAGGGGGCTCCCGGTTGTCATTTCCGCCATGTGGCAAATTTTTATGATCAGCTATTCTCGCCAGAAAGGTATTCTGTCAACTACGGAAACCGCAGCAGGGATTCGAACATAGAACGATCGCGTGAAGCAGCCGAAGTGCTTTTTATCCGCTTGAGGAAGGAGCTTGCGCGTTGTCTTGAGTCTGCCGCATCCTGTCCGGCGATACAGAGCATATGTATTAACGGAGAAGCCGGAGCACAGTACACAATAGAGACCTGCCTTAACAGAGAACTGCAGGCTGTTGCCGCACATTCAATTCATCATTATGCCCACATTGCCTTCATACTTCGGGGCTGGAATTATGATCCTCCCCGAAATTTTGGTGTAGCCCCCGATACCCCCGCGAGCGGCACAACCGCACGCGGCACAGCAGAAAACGACACACTCGCACGGGTTGTATCAGGATAATGTGTACGCTCACATATTTTCCGGAGCAATTGGAGCCGGAGCATTCTGCGCGGTGGATATTTTTTAATCGCGATGAACAGCGAAGCCGCTTACCGGCTCAGGCTCCGGTACTCTTTCGGGGGAGCGATACAAATTATCTCATGCCTCTCGATCCGGAAAGCGGCGGCAGTTGGATGGGATTGAGCGGTAATGGATTTTTTGTTTGTGTCATAAACAATTATCCTGATCTGCCGCGCGCTGGTTTTGCGCAGCATGCTGGTTTTGCGCCGAGCGCTGGTTTTGCGGAAGGCCAGGCCTTTCCGCGTTCCCGCGGTTTGATTATCCGTGATATTTTGAATGCCGGAACATTTCCCGACATCAGAATCCTGGAAGAAATTCTCCGCAAACACAATTATGCTCCCTTTTTTCTTGCTGCTTTTGCTGTGAACAGGAGCGGAATATGGGAGTGGAATGGGAAACGCATTCGGCAATCTGTTGTATCGGGGGTGAGGCAGGCGGGAATACTGAGCAGTAATCTGAAAACTTCCGATATACCGAAGCAGCGTGAGGCGCAGTTCAAAAATCTTCATCGCTACAATATCGCCTCGCTCAAACGTTTTCATCGGAACAGGCGGAAGGCGCCGGAGGCTGCTGTGCTTATGAGAAGGGACGATGCCCGCACAGTTTCTGTTTCGGAGATATGCCTGAAACGGGGCGGCGGCAGTATCTGTTACTATGGGGCGCCGCCCTTTATATGGGGGCAGAAAAGTTCCTTGAAATTTACCGCTTCTGTTGGGGTATAATGCGGGGAAGGTACTCGTTGCAGGCGGAGGAATAATATGACAACGGTGATTTCACTTGGCGGATCGGTTATTGCTCCGGAGTGGGCAGATACTCATGCGATAGGCCGTTTTACGGCAGTGCTGCGCGATTATCTGCGGTATGATGATGCCGGCAGGCTTGTTCTGGTAGTCGGCGGCGGGGGGCCGGCGCGGGCATATCAGCAGGCCTTTCGGGAACTGGTTGATGAGCCGGGTGACGATGAGCAAGATTTGATCGGTATTATGGCAACACGTCTGAACGCCGAGTTGGTGCGGGCTGTTCTTGGAGATATGTGCGCGGATCCGCTTGTAACTGATCCGGGCGGGCAATTTTCATTTACCGGCAGGGTGCTGGTGGGGGCAGGCTGGAAACCGGGCTCCTCTACCGACTACATCGCAGTTCTTCTGGCAGAGCGCCTCAATGCCGATCGGCTTATCAACATATCGAATATCGACAAGATATACAGCGCGGACCCTGCCAAAGACCCCCATGCCCGCCCCCTGGATCGCATGAGCTGGAACGAGTACCGGAAGCTCATTGGCGGCGACTGGGTGCCGGGGAAAAATTGCCCCTTCGATCCTGTGGCCAGCAGGCGCGCAGCCGAACTTGGCATGGAGGTATTCTTTGTCGGCGGAAGGGATATGGATAACATTCGGCGTGTTCTGGAGGGAAAAACCTTCTTCGGAAGCAGAATTGGCTAAGGCGGCGACATCGGCGATCTCAGCGCGGCCGCAGCAGGCTGCACCTGCCGCGGCAGCATCAATTTTCAAGAATGGTGATTTCGACCCGCCGGTTGCGGCGCCTGCCTTCCTCGAAACTGTTGTCGGCGATGGGGCGCTCAGCTCCGAATCCCCGATAGAGAATTCGTGAACGGTCTCGGGCGCCAATTCCAATGAGATACGACACAACAGATCTGGCGCGTTCCTTGCTAAGTACCTGCCTCCCCTCAACGCTGCCCGCGAGGGCAGTGTGGCCGCTTACGAGAATATCCCTGTCGGGATAGTCGGAAAGAATTCGGGCAATCTTGTCCAGTTTAGTCCGCTCAGAGGGCAGCAGCAATGCGGAATCCGGCGGGAACTGAATGTTTTCAATGGATATAGTGACCCCTCTGCTGTCGCTTTGTACCGAACTTTCTTCAAACCCCAGATTATCGAGCCGTTCTTCAATGTCACGCTTCAGGGAATCGCGGTCAAATTCCGCGCTCTCCATGACTCTTGCCTGAGCGGTTCCGGTAAAACGAAGAGAGTTACCATCACTCGTGGAGAGAATAAACTCATATTCTTCCTCATACGAATGCGAACGCCCCGTATTGTTATCGAAGTAGAGCTGTTGCAGCGCAGAGCCCAGTATTCGGTGGGGATAGGAGGAATAACCGTCGGGGACGGGCCGCTCATGGAGAATGTTGTATTCAATAGTAATGTGATGCAGGGCCAGCCCATTCCTGCGCTCCGGTCCCACATAGGTATAATTCACTGGCATACTGAAGGTGTAGGGCTCAGAGATGCCGAAGGCGGCGCGGAAATCGTGTACTTCCTGCCCTCGTGCCGTCCATCTGTCGCCGGGGGTGAGATCTTCAGGGGGGAATACCGGCACATCTCTCACGCCCGGCACGAAATATCCGGGATCAATGTCGTAAAATCCGAATTCATCTATCCAGAATTCTGCCGAATATTCCTGTCCGAATTGATATTGATATGGTTCTCCGCTTTCGGTCTGCGTTTCTTCTGAATGCTGATAATACACTTCTTCCCGCCCGGAGCCGTTCCGGATTTCCAGAACCCTTACCTGTATTCTGTTTAACAGTTCGGAACTGTACTGGTGTGTATCATTGAGATATACCTGCTGTTGAATTTCCGAAAGAATGCGGTATCGGTCGCCCGTCTGGTAGCGGAAGCGGAACTGTTCGGCAGGAAGCGAGGGGGAGGCAATGTGAAAGAAGAGGAGTATGAGAGTGAGGGTTTTTATGAAATGGACGTTAACGCCTGCCTTTTCAAAACCCACGCGGGCATGAAATTTGCTGCTTTCCGTGTTTTTTATTTCCGCATCGGATGCCAGTTCGGTGAGTCCCTTCGAACGCGCCCATTTTTCAGCTTCCTGAATGAGTATACGCCCAATGCCCCGGCCTCTGCAGCGAGGTTTCACGTAAATTCCCTCCACATAGGCAACCGGATGTGTTGACGAACCTTCAACGTAGTCGCTTCGCACCGACAATTGAATAAAGGCAATGTAGGTTCCATCGGTATCTCTGAGAAGATAGTAGCAGGTTTTTTCTGAATGGGATTCTCGTTGAATTTCCTGCCACAGTTCGTTTTTTGTACAGTCGGGCCAGAGGGCATGGGCCATATCTACCCATATATTCTGGGTATCTTCAGAAACCCTGTGTATGTTCATTCTTCGGGCTCCTCAGACAGCAGGGGGTCTCCCACATAATAGGCGGCTCCTTCTTTCTTGAGAATCCATACCTTCTGCCCCTTTTCATAGGTTTTATCAAAACTCAGTGCCTTCCAGCTTGTCCCCTGATATTCAATTCTCCCCGGGGCATCAGCGCGTACTGTCTCAATAACGAGGGCTTTTCGGGCGCTGTCGTCATAATCATGATCATGGGGGGCAATCTGCCTGCCGATGAATATCTTTTTGAAAAAACGCCGCAGGGAAAGAATTGAGAGAATGGAAAATCCTGCCCAGGTGAATATCTGGAGAAAGATCTGCGATGAAAATGCGGGAATAAGAGCGCTTACAAGAGCGGTGAGCAGCGCGCCGAATCCCAGAAAAATAATAATGAGCCCGGGGGCGGCAAATTCGCCGAGAATGAGCGCCAAGCCAATGATAAGCCACATTATTGTCGCATTATCCATATGCTACCTCCTTTCAATGTTTTCACTGTTTTCTATAGTTTCACAGGCGGCGAGTTGTTCATGAAACCATACACGGACGGGTTCGGGAATATACTTCCAGTATTCAAGAAGTTTCAACAGGTTTGAGCGTATGGCGGATGCGGAGACAGGGAATTGTTCACGCCCTGAATCGACATCAATAAAAACGGCTCCCAGTTCGCGGGCAAGGATCTGTCCGTAGTCCTCGGAGGCAAAAACATAGTCGGGGCGCCCATCCTTCATGTTGCTCAAAATGGTTTTCGCCCAGATTTTCACTGCTTCGGGCGCTCCCCGAACCGCGCGCGGATTCTCTTCTGTTATATGGATAATTTCCGCCCTCGGAACGAGTTTCTGCATCCAGACAAAACGCAGCATTCCGGGAATTTCATCTTCTGGAAGTGTACAGATGAAAACATATAATTTATCAACATGTTGCTGAGCGAAATTGAGAAGATATCGGTGTCCGTTATGGGGCGGATTGAAGCGTCCGATGACGACCCCCCGAGAAATAGTACCCATGAGCTGTTATTATTCACCGTTTTTCGGAAATGCCCGAATTTCATCCCCGCTGAGCTCGGTGACCTTATGAATAAGGTTCATAGACAGACCTTCCCTGAGCATATTGAGTGCATGCTCACGCTGATCCTGAGCTTGCTCCTGCTCAACACCTGCCCGCCATAGGTCACCTAAAAGATCTGCCAACATATTTTTTTACCTCCTCAGGATTTTACTGCGGATGCATGGCGCGCATGCCGAGCTGCGATAATTAATGCGATCCGTTCCGCAATGTCCGCATTTCCTCATCGCTCAGCCCGGTAATTCTCTGAACAGCCTCGGTCGATAATCCTTCCGAAAACATACTGCGGGCGTTTTTTCTCCGCTCCTCAATATGCCCCTCAGCGCGACCTGTTCGCAGTCCTTCCTGCCGACCCATCTCCGCAATGCGCGCTCTGAATGTTTCCGCATTCATTCTGAACATTTTTGCTACCTCCTTACCTCTCGGTTCTTTTGTTCTTTCTAATTGGTTCATTAGCGTATCTAAATCTATAACAATTCCGAACATCGAATCTACCACGCCAATAAATTCCTTTATCAGCTCCAGCGATTCCTCATTCAGCATTTCTGCTATCGCGTTCTCCACCTTCTGAATGTCCCAATCCGTATTCAGCAGATTTTTCGAGTACAGATCAAGGTACATAACAGCCGCAAACATTCTTCCCCGCTGCTGCAGCTGCTCCGCAGAATAATCGCTCTCGCTTATCAGATCGTAGGGAAAAGGAGCAAGATACTGCGGGAATTTCCGTTTCCGTTGCTTTCTGACATTCCCCGGCACCTTCCATTTTCTCGTACCATTATAGAACACAATGGGCAGAAATACCACCTCGCAGTCATCGGGAATTGCGCCAGAGCGGTGAATGTTCCGGTAGAGAAGGTTTGTGTACTCCGACATGCGGAGGGGCATGTCTTTGTCCACTCCAGACTGATGCTCAAGGAGCACATAGATAGCAACATCTCCCGTGTGATCCCGAGTTCTGATTTTGCAGATAATGTCGGCCATCCGTGTTTTTGCATGGTCGATGAAAAAGGTACCGTTTTCAATGGTAATATCTTCACGGCGCAGCTTTTTTGTCCATGCGCCTCCGACAAAGCGTTGAAGAAATTGGAGCATTATTGCGGGTTGGAACAGCAGGGAGCGGTAGCCTTGGTCGTAGGGAACGGGGGCGGGTTTTTCTTTGAAATCGATCATACAATCCTCCTGAACGTTTTTTTCTGAATAGGGGAGCTCCCATAGCGACATGGTCCCATGGTGAATTCTCTCCTCTATATCTGTGACGGGTAAACGGTCATTTTTGACTGTGTATGTGGAAAGAATTTTGCAAAATGTGTGAATTTTTTCGGGTTGGGAGGGATTTTCGGGGCGATACGGGAGGGGAGGGCTCGGGAATGCGGGCATTAAGGCGGAGCAGCAGTTTCCGCATGAGTCCTTTGTTGAAGTACGAATGTATGAAGTCCCAGAATGTCTAAGTATACCCTGAAGGAACTGGTATTGTGAGGTTGATCCAGATGTTGATATTATCCGCTCTGCGCGCAGGCCGAGCAACGTCAATTAATGCGATCCGTTCCGCAATGTCCGCATTTCCTCATCGCTCAGCCCGGTAATTCTCTGAACAGCCTCTGTCGACAACCCTTCCAAAAACATACTGCGGGCCGTTTCTCGAATGCCTTCTTCACGACCTTCCTGTCGACCTGTTTGCAATCCTGTCTGAAGTCCTTCCTGCCGACCTGTCTGAAGTCCTTCCTGCCGACCCATCTCCGCAATGCGCGCTCTGAATGTTTCCGCATTCATTCTGAACATTTTTGCTACCTCCTTACCTCTCGGTTCTTTTGTTCTTTCTAATCTGTTCATTAACGTATCTAAATCTATAACAATTCCGAACATCGAATCTACCACGCCAATAAATTCCTTTATCAGCTCCAGCGATTCCTCATTCAGCATTTCTGCTATCGCTTTCTCCACCTTCTGAATGTCCCAATCCGTATTCAGCAGATTTTTCGAGTACAGATCAAGGTACATAACAGCCGCAAACATTCTTCCCCGCTGCTGCAACTGCTCCGCAGAATAATCGCTCTCACTTATCAGCTCATAGGGAAAGGGAGCAAGATACTGCGGGAATTTCCGTTTCCGTTGCTCTCTGACATTCCCCGGCACCTTCCATTTTCGCGTACCATTATAGAACACAATGGGCAGAAATACCAACTCGCAGTCATCGGGAATTGCGCCGGAGCGGTGAATGTTCCGATAGAGCAGATTCGTATATTCCGACATGCGGAGGGGCATGTCGTTGTCCACTCCAGACTGATGCTCAAGGAGCACATAAATGACAACATCTCCCGTGTGATCCTTCTGCGTTATTTTGCAGACAATGTCGGCCATTCGTGTTTTCGCATGGTCAATGAAAAAGGTACCGTTTTCGATGGTTATATCCTCGATTCGCAATTTTTTCGTCCATGCGCCTCCGACAAAGCGTTGAAGAAATTGGAGCATTATTGCGGGTTGGAACAGCAGGGAGCGGTAGCCTTGGTCGTAGGGAACGGGGGCGGGTTTTTCTTTGAAATCGATCATACAATCCTCCTGAAGGTTTTTTTCTGAACGTTTCTTTCTGAATAGGGGAGCTCCCATGGCGACATGGTCCCATGGTGAATTCTCTCCTCTATATCTGTGACGGGTAAACGGTCATTTTTGATTGTGTATGTGGAAAGAATTTTGCAAAATGTGTGAATTTTTTCGGGTTGGGAGGGATTTTCGGGGCGATACGGGAGGGGAGGGCTCGGGAATGCGGGGTTAGTGGTCGGGAAGGGGTGCGCGTATGGTTGAATTGGCCCACACAATCCTAAGTAGTTGACGTATATCTGCATGCGTATTAATATATGAGGAAAGTATCGGGAAATTTTGCATTTTGTAAAACTTTGTGGTATTATTCAGTGACCTCAGAAATAATGGCGGACGCCGTCAGAATTTTTCTGAGAAAAATAATCGATATTAGCCATTTTAGGAGGCAAAATATATGAGAATCTCGTCATACAAAGGAACAATCTTTTTCATTTTCTGCGCAATGTGCATTGTATTGATTTCTACATGCCCAATGCCGGAACCAACCCCTGAGCCAACCCCGGAACCCAAGCCGGCTGCGGAACCAACCGCGCCGTCTGCCATGGCGCCGCCGGAGCTTGCCGCAAGGAATAATTCGCTTACTGTTACGTGGAACCCGCCGACCAATAACGGCGGCAGCGACATTATTGGCTACAACCTGCGCCACCGCGCGGCGGGAACGCCAGCAGAAAATGCGGAGTGGACAGAGCTCAGCTACGGTATTATCGGCGCTGGCTACACCATTGGCGAACTGACAAACGGAATTGTCTACGAAGTGCAGATGCGCGCAGTCAACGCTCAGGGGGGGGGGCCATGGTCGGAATCTGCGGCATTGGCGCCCGCGCATGTTCCCGGAGCGCCTGCCCCGCCAGCGCTTGAAGCGAAGAACACAGCGCTTACTGTTGCATGGAAGGCCCCGCCGGACATTGGCGGCAGCGACATTACCGCCTACGACCTGCGCTACCGCGAGTCCCGCGATGCGGGCAATGCCGAATGGACGGAAATTGAATGGGCGAAAATTATCGAAGGCATTACCCCTGCCCCTAGTATTACTGACACACGCTACACCATTGGCAGCGGACTGACAAACGGGCTCATGTACGAAGTGCAGGCGCGCGCCATAAACGGTGAGGGAACTGGGCCGTGGTCGGAATCGGCAGCATTGGCGCCTGCCACTGTTCCCAGCGCGCCAGTTGTAACCCTCGAAGCGAACGATAGGGAACTTGTTGCGACATGGACGGTTACTGATGACGGCGGCAACGCCATTAGCGCCTACAACCTGCGCTATCGCGAAACAGTTGGAGAAGGAGAAGAACCCGTGGAATGGACGGAGCTCAGCTACGGTATTATCGGCGCGCGCTACACCTTCTCTGGGCTCACAAACGGCGCCGAGTACGAGGCGAGCATACAAGCCATTAACGCTCAGGGACCCGGCGGCTGGTCTGCGGCAGTAGCCGGCACCCCATGGTACTTCCCCCTACAGGAAGAAATTACGGCTTCCGATGCGGCTGCGAATGATAATTTTGGAATAAGTGTCGCTATTGATGGGAATACCGCAATTGTCGGCGCGCCGTTTGCCGAGGATGATAATAACCCCGGTAATTCCGGTATCGCGTACATATTCACCAAAGGGAGTACTGGCAACTGGAGCCAGCAGGCAAAACTTGTCGCAACTAACGCGGTTTCCGGCGCTGAATTTGGAAATAGTGTCGCTATTGATGAGGCTAATGGCACGGCAATTATCGGCGCGCAACATGATACTGTTATTACTAGTACCGGCGACCCTATGAATCCAACAATCACCACCCAAAATGCCGGCGCCGCATACATTTTTATCCGAGGCAACAATGGCAACTGGAGCCAGCAGGCAAAACTTGTCGCAACTAACTCGGCTCCGGGTAATAGATTTGGAAACAGTGTCGCTATTTATGGAAATACGGCAATTGTCGGCGCCCCGTTTGAAGACAACGATGGCTCCAGCGATAGCGGCAGCGCATACACTTTTACCCGAAACAGCACTGGCAACTGGTCCCAGCCAGAAAAACTCCATTCCACGGGTGCAAATGATAATTTTGGAAGAAGTGTCGCTATTTATGGGAATACGATAATGGTTGGCATTCCTGGCTCAGCAAGTGATAAAGGCACTGTACAGGCATATCGCCGGAACGGGACGACTTGGAGTGCTATTTACGGCGTCATATCCGCAAGTGACCGGATTGAGGGTAATAAATTTGGAAGCAGTGTTGCCTTCGATGGAACAACAATAATTGTCGGAGCTGATGGAAATTTTGATAATGGAATTGCTACCGGCGCCGCATACATTTTTACTGAAGGGGAGACGGACTGGAATCAGCAGATAAAACTTGTCGCAACTGACTTGGCTGAGAATGATGGCTTTGGAGCCAGTGTCGCTATTTCTGGAAACACCGCAATTGTCGGCGCCTTCGGGAATGATGATGCCGGAGTCGACTCCGGCAGCGCCTACGTTTTTACCCGAGGAAGCGATGGTGTGTGGCGCCAGCATGATAAGATGCTTGCTCCCGATGCGGCTGCGGGTGATAGCTTTGGAGCCAGTGTTGCCTTCGATGGAGAGACGGCAATTGTCGGCGAGTATAAGAATAATAATGCCGGAGAAAGCTCCGGCAGCGCCTATCTCTTTTCCCAGCGCGAGCAGTAGGATCGATCAGTAGGCGAATTCAATACCGAAGAGCTTCGACTCCACCGGCAGATCCTTGGAGCCATCGGGAATCCAGATAGTATGTATACTCACTATATCTCAGAGGGCAGGGAGGTGGTGCACTTATGGTTGAATTCGCACTTTTGCAAAAATTTCTCTTGACAATGTTCCTGCTCCACAGGTAAAGTAATGCTACTATTAATCATGGGAGATTATTGATAGAATGGTACCCGATATACCAAGCAACCAAAACAGAAGCAGTAGGAAGCACTCCGTCCCAGGATCATATTTGCTGAAGAGGATTCTGTTGGCCTTTATCCTTTTTTCTCGCGGTATTCGTCATTACAACCTGCGCAGGATCAAAGAATGATTTTAACACACTTAAAGTTGCTGGGAATTTGTTTCCGAGGGGCATTTGGTCAGATGGAACAACAATGTGGGTTAGCGATATTTGGGATGAGAAAATATATGCCTACAACATGAGTACCCGGGCACGTCCATAACCAATGGAAACGTGTCGGCAGCGAAGTCCGGTTCCGAACTCAAACTCAGTAACAAATGCGGGCATTGCGTTGCGTGTCTGACAGAAAACCATACTATTCAGGAGGAATCATTATGGAAATAAGTTCAAAAAGCACATGGTCATATACCCTGCTTTTGATATTTTTGGGGATATTTGGCGCCCACCGATTTTATGTTGGTAAAAAAGGATCGGGTAGCATATATTTGCTTTCTTGGGGGGTATCATTGCTCCTTCCGTCAATTAGCGTAATTGTCGGTGTTTTGCGAGGAGTTGCTGTGCTATTCGATGTGTTCCATCTTGGATTTGGCGATCCGAAAGATGGAGACGGCGTCGCTCTGGAACGGGTGCGGGGTGCCAGAATACTGGCGGCTGTTGTCGGCGTTGTGGGGGTCATTGGCCTCATCATCGGAGTAGCCACCCTTGGAACCTTCCTCTCGGCGCTTTGAATCCGACGAGGGTCTTGAAAACAAGAAGCGGGGCACGACCAAGAGAGATTTGCGGAAGGTAACCGACAGAGCCATCTCCCCGACGGGATATCCTTTTCGTCGATAATAGACAATATCCTCTCGATTATCCGTATCCAACTGATTATACTGTCTGTGCACCACCTTTTTGTCCTCCTCGTAGTGGTTTTTTCTTATACTCACTATATCTCAGAGGGCGGGGAGGTGGTGCACTTATGGTTGAATTCACCGCCTGATACTTCCGAGACTTGCGATGATACTGAGAATATGTGATACTACTGTTCACTGTTTCCCTCCTTTTATGTTTTATACAACCCCCAGTGTATACGAATAACCTTCGTTTTACACTGGGGAGGAGGGGTCTGTCCAAAGGTTTATATCCCAGAAATATTTTCCACTGCTATTGCATAATGAACTGCATATTCTATAGAATACAAATTGTTAACATATTGAGGTAATTATGCAACTGGAGGTACTTATGCCAAATAATATGAATAAAATTGATTATCATTTTTTATTATATTTTTATGTAGTTTGCGCAGATAGGCAGGAACACATAAAAGAAACACAGGCCTTAGCTCAAATTGCTGGAGAACATATAATTAATGAAAAAACGCAGGAAGAAGCGGAGAAGATACTATCTCAGCAAGAAAACATGCTTCCTCTTGATGTAGTAATTAAATCAATTCCAGATACGTTACGCATCTCCTGTCTGGAAAATTGCGCTTATCTGGCGTATGTGGATGGATTCTGCCATCCACTTGAACGAGAGTTGTTGAAACATCTTGCTGATGAATGGGGAGTGTCAGAATCTGAATTGGACCGAATGTGTGCTTCTGCAGAGGCACTGGCAAATAAAAATATAGACACGATGGTGTCATTAGATTATTCACAGCAATTTACTACAGGTGAAAAAATAATTGCAGGCATTAATAAATTGTTTGGCGGTAAATTGCTTCCAATGTTCGCATCTTTCAAATCAGATCTTGTTCAGAATACTCTAGGCAAATTAGAGCACAAGATACTGCTGAGTGGTCCGGAATATGACAAGGCTATTGAACGTTGTAGAGAAGTGGCAAATGAAGATATTACCTTTGCCATTCCGGCGCTGAGCAAGACTCGTGAATCTTTAAAAAATCTGCAACAGGAACTGGAAAAACCAATAACGGAAATTGCAAAAATTGTTGTCGGTAAGGATCAAGAACACACTCAAGAAGTGGTCACCTTCTTACAGGAAACCGAAAAATCCTTGGTTCAGGATATATTTAAGAAAATTGAAACCATTAATGCATCAATCCATAAAAAGCAGAGTGCAACTCAATATTTCACCATTTCCTTTCTTGGAAAAACAAAGGCTGGGAAAAGCACATTACATGCAGTTATCACAGGGGGGGGCGAGGAAGCCATTGGTGCTGGCAAACAGCGGAAAACCCGTTTGAACAGGGTATATGAATGGAAAAACATTCGCATTATTGATACACCCGGGATTGGCGCCCCCGGTGGAAAAACAGATGAGTCCATTGCCGAAAGGATAATTGATGAATCTGATGTTATCTGTTTTGTTTTGACAAATAATAATCAACAAAAAACAGAATTTGCCTTTTTAGAGAAATTAAAGAACAAGGCAAAACCTCTGATAATTTTGTTGAATGTACAAGAAAATCTGACACATCCGCGGAAAATTGAAAAGTTTCTTGAAAATCCAAGCAAAACATTTTCTGTTAAAGATAAATCTGCGCTGGGTGGGCATTTTGATCGAATTAACCGTTATGCCAAAGAACACTACGGGAATGATTATTTTGATATTATACCGGTTCAGCTATACGCAGCCTTAATAAGCCAAAAACCTGAATATAGTTCACAGCAGCATGCCCTCTTGAAAGCCAGTCGTTTGACAAATTTTCTCGATAGTTTGAAATTGTCGTTGATACGCGATGGAGAAATTCGGAGATCCCAGACTCTGCTTGGTTGTACTGTTGGCGAAATTGAGCCAATTATTCGTTGGATCGCCGAGAGAGTAAGTGTTCTGAAAAAGAACAGGGAGAATCTTCAGATAGCAAAAAAACGTGTTAACTGTGGTACGGCAGAATTCTCACAACAGGCCCAAAAAGACTTGCAAAATGGGTTTGGTAAAGTTTTTCAGGAATTGCGGGGCAGTATACCCCGCTTTGCCGAAGAACACTGTGAACCTACAGAATCATATGTGCAAAGTGAATGGAAAGATCATGCGGAGAAGCATACACAAAAATTAGATGCTATTTATAGGAAGGTAATGAACACTTATGTAAGTAACGTTGAAGAACTTCTCAGTGAAACCGCTTCGGAGATCAGTTTGCTGGGAAATTTTGAATTTAAGCATATTGATATTAGAGCAGAAGAATCCAGTATGTTTGCGAAGAATTTTTTGAAATTTGGTGGCGGGGTAATGGGGTTGCTCGGTACCATAGCTTGGGGAGTAGGGGGTGCATTAGCCTCATTTGCTTGGCCATTAATAATTGTGGGAGGGGTTATGAGCATCCTTTCCAATTTTTTTAAATCAAAAGCAAAAAAAAGGCAGGAGGCAATATCCAAGATACGCTCCACACTTGAAGAGTCAGTTGCAGATCAGCAAAAAACAATTATAGAAAATGTTCAAAAGAACTTCGAGAAAAGCAGTAAAGAAATTGAGAAAAAGATATCCGATTATTTTAATATAATGGAAGAAGGACTTGCATCGTTTAACGCGGCAATGTTGAAGACACAGAAAACTTTAATTTCAATTAACACTAAATTGAACATGGCCTTTGCAAAACGTGTTATAGACTGGGTTCAATGCCAACGGACATCGCTGACTGAGGAGTCCATTAAGAGAGTAATACAATCGGTAGAACGCAAAGTTGGCAAAGAAATTACTATTACCACAATGATACCTGTAAACTCCAAAAAACTAGAAGAAGAAATTAAATCGGTTCTGCAAGAAGACCTTTTTATCAAAATATCATCATAAGGAGATAATTGTTATGTTAACATTTGACGGTGAGAAAATTATAAGTCAGTTTCAGTCATGCGCAGACAAATTTATTGAAATTACCAATAACCATCCGAAATTGCTTCAAAAAATTAAACAAGATTTTGAAAAGCAGCATTCCGAATACAGGCAGCGGGGTTATCTTACAGTTGCCTTTATTGGCGAGTACAGCGCTGGCAAATCCACGATTATTTCTGCGCTTACCGGACGTAAGGATATTAAAATTTCAGCCGATATTGCCACAGATCATACAAGTGAATACGATTGGAACGGGATAAAGCTTATAGATACCCCTGGGTTGTATACCGAGCGAAAGAATCACGACGAAATAACACTTCAAAAAATGAAAGAAAGCGATATTCTTATTTTTACCCTTACTCACTCTTTGTTTGATTCAATTACCGCTAAAAATTTTAAAGAACTTGCATATAATTATAAGTATAAAAACAAAATGATGTTGGTTGTAAATAAACTTTCATCGGAGGCGGGGGATGACAATGAAAAAATTGAAAACTATGCTAAGAGCCTTCAGGATGCGCTTACGCCTAATCTTCTTAATTCATTTGTAGTTTCATACATTGATGCCCTTGATTATATTGATGGAGTAGATACACATGATGCAGAACTTCAGAAGCTGAGTCGGTTTGATACCTTTATAGCTGATCTAAATGCCTTTACGAATGAGAATAGTGCCTATGCAAAGTTGGACACACCCATCCGTATATTACGTGCGTCCATTGAAGATGCCGTTCAATCGGTAGTACGCGATAATAATGAAGATGATGCCAAACTTCTTATTTTAAACCGCCTTTCAAAGGCCATGAACCGCAGGCGCAGAAGTCTGGAAGGGGAACTGGATGGTATTGTTCTGGACTTACATACTAAAATTCAAGCTCAATCTTCAAAACTTACTTCTCTTCTGGGAAGCAAGAGTAATCTTGAGGATGAATCCAGAAAAGCAGAAAAAAGCATATCAAAATATAACCAAGAGGCTGCAGAATCTGTTGAACAGGCCATCAACAGCTGCATGGAAGATATTAAGCCCGACTTACAGAAGATATTCGAAAATCGTCTTCTTGAAGAATTTATTCTGAATGAAGATGAAAAGTTTTCCGTGAATGCGTCAGATGCAGCAACGTCTGAAACAGCTAAAAAGGCACACGAAAGGTTTCGTCAGTTTGAGCAGATCGCGGATACATGTATACAATCTTTTGGTAATTTTACCGTTAAGAAAGGGGCAAGCGTTGGCATGGGCTTCCTGAAAAATGCAGATGTTTCAGGAAGTGTGGCACATAAAGCGGTTCTTACGGTAGGTCACAAAATTGGGTATAAATTTATTCCTTATCAGGCTATTGGTATTACAAAAGCTTTTGGTAACCTGCTCAAGGTAGCGGGTCCCATTTTTTTAGTTATATCTCTTGTTTTTGATGTAAAGGATGTGCAGCAAGATGAAGAAAACGCCCGCAAATTAGCGGATGCGCGAACAGAAATTAACTCAACTTTCAAAGGTATTGCGAACGATATAGAGGGTGCCTTTAAAAAACAGGTCAAGAACTTTTTTAAGGAAAAATTTCAACCTATTGAAGAAGAAATTAAAAAAATTAAAGATTCCGAAATGTCGGTTATTGCACAAACTAATAGCCTAGTTGCAGATTTGAATTTAATTCATAAAGAGTTGGATGCTATTTTGCAGAATATATACTAATATGAAAATCAGGAGGATTTTTTATGAATGAAAGTGAAAAACTACAGCAGTTGCAGGATTCCTTTCCTGAGTTGACCCGGGAAATTCTGGTGTCGGCAATTGAGGAACTCCGCAAGCCGGGCGTCAGCTACGAGACAGTTTGCGACCGATTGAAAACCGAAGGCCTGCCGAATGAGAATGCCGCTTCTCTTGCCGCTACTATTATGAAGTGGGCAAAGGATGAAAAAACCAAGGGGCTCATAACAGGCGCAGCCATTGGCGGTGCAGTTGTTGCCCTTATTGCAGCCCTTTTGGGCAGCAATAAGTAAAAATTGCGCAGGGGGCTGGGAATATAGGTAAATCCATGGTTGAATTCGCCGTTTATTTTCTATCCTACTTGACCACCCACTAATTTTATGAAAGAATAAAAAACCTGTACGGGGGTATAGCTCAGTTGGCTAGAGCACCAGATTTGCATTCTGGGGGTCAAGGGTTCGAGTCCCTTTACCTCCAAAATTCCGTCTGAGTCTTCCGCTTCCTGATATATTCTCTCTTGCAGAGAATAATCTGTCATGAATCAGGAGGTGAATTCATGAAAACAATACTATGTACTGTAGTTTTTACACTTATCAGTATGCTTACCTTTGCTGCTGGGGTCGATGAAATGTCAGGGGCAGGTGCTCCGGTTACTTCCATTACCCTGTGGACAACGGAAGAACAACCTGAAAGAATTGCTGTTCAGGAAGAAATTGCAGCAGACTTCAGAGCCGTTACCGGTATTTCTGTTGAAGTTGTTCCGGTATCTGAGAATGAGCTTGGTGCGCGCGCAACAGCTGCCTTTGCTGCTGGTGAACTTCCCGACATCATTTATGCTCCGCTTGCAAATGTTGTTAACTGGTCTCAGGAAGGAATTGCCGATCCGGGTTCTGCTACCGAGGTTGTCAACAATCTTGGCGCCGATTCCTTTGCCCCCGGAGTACTCTCTCTGGTTGAGAACAATGGTGAATACGCAGGAGTGCCGGTTGACGGCTGGACTCAGCTCCTTGTGTACCGGAAGGATCTCTTCGAGCAGAACAATCTGGCCCCCCCGACAACGTATGACGCAATCGTGAAGGCCATTGAAGTTCTCCACGATCCGCCCAATGTGTACGGATTTGTGGCAGCTACCGATCCCAGTCAGACCTACATGATGCAGGTTCTGGAGCATATCGGTCTTGCGAATGGAGTCGATATTGTGGACGCTTCGGGCAATGTATCGCTCGATACTCCCGAAACAATTGAGATGCTCGAATTCTACAAGGTTCTCACCGATGCGAGCCCCGAAGGGAATCTTTTCTGGCAGCAGTCCCGTGAACTCTATCTTGATGGACGGGCAGCCATGATCGTATGGTCCCCCTTCATTATGGATGAGCTTGCCGGCCTTCGCGACAGCGCGCCGGTCACCTTTACATCGGATCCGACCAGTGACGACCTCGCGAAGCGGACAGACTTCATTACCAGAATTGCCGGGCCCAGTAATCCGGGCGGTTCGGGCTATGCCGATGTCCGGTATCTGGTTATTACTGTCGATGCCGCCGCCCGTCAGGCTGAGCAGTTTGTTGAGTATTCGCTTTCCGGCGCCTACGCAAAAACTCTTGCCATTGCCCCCGAGGGTAAGTTCCCTGTTCGCCGCGGCGACAGTACCGATGCGCAGCGTTTTGTGAAGGAATGGAGTAATCTCGCTGTTGGTGTAGATCGAAGAGCCAGTTTGGCGTCCATTTACCCGCCGGAGGTTATTCAGAACATTGTTGAAGGTTTGAACACTGGAAGCCGATGGGGATTCAGCAAGGGCGAGGGCGCGCTTTACGCTCGTGTGAATGAAACACGCTCTATTGCCGACATTACCCGTAAATATACCGATGGCAGCATTTCTGCCGAAGAGGCCGCGCGTCTCATGCAGGAAGATACCGAAGAACTCATGCAGTAGAATTTCTTACTGGAGCGGTGCCGGTTCTGTTTCAAGAGCCGGCTCTGCTTCAATAATTTTTCACGGAGACGCAATGAAGAATTGGAAGAATACCATTGAGGCTCAGGAAAAACGTCTTGCTGTTATTATGCTGGCGCCGTCTCTGTTTATTGTGCTTTCCATTGTTCTTTTTCCGGTTATTCTCAATTTTTGGGTCAGCTTTAAGCCGGTGAGGCTTGGCGATCTCCGCCCGCCCGCTCCCATTGTGAGGGAGCGCCTGCGTGAAGAGGGCGGCATCCTGTATCTCCGGTATCAAATCCGAAACAGCAATCCCGATAAGCCTATTGAATTTATGACCCTGCGCGACAGTTATCCGAATACTCTTGAGCCGACCAATGTCCCGCCGGAATTCCATCTTTCTGACGGCAGTATCTCCCTTGAGCTGGAAAACCTTGAGGGCGGATATCTTAATAATTTTGAAATTACCTTTCGAATGAATGGTTCCGGCGGCAGCGCGCTCGAAGACCGTCTTCTCAATACTGTTCCCGTTGTTACTGCGCGGGCCGACAATGTTCTCACAAATTTTCGTTTCACTCTCAATAACTACAAAACTGCTCTGGGTATGCGGGAACTGGGAAAGATCATGCTCACAACTATTCTCTATGCTTTTCTGGGTTCCGGCGGCGCCCTCCTCTGCGGTCTTTTTGCCGCATTACTCGTTAACCGCGATTTTCCCGGAAGCGGCGCGGTACGCGGCATCTTCCTTTTTCCCTATGTTGCTCCCATTGTGGCGGTTGCCTTTATCTGGCGCTTTCTTTTCGATGCCCAAAGCGGAACAATTAATGGACTCCTCCAGACATTCAGCCTTATCAGAGAACCGATCAGTTTCCTGAGCACGGAACCGAACGCGCTCGTGTCGTCCATTTTTTTCGATGCTTGGCGGTATTTTCCGTTCTGTTATCTCTTTATCCTTGCCCGACTCAAGGCAATACCCAATGTATTGTATGAATCGGCTGAAATTGAAGGAGCAGGGAACTTTACTGCTTTCTGGCATATCACTCTCCCTCAAATCCGGGAAGTTCTGCTTTCCGTGTTCATACTTCGCTTTATATGGACCTTTAATCGGTTCGATGATATTTTCCTGCTCACCGGAGGCGCGGCGGGTACCCGAACTCTGCCGATTCAGGTATATGAGTATGCCCTCGGCGCGGGAAACATTGGCGGCGGAGCTGCTTTCTCGGTCGTTTTGTTTGTGCTCCTTACCCTGTTTTTATTGTTATTTCTCACAACAAGCCGGGAGGTAGACAGTTGACCATTGCAGTTGCGCTCATTGTTTCCGAGTTAATAGTTTTCCTCGCTGCTGTACTCTGGTATGTACTTTCGCTTCTGACTGGCGCTCTTTCGGAAGTCTCATCGCTGCCGTTTATAGTGATGCTTATATGCGGGTTTTTTGCCGCCGCAGTACTCTCCGTTTTTCAACGTCGGCGCTATGTTCTTCCGTCGTGGTCATTTTTTCCTGCGGCACTGGTGCTGATAATTCCGGTTTTTATTTCTGTCCGCGTATTCATGCCGACAGCGCAGTTCATGAGCACTCTGAATTTGTATGCCGCTATGCTCTTTGCCCTTTTTGCTATTGGAAATGTTCTGAAAAAATTATCCCTCGACCGCCGTGAAGAAATATCGGTTCTCGTCTCACGCTTCCTCAGAATTTTCGGGCTTATCATTTTCATTACCGTCATTACCCTGCCCTTCTATTTCATGATTTTTCTCAGCATAACGCCGCGGGCGCTCTTTCTCCAGAATCCTGTTAATCTTGCGCCCCGTTTCTCAATCGGCCTGAAAAATTTCTTTGTCGGTTACACCGAAGTTATGACGACATTCAACTTCGGCAGATACATTATCAACAGTCTGCTCGTCTCCATTGCATCGGTTATCATCACCATGATTCCGGCAACCTTCGGAGCCTATGCCGTTACCCGCCTGCGCTTTCCCGGGCAGAAATTACTTTCCCGTTCCATTCTCCTCATCTATATGTTTCCGAGCATTGTGCTTGCAATACCGCTCTACAGTGTTTTTGCGAGTCTTGGACTCAGAGACAGTCTCATTGGTCTTCTTATCGTTTATCCTGCCATTACGACACCTGTTTCATTGTACATGTTGCGGAATTATTTTCAGACTCTTCCCCGAGATATAGAGGAAGCCGGAATTATTGACGGCTGCAGCAGATTTTCTGTTATCCGCCGCATCACTCTTCCGCTCAGCTTTCCTGCCCTGCTTGCAGTTGGCCTGTACATCTTTATGATTGCCTGGAATGAATTTCTTTTTGCCTTCATGTTTCTTGATAAACAAACCATTTTCACACTGTCACGGGGTATTGTCTCGCTCAATTCTCAGGAGGTTCCCCGTCAGTTTCTCATGGCTGGTGCCATAATTATTACTGCTCCGGTTATGCTTATTTTCTTTTCTCTTGAACGTTTTTTTGCCGGCGGACTCGTTGCGGGCAGTGTTAAGGGATGATTCTGTAAATGAAACAGATGGAACAGGCAATATCGGAACAGCTCATGGATCGGCTCATTGAAAAGTCGCGCGCCATTCTTCATAAAAATGATGCCGGAGGATTCACGGTTCCAACGCGGAATGGGCTCTATCCCGCTCAGTGGAACTGGGATAGTGCCTTTGTCTCACTTGCCTTTGCCTATGTGAATGAGGTTGACAGGGGATGGCAGGAAATCGAAATGCTGCTCAAGGCCCAATGGCCGAACGGAATGGTGCCCCACATTGTTTTTCATATTGATGACAGCGGATATTTCCCGAACTCTCAGGTGTGGCAGACCGGGGAAGCGGTGCCATCCAGCGGTATCAGTCAGCCCCCTGTTTTGGCAACCTTTGTACGGCGGATTATTGAGAGGGAAGACTGCAAACCGATAGAAACTTTTGCAGAAGCAAAAGTTTCCGATGAGGATCGGGAAAAACTGCGCGAAGTATTTCCGAAACTTCTGAATTATCACCGCTGGTATCATGAAACGCGGAACTACCGCGGCATGGTAAAAATCATTCACCCATGGGAAAGCGGATTCGATAACAATCAGACCTACGATAAAGCCCTGTACAATGTTCCGCTCAATAATCTGGAGCCCTATCAGCGGCAGGATATCAGACATGCTGGCGCAGATCAGCGTCCCCACAATAGCGACTACGATCATTACATTGCCCTTGTGCAGTTTTTCCGTTCACTCAATTATGACGCGCGCCGCTGTTCCGCCGAATCGCCCTTTCAGCTTACCGACATCGGAGTAAATTCCATGCTGCTCCGTGCCGACCGCGATTTACTCGCCCTCGCCCGCATGCTTGGTCATCCAACCGATGAGCTGGAGAAGTGGATACAGGTTCTGAGTGCCGCGCTTGAAGAATGTTGGAGTTCTGAACTTTCCATGTACATACCCTATAATATCTGCGCAAACACATCTGTTCCTATGCCCTCAATTAATGGTATGCTCCCGCTTTTCGGACTGGAATCCATGCAGCCTGAGCGCTTGGAAGCTCTGTGTTCGGTCATCATACGGTGGATGGAATCGGTAAAGTACGGCCTGCCCTGTTTTGATCCTGATGATGCCCGCTTTGAACCCTACCGCTACTGCCGGGGACCTGCCTGGCCGGTCTGGAGCTGGCTTGTCGCCCAAGGACTCAGACAGCACGGCAAACACGAGCTCGCATCTCACATTCGCGAAAAAACACTGGAACTTCTCAACACCTTCGACTTTTATGAATTCTTCGATCCGCAACGCGGCATCGGCGGCGGCGGTTCGAGTTTCTCCTGGAGCGCCGCTATGACAGTGCTCTTTCTCAGAGAAATGACCGTTAATGGTGTCAGGGCAATTTGAAGGACATTGTCAGACCTATTCGATCTTCTGTTATTATGGGAATGGGGGTAACACTGGCAGAGCGCGATGCTCTGTCCAATTGCAAAATGGATCCGACTGTTCCCCAGCCAAGCAACCAAATTGCGGGAGGAATTGCTGCCAGCAAAAAATTCGGATTTTCATAGTATCCGGCCGGCGATAAAATAGATGCCATATCTGCCTCACTTGTAGCAACCTCAAAGAGTATTCGTCCCAGAGACCATTCATAATTCGTGGCGGGTCCATAAGCCAAAACAGTATCTAAAATAAACAGAGGAAGAGACAGAACAATGGACACTGTCCGCAGAACTATCGGAAGTCCTAAAATTACTCCAACAGATATACCACCCGAAATTACGGCGCCTGTCTCCCAATTCCAAGAAGAAGAAAATAACCCGTTCAGACTTATTAGCGGAAGTAACAGTGTTGTTATTGAGCTGGCAATTATTGTGCCATAATGAGCGTCGGACAAATTGGGGGTTACCCATAGGGCGTATCCAAGTAAAGGATTTGCGACAAGTCCGCCGAATAGATAAATGCCGCCGAAAACATCATACGTAAGCGGTCGAATGTCCAATATTTTTTCGCCAGTTTCGGATGCCACGGTTGTTTTCGATGCTGTCCCATCGCGAACGCTTCCGTCCTTGTAGAAATATATCATAAAATCCTTCCGGTAGCTCACTCCATCAATGACGGTATCTTCCGTAGGTTGTCCAAAATCAATGACTCCGTTTTCATAAAAAGATATTCTGCTATTCTTCCGGTAGCTCACTCCATCAATGACGGTATCTTCCGCAAGTATTCCAGAACGGATATGGCCGTTTTCATGGAAATATACCGATTCAGACGTTAAATAATCGCTTTCATCAGGTCGCAATTTTTCTGTGTGCAGAGATAAGGCGGTCAGAGATAGGCCGTTCAGATTCCAATAATCGGGCCGCTTGTAGGTTATTCCGTTAATGGTTGTGTTTTGTCCAAGATCAATTTTCTCAATAGATTTCCCATCGTTTTTCAAATACAGTGTTATTGTTCCGGGCGGAAAGGTTACCCCGTGGAGGGTAATATTCTGCGCGGGAGTTCCCGATCTAACTTTCCCGTTTTTATAGAGAGTTATCCACATTTTTGCACTGTAAGTTATTCCGTCAATAGCTGTATTTTCCGCGAGCTTTGCGGTAATGTAAGGGTAGTCGTTACTCCGCCAAAGCCCACTTCCAAAATCAATATATTCAGAGTAGGCTATTCCGTCCACCTCTCTTATTCCACCCGCCGACAGACTTCCCGCTCCCAGCAATATCAATATCATACAAATAATTGTTTTCTTCATTATGTTCACCTTCCTCAGAATGTTCTTATTAAACTTTTGTATTTTACAATACTTTATCGTTATGTACAATCAACAAAATAAGCACAGGTAACATTTTTATGCGAAGCTGTGCGCAAAATAGATGATTTGTCTGGGGATGGGGTGAATTTACGGGTAAAATTTTGTCTGAGGTTTGTCTGAGGCAAAACTTTTAGTACTTTTTTTTCAAAAAAAGCGAAAAAGGTATTTACTACCTGTTAGCAGATGTGCTATGGTGCAAGACTGCTCATGAAATAGGAGGAGTGGGAGATTTTTTATGATCTTCACGCTTTGAAATTTTTGCCGCTGGAAGTTGTGCAAGCACAATTTTTCAATGCGCAAGTTTCGCTTTGTTTTCATGAGTAACGATATTTGAAATTCCTGTGAAAACAGGGGCTCAGGCTTATCATATAAGGAGTATCTGAGTTTACCAGAGAAGGGGAGAGGAAGCAGCGAGGTGTAAGCGAAAGCTGTACTTGCTGTGGAATTGAAGAATCCGGGAAGTTGGGAACAGCGCAGTTGGAAACAACAAAGTTGGGAGCAATTTTTCGGAATGGGTAGAAAAAAGTAACGAGATCCTCTTGCGGCGACGAGTGCCGGAAGAGGAAACAACGCGAATTGGAAAAGAGAACATATGACCGCGTTCGTGAGATGCGAAAGCAATCACCGACGATGAATATGGTCAAGTAATGAAGCGTTTACGGAGGATGTCTTGGGACTATCCGGCGAAGAAGGTCGTGGTAAGCTGCGAAAAGTCAGGAGGAGGAGCACACATCCTATGATTCCTGGATAACCGAATGGGGTAACCCGTCAGAAGTAATGTTCTGACATTCATAGATGAATAAAATAGTTTATGGAAGCGATACCCGGGGAACTGAACCATCTAAGTACCCGGAGGAAAAGAAATCAAAAGAGACTTCCTGAGTAGCGGCGAGCGAAAGGGAAAGAGCCCAAACCAGATGAGTGTAAGCAGCATGGTGTTGCTCATGTGGTGTTGAAGGCTGGCGCGCGAGGAGCATGCGGGAATCAGTAGAGTAAGAAATCAATGGTATAGCAGAATGTTCTGGGAAGGACATCCAGAGAGGGTGAAAGGCCCGTATGCGAAATACCGTTGACTCTACAGCGCTATGCCTGAGTAGGACGGGACACGAGAAATCCTGTTTGAACCTGGGGAGACCACTCTCCAAGGCTACATACGAGATAGTCACCGATAGAGAAGAAGTACCGTGAGGGAAAGATGAAAAGAACCCCGGGAGGGGAGTGAAAGAGAACCTGAAACCGTAAACGTACAAGCGGTCAGAGCCGGTGGAAGCCGGTGATGGCGTGCCTTTTGTAGAATGGGCCTGCGAGTTACGATGTGAAGCAAGGTTAAGACATGGGAGTGTTGGAGCCGGAGGGAAACCGAGTCTGAACAGGGCGAATGAGTTTCATGTTGTAGACGCGAAGCCGGGTGATCTACTTATGGCCAGGTTGAAGCGGCGGTAATACGTTGTGAAGGACCGAACCCTCGTCTGTTAAAAAAGGCAGGGATGAGCTGTGAGTAGGAGTGAAAGGCTAAACAAACCCGGAGATAGCTCGTTTTCACCGAAATAGCTTTAGGGCTAGCCTTGCATGCGTGTGCCGGAGGTAAAGCACTGGTTGGACTAGGGCCTGTCACAGGGTACCACATCCAGACAAACTCTGAATGCCGGTATATAAGATGCAGGAGTCAGTCTATGGGAGATAAGTTCCATGGACGAAAGGGAAACAACCCAGACCGTCAGCTAAGGTCCCCAAATAGTGCTCAGTGGGAAAGGAAGTGTCGTGGCACAGACAGCCAGGAGGTTGGCTTAGAAGCAGCCAATCCTTGAAAGAGTGCGTAACAGCTCACTGGTCAAGTTGCGATGCGCCGAGAATATACCGGGGCTAAGCACTATACCGAAGCTACGGGTGTAAGAAGCCATTTTAATTCATTAAATATGGAGGTGTATTTTGAATCGTCTACTTTTACCTTTACTTATTGTATTCTGTTTACTGTCTTTAATAGGATGTGTATCCTTTGAGTGGTATCAGAGTGTGAATGATGATGGGGAAATAATCAGTACCGTTAACATTAAGGATAATGGTGAAATTGCTTATATTGCTGAATATCGAACAGATGGAAGCCTTTATCGAAAATTGTTTTTTGATCACGGCAACATCATTCCCCGGGTAGAATATTATCAGGAAGACGGCATATTGCTTTGTTTTCCTACTGCCAATCAGTCATGTACTAATCGGTGGTGATGTTCTTGTGTGGTTGCTCCTAGAGATGATATTTCTAGGAGTATGCCATCGGTAAAAGGGTAAAATTAGAAAGCGCAAAATGTGAATTAAAATGGCTTCTTGCACGGTAGGTGAACGTTCTTGAGGGTGAAGAAGCATATTTGTGAGGATATGTGGAGCCAAAAGAAGTGAGAATGCAGGCATGAGTAACGAAAAGACGGGTGAGATTCCCGTCCGCCGAAAACCCGAGGTTTCCTAAGTAAAGGTCGTCTGCTTAGGGTTAGTCGGCTCCTAAGGCGAGGCCGAAAGGCGTAGTCGATGGGAAACGGGTTAATAGTCCCGTACCACTTAGTGCATCTGAAGGGAAGACGCATGAGGCAATATCCGGCTGGGTGATGGAATACCTGGTCTAAGCACGCGAGCTGATGAATGGGTCAGGGAAATCCGATCCATGAGGTAAGCGGTGAAGGCGAGCCGAGCTACGGTGAGGTGAAGCGGATGGAGTCATGGTGCCAAGAAATACTCTCTAGGGATAAGTACTGAGTGACCGTACCGAAAACCGACACAGGTGGGTGAGATGAATATTCCAAGGCGCGCGAGAGAACTCACGTTAAGGAACTCGGCAAAATGCATACGTAACTTCGGGAGAAGTATGGCCTTGAGCTGTTGGAAACAATGGTGAGAGGTTGCAGAGAAATGGCAAGAGCGACTGTTTACCAAAAACACAGGTCTCTGCGAAATCGTAAGATGACGTATAGGGACTGACACCTGCCCGGTGCCGGAAGGTTAAGAAAGGAGGTTATCCCACTTTCTGGGTGCTGTTATCGTAAGAGAGATAAGAGCATCGTGATAGTGGGAGAAGCTTTTGATTGAAGCCCCGGTAAACGGCGGCCGTAACTATAACGGTCCTAAGGTAGCGAAATTCCTTGTCGGGTAAGTTCCGACCCGCACGAATGGTGTAACGATTTTTGCACTGTCTCGACGTGAGACTCGGTGAAATTGAAGTATCGGTGAAGATGCCGATTACCCGTGGTTAGACGGAAAGACCCCGTGAACCTTTACTGCAGCTTGGTAGTGAATGTTTGTTTGTCATGTGTAGAATAGGAGGGAGGCGTAGAAGCATGGTCGTGAGGCTGTGTGGAGCCGCCAAGTGAAATACCTCCCTTGGCTGATGAAGGTTCTCACAGTATCCTTGAAACAGGTTATTGGACATTGTCAGGTGGGCAGTTTGACTGGGGCGGTCACCTCCCAAAGAGTAACGGAGGTGCGCGAAGGTTTCCTTGCACTGGATGGAAATCAGTGTGTATGTGCAAAGGCAAAAGGAAGCTTGACTGCGAGACAGACAAGTCGAGCAGGTACGAAAGTAGGTCTTAGTGATCTGGCCGTGGCGAGTGGAAGCGCGGTCACGTAACGGACAAAAGGTACTCCGGGGATAACAGGCTTATCCTTCCCAAGAGTTCATATCGACGGAAGGGATTGGCACCTCGATGTCGGCTCATCGCATCCTGGGGCTGAAGAAGGTCCCAAGGGTTTGGCTGTTCGCCAATTAAAGCGGTACGCGAGCTGGGTTCAGAACGTCGCGAGACAGTTCGGTCCCTATCTGCCACGGGCGTTGGATATGTGAGAGGAGCTGCATTTAGTACGAGAGGACCGATGTGGACGGACCGCTGGTGTACCAGTTATTGTGCCAACAGTACGCGCTGGGTAGCTATGTTCGGAGGGGATAACCGCTGAAAGCATCTAAGTGGGAAGCCCTCCTCAAGATGACGTATCCCTCTGTTTGAAAGAACAGCTGAAGGGTCCTGGGAGAACACCAGGTTGATAGGCTGGAAGTATACGCATGGTAACATGTTCAGCTGACCAGTACTAATAGCCCGTGAGGCTTGACCATATTTTTCGTTGTTGATTGTTTCGAGCACTGACTCGAGGAGAATAGTTTGCATGGAGCAAACTGTTCGAGCACGTTTTCTGCCCCTCCAGTGCGCAGCATACCTTGTCTGCTTTCTCTCTCCTTTTAATTAGTGTAAAACCGCCAGTGGTTGTTATTATAACAACCGCCGCTGGTTGTTATTGTGAACCCGCGTGTCGGGGTCTGAGACAATCAGTCCTGCGTAAAGAATCAGTATGGCTGCATTGTGGTCTCGGCTGATGGCGGGTATGTATAGTGAATTGTGTGCCTGGTGACGATAGCGAAGGGGTCACACCCGTTCCCATTCCGAACACGGAAGTTAAGCCCTCCTGCGCCAATGGTACTGCAGCGTAAGCTGTGGGAGAGTAGGTCATCGCCAGGCTTTTTTGTTTTATCGTATCTGAAGGGGGAACACATGAAATTGAATCAGGCGAATAAAATAGTCACAGAAAAACTGAATAAATACGCTAAAAATGCGAAACAGGAAGATGTTGCCCGCATTGAAAAAAAAGTTGACGGCATGAACCGCGGCCCTGTGAAAAAGATATGGGACAAAGTCATGGATCTGTGGAATGTGGTGAAGTCCCCAGATATTCACTGGAGCAAAAAGGCAATGGCCGTCGGGGCGCTCATATACCTCATTAGCCCCATAGATGCCATTCCCGATGCTATTCCTGTTGCCGGTCTCACGGACGATGTTGCGGTGATTCTGCTTGTTTTTAAGAATCTGAAAGATCTAATAGATGCGGTTAAGCAAAAAACCCAAGACATCATAAACGAGTCCAAACAAAAAACCATTGAGGCAGCAAGCGATGCAGCAGCAATTCACACCCGTGAACATCTGCGCAGGCTGAAATTCACCCTCATTGCGAGTATTACGACAGCAGTACTGGCGATTGCTGTTGCGGTAACTATACGCCTGCTCAACCGGGGGTAAATATGAGAGTTGAGCACATTGTTGCGACTGCCGCATGATCAACATATTCTCTGTTTATCTTATTCTTCTGACCTGTTTCAACATCTATAATCTCATTCAGATCATCTCCGTGATGATGAGTTACTATCGGAGGTTCAAAAAACTTCCGCCCTTCCTCCAGAAAATTGCGGTCAGCGTTTCAAAAGATATTTTTCGGGATTTCACCGCCCGGCAGCTGTCGCATTTTAGTAGGGACATCATGATTATCGGCGTTCTGCTGATTATCGTCCTCGCACTTAACGGTTTTCTGTGGTACATCAGGTTGACGCCCTCCATTCTGACGGTATAATGGCTTCATGGAAGAGCTTGCAGGAATAACCGGCGGTATTCACCGCAGAGTGTACGGATGCCCGCCGCAGGCCATGGCCTATGCTCCCGGACGCGTTGAGATTCTGGGCAACCATACAGATTATAATAAGGGCACCGTACTTTCTGCTGCTATTGATATGGGCGCCTGTTTTGCAATTTCTGCTGGCGGTGCCAGTGGTGATGGTGCCGAGCCCGGCGCCGGCACTTGCGCCGCTATGCTGCATGTGTATGCGGGGAACCTTGACGACAGGGCTGAATTTGATCTTAGTGAGATTGCGCCGGTGCCCGGGCATGACTGGGCGGGCTATGTGCGCGGGGTGTTATACTATCTGGCTGAGAAATATCGATCTGAGAAATATCAGTCTGAAAGCGGGCGCGGTATTGAGGGCTGGAATTGTAGTTTTTACGGTACCGTACCCTTGGGTTCCGGTCTTTCAAGTTCCGCAGCTCTTGAGGTGTCGGCATCTTATGCAGCTCAATCCATGTTGGGTATTGAACTTGATCCGGTTGAGACAGCGAAAATGTGTCAGGCTGCGGAGCATTGTTTTGTCGGCAGTATGACCGGACTGCTCGATCAGTTCAGCAGTATATTCGGCGAAAAACATCATCTCATTCATTCAGATTTCCGTGATAACACAGTATTCCGGGTCAGAATTCCTCAGGATATCGGCTTTCTCCTCATTACACCCGAGCTGCGCCACAGCCTTGCGAATTCTCCCTATAACGAACGGCGGAAAAGCTGTGAGACTGCTGCTGCAATTCTGGAGAAACTGACCGGCTGGGGCGCTGAGGCCGCTGGCGATATTGGCAGGATCGGCGGGGGTGCTGGGCGCGCCGCAGGGGTCGGAGGGTGCGCCGCAGGGGTCGGAGGGCGCGCCGCAGGGGTCGGAGGGCGCGCTTCAGCCTCATCGGGCTTTTCGCTGCGGGAGGTCGGGCTGGAGAGGTTTCGTGAGCTGCGGGCGCGGCTGCCGGATGAGGCGGGCAGGCGGGCGGCGCACATTATTGAGGAAATTGATCGGGTTGAGCGGGGGCTTACCTTTCTCGAAGATGGGAATATAGAAGCATTTGGTGAACTCATGTTTCAATCGCACGAATCATCTCGGGTGAATTTTGAAAATTCAGCGCCGGAGCTGGATATTCTTGTTAATGCTTCCCGGGAAGCCGGCGCTCTCGGGGCTCGTCTGAGCGGCGGAGGATTCGGCGGCAGTATTATTGCCATGGTGCATGAGAATCGGGCTGCTGATCTTCGGGCGCAGATTGACGAGCACTGCCGGAAAGAGGGGATTACAGCAGAGTTCAATCTTATGATCCCTTCTGAAGGCGCGCGCCGTGTTTGCTGCGATGGCGGCGATGGCTGCGATGGCGGATCGGACGGCGAAAACGGCGATGGGGGGGAGGTTTAGCGTATGCAGATACCGGTATTTCGTCCGTCAATTCGGCGCAGCGATATGAATGCCGTTCTTACATGTCTGGTTTCAGAGAAGATTGATGCGGGCGCTGAGGCGCAGAACCTGACGCGCGGCTTGCTCACACTGACTGCCTGCGCAGAAGGTACTTTGCTCAGAGAGCGCCTGCGGGGGCTTGAACTTGCGCTGCGTACCCTCAATCTTCAGGCAGGGAGCAGAGTTGCCCTGTCGCCATTGAGTGACCGAAGCTCCTTTTATGCAATGCGGGCATTATCGCTCGAACCAGTGTATATTGACAGCCGGCCTGATGTTCCCGCCATGGATATGGACATTCTGGCGCGCGCACATGCTGAAAATCCGGTGCAGGCGGTTATTGTCGAACCGCATCTGGGCTTCCTGCCGGACATGGAAATGCTTGAAAAGCAGAATATCCCCTGTATTCAGGATATCAGCAGAATTATTTCTCCTCTGAGAGATCGGGAGGAAAAATTCCAAAAGTATCGGGGCGATATCTGTTTTATCAATCTTGAATCTGACGATCTGATAACGGCTGGCGGCGGTATCTTTGTTGCTATCAGCCATGGAAAAAATCGGAAAACCAAAGAGCGAACCGCCAAGTTTCGACAGATACTTTCCCTGTGGTCTGAGGACATTTATCTTTCCGATATGAATGCCGCTCTCGGGCTTACTCAACTGAAGCAGCTCGAGAAATTACTGGCCGCGCGTGCGGATATTCTTGAATTGTTCCGATACATAAAAATTCCACACCGCTTTCTCCTGCCTGAAGATTCTGTGGCTCTGTTGACCATCCTGCTCAAAAGCCCCATGCAGGATGTTATTGCCTACGGCACAAAAAACGGCATTGAGATGCGTCCTGCCTTTGCCCGTTCCATAATACATAACATGCTCACATCCGATGATGTACACAGCGATGGAGAAACCCCTCCTGCTGAACAGTATCCTGAAAGCACAAATTTTGCTCTGGGAACAGTACGTGTGCCCTTCTATCCGAATATGCGCAAACAGGACATGGAAACAGTTCGGAGAGTAATGAGAACACTTCCTTAGAACAATGGAGAGTCTGCCCAGATTCTTTCCCGGGTCAGTGTAATATATGCGGGGTCGACCTCGTAGCCGATGTAATGCCGCCCTGTCTGTAAGGATGCCAAGGCAGTGCTGCCCGATCCCATAAAGGGGTCGAGTATAATGTCTCCTACATAAGAATAGAGGTGAATGAGGCGCAGCGGCAGTTCCACCGGAAAGGGGGCAGGATGCCCGACCCGTTTGGCGCTGACAGCGGGAAAGCGCCAGATACTCTTTGTGCTCTCAAGGAAGGCATCTCTCCCAATGGAATTTTCCTTTACCGGATGCCGCGCATATCTTCCTCTGGAGAAAATGAGAATGTACTCGTGTACATCCCGCAGAGTCGGGTTGCTTGCAGACTGCCAGCTTCCCCAGGCGCAGGAACTGCCTGCGCTTGCTCCCTTATCCCAAATTATCTCTCCCCGCATGAGAAAACCGCAGGCGGCAGCAATTTCAATGACAAGGGCATGGAGCGGTATGTACGGGCTTCTGCCGATATTTGCGATATTGATGCAGGCCCGTCCGCCATCGGTTAAGACCCTGAAGGTCTCGCTCATAACCCCAGCGAGAAGTTCCCTGTATTCTGTAAGGCTGAGATCGTCATCGTAGTCCTTGCCGACATTGTAGGGCGGGGAGGTGATCATGAGATGCACGGAACCGTCCGGCAGGGCGGACATGTTCCGGCTGTCCTCATTATATATGATGTTGAGTTCGGGCGGCGCATTCTCTGCTGCGGGTGCTTGCGCACCTGACTGACCAGACTGATTCCGCTCATCGGCGTAGAGCTTTCTGCCGTAAAATCTGCCTGAGTCATGACCCGATCGGCTCGTGGTGCCAAAGGAAGAAGTTTTGCTGCTCATAAGGAATCCCAGAGTTCAATCCAACGATGATACAGTGCCCGTTCTTTCAACAGGGTTTTATCCCGTTGCCAGTGTATGTTCAGTGATAAGGTATCACTATGTTCCTGCATATATTTCATGCTGCTTGACGAGAGCTCAACTCCCCGGGGGTTTGTATTGCGCTTCGGTAATTTGAAGAAACTATCCCTGCCAAGTTGTTTAAGCGCTTCCTGCTGTACTTCTTGAGGAATAAGAAAAAATCCACCGTCATTATCCCAGATGATATTAACATACAGAAGATCACTCGACGGCATGTAATTTTTAACAAAAGTATCAACCCTATTCCAGTCAACAGTCCAAACTAATTTAACATTTCCATAGCCCGGGTTTGATTTTGTTTTAATTGACAGAGATCTTCCGCAGACGCGGACATCCATTTCATGGGAAGTGGAAGGCGGGAAGATTACCTGATCATTCCCATAAACATACATGAGCAGCGCTATTAATACTCTTTCCCGTGCTGTTCCCACTTCCATCCCCAGCTTTTTTCCCCGACGATTTTCCAATTCAACCATATTGAAAAGTGTTGGAAGTATTCTGAGAATTTTTTCCTTGTAAGGGTTTGAGAATAGCTTGTTCCATTCCATTGGTGCTATTCTATGTGGGTTTGCAGTTTCTGTAAAGACCAGATTACAAAGTTGAGACTCCGATCTGGTATACTGGAGTAACGGTTTCAGTAAGATTGAAATGTTTGCTTGACGCAAAGTTTCTTAGTGAGTAAAATACTCAGGAATTTTGTGATGTGTTGATGATTGCAGATCACGAATATAGGTGAGAAAATCCTCAGTGGAAAATTTTCTCGTTGTTCACATAGCAACTGATGACAGGGTGGGATAATGTCAGATATAATGATGCCGTTGCACATTGAATCAATTTATTTTTCAGAATGAGAATCTATTGCAGAAGCATCATTATCGGGAGCGGTTAAATGGGCATGCTGATGCTTTGAGGAAGAAAATAAGTTTAATTGAAAACTTTTTTCATTTTCCTTTTTTATGTCATTAATATCTCTCTTAATAGTTTCTATTTCCTTGTCTGTTTTATCCAGCTTTTCTCTCATAGTGGACACTTCTTTTTGAATATTTTCCACCGTCCCCTTCAGTATTGCAGCATCTACTTTCATATTACCTATTTCATGTTTAATAATGCCTAATTCGTTTTTAATTGTATGTAGTTCCGTCAACACATAGCGAATGTCTTCTTTTGTATCGATTCTTGATTGGCGAATATCTTCCTTTACATTATTTCTGCTTTGAGAAAAAGCATTGTTAAATAAACTTATTACCAAAACAATCAATACAATTATTGATATCAGAAGTGATACTACTTCCATTTTTCCTCCTATTTGAGATTGTTGCACAGCAACCTCACTTATAGAAACTTTTGCATTGGAAAATTGTGCAGAGCACAATTTCCAGTAGCAAAAGTTTCCGATCTGGAATGCTTTCTTTGTGCTTAGCATTCTCCTATTTTATAGAAAGTTTTGCATTTTGCAAAACTTTGTTATAGATGAATGTATCCGAATGTCAGTTTTTGTTCAAGTAGAAACTTTTGCATTGGAAAATTGTGCTTGCACAATTTCCAGTAGCAAAAGTTTCCGATCTGGAATGCTTTCTTTGTGCTTAGCATTCTCGCATTTTGTAGAAAGTTTTGCATTTTGCAAAACTTTCAAGTATTTTTGCGCATCGTTCACTTTTCTGACTTCCGTTTTAAATGCGCCCCATTATCCCTATTACGATTGACACGCAGGGCAAAACACATTATGCTCTGTTAAAATAATAACACAAAGGTTTGCTACTGGAAATTGTGCAAGCACAATTTTCCAATGCAAAAATTTCTATCAGAAATCTATCAGGAGGATCTGCACATGGGAGAAAAACGAGTATATTTTTGGGGCGGCGGAAAAGCCGAAGGTTCCGCAAAAATGAAGGAACTTCTTGGCGGGAAGGGTGCCAATTTGGCAGAAATGACCAATCTTGGTATTCCAGTCCCACCTGGATTTACCATTACCACAAAGATGTGTGATGAGTATTATACAAACGGCAGGAAGAATTCTCCTGCACTCATAAAAGAGGTGAATAAACAGCTCAGAAGGCTGGAACAGACGGCAGGTAAGAAGCTTGGAGATAAGGATTCTCCGCTGCTTGTTTCTGTTCGTTCAGGAGCCGCTGTTTCCATGCCGGGGATGATGGACACCATACTGAATCTTGGTTTGAACGATGAATCGGTACACGGACTCCACAAGAGCACCGGGAATGAACGGCTTGCCTGGGACAGCTATCGGCGTTTTATCAATATGTATGGAAATGTCGTAAAGGGCATGCCCCATGAAGATTTTGAGCATGAGATGAACAGGGTCAAGGAAGGTAAAAACGTCGAAAACGATGTTGATCTGAATGCGGATGATCTCAAGGAAGTTGTCCGTCTCTATAAAGAACTCTACAAAAAACATACCGGCGAAAATTTTCCGCAGAATCCGCTGGATCAGCTCTGGATGGCTATTGATGCCGTATTTGGTTCATGGAACAGTCCGAAGGCCATAAAATATCGTCAAATTAGTGACATAAAAGATCTCCTCGGTACCGCGGTGAATGTTGTTGCCATGGTATTTGGTAATTTTGGAGATGACAGCGGAACAGGTGTCTGCTTTTCCCGCGACCCCTCTACCGGTGAAAAAGTTTTCTACGGAGAATTTCTCATGAATGCTCAGGGAGAAGATGTTGTTGCGGGCATCCGCACGCCAGACGAAATAAGTACCTTACAAGAGAAGGATCCGAAGATTTATCAGGAATTGGTAGATGTAAAGAATCGTTTGGAAAAACACTACCGCGACATGCAGGATATGGAGTTTACCATTCAGGAAGGAAAGCTCTATATTCTTCAGACCCGCAACGGCAAACGAACCGGCGCCGCGGCCATAAAAGTAGCGGTAGATATGGTGAGCGAGGGGCTCATCAGCAAGGAAGAGGGGCTGAACCGGGTGGCACCCGAACAGCTCGAACAGGTTTTTCATCCTGCCATCAACCCCGCCGAGAAGAAGAAAATGAAGGCGGTTACCAAGGGGCTGAATGCCAGCCCGGGAGCTGCAACAGGTCAGATTGTGTTCAGCGCCGATGAAGCTGAGGAATGGGCAGCAGGAGGTAAGCAGGTTATTCTTGTGCGTCCTGAAACCAGCCCCGAAGACATTGGCGGAATGAACGTTGCACAGGGTATTCTTACCTCCACCGGCGGCATGACCAGCCACGCTGCGGTTGTTGCCCGCGGAATGGGAACTCCCTGTATTGCCGGCTGTAAGGATGCCCGCATACAGGGCAAAGTAATGACCATTGGGAGCAAGAAATATAATGAAGGCGACTGGATAACCCTCGATGGCTCCAGCGGTGAAGTTTTCACGGGAAAACTGGAACTGCAGGAACCTGAGCTCAGTGGAGAGCTGAATACCTTTCTTGCATGGTCCGATGAAGTGCGCAACGCGAGCCGACGCTCAGGACTGAAGGGTTTTGGAATCCGCACGAATGCCGATACACCCGCCGATACCAAACGGGCGCGGGAGTTCGGCGCCGAGGGAATTGGTCTTTGCCGTACCGAACACATGTTTTTTGAAGAAGACAAGATCAGAATATTCAGGGAGATGATTGTGGCTTCCGATGAACAGGCGCGTACGAAGGCTCTCGCCAAGCTCCTGCCTCTTCAGCAGAAAGATTTCACCGGTATTTTTGAGGCGATGGACGGCTTTCCTGTTACTATCCGTCTTCTTGATCCGCCCCTCCATGAATTTGTACCCACCGAAGATGCTCAGATAACCGAACTTGCGAAAATTGGCGGTATTTCACCCGAATTTCTCCGCAGTAAAATTCAATCGCTCCATGAGTCTAACCCCATGCTTGGCCATAGAGGTGTTCGTTTAGGTATTACCTATCCTGAAGTATACCGTATGCAGGCCGAAGCCATTATGCGCGCAGCCTGCGATGCTGCAAAGAAGGGGATCACGGTCTATCCTGAGATTATGATTCCGCTTGTCGGGCATGTGCGGGAGCTGAAGATCATGCATGGGCATGTGAAAGACGTTGCCCAGTCGGTAATCGCGGAAACCGGAGTCAAAGTCGACTACCTCATTGGGACGATGATCGAAATTCCCCGCGCAACCCTTATTGCCGATAAGCTGGCCAAGTATGCCGATTTTTTCAGCTTCGGCACAAATGACCTCACCCAGATGACCTACGGATTCAGCCGGGACGATGTCGGCAGTTTTCTTCCCCAGTATATTGAGGATGGTATTCTCGAAGATGATCCCTTTGCCAGACTGGATCAGGAAGGGATCGGTCAGCTGGTCAGTATGGGAATCCGCAAAGGCAGGAGCGTCAAACCTGCGCTCAAAATTGGTATATGCGGTGAGCATGGCGGTGAACCGACTTCGGTTGAGTTCTGCTACAAAGAGGGTATGAACTATGTGAGCTGTTCGCCCTTCCGTGTTCCGGTTGCGCGCCTTGCATCTGCTCAGGCAGTGTTGAAGAACCGATAGGCTGGGGTGGTCGCTGGGCTGCGCAGGCTATTGCTGGCGCGGCGGTGGTCGCAGGGCGGCGCAGGTTGCGGGAGATATCTTGAACAAGCGAGTAGAGAGGTTGGGTACAGATCCGACATTGGCTGTGCTCATCCGGCTTTCCTTGCCTGCAATGAGCAGTCTTTTTATTAATGCAACCTATAATGTGGTCGATTCCCTCTTTGTCGGGCGCTATGTCGGAACGGCAGGGCTTGCTGCGGTAGGGGTGATTTTTCCGTTTTTTATTTTTCTCATCAGCATTGCCATCCTCATTGGCACGGGCGGGGCAGCGCTCATTTCGCGCTGTCTCGGAGCTGGTGCGCGGCTGTCCGCGCAGCGTTTCTTCGGCGCTGCGGTACTGCTTATTTTTGCCTTCGGCGCGGCAATTGCGCTTCTATTCGCGCCCCTCACGCCCTTCTGGGTGAGGGTTCTCGGCAGCGAATCGCTGTATGCCCGTCAATATTTTTTCATAATTTCACTTGCTTCGCCCTTCGTTATCGGCAGTCTCGCGCTCAATAACATTGTCTATGCCGAGGGAAGGGGATCAATCGGGTTTTTCGCCCTTGCCTTCTCCAGTGTGCTGAATATTTTTCTGGACTGGCTGTTCATTAGTGTTTTTGATCTGGCGGTCATCGGTGTTGCTCTGGCAACCTTCATTGCTCAGATAATTGGAATGCTGATTTTGCTGATATCTTTTCTCAGGCCCTCCGGCGCCCTCCGGCTAAATATAGTGAGTATCGCGGCAGCCCTGCGCGCGCTTGTCCGCGGCATCTTTGCCCGGCGGGGCAGCGGGCTCAGGAGGCGGACGGCTGCGGGGGAAATTATCCGCATTGGTCTGCCGGCCTCAACGCGCACTGCTTCGGTGGTGTTGCTGGGCTTTTTCATGAATCGGCAGGCGCTTCTCGTGGGCGGGGAAGAGGGACTCGCGGTTGTTGCGGTTATTTTCCGCGTGCTCGGGCTCATTGCACTGCCGGTCTTTGGTATTAATCAGGCATTTCTGCCAATAGCATCGTATAATTATGGAGCGCAGAAACCGGAGCGGGTCAAAGCAATTGTCGTTCAGACGGTTGGACTGACGCTCATTATGTGTTACGGCGCCGTTATTCTTGTGCAGATATTTGCCGAGCCCCTGGCCAGTCTCTTTAACCCCGAACCCCGCTTTGTCAGCATGGCAGCGAGGGGCTTCCGCATTGTGTTTCTATGTAGTCCGCTGATCATTATCAACCTGGTTTCTTCGGGGCTGCATCAGGCAATAGGCATGCCGATGCGCGGGCTCCTTGTGGCGGTTTCCCGCATATTGTTCTTCATGCTGCCCCTCATCATCATTCTCCCATCCTTCCTCGGAATCTTCGGCATCTGGCTGGCGCTGCCCATCGGCGAACTCATCTCCGCAGTGTTTTCCTCTGCCATGGCACTGCCCATTCTGCTCAAATTAGGCAGGGAAGCGGAACAGAAAAAATGAGAGCAGTACCAAAGGGCTTTTGCCGAAGGAGTTTCGAATATGAAGTTACTAACAGGGAGTTTTGAAGAACGGCTGAGGGAAAGTATTTCTGTCGCATGGCAAATTTTCATGGAGAAAGTGGGCGGGGGGCAGTTGTCAATTAACAAGGAAGCATCAATAGAACTTCGTTACGTGTTTATTTTGCAACAGGTTGTTTCTCTCATCTGTTTTCATAAAGATGAAACCGTAAAAATTGAATTGGAAACAGATGCCCAAGTTCCCAACAAAAATTGTGAAATTGATTTGGTATTAGAGGGTGAGAAATCTCAGAGGCATTACAAAATTGCCGTTGAGAGGAAGTATTATCAAGAAAAACATGAAGCAGAAAATGATTTTAGTAATTTACTAACGGGGAGTTTTGAAGAACGGCTGAGGGAGAGTATCTCATTTGCATGGCAAATTTTCATGGAGAAAGTGGGTGGGGGGCAGTTGTCAATTAACAAAGAAGCATCGATGCAACTCCACTACGCGTGTGTTTTGCAACAGGTTGTTCCTCTCATCTATTTTCGTAAAGATGAAACCGCAAAAATTGAATTGGAAACGGGTGTCACAATTCATGAAGACTCACGGGAAATTGATTTAGTATTAGACGGTGAGAACTCTCAGGGTCATTACAAAATTGCCGTTGAGATGAAATGTCATCGAAAAAAGAGGGGAGGAGAAAATAATTTCATGGAGGGTGTCTATGAGGATCTCATTCGGCTTGAAGAGTATTGTAAGCACGCAAAGTTCAAAAGAGGGGTTGCCTTGGTTATGAATGAAAAGAAAAGGCTTGTGAAGCCAAAGAGAAAAAAGGGAAAACGTTGGTGTTATGATATTTCAGATGGTGCCACAATACGCGGTACACAGGAAAGCCCAAACTCAAATGAGGAGGAGCCAGTCGATAGCCAATTCAAAAAATCATATGAATTCACATGGAACCCGAAAGGCAATTTTTGGTTTTTGGAACTTGAAGGGCAGTAGATTATCGGTATTAGGCCCGCCAGTGTCGGCGCGCACTGATCACACGGGCTGACAATAGTGCACATAATTTGTTTTGTTTGACAATTCTTTCATGTTGATATAGTATCTACTTATAGAAACTTTTGCATTGGAAAATTGTGCTTGCACAATTTCCAGTAGCAAAAGTTTATTCTATTTTTTCGAGATTTTATTATGTGACCAGCCCCTGTTGCTGGGACTGGGAGCTGGTCGGCGCTGCGCTCCCAAGCGGACGTTTAGTCTGTCTTGGGCGGACGGGCTCCGGTCGCCATATCGTAGGCGTAGATTTTATCGTCGCCGTGGCTAACCACCCACATTGTTGTGCCATTTGACCAGATACCACCGTTTAAGTTATCATATCCCCCTGCAGAAGCAGAAACAACGCTATCGAACTCTTTAGTTGTATCGCGCGTCGCGTTCGCTATGGTGTAGGCATAGATTTTGTTATTATTAAAATCCCTTATCCACATCGTTGTTTCATTCGACCAGATGCCACAGGGGGCAAAATTAGCAACAGGAATCGTCTGTCCTGTTTCTTCACCAAGGAACTCTTTAGCCGTATCGCGCGTCTTGCCCGCTATGTTGTAGGCATCAACGCGCTTCCAGTTTGTGCCCGCTGCCCACATCGTTATCCCATCAGATGACCAAAGGGTGCTGGAATAGGTATTTCCGTTAAAATCAGGACTGATATCTTTTGCTGAATCGCGTGTTTTGTCACTCATCTTGAATGCCCAGATGCTCATAGTATCGGTACTTGCAAACCCTGTCGTCCTCATCACCCACATTGTTGTCCCATTCGACCAGATGCCTGTGTACCTTATATTTGTGCCAGAGGAAAGCGCAAAATCTTTATCCTCATCGTGTTCCTTGGTCTCCATGTTGTAGGCATAGATTTTCGGGTTAGACGTAGAAGAATTCGACACCCACATCGTTGTTCCATCTGACCAGATGTCGGCGGGGTCAGTATTCCCTTCAGCGAGCGCGGGGAAATCGTCTTTATAAACATCTGCATCGTTATATCCGTCTCTCTTGAATCCCTTTCGGTCATAGCCTAATACATTGTAACCGTCTTTGGCAAAACCGTCCCGGTCATAGCCGAATCGGTTATATTTTTCACCGGTGTAGCGGTCATTTCCTTCGGCGTCAAAGCCGTCTACGTCATACCCTTCTGATGTATAACCATCTTTGTCATACCCGTCTGATGTATAGCCGTATTTGTCATAACCATCTGTGTCGTACGGTATGCCAGTATCCTTATGAATGCCATCGGCATTAAAGCCGTCGGGGTCGTATTGCGTGCCCGTCTCCCGGTGATCGCCATCAGCGTTAAAACCGTCTTCGTCATAGCCGTCTGTGTCGTAACCGTACCGGTCGTATTTTTTGCCGGTGTCGCGGTGAATGCCCGCGGTATTAAAGCCCTTTCTGTTATACCCGGTCGAGTCATAGCCATCTTTGTCATATCCGTCTGATGTATAGCCGTATTTGTCATAACCATCCGGGGCGTATGGCGTGCCAGTGTCCCGGTGAATGCCAGAGGCGTTAAAGCCGTCTGCGTCATATCCGTCTTTGTCATAGCCATTGGCGTTAAAGCCTTCTGCGTTGTAACCAGCTACATTATAGCCGTCCGGGTTGTAGGGTGTGCCGGTGATGTGGTGAACACCGTCGGCAAAAAATCCGTTCATGTCGCAGGCCGTGAGAGTGAGTATTAGGGTAAAAATGAAAACAAGCCCCCGCAGCAGACGCGGGTGTTGAAACTGGCTCCGCCGGTTTAGGCTATGCTCGGAATTCGGCATCGGAATTCGGCATCGGAATTCGGCATCGGAATTCGGCATCGGAATTCGGCATCGGAATTCGGCATCGGGTTGATTGTTATAATTCATCATGGAATAACTCCTTCACAATTATATTACTACAAAACATTGAGAATGGCAAGCACATTTTCGAATTTCTGCGAAAAAAGTTTCTATTCGAAACTTTTGCTACTGAAATTGTGCTCTGCACAGCCCGCCCCAATGCAAAACTTTGAACTATTTTCCGGTAAAGAATTTTTTCCATGCGCTGATAAAACCATTGGTCTTTTTGCGCGTACCAGCCTGCGCACCGCGCCTACCTGCCTGCGCGCCGCGCTTACTTACCGAAGCACCGCGTTTGCCTGCCTGCGCGCCGCGCTTACCTACCGAATCGCCGCGCGTACCAGCCTGCGCGCCGCGCGTACCTGCCGACTTCGCCGCGGTTCCGGGGTCTCCGGTTGAAAATGAATCGCCGTATTTTTGTTCATAATACCTCATACGCTCCTGTTCTGTCATCGAGCCGGACATGGGCTTCCGCGGAGCGGATCGGGGGGTATGGCTGCGGTTGTTTCTCCGGTTCTCCTTATACGGTTCGCGGTAATCGTTCCACTGCGCGCCTCGGGGCTGTTGATTTCTTTGGTGATTACTTTGGTAATTACTTTGGCGATTGCCTCGCTGCGCGCTTCGGGTCGGCTGCGCGCTTCGCTGAGTGTTCCGGGTCCCGTGAGTTCTGTTTCGCTGTTGGCGCTGGGGTCTCCGGTCGGAACGTTCGCCCCGATCCCTATTTTTTGAATAATCGGATTGAAAGCGGGTATGACGGCTGACGTCCTCTGCCAGCAGGTCGCTACTGATATTTTCCACAGGAATTTTCATAGCAATGAATTTTTCAATTGCAGCGAGATTATATACGCTTTGTTCATCGGCGAAGCTTATTGCGATACCGATGTTTCCTGCCCGCGCAGTTCTCCCGATCCGATGCACATAGTTTTCAGCGTCTTCCGGAATATCATAGTTAAACACCATTCCAAGATTATCAATATGTAATCCGCGCGCGGCAACATCAGTTGCAACAAGAAAAGAAATGCTCTTTTCTTTCAGGGCATATATAATTCCTGAACGCTTTTTCTGAGGAAGATCACCAATAATGAATTCCGCAGTAAAATCGTTCGCCCGTAACCGGAAGGAAAGCTCTTCTGCCATTCTTTTGGTATTGGTAAAGAAAATGGCGCTCTCAGGTTGATACTTTCTGATAATACCGAGAAGAAGAGAAAATTTCTCATCGCGCGATACATGAAAAAGTTTCTGTGTTATGGAATTTACGGTGATATGTTCGGGCTCAATTTCAATATCGTGGGGATTATTCATAAAATTCCATGCGATATTGAGAACCTTGGTATCGAGTGTTGCGCTGAAAAGCAGGGTTCGCCGTTCGGTCTGCGGCCGCATTCCCTTAAGAATTTTCTGAATATCGGGATAAAAACCCATATCAAACATCCTGTCGGCTTCATCAATAACAAAATATCCGAATGCTTTCAGATCAATTTTTCTGTTCTGGACAAAATCGAGGAGGCGTCCGGGCGTGCAAACGATAAAGTCGGGCGATTGCGCAAGTTGTTCTTCCTGCTTCCCGTAGCCTACTCCCCCGTATACTGCGCAAAAGGAGAAGTTGAGAAAGGCGCCGAGCAGCTCTGCCTCTTCCTGAATCTGAATGACCAGTTCACGGGTGGGAGCGACAATGAGAACCTGCTCTTTCTGACTACTGCTCTCCTGGGAATGCTTCTTATTACGAAGTATCTGAAAAAGAGAAATGAGAAAGGCTGCTGTTTTTCCTGTTCCTGTTTGCGATTTTACTGTTACATCATGGCCATTGAAAATGGCTGTGAAGGTTTCTTCCTGTACAGGGGTACAATCGGTGAACCCGGCAGCATCAATACCGCGCTGAATATCCGGGTCAAGATCAAAGTCTATAAATTTTTTCATAAAGATATGATATAATAAACTCTTGATAATGTATAGATAAGTTTTTAATATCTTTGTTTATGCGGTCCACACTGCAATATATTTTCAGGAGCAACCCTGTTTAAGAATGTGGAAAAAATTACCGACAAATTTTATAGAGAAATATATAGATGAAAAACCTGAAAAAATTTCTTATCAGCCTCATAACAGGTATAATTATTACCACCGTTTTTTTCATTTTTGGACAAACAGGTCTTTTCAGAAAAATTGAAGCAACATTTTATGACGGCCGGGTTCTCCGGCAAAAAGATGATAAGCTGGATCAGGTATATACCGTATTTGTCGAATATCAATCGGAGATAATCGGAAATGCACAGGAATTATTATATTCTCCGGCATTTCGGCGAGCCTTCGCTGTTAATCAAATTGCTGCCGACATTGCATCGCGTCAGGATCAGATAACAGATTTTTCCCGAACATATCCGGCTTTTGTGAGTCTTCGTTTTTTCGATGAAGATTTTCTCCAATTACATTATTCAAGCAGAATTTCCGACATTGAGAGCAGGGTTTCGGGAGGTATTAATTATTTTCCGGTGGAAAATCTTTCCCTTATTCCTGACCCCGCAGATAATATTGATACTTCGGAATTACAGAATGTCGGTGAATGGCAGCGAATTATTCTGGAAGAACCGCAGATACTGGTGTATTTCTTTCCCCTCTATGATGATTTTGATATTTTTGCAGGATGGGGAATGCTGGAGATTGATTTGTCATCACTAAACAGCATTTTTTTGAAGCAGCAATTAATTCTTTACGGTGAAAATATATATGCTTTTTCACCTGAGGGAATATTCCTTAATGGCGCCGAATATCCGAATGATCTGTTTTCGCTTCTTCGTGCGCAATGGCCGGCTTTTCGGAATAATGAAGATGTCGTTCTGAATGTTGATAGCCGGGGAGATGTCCTTGTGCGCATTCATGATGGAGAAGACATTGATCTTGTATATCTCATACCCCTCAGTGAGTTGACATTAACACCCTTTATGGGGGTCTTCCTTATTCTGGTTATTTTCTTTACCAGTTTCCTTGTTCTTTTTCTCATCTTTAACCTCCGTCAGGACAGCGAGGTAATTGTCCGTGACCGTATTAAGCAATTTCAGCTTGATCTGCTGCGGCAGGCGGTGGATAAGCAGGGTAAAATTGACATTAATTTGTGGCAGAGTGAGCTTCGTCTGCGTAAGGATGTACTGAGGAATAAAATTGTTAAGGGAATTCCTTCACGCGATAAGAAATTTTATGACAGTTTTATTGATAAGAGCTGGAATGATATTCTGGACATTCTCGGAGATCGGCAGCCTTCACATCAAACAACAGGCGCGGCAGCGGTGAATTTTGATGCTGCCCATTTCGAACAGTTGGTTGAGAATCTGGCAGCGCGATTGGAACACGGGAGTGTGCCGGCACCTGTGCCATCAGCACCTGTGCCATCAGTAAGACCCACTGTTGCGGCAGCTGAAGAGACTGAAGATATCGAAGAAATTGTGGAAGTCGAGTCGACTGAACTGGAGACAGCCGGGGAAGATATTTCATTGGATGTACAGGATATGACTCCACTCATGTTCTCTCAGTCATCTCTCTTTTCAAAAACATACCCGTTGTTTGATTATGCTTCAGCTCCTGTTACTCTGTATGCATCTTCCTTTTCCGAAGGAACCGCTACTGACGCCGCTACAGCGCCGACATCCGATACTATTGAAGAACTCGTTGAGCCGACTGAGTTGCAGTCTGTAGAAGAACCTCAAACGAACCTTCCTTCTCAAACTATTTCTGTTGCGGATTTGTACGATTTTCTTAAGGATCAGGTGATCAGAGATAAGGAAGGCAGCCCCTATATCAGTGATACAATTTTTCAGCAATCGATCAGGCAGAAAAATGATGAAATGGGTAATCTCGTTGATCAGGTTCTTCACGGTTCGCAGGAATTTTCGGATGAGCAGGGTATGAATTTTGATGCTATTCTTTCCGAGCGCAGAGATGAAAACGATATTGTTGAAAACCGTATCTATTACAATTCTGCGGAAAGTGATTTTCTTATTATTTTTACTGAAGCTGGTATAGATCTTTCGAGCTGTGGTGTGAGGAATGGTCATAAGGTTGATGATATACTGAGAGTACTTATGAAATTGTCCATAAAGCTTAATGCCCAGAATGTCCTGCTGTCGGATGTTACGGGTGATACCGTGAAGTACATCAGTTCCATCGGATTCACCGTATCGGGAATCGAAGAATATAATAGTACAGATATTCAACAGATTGTTTCTGCGAGCAGGGAATCGGCTATTACATACTTTGGATCGGATGCCATTGCAGAGAAGTTTCCCCTCTTTAACGGTTTAAGCTCCCGTATTTGCGCGGTATTGTTTATTCCCTGCCTGCATGAGAATCGAAAAGCCATGCTGGTTTTTGGTATGCCGGAGCCTATTGCTGATATTAAGCACTATCTTTCCGGCAAATTTATTGTCTGACCCCTGTCTGAGACCTGTTTGAAATCGAATACGGATAGAAACTTTCTTATAGAAACTTTTGCATTTTGCAAAACTTTGTTATAGGATATTACGATGATCACGATATACACTGATGGCGGCTGTACCGGTAATCCCGGTCCCGGAGCATGGGCCTTTGTCGCCGCCGATGGTTCTGCCGACAAGCTTGAATTGCTGTATGAGCAGTCTGGATATGTACCGGATACAACCAATAACCGTATGGAATTGCGGGCTGTTATTGAAGCTCTTCGCTGGATACAAAAATCTCACCCTCACATTCCCACAGTAATTCATACCGATTCCCAATATACGCAAAAAGGTATTGGAGTGTGGATTAAAAACTGGAAGCGCAATAATTGGAATACTGCGGCAAAGAAGCCCGTTAAGAATAAGGACCTCTGGATAGAACTTGACCGATTAAATACTGATGTTCAGCCCCAGTGGAAGTGGGTCAAGGGTCATGCCGGTGTGGAGCTGAATGAACACTGCGATGATATGGTGAAAAAATGCCTGAGAAATGAAAATATCTGAGAAATTTCTGACAGACTAAGAAAAAGTTTTGCAAAATGTAAAAGTTTCTAAGGCAAGAATAATTGTTTGCCCGTCACCCTATGGGGAGATGATATGCGAATATGTAGTTTTTGTCCCAGAGGGTACGATGGGCAGATTGTTGAGGTTGAATGTAACATTCAACGGGGGCTTCCAGCGTTTACCATTGTTGGTCTGCCCGATTCGGCAGTGCGTGAGGCGCGTGACAGGGTCCGTTCCGCAATTGTTTCGGTGGGGGCGGATTTTCCTGCCCGAAAAATACTCATTAATTTGAGTCCGGGGAGTGTACGGAAGCTTGGCAGCGGTCATGATCTGGCCATAGCAGTCAGTATTCTCTGCCGAAGTAAACAGCTCATTCTGCCGCATAAACACGATGAAAGCTGGCTCTTTCTCGGCGAACTCGGATTGTCGGGGAATGTGCGGGGGGCATCGTTTGATTATGCTGCCCTTCTCAGCCCTCAGGCTGTTTCCTTTAGTCGTATTGTTATTTCCAGCGATCTCAAAGCCATCACCGAAATGCTCCCGCTTCCGGAAATTCCCGTGTATACCTGTAAGAATCTTTCTGATCTTCGGAGCATGTCGGAGGTTTCACGGAAAACGGAAAAGAGAATCTCCGTGAATGCTGCCGCAGACGGCGCGTGCATCTTCCTGCCTCGGGATGCTCATATTCTTGAAGCTCTTGAAACCACCGCAGCCGGATTTCACAATATTTTGCTATTCGGCGCCCCGGGATCAGGAAAAACAACTGCGGCTAGAAGTATGTCGGCGCTTATACCTCCCATGAGTACCGACATTCTGCGGGAACAGCTCCGCATCCATTTCCGGCATGCCGATTATCTCCAGCAGGGACGCAGGGTAACATCGTTCAGAGAGCCGCATCACAGTAGCTCAGCAGAGGGAATATTGGGAGGCGGAAAATTTCTCCGTCCGGGAGAGCTTTCTCTGGCGCATGGCGGAATGTTACTTCTGGATGAGTCGGCAGAATTTCATCGGCATGTACTTCAGAATCTCAGAGAACCGATGGAAACCGGATTCATTCAACTTGTTCGCGCCGATCAGAACAGTTCATATCCCTGCATGGCAATATGCGCCTTCACCATGAACCTCTGCTCCTGCGGTAATCGGGGAAGATCCGATTCTCTCTGCATGTGCAGCGAAAGCCAGATGCATCGTTACTGGAGCCAGCTGGGAGGGGCAATCTATGACAGAATAGAAATAAAGTACTTCTTTCCGGCTGAGGGATTTTCAGAATACATTGAACCCGGTTCACCTGAGTATACTGCCGTTATTCAGAGAATTACGCGCGCGCATGAACGTCAGGAGTCCCGATGCGGAAAATATGCGTATAATGCCTATCTTCCCTGGAATGAGCTGATAGGTCTGCCCGAATGTTCCCCCGAGTTCATTCGGCTTTTAGATGAGAAACAGAAACACTTTTTCCTGAGCGGCAGGCAGCGTCTTAACTTACTGAGAATTTCCCTGACCCTGCTTGATCTCGAAGGGGGCGGGCATCTTGCTGAATCTCATCTGCTCAGGGGGCTAAAGCTCATGCGACCTGAAAATTATGGCGAGTATTTTTGAGTATTATGTACATGGGGAAGGGGGGATGGTCAAATGTTTATTTCCCAGATGACACGTGAAAAAATGTTTACAATTCGTATATGATTGTTGTATTATTTTTAGAAACTTTTGCATTGGAAAATTGCGCGTGCGCAATTTCCAGTAGCAAAAGTTTCCGATCTGGAATGCTTTCTTTGTGCTTAGCATTCTCCTATTTTATAGAAAGTTTTGCATTTTGCAAAACTTTCTTTTAGATAAAAGTATTTTTGAGGTATTAGTACAGGATATGGTATGCGTTTTATAGACCTGTTTTGCGGTGTTGGGGGCTTTCGAGTAGCGATGGAAAAGCATGGATATTAATAAACGCCCAATGCGACAAAACTGTGTGCAAGCGTACGAAGAATACAAAGGACACAGCATTGAAGAAATGCTGTCCATAATCGTTCAGTTCACGGGCTGCACGCCAAGCGTTGAAACTGTCGCCGACAAAAATGCAAACACTTTCGCCAAGCGGTTATTGACCGGGCGGGCAGCGGAAAATTTCTTTATGGAAAATTACCGAAGCGAAATAGTTTTCCAAAACACGGAAGCCGAAGATGTAACGCATACTGGATGTGGATATGACTTCAGCATGCACCGTGCCGACGGCAAACAAGATTTTGCGGTGGAAGTTAAGGGATTGTCCGCGCTTTCGGGCAACATAGTGCTCACTGAAAAAGAGCATGAGGTAGGCGCTGGTTTGGCGAATTCTTATTTCATTTACGCAGTTAAGAATTTCAACGAAACCCCTTTTGCGGTCACCATACGAAATCCAATTAATTCCGAATTGGTATTCGAACGCCACGAGCGTAAAATCGTACAACTTTCTTGGAGCGCATCAATATGAATACGGGAAACTGCAACATGACCGAAGCTATACCCGCAGTAAAAGGTCCGAGGTGAAATGAAATTTGTTGGTATGAAAATTATCTCTCTCCTCATGTTGCTCCTGTTTTCAGGCGTTTCAGGCGGGCTGCTGTTCGGTCAGTCTGATACTGTTCATGCTGATGCGCGGGCAGATTCTGAGGCAGCTGACAGTGCGCAAACTGACAGTGCTGATGATGCCGATGACAGTGTACAAGCAGGCGCGCCTGAGTTCGATTTTTTTGCCGGGCCGGGAATAGTGGGCGGCCTTGGCGTATCGGTGAACGGGCACCGTTTCTTCGGAACGGCGGGAGGCTGGTTTGTGCCGAGCGTTTTCCGTACCCTTCTGCCCGATGCTTCTGAGGAATCGCCGGCTCTGCTTACCCTGCGGCTGGGCGCGCGCTGGATATATGAAAGCATCGATATATGGCCGGAATATTTTCATTACCGGGGCATTTCCCATGGAAATAACGATTATTTGCAGAACGATTTCGGACGGGGACTCAAGTTCGGCATCGGCTGGCGCGCCCCCTTCCCCCTGTATCTGAACAATCAGACCTTCATTGGCGAATTGAAACTCCCCTCAGTTCCGGCGGAAGATGTGTTCGCTCAGTCTCTTCTCGCCGTCATTCCCATTATTGAAGGAATTCATGAAGTTTCTGCCGAGCTGACGGGCAGCCTCACCGTTTTTCCCAATGCCGATGCCAGCGCCTTCGGTCTTGCTCTCCGCCTTCCCATATCCTTTTTCGACAGTGCAATACGCATTACCCCCGTCATGAACTATGCCGTTCATAGCGAAAGTTCCCTCATTACCAGCAGCGGAGCCTTCGGCTATGTTCCAGACGATTTTTCAACCTTCAATGGGGGCTATATCCTGTCGATCTACAATCTTATTCCAGACTCCCCCGACCTTCCGGACATTATAGGGAACATTGTGCTGGCAACTCATCTTGAGGGGCGCTGGTACATTCTCGATCCGGACTCCACGGCATCGCTGGGCTTCTTCCTCAATGCCTTTTCGGATCTGGTTCATATAAGCTCGCAGAGTCTGGAGAATGGCGCGTTCTTCTTCACCCTTGGCGGCGGTGTCGGTTTTGAACTCTTTGGCTTTGCAGCAATTATCAGTATCGGATATGAAGAAGGCAGGGGCTTCAATATGACCCTTCGCGCAACATCGGCAAAATAATCGGTAGGAGGACAATATCAGCAGAAAAAATAACCGGCAGGAGGACAATATCAACAGAAAAAAAATCGGCAGG
>CBDDDG010000010.1:0-5000 GCA_965226555.1 Salinispira sp. | reverse complement strand
TCGAGGCAATATGCGGGAGAATGTCCAAAGTTAAAAAGATCTGTTCCTCTGAGCGGAAGTTGCCCGCGTCAATAATTGAGAGTATTTCCATATCGTCTGTGTCGATCCGATCCAGAGTCGCTTGCTGAATGTCGTCGCTCTGAATGAAGAATCGGAGCCGTTCTATGAGTTCGCGCTTGTTAAAGGGCGCGCTCACAGAGCCGAGGTAGTTGTGAATAATGTTGATGAATTCCTCATCGGAAATGGAGACGAGGAAGTCCTCCCATAATTTGAACTGCTGAGGCTGCTTTGCGGCAGGAGGCGGTTGTTTTGCGGCAGGGGGCGGTTGCTTTGCGGCAGGGGGCGGTTGTTTTGCGGCAGGGGGCGGTTGTTTTGCGGCAGGGGGCGGTTGCTTTGCGGGAATTGCGCGGGTTGGCTTCTTCAGCGGTTTTGTTTTTTTCGACTTTTTTACGGGTTTGGGTCTCTTTGAGAGTTTAGGTTTTTTCATCTTCCCATAGCTCCAGAATGTAGGAATAGCCTTGTTCGGCGAGGAATTTTTGCCGGTTAATGCCGAAGTCCTCTTCCGAAGTATAACGTGAAATGAGGGTGTAAAAATAGGCGGCGTGTTTTTTCGGGCGGAGGATTCTGCCGAGTCGCTGCGCCTCTTCTTGGCGGGATCCGAAGGTGCCTGAAATTTGAATGGCGACCGATGCGTCGGGCAGGTCAATGGCGAAGTTGGCGACTTTCGATACAATGAGTATGCGGATGTCGCCGTTTCGGAACCGGTCGTAGAGGGCGGTTCGGTTGGTATCGGAGGTTGCTCCGGTAATAATGGGAGCGTTTAAGTGTTTTTGGACGGTGTGGAGCTGGCTTATGTATTGTCCAATGACGAGTATCTGGTCCTGCGCGTGGTGGCGAATGAGGTAGGTGAGAATGTCGAGTTTGCGGGGGTTTTCGCTGGCAATGCGGTATTGTTTGCGTTTTTCGGCAAGGGCATAGTCGGTCTGCAGGGACTCCGGCAGCTCAACGCGAATTTCCTTGCAAATTGCGCGCGATATCCACCCCCTGCCTTCGAGATCCTTCCATGGAACATCGAAGCGTTTGGGGCCGACAAGGGAGAATACTTCGCGTTCTCTGCCGTCTTCGCGGACGAGCGTTGCGGTCAGTCCGAGGCGCCGTACCGCCTGAACTTCTGCGGTCATGCTGAATACCGGGGCGGGAAGGAGGTGGACTTCATCGTAAATTATGAGCCCCCATTGGTGTCCTGTCATGAGTGACAGGTGGGGAAATTCCCCGCCTTTGCGCGATCTCCATGTGAGTATCTGATACGTGCTAATGGTCACCTTGCGGACGTCTTTTGTCCGGGCGTTGTATTCGCCAATGTCGTCTTCGCTCAGGGTTGTTTTGTTCAGAAGTTCTGTTTTCCATTGGTGGAGCGCCGTTATGTTGGGGCAGAGAATGAGGGTCGATGTCTCGAGTCTGTGCATTACCTCAATACCAACAACGGTTTTTCCGCTTCCGCAGGGGAGGACGATGGTGCCGTATCCGGTGCCTTTTTCAAGGTTGCCGAGGAAGGCATCGACTGCCTGTATCTGATAGTCGCGTTGCCGGACGGCGCTGGTGAGCTTCATGGCGCAGGGCAGTCCATCCCTGAGCGGAATGAGGTCCTGTATCGGATACCCTATGCGGATAAGCTCCTGTTTTATTTTTCCCCTGTACTTAGGCGAAACGAAGAATGCCTTACTGCTGTCCGCTCCTCTGCCCGCAGATCCTGCGGGCGCTGGGCTAATGAGGTTGTGGAGTCCGCTGTTGTCTCTCAGCATGCGAAAGAGAAAGGTGTCATGAACGAGGAGAAGAAGAGGAATCTCATTGTCCTGCCCCCATGCAATTTTATTGGCTGCCCCCTGCGCATTGGATTCAACCAAACTGAGCATGCCGTAGCGACCCATAATTTCGGCGACCTTCCGTTCCATATCGGATGGCAGGGGATATCGGCTGTACTCGCTGAGCAGGGAAAGTATGTGCGGGGTATCGTAGCCGGCCGCCGCCGCGTTCCACAAGGAAAGATGGCTGAGCCGGTATGTGTGTATGTGCTCGGGCGATTTTTCCAGCTCCGCGAATGGAGCAATAGCCTTGCGGGCCTGGTCGGCAAGGGGGGTATGAATGTCAAGAAGAATACTCTGATCGCCATGGACAATGAGGGGTGCATTCTTTTCAGCGGCCATTCTGATTCTCCTTTTTCCGCCCTTCTGATTCACTACCCGCAGGGTGAGTGCATTAGTCAGTAGAATGCAGTATTACAAAAATAGCGCGTTCTGTCTATGGTTACTAAATTTTTTTCAACAACATTTTTCTCATTCTATCATACTCGCATGGGTAGCGTATTGACGCGCGCTATCAGTGTATCGTAAAACATAAAGGTCTCTTTTGCTTTCTCCGGCGCAGTTGTAATTGCCCGCGATGCGGTAAGCCGGATATTCGAAACGTGACCTGAGCAAGCGGGTGCTTGTATAGTGCATTTAACCGACAGGGGGATGTTCCATGCCGACAAATACTGCCGATGTTACGGCAAAATCTGATAGCAACATTAATGCTGCCATTACAATAATAGACGCTGCGAAATCTGCCATTGAAGCTACGGCCAGCGATACGAGATACAATGTTTTTGAGACATTGAATATGAAAGAAACGCAGCATTCGCTCATAATTCATGGACTGCTTTGCTATAACAAAAATTATTTTCTCCCGAAGTTCATTGATCACATAAACACATTGAAAAACAAAAATGGAAACAGCCTCAAACTACGTCCAGCTGATTTTACGGATGCGCGAGTTGAACGAGAAAAGAAGTATGAAAACAGCAATGGAGATATGAAGATTGATCTGCTCATAACAGACAGGAAAAGCGGTAAGACCATTATTATTGAGAATAAGCTAAATAGAGCGAAAGATCAGCCCCGCCAAATACCTCGGTATTATGATGCAGTAGTAGACGACGGTTACAAAGTTGTTGGCGTTATCTATATTCCCCGAAATGAGCGAAAAAATCCTGATCGGACTACTTGGACACAAAAAGACAAGAATGACGTTGATCCAAAGCTCCGAATTTTTCCGGGTTACGATGAACAGGGACCCGATCTTGTAAAATGGCTTGCGGACTGCGAAGCATCGTATTCCAATGCTGATCTTTCACATGCCGACAACCAGAATGTGGTAGCAATACTTACACAATATAGAGAGCATTTGCGATACAAGGAGGATATGTACATGGATGCTATGAATGATTTTTACGAACATTTGTGGGATAATAAGGAAGTGTCGGTACAAGATATGACGGACGCACATAATATGCTTGGCGATTTGGGAAAATATGTCGCGCAGTCCATTTTTGAGAAATGGAAACCCCAGTTTTGTGAAATTGGGCTTGCGGCTGACTCAAAATTTGAAACCGTGATAGATAACGGAAGATGGTGGGCTTTCTTCCCCGGTCTTCAGGTGGGGGTGAATCAGGAAGATGGAACATCAACAATTCTGAAATTCAAAATAGGAGTATGGGTCAATATACCAATACTAAATTCACAGGTCAATTACCGATACCAAGTTCGTATAGAAGTCCCGGGTGCCAGTGAAAAACTGTTTAAGCAGTTTACTGAAAAAATTCGGAATGAAAAATATGAAAGTAGGTGTCGATTTCCTAAGTGCTTTGAACAACTTATTATTGGAGGCGACTCCCTTGAAGCCGATGAAAAAGAACTTTCCGATTATCTCACGAATCTGCTCGACAAGCTGAAGCCCTTGAAGCCCTAATTATTCCACTGCACAGCGATGTCCGGGAAATCAGGAAGGGCACTTATGGTTGAATTCGCCCATTAAATATTTTTTGATTGGCTTCTGCAATTTCTATTTTTATTTTTTCAGCTGGTTGCGTGATGCCTTTTTGTCCTTTTGCGTTTTTCATTTGTGAAATTATTTCTGCATAGTCTCTTTTGTTCTTTTCTGTTATTTCTCTTTGTAGTTCTCTTTTTTCTTTGTGTGTTTCCTTTCTTATTCGGTCTTTTTCATCATTAATTGCTTTCTTTGGATTTTTAATTATTTGTTTGATTTCGTTTTCTTTCTTTTTCTCTTCATCTATAAAGAATTGATCACGTTCTCTGCTGATTTCGTCAATTTCCTTTTCGTCCTTTATCCAATTTTTTATAACGATAGAATAGCATTCTTTTATTGTTCCTTTGATTTTTTCGTAGGTGCTTCTGTCGTTTCTATTGTTTTTTGGCTCTCTGTTTTTATACTTTTTGAATATGGTTCTGATGTGATTTTTGAATGTTTCCGTGCATTCAATTTTGTTTTCTTGCAGGTCTTTCAGTGCTTCGTTTGTCGTTTCCCATTTTCTTATTGTTTCCTTCCATATTATGGGAAGGTATGCGTTTTTAATTTCCTCTAATATTTCTTTGTTTATGTAGCCTTTGTATTGATCTTGCTTCGATTTAACGGACACTCTTCTAAGCACGATACTATAGGGAGAGGAGAGTGTTATGGAAACACGGAAAGTCAGAAAATTCTATGCTGAGGATTTTAAGGAACAGGCTGTGGAGCTTGCCAAAGAAATTGGCACGAAGCAGGCGACGGAAAAGCTGGGTATAGCAAGTTATCATACCCTCGCGAAATGGGTTCGGAACGACCAGAAAGGTCCCGAGTTTCGGGAACTTCAGGAAGCCCTGGCCGAGAACAAACGATTGAGAAAGGAACTGCGCGCCGAGAAAAAGGCGGTGGCAATACTCAATGATGCAATGGTTTTTTTTTGCAGAAAGGAGAGCCTGAAATGAAGTATCGAGGAATTGAGCAGCTGAAGCAGACCGGACATGCTGTTGCACCATGCTGCAAACTTCTGAAGGTGTCCAGCTCGGGATTCTATGACTGGCTTAAGAGAGAACCGTCCAAAAACACCCGCAGGGATGATGAGCTTACGGGTAAAATCCTGCGTGTGTATACTGAAAATAAGGGATGCTACGGTTCGCCCCGAA
>CBDDDG010000009.1:0-22880 GCA_965226555.1 Salinispira sp. | reverse complement strand
GATAGTTATCGATTTGAGTGAGAGCATGTTTATGCAGGTAGCTTTTATGTTCAATAATGAATAGAGCCTTCCGGTCGGGGTCTGACAGGAAGGGAGCGCTGACAACGAGATCGCAGTGAAGGTTCTTTTTTCCCGCAATGTAGCTGGGGGTTTCAATGCGGATTTTATCCATGTCCAGCTTGGTAAGCGTTGTATCCTCACAGAACAGCCGCAGTAGGTCGGGAATCATCCGGGGGGTTCTGTAGTAGGCGATCTTGAAGGCTATGTCGTGGATGTGGTCTGTGCTGTGGGATGATTTTTTCATACACATTCCTCCTACATCTATAACGGGTAAAAAGTCATTTTTGACTATGTTTTTGAAAAGAAATTGAAAGAATGTTGTGTTTTTTTCGGGGAGTCGGGAATGGGGGTGAGCGTATGGTTGAATTCGCCCTGTATTATAGGGTGTATTGACGCACGCTCCCGGAACAATGCTCAGCGCGAGGTCTTTGTTGAAGTATGAATATATGAAGTCCCGGAATATCTGAGCATTCCCGAAAACATATTTCCAGCGTGTACCATACCGATATATTTTTTGCTCATACCATATAGACGGGTAAAATATAAACGGTGAAAATGAGAAAGTTTTTGAAAAAGTTTTATTATTTTGGGATATTACAAAGTTTTGCTCCTGAAAATTGTGCTCTGCACAATTTTCCAATGCAAAAGTTTTTATTGACCTGATCCAGACGCATGGCGCGCCGGATGCTTGGGCGAGCCAGATGCTTGGCAGAGCAGCGCCAATTAATGCGATCCGTTCCGCAATGTCCGCATTTCCTCATCGCTCAGCCCGGTAACATCCTGAATGTCATGGGCTGAAAATCCTTTGGAAAACATACTGCGGGCGTTTTTTCTCCGCTCTTCAATATGCCCCTCAGCGCGGCCTGCCTGTAGCCCCTTTTGAAGTCCTTCTTCACGACCTGTCTGAAGTCCTTCCTGCCGACCTGTCTGCAATCCTGTCTGAAGTCCTTCTTCGCGGCCTTCCTGCCGACCTGTCTGCAATCCTGTCTGAAGTCCTTCTTCGCGACCTGTTCGCAGTCCTTCCTGCCGACCCATTTCCGCAATGCGCGCTCTGAATGTTTCCGCATTCATTCTGAACATTTTTGCTACCTCCTTACCTCTCGGTTCTTTTGTTCTTTCTGAAACTTTTGCATTGGAAAATTGTGCAAGCACAATTTCCAGTAGCAAAAGTTTCAAATTTGGAATGCTTTCTTTGTGCTTAGCATTCTCCAATTTTATAGAAAGTTTTGCCTCTGGCAAAACTTTGCTTCTAATTGATTCATTAACGTGTCTAAGTCTATAACAATTCCGAACATCGAATCTATCACGCCGATAAATTCCTCTATCAGCTCCAGCGATTCCTCATTCAGCATTTCTGCTATCGCTTTCTCTACCTTCCGAATGTCCCAATCCGTATTCAGCAGATTTTTCGAGTACAGATCAAGGTACATAACAGCCGCAAACATTCTTCCCCGCTGCTGTAGCTGCTCCGCAGAATAATCGTTCTCGCTAATAAGATCGTAGGGAAAGGGGGCAAGATACTGCGGGAATTCCCGCGTGTTCCGCTCTCTGACGTTCCCGGGCACCTTCCATTTTCGAGTTCCATTATAGAACACAATGGGAAGAAATACCAATTCACAGTCATCGGGAATTGCTCCAGAGCGGTGAATGTTCCGATAGAGCAGATTCGTGTACTCCGACATGCGAAGGGGCATGTCTTTGTCCACGCCGGACTGATGCTCAAGGAGCACATAGATGACAACATCTCCCGTGTGATCCCGACTTCTGATTTTGCAGACAATGTCGGCCATCCGTGTTTTCGCATGGTCGATGAAAAAGGTACCGTTTTCAATGGTTATGTCCTCGGTTCGCAGTTTTTTCGTCCATGCGCCTCCGACAAAGCGTTGAAGAAATTGGAGCATTATTGCGGGTTGGAACAGCAGGGAGCGGTAGCCTTGGTCGTAGGGAACGGGGGCGGGTTTTTCTTTGAAATCGATCATATAATTCCTCCTGAACGTTTTTTTCTGAATAGGGGAGATCCCATGGCGACATGGTCCCATGGTGAATTCTCTCCTCCTACATCTATAACGGGTAAAAAGTCATTTTTGACTATGTTTTTGAAAAGAAATTGAAAGAATGTTGTGTTTTTTTCGGAGAGTCGGGAATGGGGTGCTTGGTATGCTCTGTGTTGATGCTCTCCATGCTCCGAGCGAGGTCCTTGTTGAAATATGAGTATATGAAATCCCTGAATATCTGAACATTCCCGAAAACATATTTCCAGCGTGTACCATACCGATATATTTTTTGCTCATACCATATAGACGGGTAAAATATGAACGGTGAAAATGAGAAAGTTTTTCAAAAAGTTTTATTATTTTGGGATATTACAAAGTTTTGCTACTGGAAATTGTGCACGCGCAATTTTCCAATGCAAAAGTTTTTATTGACCTAATCCAGACGCATGGGCGAGCCAGATGCTTGGCAGAGCAGCGCCAATTAATGCGACCCGTTCCGCAATGTCCGCATTTCCTCATCGCTCAGCCCGGTAACATCCTGAATGTCATGGGCTGAAAATCCTTTGGAAAACATACTGCGGGCGTTTTTTCTCCGCTCCTCAATATGCCCCTCAGCACGGCCTGCCTGTAGCCCCTTTTGAAGTCCTTCTTCACGACCTGTCCGCAGTCCTTCCTGCCGACCTGTCTGCAATCCTGTCTGAAGTCCTTCTTCGCGGCCTTCCTGCCGACCTGTCTGCAATCCTGTCTGAAGTCCTTCCTGTCGTCCTGCCTGAAGTCCTTCCTGCCGACCCATCTCCGCAATGCGCGCTCTGAATGTTTCCGCATTCATTCTGAACATTTTTGCTACCTCCTTACCTCTCGGTTCTTTTGTTCTTTCTGAAACTTTTGCTACTGGAAATTGTGCAAGCACAATTTCCAGTAGCAAAAGTTTCAAATTTGGAATGCTTTCTTTGTGCTTAGCATTCTCCAATTTTATAGAAAGTTTTGCCTCTGGCAAAACTTTGCTTCTAATTGATTCATTAACGTGTCTAAATCTATAACAATTCCGAACATCGAATCTACCACGCCGATAAATTCCTTTATCAGCTCCAGCGATTCCTCATTCAGCATTTCTGCTATCGCTTTCTCTACTATCTGAATGTCCCAATCCGTATTCAGCAGATTTTTCGAGTACAGATCAAGGTACATAACAGCCGCAAACATTCTTCCCCGCTGCTGCAGCTGCTCCGCAGAATAATCGGTCACGCGTATCAGATCGTAGGGAAAAGGAGCAAGATACTGCGGGAATTCCCGCGTGTTCCGATCTCTGACATTCCCGGGCACCTTCCACCTTTGCTCTCCATTATAAAATACAATGGGAAGAAATACCAACTCGCAGTCATCGGGAATTGTGCCGGAGCTGCGAATGTTCCGGCAGAGAAGGTGCGTGTATTCCAACATGCGGAAGGGCATGTCTTTGTCCACGCCGGACTGATGCTCAAGGAGCACATAGATAGCAACATCTCCCGTGTGATCCTTCTGCGTTATTTTGCAGACAATGTCGGCCATTCGTGTTTTCGCATGGTCAATGAAAAAGGTGCCGTTTTCGATGGTTATATCCTCGATTCGGAGTTTTTTCGTCCATGCGCCTCCGACAAATCGTTGCAGAAATTGGAGCATTATTGCGGGTTGGAACAGCAGAGAGCGGTATCCTTGGTCGTAGGGAACGGGGGCGGGTTTTTCTTTGAAATCGATCATACAATCCTCCTGAACGTTTCTTTCTGAATAGGGGAGCTCCCATGGCGACATGGTCCCATGGTGAATTCTCCCCTCTATAATCTGTGACGGGTAAAAAGTCATTTTTACCTATGTTTTTGGAAGGAATTTTGCAAAATTTGTGAATTTTTTTCGGAGAGTCGGGAATGGGGGCTGGTATGCTCTGTGTCGATACGCTCCATGCTCCCCGCGAGGTCCTTGTTGAAATATGAGTATATGAAATCCCTGAATATCAGGGGATTTTCAAAAACATATTTCCAGCGTGTACCATTCCGATATATTTTCCGCTCATACTATATAGACGGGGTACATATGAATGGTGAAAATGAGAACGTTTTTGAAAAAGTTTTATTATTTTGGGATATTACAAAGTTTTGCTCCTGAAAATTGTGCTAAGCACAAAGAAAGCATTCCACATGAGATATTATCCTAATCCAGACGCTTGGGCGAGCCGGGCGACATGGGGGCAAGAGCGACCAGCCGTTTTATCGAAAAAAGGCAGGCACGGGGGCTGGTCGGCGCCCCGCGCCTGCCTGAGTTGAATTGCCGTGTTTCAATAGCCGCTGCGAGTTATGAAACTACTCATACCATGACGGCACATTCCCATTCGTTTCGTTCACGCCGGAACCATAAAACATATCCTGTGTGGTTCCGGTATATTTGGGAGGATCAGCGGTAGTAAGCTTGTTGCCGGTTTCGAGCGTCCAATGATCCTTCCACTCCTCAAGATTTTGAGTGAATGCGCTTGCAACAGCGAACATATAGCTCATAGTCGTTACCGAGCTGACATCCCATCCAGAAATATCGCTATTGAATGCACTTGCGTTCTGGAACATAGAGCTCATATTCGTTACCGAGCTGACATCCCATCCAGAAATATCGCGATTGAATGCCCCCGCTAGCTGGAACATAGAGAGCATATTCGTTACCGAACTGACATCCCAGCCTGAGATATCGCCATTGAAGGAGGCGTTGTTAATGAAGATAGTGTCCATATCCGTTACTGCCGTGGTAACAATGTAGTTGAGGTTGGCAGTATTGCCCCAAGTAGTTACCCCGTCAGTTACCGCTGTTTTCAGTTGAGCGTTAGTAGTAGGATTCTCGGTAACAAAGAAATATTCGGCAAAGAGGAGGGTATCTCCGGTTCCAGTACCATATACCACATATGTTCCTGCCGTTGTATCTGCGCTAACCGTAACCGTAATAAGTCCGCTGCTCGAATCAACAGTCGGAATAGTAACCCCATCGGGCGTAGCTACGGAGGTGACCGCCGTAATGTCTCCATCAACGACCGTGATATTGCTTACTCCCACCGTGGTCACAAAAAGGCTTATACCCTCATTGGCAATGAGGGTATTACTACTATCAGCCGACAAAGGTACGGACGCTGGCGATCCCGCGGGAAGCTGCGTTGCAAACGGCAGCATTGCTGTTGCAGACCATTCGCTCACGCCCTGCGCGTTGATGGCGCGTACCTGCATTTGGTAGTTGGCGCTGTCTGTCATGCCTGTGATGGTGTGGCCTGTGTAAGAAGGATTAAATGAGAAGGAAAAATGACAGACTTCTGCCTGCCCCTCGCTACGTGCGCGGCAGGCAATGCCGGAGCTAATGCGCGTCCATGCTCCATCATCTGTGCGATATCGCAATTCATACCCGGTAATGGGGCTGCCGCCATCATTTTCCGGCGCAGTCCATGTGGCAATGAGTCGCCCAGTGCCTGCTTCAAAGGTTGGAGCAATCATGGTACCCGGCGCAGTAGGGGCAGTAACAAAAGTTGCCGTGGACGATGCCGACCAGCCGCCAGTGCCCTGCGCGTTGACGGCGCGCACCTGCACATCATAGCTGGTACCGTTTGTCAGTCCGACAATGGGGTAGCTTGTGCCGGTTATACCCTTGGTAATCTCCGTCCAGCTTCCGCTGTCTTTTTCACTATAGCGGAGGTGGTAGGCAGTAACGTTGTGTCCGTTAAGTGCGTTCCACGAAGCCGTAATTGTACCGTTTTCCACCGTTAATAACGGCGCGGACATGGCAAGGAACGCAGTAGGTGTTGCCGCGGCAGATGCCGACCAGCCGCCGGTGCCCTGCGCGTTGACGGCGCGCACCTGCACAGCGTAATTCATACCGTTTTTCAGATCGGTAATGGTATGGCTTGTGCCGATAATACCGGAGGTAATCTCCGTCCAGCTCTCGCTGCTCATGTGACGATAGCGCAAGTGATATGTAGTAATATCGTTTCCTGCGTTGTTCTCCCCCCAATTCCATGTAGTCGGATCGATCCACGATACGGTAAGCTGTTCGCTTCCTTCTATGAGAGTTGGCGCATACATGGCAGGCGGCGCAGTCAGCATGGGGCATGCAGCGACGAGCAATGTCAGCATTACGATAAAACCGCTCAGCACATAGGTGCTGACAGGCTTCCTGTTTTTTCGGTTAATGCGTAAATTATGCATATGTTACCTCCGTAAAGTCTTATTCACAGAAACTTTTGCTACTGGAAATTGTGCAAGCACAATTTTCCAATGCAAAACTTTCTCACAGTAATAGAGATTGTTGAACGGCAACAGTCTCATTGGTGATATTATAGTACCGTTTATGTATCCGGAGTGTCAACATCCCAAATGAAGGTTTTAATAGCCCGGGAACATGCTATACTACCAGCATGTTCCATGCTGTCCTTGTATATATTAAAGCGCAAAACAACAGGAAGGGTGAGCAGATTATTCTTCAGGGGCGCCTTTCAGACGGGAAGAGTTATGGAATTGTTGTAAATACTTTCAGGGCTGGGTTTTATATTCCTGAACAGGACAGGGAACGGGCTGCATCTGTTATCGGCAAAACTATTCCTTGGAACAACGGCAGCTCGGCGGTTCAGCAGCGAACAATGTGGGGCATTCCCGTATGTAAAATTGAATTTCCCGCCTATAGGAATATGTTTACCGCCCACAACGCTCTCCGCGCAGCCGGTATTCATACATATGAAGGCGATCTCACCATAGTGCAGCAATTCCTCATTGCGCATAATATCCATTTGTATTTTTCCTTCACCGGAAATCCCGAAAAAGGCAGGCGGGTCGATCTCCGATTCATCAACCCTGTCATCAACCCTGTCATCAACCCTGTCATCAATCCTGCCGAAAAACATCGCCGCTGCCAGGTCCGTACTCTCGCAATAGATATTGAAACAACACGGAATGGAGAAATCCGCTGCATTTCGCTGTCGGGAAAGCAGATCAATGCTATTTTAACAGTGGAGCGTAATATCGACCCAGTACATATCGACCCACTATCTGAGATTGATGTACGGGAATATGCCGATGAACGGAAGCTGCTCCACGGGTTTATTCAGCAGATATGCGCGCTTGATCCGGATATTATTACCGGATGGAATGTTGTTTCATTTGATATGGCAGTTATTCTGAAGCGTATGGCTGCGCTCCGATTGCCGGCCGCCTTCGGCCGTTCGCAGCAGGACGCCAGCTATGTTCCCGGAAATACCGATGTGCCCGACATGAGCGATGTGCCGGGAAGGCAGGTTATTGATGCCATGCGCCTTCAGCGTATGTATATGTCGTACTTTGAATCGTATAGTCTGGACTATGTCGCTGAAAAACTCCTCGGCAAGCGAAAACGGGAACAGTTTACCACAGACAGGAAAATGGATGAGCTTGATAATCTTTGGGAGAATGATCCAGCCCGATTCCTGCTGTATTGCCTGGAAGATTCCCGGCTTGTTATTGATATTCTGGATGCCACCGGTCTCATTGATCTTACCTTGAAGAGGAGTGAACTCTGCGGCACTATTATGAGTCGCGCATGGGCGAGCATACATTCCTTCGATCATCTATACATTGGCGCTCTGCATAAGCAGAATTTTGTTGCCCCTGATGTCGGGGTCGACAGGCTTCCCATATCTGAAAGCCCCGGAGGAACCATTCTCCCGCCCGAGAGCGGACTTTTTGAACGGGTTATTCTTCTGGACTTCAAAGGACTCTATCCCTCTATTATCCGCACCTTCGGTATAGACCCTCTGGCATACATTGCCGCTCAAACAGCCGCGGAAGCGGGGGGCAGCGGAGCGGACGGGGTCGGCGCTCACGGGGACGGGGTCGGCGCAGCGGACGAAGCTGTTCTCCGCAGTCCGAATGGGGCATCATTCCTGCGCGGAAAGGGGATTTTACCTGAACTGCTTACCCGTTTTTATCATCTCAGAGAAGATGCCAAGCGCAGGGGCGATGACACTGCCTCCTATGCCTTCAAGATTCTTGCAAACTCCTTCTACGGAGTGCTCGGAAGCCCAGCCTGCCGGTTCGCGGGAAGCGACATTGCCGCCGCCATTACCTCCTTTGCTCGGGAAATATTGTACTGGAGCAGAGATTTTGTTCAGGAACTCGGCTATCGCGTCATGTACGGCGACACCGACAGTCTCTTTCTCATTCCTCCCGAAGAAGTAAAAACCAGCGATACCTTCCGGTTCGCTGCCGAGCTGGCCGACAAACTGAATTCAAGCCTCTCAACCTGGGTCAGAGAGAAATACCGGGTTGAAAGTTATCTTGAAATTGAATTTGAGAACATTTTTGCGCCCTTCTTCATACCGCCCCTGAAATCGGTAGCTTCTCAGGAAATTCAGGAGAAACTCCGGCAGGCACATCTTTCCGGACCGCAGGGGAGGGCGAAGAGCTATGCCGGTTTATCGTTCACTGAAGCAGGTTTCAGAGATAACAGGCATGAATTGCTTATAAAGGGCATGGAGGCTGTTCGGAGCGATTGGACACATCTTGCGCGGAAAATTCAGAAAGATATTCTCTACAAGATATTTACTGGTTCCGAAAAAGCAGAGATTGCAGAATATCTTGGCGGCATTATCCGGCAGATCCGGGAACCTGAGGGCCGTCATCTCCTCATTATCCGAAAACGCCTCAGCAAGACAGCATCCCAATATCGGGGCAACCTTCCGCCCCATGTCCGCGCTGCTCTTATTGCCGAAAAACAGCGCAGCGGGAAAAAACCACTTCGCCGCATTCAATACATCATGACGGCAGACGGGCCCATGCCCTATTTCGAAGATACCGTGGGGGCGAATGGCGGCGGCGCGGATATTGCAGAGGCGGACATCGGCTGGTATATTACCAAACAGGTAATACCGGTATTGAAAAGTATAAATGCTGCTGTTCCCTATGACCTTACTGCCGTAGTTCGGCGGTTTTTCCACCCTGATGGGCAGATGGACCTCGGTGTTGGATAATTGAACTTTATCAATGCAAAAGTTTGTATATGGAATGGATAAACGATAGAACATGACAGCACACGATACACTTATTGAAATTAACAGCCGTCTGGGCAGAGAACTTGACAGCCTCGACTTCAAAACTGCTTCATGGATATATAATCCTCTCGACTATGCCTTTTCCGCCGTACGGGAATATCTGGAACTCTTCACCCCGAGCCCCGGCGCTGCGCTCTTTCTGGGTATGAACCCCGGGCCCTGGGGCATGGCACAAACCGGCATTCCCTTCGGAGCCGTTTCAGCAGTACGCGACTGGATGCGGATATCGCCGATACAGGGCCGCCCCAAACACGAGCACCCGCGGGTACCCGTTCGGGGCTTCGAATGCGGACGCGATGAAGTAAGCGGAAAACGTTTCTGGAACCTGATGAGCGCCCGTTATCCGCGCGCACAAGATTTTTTTGCAGAACACTTTGTTATTAACTACTGCCCTCTTATGTTTCTGGACACCGCGGGCAGGAACCTCACCCCGGACAAACTGCCTGTTGCCGAACGCAAAATTCTGTTCCGGCTCTGCGACACCGCGCTTACCCAGATGATTGAGATAATACAGCCCGCTCGGCTCATCGGAATTGGGAATTTTGCAGAAAAACGGCTCAAAGAAAACTTTTCCACGCAGTACCCCATTCATAAGCTCCTCCACCCCAGCCCGGCAAATCCCGCAGCAAACCGGAACTGGGAAGGTCAGGCACGCGCAATTCTCGAAGAGCAGGGCATCTGGAAATGACCGCTTCCGCAGCCTTATCTGAGCTTAAATTCGAGAACAACCGGTAAATGATCGGAATATCCATTGGCGTTTCTTGCCTGATATTCCTGAGGCTCCAGAGAATAATCAAGAAGATACCAGGGCTTGAAAACCCTGAAATCGACATCATCATATCTTCGAAAAATTTCATGCGAGAACAGAATATGATCAATTTTTTCCCAACTATCTCTGAAAAAATAGCTGCCGCCCTCATCTCCCCAGAGATGATAAAACACCGAAAAATCCTCCGAATCTTCTGGAATGCCCTCAGAAATACCCTGATCATCCGCCGATTCGGCATCGAAGTCCTGCGCAGAACTCACAAAAATCGGAATGATCATATCTCCCGACTCCTGCCAGTTCATCATTTCAGATACCGGCATTATTGCCGTGCGGTATCCGCTTTTTGAAAACTCATCAACATCCTCATTAAAATCGCCTGCCGCAATGAAAGCTGCCTCGGGATAACTTTCCCTGTTTTTCATAATTGCCCGGGCAAGAACATGCGCCGATGCCCTGCGCAGATGCTCGCTCTCCCGGGCGCCGCCGCGCTTACTTTTCCAATGCACCGCATACATAATGAGGCGGAGGGAATCCGGCAGTTCTATATGAACCTCAATGAGGGGACGCAGATCGATTCCCTCCCAACGCACCCCATGAACCTGCGTATGCAGAAAGGGACGTTTGCTGAGCACCGCGATGGAAAGGCTTCCTTCGCCCGATACGGTAACATGGCGGTAGTCGAGATCGCGGATGAAAAATTGATCAAGGTCCTTAAGCACCTGAGCGTTTTCAATTTCCTGGAGCACAAGAACATCGGGCGCCTCCGATGCGACATCCCGAATAACCTGTGAAAGTCGGCGCAGGCGGTTATGGTACTTCCTGCTATTCCAGCCGTCCGGCGATGGAACATACTCACTGAATTCATTACCATCGTGACGATCATCAAACAGAGTCTGGACATTATACGTTACGAGCGAAAAGCTCCCACTCTCCGGCTGCGCAGTACACCCGAGCAGGGCAAGCGCCGCGCAGAGACAAAGCCATCGGCATCGCCAAGGACAGAACCATCGCCAAAGCCGAAACCATCGACATCGCCAAAGCCATCGCCCGAGCCATTGCCATTGAAAAAAACAAAACCATTCGATCCAGTACATCTATAGAACCTCCATGAACTGATATACTATATAGACGGGACTTTTTGCTTTCTTGAATGATAAAATGATAAAATGTTTGCTACTGGAAATTGTGCAGAACAAAATTTTCCAACGTTGGCGGCACTACAGCCGCAGGATCGGCCGCCGCTGCCGCCGCTGCCACGAGATCGGCCGCCGCTTCCGGATCTCCCGCAGACGGCGCTGAATCAATTTTCAAACTGCGAGCGATACGTAATAATTCGGGAAATGAGTCCATAATCTCTGCTTTCTTCGGCAGAGAGCCAATAATCGCGATCCGTATCTTTTTTCACCTGACCCACGGTTTTGCCGGTTTCTTCGCTGATAAGCCGGATAATTCTTGCCTTGGTCTTTTCAATTTCCTTCGCGTGAATTTCAATGTCGGTTGCAACTCCCCGCATACCGCTCATGGGCTGATGCAGAAGATAATGGCTGTTCGGCAGACCGACGCGATGTTGCCTGTCCGCGCCGAGAAGAATCAGCGCGCCCGCGCTGGCTACCAGCCCCATGCCAATGGTAAAGACCGTGGTCTTAACAAAACGAAGCATGTCAAAAATTGCGTATCCCGCATCTACATCTCCGCCCGGACTGTCAATAAATACCTTGATCGGTTCATCTCCCGATGACTCAAGAATGAGCAGCGAGCGGATAACCCGCGCTGCCATATCCTTGTCCACTTCGCCGCTGAGAAGAATGGAACGGGTTTTCATCATCCTCATAACGAGGTTGTCGTTGGTCTTTTCATTTTCTTCGGTATCCGTATCGTGTTGATTCATATGCGTGCTCCAGAATGTGGGTATTTTTGAATAGTGATCGGCGTTGATACTTTCATCGCTGCACACTGTTCACTTATCATGTATCATATAATATATTCAAAGAAAAGAGGACATCACCATAAAAAAAAACGCTTTTGTATCCATCATCGGCAGACCATCATCTGGAAAATCGAGCCTCCTGAACAATCTCTGCGGGCAGAAAATATCCATTGTTACCCCATCGCCCCAAACGACCCGTAACTGTATTCGGGGAATCATAAGTAACGAACGGGGGCAGCTTGTTTTTCTCGATACCCCGGGCTTTCATCATTCAGAGCGGAAGTTCAACAGGCAGCTTCGGGGGCTCATCCGAAATAGTCTCGAAAGCGCCGATCTCATTCTCTACGTTGTGGATGTAACACGTAAGCCAGGACCTGAAGAGGAAGCGCTTATGGACATTGTTACCGGCTCCGAACTTCCGGTTATTATTGCGCTCAATAAGGTTGATATCTGCCCGGAAAGCGGAACGGCGAGCGGGACGGCGGCCGATGTTTGGCAGCTCCTCAAGCTCCGGCGGCAATCTGTTTCGTATCTCATGCGGAAGGTATCTGCCCTTACGGGAAGCGGACTTGAAGAATTAAAAACCGACATCTTCAATTGCGCTCCCGAGGGTGAGGCTCTGTATCCCCCCGATTTTTATACGGATCAGAGTCCTGAGTTCAGAATATCTGAAATTATTAGAGAACAGGCTATGCTCCGTTCACGGCAGGAGCTGCCTCATGCCATATATGTTGATGTGCATGAAATTGAAGTTCGGGAAGAACAACGGCATCTGCTCATACGGGCGCATATTTGTGTTGAAAGTAAGAGCCAGATCGGGCTGGTAGTCGGCAGGAATGGTTCGGGAATACGGGAAATTCGCAAAGAAAGCCAGCGGGAAGCGGGAAAAATCTTCCCCTACAGAATATACCTAGATCTTCGGGTAAAATGCAGCCCTAGGTGGCGCCGGAACGAGCAGGTAACACGGAAGCTCATACAGTAGCCGTAAAACGCAAACAGAATCATTGCCGGGGGTCGCCCGCAGCTGCCCAGCTGCTGCTCGGGGTGTCGACGCTGCTGCCCGGGGTCGCTCGGGGTCGCCCTCACGACTACTCAAGGTCAACCTCAGCATATACGGTAAAATCCCAGACAATGTCATTCGGCAGAACAGTATCCGGCAGAATAGCCCCGCGAACAAAGACCCGTGATGCCCCGGAGAGCTCTGGAGGAGGGGGCACGGGGAGCTTGATGCGGGTACTTATTGTCTGATCCTTTCCTGAGGGGAGAATTTCCCGAACATCCTCTGAATCGAAAAAATCTTCCCGGGCAGCAAACTGGAGGTCCAGAATTGAAGGGCTGTCGGGAGGCTGGTCTTCGAGAGCGGTAATTCTGAGCGTCACAAGTACTTCCTCGTCAAACTCAAGAGCGCGGAGTTCAAAACGATGTTCGGCGAATTCTACGGTACTGTTATCGGGCTTAAGAAAAATCTGATATACTCCGAGAAAGACAAGAATAATGAAAACATCCACCGCCAGTATCATGAGACCGCGGTTCTTTTTATACCATGAACCCTCATTGGGGGGGGATAACCGCTCACGATCACCCCGTGAATAATAGAAGGTTCCACCGGAATCCTGAATTTCAAGACGTTTTGAACGATCCTCATTGGGGAAATTATGACGCTTCCTGAATATAATACCCCTACCCCCTTGAATGAATGCCGGTAATAATATCATAATAAAGGAGATATCTCAAGGAGGATGTATGAAAATACTAACCATTATTCTCGGGGGCGGTAAGGGTACGAGGTTGTATCCCCTCACAAAAGAACGGGCAAAACCGGCAGTACCCTTCGGGGCAAAGTACCGCCTAGTTGACATTCCCATCAGCAATTCCATAAACGCAGGATTCAAAAATATATATGTTCTTACACAATTTAATTCAGCATCCCTGCATCTCCACCTTGCGCGCACCTACATATTCGACTCCTTCAGCAAGGGCTTTGTGGAAATACTCGCAGCCGAACAGAGCTTTGACGATACCGGGTGGTATGAGGGAACTGCGGATGCCGTACGCAAGAACCTCCACCACTTCAGGAATCAGCGGCCGGACTATCTGCTCATACTCTCGGGCGATCAGCTCTACCGCATGGACCTTTCCGATTTTCTCAAAGATCACATTGCGAACAATGCCGAAGTTACCGTTGCAGCCACGCCCGTAACCCGTTCAGATGCCTCGGACTTCGGTATTCTCAATGTAAACAGCAAGAAGCGCATTAAAACCTTTATCGAAAAGCCTGCCCCCGATATGGATATACAGGATGTAAAAATTCCCGAAAAGCTGCATCCTGACCCCCGTATGCTCTCAGAAGGACGGGAATATCTCGGCTCAATGGGCATTTACTTATTTAACGCAGATACGCTCTACACCGCTCTCGATAATAACTACACCGATTTCGGACACGAAGTTATTCCGGCGCTGATAAAAAAACATAACGTGCAGTCCTATATTTATACGGGGTTCTGGGAAGATATTGGAACAATTCAGAATTTCTATGAAACCAGCCTCGAACTGGCGCACATTAACCCCGTCTTCAATTTCTACGATGAGGAAAATCCTATTTATACGCATCGCCGCGACCTGCCGGCAAGTAAATTTAATTTCAGCTCAGTGAGCCAGACCCTTGCCGCCGATGGATGTGTTATTACCAATGCGCATATCGCGAATTCGATAGTGGGTATACGAACCTTCATTGAATCGGGCGCAAGTCTGGACGGTGTTATCTGTATGGGCGCGGACTACTATGAAACGAACGAAGACAAGGAAGAAAACCGGCAGAAGGGAATTCCCAACATCGGCATCGGCGGCGGCTCCATTATCAAAAACACCATTGTCGACCTAAATACCCGCATCGGAAAGCATTGCCGGATAGGCATTGACGATCATCCGCGGGAAGAAGGCGATCACGGTCTGTACTGGATGAAGGATGGTATTATCATAATACCTAAGAACTGCATCATCCCGGACGGCACAATCATCTAACAAATGGGCATGTCCGCGCTGAGCGAATAAGCTTATTGAGCAAATGCGCCAGCGGGCGGACACGCTGAGCAGATAGGCATTGCGCGGATAATTGAACGGATACTTCCATAATTTTTAATGAATTGAATGCACGAAGTCGAATTATAAGCGCCTGCATATCAAACAAGCCGCAGTGTCAACATACCGACCGCACAGATAGGCAGGCGCAATCTCCATGAGACTGCGACATGTGCGGTATTTGGTATGTTGACGGTTGTATAATATCCTGCTCACATATAATTATGCAAGAGATTTTATAATTATTTGGAAATTAATATGCGACCAGCCGCCACTTGATCGAAAAAAGGCAGGCACGGGGGAAAATCCGCGCCTGCCTGAGTTGCATTGCAATGTTTCAATAGCCGCTGCGGGCTATGAAATTACTCATACCATGATGGAACACCCACACCCGTAGGCTTACTCGTATCCGACCCGTCCGTATTCGTCACCACGCCGAAATCCACGAACATATGTATTGTGCTTCCGGTATATGTGCCAGCGCTGTTATTCCTGACCGTTTTTCTGAAATGCCCGAATTTCATCCCCGCTGAGCTCGGTGTACTCATGAATACGGTCTATTGGCAGACCATCCCTGAGCATTTTGAATACCTGCTTACGCTGGGTCCGAGCAATTTCACGCCGGAGCTGAGCTTGCCCTTGCTCAAGTCCCTGCTCAAGTCCTGCCCGCCATGGCTTATCTAAAAGATCTACCAACATACGTTTTACCTCCTCAGGATTTTCCTGAAATAGTTTTTTTGTTTCATCCCTGTTTATCTTACCATCAAACCTCTTTATTATCCATTCATATAATACATCTTTATCTTCGGACATCTTATTCTGTATCATATTGTTGAGGATGACGATTGTTTCTTCTGTGTATTCTTCTATTGTTCCAAGATTTTCACAGAAAATTGTGCTCTGCACAATTTTTCAATAAGGATTCTCTTATCTATATTTTTGATTCTCTCAAGATATAGAAAGTTTTGCCACAGGCAAAACTTTGGTGATGTACATTATTGCAGAAATGACTCCGCCTGCGGAGATCAGTTCCTTGTTGCTGAAATTCTCAACGTTGATCTGAAAATAGGGGGATATACAAATGCCTAAGTAAAGATATGATGAAAAATCTATTTTGCGGGGGTCAGAATTTGTCATTGGCGCTCCGGAGCAGGTGTATATGACAAGGGTGATTATCCGGTAACTGAAAATTTTGCTCTGCAAAATTTTCAAATAAGGATTCTCTCATCTATACTCTTGATTCTCTCAAGGTATAGAAAGTTTTGCCTGAGGCAAAACTTTATTATCGGTTTTCTTCTTCCCCGATGAGGAAATGCGTTCGGATAAGCGCTGGGCGTATGTGTATATTCTCCCTGGCATGGTGTTATCCACTGTCGACTGAAACTCAATGATAAAATACACATCTATTGGTTTCAGTTCCCCCATTTTATCGTTAAAAGTGCACGTGGTTTTATAAATGACATCGGAGAGGGAACGTTTGCGTTCACCTTTGTGAATAAACTCTGTGTTGATGCTCTCCATGCTCCCGGGAACAATGCTCCGCGCGAGGTCTTTGTTGAAGTATGAATATATGAAGTTCCAGAATATCTGAGCATTCCCGAAAACATATTTCCAGCTTTTGTCATGTACCATACCGATATAATCTTTTCTCATACTATATAGACGGGGTAAATATGAACGGTGAATGACAAAATGAGAAAGTTTTTCAAAAAGTTTTATTATTTTGAGATATTACAAAGTTTTGCAACATGCAAAACTTTCTATAAAATAGGAGAATGCTAAGCACAAAGAAAGCATTCCAAATTTGAAACTTTTGCTACTGGAAATTGTGCAAGCACAATTTTCCAATGCAAAAGTTTCTATTAGCCTGATCCAGTCGCATGGCGAGCCGGATGCTCGGGCGAGCAGGCGCGGAGCGCCGACCAGCCCCGCGCCTGCCTGAGTTGAATTGCCGCGTTTCAATAGCCGCTGGGGGTTATGAAACTAATACCATGACGGCGTTGCTGTCACGCCGGAACCCTGAAACATATTTGTTTTGGATCCGGTATATTTGCCATTAGCATTAAGCGTCCAATGCTCCCCCCACTCCTCAAGATTTTGATTGAATGCGCTTGCGGAAAAGAACATACTGCCCATATCCGTTACCGAGCTGACATCCCAGAGTGAGATATCGCCATTGAACGAGGTTGCGGCAATGAACATACTGCTCATATCCGTTACCGAACTGACATCCCAACCGGAGATATCGCCATTGAATTCGCTTTGTGCAGCGAATATATCAGACATATTCGTTACTGCCGTGGTAATAATGTAGTTGAGATCGGCAGTATTACCCCAGATTCCGGAGTCATTGGTATCTGTGTAGTCTCCTATCGCCGTAGTTACCGCTGTGGTCAGTTCAGCGTTAGTTGTTGGACTCTCAGTAACATAGAGATATTCGGTAAAGAGTATGTCTTCACTTCCGGTTTTGCCATATACCAGATATGTTCCTGCCGTTGTACCTGCGGTAACCGTAACAATTCCGGTACTTTCATTAACTGTCGGAATGGTGACCGTTCCGGGCGTCGTTGCGGGGGTGATCGTAATGTTTCCCGATTCATCAACCGCGTACGTGCCAGGCTCTACCGTGGTCAAAGAAATGCTGAGGTTTTCACTGGCAATAATAACGTTAACAGCATCTGAAAGGCTTACAAACCTTGCCGTACCCGCAGGAGTCTGTGTCCTTTGCGGCCTTCCTATTGCAAATGGAGACCAAGTTCCAGCTCCGACTACATTGACGGCGCGCACCTGTACTTGGTAGGGGGAGCTGTTTGTCAGACCGGTAATGGTATGGCTTGTGCCGGCAATACCGGAGCTAATTTTCGTCCATGCTCCGCCGCCTGTGCGATATTGCAATTCGTACCCGGTAATGGGGCTGCCGCCGTTATCGGTTGGCGCAGTCCATGTCGCAATGAGCCGCTCAGTGCCCGCATAAAGGGTTGGGGCAACCATTGTTCCCGGCGCGGCAGTTGGCACAGGTGGCGCAATAGGGCGTGCCGTGGAAGATGCCGACCACGTACCTCCGCCCCCAGCGTTGACGGCGCGTACCTGCACAACATAACTGACGCCGTTTGTCAGGTCGGTAATGGTATGGCTTGCGCCGGTAATACCGGAGGTAATTTCCGTCCAGTTTCCACTACCAAATTCACCATAGCGCAGATTGTACGCGGTAATTGCGTTTTTGCCATCCTTTTTGTCTACCTCATTCCATATAGCGGCCAGTTCAGCCCATGAGGCAGTCAGTTGTCCGTCTCCTGCCATAAGGGCTGGTGCAAACATTGCTGGCGGCGCATCCGGCATGGGACATGCCGCGACGAGCAATATCAGGATGATAAGAAAACCGCTCAGCACATAGGTACTGACAGGCTTCCTGTTTTTTCGGTTAATGCTTAAAATTTGCATACATTACCTCCGTAAAGTTTTATTCACAGTATAGTAGAAACTTTTGCATTTTGCAAAACTTTCTAGCACAATACTATCGACATTACAGAAGAATGTAAACATCAATTGGAAAATAAACTGGAAAATTAATGCTTGAGCTGACCCTCCTCCCCAGTGTGAAACGAAAGGTATTCGTATACACTGGGGCGAGGCGGATGACTTATGAAAATTCGGATAATACAGTGGAATATCAGAACCGGCAGTACGGCAGCGAAAATTTCCGGACTTCTCACTGAGAAAATTGGGGATATTCCGGCCATCATCTGCCTGAATGAAGTATCGCAAAATGCTTATGAGCGCATAAAAACGGCACTGCGCCCGACATGGTCAGACCTGAGCCTGACTCACCGCCCGCCCGGGCAGTATGAAAGCGGGGAGCGGAAGCTCGGCGTTGCTGTTCTTGCTACCTGCGGGCGCGGGCATTCGGCTCATCTGATATGGCGCGCGGTATTTCCCGAGAGAACTTTGTGCGCTCATCTTCTCTACAATGAAATACCGGTAAAAATTCTCGCCTTTCACTCGCTCACCGGAGTCGGATACAAACGGGCAAAGGCGAGCAATTTCGCTGCTATTGCCGATTTTGTGGCGGACAATGAAGATATGTCCTTCATCTGCTGCGATGCCAACGAACCGAAAATTGACCACATAAACCCCAAACAACGAATCTTCTTCAACAGAGGCGATAAGGGACGGGGCGCCCGCCTCCTCCTAGGAGAAACCGATGTTCACCAGCTCACCGACGCCCTAGCCGATGCCCTTTCATCAGCGCATCCCCCAGCAAAAACCACATCAAAAAACGCAACCGCCGCCAACACCATGAGCGCCGCGGACAACGGCGAAACTGACGAAAACAACAGAACCGACGAAAACAACAGCGACCCTCTGGCAGTATCGTACATTGTTTCACGGGGCGCCCGCCCCCACCGGCGATACGACCACATACTGCATTCCCGTTTCTGGCGGGTCGAGAACATAGAATACGATATGGAAAACGCAAAGACGGCAACATCGGATCATGCAATAGTAACTGCCAATTTTGAATATGCGGGGGCTTAGCGGGGCTGACGATTATACATTAGGCTGGAAACCATAACGACACATGTGTTATAATTGATATTATGAATATTAGCATTGAGTTTGTTCTTACGGTGATCTCTATTGTTGGTTCTGTTTTAGGCGGTATCGCATATCTGGATAGGCGGATAGATAAACGCTACGACCGATTGACAGAAGAAATGCGGGAATTACGACAGATACTGTTTACCTACATCATCAACAGTAGTGCCGCTAACCAGCCGCAGTACAAAGACACTGACACAGAAGGCCACGCAAAACAGCCTACGCCATATTGACCGGTAAATGTAGGAGCGCGGGACGGGATGGCGTGCTCGGGATCTGGCTGGCGGAGTGCTTTAGTCGGCTGATGCGAGCGGTGGGTATTTCAATTATTCCTATACTGAATTTCTCCGGCTAATGTTGAAAGTGTTTCAAGGAGCTGACTTGCGGTAAACCATCCGCGGTTCAGAAAGCAGCGTCTCCCCGCGCCCGCATGAAGAAGAACAGCAGCGGATACCGCATTGTCGGCATCCACCCCCCGCGCAAGCAGACCTGCGATAGTTCCAACGAGAACATCCCCGCTTCCCGCCGTACCGAGGGCAGGCAGGCGGCTGTCGTGTATGCAGACCCTGCCTTGGGGGGTGCACATATGGTTTACGGAGTTTTTCAGAACAACATGGGCATGGTACCGTTCCGCGATACGCTGTACAGACCGCAGCGGACGGCAGAGCACTTCCGCTATATCATCTTCAAGGAGAACGGCAGCCTCTCCCGGGTGGGGGGTGAGTACGAGCGCCGAGCCGCGCGTGCGCAGATTGTTTCGGAATGCGCTGCCCCCCGCATCATACAGCGCTTTGAGATTCCGAAAACCATCGGCATCAACAACAAGCGGCAGATTACTCTGTATGAGTTCCATCATCACCTCAGTTGTTTTCTGCGTCTGCCTTCCCCAGCCCGGCCCCGCGAGCAGGCAGTTGCCCCATGACCCCGGCTTTGTTTCCGTATCTGTCATGATTGCCGCTTCCTGTTTCAGAACTTCGTCAATGATCGATTCACTTGGACAGTCGATACGCACCATGCCCGCGCCGCTGTGCAGGGTTGCCCGCGCAGCAAGCACTGCGGATCCCTCCATTCCTCGGCTCCCGGCAAATACCTCAACCTTTCCTCGTTTTCCCTTGTGAGCATCAGCAGAGATCGGCGGAATACGTTCCGGCAGGTCTTCTGTTTCAAGCAGGGGGATGAGTCCCTGTTCCTGCTGAGCTTCCGTGTACCTGCGCAGGAGCGCCGCGGGAAATCCAATTTCCAGATGCCGGATTTTTCCGCAGTATTCCCGCAGGTTACCGTAGAACGCCGTACAGGAAAACTGGATCGCAAGGGTGCAGTCGGCATGGAAGAATACGGGAGGGGGTGTTTCTGCCGATTCAGAAATATCAGAAATACCGCTCGGTACATCTATCGCATAACGAAATGCAGCGCTCCGGTTCCAGTGCTCAATAATTCTCAGAAGGGTACTGTCTGAAATTGGGCGGCGTATTCCTGAGCCGAGTACGCCATCGACAACGGCGCAGTGTGTGTGTTTGTGTTTAAGGAAGCCGATGAGTTCATCGGGGCCGGTTTCCGAAAGCGCAGAAACGGTGCTCAAATGGCTATCGAGGGTTTCGAGCATCGTTTGTGTGAGGGGCTTGAGTTTCCTGTTGACCAGAAAAATCCGTGTTGGTATTCCTTTATTGTTCAGGTGCCGGGCCGCAACGAGGGCATCGCCGCCGTTATGACCGGTTCCGGCCAGAATAAGTATTGTTTTCAGGTGGGAAGCACGGAAATCGCGTACAATGTGTCCGGCAATAATTCGGCCGGCGTTCTCCATGAGGATCATTTCGGGAATGATCTCAGTTGCCTGAGCGTCAAAGTCCCTCATGTGATGAGTATCTATGGCATAATTCATAAATTCCCACCCCTTGAAGCAGCCCTCAGAGGTTCAAGTAGCCTGTCGGTCCGCCACCAGTAAACATCGGCACTGTCAGGATCACTCATGAGCGCGGTAATAATACCCTCCTGCGATACCTGATAGTCGCTGAAAAATATATCAGGATTCTCCACCCGCAGTATACGCCGTACTTTCAGAACACCGGTAAAATCGAAAACGGCAAGCGATTGTTCAAAGGCGCTGTTACGGCTAATGAAGAAAAGATTCCCCCCCTCAGCAACTCCGATAAACTGATAGGGATAATCGACATAGTCCATACCCTCATCGCCCGGCAGCGCCTGCCGATTAGTATCGAGCCCAAATTTACTGCTGTATTTTTCTGTTGAAAGATCAAGCACATATACCAGAGAATCAACTCCTTCCGACTCATTGTTGTCATAATTGATATGAAGATAGAGCCAGTATTTTTCAGGGTCCGGGAAAACCTCCGCAATGTTCGGAAAATCGGCAGGGGTCTTACCAGCGGGCAGGTGCGCCTCATCCAGCATAACTTCAAACAACTGCTTGCCTTCCTTGTTGTACCAGAATACCTTGTATGAATGACTGCTGCGGGTAAGAACAACAAGCTCATTGCGGGCAGTTACATTCATTGAAACAATGAAGGAAAAGGGGGTACCGCCCACCCCTTCCTGGCCAATATAATCAAGATAATCTCCCTCCGATGTGAACCGGTGAATAATGTGCTGAAATGCCGCGCCTGTTTCAAGGTCGAAGCCTTCCTGACCCGGGGCAACAGTATCTGCTGCCAGCAGAACATTTTCTGAACTAACGGAAATTTCTCCAATGTTTCTGAACGGAAATGAATGGGCAGCCTTGTTGACAATGTTTCCCTCGCGGGGGCGCGAAGAAAGGAGAAGCGGACGGGGGTTTTCTTCGGCATTGTATATGAGTGATATGAGATCGCCATAGGATGAAAATTCCATGATCTTATTTCCAAGGGAATTGGCGATGAAGATAATGCCGCGGTACATGAAAACGCTGTTTCGTTCTTCGGGGAGGGTTCCTCCGCGGTGGAAGAGATCAATTTCATTTTCAAGTACACCGATATCCAGAGAAAATAGAAATTCTCCTGGAAGAACTTCACCTGAAACGGCTGAGCGGTTACATGAAATAGTAAGAAAAAGCAGACAAACTGCTGCATAAACGGGAAATTTCGACATATTATGTTAACACTAGTATTGATTATATCATCCAAAATAAAAAAATCAAGAATAGGAAGAATTGGACAGAAATCCTTGACCCATACGGTACCGATGAGTAGACTTACGGCATGAAACTTCTCAAAAAATTTCGTGAAAAAAAGCACGATAATGACCTGAAAGAACTTTTGCCCAGCCTGCATGAAATTAACGCGCGGGAAATGTGGGCGCGGAAACTGAGCAATGATCAGTTTTCTCGTGAAACTGATCGCCTGAAGCAGGAATATCAGAAAAATAAAGACCTCGATGCCCTTC
>CBDDDG010000008.1:0-6310 GCA_965226555.1 Salinispira sp. | reverse complement strand
GAGAGAATCCTCATTTGAAAATTGTGCAGAGCACAATTTTCAGTAGCAAAACTTTGTAATATCCCAAAATAATAGAAATTTTTGAAAAACTTTCTCATTTTGTCATACACCATTCATATTTTACCCGTCTATATAGTATGAGCGGAAAATATATCGGTATGGTACATGACAAAAGTTGGAAATATGCTTTCAGGAATGCTCAGATATTCCAGGATTTCATATACTCTTACTTCAACAAAGGCCTCGCGCGGAGCATTGTCCCGGGGAGTATAGAGCGTATCGACTCAGAGCATATCCCCAGAGATGACCCCAAGCGTTCAGTCTCCGATATCATTTACAAAACCGCGTGCACTGTCAACGATAGCGTGCAGAAACCAATAGATGTCTATTTTATCATTGAGTTTCAGTCGACAGTGGATAGCGACATGCCGGGGAGAATATATACATACGCCCATCATTTATCCGAAGACCTTTCATCATTGGGGGATGCGAAAACCGACTACCGTATAATCACCCTTGTGATATACACGAGGCGCAGCGCGCCAATGACAAATTCTGACCCCCGTGCGCTCGATTTTCAATCATATTTTCACTCAGGAAATCGGATATCTCCCTATTATCAGATCAACATTAGTAATTTCAGCAACGATGAACTAATCTCCGCAGGCGGGGTCATTTCTGCAATAATGTACATCGAAAATCTTGGAACAATAGAAGACTATTCAGAAGAAACAATCGCCATACTCAAAGATATAATACAGGATGAGAATCCCGAAAAGAAAGAGCGATTTTATGGCTGGATACTTAAGAGATTTTCTGGTAAGATAACTAGGGATGAAACAAAGAAATTATTTCAGGACAATCCTGAGGAGGTAAAACGTATGTTGGTAGATCTTTTAGATGACCCATGGCGGGCAGGTGTTGAGCAGGGGCTTGAGCAGGGGCTTGAGCAAGGACTTGAGCAAGGGCAAGCTCAGGCTCAGCGTGAGCATGCGCTCAATATGCTTATGGATGGTCTGTCGATAGACCGTATTCGTAAGTACACTAAGCTCAGCAAGGATGAAATTCGAGCATTTCAGGAAAACGCCCGGAAAAACGGTAGTGAAAATAGCAGGGAAAACGGTAAAAAGTAACAGCACAGCCGCGCATTGCCTCAGCGCCCCCTTCCTCTCAGACCCCGATCGGAAAGCCCTGTTCATTACTGAAAATTTTGCTCCGCACAATTTTCAATAAAATGAACGCTGAGGGGCTGAAAGAGATTGCGCAGCTCCTGAACGGTTTGTCTTCACAAGACTTTACTGATCTGGCAGAGAGTGTGCTGGGTTATCTAAAAGATCTGGATCCAAAACTGTATGAACAGTTTGAGAAAATTGACAGGAAACTATATCCTAGACAAAGTTTTGCCGCAGGCAAAACTTTCTACAAAATGAGAGAATGCCAAGCGCAACGAGGCCTGCCAAATTTGAAACTTTTGCTACTGGAAATTGTGCTCTGCACAATTTTCCAATGCAAAAGTTTCAGTAGGAGAAAATAGTATGCGGACATATAACATAACCAACGCCTTCGTCAGGGAAGGTATTCTGAAAGGAATGGAGAAAGGCATTCTGAAAGGACGGGTTGAAGGTCTTGCGGAAGGAATGGAGAGAGGCAAGGTTGAAGGTCTTGAGCTGGGAATGGCGAGAGGCATTCGAGAAACGGCCCGCAGTATGTTTTCGGAAGGGTTGTCGACAGAGGCCGTTCAGAGGATTACCGGGCTGAGCGATGAGGAAATGCGGACAGTGCGGAACGGATCGCATTAATTGGAACAGCTCTGCCTGCTCGACCAAGCATCCGGCTCGCCCATGCGCCCGGGGCTGGTCGGCGCTCCGCGCCTGCTCGCCCATGCGTCTGGCTCGCCATGCGTCCGTCAGGAATGTTTTCTTTGTGCTTAGCATTCTCCTATTTCATAGAAAGTTTCTATACCTTGAGGGAATCCTCATTTGAAAATTGTGCAGAGCACAATTTTCAGTAGCAAAACTTTGTAATATCCCAAAATAATAAAACTTTTTGAAAAAATTTCTCATTTTATCATTCACCGTTTATATTTTACCCGTCTATATGGTATGAGCAAAAAATATATCGGTATGGTACACGCTGGAAATATGCTTTCGAAAATCCTCAGATATTCAGAAACTTCACATACTCCTACTTCAATAAGGAACTCGCGCTGAGCATATCAGCCCCCGCATTCCCCCATCCCCCGAAAAAAATTCACATTTTGCAAAATTCTTTCCAAAAACATAGTTAAAAATGACTTTTTACCAGTTATAGATGTAGGAGGAATGTTTATGAAAAAATCATCCCACAGCAAATACCATATCCACGACCTAGCCTTCAAGATCGCCTACTACAGAACCCCCCGCATGATTCCCGACCTGCTGCGCCTGTTCTGTGAGGATACAACGCTTGCCAAGCTGGACATGGACAAAATCCGCATTGAAACCCCCAGCTACATTGCAGGAAAAAAGAACCTTCACTGCGATCTCGTTGTCAGCGCCCCCTTCCTGTCAGACCCCGAGCGGAAGGCCCTGTTCATTATTGAACACAAAAGTTACCTGCATAAACATGCTCTCACACAGATTGATAATTATCAGTATGCCCTCAGAAACAGCAATGTGTACAATGAAAATGATGCTATCTATATACTGCTGCTCTACCATGGAAAAAAGGAATGGAACCTCCCACTCACATTTTACAGTTCTCATGGAAATGCTGCTTCCGAATCCCTTACCGAAGGCACGGTAGATGTCAAGGTGAAAGTGTCGTACATGGTGAATTCAACCATAAGTGCACCACCTCCCCGCCCTCTGAGATATAGTGAGTATAAGAAAAAACCACTACGAGGAGGACAAAAAGGTGGTGCACAGACAGTATAATCAGTTGGATACGGATAATCGAGAGGATATTGCCTATTATCTGCGAAAAGGATATCCCGTCAGGGAGATAGCCCGGGCCATTGGGTGTTGCCATACGACCATTTACCGCGAATTGAACCGTAACCGGAATGATCACGGGCGGTATGTGGCGATTCAGGCTCAGCGGAAGGCGCGGGAGCGTCGGAAAAACAAAGGACAGTATACGCATCTGAAAAATAATATTGTCCTGAACTATGTTCATGAAAAGCTGGAATGCAGCTGGTCTCCCGAGCAAATCTCAGGGCGCATTGGTATTGATATTACCGGTCAATCGATAAGCCATGAAGCCATTTACCAGTATTGTTACCGACCGAAAAATCGTCAGTGGTGCGTTCTGCTGCCGACCCGGAGAAAGAAACGGAAGAGACGCTGCGACCGGAGAGCCTATCGCAAGAAAAACCCCGATGTCGTTGGCAAGAAAGGAATTAGCGAGCGCCCAAAAGAGGTTGACGCCCGTGTCGAGGAAGGACATTGGGAAGGCGATTGTATAATTGGAAAGGGTCAGCGCAGCGCTGTGGCGGTATTTGTTGAACGGGCAACCCGGATGACCTTCATTGCTCCGCTTGCGGATAGAACATCATTTACCTTTGCTCATCATGCCATTTCGCTGCTCGGGTCATTGCCCCCCGACCTGCGGAGGACACTCACTCTCGACAACGGAAGCGAGAACGCTCGCCATAAGAACATTGAGCGGATAACCGGCATGCAGGTATATTTTTGCCAGCCGTATCACAGTTGGGAAAAGGGAACGGTAGAGAACACCAATGGTCTCATACGCCGACAATTTCCCAAGTCCTGCGATTTCAACATGATTGACGCAGGGAAAATACTGGAGTTTCAGCGGTCGCTCAACAATCGACCGCGAAAAATTCTGAACTATTTGACACCGCAGGAAGCTTTTGATAGAATGCTTAAACTATCTCACAGTGGGCCCGAAGTGGTGCACTTCAAATGTTGAATCCAGCCATCGTGCGCGATCTGAGGCGAATGACAAAGAAGCAGTTGGCATGGCGTTTCGATGGAAAACGATATACATCGACTGCGTTGTGGTATATGATGAGAGATAATGAAATGAACGCTGAGGGGCTGAAAGAGATTGCGCAGCTCCTGAACGGTTTGTCTTCACAAGACTTTACTGATCTGGCAGAGAGTGTGCTGGGTTATCTAAAAGATCTGGATCCAAAACTGTATGAACAGTTTGAGAAAATTGACAGGAAACTATATCCTGAAGGAGAAAATAGTATGCGGACATATAACATAACCAACGCCTTCGTCAGGGAAGGCATTGCGAAGGGCCGGATGGAAGGCATGGAGAAAGGCATTCTGAAAGGTCGTGTTGAAGGTCTTGAGCAGGGAATGCAGAAAGGTCTTGCAAAAGGAATGGCGAGAGGCATTCGAGAAACGGCCCGCAGTATGTTTTCGGAAGGCTTGTCGACAGAGGCTGTTCAGAGGATTACCGGGCTGAGCGATGAGGAAATGCGGACAGTGCGGAACGGATCGCATTAATTGGAACAGCTCTGCCTGCTCGACCAAGCATCCGGCTCGCCATGCGCGCGCCCGTGGCTGGTCGGCGCTCCGCGCCTGCTCGCCCATGCGCCCGGGGATAATCCGCCGATATCGCCATTGCCGGATGATGGGTTTTATAATTGTTTAAGAGCCTGTCGGACTTTACCCGGGTTGATAGTGGTATTGCGTTTGATTGGAGAATCTGATATAGTTTTTTCATGCAACGATTTAAGTCATGTAGTCAAGATCAACAATTCCTGATGCCTCTTGATATGAGAGATTGGGTTCCCGAAGATCATCTGGTCAATTTTATTAACGAAGCGGTGAGCACCATAGACAGTACCGTTTTTCATATCAATAGGCGGGGAAGCGGGAGCGAGCAATATCATCCGAAAATGATGCTTGCCTTGCTGATATATAGCTACACGGAAGGACGATTTAGCAGTCGCCGGATAGAACGGTCAACGTACGAGAATATCTGTGCGCTCTATCTGACCGGCAACACGCATCCCGATCACGATACTATTTGTCGCTTTCGCCGAAAAAATACAGAAGCGATACACAAAGCGTTTATCCGTATTCTGCTGCTTGCCAAAGAGATAGGCATTCTGAAGGTCGGGACGGTCAGTATAGATGGAACACACATTAAAGCCAATGCGAGTAAATTCGAAAATGTGAGCTATGATCGGGCTGAGGAGCTGGAGAAACGGCTTGATGAGGACATTCAGAAATTGTTAGTGGAGGCAGAAGCGGCCGATACCGCAGACGATGAGGATGCGAACAGATTACCGCAGGAGATTGCCCGAAGGCAGAAACTCCGCGAAAAGATGATCCATGCGCGAGCTGAAGTGGAAAGACGCGCGCGTGTCCGCGAGGAAAGAGAACAGGAGAAAGCGGAGAAAAAGGCACGCGCGGAGAAAAAAGATGGAGCGAATGATACGGAAGATGTTCCCCCCGGCGGGGGAGTGAAGACAGACGCTCAGAGCGAAGGGCCTCCTGATCGGGCGATCCCGCCTGCGGACGGACAGAAAATACTTTTTGCCGATGATGAGCCTGAAGACATTTCAGCGAAGGCGCAGGAGATTCTGCCGAAGGGCGAGCAGGCATGCAACAACACTGATCCTGACAGCCGTATTATGACGAAGGGAGCGAGCGCGGGAACGCAGCAGGCCTATAATGCTCAGGCGGTAGTCGATGCCGATGGCACGCAATTAATTGTCGGGACGCGTGTTTCCCAGTGTTCATCTGACCGGAATGAACTGGTAAACGATTGTCTCTCTGTTCCCCCAGATGTCGGGAAGCCCGAGCGAGCGCTTGCTGACGCGGGCTTTGTCAATGGCGATGAAGTGAAAACAGTAGAGGAAGAAATGGGGATAGATGTTCTGGTGTCTGTTCGGGCTGAACAGACACATAATCCGCGAGAATACGACTATCGACCGGAAGAGAAAAATGCCAACACCACGCCTCCAAAAGAATCCAAGCCATGGATAAAAGATATGAACGCCAAATTTCAGAAGTCCGAGAACCGAAAGCTCTATGCCCGCAGGAAGCAGACGGTGGAACCGGTATTCGGGATTATTAAGCAGTGCATGGGATTTCGACAATTTCTCCACAGAGGCCTTGCACATGTTACGAGTGAATGGGAACTTGTCGCGTTGGCTTATAATTGCAAGAGACTTTATCGACTGAAAATGACCTATGGATAGAAAAACTCCCCCGTTGCGCCCGCGCATAGTTCCAACTGGCATCATCAAAGCGCGAATGGGTTCACGATGCCACCCCGCGCCTGAAGAAAACAACGCGATAACTGACGGCAATACTCATTTCCACCATCATTCCCACATCCATCG
>CBDDDG010000007.1:0-9166 GCA_965226555.1 Salinispira sp. | reverse complement strand
CGGGGGTATCGGGGGCTACACCAAAATTTCGGGGAGGCTCATAATTCCAGCCCCGAAGTATGAAAGCAATGTGGGCATAATGATGAATTGAATGAGCGGCAACAGCCTGCAGTTCTCTGTTAAGGCAGGTCTCTATTGTGTACTGTGCTTCGGCTTCGCCATTAATACATATGCTCTGTATCGCCGGACAGGATGCGGCAGACTCAAGACAACGCGCAAGCTCCTTCCTCAAGCGGATAAAAAGCACCTCGGCTGCTTCACGCGATCGTTCTATGTTCGAATTTCTGCTGCGGTTTCCGTAGTTGACAGAATACCTTTCTGGAGAGAATAGCTGCTCATAAAAATTTGCCACATGGCGGAAATGACAACCGGGAGACCCCTTTTCGACAATGGCCATATCGGGAACCCGAACATAGTCGTCCGCAGATATCATGCCTATGACCTGCAGGCCCTGTTCAATGAGAAGCAGATTTTGCCGCATGAGATACCGCCGGGCATCATTTTTCTGATTCATGTTTTCGCTTCGGTTTTTTTGCTTTGATTTTGATGTACAGCTCATTGCGCTGCCGCCTGCGGTATGAGAGCACAAGACCGGCAATGCCCCCCAGAATCATGGGAATGGTAAAAAACATACCGAGGGTGAACCAATCTCCTCCAATAAAACGTGAGTGGCTCACTGGTTCCCGGTAAAATTCCACCCAGAAGCGGAACAATCCATACAATAAAAGAAAAAGGCTGAATACGGAACCGCGGGGCTTTTCTCTGCCGACATTTCTGAACAGAAGCAATATGACATAGAGAACAAGTCCCTCAAGCACGAATTCGTAGAGCTGCACCGGATGGCGCGGTAAATTTACCAGACCCCCTGCGGTATCGATCCCCGCAGTTTCCGCCATCTCCCGAACCCATGCCTCAGAAGTTGGGAGCCATGCAGATTCAGGCACTGAATCGAAGATCATGGCAAGAGGTGAAGCGCTTACCCTGCCCCAGAACTCTCCGTTAATAAAATTGCCGATTCTCCCGCAGGCAAGGGCAATGGGAACCGGAATAATAACAAGATCGGCCAGATCAAAGGGGTGCATACCCTGTTTCCGCGCATAGGGAATGGGAAAAAGAACAGCAAGGAGGAATCCTCCAAAAAAATACATGCCTCCTTCCCATATGGCAAAAATTTGAAGCGGATTCCTCAGATAATACGCAGGATTTACAAAAAACACAAAGCCTAGGCGGCCGCCCACCAGCACCCCCATAAATATGCGGATGAGAATTTCCCCGAACTGATCTTTGCTAAGGCTGATTTTTTTCCGCCGTATATGATCAATAACAAAAACATACACAAAAACAACACCGAGAAAATACATAAAACCATACCAACTCAGCGCCAGTGGGCCGGGAAGATCAATAATTATTGGGTTAAACAGGGGAACATTCAGATATTTCATAGTCAGACAGTATATTCTCTTTTTCGAACTTCCGCAAGCAAAAAAGATGCATGCGGGACAATTCAACCATAAGCGAAGCACCTCCCTGCCCTCAAGATATCAGGAGGGCAGAAAGGTGCTGAAATTAATACCATGACGGTATCAGACTACCTGTCACTTTGGAACCCAGAAACGCATTGGTTTTATTTCCGGTGTATTTGCCGCCGCTGAGCGTCCAATGATCCTTCCACGCCTCAAGATTTTGACTGAATGCGTATGCGTAACCGAACATAAAGTTCATATCCGTTACCGAACTGACATCCCAGACAGAAATATCCCTATTGAATACGTCTGCCCGATTGAACATTTCTCCCATACTCGTTACCGAGCTGACATCCCAGTTCACGATATCGCCATTGAATGCATATGCGCCTAGGAACATAAGGGACATATTCGTTACCGAGCTGGTATCCCAGTTTGAGATGTCGCCATTGAATGAGCTTGCATAAAAGAACATTGTCCGCATATTCGTTACCGAGCTGACATCCCAGCGGGAGATATCGCCATTGAACATGTTTTTAGCTAAGAAAGCCCCTTTAAAAACCCCGGTCATACTCGTTACTGCTGAGGTAATAATGTAGTTGAGATCGGCAGTATTTCCCCAGGTTGACATCCCCGTATTTACCGCTGTTTTCAGCGCTACGTTAGTCCTTGGATTCACGGTAACATGGAAATGTTCGGAAAACCGTACAGTGTTCCCGCCGTCTACGCCCGATACGAGGTATGTTCCTGCCGTTGTACTCGCGGTAACGGTAATAACTCCCGTACTCGGATCAACTGTCGGCAGGGTAACCGTTGCGGTTGGGGTAGTAACCGCGGTCAAAGAAACGGTTAAGTTATCAGCGGCAATCTGGTTATTAATAGCGGTCGAAAGAATTGCGGAGGCCGGCCTACCAGCGGGAAGCTGTGTCCCAACAATCGGCAACAGCGCTGTTGCCGATTCAGACCATAAACCACCGCCAATGCCATTGACAGCGCGCACCTGCACATCGTAGCTGCCGCCGGCTGTCAGCCTAGTAATGACGTAGCTGGCGGTGGTACCTATAGTGTCGGTGACCTGCGTCCAGGCACTTTCAGTGTTCAGCTTATACTGCACCTCATATGCGGTAATAGCGCTGCCGCCGTCATCATCGGGAGCTGTCCATGCTGCGGTGAGCTGGGCGTTTCCGATGGTGAGCGTTGGAGCTGTCGGCGCGCTGGGAACGGTAGCTGCCTTGGCTGTTGCGGATTCAGACCAGTCACCACCGCCAATGCCATTGACAGCGCGCACCTGCACATCGTAGCTGCCGCCGGCTGTCAGCCCGGTAATGACGTAGCTGGCGGTAGTACCTATAGTGTCGGTGACCTGCGTCCAAGCGCTTGCGGCGCTCAGCTTATACTGCACCTCATATGCGGTAATAGCGCTGCCGCCGTCATCATCGGGAGCTGTCCATGCTGCGGTGAGCTGGGCGTTTCCGGCGATGAGCGTTAGAGCTGTCGGCGCGTTGGGAACAGTCGACACGCTGGGAACTGTCGGATCGCTGGGAACTGTCGGATCGCCGGGAACTGTCGGATCGCCGGGAACTGTCGGATCGCTGGGAACGACAGCGGCCTCGGCTGTTGCGGATTCAGACCAGTCACCATCGCCCTGCGCGTTGACGGCGCGCACCTGTACTTCATAGCTACCGTCGGCTGTCAGCCCGGTTATGGTGTAGTTGGTGCTTGTGCCGATGCCGGAGATAATTTCCGTCCATTCGGTTCCGCCGTCTAAGCTATGGCGCAGATGATAGGCGGTAATTTCACTACCGCCGTTGTCCGGCTCTTCCCAGAAAGCAACAATGTAATCAGATTTCTGAACAAGAGCGAGCGCTGTTATGGCAGACGGCGCCGAGAGCTCAGGCGGTGAATCGATTCCCAGACCGCCCGGTCCCGGATCCGGACAGGCTGCGAGAAGCAGTATTGGAGCCAGCATGAGCGCCTCCAACAGATACAATGTGAAATGTTTTCCATTTCCATTATTGGCAAAAATACAATGCGTTATATTTCGCATACATTTTCCTCCTATAAAAGGTCAATGTGAGTTATAAACTCAATTCATTATGCAGCACCGAATGCTGCTGCCTGCATCTCCATCGCTTTGCGCCACACGCAATTCCTTCGGCCCGTGTTTGGTCATTCGTTCATGGTGTATTCTGCGATCAGTCTAATATCTACCAACTCACAGCGGCCTTTTTATCATTCCTCCCTTATATATCAGTGACGGGTATAATTTCATTCTTGAATATGTTTTTGGAAATAATTTTCAAAATTTGTGAATTTTTTTTCGGGGCGGTGGGGATGGGAGGGCTCAATGTGTATTTTCTTATTGATTTTCAGGCATTTCTTTACTCAGGCAATCGGATATCCCTAATTGATAAGCAGAAATAGCAGCTTGAACGTTTATTGCCTTTTGTTTTTCCTGATCTCCCGCGCCATCCGGTGAGCCTGATGGGGCACATACCGCCCGTGATCGTTCCGGTTGCGTTTCAATTCCCGGTAAATGGGCGTATGGGAATACCCCAGTCTCAGGGCTATTTCCCTGACCGAATATCCTTTTTGCAGAGCACAATTTTCTGGTAGTGGATTTTCTTATACACACTATCTCAGAAGGCGGAAGGTGGTGAACTTATGGGGGAATTCACCAAAACTTTCTCATAGTACTTGACCAGCCCGCGGCTACACTTTACTATACATCAAGATACAAGAAAATTTCGCAAGACTTTCGAACATAAGAGGTAATATATGAGTTTTTCTACCAATTTTCGTTGGGGGGCGTCCAGCGCTTCCTATCAAATAGAAGGAGCATGGCAGGCAGATGACAAGGGCCTGTCAGTATGGGATCAGATGAGCCGCTGGCCGGGGAAAATTCTCAATGGAGATACCGGCGATGTTACCTGTGACCATTATCATCTCTATAAGGAAGATGTCGCGCTCATGAAGAAGATCGGGCTCAATGCCTACCGCTTCTCTCTTTCCTGGCCGCGCATCATCCCCGGAGGCACCGGGAAAGTAAGCGAGAAGGGGCTGGGCTTTTACGACCGGCTCGTCGATGAACTTCTGGCAGCCGGCGTGGAACCATGGATAACCCTCTTCCACTGGGATTATCCTCTGGAACTCTACTACCGCGGCGGGTGGCTTAACAGTGAAAGCCCCGCATGGTTCGAAGAATATACTGAAGCAGTTGTGAAGCGCCTCGGCGATCGCGTAAAGCATTGGATTACCCTCAATGAAACATCCATTTTCGTTGTACTCGGTCATGAACTTGGTATTCATGCTCCAGGGCTGCGCCTCCCCCCTGCCGACATTGTGCGGATCATCCACCATGTTCTCAAGGCCCATGGCCGCTCCATCGATGTCATTCAGCATGAAGTGCCCACGGCGCAGACCGGCTGGGCATCGGCAACCGGTGTCGTGGAACCGCTGGATCCCGATAATCCCCAACATGTACAGGAAGCCTATGACGCCCAGTTTGCCCTGCTTAAGGTTGGTCCAGGAGGCAAAGATACTTATAATTTCGGGATGGGTTCGGGAATTTGGAACGATCCGGTCTTTCTGGGTACATATCCTGAAGATTATGTAAAGAAATATGGTCATTTCCTGCCGAAGGGATGGGAAAATGATATGAAAAATATTAACAAGCCCCTGAGCTTCTGCGGCATGAACATTTACAATTCCTGGACATGGACAGGCGACGGAAAAGTTTCCAATTATAAGGAAATGTTCGGAACCGGCACCCCAACCACCCACTTTAACTGGCCCATTACTCCCAGCTGCCTGTACTGGGGGCCAAAGCATTTCTACAAGCGCTATAACATTCCCATCGTTATTACTGAAAATGGTATTGCATCGCACGATTGGGTGCACACAGACGGAAAAATTCATGATTCAAGCCGCATCGATTTTCTCCGCCGTTATCTCAGCGAATTCAAGCGGGCTACCGAAGACGGGGTAGAAACCCTGGGCTACTTCCAGTGGTCGCTTACCGACAACTTTGAATGGGCTGAGGGCTACCGCTGCCGTTTCGGACTTATCCATGTCGATTATAATACGCAGAAGCGCACCCTGAAGGATTCCGCGCACTGGTACGCCAATGTTATAAAATCAAACGGGGCTGAGCTTTGAGATAATGGCGCGCATCTGTTCCGACTGTTCCAGCATTTTTATGCTCAAAGTCAACTGACAGGCGGCTCGAACAAGATTATGATCCTCATAATGTATTTTATAATATACATTACCCATCACATAATCTGTGAGAAACCGAAGCCCCATAATGAAGGCCATAAATCCTCCTGAATGCGGCAATGTCTCTCCTTCCTCAGCCGTCATAATACCTCTCAGACCTTCAAAATATCCTGCTGAATAGTCCTGGAATTTTGTAATGTCAATATCAACGGCAGTGAGATCAGTTTCATCTTCTGCGCATGTGGATATTCCCGATCTCAGAGAATCTCCAAAATCGGTAACAATTGTCCCGGGCATAATGGTATCAAGATCAACGACACAAAACCCGGAACTGCCCTTCTCCAACAGAACATTGTCAAATTTTGCATCGTTGTGAACAACTCTTTGCGGTACTATACGAGATTCTATCCGGCGGTGAATATCCATAAATTTCTCTGAATACTTGTGAATTGTTGCAATCCATGCCGCTGCTTTCTTCAACAATACCTGTTCTGCGTCCTTTTGCGCTTCATAAAAGGTATTCAGTCGATATTGGAGATTATGAAAATTGGGAATAGTAATACACAGCGATTCTGCTGGAAAATCGCTGAGATCGCATACAAATTTTCCAAAGGCATATCCAGCCCGGTATACATGCTCAGACGATTGTGTATTGTTTGCCGGTTCAAATCCTTCAAGAAATTCACATATACGCCAGTATGCGCCGTGGCTGTGTACATAGGTACTTCCGTTACGGGCGCGGAGGGGGATCAGCACTTTCTGTTCTGGTTTCTGCTCCAATTTCTGTTCTGTTTTTTTCTGCAGATGCGATGTAACCATCTCAATATTATTCATAATAGCGGGTATATTGGAAAAAATATGGCTATTCATTTTCTGGAGCAAAAAATCAGAACAATCCGGTTCTTCTGTACGAACGTGGAATGTATCATTTATATGTCCCGATCCGTACGGAACACAATCTTTTATACTGCCGTGTATACAAAATTCTGAAAGTATTTCACGCGCTGTGTGCATAATTACCGTCTCATTCAGGAAGAAGTTTTGCCTATATTACCTGCAAATAATCTTTTGATTGCAGCGGCGGAAGCGGCTGTGAGGGAAGTGTCTGGTACCAGAAAGCAGTTGAGGCAATATCACTTTGCTGCGGAAGATATCGGCGGTCTTTTTCTTCAAGCGAGGGAATCCAGCCAAGATCCTGAATGCGCACACGGAGAGCTTTCTTGAATCGTATGGGATCCATAATGTGCCACCGGTACATGCCAAAACGCTGCTGTGAACTATACGTTCCATCCGGGCGGATTACCTGCGGTAAACCAGCAAAGGGGGTGGAAAATTCAGTGTATTTTCCCTCAACATCGAAGTTATAGGCGCCGAGAAAGTAGTCTTCCGTGCCGGTTCCGCAGATAGTAGGAAAATCTTTATCGTCATCAATAAAAAATTTTATTTCCCCCTCACCCCACCATCCATTATTATTAACTCCCCATGCGAGATAGGTTCCGACATAATGTCCTTTTCCATGGGCAGCGGTCAGAATGAGATAATCTTCTTTATAGGGGTTCGGGTTCATTCTGTTAAACTGCGCATGAAAGCGGGCAGCGTTTTTGGGAATTTCGCATAGGCAGTAGTCTATTTGATAATAAAGAATTTCTTCCGCGTCGTCCTGGTTTGTTATGGTGATTTTTGCATTATTGCTGAATGGCATGGGCCAGAAACAATTAAACCCCCGTCCTGGGTTTACTGTAACAGGCAGAGAATTTACCTGCGCGTATTTTTCCCATCCGAGCGCAAAAAAATCGCCATAGGGAACTTCCACACTGGGATGTTCCTGTCCATCCCAATAAAAACGGAGAATGAGATGACGCCAACGGCAATTCAGAGGAACCATCCAGATATGTTGAATTTGGCCGCTTCCAGTAATATCGGCAAGAACTATTTCTTTTCCGGGCGGTAAAATAATGGAGGGAGATATTTTCCACCCCTGTCCAAGATCCCGCGCAGGAGCTGCGCCTGTTCCTTCTGTCGCCCGACCGCCCCCGCCCCGTTCACCGGTAAAATTCTCAGGGCTCATTGAACGACTTTCGGCATCCGAAAGAAGTGAGAGATTACCAAGACCCATATGTAAACCATTAAATGCAGTAGTCATTGTGCCGCGCCATCTCTTTGACGGAGAAAGGGCATCGTGAGAATATCTTCTTTTGACATTACCTGTCCGGATCTACGCGATTGTTCGGCAGCAAAGGCCATGAGGTGCGCCATTATTCCCTGACGATTGTTCCGGCGCATTGCGGAAAGGTCAGGATTGCGTATCTGATGAATGAATTCCCGAATAATTCCCCAATCGCCTCCGTCGTGTCCCTGTCCGCCGTATCCGTATCCGCCAATTGGTTCCTCGGGGGTAATTATGGTATTTTTTCCATTACAAAAATTCTGTAGTTCAATTTTGTGCTTTTCCATGTGCCCGCGTATTTCTCCCATTGATCCCATTATTTTGATTGTCCGTGAGGTTTCCTGAGTAAACGCCGACATAGTGAAGGCGACAGCGGCATTATTCTCGTACTCCAGATTAAGTACCTGATGATCAACAACATCGTTATCACATTGGTATACGCAGCGTCCGTATGGACCCTTCTGTAATGCCTCAGTAAGGTTATCGGTTCCGGCATGATGAAGTACTGTCTCGGTGAAGGCTGAAAATTTTTCTTCTTTTTCAAAATATTTACGGGCAGAATAGGGGCAGGTTTGTTCCACCGGGCATCCTTCCAGACAATGTTTCGGCGCTCCTGAAGGCATGTTTTCAGTCCGAAAATGAGAGAGTGAACCAAAGGATGACAGCTTCTTACAATCCTCATCAAGGAGCCAGTTAAGAATATCGAGGTCATGACAGCTTTTTGCAAGTATCATGGGCGATGCTATATCGCTCCGGCGCCAATGTCCCCGCACAAAACTATGCGCGTAGTGAAAATATCCAACATTTTCATTATGCTGAATAGTAATTATCTTTCCGATATGCCCTTCATTAAGCAGTTGTTTAATTTTATTGAAAAAGGGCGTATAGCGCAGTACATGGCATATATAAAAAACCTTATCATATCCGGTAATTTTGGGGAGAAGTTCCAGAGCCTCCTCGGGAGAATTAGTCACTGGTTTTTCACAAAGAATGTTCCAGTTCTCCTTCATTGCCCGTAAAATTGGCTCGTAATGTTCACTATCCTGTGTGGCAATGAGAAGTCCGTCAGCGCGATGTTTGTCCAGAAGTTCCTGCCATGAAGAAAATTGCGCGTCCTCAGATACCTTATAGCGTTTTGCGAAGATGTTCCGCCGATACTGATTTGGTTCCGCGACTGCGCTCACCCTCAACTCATCGGGGTGTTCACGCGCATAATTCGCATAGGCAAAGGTACCTCTCATGCCTGCGCCTATAACAGCTAAGGTAAGCGGTTTGTTCATAATATACCCCCCTGAAACTTTGTTCTAACTTTTCAGTG
>CBDDDG010000006.1:0-8119 GCA_965226555.1 Salinispira sp. | reverse complement strand
TTCTCCCCCGTCCTCCCCTGAAAAGCGCCTGGGTTTCAATAATGGGGAAGGCCTCGCTGATGCCCGGAATTGTTTCAATGTTCTCTGCTGTATCGGGGAAGGGGGGGCGGAGGCGGAGATGAAAGCTATTGATCTCAATGAGATCTTCAATGGTACTTTGCTGTAATCCGTTTGTAACGGAAATGACCGTTGTGAGGGTTGTAATGCCGGCAGCGAGTCCGAAGATTGAGAGCAGGGCGGTAACCGAGCTCCGTGACCGCTTGCGGGAATGTATGAAGCGCCGCGCCGTGAGGAATATCCAGTGTTTGTTCATATATTGCCATTGTATAAAATTTTCCGGCATTGTATCAACTCCATAAAAAAGCCCGGGCGAATACCCTTCGTTTTACGCTGGGGAGGTGGGGTCTGTTCAAAGGTTTATTTTCTGCGATTGCTAAAGGTTTTAACAATGTTGTATTGTTGGTTATTCATATTTTTTGCACTCCATAATGGCATATATGATGTTTTTCATGCGGTTATGGGTATACACTCATAACCGTATTTTTTATTTCTTCATAGGTATGATCTGCCGCTTCAATCAATATCCGCAGAAATTCGATTGCTCGCGGTAACAATCCTACCGGCTCGTGATTTCTGCCATTTAATAAGGGGGTTCCCGTTCGGCATGGACGGTATCAAGCCGTAGCCCTTGATGTTCAGGAAGTCCGCAAATATCTTGCCATTCATTCTGCCCCCCGTATGGTCTCGCGCACTTTCTTTGCCTCTGCTTCAGAAAGCGGTTTCAGGTACTCAATAATGTCAGGTTCCTGATAGCCTGCCTTCCATGCTCGCGTAGTGAAAACCAAAATGAAATAATGCCTATGTACGCCTCTCTGCCTCAGAAAGTATCCTGTATCACGGGTTATCTGCTCGGCAATATCGATAAGTAAATTTTTGGGTTCCTTGCCGACAATCTCAGCGGCGTTTATGATTGTGGTTGCGATATTGTCACAAGCCAGCTGATCTGGTTTATTATCGATATCTGGGGTTTTGCCATTGTATCGGCGAAAATTCGTATATACGATTTCTGCAAAACCTTCAGTTATGAATTCTGTAAAACCTTCTACAAAGCCCCCGCCCTCTCGCAAGTGTAGGGTTCGGTCTGCCGCTTTTTGGTACTCGGTTTCAGTCCATGTCTTGGCTTCTTCTCTGAATATCTGCAAATACTCTTTGTGGATTGATTGCAGTTCAATTTTTTCTGCATCTGCCAATAATTCATTATTAAGATTTGTTAGACTTTCCAATATACCCTTCCCGACAATCTCGGCGGCGTCTACAATAGCTTTCGCGATTTCTTCACATATTCTGGTGTCTGCGTAATGGTTTTTTGGCGGTCTTCCATTGTAGTTTTCAAAATTATTGAATACTGTTTCAATAAAACCTTCATTCCATACATACGCTTTTGTATTTTCCGACCATTGCAAGTGCAACCGTCTTGTTATTGCTTTGTTGCAGTCATCTTCTGTCCATTCTTCGCATTCCTTTGTAAAGATTTGTATGTATTCATTCGTAATATTTTCAATTTCTATCTTATTCATATCTTGCCTTCCTTTTCCAGCCGATCCCGAATTTCTTTGTCAGACTTTCGCCCGGGTTTCTTTGCCTCCCTTTTTTGCCATTTGCCTATTTCATCCGTTCGGACAAGCCGCGCGCCCTCTACCTCGTGTATAGGTAAATAGCCTTGCTTTATATTCCAGTGAATGGTATTGAGATTGCGCCCGGTAACCGTTGCTACCTCGGCAATAGTCAAATACTTGTGTTTTTTATTCATTGCAAACACTCCTTATTATAGATTTTATCTAATACTACAATGGATTGTTTGCAATGTCAATATATTTTTTCAGCGAGCATATCCATTCCTATTACAAGCCTGTCGGACTTTACCCGGGTTGATAGTGGTATTGCGTTTGATTGGAGAATCTGATATAGTTTTTTCATGCAACGATTTAAGTCATGTAGTCAAGATCAACAATTCCTGATGCCTCTTGATATGAGAGATTGGGTTCCCGAAGATCATCTGGTCAATTTTATTAACGAAGCGGTAAGCGCCATAGACAGTACCGTTTTTCATGTCAATAGGCGGGGAAGCGGGAGCGAGCAATATCATCCGAAAATGATGCTTGCCTTGCTGATATATAGCTACACGGAAGGACGATTTAGCAGTCGCCGGATAGAACGGTCAACGTACGAGAATATCTGTGCGCTCTATCTGACCGGCAACACGCATCCCGATCACGATACTATTAGAAACCTTTGCACATCATCGGGGATAATGGTATTCTGAGGAAAATTCACACAGAGATCTGGGAATGAGCAATCGGGTTGTATTGCGCGCTGTCCGGCGCTGAAACAGGAGAACACAATGGGAAATAATTGGAAAGAACATCATGGATCGCTGATCAATCAGGGTATTCAGGAAAGTAAAGCGCTGAAACGCTTCGATAGCCTGTATGAACTGATCAATTGGAAGGAAATTGGGGAGATGCTCTGTGCTATCAACAACAAATCGATGGGCGCGAAAGGATATCATCCGGTTATGATGTTCAAAGTGCTGTTGCTGCAATCGTGGCAGAATCTCAGCGATGAAGGCATGGAAAATGCTCTTGCCTGCGACTTGGCATACAAGCGTTTTGTGGGGCTCAATGTTCTCGATGATACTCCCGATCATTCCACGATATGGCGGTTTCGGGAACAACTGACCCGTAAGAATATTCTTAGTGCGCTCTTGGACACGGTGAATGCGCAGTTGGACAAGCAGGATTGTGAAGTGCACCGGGGCGCAGTCAGCATAATTGATGCGAGTGTCATACAGGCTTCGCGGCATCGGAAGAAAAAAAATGACGCAGGAGAATCGACACAGGATCCTGAAGCGGCCTACGCGAGTAAGAGGGGAGGCGATGGAACGGTACGAACAACCTACGGTTTCAAGATACACGTGACGGTAAATGAGAAGGGACGGGCGAAGAAACTGCTGGTGACTGCGGCCAATATTCATGACAGCAAACTATTTGGCGAATTGATTATGGGAAATGAGACGGTGGTGTACGCGGATGCCGCGTACCGGAGTAAAGCGATTGCTGCGATGCTTGAGGAGATGGGCATAGAGAATCAAATACATGAGCGGGCGTATCGGAACACACCGTTAACCGATGAGCAGAAGCAGGCGAATTACGGGCGGTCGCGCGTAAGGAATACGGTGGAGCGGTTTTTTGGTCTGAGCAAACTCCATTGCGGCGCAAGAAAGGCGCGGTATATGGGAGTTCAGAGGAATCAGAGTCGGTTTATGTGTATGGCGATTATGTATAATCTGAAACAGATGATCGGCATGAAACGGCGAATGGGGAACATGGCGCCGGAAAACTCTGCGGTTGCGGCATAACAACAGGATAGCTGTGCCCTTATGGCGGTACTGCTGCCGGAAATGAGGGAAATTAGCCCGTGTGAGGGTTTTAACCGCATAAATGTCTAAATTCTAACCATGAATTGCAATGCTTTTTACACAAATACACTGCCATAGTGTGAGCGAGGAGTTTTCTCCATAATCGGGATGTGAAATGCCATATATCCCGCGCCCGTATTTTTTGAATATGAAATCGTTCTGATAACTGGCTGATAACCGTTTCAATTATTCTTCGGGTATTCATCATCCAGCTCATCTGCTCAGGGCTGTGTATCTGTTTCATATTTTTTCTCACGGGTGTTTCAAGTGCGATATTGTGTTCCGCAAAGAACGGCGCTTTGCCAATGTATCCCTTATCGCCTAAAAGCATTCCCTGCATACTGTTACAGAAATCTTCCGCCGCTTCTCTCTCATCGACATTCGCGGGGGTAAGAGTATAGTCGATAATCAGCCCATCGGCGGTTATCAGAATATGTCCCTTAAACCCATAATAATGCATGTTTTTTGCCGCGCAAAATCCATACGATGCCTGACCTTTGAATAGTCTGCAACGATTCGCTCTGCGGAAATTACACAGGGGCAGAGGAAATCCGTCAACGCAATAGACCGGAGCACTCTGTGAGATCAATGTTTGCGTGATGTATTTGTGAAGTTCCTGTTTAATCCGCCAGAGATGCGCTGATTGACGGACATAGGCCGTCCGATGTCCAATATGTGGAAAGAGAGTTCTCCAATGCTCGACAAAATACCGATGAATACCTTTGTCGGTATCAATACCGAAAAACTCACCAACAATTCCCATGGTTAACACCTCATCATCGCCAAGTTTTGGTTTCGGCCCGCGTGATCGCAACCGTTCCATACTATTTTTATTCATTTTCATCCAATCACTTATCATACAGAACATTTCTATGATAAAATCCTCTCTGAGCACCTTTCCCTCCCGTTTGGTGTAAGGTTTTTTTAATACTTTACGGGAAGGGGTGCTCTTTTTTCAAGCCACTACACAAAAAACCCTCACACGGGCTGAAATACTGAAAAAAGATGAAAAAAAGAACGAATATAGCGCGTATCGCGCCGAAAAAAGATGGAGGATGCTGAAGAGAATAACGTGAAAAACGATGAATAATTTTTTCTGCGTGGAAAAAAGACTACCGGCAGATATAATGGAGTTATTCAAAGGTTTCGCATATTAATTGGAGTATGTTTCTTCCCATTCTCACGAAAGCCATTAAGGGAACCCCCCGCGGTCCGGGAGGCCGCCCGGGATTTGACCTAATTCTGAAGTTCAAAATGCTGATTCTTAGCCGTCTCTATAATTTTTCCGATGCCGAGTTGGAGTTTCAGGTTGAAGACCGATCAAGTTTTCGGGGTTTTCTGGGGATAACGAGTGAAGATACCGTTCCGGATGAGAAAACAATATGAAAGTTTCGGGAAAAGCTGACGCAGGCAGGAGTAATTGATGAGTTGTTCGAGCGCTTTACCGCGGAGCTGAGTGATAAAGAGCTGATTGTTAATGACGGTCGGATTATTGATGCCGAGATCATCGAAGCTCCCCAGCGTCGGGTAAAGCACCCCGCGGAACATACCAGCGATGCGACAGAGCATGATGACCCATCAACGCAGGAGATTCACCGGGATCGCCAAGTCGATAAAGATGCGAATAAGACAAAACGGCGGGGGAGATTCTTCTTTGGCTATTCCCACACCATAAAGATTGATAATGGATCGAAGTGTGTTCTCACCTTCCATGCGACACCGGCATCGGTGCATGATTCGCAGTCTCTCGGGCGTGTACTGAATCCTGAGCAGGACAGCGGGCAGGAAGTATATGCGGACAAAGGCTATTGGGGAGAGCCCTGCGAGAAGGTTGTCACCGAGATAGCGGGTAAGGGCAAAAGCCGAATACTGCACAAGGGGACGCGGGACAATCCGATAAGCGATGAGCAGAAGCGGGAGAATACCCAGTGGTCGAAGATTCGCTGCCGTGTGGAACATGTGTTTGCGCACCGAAAGGGAGCATTGAGATTCCGGCAGGTCAGGCGGAAGGGACTGAAGAGAGCGAGATTTGAGATTGGTTTGGGAGATGTGGTCTACAACATGCAGAGAATGTGTTTTTTGATCAATCGGTTGCAGTCGGGATAGGATAAGGCAACCCCCCGAAAAAGTATGAAAAGAACAAGACAAAGTTTTGCAAAATGCAAAAGTTTCCAAGAGAAACAAGCGGAAAACACCGAAAAACGGGGTCGCAGAACAAAAACCTCTGCAAAAATGGGCAGATGGGTTGACACAAACGAATTTTTTGACGATACTATAGCACAGTGGAGCTTAAAAAAACGCTATTTCCGCGATACAGTGTGAAATACCCGTGTTTCCAGAGCTTCCCTATAGTTTGCAGGAGGTAAAATACTGTGAAAACCAAAATACAAACTACGGGATCCCTCTTTCCGTTGTTATTAATGCTTGTTCCATTTATTATGGGTTGCGTGACCCTCAATGAGAAATTCGTTGAAGTAGATGAATTTGCGAACAATCGCCAATATGAGGAAGCCCTCAATATTCTGGAGGATCCAGAACAGCAGGGTGAAATATATCTTGAGACCGATCAGGTATTGAAGTCTCTCGATATCGGCATGCTGCATTTTTATGCAGGGAACTATCCCCGTGCGCAGGAGTATCTCAGCGAGGCCGAGCGCCTCATGGAGGAACTATTCACCGCGAGTGTAACGCAGGCCATTGGCAGTTTCCTTCTGAACGATACTGTTATCGACTACCCCGGCGAACCATATGAGGAACTATACGTAAATGTTTTCAAAGCACTATCCTTCCTTGCCGAAAATAACTTGGACTCTGCTTTTGTGGAAATTAACCGACTCAATGACAAGCTTAATCTCCTTGAAGATAAGTATGGGGAACTTGCTGAGGGACTTAATCAGTTTGAAGACAGTGAAGTTGAAGTAAAGGCGGGCAGTACCGAGTTCCACAATTCAGCTCTTGGACGTTATCTGAGCCTGCTGGTATATCGTGCCGATGGAAATTGGGATGGGGCAAGTATTGATGCTGATGCCTTTCGCAGAGCCTTCGCGGCGCAGCCTGCCGTGTATGACTTTCCCGAACCGGATATCAGATCCCTGCTGGAAGAAACCGATAAGGTAAGGCTCAATGTCCTTGCCTTTACCGGACGAATGCCGGAAAAACGGGCAAATACCCTATTCATTAAAACCTTTACGAATCAGGTATTAATTGTTCTTCAAAAAGAAAATGAAGATGGAGTACTCGAAACCGAAGATGTTGAAAGTCTGTTCTGGCCAGCCATGTCTGAGGGCTACCAATTTACGTTTGAACTGCCTGTTCTGCACAGGCACGGTTCGGATGTAAAGCGTATACAGGTTGTTGTTGATGGAGAACCGCAGGGAGATCTTGAACTTGTTGAAAGTTTGGAAAATGTCGGCGCTGAAATGTATAAACTGAAAGAACCTCTTATTTATGCTAAAACCATTACGCGCACTATTATTAAGGGACTCCTGAATAAAGGAGTAAAAGATGCCGCATCCACAGCAGATCCTCTCTTGGGAACTGTACTCGGCGTATTTACTGATGTAGCGACAGATGCGAGCGAGGTGGCCGACCTGCGCGCTGCGCGCTACTACCCTGGTTTTGCCTATGGCGGTGAATTTCGTATTGACCCGGGCTCTCACAAAATAGTTCTTGAGTATTATGACGAATCTGACAGTATTCTTTTCTCTGAGGATTATGCGGAAAAAGAATATCAGAAAGATAATCTTAACCTGATATATTCCTATATACCGAGATAACAAAAAATGATGAAACTGCCTGTGGTAATAGTACTGTTTGCTCTGCTTTTCTCCTGCGCAACCGCTCAGCCGGACCAATCCTTGGGAGATATTGCCCCCGAAGAAGGGCTCATCTCTGGAGATATGTATCCTGAAGCAGAGTATCTGACAGCAGTGGGCAGCGGCGATACCCGCCGTGCCGCTGAGGAAGATGCTGTAGGAAACCTTGCCCGAATATTCGGTTCCGAAGTTGCCGTAGATACGCGCATTGTCGATACCTACCGTTCCTTGGCCGCAGATGATACTGAGTACACGGAGCGGGAAATGGAGCTTGTTGACAACATTCATGTGCAGGCCAGGCAGGAACTCATAAATGTTCGTTTCAGCGAGCCTGTCAGCGATCCCTCTGGTCTTGTCAGTATTATTGCCTATCTCAATCGGGATGAGACAGGAAGTATTTATGCGGATCTTATTCGCGCAAACAATAAACGCATTGAAAGTTTCAGGGAGTCGGCAGAATCGGCTGACAGTCTTATGACTGCCTACGCCCGTCTGAATGCCGCCCATGTCATTGCCGCGGTCAATGAAAGGCTTGGCGGACAGCTGCAGATTATTGCTCCCGAAATGATCAGTCCATCAGGTACCAGTCTGGAAGATATAGAAAGGGTGCGGCAGTCCCTGCAGTCTGAAATGGTTTTTCGTGTTGACATAGAAGGTGATGATGATGGTCAAATAGCTGCGTTTATCGGCGAGGGAATTAGCCGCCTTGGTTTTTCTACCGCTGATGATGGTCTTTTGGCTGTTCAGGGAAGCCTGCAACTCACTATGTCTTCCGGCAGGTATGAAACAGTCATCTGGAACATTGTTCTGAATATTGTCAATGAGG
>CBDDDG010000005.1:0-45057 GCA_965226555.1 Salinispira sp. | reverse complement strand
CTCCCTGAAATATTACGGGTCGCCGAAGAACTTGAATAAACTTTTTCAGTAGAAAAAGTTTCAGATCAAGAATGCTCTCTATGTGCTTAGCATTCTCCTATTTTATAGAAAGTTTTGCAAAATGCAAAACTTTCTCAGAACTTCCCCAACAATTTTTTTGACGGGATTTTGACAGAATAATGGAGGGAGATTTTGCCCCTTGAGCAGTGAGTATGTGGCGGGAATACCGGGCGCATAGACCACCCCCGCCGCAGAACCGCTGGTCTGCGTTGATTGTGTGTCGGTTATATGCAAGAAATCAACTCGGTAGACTGCCCTCGAAAACGACCGATTGTTCACTACTTAGCTCAACACAGACATCCCTCCTGTGCGAATCTGCCATTTTATTCCCTTCCATATCCACCGCCCTGTTATTTTCCATGTTCGCTTAACAGGAAGCGTTTTTGTTACGACGCTCGCCAGCACATGGTTGATACTGGTGAGAAAATTGACCCCCATGGCAATGCAGCACAACAAACACACAGCGGCGATCTTGTTATGCGTCCGCACTCTCTTGGTGCCGGTAAGATACGACATGCGCTTAAACTCATCATTCTCTATGCTCCACCGCAGGTGCGCAGCTTCCCGCGCAGCAGGCAATGACAGATGTACATCACTCGTAATTACCCAGAACGTCTCCTTCCCTTCAGTGACCCGCAGCACCAGCACCGGCACACCATGCCATTCGTCAGGCACTGCCTCAATCTGGTAACTCGTTGATCGTTGATAATCATACCCGCTCGCGGTTTGGACTGCATCACTATAGAACCCCTGATGTTCCATATAGCGGGCTGCGCGATCAAGGAGCAACCGCTCATGTTTCCGCGGAGTGCCATCCCGCTTTACCGAACGAAATTTCACCAGAATATGACGCTTTAATTTTGCGCAGATCAGATGAAGAAAGGGCTCACACAGGTAGAGCCCATCGAAACTTAACAATTGCGGCAGGGTATCTCCTTCCCTCAAAAGCATTTCTTCAGACCCGCGCAGTTCGTGCCCTCTGCCCTTCATCGGTCTCACAACCTGCACATACGTTCCTGTCTTTGTCGGTCGCGCCAGCACGGTGAACCAGACGCTCCCGAAGACACAGGTGCCATCGACAATACCGATACTCCGATGAACTCCCGTGTCCAAATAACACGATTCTTCAGTGTCACTCACTGACAACTTCATACTGGTTCCCACCATCGTCGTCACTTCATCCGGTATGATCTGAGAAATCACCCGTTGTATGGTGCTGTCGGAACCGACCATATACCGTTTGCTGCCGAGTAACTTCCGAACATGTTTATTCCGAGCCAGATAATCGAGATCAAACAGACTCTTGCATGAAAATAATGGCATCGATATAATGAGAGCCATTATTTGTGATAGCTGAACAACCGGTCGTTTCCGAGGGTCGGTTAAATTGGTTGTTTTCAGCATCTGTCCGAGCCTTTGAATAAAGGTTCGGGCAACACTTTTTTTCTGAGAACACATAGTCCCCCTCCCATAGTAGATCATAAATGTGTATGAGAATTCCTGCAATGGTCTGAAAAAAACTTGTTGGGGAAGTTCTGAACTTTCTTGAATAAAGTTTTGCAAAATGCAAAACTTTGGTATGGATAAAGAATCGCTTCTCATTGTGGGGACCATTGCCGACAACCCCTTTGTTGCAGACATTGCCCAGCATTTGAACCAGGCCATGGATTATTCCGATCTCATATCGCTTAAGAGTTTTTCAAACAGGGAATTCTGCCCCCGCTTTATTGTTGATGAGTCAAGCTGGAAATCAATTGGCAACAAACTGAAAAATAAAATAGTTCTTATCGCCTCTACCACGCATATAATGCATGACAGGGATAACCTTGCCATGAGAAATTTCCTTGTTGCGCGAGCTGCGAAAGATAATGGCGCCAGCAGAGTTATTCTTCTGGAGCCCGATTTATTTTACTCAGCTCAGGACAGAGGCCCGCGGAAGGAACACGGACTCACAGACCGGAAGCGAGACCCCGAGGATTATAAAAAATTTGACGGGCAGCCCTTTTCCGCCTATCTTTATGCCGATCTTCTCAAAAAATCTGGTGTCGATGAAATTATCACTGTTCATAATCACTCAACCTCAGTCGAGCGCCTGTTCAAAGAACGTTTTTCAGGCCATTTTCATAATCTTCATCCGAGTGATCTCTTTGCGCAATATATTCGAAGAAGTAATATTGTTGATCTTGATAATCTGATTTTCTGCGCGCCCGACAATGGGGCAGCCAGCTTTGTCCGGAAAGTACACGAACATTTTACGGATAAAAACATTCCCCTCATGATTCTGGAAAAGCAACGTCTCAACGAAAAAAAGGTTCTTGTTGACATTTCTCCTGAATCGGAAGTCGGCATTAATGATGTGAGGGGAAAGAAGATTATTGTTTTTGACGACATGATCCGCACAGGCGGAACAATTGTGGAGGCCTGCTCAAAATTTAAGAAGGCAGGTTCTGAACGCATTGTTTTTATTGTTACCCATTTTTATTCTTCCCAGGAAACGCGAATACGCCTGAATACTCCGGTTATTGATGAAATTGTTACCACGAGTACTATTCCCCAAATACTTAACAGAGATATGCAGGGAAGACTTCGGCATAAGATGGTTGTTCTCCGCATTGCGAGGTGGTTATCCAACTATATTCATCTCATGCTGAACCCCGGCGCCGATGCCCTGAAAGAACCCCACTACATTGAAGACATGTCGAGCAAAAACCCCCGCTGGAAAGCACCCCCCCGCTACGAGTAAGCGCCCCCGCTGGAAAGCAACCCCCCGCTACGAGTAAGCGCCCCCGCTGGAAAGCAACCCCCGCTACGAGTAAGCATCAGCGCGCTGAAACCACATCACTCGTCAGCATTGGCGCCGCCCCCGGAATCCCGCTCAGCAAGATACTCCAACCCGTCGCCGGTTAGTTGCCGATAAAAACAACTATACCGGGTCTTCCCCCTGCCGTCCTTCGTGTGACATGCTCCATCGCCCGATAATTCCACCTGATAAACGAAGCTGTCCTGATCGCAGTCAACAAGAATGCGCCTTACCCTGAGCGCATTGCCGGATGTTTCTCCCTTCACCCATATCGCCTGCCGCGAAGTGCTGTAGAAGGTCGCGATGCCGGTTTTTAGAGTACGGGTGAGCGCCGCATGGTTGACATATGCCAGCATGAGAATGTCTCCTGTCTCCGCGTCCTGCGCAACGCAGGGGAGAAGCCCTCCCCGCTTCTCAAAGTCGGGACGGAATTCCCTGCCCTCTTCACTGTTCTCAACATTCAGCATTGCGTACGCGCCTCCGTTGCGTAGTTTGGATGGTTCGCGTATTTTTCAGCATTGGGCAAAGGAAGCGCCTCATTTTCGCGCTTCAAAGCGTTCCAGCGCCCAGTGGGTATATCGCCGAACACGTCGGCTTGGATCAGAGCGAAGTTCGGCAAGTATGTCACGTCCGTCTTCGCTTGCAAGATAGTCCAGCGCGCGGGTTACCAGTATTCGAATATCTTCATCCGGATCTCTGCAGGCCTGAATTAATCCCCGATAACTTGTGAATGTGCCCGCGAGAAGGAGAAATTCTGCTGCATCGCGTCGAACATTCACGTCACGTTGGGTAAGACGTCGAATTACTGAATTGAGATACCCGCTTTTTTCAAGCGTCTCAATAATATATGAGCGAAGGCTTATTGAATCGTTTTTTAATACTTCCACAAAAAACGGCTCGGCATCTTCCTTCATGGAAACAAAAACAGCTACCAGTTTTTTTCTCAAAGCAACTTCAGCATTCTTCAGCTCAGCAATAAGTAACCGGAGTCTTGCGGTATCGGTCATACTTTGTAATCCTCTGCAAACTTCATCATAGAGAGCATCTCCTTCAGGAGTATCTGCAAGAATATCAACAAGAAGATGTATGCTGAGCGGATCGGCAGAGCTCGCAATGCCACTAACAGCCGCAATTTTCACCACTTCTTCTTCATTCTCGTCGGAAACAAGATTCCGGAGCTGATGGAGAATTTTTTTGTCGGCATACTTACCCATTACACAGGCTGCCGTCTCCCTGACACGGGTAACAGGATCCCGTAATAAATCGGGATATCCTTGCTGCGATACTTCCACATGCGCTGTAATAGCCGCAATTCGTACATCAGGATCGGAATCGGTGAGGGCAATTTCAATGTGAGGATAAATCCGCTTTTTCTCTTCGGGAGGCAGGCTCATCATAAGCATGGCGCGGATTTTACTATCATTTTGCTCAAGAAGTTCATCTACCCTCTGCGCAAATTCCTTTCCGGGATACGCGCTGAGAAGCCGGGTAAAATCCGATGCCTGTTCCACGCTGAGACGTGAAAGTTGTTCAAGAACTGTCTGCATAAAATACGGCAACTGATATGTCGCAACAATACGAAGAGCGCTGACCCGTATGATGTGTTCATGTTCTTTTTTTCTTTGTCTGATAATATCGTACAGATCGGGCAATACCAGATGAACATCGGCCCTGGAAATTGTTTTAATAAGGGTTTCCCGCGCAGAAAAAGCAGGATCTGTCAGAAAGGCAATGAGTACAGCAGTTACCCGCTTGTCGTCATGAATTTTCACATGTTCAAGCATACATTGAATTCTTTCGGCATCATGACGCCGCCGGTCAAATTCTTTAATAAGTAATGCAGTAGCACTGTCACTTGGGCGGGCATTGATAAGCACAATTGCCTGCTTCCAAATATGCTCCTCATAGGAACCATTCAGAGCGCGTTCTGCCAGATATGAGACCTGTATGCGGTCGCCGGTTTTCATGAGTAATTTCAATGCCAGATATATACTATCCGGTTTATCGGAAGCGTAATGTATAAATCCGTCTACCTGAACCTCAACCGCAGCTTCAAGAAGTTTGAGACGCCGTTGAAAATCTTCCCTGTCATTAAAATCTGCTTCATTAAGAGTTTTGAGAAGCCATCCCTGTCGTTCAAGAAAAACGGCGGCAGGATATCGCAGTTCCAGATTTTTACCGCACAGAAAGTGGATGGCGCTCGCCATATGATTACTGATTCCGGGATCAAGAAAATCGAGATAATGAACAATTTCTACGGTATTGAGTTCTGTAAGATCGATTTCACATGCTTCAGGGAACTCTGCCCCCATGCGTTTCCATGCGGCTTTCCGTACCTCAAAAACAGGATCCCTGAGAAGTATCGTTTGAAGTTGATCACCGAAATTATTAAAAATGGCAGCAGAAGCCTGACCGATAACAGTCTTACGGATAAGCGGGTGCGGATCATGAATCATTTCCCTGAGAATGCGGGAGGAGCGTTCAGAATTATTTTCAAGCACTATTTTCATGGAAAAATACCGGACATTCCATTCAGGATCGCCGGAAAGTCTCTGAATTTCATCCATATACTCCGTGAACATTTCGTGCCGGCCATTAAAATTTTCTCCCCGGCAGGAAAACGCAAGCATACGAATACCATTCTTTCGAACTGATTCACTGATAAGCGCTGCGTGCCGGGTATTTTTGCCGGCTGCCTGAAACACGGGAAACAGTCCCTCTTCAGGAAAAAATTCCAGAATGAGGCGGAGAATTTTCTTCTTTTTTCTCCGTTCGTACATATGTATCCATATCTTGTTAAGACCGGCAGATCGGAGAAGCTGATAATCGGAATTTTTCCGAACGAGTTTTACAAGATATCGGGTTTGTTTCCTGCGCCAGAAGACACTATACCGGGATATGAGGTCTATTCTCCGTTGCCATATTGCTTTTTTGAAAGCATGATTTTTGATAAAAAACCACAGCGCATAGCTCAGTATAACAAGCGGGAAGAATATACTGAGCGTAATTACTACCCATTGCGGTACATACTGTATGTATTGAGCGAGAACAGCCATACTATAATCCTCCAGATAAAAGACTCTGAACTATTTTATTGAGGGAACTCAAAAAGAAAAAATTACTGTTATTATAATGATTTTGTCTGACCGAATTAAAAAAACAGACATACGAACCGGCGCAGCGAAGCGCGGCAGCCGATGCTGAACTACTATTCAGAAACATATCGGCGAAGAACTCCCCTCTCCCATTACACACCAGAAGCTCTCCCGATTCAACAAGAAAAAGCATGGATTCAGAGTTCCTGTTCACATGATGAGGAACCTGAGAACGCCCGCATCCTGCAAGAAATGATGTTTTCGTCTGTTTTTTCTGAGGGAGCGCATAGGCCGCTACGACATCAGAACTGGTCGCATCCATCAAAAATTCTACAAGTTCCGTATCGGGAACTTTTTTATGTATGGATTGCCGGAGCAACTTTAATCCATGTACTAACTGTTCAGTCACACATTACATTCCTCTGCGGCGGCTGTTACAAAGCTTTCATCTGAAAGCGAATACGCTCTTACCCGGCAATTCATATCAATCCAACTTTGCAAAAATTTATTAAGGCAAAACTTTGTATGAGATTATATTCAGCAGGCTTTTTTCCGGCGTGAGGCATAATTATCGCTGCGCAAAGAGTACCAGTATTGTAATTATAACCGGGAATATCAGCGCAAGTAACCAGAATATGTGACGAATTGATTTCGTTATATCTTCCCGCAGTGTCTCCGTATCTTTTCTGAGGAGCTGAATATCTTGCTTCATATCTTTTTTGAGGATCTGAATATCCTGCTTCATCGCGAGTTGCAGTGTCTCCGTATCTTTTTTGAGGATCTGAATATCCTGCCTCGTCGCGAGTTGCAGTGTCTCCGTATCTTTTTTGAAGAGCTGAATATCCTGCCTCATCGCGAGTTGCAGTGTCTCCGTATCTTTTTTGAGGAGCTGAATATCCTGCTTCGTCGCGAGTTCTTCGCTTTGCTGCGCAATGACCTTTGCCAAGATGTCCGACTGCTGAAGAGAGAAGCCATTTTTCTGTAGTGTTTTTGATGCGCGTAGCGTGTCAATCATAGGTATAATATATGAAAATTACGGACATTTGTCAACAAAATCATAAAAATCTGAAAAAATCCCAAAAAACGTGAAATGAGAAAATCCGCAAAAATTTTGCAGTTTGCGCTGTTTTTCTATACATACAGGAGCTACAACAATCCCATTCACCACGCCGGAATTCACCTACCATAACGTTTCTATTTGACATTTTTTTTTATTTAAATTATCTTTTTAATAGAAACTTTTGCTACTGGAAATTGTGCAAGCACAATTTTCTAATGCAAAACTTTGTAATAAAGTGGAAAGTTTGCTAAATGCAAAAGAGCGATAATTTACTAATTTGGAGGTAAATATGGATATATCAGTTATAGCCATAGGCATAAGTGTTGGTACACTTATAGTATTAATAATTAATGTGGTATCGTCAAATCAACGAAATAATGTAAAGGATAATCAGGAATATTATAAGGATATCTTAGGTCGATTAGAGAATCTAAATAAGGATATCTCAAATCGATTAGAGAGCCAAAATAAGGATATCTCAAATCGATTAGAGAGCCAAAATAAGGATATCTCAAATCGATTAGAGAGCCAAAATAAGGATATTTTAGGTCGATTAGAGAATCTAAATAAGGATATCTCAAATCGATTAGAGAGCCAAAATAAGGATATCTTAGGTCGATTAGAGAACCAAAATAAGGATATTGTCGGGCAATTAGAGAGTATAAAATCTGCTCAGAGAGACACAGACATACGACTTACAAAAATTGAAACAACCTTAGAAATAATAATTAAAGAGATACATGAAATGAAACAACGACAAAATGAAATGGCAAGAGAACTTTACAGCGCAAAACAAGAATCAGGATTTTCACTGGAAAGACAAATTGTTCATGCCATGTCTCTTGAACGTAAACGTGAAATTCAGGAAAGTGCTTCAGAAGATGTCTCTAAACACATTACAAAGGATGCGAATGAATCGTAAACGATTGGCGGCAACGCTTCTGTTCATTTTTTCTGCGACCATCGTTTTTGCTCATGAGATCATTATATCGGATGAGCAGCCCGAGCCGGAACCGGAGACAACCGTAATTAATCGTGTTCTCGGCAATCAATATATCAATATCGCCCTTGGCCTGCAGATACCGCTCTTTATTCATAATCCCGCAGCGTCATCGGAAACAGACGCAGTGCAACCGATTAATCTGAGCCCTGGCGGAATTTTTTCGCTTGGCTGGTCGGTATTTCTGGAAAACAGTTTTAGCCTTGGGCTGGATATCGGCGCATCATACAGTACCGATCCGAACCTAAAGGGGTATTTTTCCGTCCCCATCGGTATTAATGCAAACTATTTTTTCCGTTTCTTTCCCTTTGAACTGCCGTTACACATCGGTATGGGCATTGATATAATTAGCTATAATGACATTGTTACCACTGCGTTGCTGGCAAAGGCAGGGCTGTCGTTTTACTGGAATGCCTTCGATGATTGGTCATTCGGCATAAATGCGATGTATTGGTGGGTTGGGGAATTCTATGGCGATGATAATCCCCTTACTCCCGATGCCAGCATGACCCGCTTCGGTAATTTTCTGGAAATTACCCTCAGCGCCATGTATAATTTCTGAATACCGATGGAGACAATACCATAATGCGTAAAATCATACTGAAAATAATTCTCAGCCTTCTCATTCTCATATCCTGCGAGCCGGGCTCAGTGGGAATTTTTGTCAGTCTTGAACGTGTTGTTGCAATAAAAGAAGAATCCCGCGGGCTTAATCCACAATCGCCAATAAAGAGTTTTGTTGCTCTCGGCTCCCATTATTATCTCACAACCACAACACTCCAGGTACGAATACAGGAGACTGATAATGCGACTGAAACCGGCTATTCATGGACTCCGGTTAGCCACCCGAATAATTATCCTGTTGCCCTCAAGGTTGGGGAAGCGGGCGGTGATCTTTTTGTTCACTTTGCTCAGACCGGGGGCGGAGCGAAACTTTTCCAAAGTGTCCGCGAAATTGATTATTCCGCTGCAGGAAACCCGGAGTGGACGGAAGTTTCACTAAATTTTTCAAATGATCGCGAGCGCCTTTCCAATTTTTTCACGCTCAAAAATGATCTTACCAATCCCGCAGATACAGAAGCAGATACAGAAAATGATATAATCATTATTGAAACACGAGAAGCGCTCGGCCCTGCCTTTGCCTACCGGCTGTATTATGTCGATTATGTCGACATCATCGACATCAGCGCGGACAGCCCTCATCCACATAAAATTATTGATGATGATCACCCACTCCCCTTTCTCGATGCCGAATTTGACGGAACAGCATATTGGTTTATAACAACGAATCAAATATTTACAATTGCCGCCGCCGATATTGATACAGGAATCCTGACTCCGGTTGATACATCCGTTGCTCCTTTTGTTGACAGCGGCGATCAACTTACTCCCGTTGATTTTGCTGCCGATCAGAAGCGTTTTGCCTTTTCAGGACTCGGCTATGCCCCAGAAGGAGAAAGGACATATCTTGTGACAGAAAAAAGCTATATTTTCCAACATACGTACGATACTAACGGCGACAGCACTTGGTCTGTTTTTATGGCAGGGGGAAATTCTCCAGTCCGATTTAAGGATTCTGGAGACACACGGACAATTTTTACTGATGTACTTTCGGTTCCCGCTGCCTTCAGCGGCGGCAGCAAAGAAGAGATTTTTGTGAGTTCGCGGAATGAGGGATTTGTCCGTATTGATCAGAATGAGGAAAACGTCATCCATCCTAATCCTGCCTCAGAACTTGATACAAATTTTTTCTCTACAAATTTATATAATGGTTTTATCAGTGGTTTTTATTATTCGCAGGGTGAAAATGTACTCTTTGCTCTCACCCCCCGCAACTCATTATGGAGAGTTAAGTATAATGATGGATATATGACATGGAACATGGAATCTCAGTAAAATTTTTGCATTGTGCTTTTGCAAAACGTTCTTATTGATAGTTTTTATGCCTGAGATAGTGCCCGATATTTTAACTGAGAACACTCGGACTGATGCCCGCATGTGTAGCGCTGCGCTGCAAAAGTTTGTATTTGACATTTTTTTTTATTTTAATTATCTTTTAATAAAGTGATAATTCACTAAAAAGAAAGTTTTGTGAAATTATTCCGATCAATTTTATCGGCTAAAATGAGGTTTTTGTGTCTGTAAATACTAAACGATTGGCGGCAACGCTTCTGTTCATTTTTTCTGCGACCATCGTTTTTGCTCATGAGATCATTATATCGGATGAGCAGCCCGAGCCGGAACCGGAGACAACCGTAATTAATCGTGTTCTCGGCAATCAATATATCAATATCGCCCTTGGCCTGCAGATACCGCTCTTTATTCATAATCCCGCAGCGTCATCGGAAACAGACGCAGTGCAACCGATTAATCTGAGCCCTGGCGGAATTTTTTCGCTTGGCTGGTCGGTATTTCTGGAAAACAGTTTTAGCCTTGGGCTGGATATCGGCGCATCATACAGTACCGATCCGAACCTAAAGGGGTATTTTTCCGTCCCCATCGGTATTAATGCAAACTATTTTTTCCGTTTCTTTCCCTTTGAACTGCCGTTACACATCGGTATGGGCATTGATATAATTAGCTATAATGACATTGTTACCACTGCGTTGCTGGCAAAGGCAGGGCTGTCGTTTTACTGGAATGCCTTCGATGATTGGTCATTCGGCATAAATGCGATGTATTGGTGGGTTGGGGAATTCTATGGCGATGATAATCCCCTTACTCCCGATGCCAGCATGACCCGCTTCGGTAATTTTCTGGAAATTACCCTTAGTGCCATGTATAATTTCTAAAAAAATTTTGCAAAATGCAAAAATTTCTATAAATAACAATGGAGACAATACCATAATGAATAAAACCATGTTAACAATAGTTCTCAGCCTTCTTATTCTCATATCCTGCGAGCCGGGATCAGTGGGAATTTTTTTCAGTCTTGAACGTGTTATTGAAATTAAGGAAGAATCCCGCGGGCTTAATCCACAATCGTCAATAAAGAGTTTTGTTGCTCTCGGCAAGCATTATTATCTCACAACCACGACACTCCATGTACGAGGATGGAACACGTATAATGCGACTGATGATAAGGATAAGGGCTATTCATGGACTCCGGTTAGCCACCCGGATACTTATTCTGTTGCCCTCAAGGTTGGGGAAGCGGGCGGTAAGCTTTTTGTTCACTTTGCTCAGACCGGGGGCGGAGCGAAACTTTTCCAAAGTAGCGAAATTGATTATTCCGATGCAGGAAACGCGGTGTGGACGGAAGTTTCACTAAATTTTCTAAATGATCGCGAGCGCCTTTCCAATTTTTTCACGCTCAAAAATGATTTTGAAGATACATCAAACGATATAGTCATTATTGAAACACGAGAAGCGCGCGACTCTGCCTTTGTCTACCGGCTGTATTATGTCGACATCAGCGCGGACAGCCCTCATCCACATAAAATTATTGACAATCACCCACTCCCCTTTCTCGATGCCGAATTTGATGGAACATCGTATTGGTTTATAACAACAAATGAACTATTCTCAATTGTCGCAGCTGATATTAATACAAGAACTCTGGAGCCAGTTGATACATTCTCTGCTCCTTTTATTGACAGCGGCGATCAACTTACTCCTGTTGCTGCCGATCAGAAGCGATTTGCCTTTTCAGGACTTGGATATGCCCCAGAAGGAGAAAAGACATATCTTGTGACAGAAAAAAGTTATATTTTCCAACATATGTACGATACTAACGGCGTCGGCGCATGGTCTGTTTTGACGGCCGGGGGAAATTCTTCAGTCCGATTTAAGGATTCTGGAGGCACACAGACACTTTTTACTGACGTACTTGCGGTTCCCCCTACCTACTACTGCGGTGACGACGAAAAGAAAGACGAAAAGAAAGAAGAGATTATTTTTGTGAGTTCACAAAATGAGGGATATATCAGTATTGATAGTAAGGGCAAAGTCATCTATCCTGATCCTGCCTCAGAACTTAATACAAATTTTTTCTCTACCGATTTATATAATGGTTTTATCAGTGGCTTTTATTATCCGCCGGGTGACAATGTAATCTTTGTTCTCACCCCCCGAAACTCATTATGGAGAGTTCAGTATAATGAAGGATACATGATTTGGAGCATGGAATCTCAATAAGAAAGTTTCAATAATCGGCACGCACGAGCGAAGGAAAGAAATTTACATTACGCATTATTGAATGTCCAGAGTATCACGAGGATCTTCAAGACGGATCACTATTCCGTTACTGGTGAGTGTATTGTTACTCAGTTCCGCGGAACTACCGATACTGAGTTCCATTAATGTTAAGCGCTGTCTGTTCCCGCTATGGAGCTCGGCAACATTGTTCGAAAATATCACAGTACTATTCTCTGCGGTAATGGGTGTATAGTCGACAGTTCTGGCGCGTGGACCTGGAAACTGTGATGTGGAAACATCCAATTTTCCATTCTGAGCTATTATTGCCTTCACGAAATCTTGAGCTCCAACACCCTGAAATATCGAATTGGTAATTTCCAGAGAGCCCCCTCGAAGAAGAATGCCATTAATACCAAATTCCGCATCCAAATTAAAATTAACCGAATTCAGAATAATATCACTGCCTTTACTGACAAGGAGACTTACAATATCGGTTTCACGGGAACCATTAATTCGTATGTTTTCAAATCTCGCGCTGGAATTTTCAATGACCAGAGCATTCGCCAGTATTTTTCCATATCCGCTGAAAATAGTAGAATTATCCTTCAGGTAAAGCGTTGAATTCGAAAAGTTCATCGCAATAGTACTTTCACCGGATCTCGGCCTAATTGTACTTTGTGAAATTTCCACATATGAATTCACGCCGCGCAGAAGAACATAATGTGTATTTTTTCTGCGCAGCAAGGAGAGATCAGTATCTTCGGCGCTTATCTGAGTTCCAACGAGGTATATATCAGAATTATTCAAATTAATAATATTGCCATTAGTCAATGCGTATCCCGATAATCGACTCTGGCGAAGATCGATGGTACTTTTTTCCATGGCAGAAACAGCGGCAATCCTGCCGCTTACCGATGCAGAAAAATCAGTTAGGGTTGCCCGTGATCGTCGGAGATTAATGAGCGTTGCCACAGTACTGCCAACGCTATTGATGTGTATTTTGTCCAGTGAAAATTCTGCCGCATCAGTTACATAAAAGAGATGTTCCCCATTAAACTGTTCTGTAAAACGAAATTCGGTTGCAGTCTGCGATTGACAAAGCCAATTTTCATCGCATGATCCATAGAACTGCATCGATCGTGGTACATTGAGAGTCGATTGTATCTGATACATTCCACTGCCGATATATATTTCACTGCGTTCTTCTCTGACAGCGGTATCGACAGCAGTATTGATCGACACATATGGTTCTGTCCAACTACCTATTCCCTTTCTGTCATTCTTCTGCGATAAAAAAACATTACGCCGATCAATAATAACATTCCACCGGGAAATTGATCTGCTTCTATTACCAGCCAAATCTATTGTATATGCCGCAAGACTGTAGAGAGTTAGTTCCTGAGAATAACCGGTCAGATTCCGGCGATTGGAAAAATTTTGAAATGCCTGTTTTTGCGAGGAAACCGGTGATACAAAATTAGCGCCCCAGTTTTCCGGTAACGTTCCTTTATCATAAATATACTCAATAACGCTGAGCATGATGTTTTCATCACGCTTTGCCGAAAAATCAAGCGTCACTGGATCCATGGAATATACATCGCTGAGGTCCATATCATTTAAGCGGGGTTGGGTGGGAAATTCCCTATCTATGGCAAATGAAAAATTCAGCTCCGGACTGGGCTGGGACTCTGAGTCAGGGATATATTGCCGTAGTTTTATCCTGTAGATACGTTTTGTGCCCACGGCAGAATCAAATGTTTGAATGACCGGCTGCCAGAGTCGGCTTTCGGGAGAAACACTATCTGGTTCAGTTCCGTCCGAGGTAATTTCATAACGAACATCGCCATCGCGTATGGAAAATATTTGTATATTACGCGCATCTTCGTAGACACCGCCATCCTGAACGCCAGTAATTTTTGGAATGGGGGCAACCTTCTCGCGCAGAATTTCCTGTGAACCGACAAGACTCAAAAGCCCCGCCTCATCCCGTGCACGGTAGTACACCACTATTCCGCCGCTGCGTTCGGGAATTTCCCAGTTTACCGATGAAATGAAGGAAGTAAATAATTGATTCGCTGGATCGGTATTAAGATCGGCAATGGAATATTCAATTGACCTGTCATCCGCAGGCGGCCAGAGGAGAGTTCCCGCATTTCCATCTCGCATTACTGTTGGAGGAAAGGGAATATCGGGAATTTTTTTATCTATGGTAATCGTATACTCTCCACTTAGCGGACCAAAATTACCGGCGAAGTCAATAGGGCGAAAGCGCAGATTAAATTGCGCTTCAGTATTTTTCGGTATATCCAGAGTCAGATATCCATGTACAAGTGGCGAATATGGAAATATTTCCGGCAGAGGGTCGGAACCCCTACTGAATTCATAGGCAACATCATCATCGGTATCAAAGGAAATGGTGACTGCAGATGAAGAAATTATGGACAGGGTCTGTGAATCGATCTCTTTATTATTAATACTGATATGCATCGGGGGAAATTCAGGGGCTTCCCTGTCAATGGCAAAGCCTAGCTCCACAGAATTACTCCGAGTACCGAGCGTATTTTCAGAATATGCGCTCAATGAATACACAACTCGCTTTCCCTCTTCACCCTGCAGTAATTTCGGAGCATCATAGAGCATATAGTTGGTTTTAGTACCGTTTTCGCTGAGCTGATAAAACACCGTATCCCCTTCCCCGCTGTCAATTGAAAAGGCGATGGACTCGGAATACTCGGAGCCGGCTTGAACCCCGTGTATTTCTGGTTCCTCAGGGAGCCGATTATCAACTTGGAACCGAACATAATTTACCGGACTTCTATAATTTTTGTTTGTTGATAGGACAGCAATAAGGCCAATGATGATCGTTTCCGATTGAATATCGGAACCTATATGTATTGGAATATGCGAATAGGCCCTTTTACCGGAGGTCGCCGGATTTGCGGGAGGCACCGTACTGTTTCCTATGCTGTAAAAATACTCAAGGTTGGGAAGAGGATCGACAATTTGCAATAAGAACATATTTCCACTCATGACTCCCGTATCGGGAATTCCGGTCAATAGTGGTTTTTTCGGAATTCTATTTTCAGTATTCAAGGGCGGGTGTACGGGTTCCGCATGCACTGTGCTGAGCATGGTATTCTCATCATCAACCGCATTCTCATATACGGGAAGTGGCGGCAATAAATTAGCCCTCGGATTTTCAGGGGGTCTGTTGTCAAGAACAAAAAAATACCGATATTCCCGATCGCCATCGATTATTCGTATAAGCGATGTTTTCAATTTCCCCGCTTCGGTTTCAAAGCGGACGGGAGTGTTAAATGGCAGCTTAGCGGAATGTACATCCTTTGTACGGTAGAAAAGGCCAGCCTTGATAGGAACTACATATACATCTTCCGTTGTTCTCCCCTGTTTTAGTTGACGATATTCATGATTTCCTGCCCTATAGCGTATCGTTTTATGAAGTTTTCTGCCATCGCGGGTCTCACCGTAAACCCGCAATTTCACATATGAAGCAGCTAGGAGAAGAACCGCTTCCTCATAGATAGCGCCGTCAAGCGCCGGGTCTGAACCATCTGTTGTATAGCGAAGCTGACTGAATTCTCTGTCATCAATATAGAGCAATTGCGGATTAGCAAAATCTCCCTCCACGGGGCTGATAATTGGAATTGCATCAACAATTACCTCATCGCGACGATCAATATCAAACTGTGCAATTCCAGGAAGACTACGGTTACTGACATCATCAGCCGTATACAGTGTGAGCTCAAATGATTGTGTTGGAGATTTTTTATCAATTGTATATTCAAGGATTCGATAATCAACAATTTGTCTATCATTAACAAATAATAGATCAAGCGGATAGAATCGCTGACTTCCTTTGTCGGCAGACAAAACAATAGGCTGTTCATAATTAAACCATTGGCTTTCTTCATATGAAGGAAAGCGGTAAAAAATATTTTCATATTCTATTTCAGGAATAATTTCGAGAATAACATCACTATTATATGTCCCTGGTTCATGGCTGAGAACAAACTGCCCGTAGAGTGGAATGTGAGAAAGAAAAAAAATGATTATTACAAGAACTCTCGACAGTTTCCGCACTTTAATGATCTCTGGCAATAATGTGCTTCAAAATTTCCTGAACTTCGGGATCGGCTGAATAATAATTATCAATTTCTTTTTCCGTGAGCCCGACTAATTCATGAGTCATGTAATGAATCCAATGATCATCCTCAGGTTTGGTAATAACAATTTTCTTATAATAATAATCGGGCTGCGCTTTCACCTGATCTGCAGTAAAAGTTCGAATTTTATAATCATGAACGGCAATTTTGATATCTTCGCGGGGTACTCCCTTCGATTCAATAATTGATAATAGGTGATTAAGTGTTTTTCCCGAATCAAAAATATCATCAACGAGCAAAACTTTGTCGCCATTTCGCAGATACTCAGGATCATAGGTCCACCCATCAATTCGCACATTGTTTCGTGAATAAAGATCATTATAGGAGTGGGCAACAACTGCCGCATAAAATACCGGACGCTGCCCCCGTCGTACAAGCTTGAAATATTCACTGATCACGTTTCCAATATACGAACCGCCGCGCAGGCTCACATAAATGACATCGGGGATGAATCCATCCTGATATATGGCATGCGCCAACTTAATGGCATTGTTTCGATTTTGTTCAGGAGTAAGAAATTCCTTCAAAATAACCTCGGTATTATCAGCAACTACCAGAATACATGGGTAACTGCCCTACTTTCGAATAGTCACATCAATCTGGGTTCCTTCCCGATTATAGGAGATGTTCGTTACATTAGCATTATCGGCAAGAAACTCAAAAAAATCTGTTAAAAATTTCACTTTTCTGCCGTTAACCTCCGTAATTATATCGCCGACAGCAATACCAGCAATTGCGAATGGACTTCGGGGAATGATTTGATTCACAAGGACGCCTTCAATATCATCCGCATTTTCAATGCTGCCCCGCACCTCTTCGGTAAGCGGATACACTGAAAAACCCGGGAAAATATCGCCGGATTGTCCGGCAATGACATCCTCAGCTTCCCGCAGGGTTATTTTAATATCGAAGGATTCTTTTTTCCCATTACGCAAAATATCAAAAACAGCTGTTTCACCGGCAACTAAATCGCCAACCTTGAGTATGAGCTCATCAGAACTATTTACACCAACACCATTAATTCCCACAATAAAATCTCCGGGACGTAACTGGGAACGTCCTGCAGGAGAATTCTGATATATGGAATTTATCAGGGCGCCCTTCACGGTGGGAATGTTTAAACTCTCTGCTATGTCTTCATTTGCCGAGGAAATACTAACACCCAACCAGCCATATTGCGCTGCCCCCCGAGTGATAAAATCATCAATTACTTTTTTTGCATTGTTTATTGGAACTGCAAAGCCGAGTCCGATGTTTCCCCCCGCGCCCGTACTGATCCAAGTGTTTATTCCTACGACCTCACCATAAATATTAACAAGGGCGCCGCCGGAATTCCCTCTATTAATTGCGGCATCGGTTTGAATAAAATCGCTGACATTTCCCTCCGGTCCGCCGGTGCGTCCAAGAGCTGAAACAATTCCCGCAGTTACTGTCGACTGAAATCCCAAAGGACTGCCAATTGCAAGCACCCAGTCGCCAACCTGCAGTTCATCAGAATCTCCAAGAGCTGCCAGAACAATATCCGCGTCGCTACTTGTGAACTCAACTAGAGCAAGGTCTCTCAACGAATCCTTTCCAATAAGACTCGCAATGAAGTTCCGTCCATCGTCAAGACGGATGTTGATTTCCTCGGCTTCTCCGATAACATGGGCGTTGGTGAGAATATAATAGGTATCATTATTTCTCCGTACAATGATTCCGGAGCCAAGCCCCTCATTTCTAAATTCCTGATCGGGATTTTGATTCGGATTGTTCGGATTAAAGAAAAAATCGAAAAATGGACCGAATTCTCTCCGCTCATTATTAGAGAAGGTCTGTATTTCCACAACATCAATTCTCACAACGGCCGGCAGAGTCGACTGCACAACAGAACGGAAGGAACTCTGCATTGCCTCAAGATCCAGCACTGCCGGAGAAACAACACGTGCTGACGTTTCACCGCTGACAGAAGAAGTTGAATAACATCCGGTAAGAATGAAGATAAGTAGAATACAAATGCCGATAAATGAACATTTCGGCATTCTGTTGATAATTACGTGCATGTTTTCACCTCAGTTTCCATGTAATTTTGTGAGACTATCATATTCAATTACGGAGTGTAAGTATTTCGGTTTCAGAATTATGTATAACAATTGTATGCTCAAAATGCGCGGAAACACTCCCATCGCTTGTTTCAACCGTCCAGTCATCTGCATGTACATATACCTCATCTCCGCCAAGATTGATCATCGGCTCTATTGCCAGAACGAATCCGGGACGTATTCGGGGATTTGCTCCCGAAGTTGGGAAATTGGGAATGCTTGGCGATTCATGAAGTTCAAGACCAACACCATGCCCCGAAAATTCTCTTACAACTCCGTATTTTTCCGGTTTAATGCGCCGATATATTGATGTGGAAATATCATTAATCCTATTTCCAACTATAGCAGCTTCAATACCTCTATATAAACTATCTTCGGTAATTCGAAGCAATTTTTTAATATCTGGAGAAACAGTACCCACCGGAAAGGTATATGCGTAGTCGCTGTAAAAACCCTGAAAAATTATTCCACAATCCACTGAAATAATATCACCATCGCGCAGAACAGTTTTGTCTGGAATGCCATGAATTACCACTGAGTTCACCGAAGTACAGAGTGTATTTGGAAATCCCATATACCCGAGGAATGCCGGTTTCCCTCCGATATCGTGAATATACCTACGGGCACAATCATCAAGCTGAGCGGTGGTAATTCCTGGGACAATTTCTCTTTCCAGAATGTTAAATAGATTTTTGAGAAAACCGCATGATTTCCGTATTCCATCAATCTGTTCTCTTGTCTTTATCCGAATCATATATGGAAAATACCTACTGAGAAACTTTTGACACTGCAATTACTTCTCTTAGAAACTTTTGCATTGGAAAATTGTGCAGAGCACAATTTCCAGTAGCAAAAGTTTCCGATCTGGAATGCTTTCTTTGTGCTTAGCATTCTCCTATTTTATAGAAAGTTTTGCATTTTGCAAAACTTTGTTTTAATTGCGGAAGAAGAATGTGGTAATAGTCGGCAGATTCCAGTTCACTGACTATGCGCCGGACCCGCTCCCTGTTTCCAAGCAACAATTGGCTTAATCCCTCATATAACCGGATATTGAGAAATTCGCTGCGGTATAGAGCTCCGTCACGCTTCAGGGTGAATCCATTTGCGAGCTGAGCCTGACGCGCCGATAATACAAACCATTCCCGGGCCTGAAAATAATTCTGATCCTCAAGATTCAACAGTCCAAGATTAAAACTCGCCTGAAAATTACCCCGTTCAGCTACTAAGGTGAAGTACTTCCGCGCATCATCGCGCCGTCCCTCAGCAAGGGATAAGATGGCCTGAAAAAAAATGAGCCGATCATCATATCCCTCATTATACCGTTGTAAAATACTTCGTAAGCCATCAATATCGCCATCAATTTTGAGGAAATATAACAATAGGTCGCGCGCCGCAATATCATCGGGCTTGCTGTTAATTGCGCTCCACAGCGCAACAATACTGTCATTGAGTCGATAATCCTCAAGCTGAAACAGATATTGCCGCAGATGCGCAAGCCAATCAAGGTTAATTGAAGGATATATACTACGGTAATAGGCAAGGCTGCTATCAAAATTCCCGGCATCTGCCTCGTAAGCAAGCGCATGGGCAAGTACGGCAGGATTTTTGCTGTGTTTTTCGAGAGCCTTTTGAATCGGAGCCTCAGTATCAGCCTCATACTCATGAGCCCGTATGAGGCTCAACTGATTAAGATAACTGCGTGCTGAATGGGCATGTTCGGCAATGTGGGCATGAACCGCAAAGCTTTCATCCACCCTTCCCAGATAAAAATATGTATCTGCCAGAAATTCATTGACAGTATTTTGATTTTCGATGGTTTCAGGGATAAGCGGCAGGATAGCGGATATTGCTTCGTATTCGCCGAGATCATAGGCCAACTGTAGAAGAATTAGTGCATCCGCCGAATTGATAAAGAGATCGCGCCGCTCCATTAAAATTGCAAAGGCATCGCGAAGTCTGCCAAGAGATGCATACATAACACCTGCATTCACAAAGAAACGGATATCATTGGTGAGTACAGCAGCTGCAATCATTTTTTGGGGATCTGCCATTTCATATGCCGTGATCGGAAGGTGTTCGTTAAGCGCTGATGATACAGAAAAATTGATATTTCTTCCGCCTCTGAGAAATGCTTCCACTCTCAATGATTCATATTCAGGGATTTTCAGTTTCCGCGCAAACTCAAAAGCCGATTCGATATTTCCCTGTTCAAGCAGGGTATTAACCTGTACGGCGCGTACATGTTGATTACGGGGAAAACGCTTCGCAGCCTGCTGAATAATTTCCGCATATAGCGCATATAGGTCGGGAACCCACTCTGACAACTCCCTAGCATATCTCGCAATGCCAAGATGTTCCTCAACTGAGCGCGCAATGTCTCTAGCCCTCCCAAGATATTCCGATACAGCGTCAAAATCTTCCTGTATAATCAGAATTGATACGCGATTCACATAACGATCAAAACTATTGCTTCGCCTGAGAGTAATGATTTCTACGATTATAATTGCCAGAATGATGCCTGAAAGTACCAAAGCGGATGTAATAACAAAGACTGTATTCCGGGAAATGAATCCCCTGATCCGACTCAGCATTTTTCCTCTTCCACAGCATCGAGAACCCCATTAATTATGCGAAATGTTTGTGGAGATGCAAACATATTTGCAATTTCTATTGCCTCATTAATAATGACTTGGCGCGGTATTTCCCTGTTGTGCAGGAGTTCATAAACACCAAGTCTGAGAATTGATAACTCCACCTTTCCCAACCTGTCGAAATCCCAATGTTCCAGTTTCTGCGTAATAATTTCATCAATTTTTGAAACATTCTTCATAATTCCGTTCAGTAAGAACCGTGAAAAAGTCAGATTCGCCGACCGTTCACTGCCGCTGTATTCATACCAGGGAAATGAAAGCAGTGTTTCACGTTCTTGTTTATTTAATTCCCAACTATAAAGGGATTGAAAAACAAGAATACGGCTTTTCCGTCGCGACAGCACAGCTCCCTCTACCAGGAAACATTGCCTTCAACGATCCGAATGTCCGCTTCGTCCCGTAACTCTGTAACAATTTCCTGTAATGCCTGAACTAATGCAGCCTGTTGTCTCTGCGCGCGAATATACTGCTGAATCTGCTGGCGCACTGTCAAACTCTGACCTGGAAGGAGGGGATTATCAAGTTCAAGAAGGCGCGGACTTCGTCTATCGGTAATCTGGAGAATATGCAGTCCGATGTTTGATTCTACAACACCGGAAATATCCCCCGTTTCCAGCGCGAAAACCTCCTGAACAAAATCATCGCCAAGAATCTGCTGCGCATTCGCATCTCCACTAATAAGAAACCCGAAATCTCCTCCGTTTACCGATACATCGTCCAGAGTTTCTCCAATAATCTGGTCAAAGACTGCAGTGCCTCCATTGCGGATGCGGGACAAATAGGTATCTATTTGTTTGCGGGCAGTATTTTTCTCACTGGCAGATTTTTCTCTCAGATCAATGAATATATGAGAAAATCTGCTCATAGTCGGACTGACAAAGCTCTGGGCATTTTGTTCATATGTTGCTTGTATCTCCGCCTCGGATATTTCTCCGGTATTCTGGAGAATATCTGCTCTGGCATAGGCCACATACTTTTCCTGAAGAATTCTGTCTTCAATTTGTGAACGGTATTCACTCCAACTCACCCCTGTTTGTTCTACAAAAAGACGTTGATACTCGGCATCTGAAATAGCTGTATTCAAAGCTGATTTCTGAAGGCTGATGGCATTTTCGAGCTCACTTGCTGTTACCTGCAGGCCAGCCCGTCGGGCAGCCTGCTCAATGAGAATACTGTTTATCTGCGATTGAAAGACCTCCTCCCTCTGCCCGGAAGTCAGGGCGCTGCCGAGCTGCGCTTCGAGAATGTCAAACTGCTGATTCATGAATTTCTCGGTTATTATCTCGGTCTCAGTGAGGCGGACAGTTGCCAATGTCGTGCTGAGAAGTTGCGCCTGAATGTCAAAAGTAATAATGAGGAGGGCAATTCCTGGTATGATTTTTTTCTGTACGATATTTATAGTGTTATCCTTCAGGAAATTGCGCTTGCGCAATTTTCCAATGCAAAAGTTTCATAGTGTTAAAGAGCGAATGGCTGGAATTCTGATACTCCAACCGCTGAACCCGCGGATTCAATTTTCGTGCTTCCGCATTAAAGAATTGAGCTTTATTAATATCATTATACTGCAAATATAGGTGAGAAACTTTTTCCATGTACAGTGCTTTTTCCCGTTTCGGAATAGGAAGCGAGATCAACTGCAGGAATACATTAATATATTGGCTGGCGTTCAAAGTTTTTACCTTTTTCAGTAAATTTCGCATTCTATCTAATATCTCCTGCAAAAAATGACGAAAATAGGGACGTTCAATTTCATATGTAATAAGAATTTTCAAGAGCATGAATGCCGCAGTACGTTCTCCTTCTTCTTCATATTTTTCTGCAAGGAGAAATGTACAATCCATAAAATCTTCCCGGTCAAGGTGTTTGCTCAGATCAAAGCCCTTTTCTTTAACGAGGGTATCATAAAGATCCAGACCTGCTTTTTCATTTTCATGAAGAAGATCAAAGAAAATGAGCTTGCCCGCTGTTTCAGGGTCATCATAGCGGGATTGAAGGAATTCCCGATAATTAAAATTATTTTCAGTATATACAAGCTTGTAATGAAGATCATAGTCCTGTCTGAGATCAGTGTTCACAAGTGTTTCATAGGCAAGCAGAAGTTCTCTCATTGCCTCAAGCCTTTTCGGAGAATTTGTACCGAGGTCAGGATGAATTTCCTTGGCGCGGTGCCGGAATGCTTTTTTTATTTCGCTAAGGGTCGCATTTTTATGTATGTGGAGCATTTTGTAGTAGTTGGGGAGATTGTTGGTATATTTCATGATCGAATAGTAAGATTTTTTCCTATTTTCATTGCCAATCTTTCATCGCTGATAATTTCAGAATTTTTGACAAACATTCCCTCGCTTTCCATAACGGCCATAATGTTTCGTAATGCCCTTTCCGCACCGAAGAATTTAGGCAGTATGAAGGCAAGGGAACGTTTACCGGCGATGAGTCCCGCATTTTTCAGGTAGCGCGGAATTATCTCGGGTATTTTTGAACTAAACAATGAACTGAATTCGGCTCCAATGACAATGTACTGGTAAGTACTGAGCCTTGCATGGACAGCCTCGCTGCCATCGATCCGATCTACCTGGTAACCCTGCGCTTCAATTCCCCCAGCGAGAGCCTCGCTGATTTTATGAATTTTTTTCCGTGAATTCAAAGGAAAAAATAATACCGCAATTTTCATATTATATCCGGAATATAAACAATGCCGTCACTCTGATTCTGCAGCTTCATCTGGTACAATCCACCACTCACCCGATACAGAATCGCGATCGGCCTGACGAGCGGCAGCTTCAATGTCGCCAATTTCAGGTGTACGATTAACCCATGCCAGTCCAAGACTGCTGACAAGAAAAATAATTCCGAGTAGGGTCGTCAGCCGGGTAAGAAAATTGCCCTGCCTCTTGCCTATTTGCCCCGACATTCCGCCGCCGCCAAAGATACCTCCGAGTCCCTCACTCGATTCATTCTGAAGAAGTACAACAATAAGAAGAAGTACCGCCGAAATAGAAAAAATTATGAGTAATAAAATTGATAATACTGCCATTTTTCTGCCTCCGTTTATTTATCAAAATTCGCAATTGCGGCAAAATCATCAATGTTGAGACTCGCGCCGCCTACCAGAGCCCCATCGATATTTTCCATGCTCATAAGCTCACGGACATTAGCTGGCTTCACCGATCCTCCGTACTGAATAATCATATTCCCGGCAATATTCCGGGAATATATCTCAGTAAGTATCCGGCGGATAAGAGCGTGTACCTCATCCGCATCCTGCGGGGTGGCTGTCTTTCCCGTACCGATGGCCCACACTGGTTCATACGCGATGGTCAGCGCAGATATATCGGATTCGCCGATGTTTCGGAGCCCATCCGCCACATTTCGGGTTATGACCTTCTCAAGAAGACCTGCCTCCCTTTCTTCAAGGGTTTCCCCGACACAGAGAATAACTTTCAATCCTTTTGAAAGCGCCAGCCTGACCTTTGTGTTTATTAATTCATCAGTTTCGCCAAAAAGCGCCCTGCGCTCTGAATGTCCCAGAATAACATATTTTACGCCAATGTCCATAAGCATATCAGGACTTATTTCTCCGGTATAGGCGCCCGATTCTGCGGCAGCCATATTCTGGGCTCCGAGCATTATCGGCGATCCCGCAAGCGCTGAGGCCGCGGCGGGAAGCGCGACAAAAGACGGAGCAATAAGCAGCCGATGCCGCACAGTGGACAGTAGGGGCAGCAGATCGGCGACATAATCGGCGACCTCTCCAGGAATTTTATTCATTTTCCAGTTTCCGGCAATAAAATACTCTCTCATATAGTCTCCTCCCCGACCTTATTTCATCAGAACAGCGATGCCAGGCAGCTGTCTGCCTTCCAGGAATTCGAGACTTGCGCCTCCCCCGGTCGAAATATGGCTCATTTTTCCGGCCAATGTGAATTTGTTGACGGCTGCTACTGAATCGCCGCCGCCGACAACACTTGTTGCCTCCGATTCTGCAATGGCTTCAGCAACTGCTCGAGTACCTGCCGAAAATCTGTCGAACTCGAATACCCCCATGGGGCCGTTCCAGAGAATGGAATGCGCCTGTTCAATGACGCCGCGGCAATGAGCAACTGTTTTGGGACCAATGTCCATAGCAATCTTGCCGGCAGGAATGTCGACTTCATCAATGATCTCGGAAGGAGCATTTTCACTGAATGTATCAGCAACAACATGATCCTTCGGCAAAATAAGTTCAATGCCAACTTTGTCCGCTTTTTCAATAAGTTCTCGTGCGGTATCAAGATATTCTTCTTCAAGAAGCGACTGTCCAATTTCATGCCCCTGCGCCCTGAGAAATGTGTATGACATACCGCCTCCGATAATGAGGGCAGCGCATTTTGGCAGGATATTTTCAAGAATTGAAATTTTTGAGGAAACCTTCGCTCCTCCCACAATAGCAACCATCGGTTCATCGGGGGATGTAACAAAGGGTTCAAGGAATCGTATTTCATTTTCAATGAGAAACCCTGCATAGGCGGGCATTTTATGAGCCAGCCCGACAGTTGAAGCATGTGCCCGATGAGCAGTACCGAAGGCATCATCAACAAATACATTGCCAAGCCGAGCAAGAGCATCGACAAAATGAGGATCATTCTTCTCTTCTCCCTGATGCCAGCGGAGATTCTCAAGAAGAAGTATCCTGCCTGGCGTGAGATGGGAAGCTAAATCCTCGGTCTCAGCGCCTATGCAATCGGGCGCCATAGATACTTCCATCTGTAGAAGTTCTGAAAGTCGTCTTGCTACCGGAGCAAGACTGAGATCAGGAACCTTTTTTCCCTTTGGACGTCCGAGATGACTCATGAGGATCAGTGATGCCCCCTGACCAATGATGAACGTGATAGTTGGAATCGCTGCCCGGATACGAGTATCATCTGCGACATCGTTATTTTTGAGAGGTACGTTAAAGTCTACCCGGCAGAGAACTTTTTTTGCATGAAGATCTGCATCTCTAATGGTCACCAACTGCATAGGTAAATTCCTAAAGGTAATTTTCAAGCTTTATTGCAAGATCAACAACGCGGTTTGAATATCCCCATTCATTGTCATACCAACTGAGAACCTTTACCTTATTATTGTTCACGACCATAGTACCTTGCCCGTCAATAATACTTGAATGCGAATTATGAATGATATCCGCTGAAACAATGGGATCGTCAGTATACTCAAGTATTCCCTTAAGTGAACCTTCCGCAGCCTTTCTGAGAGCCGAATTAACAGCCTCCACGGTAACATTTTCTTTGAGAGAAGCCACAAGATCGGTAATTGAGCCGGTTGGGGTTGGAACCCGCATTGCCAGACCATTGAGCTTACCCTTGAGTTCGGGTAAGACCTTGCCGACGGCTGATGCGGCGCCTGTACTGGTTGGAATAATGGAGAGTGCCGCGGATCGCGCCCTTCTCAGGTCGGAATGAGGACCATCGAGAATAGACTGATCGTTGGTATAACTGTGAATGGTGGTCATGAAGCCATCGATAATACCGAATGTTTCATGTAAGACCTTTACCATCGGAGCAAGACAGTTTGTTGTGCAGGAAGCGTTTGAAATGAATACATCCTCTTTTTTCAGATCGGCATCGTTAACACCCAGTACAATGGTATTATCAATTTCATCCTTTGCCGGTACAGTGAGAATAACTTTCTTAGCAGGATACCGTGAGTTCTTTATATGATCACCATATCCGCCCTTCGCGCTTTCTTTTGATCGGAATATGCCGGTTGACTCAATAACAACATCCGGCGCAGCGCCCCAGGGAATGTTCGCAGGACTACGCTCTGCGGTAACCCGGTATTTCCTGCCGTTTACAATAAGGTTTTCCGAATCGCAGCTGACTGAACCATTAAAGGCTCCCTGGGTTGAATCGTATTTGAGCAGGTGAGCCAATGTCTTGGTACTCGTAAGATCATTGATTGCAACAACCTCCACACCTTTTTCAAGGGCAATTTTAAACACATTTCGGCCTATGCGGCCAAAGCCATTAATGGCAATTTTCATGAATATACCTCACAATTAATTTCTTTTACACTTTTTCACATGAATTAATAAAAATGTCAATACAGCTTCATCTGATCCTTGGGATATAAACCTTTGAGCTGACCCCTCCTCGTATAAAAAATTTCCTGCTATATCGAAAATCACAAAAATCTTGCCAATGGACAGTTTGTGAGACGATGTAGGCTAATACCATGACGGCAGCAGATTACCTGTTACGCCGGAACCATAAAACATATTATATTTGTATCCGGTATATTTACCAGCGCTATTGAGCGTCCAATGATCTTTCCACTCCTCAAGATTCTGTCTGAATGCGTTTGCGCTATAGAACATATAGCTCATCTTCGTTACCGAGCTAACATCCCAGTCCGAAAGGTCGCGGTTGAATGCGTCTGCGTTATTGAACATCTTACGCATATTCGTTACCGAGCTGACATCCCAGTCCGAGATATCGCCATTGAATGCGGTTGCTCCATAGAACATCTCTTCCATAGTCGTTACCGAGCTGACATCCCAATCCGAAATATCGCCATTGAAGGCCTCTGCATTCCAGAACATCCGATGCATCTTCGTTACCGAGCTAACATCCCAGCCTGAGATATCGCCATTGAATGCGCGTGCATTATAGAACATCCCAGACATATACGTTACCGAGCTGACATCCCAGTCCGAAATATCGCCATTGAATGCTCGTGCATTATAGAACATATTGCTCATACTCGTTACCGAGCTAACATCCCAGTCCGAAATATCGCCATTGAAGGCGACTGCAATATAGAACATCCCGCCCATATTCGTTACCGAGCTAACATCCCAGTCCAAAATATCGCCATTGAAAGCGTATACTCTATAGAACATCCCGCCCATATCCGTTACCGAGCTAACATCCCAGTCCGAAATATCGCCATTGAATGCGGTTGCTCCATAGAACATCCCGCCCATATTCGTTACCGAGCTAACATCCCAGTCCGAAATATCGCCATTGAAGGCGTCTGCACTCCTGAACATATAGTTCATATTCTCTACCGAGCTAACATCCCAGTCCGAAATATCGCCATTGAAGGCGACTGCGTAATGGAACATCCAGGACATATCCGTTACCGAGCTAACATCCCAGTCCGAAATATCGCCATTGAAGTTGCTTTGCTCTGAATAAGTCCCTGCAAAAACACCAGACATATCCGTTACCGAGGTGGTAATAATGTAGTTGAGATCGGCAGTATTTCCCCAGTTTGATATCCCCGAAGTTACCGCTGTTTTCAGTTTACCGTTAGTTGTTGGGCTCACGGTAACATAAAAATGTTCGGAAAACTGTTCAGTTCCCCCGCTGTCTTCGCCAGATACGAGGTATGTTCCAGCCGTTGTATGTGGGGTAACGGTAATAATGCCAGTACCCGCATTAACTGTCGGCGGGGTAACTGTTGATGTCGGGGAAGTAACCGTAGTTAAAGAAACAGTCAAATTCTCAGTGGCAATACGGGTATCAATGGCAGCCGAAAGAATTGCGGACACTGCTGTTCCCGCGGGAACCTGTGTCGCAATAATAGGCAGCATTGCTGTTGCGCTCCCCGACCATGCGCCTGCGCCCTGCGCGTTGACGGCGCGCACCTGTACTTCGTAACTGTTGCCGTTTGTGAGTCCGGTAATGGTGTGGTTGGTTTTTGTGCCAATGCCGGAGAGTATAGGCGTCCATGCCTCGCCGCCTGTGCGGTACTGCAGCTCATACCCGGTAATGGCGCTGCCTCCAGTGTCGGTCGGCGCGCTCCATGCTACAGTGAGCTGGGTGTTTCCGGCTGTGAGCGTGGGCGCTGTCGGCGCCATGGGAACGGCAACAGGGGTTGCCGATGCAGAGGGTGACCATTCGCCCGTGCCCTGTGCGTTGACGGCGCGTACCTGTACTTTATAGCTATTGCCGTTTGTCAGTCCGGTAATGGTGTGGGTTGTGTTTGTGCCGGAGCTAATAAGCGTCCATGCTCCGTTGCCTCTGCGATACTGCAACTCATAGCGAGTAATGTCCGTGCCGCCGTTGTCGGTCGGCGCAGTCCATGCAACAGTGAGCTGGGTGTTCCCCTCTGTAAGCGTTGGAGAGTCGGGAGCGCCGGGAATGGTAGCGGGGGTTGCGGCGGCGCTCCTCGACCATGGGCTATTGCCCTGATCGTTGACGGCGCTCACCTGTACTTCGTAGCTGTTGCCGTTTGTCAGTCCGGTGATGGTGTGGCTTGTGCGTGTGCCGATGCCGGAGCTAATAAGCGTCCATGCCCCGCCGCCTGTGCGATACTGCAGCTCATACCGGGTAATGGCGCTGCCTCCAGTGTCGGTCGGCGCGCTCCATGCTACAGTGAGCTGGGTGTTCCCAACGGCGAGCGTGGGCGCTGTCGGCGCCATGGGAACGGCAACAGGGGTTGCTGTGCTGCTCCCCGACCATTCGCCCGTGCCCTGTGCGTTGATGGCGCGCACCTGTACTTCGTAACTGTTTCCGTTTGTCAGTCCGGTAATGGTGTGGCTTGTGTTTGTGCCGATGCCGGAGCTAATAAGCGTCCATGCTCCACTGTTTCCTTTGAGATACTGCAGCTCATAGCGGGTAATGGCGCTGCCGCCGGTGTTCGGCGCAGTCCATGCTACGCCGAGCTGGGTGTTTCCGGCGGTGAGCGTGGGCGAATCGGGAGTGCTGGGAATGGTAGCGGGGGTTGCGGAGGCACTCTTCGACCATGGGCCACTGCCCTGATCGTTCACGGCGCGCACCTGTACTTCGTAGCTGTTGCCGTTTGTCAGGCCGGTGATGGTGTGGCTTGTGTTTGTGCCGATGCCGGAGACAATTAAGGTCCATGCTCTGTCGCCTGCGCGATATTGCAGCTCATACCCGGTAATGGCCGTGCTTCCGTTGTCGGCGGGAGTGCTCCATGCCGCGGTGAGCTGGGTGTTTCCAACGGTGAGTGTTGGAACTGCAGGGGCGTTGGGAGTAACATCGGGAGTTGCTGTAGTACTCCCCGACCATGGGCTATTACCCTGCGCGTTCACGGCGCGCACCTGTACTTCGTAGCTATTGCCGTTTGTCAGTCCCATAATGGTGTGGCTTGTAGTAGTAATTTCGGAATCGGTAGTTACATCCAGCCACATTCCTTCCGGGTCGGCAACTTCGCGATATTGCAGTTCATACCGAAGAATTTCGCTTCCGCCGGTGTTCGGCGCGTTCCATGTCGCGGTGAGCCGGTTGTTTCCGTGGGTGAGCGTTGGCGCATTGGGCGCTGAAGGTATGGTAACCGGAATTGCCGTGAGAATTTCCGACGGGTTACCGTTGCCCTTCGCATTCACGGCGTATACCCGCACAGCGTACTCGGTGCCGTTTGTCAGTTCTGTAATGGTGTAGGTAAAAATGCCGGCATCGCCATTGGCAATTACAGCGGCAGATTCCCACTCGCCTGCATGAGCTTCGCGATATTGCAGCTCATACCGGGTAATTTCGCTACCGCCGTCATCAGTTGGCGCAGCCCATGTCGCAATGAGTTGCCCATTCCCCTCTTCAAGGGTTAGAACAATTATTTCACCCGGTGCGGTTTTTGGGGGAGGGGGAGGATCTACCGGATCAGATCCCGGTAGCGGGCATCCGGCAAGCACTGCGATAAACATTGCGCAGACAAGAATTTTGTAATTTTTCATACCGTGCAGTATTACAGAGATAATTGGAATGCTCAAGGGGTATTGCGAATTAAAAACTCAGCTGCAGTAATTCAAGCGATTTCCTGATAATAATATCAGGATTAATTGGTTTGAGGAGACAGCATTTTATGCCCTTCCGCAGCGCCTGAATAACTAAATTCCGTTCCATTGAAGTAACAAGCGCAATAACCGGAAGGTCAATGTTTTGTTGAGTGAGATATTCCAGTATTTTGATGCTATTAACATCGGGAAGAGAAAGCGCCAGAAACAGAAGATCAAAATCCTGTAGGTCTGATGATGTCATGAAATCCGCGCCGGAATTGAATATTTTAATAGTTCCGCCTGAGCCAATGAATGTTTTCCGGAAAATAGTATGGGTAAGCGAATCGGCATCAACCAGCGCAGGAGAGAAATTGTTTGTGAAATGTTCTGAAAAAATATCCTGATAATGCTTTCCACGAAGACTCAGGTTGTAATTGTCATCTTCGTCTCCGGCGGAACGTTCAAGACGAAGAAAATCTTCATGAATTTTTCCATCCGCTGTATATCCGCCTGAACGTGTACCGAGGAGGCTCTTTATAATATCGGCAAGATTATCATGAATGGCAGGCTGGAAATTGCCGCCGAGCTTATGCATGAAGGTACGTATGATATCGGAACCGGTAAGTATCTTCAGGTGCTCCTGACAAACGCCGGTGGCATCTCGAACGGAATGAATAAGAGAGCGGAACTTGGCAAAATCATCATGAAAAAATTCAATTGCCGTAAAAAGGATAATAACCTTGGGATCGTTAATCCGATAAAACTTCATAAGCTCACGCAGGCGATACCGGAGAAGCTCCATCTTGTCGGTATTCAGCCCCCGCGCAATTTCAACAAAAAGAACTTCATCATTATAATGCGCATCGATAATACAGGGAGTGAGATCGATAGTGAGTGTGATACCGAGAAACCTCTGCAGCGCCTGGGAAAGAAGCTCAATTCTGATCGGTTTGGTGATGATTTTTTGCACCCCCAGCTTGTGCAGCTCAATAATGGTATGCTCGTGAATTTTTCTGGTGATAATTAATACGGGAATGTTTTTCAGATTTGGATTATCCTGTTTTCTTTTGAGAAAATCCACAGCCGACAAGCGCGGGATAAAGTAATCCAGTATCACGAGATCCGGTTCAAACTTGTTAAATTTCGCATACCCGTCAAGGCCATTGGAGGATTCAATAACCTCAATTTCGAAATTGATAAATTTCAGGCGGAGAAATTCCCGCAGCGATGGGAAATTATCAATGATTAATACTTTTTTCATATGACCAATCCCTCTGGATCTTAAAAGCGACCGGCAACAACATATGTATATATGCAAACATTGTAATAATGAGTAATGTTATAGAAATAGAAACTTTTGCATTCAACAATGTTTTATTATAGTAGAAATTTTTACAAAATGCAAAACTTTATCTATGCAAAACTGTATAGTATTTTTTTACATGGAGTCAACATGTCATTTCCTTCACATGGATTGAAAATAGGCGATACTCCCCCAACAGCAGATTTTCTTAAGGATCAGCCTTCTTCAGACAGTATCATTCAGGCGCAGCAAAACATGATCATATCTGCATCAGGATGGAGAAAGATTTTTGCCGCAAGCGGTAACGAAGAAGACCGCACTGAACACATTCGGCCTGCCGATAGTATGTTAGCAGGAATTATCGGAATTGCGCTTGCCGATTTTCTCTCGAATTATCTGCGCAAAGCTCCGACAGATATATGCCTTGTTACTGCCTGCGATTCACGCCCGACTGGCCCCCCCATTGCCAATTCCCTCATGCGGGTTCTTCTTCAGCAGGGAATTCGTCTGCGCTACCTCTTCATTGCCGCCGCTCCGGAAACAATGGCCTACAGCGCCCGTTGTAAGGATGTTGATGCCTTTGCCTATATTTCAGCATCGCATAACCCCATAGGGCATAACGGTTTCAAATTTGGGCTCAATGCCGGCGCCGTCCTGAACGCGGAGCAGGTTCGGGAATTGGAAAAAATCTTTTTTACTCATCTCAAAAAAAGTCAGAACAGAGTACATTCCCTGCTCACTGCCCCTTCCCGCATGGAAACTGTGTTCAGAGAATGTGAAAGCTATAAGAATGAAGCGCTGGAGGCTTACCGCCAGTTCAGCGATGAGGTTCTCGCGGATAGCTCCGATACGGCTCGGCAATTTTTTATTCGGGAGCGTATTGCCTCCTCACTCACAAAACAGGCAATGGCCCTTCTCGGTGAATTAAACGGCAGCGCGCGCTGCCTGACAATTGACCGCAATTTTTTCGAGGGTCTCGGTCTCCGGGTACATATGATAAACGATATGCCCCGCCGCATTGTGCATCGTATTGTTCCTGAAGGCGAAAGTCTCAATCTCTGCCGTGAGGAGCTTGAAAAACTTCATAATCGCGACCCCGCCTACATGCTTGGCTATGTTCCCGATAACGATGGGGACCGGGGAAATATTGTTTATGTTGACTCAGGGGGACATGCTCGTATTCTTGAGGCTCAGACCGTGTTTGCTCTCGCGGTTCTTTCGGAATCTGCCTGGCTGGAATACAGCGGCCAGCTTACAAACGCGCAGGCGGCAGTGGTCGTTAACGGCCCCACCTCAATGCGCATTGATGACATTACCCGGAACTTCGGCATTACCTGCCTGCGTTCCGAAGTTGGTGAAGCCAATGTTACCGGACTTGCCGCCAAACTTCGCGCAGAGGGGTATGTCGTACGCATTATGGGCGAAGGTTCAAACGGAGGCTGCATTATTCACCCTGCCGCAGTTCGTGATCCCCTCAATAGCATTTCATCCATTCTCAAAATTCTTACCATCCGCGACGCTTCCCATGCCTCCCACGATTATGCTTTCCAAAACATCGGCAGTCCCGACAGGCCTCCCGGCAGGCCTCCCTGCAGGCCTTCGCCGAAGAACATGAAATATAAGAACAAGGGGCTGTTTCACATAGCCTGCGAGCGCATGGGAAAGGAATATAAGCCCAATTTTACTCTGGATGATGTTTTGGAACTCTTGCCCTCCTATATCACTACCAATGCCTATGATGATATCGCCATTATGCGCATCCGCAGCACTGAGCACGCGAAACTGAAATCTGCCTGGGAAAAAATTTTTCTCACAGATTGGCAGGAGCGCCGAGCCGAACTCTCCCGGCGCTGGGGCATTGAAAGCTGGATCGAAATAAACACCGAAGGCGGAACAGAAAAAATTGGTTTCGGACCTGAATACCGCAGCGGAGCGCAGCGGGGAGGCTTGAAAATACTTTTTTCAGACGGAGGGGGAAATGCGCAGGCCTACATGTGGATGCGGGGCTCAGCAACAGAGGCCCTATTCAGGGTTTTAGCCGATGTTCGGGGCAACAAACCGGAACTTGAGAAATATCTGATACGCTGGCAGCGAAGCATGGTCGAACGCGCCGATGCGCGGTCGGCGCACGCATAAAACAGCCCGCTGCGCGGTCGGCGCACGCATAAAACGCGCAGGGAATTTGACAAAGTCGGCAAATGAGAACAATATGGTACGGATACATATACGAAAGTTTTGCGTTCCGCATTTTGCTTTATGCAAAACTTTCCATCAATTTTGTGAGGAGCGCAATTATGAACTATAAAACCAATGACATACGCAACATTACGATTGTCGGACACGGCGGTACGGGAAAAACCACCTTTGTTGAGAATCTGCTCTTCGATGGGGGAGAAATAAAACATCCTGAAACTGTCGAATCTGGAAAAACCGTGAGCGATTTTTCTGAAGAAGAAAAAAGTCATGGCATGTCCATGCACACATCACTCTCACACATTTTCTGGAAGGATCATAAAATTAACATTCTCGATACTCCCGGCGCCGCCGATTTTGTTGGTGAAGTTATTTCCGCCTTTCGAACAACAGAATCTGCCATTATGATGGTGGACGGAGAAATTGGCGTGCAAATTGAAACCATAAAACTTTGGCGCCGCCTTGAGGCGCGGAAAAAGCCCCGCATTGTTTTTATTAACAAGATGGACAAGGAACGCGCCGATTTTCAACGGGTTCTGGATGACCTTACACAAAAATTCGATTCACAATTTATACCGCTCACCATGCCAATCGGCGCCGGCAATAATTACAAGGGAGTCGTTGACCTCATACACATGAAGGCCTACCTCTCGCCGGGGGCGGGAAAAAAGAGTCAGGCTACTGAAATTCCAGATAATTTAAAAGACGCTGCCCGGGAACATCATGAAAAAATGATTGAAGCCGCTGCTCTTGGAGATGATGAACTTACCGAAAAATATCTTGAAGAAATGGATCTTACTCTTAATGACGCGCTCACCGGCCTTGTTGAAGATATGGTTAAGGGAATAGCCGTGCCGGTATTCTGCGGTTCATCAATTCTCAACAGCGGAATTGCCGCAGTGCTGGACTTTCTGAACATTGCAGCCCCTCCGCCGACAGGCAGCGAAGAAGTATGTATAAACGCAGAAAACGAGGAAAAATTAGTTTCTATTTCCTCAGATACTTTATTCAGCGCGTTTTGTTTCAAGGTTAGTATTGATCAATATGCGGGAAAGCTCTGCTTTATTAAGGTAGTGAGCGGCTGCCTTTCGCCAGATGACGAAGTGCATAACCTGCGGGCGCAGAAAAAGGAGCGTGTGAGTAGGATATATGTTTCACGTGGAAAAGAGCTGACAGAAACCACGGGTATCTGCGCAGGCGATATTGGTATTCTTACCAAAATTTCCTCTGCCCATACAAACGATACTTTCAGCATTGAAGATGGCACATGCTTATATAAGGCGCTGCAGCTTCCCCAGCCGGTTCATTCGGCGGCAATATCGACCGAAAGCAAGAAGGATCAGGACAAGCTCAGTGAACTGCTTCAAAAAGCTGTGGAAGAAGACAAAACCCTCTCACTCGCCTACAACGCAGAAACAAAGGAAACGGTATTCAGCGGAATGGGCGAACTCCATCTGAATCTGGCACTTGAGAAAATCCGCAACACAGCAAAAATTGACATTACCACTGCCGTACCTCGGGTTGCCTACCGCGAAACCATTACGAAACCGGCAGAAACAGAATACACCCATAAAAAGCAGAGCGGCGGACATGGACAATATGCCCGCGTCAATATGCGCTTTGCCCCCCGAAAACGCGGCGAAGGCTTTTCCTTTAGCAATACTATTCGCGGAGGATCCATAAGTAAGGGATATATGCCCGGCATAGAAAAGGGCTTGCTTGAGGCAATGCAGTCGGGGCCATTGGCAGGGTATCCGGTTGTCGACATTGGAGCTGATGTCTATGACGGTAAGGAGCACAGCGTCGATTCTTCCGAAATGGCTTTCAAGCTGGCTGCCCGAGGAGCGCTGAAGGAAGCTTTCACAAAATCGGCACCCCAGCTTCTTGAACCGGTTGTAAAACTGCGTGTGTTTATTGAAGAGCAGTACATGGGCGATGTGTTCAGCGATCTCAATTCAAAAAGAGGAAAGGTACAATCGCAGAAGGACCTTGGCGGCGGTATTATGGAAATTGATGCAGAAGTTCCGCATGCGGAGCTTCTCCGCTACTCCATTGATCTGCGTTCCATAACCAGCGGAACAGGGGGCTTTGAAATTGAGTTTTCCCATTATGAACCGATAAGCGGCAAGGTCGCTGAAAAAGTTATCGCCGATGCTCGGGCACACTCTCGGGCACATTGACAGATTGATGCGCGGGCAGATTTTCGGAGGGACTCTGTTTGATATAATACATTTCGAAAATACTATGTCCGCGTTCAATGCCCTTCCGTTCGAATGAGGTTTCCGGGCGCCATGGTTTTTCTTCTTCTTTCCGTACAAAGCAGGGGGATGCTTCAAAGCAATCGACTATCTGGGCGGCGTAATCTTTCCAGTCGGTTACCGTGTAAACATAGGCTCCTTCTTTTAACCTGCCCGAAAGCACTGTAAGAAAATCATTCTGAATAAGACGCCGTTTGAAATGCCGTTTTTTCGGCCAGGGATCAGGGAAAAAAATATGAACACCATGGAAAACTTCCCGGGGGATCATATGCTGAAGCACATGCGCAGCATCATGCTGAATAATCCGAAGATTATCGAGGGCATGCTCATCAATTTTTCTGAGTACAGCCGCAACTCCCGGCATATGCACCTCAATGCCAAGGTAATTTGTTCCGGGGTTACGCTCGGCAATTGCAACAGTCGCCTGCCCCATGCCAAAGCCAATTTCAAGGATGACAGGCTGTGTGCGGGGGAAAAAATGCGAAGGGTCACCAGCTGCAGATGAAAATGGAATGCTATAACGGGGGGACAGCAGCCGATAATCTTCCACCTTGCAGGCGCTCATTCTTCCCTGCCTGAGTACGTATGACCGTATATGACCGGCAGGAGTCTGCGGCAGCCGCTCAGCCGGCGGTTTCTGAAACATGCTCAGCCGGCGGTTTCTGAAACATGCTCATCCGGCGGTTTTCGGCGCATCTTCTGAAACATCTTCTGAAACATTTCCGAGTACTTCCTCACGCAGATACATTTCAACATCGCTGATCCTTTTCAAAGCAAGCATATCGTCGGCAATTTTTTCTGCTTTTTTATTCTGTAGTGAACTTATATAATTCTTTATGGTAGATATTTTCTTTGGATCGACACTGAGCTTATGAATGCCGCGGCCGATGAAGAAGGGAATGAGCGCCGGATCGGCGCCCGCTTCACCGCAGACAGACAGTTCAGTAATTTTATCGCCAACATCCTCACATATCCGGTTAAATACCCGAAGAACAGAAGGATGCCATGGCTTGTAGAGCCCCTCAACCTTTTCGTTTGTGCGGTCAACTGCCAGAAGATACATAATAAGATCGTTGCTGCCAATGGAGAGAAAATCGCATTCTTCCGCCAACTCGCCGACAATTTCCGCTGCGGAAGGCAATTCAATCATGGCTCCAATTTTTGGGTTTTCACAGCAGGGAATGTTGTCTTTCTGCAATTCCTCAATGCAGGCATATACCATAGTACGGGCATCAATACACTCTTCTAAGCTCCCGATCATGGGGAAGAGAATTCCAATGTTTTTCCGACTCCCTGCCCCTCCCCGGAGAATGGCTCTGAGCTGTTCGGCAAAAATATCCTTATTATCCAGCGAAAAACGTATGCCCCGATACCCAAGGAAAGGATTCGCCTCCTGATGATCGGGATGATAGCCGATGAGCTTATCCCCCCCGGCGTCAAGAGTGCGGAGAACAACTTCCCGATCTCCCATTGGTTCAATAATCCGTTCATAAATTGATACCTGTTCTTCCTCAGAAGGAAAACCGTTGCGCACAAGAAAGGGAAATTCACTTCGGTATAATCCTATTCCCTCCGCTTTCTGCTCAAGTGAATATTCGACATCCTGAATAAGATTTATGTTTGCAAGGATCTTCACGGACTTGCCGTCTTCGGTTCGGCAGCGTTCGGGAATGTGTATGCGGATGACCGTTTTTTGATTTTGTTTCTTTTTTTCGTATTCTGCAACAATTTCTGCAGACGGATTCACAAGGAGCTGTCCCGCATCAACATCAATAATAAGCTGAGAATCATCTTTCAGATCGAGTATACCGGTATCCTTAACGAAAATAACAGGTAAATTCAAGCTCTTTGCAAGAAGTGCAATGTGAGCCGTTTCACCTCCGCCGAGAAGTACCAGCCCCTCGGCTTTTTCAGCTGCGAAGGTAACCATTTCGGAAGGAAATGTATCGGCAAGAACAATTATTTGTCCTGAGAGATCAATATGGATGTGAGAATAATTACTGCTCAGGTTTTTTATGAGCCGGTGCCCAAGATCCAGAACATCCTGAACCTTCTCCTGAACCCGCGGATTCGACTGATTCGAAAACAACTCAACATAGCGATTAACTATGGTTACTATTGCTCCCTCCGCAGTTTTACCGCTCTCAATTTCAGCCTGCATGGCATCGGAAAAGCTCACGTCCCTGAGCATGAGCATATGCGCGGAAAAAATAATTTCGGCTACTTCCGCAATGGTATGCGAAAGGCTTTGCTGGATATCTTCCAACTGTTCTTTGGTGGCCTTCAGGCTTATGGCAAAGCGGGTGAGTTCGCCGGTGAGATCATGCGCGCGTTCATGCGCACTATCATGTTTCGTTCCGCGGCCTGTTTTCGTATTCGGAATGGTTGGAGCAGTAATACTGCTGCCCATTTTATGAACCCCCCGCGCATGGGGGCGAAAGACAATTCCCGTGCCAATACATATTCCCTGACCAATGCCCGTACCATTAATGACGGAGGGAAGTAACTGCGCTTCGGAATCCTGCCGTAATGAAGCTTCCATAAAAAATTCGGCATCTCCGAGAATACCCGAAAGCTGTGAAACTATGGTACGAAGAATTTGTATATCGCGGGGGGTGAAGTAGTTTTTTTCTTCATGCCCTATAATAATAACCCCGACAAGCTGGGTTCCCCGGCGGATGGGCATGGAGAGAAGAGAATTGCATGGTTTATCCAGCATACCCGGAATGGAAGATGAAAAGGGGCTGCTTGTAAGGTCTCCCTCATTAATGGGATGCGCCGACTCGAAGGATTTTCCAACAATTCCTTCCCCTGGTTTTATTTCAATTTGATCCACATACTCACGATCGGTTCCCGCTCTGAGAACAAGCATATTTCTCTTACTGTCGTGAAGATACACAGCGCACAGGGGGCTGTTCATTTTCCGGGAAACCATGGCGACAAGATCAAAGAAAAATTCCTGAATAGTTCCTTTTTTCTCAAGAATTGAAACAAGCTCAGACACGCTATTCGAGGAGACCCTTCCATCATCCCTGCGCCCCTTCATGGGCTTCTTCATCGTAATTCCTCCATGTATACATGGGATATAAACCTTTGGACAGACCCCTCCTCCCCAGTGTAAAACGAAGGTTATTCGTATACACTGGGGGTTAATGAAAACCATAAAAGGAGGGAAACAGTGAACAGCAGTATCACATATTCTCAGTATCATCGCAAGTCTCGGAAGTATCAGGCTGCGATGTATGATTGGCGATTGCGGATGGTTCGGTATGCCCAGGAGCATTCGATCAAGGAGGCTGCTCGGGGTTTGAGCAGGCGCTCATACAGGCGGGTGTCGAGTATCGGCGTATTCCGCCCGGGCAGTGCACATGGAACAGTTCAAAGGTTTATATCCCAACATTTTTTCAGAAAAGTCTTGCAAAACTGCAAAGAAGGTTTATACTGTAAACAATTATTATGGGTTTTAACCCAAAGGGGAATTACTCAGTTTTGAGAAATTTCCATGAGAAGGTTTTGCATTGGAAAATTGTCCTTGCACAATTTCCAGTAGCAAAAGTTTCCAAGGAGGTATAATTATGAAACAATGCGCTATGGTAGTAATTGTTTTTACAATTCTGTTTTCAGCCTTTGCCGGCGGAGAAGCAGAAATGGATATGGGAGGTCCGGTCACTCTTACATGGGCATCAGTGAGCGTGCCCGACGATGCGCACACCAAAGCCATGTACGAGTTTGAGCGGGTGGTTGAGGATATTTCCGGAGGTGAAATTCAGGTAGAGATATTTCCCGCCGGTGAATTGATTGTACAGGATCAGCTCTTGCCCGCTGTCAGACGGGGCAACATCGACATTGCTTATGGAGGTCCCAACTGGCTTGCCCAGTTCATTCCCTATATGTCCATGCTCGCTGCGCCCTACATATTCGACAGCTATGAGCACATGTCGACAGCGCTTAACGGTGAAATAGGAGACATAATGAACGAGGACGTTATCCTTGAATTGGGAGTGCGTTTACTCGGAGCCTTCTACCTCGGCACACGTCAGTTGAATCTTCGTGATATCGGACGAGTTGTAACAACTCCCGCAGATATGCAGGGCGTCAAACTCCGAATGCCCGGAACGAAATCGTGGCAGTTTATGGGACGGGCGCTGGGAGCAAATCCGACTCCCCTTGCCTTTTCTGAGGTCTATTTAGCCCTGCAGACAGGTACCATTGACGGGCAGGATAATCCTCTCCCCACCGATTTTAATGCGAAGTTCTATGAAGTAACAAAATACATCATTCTCACCGATCATTTTATCAATCCTGTCATGCCGGTAATAAATGAAGATACATGGCAGTCTCTCAGCGCAGAGCAGCAGGGTTGGGTAATGGAAGGTATGGCGCACGCCAGAGAACTTTGCGATGAGCTTAATCTTGAGAATGAAGCCTCTTTGGTAGACTTTTTCAGGAATGAGGGAATGGAGGTTATTGTTCCCGATAAGGAAGCTTTCAAAACCTTCGCTCTCAACACCGTTATGTCAAATGAAGAAATGACTTCAAGCTGGAAGATGGATCTCTTCGATAAGGTGCAGGAAATCGGTAGTTCCCTGCAGTAGTTTCTGCCGGCGGGCGGCCGATGCCCATGTGTTTATCTCGATGTCCGGTGAATGCCCATGTTATGAGCGCGCAGCTTATGGCGTGCATCGCCGGACATCGTTTAGAAAGTTTGGTTTAAAAGAAAGTTCTATACGGAAGGTTATGAAGATACAGAGAAATGTCTCACGAATTTTGACCTTCCTTCTTGATCTTGCAGAATTGTATGTGCCCATGTGGTCATTTATTCTGCTTTTTGTTCTGTTTGTTGTGAATGTCTTTTTCCGCTATGTTATCAACAGCCCTTTGACCTGGCCACATGAGTTAATTAGCCTGAGTTTCCTGTGGACTGCCATTATGTCGGCAACCTTTGTCAGGCGGGTAGGAGGGCATGTCAGTTTTACTCTTGTCTATGAATCGCTTACTGAACGCAGACAATGCTATGCGCGCATTTTTTCCAATGTTCTCATTGCCGCAGCTTTTGTAATAGCCATTCCCGCCACCATCGACTGGGTGAGTTTTATGAATTTCAAGGGCACCCCCATTCTGGGAATTTCCTTCAGCATTGTCTACTTTCCCATTATCCCCTTTCTCATTCTGATAGCCGGTCATTCCATCTATGACACATACATTGATGTCAGAAAACTCATTTCCGGAAAATTCGGCTCGGCAGGCGCCCAATCCGCAGGCGCTCAATCCGAGGGAGAAAAACCGTGAATTTTCCTCTCATTCTCTTTGGCATCATTTTTGTGCTGATCTTCGTGTTCAGAATTCCCATTGCCCTCGGTCTTATTATGAATTCCATTATCTACCTGCTCATAACAGGAAGCGATATCGAAGTCATGGCGCAATCCATAATGGCAAATTTATATGCGCAGTTCATTATCATTGCCGTTCCCCTGTTCATTTTTACTGCCACTGTCATGAATTCGGGAAAAATAACCGATATTTTGTTTCAATTTGCCAATGGGCTTGTCGGACGGATGCGGGGCGGTCTGGGTCATGTAAACATTCTTGCTTCCTTTATTTTTTCAGGGATGACCGGCTCAGCAGTTGCCGATGCCTCCGGTCTTGGTCTTATGGAGATTGAGACAATGCGTAAAAACGGCTACGATGACGGGTTCAGCTGCGCCGTTACTGCGGCTTCGGCTACCATAGGCCCCATTTTTCCCCCGAGCATTCCCATGGTGTTCTATGCCCTGCTCACGGGGACCTCGGTGGGGGGGCTCTTTCTTGGCGGTATGATTCCGGGCATTCTTCTCGGGCTGGCTCTCATGGCCTATGTGGCTTTCATTGCCCGGCGCAGAAATTACCCGCGCGGTGAGGTTTTCAATTTCAAACGTATTGCAGCCATAACCCTGCATTCCTTCCCTGCCTTGCTAACCCCTGTTATATTGTTGCTTGGCATTTACACAGGTGTTGTTACTCCCACAGAGGCCGGCGCGTTAGCCGGGGTATATGCCCTTATTGTTGCCCTGCTTGTATATCGCGCGATCGGTATTAAGGATCTGTGGGAGATTCTCCTGCAGACAGTTCGGCGGACGGGGGCCATATCAATTATTGTCGGGAGCGCCTTCACAACGGCATACATTGTTGCCATTGAGAATGTCCCTGAGATATTCGCAACCGTTTTGCTGAGCATTAGCGCCGACAAATATATTATTCTGCTTGTTATTAACGTTCTCTTTCTGTTTCTCGGCATGTTCATTGACACTTCAACAATAACCGTGGTCTTCATTCCCATGGTTCTTCCTCTTGTGAAATCGCTCGGCATTGATCTTGTGCACTTCGGCGTTGTGATAGTTCTGAATATGATGATCGGCCTTTCCACCCCGCCCTTTGGGGTGCTGTTGTTTATTGTGTCGGGAATTTCAGATACCCCCCTGAAGTCGGTTATTCGGGAGGTTTTGCCCATGGTACTCGTTATGATTGCCGTACTGCTGCTCCTGACATATGTCCCTGAAATTGTCTTATTTTTACCGAACCTCCTCCGAAGCTGATAACAGAAAGAATGTTTATGTATGCAAAAATTTCTACAGAAAAAAGACAAAATAAGGAGGAGCATTATAATGAATAAAGTGTATCCGAAGGGCGTTCTGCCCGCGCCGGTAAGTGTGTTTAATGGGGAGCGCGCGTTCGATTACGAGAGCGCCGCCCGGCATTTTGAGTATCTGCTTGAAGAGGGTGTCCAGGGCCTTTTTCTTACCGGAACAACGGCTGAGGGTCTCTACCTGAGCGCCGATGAGCGTTTACGCATTATTGAAACGGCGCGGAAACTCTGCGGCGCTGAAATTATGCTGTTCACGGTTCTGCTCCGCGCATCCACCCCCGAGGTTATTGCCGATCTGCGGACTCTGGATCCGTCTTTGCTGGACGGCATTGCGGCGGTATCTCCCTTGTATCTGCGAGTCGATGGAGAAGAAATTGAGCGCCATTACCGGGAAATAGCAGATGCCAGCCCCCTGCCCCTCATGCTGTACAACATTCCGCAGAACACCCATAACCCCATACCCATTGAAACAGTCATACGGCTTGCCGGACATCCGAATGTTGTGGGAATTAAGGATAGTTCGGGCAATTTCATGTCCTTTGTCCATGGAATGCTCAGTGTTTCTGATCATTTTGCTTGGATTCAGGGTGAGGATCGGCTTGATGCGCCTTCTCTGCTCCTCGGCGCTCCGGGAATTGTTACCGGGCTTGGAAATGTGGATATTCGTCCATACATAAAGATGTATGATGCCGTGAAGGCCGGCGATGTTGAACTGGTTCGTGAATGCCAGCGAAGTATAAACGCCATGGCGGAGATTGTCGCTGCCGGCAGGGGAAAGAGCATTCAGGCCATTAAAACGGCCGTTGCGCTGCGCGGCAGGGGCAGCGCAGTCATGCGGATGAGCGCCATGGATCTCAGCTCCGGGGAAACAGCAGCTCTGCGGGCGGTTATGACCACGCTTGGATATCTGTAGGCATAGTAGTGAAGAACAGGCAGAGGATTTTTATTGATGGGCAGTCCGGCACGGTAGGCCTTTCAATTCGCGAACGCCTCGGCACTAACGCGAACATTGAGCTCATTGACATTAATAACACACTGCGCAAGGACAGCCGGGAAAAACTGCGGAAGTTCCGGCAGGCAGATCTTTCCGTACTCTGCCTGCCGGATGACGGCGCTGCTGAATCCGCAGCCCTTATTGAGAGCCTTGGCAATGAGGCGCCGCTGGTTCTCGATACTTCCAGCGCCCACCGGACATCGCCCGAGTGGGTTTACGGCTTTCCTGAAATGTCAGCGGAACAAACTGCCCGCATACGGACGGGTCGGCGTGTGGCAAACCCGGGCTGCTATCCCACAGGCGCAATAGCTCTCCTGCGGCCCTTGGTTGATGAGCGCATTGTTCCGCCTGACTATCCGATTTCAATACAGGCTGTCAGCGGATATTCAGGCGGGGGGAAGAATTTGATATCACTCATGGAAGAGGGAAAAGCCCCATCCTTCAAATTGTACGGACTCAATTTTCAACATAAGCATTTACCTGAAATACAGCTCTACTCCGGCCTGCAGCGAAAACTCATTATGATCCCTTCCGTTTCCAGATACCGCCAAGGCATGATTGTTTCCATTCCCCTTCACCTTGACACATTGCCCGGGCATCCTTCAGCCGACAACATACGGTCAATATACCGGGAACGCTACCAACACTGTGAACGGATAGCGTTCATTGACAATGCCCCTGAAAGCGAACTGGAACCTGAAGCGCTGAATAACACCGATAATATGGAAATATATGTATATGGCAGAGAAAACCATGCCCTGCTCATAAGCAGACTCGATAATCTCGGCATGGAGCCGCAGGAACAGCCATACGCAATGTTGGGCTTATGCTGGGGATGTGATAATGTGGGTGTTACCATCTTGTAGGAGGGAAATTTATGACCACTGAACCAAAAGGA
>CBDDDG010000004.1:0-11631 GCA_965226555.1 Salinispira sp. | reverse complement strand
CTGATATAGTCATTTACAGAAATACCGATCCAAACCGTAGAAAGCAAAATCACGATATTTTAGCAATTATCGAAACAAAAAGAAAACATCGAAAAGACGGAATGGAACAATGTAAATCGTACATGTCTGCTACATCGGCGTCTTGGGGGGTGTGGACAAATGGCGAAGATATGGTTTGCTTTGTCAAGAAACATGAGACAGGAGAAATATTCGATGATCTTATATTTCAAATACCTCATTGCGGCGATCCGACAACAAGTGTTGGCCAGTTATCGTGGACGGACTTAAAACCTCCGCATAATCTCAAAATAATTTTCAGAAGAATACTGAATAATCAATACACAAACACAAATATCAGTCGGAGGGCAAAGCTCGGGAATGAAATGATTAAACTCTTATTCTGTAAAATTTGTGACGAAAAATATTATAGTCTGGATAATCGCAACCCTTCCTTTAATATGAGATATGGCGATACGTACAGTGATGTATGCGGAAGAATTAAGAACTTATTTACATTTGTAAAAGACAACTTACAGGGAGATGGTATTTTTGATGAAAACGAGGACATATTATTGGATGATAAGTCTATCGCTTATGTTGTTAGTGAATTACAGAATTACTCGTTATTACGCGCAGAAACAGATATTGTAGGTGATGCTTTTGAGACTTTTGCAGAAAGCAAATTTGCGGGTGAAAAAGGTGAGTTCTTTACCCCCCGTCAAATAGTGAAAATTGCCTTAAAACTTGTCAAGCCCAATATAACACAAAGTATATGTGACCCCGCCTGCGGTAGCGGCGGTTTTTTAATTTACGCCCTTTCATATTTATGGAAATCGATAGAAAAAAAATATAAAGGTATGCCGGCAAGAGATCTTGAAAGGGAACGGTTACATTTGGCTTCAAAATCTATTTACGGTATAGATAAAGAGATGGATTTAGTCAAAATAACAAAGGCATATATGTCAATAATAGGAGATGGAAAAAGCAATATTGCTTGTCAGAACACTTTACATGCAATCAATGAATTTACAGGAAGGGCTAAAGAAATTTTTGTATCTGATGGCGCGTTGAAACAATTTGATATTATTTTAACTAACCCGCCCTTTGGCAGTAAAAATACAAAAATATTGATGAATGAGTCAAAAAATTATGACTTGGGATACAAATGGCAACTGAAAGAGGGAACTTATATAAAGACAAATAAACCTCGGGAGACACCGGCACAAGAGTTATTTATAGAACGGGCATTACACATGTTAAAGGATGATGGAGGGATACTTGCAATTGTATTGCCTGAGACATATTTTCACGCGCCAACCAAGAAATATATTTTACAATATCTTAAGGAGCGGGGGGCAATTAGGGCTATTGTCGATATCCCGCACAATGCGTTCAGACCTTTTTGTAATGCAAAAACCTGTTTACTTATGTTTGAGAAAGGCGCAATACAAAAAGAAATAGTATTTGCTGTTTGTGAAGAAATGGGTTCTGATCATTTGGGTAAAACAAAGTATAGATTTGATAACAGCGGCAGAATTACGGACGAAATTTGGGATGATTCCGATATTATTTTAGAGGAACTTGAAAATCCCTGGGATACCGGCAATTCACGCGTCTTTGTAAAAAACGTTAATGATATTGTTAATGATATTTATGTGCCAAGATATTATTGGAATAATAAGGATTGGGTTGCTGAAGCTGATAAGATTAATTGTACTGTTAAGAAATTGGGAGATTTGGTACGGGATGAACACGTACTCGTATTCAGGGGACATGGTTCACCTGAGAATCCCTATAAAGGACGAGGCAGTATACCATATGTAAGAGCTGGCGACATAGGAAATATGGCTATATACAAAAATCCAATATCAAGGATTCCTGAATTTGTATATCGGGAAATAAAGGGAAAAAATGGAGTGGATTTACAAAAAGGCGATATTATATTTGTTAAAGAAGGTTCATACAGGATAGGTGATATTGCTTTTCTTCTGGAATCGGATACAAAAATCTTATTAAATAGCCATTGCATAGTGTTAAGAGCAAACCCTCCTGAAGACAGCGATATAGATTGTTATTACTTAGCGTATTTATTATCTTGTCCTTTTACATTAGCGCAGATGCATTCAAGGATTTTTATTGATACCACCTTACCGAATATAGGAGACAGATGGAAAGAACTACTTTTGCCTATATCACGAGATAAACAAGAAATAATGAGAAAAAAGAATCAAACAAAATCTATTATTTCCCATAGAGAAAAAAGTGAATCATTGATTCAAAATTTGCATAGATAGAAACATGGGAGATCCCTCAGCCAGCCATTCAAGATAGGATTGGGAAGATTCTCACCCAGCCCCCTGAACCCGTCCGCTCACAATACAACGCAGTACTTCCATGTTCTCACAATTTCACCGCAATTTACCCATCACGATCCGGCAGGGCGGCGGGATCGCTGGGGGCGGCGGGATCGGCAGAGGCGTCCGGATGTGGGGAGGCCTCAGGGGAGATGAGCGCGGGAATGAGTTCCTGTCGGCGGTTGACGGCGCAGAGAATTGCCGTAAAATGGGCTGCGGAGCTGTCGGTGTCGCGACCAACGCCCCAGCTGCCTGAACCGCTGCCGTCCACAACCCGAATGTAGGCAGCAGCCTCAGTAGCGCTGCCTATGCCGATGGCCTGCTCCTCATATTCCGCAATGCTCAGCTCAACGCCGAAGAACTCATTAAGACCAGACATAAACGCGTCCATAGGGCCGTTTCCCCGGCCGGTCAGCGCGTGTTCCTGTCCCTGCGCATCAAGCATCCCCCTGAAAAACACCTCATTGCTGTTATGCGGGTGGCTCAGGTTATATTCGGTCAGCACAAGATTGTCCTGCCGGTTCACATACTCCGTGCTGAAGGCATCGAAAATCTCCCCGCTCGAAAGTTCCCGCACAAGACGGTCGGAAATAACAGTAATGAAGGCGCCGAGCTCCTGCTGCATACTGCGGGGCACACGCAGTCCATAGTCAGTTTCAAGAACATAGGAAACTCCACCCTTTCCGCTCTGACTATTAATTCTGATAATGGCCTTGTAGGTGCGCCCGATGTCCTGAGGATCAATGGGCAGATAAGGTACATCCCATTTCGTGCCGCTGGGGGCGCCGCTGGGGGCGCCGCGTTTTTTCCCGGTAGGGGCGCTGGGGGCGCCGCGTTTTTCCTCTGTAGCACCCCCGGCAGCGCTGCTTTTTTTCCCTGCAGGGTCAGAAGTGCCGCTTTGCAGCGCCATGCCCTTGCTTATGGCATCCTGATGGCTGCCGCTGAAGGCAGTGAACACCAGATCGCCGCCGTAGGGGTGGCGCTCGTGTACGATCATGCGGGTAGTTTCTTCATATATTCTGCGGATATGGGGAATGTCATGCAGGTTGAGCCCGGGTTCCACCCCTTGGCTGAAAAGGTTCAGGGCCAGAGTGATAATGTCGACATTGCCGGTGCGCTCGCCGTTGCCGAAGAGGGTGCCCTCCACCCGTTCGCCGCCGGCAAGCAGGCCCAATTCGGTTGCTGCGGCCCCTGTTCCGCGGTCGTTGTGGGTGTGAAGGGAAATGAGAACCTCGCTGCGGCGCCTGAGATGTCGGCAGACCCACTCAATTTGGTCTGCGTAGATGTTCGGGGTACTGAGCTCCACGGTTGCCGGCAGGTTGATGATCATGGGCCCCCGTTTTTCGGGCTCCCAGAGGTCAATGACCGCATCGCACACTTCCACTGCAAAATCGAGCTCGGTTCCGGTAAAACTCTCCGGGCTGTACTCAAAGCGAACCTCCGTTCCATCCAGACGCGGAAGCAGATCAATAACCTGTTGGGTACCCGCAACGGCAATATCCTTTATCTCCTCCCGACTCTTACGGAAGGTAATGCGCCGTTGCTGTTCTGAAGTGGAATTATAAAGATGGATAATGGCCTTGTTACAGCCCTCAAGACTCTCGACTGTGCGCTCAATAAGATGCTTTCTGCTCTGCGTCAGAACCTGCACCCAGACACCATCGGGAATGTGTGAATTATCAATCAGGCTGCGCAGAAAATCGTACTCAATCTGACTGGCGCTGGGAAAGCCAACCTCAATCTCCCTGAATCCGATACTCAGAAGCAGCGCAAACATCCGCTCCTTTTCTCCAATGTTCATGGGAGTCGGCAAGGCCTGATTCCCATCCCGCAGATCGACCGAACACCACAGGGGCGCCTCGCGGATTTGTCCATCCGGCCACTTCCTGTCTTTCAATTTCACCGGCGTGAAGGCCTCATATTTTGCCTGTTTTACCATATCGTCCTCCTTTAATGGCTCCTTAATGCAACGTTTCGGCAGGCAAAAAAAAGCCCGCCGGTTGGCGGGCTGTGGCTGATATCTTTTCAGTTCAGTCCACGTGAACACACACAATCCGCCCAATTCTGGATGGAGAAGGAGATAGAAAACTATGTTTCGGACGAAAACGCATATTCATTTTTCCATAGTAATCTGAGTATATCCTGTATGTCAAGTACTAATTAAAAGTTTGCTGGGATATAAACCTTTGAGCTGACCCCTCCTCCCCAGTGTAAAACGAAGGTTATTCGTATACACTGGGGGTTGTATAAAACATAAAAGGAGGGAAACAGTGAACAGTAGTATCACATATTCTCAGTATCATCTCAAGTCTCGGAAGTATCAGGCGGCTTCGATGTATGATTGGCGGTTGCGGATGGTTCGGTATGCCCAGGAGCATTCGATCAAGGCGGCTGCTCGGGAGTTCGAGGTGTCGCGCAACACGGTGCGGAGGTGGGTTCGGCGCTTTGAATCCGGCGAGGGTCTTGAAGACAAAAAGCGGGGCACGACCAATCATCCGATGAAGATGAAATTCGGGCACTGGTGTCATCTCGAGAGTCTTGTCCAGACCAAGGTGCAGAATCACAACAAAATCATTGGAACTCAGGTGCAAAAGCAGTTGCAGACGGAAGTTGGCGGGAAGTACAGCCTGCCGACAATTATCAAGACGCTAAAGCAGATAGGGGCGCGGAAAGCGAAGAAGCCGAAGGCGCTACCCAAGAGAGATTTGCGGGAGGTAACCGACAGGATGAAGTTTGGCGAGTGCATTCAGATTGATATCAAGTATCTGACGGACATTCCCGCTATGCGGTTTTCTCAGAAGTGTTTAGACGTTCCGAAGTACCAGATAACTGCCCGGGATCGGGCGACAGGGGCTCTGTGGTACGCCTTTGCCAATGAGAAGAGCAGTATGGTAACAACCTTGTTCGCCGAGTACCTGCTGGAGCACCTGCGGAATCATGACGGAGACCTTGCCAAGGACATAACGGTTCAGACCGATAACGGGGCGAAGTTCACCGTTCGACATCTGAGCAAAACCCGAACATCGGGGTTTGAGCAGGCGCTCATACAGGCGGGTGTCGAGTATCGGCGTATTCCGCCCGGGCAGTGCACATGGAACAGTTCTGTCGAGTCCTCGCACCGGCTCATTGAGGATGAGTTCTACAGTCAGGTGATGAATCCAAAGCTCAATGAGTTTCTTAAGGAAGCCGAGGAGTATCAGATAGATTTCAATTACCGGCGGTTCAACACCTACCGCAAAGGGACTCCGCTGGATCTTTTGAGGCAGCGGAATACCAATGTGGATAGTGATATTCTCCGGCTCAAGCCGATCATAATGGAGCAACGGCTCACACGACCGACGCTTGAGCGATGGAGGGCTTGGCACTCGGAAGAAATGATCGCATAATAGGTCAAAGTGGGGGTCTGTTCAAACCTTAATATCCCATAATTAAAAGTTTGCGCGCCTGAAGAAAACAATGCAAAACTTTCCGATCTGGAATGCTTTCTTTGTGCTTAGCATTCTCCTATTTTATAGAAAGTTTTGCATTGATAAAGTTTTGCCTGAGGCAAAACTTTCTATACTTTGAGAGAATCAAGAATATAGATGAGAGAACCCTCATTGGAAAATTGTGCAGAGCACAATTTTCAGTAGCAAAACTTTCTATAAAATGTTATATCCTGTAGAAAACTCACTGATATGAAGGCATGGAGGTCTCATGAATGTTACCAACACACTCAGGTATGGGGGGAAATGCAATTTTTCTGTTAAGCCGGGCGCTGCCGCACTTGACATTAGCGGACTCAGCTTTGCGTATCCCCGAGATACGGAATGTGTGTTGCAGGACCTCAATATACGTGTGGAACCGGGCGAGCGCGTAGCTCTTGCAGGCCCGAACGGAGCAGGAAAATCGACCCTGCTTAAAATTATTATGGGAGAACTCTCATTCCGAAACGGAAGTATACTCATCTACGGACATCCCGTGCAGCGCTGCCACCACCGAGTTGCCGTTATACCGCAACGATCAAAGATCGACTGGAATTTCCCTCTGAATGTACGGCAAATTGTGAACATGGGACGCTATCCTCATCTTGGCTGGCTGCATCATCTTCAGAAAAAGGATGAGGAAATTGTCGATACGGCAATGGAAACTATGGATATACGGAATCTGGCAGACCGCCAGATCGGAGAGCTTTCGGGCGGACAGCAGCAGCGGGTCATGCTCGCCCGCATGCTCGCTCAGGATTCCGACCTCTTTCTCCTGGATGAACCTCTGAATCATGTTGATATACGAAGCCAGGAACTTATTTTTCACACACTTGAAGACCTCTCTCGGAAGGGGAAAACCTCAATCGTCAGCACCCACGATCTTGGTATTCTCACTGTTCATTTTAATCGCGCGCTCTTTCTGGATAAGAAAATAATTGCCGATGGGCCGGTAAAAACGGTTATGACTCCCGAAACCATCGCCCGCGCCTACGGCTTTGAATTCCACAAGGATTATCATCGTGTTTGAATTGCTTACCGCCCCCCTTCGCTACGACTTCATGCTGCGCGGGCTGGGCGCAGGGCTCCTTGCCGCAATAGCCTGCGCCGCCCTCAGCTGCTTTGTTGTCTGGCGCGGCTGGGCCTTCATTGGCGATGCTCTGGCGCATACCATGCTTCCGGGAATCGTTCTGGCTCAGGCAAGCGGAATTGGGCTTATATTCGGCGCCCTCATTGCCTCTATTTTCAGCGTACTCGGCATTGGAGCCATAAAAAACAAGAGCAACCTCCGGGAAGACAGCGCAATTGGTATTATTTTTGCGGGATTTTTTGCCCTGGGGATACTCCTGCTGAGCACGTTGAGCGGTTTACAGGACCTGAGCCATATTCTCTTCGGCAACATTCTCGGTGTGAGTAATGATGACCTCGTTCTGCTGGCAATTGTAACAGCAATTATTCTGATAGTTCTGAAATTGGGTTTTAAGGAGCTTCTCACCGCGTCCTTCGATCCGGCGCATGCTTCCGCAATTGGTCTTTCACCGGGTTTCATACGGTATCTGCTTCTCGTTCTGCTGGCGCTTACAACGGTTGTTGCTGTGCAGGCAGTGGGTGTTGTGCTCGTTGTTGCTTTGCTGGTTACTCCTGCGGCAAGCGCCTCGTTGTTGACCCGAAAGCTTGAAACGACAATAGCGCTGTCTTTTGTGTTTGCCCTTACGGCAACAATAATCGGCTTTTATATTTCCTATTATACCGATCTGACTTCCGGGCCGGTTATTGTGCTTACCCTCATTTCATTCTTCTGCGTAAGTATGGCAGTATCTCATTTTCGCCAGAGCCGGTAACGCTCATGACACATTCTTCTGCGCGGGCGCGCGGGCATGGCAATATTGGCGCTCAGGGGGCGGAGTTCTCAGAATCGTTCTCGTTAATTGATTGTGGTTCATCTGATGTCCCGCGAATCATCCCGAACATTTCCTTAACAAACTCCGTGGTCCTTTTTCTTAAATATTCCCGAATTTCCCGATACGCTTCATCGTTGAGGAAATCATTATCCGATGGTATTGAGCTGTCAATAAATTCAAAATTTTTATTTGGTTCCATTGTAACCTCCCATAAAAAGTTAATCGTGAGTTATAAAACTCCCTTCCTGAAATAATTATTGAGAAAATGAGTATTATACTCCTTATCGAAATAGTGTTTTCTCCGAATCCAGATAAACCCATCGCCCTTTGAAATGAGCGCTACATCAACGGGACCGCCAACTGTCTCCGCTCCTTCCGACAACTTACCCTTGAATGATGTTAAATTTACTAAGGTTTCTGCCATAGCGGCAAGTTCCAGCTTCGGTAACGAGACAACAATATCCATTAATGGGTTTATAAATACTTTGTGCTTTATGTGTTTAATTTGCGAATCGATAAACGTATATATTTTTTTAACCTTTCTGTTCAAGTCGTCTCCTTCGTTGGGCGCAGTATTTTGTGCTGGAGTAGTATTCGCAACAGTATCGGAAATTTGCCTGTAGAATGAAACAAGTTCTTCTCTCAACGCATTTTCAAAATCGGGAGCAATTCCCTCAATAAATGTTCTGATCATATCCGATTGCGCAAAGGGCCTAATTGCTGCCCGCTGATCAAAGTCAATGCTCGCGGATGTCGCCTTCTGATACTTCAGTTTGTTGCCAATAATACTTTCTAAGGTATATGAAACGAGAGCAGGAAAAATATCTTTTTCTCCATACCCGGAAATTACTATTCCCGTATTCGGACTCCCTGAATAATACCGAGTTAATGACAATGTAGCAATATCTGTTAGCTTTTTCGATCCGCTTGGTGAGAGCGGCAGTCCGGTAAATATTTTATTTTTGATATTCTCTATATCCTTCTGAAGGATTCTTTCAATGCGTTCTCTATCCTTATGTGGGAGTGACTTACCACTACGTAATTTCATTATTGATAAATTCTTGAATGTGGATAAAGTATTATCAATAATTCTATCCAGAATCTCCTGTGGTTCCTGTTCATTCGTATTTTGTATGCCCTCAGAATCAGAAAAATAGCGTTTCATGGAATCATTCAGGATTTTTGAATAGAGCGTCCCGATAGCAGTCAGGTTATATGTATATTGTTGCGATTCGGGAAATATGTCACGATTTGTTTCTATGAAACGCAAAAAATCGTTTCCATATTCAGCCAGATGATCAAAATGCTTGGTACCGAGCTCTTCTCTATATATTTTTATTATTGTTTCCCAGTATACTCCCATAAAATATGCGTTGCTGTATATCATAATACCAACGGGATGATACTTTGAGAGCATGAACAGTTTATTTGCAGATGGATAAATTTTCGGCGCATCGGTTCCGCCAATTGTGACCGCGCTGTCGGCTGCAAGAGCGACAGCCGTCTGATTCAAAATTGCAATTTCCGTAGTCACCGGACTCTCCTTGGCGCAGTGTGGTGTACTCGAAAGGTACTTCTACTATACTACCGTAATCAAAATTTTCGCAAGTCGCACAATGGGTAATGCGCTTAATGCGCGAGTTGTTTAATCTGCTGCTTGAGTTGAATAGAGGCGGTTGCGTAGCCGCCATCGGCAGCATCGACAAAATGCACTTCCTCATCGGAACCGAAGTTTATCATACAGGTCATGAGCGCCCGATCGCTCACATGCACGCCGTAGAAAATTTTTCCTTTTTGATAGAGGACATTGAGAAGGCGTTCAAAGCGTTCGCGCTGTTCGGTTGTGCAGGAAACAACCATTTTCAGGGTGCCATCGTACTTTCGAAAATCTGAATTAATAATGTTATCTTTTTTTACATCTCTGAAATATTTTTTTCCCCTCCGTATGGGAATACGGAATTTCTCAACAATTTTCATTATGACAATTTCCATGCGAATAAGCAGCATTCGCACAGCATAGAGAAAGCCGGAAGTTTCGCCGCTGAAAACACGGGCTTCGCCGGTAATTTCAGACTCGCTCATAGATTGATTCTCAACTCGGAGCGGATGATACCGTTCCTGAGTACCAAAGATTTTTTCAATGCTTTCAATGAGCACCGCCATGAATTTCTCGGTGGCAGCCATGGTTTTTTCACGCGATTTAATAATGAGGGAGATAGTTTCGCCGTATATACTTGGAATAGCCTTCCACCGGCAGGTAAAGCCTGAAAAATCGGCAATACCCTTGGGTTCGGCATCTAAGGGAATGATATAGGGATTATCGGGAGCAGGATCCTTAACGAGCTCTTCAGCAAGATCGATGCCGGGGCCGCTGATAATGGCCTGAACATACTGAGGCGATACTTTAAAACGGGCAAGCTGTATGTGGCTGCCTCTGTCGTATACATCCTGAATGGGGACAATGCCAAGCCGGAGATCAAGATCGAATACCTTTTTCACAAGATCTCGGGTATCGATAAGAAGCTCTCTCACCTGATCCATGAGTTCCGATGGAAGCAGATAGGTCATACCGTCACCGCCGAAGATAAAGGGAAACTCCATATCGCCAATGAGGTTACTTATTGCCATAACAGCCAGGCTCCCCGCGGTGTTCACTTCCTTATACTTTTTATTTTGGATGGCAGTGGTGGAATTAATGACATCGGTTATAATAACGTACCAGTTCATAGGAGGGTCGCGATAATACTTCTGTTTGAAAATATTACTAAAACTGGTAATTGCTTCAAGTTGGGAATAAAAATTCTCATTCATGATACCCTCCAGCATAATAGCGAATACAATAAAATACAAGTACTAACGGAAATTTTTGCATAAAACAAGGGTTTTATTGCTGTTTCGGCAATTACTTCGCTATTACTTCAGCAGACATTCGTCAGGATTGCGCAATCTGATGATTTTATTCCCGGCAGCGCGACTGCTCTGTCATGGACGTGCCTGAGTCGCCAGATCGTAGATGTAGATTTTGTCGTCTTTATCACTCATTACCCACATTGTTGTTCCATCTGACCAAAGATCGATGAAAGCGTTATTTCCAGTACCCCGCAGTGTTTCAAAATTTTTACTACTATTGTAGGCGTAGGGGTTCAGATCGTAGGCATAAGCTTTGCCATCTATATAATCTGCCACCCACATTGTTGTCTCATTCGACCAGATGCCGATAGGGTTGGCATTTTCGTTAATAAGCGTGAGATCATTATCAGCAGCACGCGACCATGTTGTCTTGCCATTTTCAGTAACCTCCGCGTAGGCATTGAGGGTGAGGGCATCGAATATGTGATGCGAGTTCCACATTGTTGTTCCGTCTGACCAGATACCGTAGGGGATAGCTGCATCAGAGCTGAAGGTTTTGTCAGCATCGTGTTCCTTATCGCTCATGTTGTAGGCATAGAATTCTTGACTAAAGTTATCTACTACCCACATTGTTGTTCCATCTGACCAGATACCACTGGGACTTTTATTCCCAGCATCATTGAGCGTGTTGAAATCTTTGTCCTCATCGCGTTCCTTGGTAATCATGTTGTAGGCATAGATTTTTTTATCTATCCTATCCGATACCCACATTGTTGTTCCATTAGACCAGATTCCTTGGGGATCAGTATTCCCGGCAGCAGAGAGCGTGCGGAAGTCGTCTCGGTGATCCCCTGCGGCAGTATATCCGTTTCCCGCATTTTTCTGCAAACATCAGTTCGTGAGAAATGCGGGATAGGACGATGACGGGGTCAGCTCAGTCCGCGCAGCCCGTACCAGCGCCTTGCGTTAGTCGGCACCATGAGGGACGGGCGCGGGTGTCCATGTCGTAGGCATAAATTGTGTAGTCCCACCAGTCCGACACCCACATTGTTGTTCCGTCTG
>CBDDDG010000003.1:0-14354 GCA_965226555.1 Salinispira sp. | reverse complement strand
GAAGGAGCCCCGCTCATTTCGGCAGAGCTTCTGGATCGGGTATTCAGACATCTGGAGCATGTGCGGGATACTGCGGCAAACCGTCTTATTCTCTGGAATCTTGCCCTCGCGGAAGATATTTTTGTACTCCATATTTCTGCTCCCTCGCGTATTCCTCCGCAGGCGCTGCCGGGAAAGAAGCTGCCGGGGCGGAGCGGGATGTTCCGGAGGGAAAAAACAGCGCCGAGATACATGAACTTTGCTGGCATAGTCTTGGGGAAGATATTAGCCGTCATGCGGCGCTCATTGTTCTTGCCGATGAGATGAGCGAGGGAACAGTGTATCTTCGCTTGAAGGGCATGGAAGGTCATGTGCAGAATTTTGCCGCATTTTACGATCTGGGCCCGGGGCGGCGCTGAATGTTTCGGTCATTCAGGAGAGCAGTGAAGAGGTTGTCGGATTCTATCAGGCTGCTGCGCGGATGGAACGAGATTCCCGACTAAGCCATTTTGAAGGCATACTTGGCGGTGGTTTTATAAAAAACCGAGTAGAGGTTGAACTTGCGGGAAGTGGAAGTGAACTCAGGCTCAATGGTCTCTACTTCGCAGACAATGATCAACATGTTGATATGCGGACAGTTCAGCGACATGCGGCGGATCATGCGGACAGCCGTACTTTTTACAAAGGCGTTATCGGCGATGAGGCGGAAACAATCTTCCAAGGACTTATCGAAGTGAGCCATGAGGCAACAGGTACCGATGCCTATCTCACCAATAATAATCTGCTTGTAAGCGATGAGGCAAAGTCCGACAGCATCCCCAGCCTCAATATTAATACGAACGATGTAAAGTGTTCCCATGGTTCAACAAGCGGAAAGATCAATGAAGAACAGATATATTATTTTCAGTGCCGTGGGTTTTCCCGGGATGATGCTGAACAGATGCTCATTCTCGGCTATTTTGAAGAGCTGATAGACGAATTACCCGAGAAGGTGCAGACCAATGTCCGCACCAGAATCCAGCGCCGTTTGCAGGGGAGCCGATAGAACGGGCATGGGACTTCTTGCAAAAAAACCATGGGTGGAAGGAAGTTGCTTCCATTGACAGTTTCAACATTTCCCGTGAAGTCATTGTCGGACGGCGCCGATATACCCTCTTCAAACTGGAAGATGGCGTGTATTGCACGCAGGGTTCATGCTCCCATGAGCATAGCCCGCTGTGTCAGGGAATTGTCATGGACGGAAAGGTGTTCTGCGAAAAGCACGGCAGCCGTTTTGACATTAGAAACGGCGCGGTTATTGATCTCCCCGCAACCGAAAACCTCAAAACCTATGAGGTAAAGGTTGAAAATGGAAAAATCTTCATTCACACCTGATGCTGGCGGCACCGCCGCTGGCGCTGCCAATGCGGGCACCGTTGCCAATGCGGGCACCGCTGGCGGAGCAGCGCAGACGACCCTCCGCCTCACTGCCGATGATCTTGAAAGAGCGGGGCAGCTTCTGCGTGAAGGTGAACTTGTTATATTCCCAACTGAAACGGTCTATGGTCTCGGTGCTATGGCAGATGATGATGCCGCGGTGCAAAAAATATTTAGGGTGAAGGGGCGTCCTGCGGATAATCCGCTCATTGTTCATGTTGCGGATCGGAGGATGGCTGCCGATTATGCTGCGGATATGCCGGATATCGCCTGCTGCCTTTTCGAAGCCTTCAGCCCGGGTCCCCTCACGCTCATCGTGAATCGCCGGCCACACAGGGCTCCTGCCGCCGCTGCGGGACACAATACCATTGCGCTGCGCATTCCGTCATCATCCATCGCCCAAGCGCTTATTGCCGGCGCGGACGCGGGCATCGCCGCTCCCTCGGCTAACCGTTCCGGCCGCCCGAGTCCGACAACCTTCGACATGGCCTGGCATGAAATGAACGGAAACGTTGCCGCCATCATCGAAGGCCCATCCTGCGAGCTGGGACTGGAATCGACCATTGTCTACTGCGGCAGTCAGGGATGCCCGCGCATTTTGCGGCCGGGCAGCATTAGCTCTGCGATGATCAACCGCGCGCTGAAGAGCTCTGGTCTCCGGCAGCTCGAAAAAACCGCTCCCCTGACCGCGCCCACCGGTCCTATCCCCGCCGATCATGTCCCCGCTCCGGGCACCCGCTACCGCCATTACGCGCCCCGCACCCCGCTGAAGTTGTATCAGAATGTTGATGAACTTTGGAATGCCCTGAGCGCGGCCGAAGGGAAGGGGCAGGTCTGGCTCATTGTCCCCGATCCTGCATTCACCGTGAACTTTCACAGCAGCGATTATTCGCAAAATAGATCGGAAAAGAAGACGGCAGTACAGCGGTCAGTCCATGAGGCTGTACAACGGGGATATCCGAATAATCTGAGGGATATGCATGATGTTGCCGAGTCTGCTGTCGGCAGGAGCAGGAGACAGATAATTCGGATAAAAAGTACGGCAGATTATGCGCGGAATTTGTACCGGATTTTTTATGAGATAGACCGCTCGGCGATAGAAGGCGGCGCTACGATAGAAGGCGGCGCGGCGATCGGGGGCGACGCTACGATAGAAGGTGGCGCTGCGATCGGGGGCTGCTCGGCGATAGATCGCTCTGCTGCTTCAGTAATTCTGGCATGGCTGCCGCCGGAGACCGCGGAGATAGCGGCGGACACTGGGGGGGCAGCGGAGATAGCGGCAACGGACATTGGGGGGGCAGCGGAGATAGCGGCAACAGACACTGCGGCGCTGCGAGATCGGCTTCAGCGGGCTGCTTATTCGAATGGTTTGTTGCCATGTTGAACAGGTATTGCAGGTCGGAAAAAGCATTACATGGGTAGTACTGGCTACCTGTTTGTTCCTTCGAAAGTGTATTCCTGTTATATTGTTTTGATACTATGGCATTGGTTCAATGTCCTTCGTGAACGGAGCAAGATATGAAGAAATCTCTGAAGTATATTGATCTGTTTGCTGGGGCTGGTGGTTTATCCGAAGGGTTCATACGCGCCGGTTTTGAACCGATAGCCCATGTTGAATTGGACAGCGCAGCTTGTTTTACTCTGCGAACCCGAATGGCATATCACTGGCTGAAAAGGCACGACAGAATAGATATATATGCTGATTATCTGAATGATCAACTGACACGTTCGGAATTCTATAATCAGATTCCGGACAGAGTGATTGAATCTGTAATACATGCGGAGATCAACGAAAAATCATTATCAGAAATATTTCGGAAAGTCGATGCGATGTTGAGAGATCAGAAACTTGACCTTATTATCGGGGGACCTCCCTGTCAGGCATATTCTCTTGTCGGCAGGTCTCGTGACCGCAATAATATGAAAGGCGATAAAAGAAACTATTTGTATATTCATTACGCAGAGTTTCTCAGGCGATATCAACCTTCATATTTTGTATTTGAAAATGTAACAGGGTTACTTTCCGCAAAAGATTCTGATGATCAATTCTATTTTGACAAAATGAGAGAGCTTTTTCAGAAATGCGGGTATGAGACAGAATACAGAACCCTCTCCGCGGAAGAATACGGGGTCTTGCAAAGACGTAAAAGAATCATTCTTGTAGGGAGGCGGGGTAATTCCGCCGGTTTTTATCCGGAACCTGAAAAATGGAATTCGAAGGCAACAGTGGATGATGCTCTTTGTGATCTTCCGGAAATTGTTGCAGGAGAAGGCGGTGCCGGCCCCTGCCAAACAAAAAAATATGAAGGGACATGGCAGCATAATGCAGAAATTAGGAATGAAACTCTTCCGGTAACATGGCACCAGGCAAGACCCCATACAGATCAGGATCGTGAAATTTATCATCTGGTTGTTGAACGCTGGAACACTGGAAAAACTCGGCTTAATTATAATTCCCTGCCGAAACGGCTAAAAACTCATAATAACTGCAATTCTTTTCTTGACCGTTTTAAGGTGGTTGCTTCTAATTTGCCATATTCTCATACTGTTGTTGCGCATATTGCGCGTGATGGGCATTATTATATTCATCCTGATATTCAACAGAACCGATCAATTACGCCGCGGGAGGCAGCGCGATTGCAGACATTTCCTGACGATTATTTCTTTGAGAGTTCTGTAGGACCACCGAAAAGAACACCAGCTTTCAGGCAAATAGGGAATGCTGTACCGGTTCTGTTGGCAGGGAAGATTGCAAATAAATTGATGGAGGTATGGCAGTGAATATGAGCGGATCATATAGAATAAGGCCGGCCGGCAGACATATTTTGACTATTGGCCGAGACCTCATACAAGATTCTTATGCTGCTGTTGTGGAGCTGGTAAAGAATGCCTACGATGCCGATTCTCCTGATGTATGTATTGATTTCTCCGCAAAGACAGATCAGACATATACTATTACGATAAGCGACCATGGGCATGGCATGTCGCGGGATGATGTTGCCGGCAAGTGGATGGTGCCATCTACCCGATACAAGCTTGACCAAAACAAAAGCCCTTCGGGGAGAACCATGCAGGGGCGTAAGGGAATTGGCCGATATGCTGCTTCACTATTAGGTGAGGATCTGTTGCTTGAGACCGTAACGTCCGGAGGAAAGAAAACCACGGTTCTGGTCGAATGGCAGGCATTTGAGGCTGCTCAGTATCTGGATGATGTGGAAATATTAATTGAAACTTCTGATGTCAATGAAGCATCCGGCACACGATTAATTATATCCGGCAGCAGGAAACTCATTTCCGAATGGGATCAGAAACAATTCAATAAACTGCGGTTTGAGCTTAAGAAGCTTGTACCTCCTGTGAGTATCTCTTCCAATGATCAGCAGACCGCTGATGATTTTCGCATACATATGAAGATACGCGGATTTCCCAAAGTTCAGGATATTGACGAGACCATAGAACCATATCCCATTTTCGAGTTATTTGACTATAGAATAATGGGGAGAATACATGCGGATGGCAGAGGTGTTCTGGAATATGGATTACAGAAAGCCCGAAACACAACAGAGGAGAAAATCCCGTTTGATAATGATGGTCCAACCGGATGCGGCGATCTGGTTTTTGATATTCGTGTTTATGACCGTGAAAAGGAAGCCATTGAATCTCTTATTGCCAGAGGTCTCAAAGATGAATCAGGAAACTATGTGGGAAAACTGGAGGCGAGACAGCTCCTTAACGAATATAACGGAATTGGCGTTTATCGGAACGGTTTTCGTATTCGTCCTCTTGGTGATGCTGAGTTTGATTGGCTGAAACTGAATGAGCAACGTGTTCAGAACCCTTCGCTAAGAATTGGCAGCAATCAGGTTATTGGATATGTGGAGATACAGTCGGAAAAACTGTCCGGATTAATAGAAAAAAGCGCGCGAGATGGGCTCCGTGAAAATGACGCCTTTACTAAGTTGAAAAAAATTACACAAGACGTAATTACCCTGCTTGAAAGTCGGCGTTTTGAATTCAGGCAGAAAGCCGGATTAGGTAGGCCTGTTTCGAAAATTGAACGTGAGTTTGAGAAAATGTTTGCATATGACGGTTTGAAAAAAAATGTCAAATCTACACTTACCAAAGGCGGCGTTAATACTGAAACCATTAATACAGTCACAGATATTATTAATCGGGATGCGGAAAATAGAAATAAAATTGTTGATGAAATCCGCCAAGCAGTTGCAATTTATCAGGGGCAGGCTACTCTGGGAAAAATAATAAACGTCATTCTTCATGAAGGCAGACGTCCTTTGAATTTTTTCCGTAATCAGATTCCGAATCTTCAATACTGGTATAAATTATTCAGAGAAACGGGTGAGCGGAATACATTGGAGAAAAGCATGCCCATAGTTGAGGGAGTTGGCAGTAATGCGGAGGTTTTTGTGAAGTTGTTCAGCAGACTTGACCCCCTAGCAGCCGGGAAACGTTCTGCCAGGAAACAGCTGTTACTGAAAGATACTATTCTGGGTAGTTTGTCAGTTTTTGAAGAAGAAATGAAGGCTCAGAACATAACGGTGAGTGTAAACGGTTCCGATAATTTTGAGTTATCCGCTTGGCAGCAGGACATCTATGCGATTTTCACAAACCTTGTTGATAACAGTATGTATTGGATGAATGAAAAAAGCACAAGCGATAAGAACATTATCATTGATCTTGTAACTGACGATAATTCTCTTCTGCATATCGACTATCGTGATACCGGACCGGGTATTGAACAATTTCTGATTGACAGTGAGGTTATCTTTGAACCTCAATTTTCCACAAAACCATCAGGAACAGGACTCGGACTGGCAATTGCCGGAGAAGCTGCGATGCGAAATGGCATGGAGCTTAAAGCTCTTGAGTCTGAGCAGGGTGTGTGGTTCAGACTTCAACCGATTATGGAGAATGACTGAGGTGAGTACTTTCAAATTACTGCTTGTAGAAGATAATGACGAAGATGTTAAAACCTGCGAGGATTCAATAGACCGTTACAATGATGAACATAAGAATAAGAATATTGAATTGACGCCATGCAAAACTTTGGCAGACGCTTTCGATAAGTTAAATAATACATACGATGGGGCTATTATCGATCTGAATCTCGGCAATGAAGATGAAAAGGATGCGGGAAATAAGGTTGTGAGGGAAATAGAAGATGCGTGTTTCCGAATTCCGGTTGTTATATTAACTGGTACACCTAATGCAGTTGAATCGAGTAATTTGCTCAGGGAATTAGTATTAAAGAAAGGAGAGCCTGGGTCGGAATATGTTCATATATTTGATCTGCTCTGGGAAATTTATAATACCGGATTAACGAAAATTATGGGAGGCCGTGGTGAAATTGAAAAGGCGCTGAATACGGTATTTCTGAAAAATCTGCTTCCTCAGAAAGGTATATGGGTGGTCTACGGTAAAACTGATCCATTCCGTACAGAAAGAGCATTACTTCGGTATACGTTAAATCACCTTCTTCAACTTCTTGATAATGATGAAGATCGATACTTCCCGGAAGAAATGTACTTGGCGCCACCCCATACAAACCGCATCCGCACTGGCAGCATTATCAAATCGAAAACAGAGGAAAACTACTTTGTTGTTTTGACTCCGGCCTGCGACCTTGTAATAAGAGGCGAAAACGGTATTAAAACAGATAGAATACTCATTGCTGAAATAGATTCATGTAAAACGGTATTTCCCAACGAACCCTCAAAAAAAGAACTCGAAAAAGCATTCAGAAATAACAATACGGCATATTATCACTGGTTGCCTAAGACTAATTCCTTCACTGGCGGATTTTTGAATTTCAGAAAATTGTCAACACTGCCAAAGGAAAAGATTGATGAGCAATTCGAAGCGCCTTCAATTCAGATTTCACCTTCGTTTGTAAAGGATGTATTAGCGCGTTTTTCTTCATATTATGCTCGTCAGGGGCAGCCCGATATCAATTACACTTCGTATCAAATAGGGCTTACTGAAGTACATTGTCGTAATGCAAAAACCATAAAGTGAGCTTATTTTCCTGTCGGAGAGTCATTCCAGTTTCTGCATTGTCTGCTGCTGAATGCTGATATTTCCGATGGCGGTGGCTTCAGGATTCCCAACAATAACTTCCCGTCCGCTCAGCTCTGTGGTGCGTTCACAGAGAAGATCATTCTGCGCGCCGCCGCCGATAATGTGGAGCCGTGTTATTTTCCGTCCGCTTATTTCTTCAAGTTCATTGAGGGTCTTCCGGTACAGTTCGGCGAGGCTTTCGATGATCACCCGCACTATCTGGCTGCGCTCGGTACAGGGCTGCGCGCCCTTCTCTGAAAGATGCCGGTTGATTCGTTCCTGCATGGAACCTGCCTGATGCCGCGATTTCAGAAATATATCATTGTTGACATCAATCAGCTTCTCGGGAGCATCTGCGCAGCGCGCCTGTTCTATAAGTTTTGCATAATCGGATTCTGCGGCGCCCGCCGTTCCAGCCGCACGAGCTGCAGATCCTGTGCCCGCTGCGCTAACCCTGTGTTCGGCGTCCCACTCGGCCTTACATTCCTGCAGGAGCCAGAGTCCGAGCAGGTTTTTCAGAAGATTGTAGCCGCCGCGCGCGCTTGCCTCGTTTGAGGCCGAATAGGCAAAGCCCGTGTCGCTGATGATGGCCGTACTGCTTTCAATACCCATGACCGACCAGGTTCCGCAGCTGAGGAAGGCGGTGTCTGCGCTGGCAGGTACGGTGAAAGATGCTGCCTGTGTATCGTGCCCGGCACCGGCAATGACCTGTACTGAAGCAGGTGCCCCAACTTCCTGCTGAACCTGCGGGAGGAGCGGTGCAAGCGGGGTTCCTGAGGGTACTATCTCCCGGAAAATAGTTTTCGGCAGCTTGAGAATATCCATGAGCTCACGATCCCAGGTATTTTGGTGCGGGCTAAAAAGTTGGGTTGTTGAAGCATGTGTGCGTTCGTTTGTCATTTCCCCGCAGAGCCAGTAGATGATCAGATCAGGAATGGAAAGATAGGAGCGGGCGCAGGAAAACAGATCAGGGTGAGATTTCATAAAGGCGATCTGTTGGAACAGGGTGTTAAGCTGCATGAACTGTATGCCGGTGCGTTCGTAGATATCCCGCTCGGAGATAATGGAAAAGACCCCATCCATGATAGTATCGGTTCGCTGGTCGCGGTAATGGTAGGGAAGGCCAATAAGCTCGGAGCCAGCATCGAGTAGTCCATAATCGACACCCCAACTATCTACGGAAATACTGACTATTTCATCGCCGTACTTCAGAAATGCCGCGCGGAGACCCTTTTTTATGTTATTGAAAATAGCGGCAATGTCCCAGTGTATGCCCGTGGGGAGAACCACCGAGGGTGTTGTGAAGCGGTAGAGAATGTCCAGCCCATCGTCTGCCCCGCCTGAGGCGGGAGGCGGATCGGAGTTGAGCGGATCGGGGGTGAGGGGTTCCGAGGCGGGGGTGCCTGCCACAATCCTCCCGCTGCCCGCTCCCAGATCGACCGCAATATACTTCACAGTGCCAGATCTTCCTTTTTCAGAACACCCTTTTTCAGAATGATATTGGCATAAAGCGCTGTTTCCCCGCTTGCGAAAACGGCAAAGCAATTATCTGCCCGTTTATAAAATGCAAAGCGTTCAAGATGTTCCACGGAGTTTTCCCAGGAACGTCCCGTTGTTGCCAGAGCGGCTGCCGGAGTCGGCGCGGCTGCCGGAGCCGGAGTCGGCGCGTTTGTCAACGCCGATGCGGTTGCCGGAGCCGGAGTCGGCGCGTTTGAGCGGGAAAAAAGTACATCTTTTTTCGTAATTATATTCCGGTATTCTTCCCAGACCGGCGGGTTTTCAACATCCTCCGGTACGTCCATAAGAATAATGGGCTGTGCGATAAAAGAATCGAGGGGGAAAAGATCGAGAAGACCCGCGAGAATGAGCGATATTGGGTGCCCATCAAAGCGGATCAATCTTTTTGCCTTTGCCGCAGCAGGATAATTTCCGTCTGCGATAAGGAGTTCATCTCCATGTCCCATTGATGCAATGGCATGAAGGGCATCTGGAGAAAGAATAGGATGTATGCCTTTTAGCATGGTTGCTCCTTTATATCACGTAGAAACTTTTGCATTGATAAAAACTCGCTTCTCATAGCCATTCAGGTATACAGGTTAGGTATACAGGGGGCCAAAGTTTTTGCAGGCGCGGTAATCGGCGCCTTCCGCTTCCTGCCCGAAGGCCTTCCATACGGCAGGGCGGAATATCCTGTCTGCGGAAACATTATGCATGCTCACCGGAATGCGTAAAATAGAAGCAAGAGTAATGAGGTCTGCCCCGATATGTCCGCAGCTTATTGCCCCATGGTTCGCGCCCCATGCCGCCATCACCTCATACACACCGGTAAATTGCCCTTCGCCCGTGAGGGTGGGGACAAACCAGGTTGTCGGCCAGGTGGGGTTTGTGCGGGCATCCAGAATGTCATGTACCTTCTCGGGTAATGCGATTGTGTACCCTTCAGCAATTTGAATGTGCGGACCAAGTCCTTTAATGAGGTTGATCCTCCACATGGTTACCGGTATATCGCCTTCAGTGAGGAAGTCTGTTGAGAATCCGCCGCCGGGAAAGTATTCGCGGATGGACGGACACCAGCGGGTAGCTTCGAGGCAGGCTGCGGCTTCGTCTGCCGTAACTTCCCAGAAGGGTTTCATGACGGGGCTGCCGTCTGCGCTGCGCTGCTTTCCGGTAGCATCGAGGGCTGTTGGGCCGGAATTAATGAGATGGATAAAACCCTGCCGCGCCCTGCCGCTGGGGGTATATCCGGCGGCTTTCTGTACGGCATTGGGACTCCAGTAGGTGCGTACATCTGAAAAGAGTTGGGAAGTGTTGGTGAGAAGGTGCCCGAAAAGCATGCTGGCAGCATTCAAACTATCGTTTTCAGTGGCCATAATGTAGGGTTGGCGGAAGCCGTTCCAGTCGAAGCCGGTATTGAGAATGGCTTCCATGAAATCGCCATTCGGCAGGTAATCGGTCCAGGCGCGTTGCCCCTGAAAGCCGGCTGCAAGAGCGTTGTGCCCCAGGGCCTCTTCGCCAAAGCCCAGTTTTATGAGCTTTTCGTTGCCAACCATGAGATCACGGCAGACCAGCGCCATTTTTACCGAATAGTCCATGGCAGCGGAGAGTTCCTCATCTGAATAGGGTTGCGGATTTGGATCGGTTCCCATCCGGCAGTTTTTACGTACCCACTCGCGGGCAACGGCATATTCGCCCGTGTCAAAAATGCCCCCGCTTACCCGCCGGTTAACTTCGCTCATATCCACATATTCATTCCGCATACCTAACCAGGTCTGGAAAAAATCTTCCTGCACAATGGAACCGGCAATTCCCATGCTCACAGCTCCAATGGACAAATAACTTTTCCCCCGCATCCAGGCAGTTGCGAGCCCTGCCCGGGTAAAACGGAGAATTTTCTCCGCAACATCGTCGGGAATTGTTGTATCATCGGAATCCTGAACGTCTTTACCATAAATGCCGAAGGCCGGAAGTCCCTTCTGCGCATGCCCTGCAAGCACTGCTGCAAGATACACAGCTCCCGGGCGTTCGGTGCCGTTCAGACCCCACACGGCCTTGGGACGGCTCGGGTGGGTATCCATGGTTTCCGATCCGTAGCACCAGCAGGGGGTTACCGTGAGGCTGAGTCCGACCCCTTCCCGTTCAAATTTTTCTTCGCAGACTGCGGCTTCGGCCGCTCCGCCAATTGCGGAATCGGAAACAATACACTCCACGGAGCTTCCATCGGGGTGTTTGAGAGAGAAAGATATAAGTTCGGCAGCCCGTTGCGCCATTCCCATTACCTGATCTTCAAGCGATTCCCGAACTCCGCCGAGTCTTCCATCAATAGTCGGCCGTATACCGACCTTTGGCGCAGCAGCAGCGTAGCGTTTTTTTCCTGTATGATATGCGCTGTTTATTTTCATGTGCTGTTCTCCTTCACTGTCCGCAGCGGTTTTTCTGGGTTCTTGCAGACAATAGCAGAAGTATAGTAGATGATATGCGATGTGTAAAGATTGCAGAACTTCCCCAACAAATTTTTTGACGGGGTTTTGACAGAATAATGTCGGTAGACTTGGGCTATGCTCATTTTGCTTGCAAAAGAGACTATGATCAGGTATAATCTTCAATAAGATTGAAATTGCGCTTGACGCACAGTTTCTCAACTGTTACTATACCAAAGTTTTGCTACTGGAAATTGTGCTTGCACAATTTTCCAAACAACAATCTCGGAAACAATGGTGAAAGCCGTCAGATTTTTTCTGAGGCAAAACAATTATTAGCCAAGGAGGCAAAATAATGAAAATTACGTCATACAGTTGGGGGGGGGGTAGCCCTTGTCGCATTCTGCGCAATAGCTATTGCGTTGATTTCTGGATGTCCAATGATAACTACGCCGCCAACCATGTCTGCTCCAACTCTCACAGCGGGGAGCGAACAGCTTACCGCATCGTGGGTTGATCCTGCTACATGGAATTGGGGGTGGGGGGAGAACAACACGAACAACGATATTACTGAATATCACCTGCGTTATCGGGAAGACGGCAGCGAGAGCTGGATGGAGATTAACACCGGTATTACCACAAGCCACACCATTACCGAGCTGACAAACGGCATGAATTATGCCGTGCAGGTGCGCGCCGTCAACGCGCAGGGCACCGGCGGCTGGTCGGCATCTGCCACGGCAACACCTATTGCGCCGCCAACTGCGCCCCCTGCCGCGCCGGGTACAATAGCTGCTCCAACCTTTGAAGCAGGCAATGGGTTACTCATTGCCACATGGACTGCGCCAACCGATAATGGCGGCAGCCCCATTACCGGGTATGAGCTGCGATATCGCGCAGATGACACGGAGCCATGGACGATCATTAGCTCCGGCATTGCCTGCGAAAACAGCGAGGGGCAGGCAGAAGTCTGTCATTTTTCCTTCTCATCGTACTCTCCCTACACAATCCACAGCATTACGGCAGACGGCGCCAACTACCAACTACAGGTACGCGCTGTCAACGCGCAAGGCGCGGGCGAATGGTCTGCATCCGCAATGTTGCTTTTTGCAACGCAGCTTCCCGCGGGCGAGTCAGCGAGCGCAATTGTTCCGGCTGATATTGATAACCCTCTTGCCCCTGAAATTGCCACTGAGCTCAGCATTTCTTTGACCACGGTGGGGGCAAGCAATATCACGGTCGTTGATGGAGACATTACGAAGGTCACCTCCGCAGCTACGCCCGTTGGAGTCACCCCGCCGATTGTCGATTCGAGCAGCGGACTTATTACGCTTACGGTTAGCGCGGAGACAACGGCAGGAACATATGTGGTATATGGTACTGGAACCGGAGATGCCATCCTGTTTGCCGAATATTTCTTTGTTACTGAGAGTCCTACCACTAACGCTGAACTGAAAACAGCGGTAAATGCGGGGATATCAAACTGGGGCGATACTGGCAATTTCAACTACATTATTACCACCGCAGTAACAGATATGATAGGTATATTCAGTAACAAAGGCACATTCAATGGCGATATCTCACGCTGGGATGTCAGTTCGGTAACGGATATGACATCTATGTTCACTATTGCAAGCACATTCAATGGTGATATCTCCGGCTGGGATGTCAGCTCGGTAACGGATATGACATCTATGTTCAGTGATACAACCGCATTCAATCAGGATCTTGAGGAGTGGAAGGATCATTGGACGCTTGAAAATGGCGGCATAGATAATATGGGTGACACCGATGCAGCAAATGATGAATATATAGTAACGGTCACCAATATGTTTTTGAGGTCCAAGGTGGGCAGCGGACAACCGAACGCTGTAGCCTTTCCGTCATGGTATAACGAGATTATTGCCTATCAATGAGTTGCAATTCAACTCAGGCAGGCATGGGGGCTGAGTGCGCCCTCACGCCGTTTTTATGCAAAGGTTTCTCAGAAAACTGCCACACTTCTCGAAGAGGAATATTGTATGGAAAATACGTTATTGGTAGATGGATTTCCGTATCCGCCTCTTCCGAGTATGAAATATGACATTATTTATGCCGATCCGCCTTGGCATTACAACGGCAAGGTGCAGTTCGATAAATCTCTGGTAAAGAAGGAAAATCCACAGTATCAGAAACATATATTCGTTAGTTCGGCAAGCTTCAAATATCCAACAGGGTGAATTCAACCATAAGTGCACCACCTCCCTGCCCGCGAGGGGCGCGAAATGTTAAACAATTTTTACGCGCGCCGAGAACAGAACACAGCAAAGAATACCGCAGATTTTCTTGAACAGTACTTTGCCGCTCGGCCTGGCGATGCGTCCGGGCTGGTCGGAGGTTTGTGCATCCGGGGCTGGTCGCCATGCTTCGGGATCAGGTTAATATCCCATTTGGAATGCTTTCTTTGTGCTTATCATTCTCCTATTTTATAGAAGTTTTGCTACTGGAAATTGTGCAAGCACAATTTTGCAAAGCAAAACTTTGTAATATCCCAAAATAATAAAACTTTTTGAAAAAATTTCCCATATTCACCATTCATATTTTACCCGTCTATATGGTATGAGCGGAAAATATATCGACACAGAGCATACCAGCCCCCTCCCCATTCCTGTCTCCCTGAAAAAAATTCACAACATTCTTTCAATTTCTTTTCAAATTCTTTCAAAATACATAGTCAAGAATGACATTTTACCCGTCACAGATGTAGGAGGAATGTTTATGAAAAAATCATCCCAGAGCACAGGCCACATCCACGACATAGCCTTCAAGATCGCCTACTACAGAACCCCCCGGCTGATTCCCGACCTGCTGCGGCTGTTCTGTGAGGATACAACGCTTGCCAAGCTGGACATGGAAAAAATCCGCATTGAAAACCCCAGCTACATTGCAGGAAAAAAGAACCTTCACTGCGATCTCGTTGTCAGCGCA
>CBDDDG010000002.1:0-161297 GCA_965226555.1 Salinispira sp. | reverse complement strand
CGATCTTCGGGAACATGAAATACCAGTCCGTTTGTCGGGTTTGGGCTGGTTGGAACAAAGGCCGTGTATGTTTTGCTCGGTGTATGATGATCTGTTATGAAGGCGGTCATCCATGTGTCGTTGGCATAGGGACGAATGAGTACCGGTTTTGTGAAAATGACACTCTTTTCGGGGTTGAAAAAGGGTTTTGCCGCCTCTCTGAGAAGGCGGTATCCGGGAATTCGGCTGAGGAAGTATTTTTCGAGCTTGTTGTGTACGAAGTGTCCTGTTTTGGTCTTTACGAAGAGGCCGATGAAAAAGCAGCTTGTGAGAATAACGACTATTGAGAGAATGGAGGCAAGGCTTACTGAAATGTTCAGCCATTGGTTTATCTGCATGGTAATGGGGAGGATGGCCGCGGAAATGATCCTGAACAACCAGCTGAAAAAGAAAAAGAGCACTGCCACCGGGAAAATGACCCCAATGCCCCCAATGAAAACCGTTGTAATGAACCGTCCAAGACGCTTAAACACATTCACTGAAACCTCCCGCGGCGCAGATCGCCATCACGCTCGCCGCATCAGCATAACGCGCACCCGCCGCCATCACGCTCGCCGCATCACCATAACGCGCACCTGCCAACATCACGCTCGCCGCATCACCATAACGCGCACCTGCCAACATCACGCTCGCCGCATCAGCATAACGCGCACCCGCCGCCATCACGCTCGCCGCTCACCCTTCGCTGAAGCCGGCCATAGTCCGCATTTCTGCGGCAGGGCCGGAAACCGCGTCGCGGTTTTTGTGTACAATTGCCTGCACCCCGGTGGAAAGCCCGTACAGGTTAATGAAACCGGTTGCATCGCGGTGGTCATATGTATGGTCGCCGAAACTTGCTAAATCTTCAATGTACAGAGCATAGGGACTCCGCCGGCCGACCAGCGTAATGTTTCCCTTATACAATATGAGGCGGACATCGCCCGTGCAGTAGCGGGTTGCCTGCTGCATGTAGGCATCCATACATTCACGGAAATGCGTAAACCACTTGCCTGAGTACACAAGCTTTGCGTACTGAAGCGCAATAACATTTTTTAAGGAGAGCGTATCGGCATCCATGGTAATCATCTCCAATTCCCGAAGCGCATGGTAGAGAATTGTTCCGCCCGGAGTTTCGTAGACCCCCCGGCTCTTCATGCCGACAAGCCGTGTTTCAACCAGATCGATGCGGCCGATGCCGTTAGCTCCGCCAATGGTATTTAGTTTTTCGAGAATTGCGAAGGGAGGAAGGGTTTCTCCGTCAATGCTGACAGGCAGGCCCTTTTCAAAGCGTATGAGCACCTCTGTTTCCGTGTCGGGCGCATCCCTGGGATCGACCGTGAGCTGGAATGTATCGTTTTCCGGACGATTCCATGGATTTTCCAATGATCCGCCCTCATGGCTCATATGCCAGACATTCCAGTCGCGGCTGTAGATATTTTTTTCATTGATATTTCCAATGGGGATATTGTGCTGCCGGGCATATGCAATGGCCTGTTCCCGGCTGCGGATATCCCATATTCTCCATGGAGCGATAATTTCAAGCTCGGGAGCGAGGGCCTTGTAGGTAAGTTCAAAGCGTATTTGATCGTTTCCCTTGCCGGTGCAGCCATGAGCAAGAGCATCGGCGTCCTCGCGAAGGGCAATATCGACCTGATGCCGAGCCTGAAGGGGGCGGGCAATGGAGGTGCCGAGCAGATACTTCCCCTCGTACACCGCTCCCGAACGCAGCAGGGGCCAGAGATAATCGGTAACGAATTCTTCTCGGGCATCTATTATGTAGAGCTTTGCGGCGCCGGAGGCCTCAGCCTTTTTGCGTATGGCTTCCCAATTTTCCTGCTGGCCGACATTTACGCAGACCCCGATAATTTCGGGGTTATGATAATTTTCCTTAAGCCACGGGATGATGATGGATGTATCGAGCCCGCCGGAATAGGCGAGCACAATTTTATTCAATTTCTTTGTGCTGTCGGTTGTTTTTGTGCCGGCGGTCGTTTTTGTGCTGTCGGTCATTCCATATCTCCTAATGCCTTCTGTAATCGTGTTTCCATTTCCCCAATTTCATCGGGGGAAATGATGAGCGGAGGCGCAAAGCGAAGTATGTTGTTGCCCGAACGGAGTATGAGCAGACCCCTGTCTATGGCGCGGGATATGAGAAGGGGCAGCTGCGATGGGTCTTTCACGGCAAGTCCGCGGAGAAGCCCCAGACCCCTCGGCGCTTCAGAGCTGAAGAAGCGGGGGAAGGATGCCTGTATGTGCCGAAGGCGCTGTTCGAAATATTCGGCAGTGCTCCGTACTGTGTTCAGAAATTCGGGCGCGTTGATAATGTCCCACACGGCGTTTGCTACTACGCAGCTCACGGGGCCGCCGCCGAATGTGCTGCCGTGGTCGCCGGGTGTGAGTAGATCGTTGATTTTTGCTCCAATGAGGGTTGCCGAAAGGGGGAGTCCGCCCGCGAGGGGTTTGGAGAGTGTGATGATGTCTGGTTTGAGGCCGATGATCTCGGAGGCATAGAGCGCAGCGCAGCGGCCGAGCCCGGTTTGAACTTCATCGGCAATGAGGAGAATGTTGTTGGTTGAACATACCGTGTTCAGCTGAGCGGCAAAGTCTGCCGTCATGGTATTGAGTCCAGATTCTCCCTGTATCGGTTCGACAATAATTGCCCCGATCTGCGGATGTTCCGCGATGGTTTTTTTCATATCATCAGGATCATTGAAGCGGGCAAATAGCACACCGGGCACGAGGGGATGGAAGGGAAGACGGTATTTTTCCTCCGAGGTAAGCGAGAGGGCGCCCATGGTTCTGCCATGAAAGCCCTTATGAAAGGCAAGAATCATATGTGCCTGCCGTTCCTGCCGGTAATGCCAGAGGCGCGCATATTTGAGGGCAGCCTCATTGGCTTCGGCGCCGCTGTTTCCGAAATGAACAGCGCTAAAGTATGCGGGATTTTTTCCACTCTCCCAGGGTTGATCCGCCGGGATGGGGCTTGAGGAGCAGAGTTTTGCAGCCAGTTCGAGGGTTGGTCGGGAGGTGAAGAGATTACTGGTATGCATCAATTTTTCTGCCTGCGATGCGAGTATGTGAGCGAAATCTTTTCTCCCGTACCCAAGGGAGTTGACCGCTATGCCTGAGGCAAAGTCCAGATATTCCTTACCGCCGGCATCCCGAATTCGAACACCATTGCCATCTTCCATAATGAGCAGGTTTTCTGCGTATTGGCGGGGCAAATAATGATTTTCTGCGTATTGCCGCGGCGAATGCTGATTTTCTGTGTGTCGGCGCGGCGAATGATTATTTTTCATGTTCCTCAGCCTCCTTTTTTGATTCAGCGCTCCGAAATGCTTTTCTGCGCTGAGCATTATCGCATTTTGTAGAAACTTTTGCATAAAGCACAGGGTTCCCGGTGTTTTTTTCAGCGGGTGATAGTTGTTCCGCGCTCGCCCTGAATAATTTTCTGCAAATCGCCGCTGCCGGTAACATCGGCTATATGGACTGCTCCAATTCCTCTTTTCAGGAAGTTGAGAGCATTCCTGACCTTTGGAATCATCCCATCCTGTATGTGGCCTGTTTGTATCAATTCCCCGGCTGTTTCCGCATTCAATACCGGGAGTATTTCCCGTGTGCCCCCGGCATTTTCTGCTCCAAGCACACCCGCAATGTCGGAGATAAATATCAACCTCATGGCGCCGCGATCCGCGGAGCGCGAAGGCGCAGAAAGATCCGCGGAGCGCGAAGGCGCAGAAAAAACCGCGGAGCGCGTTCCGCGAGCCGCGGAGCGCGGAGGCGGCGGAGCCGCAGCCAGCGCCGCAGCAAGCGCCAGCGCCGCATCATCTGCATTAACATTTACCCCCTCTCCCCGGGCATTACTGCTCACCGAGCTTATAACCGGCAGATAATTCCCGTTCAGGAGATAAAGTACTATATCAGGATTAACAGAAATGATTCTACCGCTATGATTAGCGGCCGACAATTTCTCGGCAGAAAAGAGACCGGCATCTACTCCGCTGAGTCCAACGGGCTTCAGTCCTGCTGATGCAGCCCGGCGCAGTATGGCGGTATTCATGAGTCCGGCGAGTCCCATATCAACAATGTTCATTTCCTGCGGACTGGTTTGCCGAATGCCATCGACAAAACGGGGTTCAATGCCATACTGACGTGATATTTCGCTGGTCTGAGCGCCGCCGCCGTGAACGAGAACCCAGCGATATTTTTCCGACAAGGCAGAAATGTCATGAAAGAGGGCGCCTGAGGCTTCCCGCTCCCCGCCGGCGAGTTGCCGAACTGCGCCGAGTTGCCGGACTGCGCCGAGTTGCCGGACTGCGCCGAGTTGCCGGACTGCGCCGCCGCCGATTTTCAGAACAATAATGGGTTGGTGGTTCTGCTTTTTCATCTTCTCTTTTGCTCCCGCTATCAAATGAGCCGGGCGAGCAAGCCTGCCGCGCTTACGCCGCCTGCAGCGAAGGCATCGGCATTAATTTTCCGCCACAATTGGGGGTCGGCTGCAAAGGCCTGCCCGCCAACCATAATGAGAGGATGCCGTTGGTATCTTTTTACGGCGCATATGAGTTCCTCCGCTTCCAGAATGTGCTCGGCAACAGTAACCGAAATGCCGAGAACATCTGGTTTGAAAACAGTAATTGCCTGTAATCTGTCTGGAGAAAACTTGTCCAGACACCATACGTCCCAGCCTTCCATGTGCATGAAATTGCATATCATTATGAGTCCGATATTATGCGAATCGTTGCCTACGGTAATGCCGAGAAAGCTCTTTTCGTTCGCTGCCCTGCGGACAACATATTTTTGCAGAATTCCCATGGATGATGTGAGACTCTGAGCCAGAGAGAATTCCTGATGAATGGTACATTGCTGCGATTTGATCATTTCCATTGCCCGGGCGGTGATGGGCTCAAGAATATCACGGTAAATTTTCTGTACCGATACTCCGAGGTCGGCAATGTTGATGATGCGGTCGATGGCGGCAACAGGTCGATTATACAGTATGAGATTAATGTAGGTATCAATTTCATAGGATATATCTAAATCGGCGAGGGTTTCGCAGGGTCGGAGCGTCGCATGGGGCGCATTGGGGCGGAGCGCATGCCCGAGGAGATCATCGACTGTTACAGAGAGAATGTTGGCGAGCTTTTGCAGGCTCCGGGGATCGGGGGAACGGCTTCCCTGCTCATAGTTCGCAATGGCAGTTTGTCCGACCCCTAGACGCTCTCCCAGCGCGCGCTGGGTCATGCCCAGGTTTTTTCGTATGTGTTTCAGATGATCCGCAAAAGCATTCACAGGCACAGTATATCATAAGGCGCGCTCCGGCTGAAGCGGCGCGTTCCGACTGAAGCGGCGCGCTCCGACTCTCAGCGGCCGTGGCAGTACTTGTATTTTTTTCCGCTTCCGCAGGGGCAGGGGTCGTTTCGGCCAACCTTGGGATGTTCGCGGACAACGGTTGTTACCCGCTGTCCGGGCAGCTGACCCTGTCCGCCTCCGTCTGCCTGTCCGCCCGGCGCCAGTCTGTTTCCTGCTGCCTGTCTGTTCTGCGCGAGGGGGTTTCCCGCCTGCATCTGCCCGCTTTCCGCCTGCATCTGATTGGCATGGAGTAAATTAAGTTCGCGGTGGCTCATATAACCCTGTGGTATCTGAATGTGCGGTTTGTTACTCAGTCCCGCAACCTTAACCAATATGAGCTTACGGAGAAGCGTGCGGCGGATATCGTCGAGCATCTCATCAAATATCTGAAAACCTTCGAGCTTGTACTCCAGAAGGGGGTTTTTCTGGGCATAACTGCGCAGATACACCGATTCCCTCAGTGCCTCAAGGTTTTCAAGATGATCCTGCCACCGCAGGTCGATGTTCATGAGATATTCACGGCGAAGCGCCTGATTCAGGATTTCTGCTCCGATAGATTTTTCCTTTTCACGCAACTCACCTTCAATGGTTTTCATTATCTGTTTCAGTGCCTCTTCAGGGCTGCGGCCCGTGAGGTCGATGTTCGAGGGAAGTGTGTAGAAGAGGTTTTCCCTGAGCCAGGCGATCAGTTCGGGTATATCGCTGCTGTGCACGTTCTGCTTGTTCTTCCAATCGTGAAAATAGCTTGCCGTCATATCCGATGCGCTTGTGAGAATCCTCTCAATGAGGGAATTGTCGGAGAGTATATCGCTCCGCTGTTCATAAATAAATTTTCTCTGTTCATTCAGCACATCATCAAATTTCAAAAGATGTTTCCGAATGTCAAAATTCCGCTCTTCTACCTTGTTCTGCGCCCGTTCAACTGCCTTGCTAAGCAGGGGATGGTCGATTGCGACATCGCTGTTCATCCCGATCTTGCTCATGAGCCCTTTTATATTTGCCGATTTGCCGCCGAACAGGCGCATGAGTTCATCGTCCATGCTCAGAAAGAAACGGCTCAGCCCAGGGTCGCCCTGCCTTCCGCTTCGCCCGCGGAGCTGATTATCGATGCGCCTGCTCTCATGACGTTCGGTGCCGAGAATGTACAGGCCGCCGAGTTCCTTAATGCGGTTCGAACGCTCAAACCAGTGTTCTGTTTCGCGGGCAAGAGCTTCTTCATAGGATGCGGCATCATCTCCTGCCTCCCTCCGGGCGCGGAACTCAGAGTTCCCTCCGAGTTTGATGTCGGTACCGCGGCCGGCCATGTTTGTCGCAATGGTTACCGATCCCTCTGCGCCTGCCTCGGCAATAATGGCGGCCTCCCGCGCATGATTCTTCGCGTTCAGCACCTCATGCCGAACGCCCTTCCGTGTCAGAACCTTCGACAGGCGCTCCGATTTGTCAATTGAAACTGTTCCGATGAGAACAGGCTGCCCGGTCTTGCTGACGGTCTTTATTTCTTCACAAATTGCCTCAAATTTATCTTTTTCATTGAGATATATGACATCATCTTCATCTTTACGGATGATCGGACGGTTTGTGGGAATAACGGCAACATCGAGTCCGTATATTTTTATAAATTCCCGCTCTTCGCTGGCGGCTGTTCCGGTCATGCCGCTGATTTTATGGTACATTCTGAAGAAGTTCTGAAAGGTAATGCTCGCGAATGTTCGGCTGCGCTGTTGAATGCGCATGTTTTCCTTTGCTTCAATTGCCTGATGCAGCCCCTCGCTGTATCGGCGGCCATGGAGAATGCGTCCGGTAAACTCATCAACAATTTCAACTTTTTTGCCCCGTAGGACATAGTGGGTATTCACATGAAAAAGCCGGCGGGCGCGGAGGGCCTGAGTGGCATAGTGAATGTAGTCGAAGTTTTCGCTGTCGTAGAGGTCGCCGGTGAAAATGCCCCTGCGGACACAGGCGCTTTCAAGGCTATTCAGACCCTCGTCGGTGAAGCTGATCCTGCGGTTTTTTTCATCAACCTTGTAATCTCCCGAGGGTTCTTCGGGATATTCTTCGGTTTCCGGATCCTTTGCGCATTCTCTGAGATCCGCCACGACTTTTTTGGCATTCAGATATCGCTGCGTATCGTCATTGGCTGCGCCTGAGATAATGAGGGGGGTGCGGGCGCCATCGATAAGGATGGAATCGATTTCGTCAATAATGCAGTAATGATGTCCCCGCTGCATTTTGTCTTCCATGCGGTAGCGCATGTTGTCTCTGAGATAATCGAAGGCTATTTCATTGTTGGTGCTGTAGGTTATATCGCAGTCGTAGGCTGCCTTGCGTTGGTCGAGGGGGAGGGAGTTTATGACAAATCCGGTAGTCAGTCCGAGGAAGTGGAACACCGGCCCCATCCAGGCATTTTCCCGCTGCACCAGGTAATCGTTTACGGTAACAATGTGGACGGGTTCTCCGCTCAGGGCGTTAAGGTATGCGGGGGCGGTGCTCGATAGTGTCTTACCCTCTCCGGTTTTGAGCTCCATTATGCGTCCCTGGTTCAGGACAATGCCTCCAAGAATCTGCACATCATAGAGCCGTTCACCGAGAACGCGCCTGGCAGCTTCACGGACAAGCGCAAAGGCATCCGGCAGAAGTGCATCGAGGTCTTTATTTTTCTGATATTCCTGCTTCAAGCGGTCAGTTTCACGAGAAAACTGATCATTGCTCAGTTTCCGCGCCCACATTTCCCGCGCGTTAATTTCATGCAGGCTGGGCAAAAGTTCTTTCAGGTCATTATCGTGCTTTTTTTCACGAAATTTTTTGAGAAGTTTCATGCCTTAAGTCTACTCATCGGTACTGTATGGGTCAAGGATTCAGACGAAATTCTATATAATTGGCATAAAATGAACATATAAATGTTTATTTCCCATAGGATATTTCTAAAATATTGACATAGAAAAATTAACGCTATATAATACTATGTATCTGTACCAAAAGGTTGTTGTTCGTGAGTGATAATAATGATATTGTACCCGGATTCGATGAAGAAAAAGATGATACCATAAATATCCGACTTCAAAAAGTCGTTGAAGCTGAAGGGTGTGTAGTTCTTTACCTTACCGGTTATATTGATACATATAATTCGAATTTTTTTCAAAAACGTGTAAATAGGGTTATTGAAGCCGGTTACACGAGGTTAGTATTTCAATGCAGCGGATTAAATTATGTTTCAAGTACGGGTATTGGTTCTTTTACAGCATTCCTTAAAGCCGTAAAGCCGCGCAATGGGGACCTTGTGCTTCTCGAAATACAGCCGAAGGTATACGAGGTATTTCAACTCCTTGGTTTTGCCCAGTTTTTCAACATTAAAGACAGCATTGATGAGGCTGTTGCATATTTTGCTCAGGGTTTTGGCAGTAGCGATACCAGTATCTTTCCGAAAATATTTAAGTGTCCCATATGCTCCACCAAGCTCAAAGCAGGAAGATCAGGCCGTTTTCGCTGTTCAAACTGTAAAACAATTCTGGCTATAGATAATTCCGGGCAAGTTTTTCTTGGATAACTGTCGAGTATGGGAGTTTTCAACAGGTTTGGCCGGGTTATAAAAGCACATCTCAATCAATTACTGACAAAGGCCGAAGAGCCTGAAAAAATGCTCAATCAGCTTGTCAATGAAATGACTGAGCAGCTTATTGAGTCGAAAAAAAGTGTCGCCGGCGCCATTGCAGATGAAAAACGTTTTGAACGCAGAGTCCATGAACATCATCAAAAAGCTGAAGAATGGGAAGGCCGCGCCATTCTTGCCCTTACGACATCGGAAAAAGAACCTGACCGGAGAGAATATTATGAAGATTTGGCGCGAAAGGCTCTTACTCAACAGAAAGAATGTAATGTTCTGGCAGAAAAATATCGGGAACAGGTACGCGCTCAACACGATTCTGTAGAGAAATTGAAAATTGCTCTTGGAGAACTCCAGCAGCGCATTGAAGACGCCCGCCAAAAAAAGAACCTGCTTATTGCCCGCGCAAAGAGAGCAGAAGCCCAAAAGAAAATTCAGGAACATATAAGCGGATTAGCCGATACATCTGCTTTTGATGCTTTTGAAAAAATGGCTGGCCGGGTTGAGCAAATTGAAGCTGAAACTGATGCAATTGCTCATCTTGAGACCTCAAAACCGACGCTGGAACAAGAATTCAACCTTCTTGAGGAGGGAGAGACCGATCAGAAAATGCTCGATGACCTCAGAGAACGCATGACCAAAGGAGAGAAAAACACACACACTCCTCCCGATACAGCATCTGCGAATGCATCTGCTTCTTCGGATCCTGAGGTCGATGCAATGATGAAAGAACTGAAAAAAAAGCTGGACACGTAGAAACAGAGCGGCAGGCAACATACTGAGATCACTCATTCTCCATGTGTATAAGTTGTGAATAATTATGAGCATATACGATGTATTTCCAATGTTGCCAAGAATATATATGTTTTACCGCATGCCTTTTTAACAGAGAATGCGCATCAAATCTTAATTCTTTACTATAAAAAGATATAGCGTGAGTCTTCCATATTATTTCAGAAACGATATTTAGTGGGAAAAAATAATTATATATATATTAAGAAATTATCGAAATAAAATTTTGTATAACTTGTGGAAAACTTCTGTAAAAAGTTTTGCTCCTGAAACTTTTGCGCAGTAATCGGGAATTGCCATATACGGAATGAGCATGATATTATCACAGACAGTGAAAAAAGAATTACTCGTTCCATTTCAATATATCATTATGCTCCTGCTGCTTACCATTGCCATATGCGGATACCTCATACTTATTAATTTTGTTCGCTATGGGAGTGTGGAAGGCAGCCAAACAGTATTTTTCGTTTTTCTCATTACTGGATTGAAGGTCAGCCTTTTTTTCGGTGGGTTGTTATCAGTATTTTTTTTGATGAACCACATACTCTGGACGGAAATGCGAAGAGGAATAGCCTTAACTCTTTTATTTTTCGTTGGGGTTTCTTCTGTTCTCTTCGGATATCATGCACTCAGCAGAATTGAACAAAATAATTCCAGGGAATTTACCGCGAGTAGTAACTGGCTGGTGGAGAAAAACAGTTTCTATTTTCCCGGCGGGGCGGTGTATCTGGAAAATATTGGAGATGACCTTCTGGAAACAGTAGTTCTGTATCATCACAGCAATCGTCTTCCCAACCCCTATGATGAAAGCGGCAGCGATTATACATTAGTTGAACGCGATGCGGATAATGCGAGGCTCAGCTTCATTCCTGCTATTCCCTATAACGTACATTCTCCTGAACTCATTATTGATCTTCCCAACGGGGAACGTATTGTTCTGTCATCGGAAACTATTGTGAACAGCAGAGATAATCTTATGTTCCATGTAGCATTGCCGGTACACATTCCCCAAATTCTGACAATGTTGGATGATTTTGCCGAAACCTTCTCATTACGATATGTTGTATGTGTTATTGCCTTTTTTTGGTTTACCTTCAGTACCCTTCTTTTTCTCAGACTGACTCGTTGGCCGCTTATAAATCAGGTTGTTACCGTATTGGTTATTATTGGAGGATTGTTGCTTATTCGTATACACACAATTCCCGATCTGCGTGATTTTATCGGTATATTTTTGTCGGAGCAGTTTATGGATTATATTTCAGCAGCACTATTGGTATTTTTTGCTCTTATATTTTCCATTATTAATGCTCTGCGTCCCCGCATTGACGATTGGTATCAGGATATGAATTCATGAACTCCATACATCAGAAAGTGGTTTTTTCCCAGATTTTTGTACACGCAACGGCGATACTCATTATTCTTATTGTCAGTATCCTGTCTGCTCCGCGATTTTTCGAGAGAGCATATATATTTTCATGGGCAACTGCTATCTCGGTCAGTACCTATATCAAATTCCTCATTCCCATTACCCTAACTGCTTTTACCCTGTGTTTCTCAAGTGTAATTCGTCATGGAGACATTGATGCCCTGAATTCTCCATCGTTTTTCAATGTAATACGGGGCGCTCTGACATTTCTCTTCGTTATGTTCATACTATACATGGTGCTCGTGTTTTTTGTGTGGCCATGGGCCTCCCATCGGAGTTCGGATACAGAATACCGCTCTCAATTTGTTAACGATGCTATCGCGCAGAGTATTGAGCACATAAACCAGGGAGAACTATCTGCAGCCGACAGGGAAATTGGAAATGTGCTGCGCCTCCTGCCCCTTCATGAAGAAGCCAACAAAATTTTCGAGGAAATTCAGGCAATGCTTCCTGAATCGTCCGTAATCCCTCAGAAAGAGGAACCTGCGCCGCTTCTGCCTCTGGGGCTTGAATATAGTGAAATTTCTGCTCGGGCTGAAGAATATTTTGCAGCGCAGGATTTTTTCAGCGCCCTGTTCTATGCCCGCCTAGCTCTCGGCCCCCGGGAATTGCGGGATGATCCGATGGCGAGGAGAATTCTTTCGGAAAGTTTGAAAATGATTGAGCGCATGGATATTAGCGAAGCCGAACAAGAGGAACGGGAAATTTTCTATCTGAAGCGTTCCGCTGCGCGTGCGTATAATAACGGAGAATATATAAATGCGTATTATATTTTCAAGGAGATTCAGAAAAAAAATCCCTTTGATCGGGATGCCGAAGTATATCTTGGCGATATTCAGCCGAGGATGGAAGACATCAGCTTTTTTATTGATGAGATTGATAGCGTTGAGTTTGATGAAATACAGGGAAGGGTCTTCACCCGTTTGCCCATTCTGACGGAGGGGATGAGGCTGGCTGAGCGGATGGAGCTGGCTGAGGGGAATAGGCGTTTTCTGGCAGCCGAACAGATTATGAGAAATAGTATCGGCCTGTACTTTATTGATCTTGAATATCTTGAAATAGACAACGCGGGAAATATCGAAATGCACATCAAAATCCCCCGCGCAAAACTCTCCGGCACAGGGATTATTATGCGGGCCATTGATCGTGAACAGAACAGGGAAATACATGTACCTGAATATCTTCATGGACAGTCAGATATAGACTTTCTGGAGCTGTTTATTACTGCTGATGAATTGTGGCTGCTGAACCCGGTCACAGCGCATTTCAGCGAAATTGATATTATTCAGCTTTTTTCATTTGTTCGGCTGTATCCTGAGTTCGGAAGGAATTCTGCCTTTCCTCAGTCGGAAATTATCTACCGTATTTTGTTGCTGCCCAGTTTGATAATCTGTTCACTTCTGGTAATTGGGGTTTCTTGGCAGCAGAGAAGCCGGTACATTGGCAGACAGCCACTATATACTTTCATTCTCTTTATTCCTGTTATATTTTTTCTGTTTGTTTTTTTTGAGTTGTACATTGCGGTGAACCATAATGTGCTGATGGGAATTCTTTTTCTCGGTAATTTTACTGCTGCGCTCATTGCGCTCATTGTTTCTCAGGCGCTGCTGTTCTTTATGGCTATTGTTATCTTGTCGGGACAGAAGGTTACATGATTGTTGCTTGTGGGGCGGCGCGCCGCCGCTCGCGGGGGCGATGTGGATTCGTTGGGGAGCAGCGGGTTCGTGAAGGCGCCGCGGTTAGCCCTTGGAATAAATGCCGAGCACTCGTATATCGTCAGAGTAGTGTTTGAGCTCATTGAGGGCTGTGTAAAAATCTTTGAGTTTGTTCTCAATGGCAACATCAAGATAAAACATATATTCCCAGGGTTTCCCATGAATTGGGCGCGATTCTATTTTTGTGAGATTAAGATTCTGTGAACTGAGTTTTTGCATACATTGTAAAAGAGCGCCGGGTTTATCTGGTGTGCTGAAGACAATGGAGGCGATGTGTCCGGAATTCTGATCAGCTCTGTCGCGGTGTTGAATAATGACAAAGCGGGTATAGTTGTGAGGATTTGTCTCAATACCCTCTGTAATTATTTCCATACCGTATACTTCAGCGGTGCTTTTGTGGGCAATGGCTGCGTAATCGTTCCGGTTTTTTTCGGCGATGTGGGCAACTGAACCCGCAGTATCATAAAAGGGATGATATTCAATATCGGGATGCGCGTCCAGAAAACGGATGCATTGAGCGAGTCCTTGGGGGTGCGAGAAAACTACCCGGATATCCTGTAGCTGGGTTCCCGGAATTCCGATAAGGGAATGCTGTATACGAACCCGAATTTCTCCCGTTATACAAATATCGGGATACTGGAGAAGGAGATCGTAGTTTTCATGAATGGAACCGGTGAGAGAATTTTCCAGCGGGAGAATCGCGTACGCGCACTCGCCACGGAGAACCTTTTCAAAAACATCACGAAATTCCGGGCAGGGAATACTGACAATGTTTTCAAAGCGGGGGGAAAAATAGCGGTTAAGAGCCATCTGGCTATATGCGCCAATTTCTCCCTGAAATGCAATGCGTGTTTCGCCGGAGCTGGTGTTGGAGCTGGTGCCGGAGCTGGCGCCGGTGTTGGAGCTGAGGGCGCCGCCGATTTTTACCGGACCAACCGGCACAACGGTGTCTGTCGGCTGGGTTTCCCGCGAAGCCAGTTTGTAGGGCTTTGATATGGGCACTACTCTGGCAACTCCTGCAAGTACCTCAACATCGCGGATATCAAGATGCGCCTTTCCAACGGCGGCAAAGACCGTTTCTTCACTCCCCACAATTTCACGGACGCGGTAATCGTGATCTTCAAGAAATTTCCTGAGATCAGATTTATCAATTTCGTGAATCTGATGTTTGAGAACAATAATCATACAGAAAGAATAGCATGAAGAGGCAGGAGTATAAAGCGGTTAGAACATCTTCATGCTGCCCTTGTACATGGCAATATCCATACTGAAGAGCATGGCGCCTTGTTTTTTATCGAGATCGCCAATGACATGCTCTATGCTTTCAACCAGCTCCTGCTCCATATTTTCCGGCACCATTGCAAGAATGGTTTTGGAATGATTTTTCTTCTCCTGCATGAAGCCGATGAAGGTGGCGAAAAGGGGTACATTGCTTATGTACTGCCCCATACCGAAGCTGTCGATCACCGTTGCGCCCTCAATACCTTTCTGGAGATAGAGTTCCAGAATATCGTAGAGGTATTCATCGAGAAAGAGAACGAGAACCAAAAGTTTCATTGCCGGTTTCTTCTCGGAAATTTCTCCGAGAGTTTCAATGTTGCGGACAAAGGCATCGAAAACCGCATCATTTCCCCGGGCAGCAAGAATTTCTTTTTTGGCATTGCTCCGCGTGAGTGCCCGCGAGACTGCGGCTAAAAGTTTGAGATGACCGCTTACATCGGCCTCCGGACCGAGAATGACGAAGAAAAGCTGTACTTTGCGGCGATCAAGAGCATCGAAATCAATGCCTGTTTCATGTACGCCAATGGCAAGAACAAATTCGTTTAATTCCGGCAATCTCGCATGGGGAATGGCAATGCCGCCGCCGAAACCTGTTGATCCCTGCTTTTCCCGTTCTGCCAGTATTGAAGCGATCTCATCAATTCTGTCTTCATGCAAATTGGTATTTCGGCAGGAAATGGCTGCAAGTTCCCTGAGAATGTCCGGTTTGGTCTTTGCCTGAAGGCCGATGCGGCAGCATTGTTTCTGCAGTATTGAATATAATTCCATTATTATTCTCCCTCCGATTGTTTAACGAGAGCACGTTTGGAAATTGGCGGACCGACTACCCCGTTTATGAAAATTGAAATAAGAACGATGTTCAGGAGATCGCTGAGTACCTGGGGCTGGGTCAGTATAAGATACTCTCCTATCGGCGATGCCTGAATGGCAAGAATAAGCCCGATTTCGACCCCTCCCTGAGGCAGCATGCACAAACCCAGATAACGGGTCACATGCTTAGGCGATTTTGACAGTGCTGCGCCGAGAGCGGTTCCTCCGGATTTTCCGATTGCCCTGAAGATAATGTAGACAAGTCCGAGTGTGAGAATGCGGGGGTTGGCCAGTACGGATAAGTCGATGGCTGTTCCGGCAAGAACAAAGAAAAGGGCATAGAGGGGGGGGGTGAGCGGTTCAATAATGTGAAAAATTCGGTGATTCCGCGCCCCAAGATTGATAATAACGGCACCTGCCGCCATGTTGGTGAGGATGAGAGAAAGATGAAAAATGACTGTTATGCCAATGGTCAGAAAAAGGAGTCCGAGTGAAAGAATGAGAATTTCACTCTTTTTCTGTTTTTTTCGAACAAGAATGTGAATGAGGAGTCCGGCAAAAGCGCCCAAGACGATACTGAGCGCTACTTCGAGAATTGCCTCCAGTATTATGAGAAGGGTTTCAGGATTCAGAACAGAAGCGGTACTGTGAGCGGCTTCAGGGCCAATGATGGCGCTTGTGATTGCAAACACCAGCCCGAATACAATAACAGCTCCCGCATCATCAAGAGCAACCACACCATACAGGTAATCGACAAATTTACCGCTTGCATTCATGCCCTGCACAATGGCAACGGTCGCTGCCGGCGCGGTGGCAGTCGCAATGGCGCCGAGCAGCAGAGCGTAGGGCAGTTCCATGCGGAACAGAACAAGCCCGAGGGTAGTACTGAAAAGGGCTGCGGAAATCTGAATAACAGTAATGAGCAGAACCCCGCTGCCAATTTTCTTCAATTTAACCCAGTAAAATTCTCCGCCAATTGTCAAAGCGATAATACCAAGGGTAATTTCAGTAATAAGAGATAGATTCCGGCTTATCTCCGCAGGGACAATACCGAATACACTTTGTCCAAGGATAATACCGGCAATCATGAAGCCGGTAACCTCCGGCAGCGTGATTGATGCTGCCAGTTTTGCGAAGGCGTAGCCGACAAGCAGCAACAGACCAACATTCAGGAGGACATGCTGAATGAAGAAGGTCTGAGAGGCGCGCATAAATTGCATAAGAATGGACATTACATCCATATTCGATCCATATGATGATTTAAGAATGTATTGAAGAAAGTTTCAAGAGGTGGATGGATGCTTGATTATATCTAACCGCCAATCATGCATCGTAATCCGATACTTCCGAGACCTGAGATGATACTGAGAATATGTGATACTACTATTCACATCTTTCAATACAGGCCTTTTACTGGAAAGGATTCCTCTAGTAATATAGTATAATAGTACATGAATGAACGAAATATCAGACTCCTGCCCTCACCTTCTCTCCCACTTCTGTTCTTGATCCTGATCCTGTTGCTTACTGCCTGCGCGGGGAGCAAGGGCCGGCAGAATCCAGAGCCGCTGGCGGTCGCTCACATATCTGCGGATTATCCCGCTGCGGGTGCGGACGGGCTGCGGGAATGGAAGGACAGAGTGTATTATCAGATTTTCGTGCGGTCGTTTTATGATTCCGATGGCGATGGAATTGGGGATCTGCGCGGAATTGTTGAGAAGCTCGATTATTTGAATGATGGTGATCCGGAATCCGGTGATGATCTTGAGGTAAGCGGTATATGGCTCATGCCCATTAACCCGAGTCCGAGTTATCATGGCTACGATGTAACAGATTATTATTCCATAAACCCCGACTACGGCAGCATGGACGATTTTCGGGAGCTGCTTGCCGAGGCAAAGGCGCGGGGAATGTCGGTTATTGTGGATTTGGTAATGAATCATAGCAGCGCTGAGCACCCATGGTTTCAGGCGGCGCGGCGGGCGGATCCGCGGTATGCCGGGTACTATGTTTGGGAAGATTTTGAGCCGGCAGCGGTTGGCCCATGGGGGCAGCAGGTCTGGCACCGGAACAACGACGGGCGGTATTATTATGGACTTTTCTGGGGCGGGATGCCCGATCTGAACTATGAGAATGCCGCTGTCAGCGCGGAAATGTATGAGGTTGTCCGGTTTTGGCTTGAGGATGTCGGGGTCGATGGTTTTCGGCTCGATGCCGTTATGTATCTTCGGGAGGAGATGGCAGACGGCGTTCTGGCGAACAGCGGCAGTAATTATGAATGGTTCGGGAATTTTTACCGCTACTATAAGGGAATAGATCCGAATGCCTTTGTTATCGGCGAGGCATGGACAATAAGCAGGACGGCGGGCAGCTATGTCGGCGCCGGGGTCGATGCGGTGTTTGAGTTTGATCTTGCTGATGCAATGCTCAAGGCGGTGCGCAGTGAATCGAGTTCAATTATCAGATCGAAGCAGGATATGGCGGCCTCCATTTTTCCCGATGCCCGGTACGGTCGTTTTCTGAGTAATCATGATCAGACCCGCAGCGCATCTGTACTTGGCGGAGATCCGGAACGGCAAAAAATTGCGGCTGCTATTCTGCTCACGGGGGCGGGTATTCCGTTTATCTACTACGGGGAAGAGATCGGCATTGAGGGTCGGAAGCCCGATGAAAACCTGCGCCGACCCATGCATTGGGAGGCGGGCGCTGGCGGAGGGTTCAGTTCTGCTGCCCCTTGGCAGGATCCCGCAGCTAAGCTCAATACACACAATGTTGCCGTTATGTCGGCGGATTCATCATCGATCCTGAACCGCTACCGCGCCCTCATCAGACTACGCAATGACCATGATGCCCTGCGCCGCGGCATCACTCTTCATGTGAAATCGGAGTCGCGCAGTGTCTACGCCTTTTTCCGCGCCGCTCCCCATGAAACCCTTCTGCTCGTTCATAATCTTGGCACCGAGCAAACCGAATACGGGCTTTCAATGTCAGAAAGCCCCTTCAGGGGGGCTTTGAAGGTTGAGCTGCTCTATGCCGGAACATCCGCTGGTAATTTCACCGGAGCCAATGTACGTGAAAATTCCGGCGCTGCTGTTCCTGAAGAGTTGTATTTCGATGAACAGGGCGCCTTTGAGAATTACCTGCCCATTCCCGTTATTGCGGAGAAGGCAACCTATATTTTCAGAATTTCCGGAGAGTAGGGCATATGAGTTCAGTGGTTTTCGGCAGCATACTGGCGGAAACAGGACAGCGGAAAGGATAACCGCCCGTGTTCTTCTGCCCAGTTTCATCGCCGCAGCCCTTATCAGCATTAACTGGTACACCTATATCTGGTCTGTTGTGAACGGCTTTATTCTCGATGCCAGCTTGGGATATTTTCTTACACCTCTTATGAATCTTCTCACCGGCATTATTCTGCTGCGCGAGCGCCGCAGAACGGGACGGGTGCTGCCTTAGCGCAACACCTCCCAATGTCCTCTTTTTGCCCCGCCAATCCGTTTCAACAAGCCCTTCTCTTTTAATTTTTTGATATTTGTCTCAATCTTTCGGGATCGGGATTATCCGAACGAACATTAATGACCCGCTGGAGGAACACCATTGCGTTTTCAATGTTTGAAATAATATCTTCCTGAAAATCCTTGCGGTCAAGAACAATTATTTTTTCCTTTATATTCGGATAATACAACAGATATGGAGGGTTCACAGTGCAATGTCTTTATAGCCGAGGGCTGCATTCGTTGATATACCGCCTTGTATTGTGGTTTTTTGAAGGGCATCTATACTGAATATGGGGGGAACGTAATGACGAGAGGTGTATACTACGAAAGCGCGGAGGCTCATCTAAAAGACTTTCTTCCGCGAATTTACCGGCAGCTTATTGACTTGGGAAAGCTTGAAGAACATCTGGGTGATGTTCAGGAGAGAACAGGACGGCTGCTTTTGCAGCTTATCGAAGGCGGGTTGAATTATTCCGAGGCCCGGGTATTTATTGATGAAACGGTATATGTGCCGCCGATAGTGGAAAATGCCCAGTTTTTTATTGCGCCCGGAAATACCGGAAACATCGAAAATGCCGATGTGAGCAGAAAGCGTGAGCAGCATGGAAAGTGTGAAAAACGCAGAGTATCCAAATCGGATACACGTACTCTCGATTTATTTTCGGATGATGAGCTGCCGCCGGTTTGACGCCGAGCAGCCCTCGGAAACTGCGCCTCCTGCTCGCCCAAGCATCCTGCTCGCCATGCGTCAGGGGCTGGTCAAACAGTAATATCCCAAAATAATAGAAACTTTTTGAAAAATTTCCCATTTTGTCATTCATATCTCGTTTTTCTTCCGTCACAGATGTAGGAGGAATGTTTATGAAAAAATCATCCCACAGCACAGGCCACATCCACGACCTAGCCTTCAAGATCGCCTACAAAAACCCCCGGATGATTCCCGACCTGCTGTGGCTGTTCTGTGAGGATACGACTCTTGCCAAGCTGGACATGGACAAAATTCGCATTGAAAATCCCAGCTACATTGCAGGAAAAAAGAACCTTCTCTGCGATCTCGTTGTCAGCGCCCCCTTCCTGTCAGACCCCGACCGGAAGGCTCTATTCATTATTGAACACAAAAGCTACCTGCACAAACACGTTCTCACACAGATTGATGACTATCAATATGCCCTCAGAACCAGCAATGTGTACAATGAACGGGATGCTATCTATATACTGCTGCTCTACCATGGAAAAAATGAATGGAACCTCCCACTCACATTTTACAGTTCGCATGAAAACCCAGCTTCCGAATCCCTTACCGAAGGCACGGTGGATGTCAGGGTGAAAGTGTCGTACATTGTGCGCGATCTTTGTAGAATGAAAAAGGAGCAGTTGGCATGGCGTTTCGATGGAAAACGATATACATCAACTGCGTTGTGGTATATAATGCGAGATAATAACAAAGTTTTTCCTTTAGGAAAAACTTTCTATACCTTGAGAGAATCAAGAGTATAGATGAGAGAATCCTCATTTGAAAATTGTGCAGAGCACAATTTTCAGTGAGATGGATGCTGAGGGGCTGAAAGAGATTGCGCAGCTCCTGAACGGTCTGTCATCACAAGACTTTACTGATCTAGCAGAGAGTGTGCTGGGCTATAACAAAAGTTTTGCCACAGGCAAAACTTTCTATATCTTGAGAGAATCACGAATAGAGATGAGAGAATCCAGATTAGAAAATTGTGCGGAGCACAATTTTCGGTATGAAGGATCTGGGACTGTATGAACAGTTTGAGAAAATTAACAGGGAACTGTTCCCTGAAGGAGAAAACAGTATGAGGACATATAACATGACCAACGCCTTCGTAAGGGAAGGCATTGCGAAGGGAATGGAGAAAGGCATTCTGAAAGGAATGGAGAAAGGCATTCTGAAAGGTCGGCAGGAAGGATTGCAAACAGGTCGCGCTGAGGGGCATATTGAGGAGCGGAGAAAAAACGCCCGCAGTATGTTTTTGGAAGGGTTGTCGACCGAGGCTGTTCAGAGAATTACCGGGCTGAGCGATGAGGAAATGCGGACAGTGCGGAACGGATCGCATTAATTATCGCCGCTCGACCAAGCATCCGGCTCGCCCATGCGTCCGGGGCTGGTCGGTACTCCGCACCTGCTCGCCCATGCGTCCCGGGCTGGTCGGCGTTGCACGCCTGCTCGCCATGCAGCCGGGCTGGTCAATATTAGTATCTCATAAAAATGACAGCAGGGTTTGACATAAAATTGTTATTCGATGATAATGGCGTATAGTGGAACCTGAGAAAACGCTATTTCCGTGATGCAGTGTGAAATACCCGAGTTTCCGGAGCTTCCCATATAGCCGAACATTTGACAATGTTCAATGTCCGATGATATAGTATTGAATATAAAATTGATGGAGGAATAAAACGATATGAATTCATATTCCATTCCAACTTGTAACAATAGACCAGTGCGGACACCCGCGCAGAGCCTGAACCGCCGGAAACATCTTCGAAGTCCGCATCTGCTGCTGGGAATCCTTTGTGTTTTTGTCTTGATGCTCACGTTCTCCGCCTGTGATCAGTACGGTTTTTTTGACGATGGCATTCACAGCGGCACCGGCACGATATACGATCTCTACGGCTACGACAAAGACGGCTACAACGCGGACGGTTTTAACGCTGACGGCAAACACCGAGACACCAACACGATATACAACCCACAGGGCTACGACGAACAGGGTTACGACAAAAATGGCTTTAATGCTGACGGCAATTATCGTGACGGAACGAAATACAATAGAGACGGCTACGACAAAGACGGCTACAATGCAGCCGGTTTTAACACTGAAGGCGATCACCGCGACACCGGAACGAAATACGGCGATGATGGTTATGATGAACAGGGGTATGACGCAAACGGCTTTAACGCCAAAGGCTATGACATCAATGGTTACGACATCAACGGTTTCGATGCTGACGGTAATCACCGGGTGACCGGAGATATATATGACAGGGACGGGTACCGACAAAATGGCTATGATGCCAACGGCTATAATCGGGACGGGTATAATGCATTAGGAGATCACAGAGACGATTTTCTCACGCTTGCTGCCGCGAATGAGAGAATCACAGATATCTGGTCGAATGGAACAACAATGTGGGTGCTGGATAGTCTCGCTGACCACATTTATGCCTACACCATGGAGACCAAGGAGCGCGATGAACCAAAAGAATTCACTGCCGCCACACTTACTGCTGCAGGGAATACTAACCCCCTTGGCATCTGGTCAGATGGAACAACAATGTGGGTGATTAATTCAACGAACAAAATTTATGCCTACACCATGGAGACCAAAGCGCGCGATACGAACAAAGAATTCACCGCAACTGGTGGTATTTCTAATCCTTTTGGTTTATGGTCGAATGGGACAACAATGTGGGTGGTGGATGTATTGAAAAATACTTATGCCTATGACTACACGATAGATACCGCAGGCGCTATCACGGCGACCTACAATATGTCAAAAGATTTCGATCCCGCCATACTTACTGCTGCCGGGAATAATGACCCTCGCTCAATATGGTCAAACGGGATAACAATGTATATGTCGGATGCACAGGATAACAAAATTTATGCCTACGACTACACAATAGATAACGCAGGAAGTATCACGGTAACCTACAATGCTTCAAAAGATTTCAATAACATACTTTCTACTATGGGGAATACTAGCGCTTTTGGCATCTATTCGAATGAAACAACAATGTGGGTGGGCAATAATTCTAATCGAAAAATCTTTGCCTATAACTTAGCGACCCGCGCCCGTCCGCCTAAGACAGAGACAGAATAAGCGGCCAATGCGTGTTATCATTGAGAGAATCAAGAATATAGATGATAAAGTTTCTATTAGGAGGTGAATATGAAGATCATATACAGGAACATATATCGATAAATATGCGTCATTTGAGCCCGTGTGCTCGCAACTATTCCATAACAGACATTGAGACGCTATTGGGTGTATAATCAATTATGAATTATCGGGATCGTCATCCTCTTCCCATTCAGGCTCTCCACATTCCCCGCAGTTCCTTTGCCTATGCTGCCGACAGGAATACCCTGCATCTCCGTCTTCAGGTTTCAGCGGGTCAGGCAGACCATGTCAGGGTAGTTTTCGGCGATCCGTTTTACTGGCACAATCTCCATGAAAAATCCATGACGCTCAGCGCGGCAGGCCTTCATCACGACTGGTTCGCAACTGACATCAGCCTTCCGCACAGCCGTTACGCCTACTATTTTGTTCTGGAAACGTCTTCGGGTTCCTTTCAGTACGGTGAGTTCGGGCTGACGCGCAATGCTGACAAGGGTCTGTACGGCGAGCGCTGTTTTCACTATCAGCATCTGAGCGAAACCGACATTTTTCTCCCGCCTGCTTGGGTATCCAATTCGGTTTTCTACCTCATTTTCCCCGACCGTTTCCGGGGGACGAATTGGGATGTATTGGATGTTTCAGCACATGATGTTGCCAATTGGGGGGGTACCCTTCGGGGGGTCATTAACTCACTTGAGTATATCAGGGAACTAGGTGTTTCTGCCCTGTATTTTACCCCCATTTTCACAGCTAGTTCCTACCACCGTTACGATACTACCAATTACTACAAGGTTGACCCGATGCTCGGCACGAATGAAGATCTGCGTGAAATGATCGAAAAGGCTCATGCCATGAACATTCGTGTTGTTCTCGATGCGGTGTTTAATCACTGCGGTTCCGATTTCCCTCCATTTCAGGATGTATTGGCAAGGGGTAAGGAATCGCCGTATGCCGACTGGTTCCATATCAACACATTCCCCATTGAGTTTGAAAAACGGGTAAAGACCCTTGAAGAATGCGGCTGGGAGGGCTGGCTGGAGCATAAAGAGGGCGCCCGCGCTCTTGAATATGAGGCCTTTGCCTTTACTCCCTTCATGCCCCGTATGCGGACAGGTAATCCTGAAGTTCAGAACTATTTTATTAACGTTGTTCGTTACTGGATGCGGGAATGTGATATTGACGGTTGGCGTTTGGATGTTGCCGATGAGGTCTCGCCGGACTTCTGGCGGGCCTTCCGCAGGGCAGTAAAGGAGAAAAATCCGAATGCCTACATTGTCGGCGAGGTCTGGTATGACTCCCGATTCTGGCTTGACGGTACTCAGTTCGATGCGGTTATGAATTATCCGGTAAAAAATGCCTGCATGAATTTTTTTGTGTCGAAAACACTATCCGCGTCCGACATGCGTGAGCTCCTTTCAGATGCGCTTATGCGCTATTCCTGGCCAGTCAATGTGGCAATGATGAATCTTATTGAATCGCACGATACCGATCGCTTTCTTACGGCGGCAGGCGATGATCGGGACACACTCCTTCTCGCGTATGCATTTATTATGATGTTTCCCGGAACTCCCATTCTGTACTACGGAACGGAGGTGGGTATGAGCGGAAAATTGCCCCATGGCAATCGCCTGCCGATGAACTGGGATGAGAATTCCTGGGATCAGGAAATTCTTTCGGGTATGAAGGAACTCTGCGCTCTCCGCCGGAACAATTCTCTTATCGGCAGAGGAGCCTTCCATTGGCTGAATACGGAAAATGAGGATATTATTGCATTTTCCCGCTCGCAGATACAGCCGCAGATACAGTCGCAGATACAGCCGCAGATACAGCCGCAGATACAGCCGCAGATACAGCCGCAGAGCAATAACAAAACCGTATATGGAGAACGGGTCTTTGTATATATAAACCGCGGGCAGAAGAAGGGTTTTGTTCCCCGGCTTCCTGAAATGCAGAAAGATCTGCGCGGAGGCAGTCCGCTTGGCGATGATACGGCGCTTGAAATTCCTGCGAAGAGTTATCGCCTTATTGGAACATAGGGGGGAATTATCCCTGCCATCTGGTATATAATTGAATACTTTGGTATAATTCAGATAGTGCATTGGAAAATTGTGCAGAGCACAGTTTCCAGTAGCAAAACTTTCAAGGAGGAATAAAATGAAGAAAGTACTATTTCTTGGTTTGTTCATATGTGCCGCATTCCTCGTGTTTGCGGGAGGCTCTCAGGAATCTGGGAGATCGTTTGATATAGAAGAGGGCGCGGAGCTTGTTATCTGGGCAGATAATACCCGTTACCCCATTCTGGAAGGTCTCGGCGTTGAGTTCACCGAAAAATATGGTGTTCCCGTTATTGTACAGGAACTCGGATTCGGCGACATTCGTGATAATCTGAAGGTAGCAGCTCCGGCAGGCGAAGGCCCCGATATTATTATTGGCGCTCATGACTGGCTTGGCGAGCTGGTTGCCAGCGGTATTATCGCGCCCATTGATCTTGGTGCCAAAAAAGCGGATTTTGCCCCTGCTGCCATTGCCGGTTTTACCTACGATGGTGAGCTCTATGGAATGCCCTATGCCATTGAGAATGTTGCGCTTATATACAACAAGGACCTTGTTTCTGAGCTGCCTGCCGACTGGGCTGAGGTACGCGAACAAAGCATTGCAACCATAAATTCCGGTTCTGCGCCCTATGGCTTTGTCCGTCAGGAAGGTGATCCCTACCACTTCTTTCCCATTCAGACTGCTTTCGGCGGCTATGTGTTCGGCGCTAACCCCGATGGTACCTATCGGGCAGATGATGTCGGTATAGATAACAGCGGTTCAATTCAGTCACTTACTTGGCTTGAAGATTTAATTGGCGATGGTTACACCATTTCCGGTCTCGATTGGGACGGCTACCATGTTCTTTTTGAAACCGGTGACGCTTCCATGATCATTACCGGCCCCTGGGCGCTGGATCGAATCCGCCAATCTGGTATTGACTACGGCATTGCTCCCATTCCCGGCGGAGGAAGACCCTTCCTCGGAGTACAGGGCTTTATGGTGAGCGCGTTCAGCGAAAATATACCCATGGCGATAGCTTTTCTTACCGAATTTGTGGCAGCCGCCGAACCCATGCGTGTTCTTTATGAAGAAGGCGGGCGTCCTCCGGCATATCTTCCTGCTCTGGAACAGGTCAGCGATCCGGACATGCTTGCCTTTGGCGCAGCCGGGATCGAAGGCCTGCCCATGCCGGCTATTCCTGAAATGTCTGCTGTCTGGGCATCATGGGGCGATGCGGTAACGCTTGTTATGCAGGGTCAGGTTACTGCGCGGGAAGCCTTTGAAAATGCTGCTTCACAGGTCCGTACCTTGATTAATCAGTAAGCATGGCGATTCGGATTCGGACAGGCGGAATTATACAGTTTACCCTTCGAATCGTATGTTTAGGGGTCATTGACGCGTTAGTTCTCTTCTCCATATTTACCTTTATCGGAGACGGGAACTACGCCTTGGCCCTTATTGTATGTATTCTTACCGTGAGTCTTAACATCGTATTTCTCTCCGGGAAGTTATACCCCTACAAATGGTTTGCTCCCGGACTTATTCTTATGACAATTATGCTGGTGTACCCCACCCTCGGTACGGTATACACGGCATTCACAAACTATGGCGACGGTCATATTCTGAGTAAGGTTCAGGCTCTTGAGCAGATACAGAAGGTTACCTATTTACCGGAGGGCGCAGGTAATTATTCATGGACAGCCTACCGCAACACGGCCGGAGAATTTGCGCTCTGGCTGCAGGATGATGAGGGCAGAGCGTGGTTTGTCCTTCCCGATCAGCCTGTTCGGGCGGCTGAGGAGCTGGACGCCGCCGGCGTGGATGTCGGCAGCCGAGATGCAGACGGCATTCCTGAATCGCTTTCGGGGGCGCAGGGGGGTCAGGGGGCGCCGGGGGCGCCGGATACATACCAGCGCGTGAACAGAATTGAAGCGCTCCAACTCATTAACAGCCTCAGTACTATGAGTTTTGGTCAGCCGCCGCGCATTGTCAGCATACAATCGCTCGACTCGGCGCAGGAGCGGGTGAGCCGTTATAACTACAATACGGCTGACGACACCATTACCGACCGTACAGACGGTAAGCTGTACCAGCCGGTTGCGGGCACGTTTACAGCCAATGACGGCAGCATTATCCGCCCCGGCTTTTCGGTTGTTGTGGGCACTCAGAATTTTGCCCGTCTCATAACGAGCCCATCGCTCAGGGGGCCATTTGTGCGGGTCTTCGTCTGGACCTTCATTTTTGCCGGAGTTTCGGTACTGCTTTCCTTTGCCTTCGGGCTCTTCTTTGCAATTATTTTTGATCATCCCCGTATGAAGGCGAAGCGGCTGGTTCGCTCACTCCTCCTCATTCCCTACGCAATACCGGCCTTCATCAGCGTGAATATCTGGCGGGGAATGTTTCAGCGCCACATCGGAGTTATTACTATTTTTCTGGAAAACACCTTCGGAAGTAGTCCCCTGTGGCTCTCTGATCCTCTGTGGGCGAAGATCGGCATTATTATTATTCAGACCTGGCTGGGGTATCCGTATATGATGCTCATCTGTACCGGCGCCCTGCAATCGCTTCCGCGGGAGATATACGAAGCTGCCCGCATAGATGGCGCCAATCCGCTGCAGCGTTTCTGGAATCTTACACTTCCGCTTTTACTGGTTGCAGTCGGCCCGCTTCTTATTGCCTCATTTGCCTTTAATTTTAACAATTTCACCGTTATCGATATTTACAGTGAGGGCGGTCCGCCCATTGCGAATACGACAACTCCCGCCGGACATACCGACATTCTCATAACCTATATATTCCGTCTGGCATTCTCAGGCGGCCGCGGTGCCGATTTCGGCTATGCATCAGCAGTGACCATTATCATATTTATTATATTGGCAACCATCACCGCGCTGCAATTCAGATACACAAAGGTCTGGGAGGAGATTTCAGAAAATGTCTGACACAAGCATCACCACAACGCAGAACAACCCCGATCCGCGCCAGCCGGCCACGCGCCAGCCGGCCACGCGTCAATCGACCCCGCGCCGACCCGATCCGCGCCAGCCGAAAAGGAAGAAACCCTACAATGTCCGGCATCTCGGCGGCGATATCATGCGTGTCTCTCTGACCCTGCTCGCCATTTTTATCGCGCTTGCTCCAGCAGTGCTCATTTTTTCGGCATCAATTGATCCGCGAAATTCCATGGTGAATCAGCAGATCATCCCGAAAAATGCCAATTTCGATAATTACCGTCTGCTCCTGACAAGCGACACCCATCCCTTCCGTATTTGGCTTTTCAACAGTCTGAAAATATCAATTACCACTGCGCTCATTACGATTTTTATCTGCTCCATAAGCGCCTATGCCTTTTCACGCTTCCGCTTCACGGGCAGGCGAAAACTTCTGCTCACCGTCTTTCTGGTGCAGGTCTTCCCGAATGCGCTCACCATGGTGGCAACCTTTCTCCTCATTCAGGCGATAGGCGAGGTGTTTCCAGCCTTCGGTCTTAACAGCCACGGCGGGCTCATTCTTGTGTACATCGGCGGAGCCATGGGTATTAATACCTGGCTTATGAAGGGCTATTTCGATTCAGTGCCGAGAAGTCTCGATGAATCGGCAAAAATGGACGGCGCCAGTAATTGGCAGGTGTACACCCGCATTATTCTTCCCGTGGTCAAACCGATTCTGACTGTTGTTGCGCTCATTTCCTTCATTGCATCGTATTCGGATTTTCTTATTCCGCAGATTATTCTACAGGATTCCCGGCAGTTTACGCTGGCGGTCGGGCTGACGCTCTTTATCCGCAACGGCGAATACAGCAGCGCATGGGGCGTATTTTCGGCGGGTGCGCTTATCGGCGCTGTTCCAATTATTGTGCTGTATCTGTACATCCAGAAATATCTCGTAAGCGGGCTTACTTCAGGTTCGGTGAAGGGATAGATGGATTCGCCATAGATGAGAGAACCCTCATTGGAAATTTTTTTTCTAAAATTCACCTTTTTTGATTAAAATTTTTATAAAAACCCTGTACTTTGCCAAAGTTTCAACTATACTGCTTCCAGCTAATACTTATTTTAGCTGAAGAAGGTACATTATGAAAATTATGTCATACAGAGGAATAACTCTTTTCACTTTCTGTGCAATGGTTATTATGTTGATTGCGGGGTGTCCCATGCCGGATGCTCCCCCTACGCCGGATGCTCCCCCTACGCCGGATGCTCCCCCTACAATGTTTGCGCCAGCACTCGTAGCGGGAGACGGACAGATTACTGCCTCATGGGCTGAGCTCGCCGCTATATGGAATGAGGATGAGGTAGACAAAAAAGATGGCAACGCCATTACCGCGTACAACCTGCGCTATGGTGAATTCGGCAGCGAGAGCTGGACGGAGATTACCTTCGGTATTACCGGCACAAGCCATACCATTACCGATCTGACAAACGGCCTCAGTTATGCTGTGCAGGTGCGCGCCGTCAACGCGGGAGGTGCGGGTACGTGGTCGGCATCGTCCACAGCACGCCCTATTGCGCCACCAACTGTGGTGCCCCCTGCCGCGCCGGGTACAATGGATGCTCCAACCCTTTATGCGGGCCCTGAGCAGCTCGTTGCTACATGGACTGCGCCGGAAGATAACGGCGGCAGTGCTGTTACCGGGTATGAGCTGCGATATCGCATAGGCATCGGAGCATGGACGGAAATTACCGAAGGTATCACCGGTACATACCACAGCATTACGGGACTGACAAACGGGATCCCCTACGGAGTACAGGCGCGCGCCGTCAATGCGGTTGGCGCTGGACCATGGTCTCCATTTGCAATAGGAAGGCCGCAAAGGACACAGACTCCTGCGGGTGCATCAAGGGTTGTAAGCCTTTCAGATGCTGTTAATGTTATTATTGCCAGTGAGAACCTCAGCGTTTATGTGACCACGGGCACTCACGGGGTCGATGACTCAGGAAACATTACCGTAACCACCGTAACTCCGCCCGGAACGGTCACCCCGCCGACAGTTAATGAAAGTACCGGACTTGTTACGGTTACCGCAGGTACAACGGCAGGAATATATCTGGTATATGGCACTACTGGAACCGGAGATACAGCTACATTCCTGTTTGCCGAATATTTCTACGTTACCGTGAGTCCTCACGATGGTGATGGTAGTGCTGGTGCTGCTAATACTGATGGCGGTAACGATGAACTGGACGCCGCGGTAGCTACGGGGATAACTGCATGGGGACCAACTGCCGATCTCAACTACATTATTACCACGGCAGTAACGGATATGAGCAGTGTCTTCACTAACAATAGCTCATTCAATGGCGATATCTCCGGCTGGGATGTCAGCTCGGTAACGAATATGACCAATATATTCTATAGTGCAACTACATTCAATGGCGATATCTCCGGCTGGGATGTCAGCTCGGTAACGAATATGTCATATACATTCTATAACGCAACCGTATTCAATGGCGATATCTCCGGTTGGGATGTCAGTTCGGTAACGAATATATCAAATATGTTCGTTCTCAGCCCATTCAATGGCGATATCTCCGGTTGGGATGTCAGTTCGGTAACGAATATGTCCTTTATGTTCCTTAACGCAAGTTTCTTCAATGCCAATATCTCTGGCTGGGATGTCAGTTTGGTAACGAATATATCCAGTATGTTCAGTAACGCAAGGGCATTTAATCAAAATCTTGAGGAGTGGGGGGAACATTGGACGCTTGATACCAATGGCAAATATACCGGAAACAAAGGAAGTATGTTCGCGGGTTCCGGCGTGGGCACCGAAAAGGGAAAGACACCGTTTCCGTCATGGTATTAGTTTCATTCCCGCAGCGGCTATTGAAACGCTGCAATTCAACTCAGGCAGGCGCGGATTTTCCCCCGGATGCTTGGGCGAGCAGGCGCGGAGCGCCGACCAGCCCCGTGCCTGCCTTTTTTCTTCGATAAGACGGCTGATCGGAGCTGCTCGCCATGCGTCCGGATCAGGTCAATAGTAATATCTCAAAATAATAAAAATAATTACAAAAATTTCTCATTTTGTCATACACCGTTTATATTTTACCCGTCTATATAGTATGAGCAAGAAGTATATCAACACAGAGCATACCAGCCCACATTCCCGACTCCCCGAAAAAAATCACAACATTCTTTCAATTTTTTTCAAAAACATAGTCAAGAATGATATTTTACCCGTCACAGATGTAGGAGGAATGTTTATGAAAAAATCATCCCACAGCACAGGCCACATCCACGACATAGCCTTCAAGATCGCATACTACAGAACCCCCCGTATGATTCTCGACCTACTGCGGCTGTTCTGTGAGGATACGACTCTTACCAAGCTGGATCTGGACAAAATCCGCATTGAAACCCCCAGCTACATTTCAGGAAAAAAGAATCTTCACTGCGATCTCGTTGTCAGCGCCCCCTTCCTGTCAGCCCCAGATCGGAAGGCCCTATTTATTATTGAACATAAAAGCTACCAGCACAAACACGTTCTCACACAGATCGATGACTATCAATATGCCCTCAGAAACAGCAATGTGTACAATGAAAATGATGCTATCTATATCCTTCTGCTTTACCACGGAAAAAAGGAATGGAACCTCCCACTCACATTTTATAGTTCGCATGGAAATGCTGCTTCCGAATCCCTTACCGAAGGCACAGTGGATGTCAGGGTGAAAGTGTCGTACATTGTGCGCGATCTTTGTAGAATGACAAAGAAGCAGTTGGCATGGCGCTTCGATGGAAAACGATATACATCGACTGCGTTGTGGTATATAATGAGAGACAATGAGATGGATGCTGAGGGGCTGAAAGAGGTTGCGCAGCTCCTGAACGGTCTGTCTTCACAAGACTTTACTGATCTGGCAGAGAGTGTGCTGGGTTATATGAAGGATCTGGGACTGTATGAACAGTTTGAGAAAATTGACAGGAAATTATATCCTGAAGGAGAAAACAGTATGAGGACATATAATATTACCAACGCCTTCGTCAGGGAAGGTATTGCGAAGGGCCGGATTGAGGGTCTTGAGCAGGGAATGGAGAAAGGTATTCTGAAAGGAATGGAGAAAGGTATTCTGAAAGGCCGTGTTGAAGGTCTTGAGCAGGGTATCACAAAGGGCAGGCAGGAAGGACTGCGGACAGGTCGTGAAGAAGGCATTCGAGAAACGGCTCGCAGTATGTTTTTGGAAGGGTTGTCGACCGAGGCTGTTCAGAGAATTACCGGGCTGAGCGATGAGGAAATGCGGACATTGCGGAACGGATCGCATTAATTATCGCTGCTCGGCCTGCGCGCAGAGCGGATAATCACCCTTGTGATCTACACCTGCTCTGGAGCACCAATGATCAATTCTGACCCCCGCAAAATAGATTTTTCATCATATCTTTACTTAGGCATTTGTATATCCCCCTATTTTCAGATCAACATTGAGAATTTCAGCAACGATGAACTGATCTCCGCGGGCGGAGTTATTTCAGCGATAATGTATATCACCAAAGTTTTGCCTGAGGCAAAACTTTCTATATCTTGAGAGAATCAAGAATATAGATAAGAGAATCCTTATTGAAAAAAACACGCATTATCAGTACCGTTCTTTTTATGCTCATACTTGCGGCATGTCCCTCAGCCTTTGTTTACCTTCCCAATGAAGAAGACCGCATACCCCCGTTGTTTTCGGCCCCGATGACTACTTCCATGCCTCAGTGGCTAAGTAGTGCCCGATGATGATCAAGTGAATCGCGGCATCATCAATCGTCAATGAAATTACGTCGGTTTACATGGTATGAACCACTTCTTTCTTTCTGTTATTTTTTCTGTCAATTTTTCTGCGCGCACATGTGTCGCTCTGATGTCGTCCCTGCTGTCTTTGCCGGGCAAGCTGATGATGCGCGCGTTGTCTATTGCCGCGGCGCTGCGGCTGATTATAATGCGGCATTCTGTCAGAATGCTGCCGATCATCATTATGCTGCTGGCGCTCATGGCTGCCTGCGCGCCGGTGGAGCCGGAACATATCGTTATTCCGCCGCACTTCCTGCGCTTGGGCAGCGAGCTTGCCGTTAGCGAGTCCGAGGTATCCGGTCCACTTGCTCTCTACCGTGTTCGTTGGCGGGGGGAAGAGTTGCTGCCACTGGGCTACAGCCTGTGGTCGGGGAGGGTCGATGCCCGCAATGGGCCGGGGGTTTCCTTACTTATCAGGCTCTACCCCGACGGCGAGCTTCCCCGTGATCTGAACTGTGAAAAAATCATCAGCACGCTTGAAAAACTGGAAGAACGGTGGCTCATTACGGTCATGTGGCTTGAAAATGCTTTGTTATCGGGGGATCTGGATATTCTCCGTTCCTATCTGCCCAAGCCTGAAATTCATCTTGTCGATTTCAGCGGTGATTCATGGATAAGTGTTGATCCGCTGGATGAAAAAATATACAGCGGGATAGTTCGCCTGAAGGTCTACCCGGGTGAACGGCGGCGCTACATCGGTTTGAATAATCGGAGGGTGCGCGTACTCTATTTCACAGAGGACAGGCAGCTTATTGTTGCGGACAGGGAGCCCCGGGACTAAGCGCGGAACCGGTAGAGCCCGCACAACCCCCGCGCCGCCGCTTGCCGAGGGCAGCGCGCGGGGCGCAACAGGCGGTGCGCGCGGGCAGGCGCAAGCTGGCGGGGCGCCCGGCCTAGTCCGCAGGGCAGACGATGTTCACGAGTTTGTCGGGAACAACGATGATTTTGCGCGGGGTTTTGCCGCCGAGCTGCGCCTGTATCCGTTCGTTTCCGAGGGCTATGCGCTCCAGTTCTTCCCGGGAAGTTCCGCGTGCGACTTCCTGCCGCGCTCTGAGTTTACCGTTGACCTGAAAAACGATCGTGATGCTGTCTTCCTGAATGAGTGAGGCATCATATTCCGGCCATGTCTGAAGAGCGATACTCTCATGCCCGCCTGCCATTTCCCAGAGTTCTTCGGCAAGGTGGGGAGCATAAGGAGCAAGAAGGAGGAGGAATGTTTTCCATATTTCAGTATCGAGGGTTTCCAATCGGTGTGCCTCGTTAATGAATATCATCATCTGGCTGATGGCGGTGTTGAAATGAAGTTCGGCAGTATCTTTACTGATTTTTTTGATGGTTTTGTGCAGTGTCTTGAGGAGCGGAGATGCGGCAGGCGGGGATGGCGCGGCGTCTGGCGGGACAGCGGCGTCCGTCGGGGCGGCGGTCATGGGCTTGTGCGCCGTGTGCCAGACCCTGTCGAGAAAGCGGTGAACGCCAATGAGTCCCTGAGTTGACCAGGGCTTCGACTGCTCAAGAGGTCCCATAAACATCTCATAGAGCCGCATGGAATCGGCGCCGTAGTCCGTAATGATGTCATCGGGGTTAATAACATTTTTGAGACTTTTGGACATTTTTGCGACAACCTGCTTCAATTCTGCGGCATTGCTCTTTTCCCGAAATTTACCCTGCTCATATTCTTCTACCTCATCACTGGGAACAAGCGTGGAGTCGGGGCGCTGATAGGCATGCGAAGTGATCATGCCCTGGTTCACAAGCCGCTGGAAGGGTTCAATGGTGTTCACGACCCCTGCATCGTAGAGTACCTTATGCCAGAACCGGGCATAGAGAAGGTGGAGCACGGCGTGTTCGGTTCCGCCGACATAGAGGTCGACAGGCATCCAGTACGCAATTTTGTCCTGAGCGGCGAGTTCATGCCTGTTATGCGGATCGATATAGCGGAGATAGTACCAGCAGCTGCCTGCCCACTGCGGCATAGTACTGGTTTCCCGGCGGCCGCGGGTGCCGGGCTGTCCGGGGATTTCGCTTTCAACCCAGTTGCGCAGGTTTGCCAAGGGGCTTTCACCGGTGCCGGCTGGTTTATAGGAATCTACTTCAGGCAGGGTAAGGGGGAGTTCATCGGCCGGCATGGCAGTATACTTACCGTCTTCCCCCCTGACTAAGGGAATAGGTTCTCCCCAGTAGCGTTGGCGGCTGAAAATCCAGTCGCGAAGTTTGTAGTTGATAGTGCGGGTGCCCCGTCCCCGCTTTTCCAGCCATTCAATAATGCGCTCTTTTGCCTCATCTGTCGGCAGTCCGGTAATGATTCCGGAATTTACGGAAATTCCCTTACCGGTAAATACCCTGTCCATGTGAGGGTCGGCAGAGTCGGCAGGCAATTCGGATTCGGGAACCACAACCCGCGCAACAGGCAGGTGAAAACGCTTCGCAAATTCCCAGTCGCGTTCATCATGCCCCGGTACGGCCATAATAGCCCCTGTTCCGTAGCTGATGAGAATGTAGTCCGATATCCAAATGGGAATGCGTTCCCTGTTCACCGGATTAATGGCATACGCGCCGGTGAAGACGCCGGATTTTTCTCTGGCAAGATCGGTACGTTCAAGGTCGCTTTTCAGCGCGGTTTTCTGAATATATTCTTCAACGGCTTTGCGTTGTTCATTGGTGGTGATGCTGTGCACAAACTGATGCTCGGGAGCGAGTACCATGTAGGTTGCCCCGAAGAGGGTATCCGGCCGGGTGGTGAATGTTTCAATCGATTCAGAAAGTCCGTCAATATCGAAGCGGACATTTGCCCCCTCAGATCTGCCAATCCAGTTACGCTGCATGGTTTTCAGCGATTCAGGCCAATCAAGATTATCAAGATCCGTGAGAAGACGCTCAGCATAGTGCGTTATCCGCAGCATCCATTGCCGAAGAGGCTTTCGCTCAACAGGATGAAGCCCTCTTTCTGAACGCGGACCCTCAGGTGTTGTAATAACCTCTTCATTGGCAAGCACCGTCCCCAGTTTTTCACAATACCAGACGGGTACTTCTGCGATATATGCCAAATCCTTCTCCCAGAGTGTGAGGAATATCCACTGTGTCCATCGGTAATATTCCGACTCATGGGTCGAAATTTCACGGCTCCAGTCGTAACTGAAGCCAAGCTGTTTCAGCTGGCGCCGGAAGGTGGCAATGTTGACCTCGGTGGTTTTTCGGGGATGGGTGCCGGTCTCAATGGCGTAGGTTTCTGCGGGAAGACCGAAACTGTCGAAGCCCATGGGGTGGAGCACATTGTTTCCGTTCATGCGGAGATATCGGGAGTAAATATCGGTTGCGGTGTATCCTTCAGGGTGTCCGACATGCAGACCGGAACCGGATGGATAGGGAAACATATCGAGTATATATTTCCTTTTTTCCGGCGGGAAGGAACTGTCTTCAGTAACGCGGAATGTCTCGTGTTCTTCCCAGTATTTCTGCCATTTTGCTTCAATGTCTCTGAACGGATATTTTTTCACGGCGCCTTCTTCAAATGATAAAAGGATAATCGACTATAGTAATAGAAACTTTTGCATTTTGCAAAACTTTGGTAATAGTATTCCGCTACTATACTCCAGATTTTAACCGTGCTTCAATATCCTTATGCTGACCGTGGCGTGTACGGCGCATACCTGAGAACATCAATTACCTGCCACAGTTGGCGAATAGGCCGTTCGGCGCCAATTAATGCGATCCGTTCCGCACTGTCCGCATTTCCTCATCGCTCAGCCCGGTAACATCCTGAATGTCATGGGCTGAAAATCCTTTGGAAAACATACTGCGAGCCGTTTCTCGAATGCCTCTCTCCATTCCTTTCTCCATTCCTTTCTCCATTCCTTTCTCCATTCCTTTCTCCATTCCCTGCTCAAGACCCTCAATCCGGCCCTTCGCAATCCCTTCCCTGACGAAGGCGTTGGTAATATTATATGTCCGCATACTGTTTTCTCCTACTGAAACTTTTGCATTGGAAAATTGTGCAGAGCACAATTTCCAGTAGCAAAAGTTTCACATTTGGCATGCCTCGTTGCGCTTGGCATTCTCTCATTTTGTAGAAAGTTTTGCCTGTGGCAAAACTTTGTCTAGGGAACAGTTCCCTGTCAATTTTCTCAAACTGTTCATACAGTTTTGGATCTATATCTTTGATATATCCTAGCACACTCTCTGCTAGATCAGTAAAGTCTTGTGAAGACAAACCGTTCAGGAGCTGCGCAATCTCTTTCAGCCCCTCAGCATCCATTTCACTGAAAATTGTGCTCTGCACAATTTTCAAATGAGGATTCTCTCATCTATACTCTTGATTCTCTCACGGTATAGAAAGTTTTTCCTTTAGGAAAAACTTTGTTATTGTCTCGCATTATATACCACAACGCAGTTGATGTATATCGTTTTTCATCGGAACGCCATATCAACTGCTTTTTGTCCAGATCCAGCTTGGCAAGCGTTGTATCCTCACAGAACAGCCGTAGCAGGTCGAGAATCATACGGGGGGTTCTGTAGTAGGCGATCTTGAAGGCTATGTCGTGGATATGGCCTTTGCTGTGGGATGATTTTTTCATATAATTTTTCCCCATACCATATAGACAGGTCAAATATGAATGGTGAATGATACAATGAGAAATTTTGTAATTATTTTTTTAGAAGGGTATGTTCCCGGAAACATCCGAGCATGATGAACAGGCAGTTCAGGATCTGGCGCGAGAGTTTATGCAGACAGGAGCTACAACGCGGGTCGCGCTGCAACTCCTGTTTAATTTAATCTGTTCCAGACGCATGGGCGAGCAACACCGTATCAGCTCACCGTCTCAGCAACAGACGCATGGGCGAACCGGATGCCCGGGCGAGCAGGCGTGCAACGCCGACCAGCCCAGGAGGCACAAGCCTCCGACCAGCCCGCCCGCCGGAGCTAAAAATCGCAGGGCTTTGATGGCCCTGCGGGTTAGGTTATGAAACTACTAATACCATGTCGGAATCGTAAAGGTTCCCGGTACGGCGGTACTAGTACCAGTAAACGTAAACATACCTGTTTTGGTTCCGGTATATGTGCCATTATCCCATTTACCACCACCATCAGTAGTCTTCCATGTAACTGCAGGGTCAACCGAGTTATTATAGGCCCAGTCGTTAAGATTACCCTTAAATGAGAGTGCAGAATTGAACATATTGCTCATATTCGCAACCGAACTGACATCCCACCCAGAGATATCGCCATTGAATGCGTTTGCACCATTGAACATACTGTCCATATTCTCTACCGAACTGACATCCCAGCCCGAGATATCGCCATTGAATGCGATTGCGGCCTTGAACAAATAGGACATATTCGTAACCGATGTAGTATCCCATTTGGAGATATCGCCATTGAATGCCGTTGTGGCAACTCCACCCCCCGTTGTTTTGGTTCCGCGATTGAAAATCGAATGAATATCCGTTACTCCCGTGGTAATAATGTAGTTGAGATCGGCAGCATTGCCCCAGATTTCTATTCCCGTACGTACCGCTGTGTCAAGGGCAGCTTTAGTTGAGGGACTCACGATAACATAGAAATACTTGGTGGGAAACACCTCGGCTCCGCTTCCGTCTTCACCAGATACTGTATAGGTTCCTGCCGTTGTACTTGCGGTAACCGTAATAAGTCCGGTACGCGCATTAACCGTCGGCAGGGTGGCATCTTGCGTTACATTATTCGTCGAGCCCGAGTTGGGCACGCCGGGCGTAGGTGGCACATATGGGATTGGGGTGGTTACCGGAGTTAAGGTAATGGTTGGATTCACAGCATCGGCAATAAGGACATCAATATTAGCCGAAAGGATAACGGACGCTGCCGTACCCTGGGAAACGTCTGCCTCATCCCGAGAACTTCCCGCTTTCGCATCAACAACCGAAGCCGGCAGCATTGCTGTTGACGTTAACCAGACGCCCTCGTTGATCACATTATTGACTCCGTTGACGGCACGAACCCGTACATTGTAGGTGTTGCCGTTCGTCAGCATATCAATGGTATGTGTGGTGGTACCAGCGACAATTACAGGCTGAGTAACATCGTTAGAAGTATCCCAGCTGCCAGAGATCAGCTTATATTCCAGTTCATACCTGATAATGGGCGTACCTCCGTTGTCGCTCGGCGCAGCCCAGTTAACGACAAGCCGCTTATTCCCTACGTCAAGCGTGAGAGCGGTCGGCGCAGTGGGAGCAACATCGGGGGTTTCTGTCGCAGATGTTGACCATGCGCCAACTCCCGCATCCTCAGCCACTGAATTCACGGCGCGCACCTGTACTTCGTACGTGGTACCGTTTGTTAGTCCTGTGACGGTGTGGCTTGTATCAGTAACATCAGAATCGGCAGACGAAGAAGTCGTCCACTGTCCTTGCGGGCTGGAGGTGCGATACTGCACTTCATACCGAATAATAGCGTTTCCGCCATTGTCCGGCGCAGTCCATGTTGCGGTAAGTTGCCTATCTCCTACTGTGAGGGTTGGAGCGTTCGGCTTAGCAGGAACGGTGGCAGGGGTTGCCGCGGCAATTTCTGATCGGTTTCCATCTCCCTGATCATTGACAGCGTATACCCGTACTTCGTACTCGGTGCCGTTTTTCAGGTTGGGGATTTCGTGGTTTGTGCTTGTACCAGCGCTAATTGGCGCAGACCATGCTCCGCCGCCTGTGCGATATTGCACTGCATACCCGGTAATGTCGCTGCCGCCAGTGTCGGTCGGCGCAGTCCATGATGCAGTAAGCTTCCCATTTCCCACTGTGAGAGCGAGACCAGTCGGCGCCTTGGGAACGTCAACAGGGGTTGCGGAGGCAGATGATGTTGACCATGCGCCAACTCCCGGGCCATTTCCCGCATCCTCAGCCACCGAATTCACGGCGCGCACCTGTACTTCGTACGTGGTACCGTTTGTTAGTCCTGTGACGGTGTGGCTTGTATCAGTAACATCAGAATCGGCAGACGAAGAAGTCGTCCACTGTCCTTGCGGGCTGGAGGTGCGATACTGCACTTCATACCGAATAATAGCGTTTCCGCCATTGTCCGGCGCAGTCCATGTTGCGGTAAGTTGCTCATTTCTCGCTGTGAGGGTTGGAGCGTTCGGCTTATCAGGAACGGTGGCAGGGGTTGCCGCTGCAATTTCTGATCGGTTTCCATCTCCCTGATCATTGACAGCGTATACCCGTACTTCGTACTCGGTGCCGTTTTTCAGGTTGGGGATGTCGAGGGTCAGGGTGCCGGCATCGGCGGTGGATGCACTGGGAGTTTGCGGCCACTCGGCTTCTGGTTCGCGGTGTTCCACTGCATAATGAAGGATAGGGCTGCCGCCAGTGTCGGTCGGCTCTAATTCCGCCCATGTTGCGGTAAGTTTTCCATTTCCCACTGTGAGAGCGAGACCAGTCGGCGCCATGGGAACAGCAACAGGAACTGCTTCTGCGCTCGATTCCGACCATTTGCCTTCTCCCCGCGCGTTTACGGCACGAACCTGTACACTGTACGGGGTACCGTTGCTCAGTTCAGGGATGATGCTGCTTGTGGCTGAAGCGGCGACATTAATAATGTCCGACCAGTTGGTACCGCCGTCCGCGCTATGGCGAAGGTGATACGCGGTAATGGCGCTGCCGCCATCAGTTGGCTCAGTCCATGCAACCGTTAATTGCCCGTTCCCTGCTGTGAGGGTTGGAGCAACCATGGTACCCGGCGGGGTTGCAATATCTACCGGTGTTGGACATCCAGCAATCAATATAATAAAAATTGCGCAGAATACGAAAAAGGTGTTCCCTTTAGGTAATGTAATATGCATAATTTAACTCCTTATGCTTAAATAGTATTTTTTCTCAGGTAATTTAATTCCCGACTGCTCCCACCCATCGTGTAACAACGGGTAGTATAACAGTTTCAGAAAGTCCCTGTAATACAGGATAACGCATTTAGGGGGAAATGTCAATTTTAAATAAAGTGTGTAGGCGAATTCAACCATACGTGCGCCGCATCCTGCCTTCTGCGGTATTATGCAATATATATTCTATATGTTCTATGGAGCAATCGTATTCAATGGCGATATTTCCGGTTGGGATGTCAGCGTGGTAACGAATATGAACTATATGTTCTTTAACGCAAGAGCATTCAATAGAGACCTTGAGGAATGGAAGTATCATTTGACGCTCGATGATGGCAAATACACCGGAGCCCAACTCCTTACGTTTTGGAATTCCGGCGTGTACAATAATAAGCCGTCATGGTCATTAGCATATTAGGAGCAGTTTTATAGCCCGCAGTAACTATTGAGAAGCGGCAATTCAACTCAGGCAGGCGCGGGGGGCTGGTCGGCGCTGCGCGCCTGCTCGCCCATGCGTCCGGGCTGGTCGGCGTTGCACGCCTGCTCGCCATGCGTCCGGGCTGGTCGGCGTTGCACGCCTGCTCGCCATGCGTCCGGGAAAATCCGTGGACTGCTTTTTTTCTTGATTGTGCTTTCCCAATGTGATATAACTTATAATACGGCTTTTCGAACTGATATATTGTACCGATAGGCGCAGGAACAGTCGGAAATGCCGATGAAAACTATTAAAAAATTTTGCAAAATGCAAAACTTTCTATTATAGCATAAAAAAGAGGTATAAAATTATGCGAACTACGTTATTGAAAAAAAAGGGGGGGTAACCCTCTTCCTATTATGCGCAATGTTCATTGCGCTGCTTGCCGGATGTCCAGTGATGGACATGGACCCCGATCCAACGCCAAAACCCGATCCAATGACGGAACCGGAACCAATGACGCCGGGCACCATGGCTGCTCCAACCCTTGTAGCGGGGAATGATCAACTAACGGTTAGCTGGATTCCGCCGGAAAAAAGCGGCGATGGCGAAATTACCGCCTATCATCTGCGCCATAGCTCAGACGGCGGAACCACATGGACGGAAATTATCTCCGACATCGGAACACACACCAGCTACACCATAACCCCACTAACACACAAAAAAATCAGTTACCGCGTACAGGTACGTGCTGTCAATGACATTGGCAATGGCCCCTGGTCTGAATCCGCAACAGGTGAACTGGTCATAACTGCTGCCGCTCCTGCAATACTGGTTATACTCGGTAATGGTCGTCTGACGGTGAAATGGACAGCTCCATACAATGAAGGCAGCGACATTACCGGATATGAACTGGAGTATAAGCTGACCTCTGATCTCTGGACGGATGCTCCCGCTGTTACTCAGCGGACAACTGATGCCGATACCACCACCGATACCATTATGGGGCTGACAAACGGCGCCAGCTACGATGTGCAGGTGCGTGCGGTCAACGGCATTTACGGTGGTTCATGGTCTGAACCCGCAACAGCAATACTGCCGACTGTTGCGACAGAGGTTCCCGCGGGTACGGCAGTATCCGTCATTCTTTCGGATGATATTGATGACGCAATTATCAATGCGAATAATCCAACCGTTACTTTGGCTGCGGTCACCACCCCAACGACACCCGCAGATGTCGCCCTCCCGACAGTTGATGAAACTACCGGAATTATTATGGTTACCGCACATACAAGCCCCGGAACATATGAGGTATCGGGCGCAGACGGAGGAATCGAACTGTTTGCCACCGAAAAGTTCTCTGTTACCCTGAGTCCTCAAGATAATGATGAACTGAAAACAGCGGTAACTGAAGGGATAGATACTTGGGGCAATACTGCCAATCTCAACTACATTGTTACCACGGCAGTAACGGACATGTCCGAGATGTTCAAGGATAAAACTGCATTCAATGGCGACATTTCCAGTTGGGATGTCAGCACGGTAACGAATATGTCCAATATGTTCAATAGCGCAAGCGCATTCAATGGCAATATCTCGGGTTGGAATGTCAGCGCGGTAACGGATATGCGCTTTATGTTCTCTAACGCAAACGCATTCAATGGCAACATTTCCGGTTGGGATGTCAGTTCGGTAACGACTATGGGCTCTATGTTCTATTTTGCACGCGCATTTACCGGTGATCTTGAGGAGTGGAAAGCACATTGGACGCCCGAAACTGGCAACAAGCTCAATGACAATGGCAAATACACTGGAACCAAAAACGGTATGTTTACGGGTTCCGGCCTGGCTGCTGTGGATACGGATACCATGACTGATGGGGTGCAACCAAATTTTCCGTCATGGTATTAGTTTCATAACCCATAGCCCGCAGTAACTATTGAGAAGCGGCAATTCAACTCAGGCAGGCGCGGGGGCTGGTCGCGCTTCCGCGCTGCTCGCCATGCAGCCGGGCTGGTCGGAGGCTTGCACCTCCTGGGTTGATCGGCGTTGCACGCCTGCTCGCCCAAGCATCCGGCTCGCCCAAGCGGCGGGGTTAGGTCAATATCTCAAAATAATAGAAACTTTTTACAAAAACCTCGCGCTGAGCATTGTTCCCGGGAGCATAGATCGTATCGATACAGAGCATACCAGCCCCCCATTCCCGACTCCCTGAAAAAAATTCACAAATTTTGCAAAATTCTTTCAAAAAACACAATCAAAAATGACTTTTTACCCGTCACATATATAGAGGGGAGAATTCACCATGGGACCATGTCGCCATGGGAGCTCCCCTATTCAGAAAGAAACGTTCAGGAGGATTATATGATCGATTTCAAAGAAAAACCCGCCCCCGTTCCCTACGACCAAGGCTACCGCTCCCTGCTGTTCCAACCCGCAATAATGCTCCAATTTCTTCAACGCTTTGTCGGAGGCGCATGGACGAAAAAATTGCGAACCGAGGACATAACCATTGAAAACGGTACCTTTTTCATTGACCATGCAAAAACACGGATGGCCGACATTGTCTGCAAAATCAGGAGTCGGGATCACACGGGAGATGTTGCTATCTATGTGCTCCTTGAGCATCAGTCCGGAGTGGACAAAGACATGCCCCTCCGCATGTCGGAATATACGAATCTGCTCTATCGGAACATTCACCGCTCCGGCGCAATTCCCGATGACTGCGAGTTGGTATTTCTGCCCATTGTATTCTATAATGGTACGAGAAAATGGAAGGTGCCCGGGAATGTCAGAGAGCAACGGAAGCGGGAATTCCCGCAGTATCTTGCCCCCTTTCCCTACGATCTGATAAGTGAGAACGATTATTCTGCGGAGCAGTTGCAGCAGCGGGGAAGAATGTTTGCGGCTGTTATGTACCTTGATCTGTACTCGAAAAATCTGCTGAATACGGATTGGGACATTCGGAAGGTGGAGAACGCGATAGCAGAAATGCTGAATGAAGAATCGCTGGAGCTGATAGAGGAATTTGTCGGCGTGGTAGATTCAATGTTCGGAATTGTTATAGACTTTGACACGTTAATGAACCAGTTAGAAAGAACAAAAGAACCGAGAGGTAAGGAGGTAGCGAAAATGTTCAGAATGAATGCGGAAACATTCAGAGCGCACATTGCGGAAATGGGTCGGCAGGAAGGACTGCGGACAGGTCGTGAAGAAGGATTGCAGACAGGACTTCAGACAGGTCGGCAGGAAGGATTGCAAACAGGTCGGCAGGAAGGCCGTGAAGAAGGTCGGCAGGAAGGCCTACAGACAGGATTGCAAACAGGTCGGCAGGAAGGACTACAGACAGGTCGCGCGGAGGGGCATATTGAGGAGCGGAGAAAAAACGCCCGCAGTATGTTTTTGGAAGGGTTGTCGACCGAGGCTGTTCAGAGAATTACCGGGCTGAGCGATGAGGAAATGCGGACAGTGCGGAACGGATCGCATTAATTGGCGCTGTAGCTCCTGTATGTATGCGGGCGGCGTGCCGCCGTATTGGGTACCGCTGCCTACGAGCGCCGTCCGCCTAATATCCTCAAAAGAAAGAGAAACAAATTGATGAAGTCGAGGTACAGCTTGAGCGCGCCGATAATACTCAGGCGCACATAATCGGGTTCGCTCGCCGTGCCGCTCATTTCATCGCTCATCTGCTTTATTTTCTGGGTATCGTAGGCAGTAAGTCCCAGAAACAGAACGACCCCCGCATAGCTGATAATGTAACTGAGACCATCGCTGCGGAGAAACATGTTGACCAGCGATGCAATAACAATGCCGATGAGCCCCATGAACAGATAATTCCGCCAGCTCGAAAGATCGGTTTTGGTCGTAAAGGCAAACACACTCATTATTCCGAACATACCGGCGGTAATGAAGAATGTTGATGCAATGGACTGACTCGTGTAGGCAAGAAAAATGTATGACATGGTCAATCCGTTGAGAATTGCGTAGGCGGCAAAACACAGCGTAGCCGTCATTGGCGACATTTTCATTATCCGTGCGCTGAGAAAAAAGACCAGCCCAATTTGCGCTATGAACAGCACAATGAAGGCGCCGCTCCCGCTCAGAGATGCCAACAATGTCGGGCTCTGCGATGTTCCCCATGCGACAATGCCGGTTATTGAAAGCCCGATTGTCATCCATAAATATACATTCCGCATAAGGCTCCGGGTAAGAACCTGGCTTTGACTATATGACTGACTGAGATTGTTACTCATAAAAATACTCCTGATTCGAAGGTATACGGCTACTCCTCTCAAAATAGTTTCTTATTGATTTTTTGAGAGCAACCTCTATTAATATACTAGAAAGTTTTGCAAAATGCAAAACTTTCTATAAAATAGGAGAATGCTAAGCACAAAGAAAGCATTCCAGATCGGAAACTTTTGCTACTGGAAATTGCGCAAGCGCAATTTTCCAATGCAAAAGTTTCTACTATATTATATGGAGTTTGTGTAATAAAAAATATAACTTAACACTGAAGGAAAGTATATGCATACAAAACCGATGAATGTGATTCCTGCCATCGACCTGCTCGGCGGTGAAGCGGTGCGCCTGTATCAGGGCTCCTATAACAATGTAACATCATATTCACAGGATCCTCTCAAAATTGCTGAGGATTTTGAAGAAAGCGGAGCCCGATATCTTCATGTGGTCGATCTTGATGCTGCCCGCGGCGGCAACTTTTCCGAAACACGCAGAAACCGGCGCATAATTGGGCGCATATGCGAGCGCAGCGGCATGACTCTTGAAGTCGGCGGAGGCATCCGCAGTGAAGACGATGTACGGGAACTCAGCGAGCTGGGCGTTGGACGGCTCATTATCGGGAGCGCGCTGGTTACCCATGCCGAAGAAGTCGCGCAGTGGACTCAGCGGTGGAAAACGCAGTTCATCGCCGGCATCGACGCCCGCAATTCCATCGTGAACATTGCCGGCTGGGAACAGACAGCAGGCATCCGCGCCGAAGAGCTCGCCGCGCGTGTTGCCTCCCTCGGACTGCAGGGCATTATCTACACCAACATCAGCAGGGACGGAACCCTCAGCGGGCCGGACATCGCAGGATCCCTCAGCATCGCACGCGCAGCAGGCTTACCGGTCATCATATCCGGCGGCATGGGCACCATGGACGACTGCCGCACAATAGCCCGGGCCATAAAGGACAGTGAACATACATACATCGAAGGTGTTATTATCGGTAAGGCTCTCTATGAGGGCACTATCAATTTGAAAGAAGCTGTCAGGTTTTTTGATACAATATCCGGCAGATATTCTGAAAGACGGGCGGAGGAAACAAATGCGGACTGAGACTAAAGACGGCACTGTTGTTCCTGCCCTTATTTTTACAGGAGACAAGCGGCTAATCGGAGCCGGACTCATTAACGACAAGGGCTACCGGAAGAGTATTGAACAACACGCGGCATGGCTCATTAACGGCGCAAGCGGAAAGCTCCTACCGGATTCAAGAATACGGGGCTTCAGAAACATCGCCCGAAAAGACGAGCATGTCGAAATTATTGCCGATGGTTTTGAAACACCCAATTCCGCAGACTCCAGAACCGCAAAGAATGATCCTCCGCATTCACCAGATTCAGTACTGAAAAATACTCCCTCAGGGGAACTACCTGCAACTCTGGAAAACGCAGGCAAGCTTCTCGGCGATCTGGAAACGATCATCAGAGAACGCAGGGAAACGCGCCCCAAAGGATCATACACAACCCATTTATTTAATACGGGTGAAGACCACATACGTAAAAAAACCGGAGAAGAAGCCGTTGAACTCATTCTCTCGCGGACGAACGCGGAGCTCGCCTCCGAAACGGCAGATCTGCTGTATCACGTTATGGTACTTTTCAGCGCGCGCGACATGAGCCTTGCCGAGGCTCTGCGGATTCTCTGGGAGCGCCGATAAGACAGGCAGGTTGGCGAATAGCTACATTGATGCAAAAGTTTCAGTTAGAAACTCTTTCCTTCTTCCACCGAAAATACGCCATTAATACCCCCGGCTATCTTAATTGCAGTATCAGCATCCATGCCCGGCGGTAGTTTGAGCTTAAATTTAATTTTCAGATACTCAGCATCTTCAGATGAATCGGAATCGTGGAAGCGAATATCCTTTATCCGAATATATTGTTTTTCCAGAATTGAAGTTATGCTGCTGATATTGCCCGTTTTGTTCTCCATAGTAATGGTAATGGACATGTTCGAAACCTTGTTCTTCGTGAGCACCCGACCGAATTTTCGTAGGAAAATCAGCGACAGGAAAATGGTAAGCGCCCCGGCAATGGCAGCTTCATAATAGCCGATTCCAACGGCAATTCCGACACAGGCAACAGCCCATAGACTGGCCGCCGTTGTCAGCCCCACCACATTGGCATTATAGCGGATAATTGTCCCTGCCCCGAGAAATCCAATTCCGCTAATTACCTGCGCGCCGAGCCGAGCCGGATCGATGTTTGTCACTGCCCCATAGCGCTCAAACAGATATTCGGAGGTAATCATAACCAGAGCAGATCCAACACAAACAAGTATATGTGTCCTGAACCCGGCAGGCCGACTCTTATTTTCCCGCTCAATACCCACCAGCCCGCCAAGCCCGACCGCCAGCATCATGCGTAATATAATTGTCAAAATCTCCATACACCAAGTCCCCTTATAGAAACTTTTGCTACTGGAAATTGTGCAAGCACAATTTTCCAATGCAAAACTTTGTTATAGTTATAGCATGAAATCCCGCATTGCCGGGTAATGATCGGAACAGAATTATCAACATCCTACCGAAATTAGAAGCCATTATATATCATGAAGGCATCAATTTCTATCTGGGGAATAATGTCCGCGAAGTCATCAAACGCTTGTTGATGCGATCATAATTTGGTACACTGTATTGTGCTTGTGGAAATAATGAAGAACATAATTGTGCTGGTAGATTATGCCAATTTATACATCACTAATACTGATGATCTAACATCTGTAATAGATCACATTGCTGAAAAAATTACTTCACATTTACAAAAGAAAAATCAAGATGAATGGGCTGAACGATCCAGACTTCATTTTCGACTTTATGATGGCTGGTATGAAGAAAGTATCCTGACAAAGAAGGCGCAGGACATTGCCAGAATCATTGATAGGGAGTATCCCAGTGAAAACGAAAAATTACAACGCATAATTCTCGTCGAATTGGCCAAAGCTCAGGCATCTCGACCAACTTTTGATTTACTTCATACTTTTCGAAGACGAAAAAGACTTAGTCATTTAAGAATGTGCAAAATTACCAATGCGTGCTGTGAAGCATCGCAGGGAGCCATAGAATATTTGAAAGAATTACAGACAAAAGGAGTTTGCAGGCGTTGTGATCATAAACGACCATCATCTGAACTAGTTTGGTACGATGAACAAAAACTGGTTGATGTTATGCTTTCCATGGATATTGCCCATTTTGCAATGACAGATCAATATTCGGAAATAGCCATTGTAAGCAGCGATGATGATTTTATTCCTGCCATGTTTCAGACAGCTTCTCGGGGAAAGAGTATAATTCATATCAATGCAAAAGCTCATGACAGAACGCATAATTATTATCGAGGTATTGCTCCGAGGGAAACATATACAGAATTGACTTTTTAAGGGGTAGATGGAATGGACAAAAAAAAATTTATTGACATAGTTACGGTATTTGCTGATAATTCATATGTTATTGCTGATAATCGCGGTGTATCATTTGATATTGATGGTGCAAATATATGCGTAGAGCTGAAAAAAACCAATGAAGGTCTGCGATGTGTTGAGAATGGCTATGATATGCCTGTCAGAAAATGGATATCAAAACGACTTGGACGCTTGGACACTTTAGCAACAGCCATATTAGAAAAAACACCCAATGATCTGCACATCATACCCGTTCCCGCAAAAGAGAATGGTAAACAAAAAAGCAATGATGACGCTGTTTGTTTTTTACAGGAAAAAATAAAACAGTCATCAAAATATTTTTCAACAAATGTAATTTATCTGACATCGGAAGGGGGAGAGGGAAAAACAAGTGTAATGAATGCGCTGGCGCGAACACAAGCATCTTTATTTAAGGCAGATAAATCGGATTGGCTGTTTGTTCCAATAGCCCTTTCCGGCAGGCCATTTCTTCGGCTTGATGAAATTATCATTGGCACTTTGGCAAACCTTTATCGGTTCAGGAGCTATTACATTGAAAGTTTTCTGGAACTTGTAAAACAGGGTCTAATTGTTCTTGGTTTGGATGGATTTGAAGAAATGACCATTGAGGGTATGGAAGGCGATGCGGTGTCGTCTTTGGGTAATTTACTTGATTCCTTGGATTCTAATGGAACAATGGTGTTTGCCGCACGAAAAGCGTACTATAATTATGCAAACCTCAAATTGCGGGCGAAATTCCTCGATAGTTTTAGTCGGACGAAGGATGTTACTTTTTCTGAAATATTTTTAAGCAAGTGGACGAAAACCCAACTCGTATTTCTTTTGGAAAAATTTGAATTCAATACAAAAGAGGCTGAAGAATACTATGAGGCTCTTTCTGACTCCCTTGTTTCAGATCATCCGATTTTAACGAGGGCGGTTCTAGCCAGAAAATTAGTAGAGGAAATATCTGAAGATTTAGGAAGCAATATCCAGTCAGTCGTTGATCGTTTTAAAAATAAACGCGAGGTATTTTTAGAATTTGTTACAATGATACTCCAACGAGAAACACAAAAATGGGTGCCAAAAGAAAGTATGTCAGAATCTCTTTTAACCTTTGAACAACACCAAGAACTGTTGACATCACTCGCTGAAGAATTATGGATAATAAATTCCACGAACATTAAACAAGATATTTTAATTGCGTTGACAAAGCTTTACTGTGAATCGCTTAAATTTTCTCCAACTATAATTACCCAATGTGTCAATCTCATAGGGAGTCATGTTCTCATTACCTTAGGCGCAGATGGCAGGTATGGATTTTGCCATGATGAATTTTATTTTCACTTTCTCGGTAGATTCATTGCGAAAACAATTGCGACAGGTTCCGAGCTGAATATCAGAAAAATTTTAAACAGAAAAGTTCTTCCTCTTTTTACCATTGATGAATGTTGCCATGTAATAAACGTAGAATATGAACCTCAGAAAGTGGATGCCATTGCGGCACTTCAGAGGCTATCTGAATCTGTTGAGACGCATTCATGCATTAGTCAGAATATTTGTTCAATGCTTATTCGCTTACTTCGCAATAATAATAACAAATTCACTATCGATGGGCTGTACTGCTCTGGTGAAACTCTATCGCATGTACCTATCTCCAATATTGAGTTTAAAAACTGTTTTATTGAAAGAGTGGAATTCAATGAATATCTGGAAAATGTGTCTTTTTCTTCGAGTGAGTTATGCGAAGCGGTTATAAGTCCTCAAGAGAGAAGCAATTTGAAACTGACCATTAATGACGACTTCAGCATTCCGCAGAAATTAATTATTGGAAATGATCAGGATGAGATAATGTACGACCGAAGCTCCATTATATCAATTCTTATAGATCATGGAGTTACGACAGGGTTTCCAATGAATGAAAAAACTGGGAACGTTCCTACAAAAGAAAAACCTACTGAAGACCCCAAAATTACTCAGCTCTTTAAAATTATACGGGCTTTCCAGAGGTCAACAGGGCTAAATGAATATATTTTGAAAACAAAGCTCGGCAATGAATGGCCAAATTTTGAGAAAGACGTTTTAGAACCTATTCTTCTGAAACAAAAAATTTTTGAAAAACCCAAGTACCGCGGACATGGGAACCAACGCAGGTTTAAACTGGGGGTTTCGTTTGGAGAATTAGAAAATGCGCGAGAGAAATGTCGGGGTAATTTTGAAACACTCATAGAAATTCTCGCATTGCCGGGTAATGATCGCTGAAAATGCCATCGACAGCTATCGCCTCAAGCCTCCGGGCATCCGAAAAAGTATTGACCGTATAGGCGAGAACCTTCAGACCGGCCGCATGAGCCATATCGACAATGGCCTTATTCACCGACACATGCCAGAGATTGATAGACACCGCCCCCCGCCTTACCGCCTCTTCAACGAGCTGCCGGTCATAGGAGGATCCGCTGCAGGCATGGGCGTTCTCTCGTCTAATGACCTCAGCAAAGGCAGCAGGGCAGTCATGCCCGGCCAGCAGAGCCTCCAGCTTTTCCGCATTGGCAGTTAGCGGCAGCATGAATTTTTCCTCGGGATATGCAAAAAACTTCGGCAGCCATGCCCCAATTCCCTCCTGTTCCGCCAGCAGACGTTCACGATTCAGCGCCCCGGCCAGCAAAGCAATATCCACCTCGGGGCAATGCATCCGGAATACATCTACCTCATCCCACAGAAAAGAACTCACAAGGAAGGAACTCAGACGAGCACTGTCTATCTCCTGTCGAATAAACTTCCCTGCGAGCGCGCCGGTTCCCTGTCCCTTGAGCTCAACATGCAGCCTCGGCCTATTCTCCGCAGCATATTCAGCCGCCAGCCCGAAAACCTCCTCCAGCGTGGGAATGCGATCCTGCCCCCGCTTCGGGTCGCCCGCCAGAAGCCCCCGAATTTCAGACAAGGGCCTTTCTGCCACCAGCCCGCTGCCGGTGGATACTTTGGCAAGATTGAGATCGTGCACAATAACAAGCGCATTATCCGATGTCCGTTGAACATCAAATTCAATCGCCCTCGCCCCCCGATCAATTACATGGCGCATGGCCCGAATGGTATTCTGATTATACCCCTCGTCATAACAGCCCCTGTGTCCGATTATCAGCATGACAAATTTCCTACAGCAGGTTCGGCAGAAACAGCGCCAAACCCGGAAAATACGTAATAAGGAGCAGCACGATCAAGAGCGCCGCAATGAAGGGAAGAACCTCCCGCACAAAGTCCGGTATTCGCGCATTCGTAATACTGCATGTCGTAAACATCATGGAGCCGAAGGGCGGCGTAATTCCCCCAATCATAATATTCACAATGAACATGAGCCCAAAATGAACAGGATCTATGCCCATGGTTTTAATGACCGGCACCAGCAGCGGAGCCACAATTATCAGCACCGCCCCGCCCTCAAGCAGCATGCCCAGAAACAGCAGAAACACATTAATGAGCAGGAGCATGAGCCAGGGGCTATCGGCAAAACCCAGAAGTAACTGCGTCAGATTATGCGGAATGCGCTCCCAGCTCATATACTGGCCGAACACGGCAGCCGCAACAATAATGAGCACAACTGTGCTCGTTGAATGAACGGTGTTTTTGAAAATGATGGGCCAATGTTTCCACTTCAGTTTCCGGTAAAAAAACACCCCAACCACGGTGCAGAAGAGCACGGCTATTGCCCCCGCCTCGGTCGGCGTGAAAACCCCAAAGCGAATTCCGAGAATAATGCCGAATGGCAGCAGCAGTGCCCACACCGATTCCCGCAACTGCCTGAGAATTGAAATTGGCGAACTCATTTTCTCACGCGTCGGCATGTAGCCCCTCTTCCGGGCGATTACACTCACAGCAAGCATGAGAGAAACGCACATAAGAATGCCCGGCACATATCCGCCAATAAACATATCCGCAACCGATACCCGGGCGATCAGGGCATAAATAATGAGGTTGATCCCCGGAGGAATTACCGGCGCAATGGCCGATGACGCAGCAGTAATGGCCGTAGAAAAGGCCTTGTCGTAGCCCCGCTTTTCCATTTCCGGCACCAGAATTCTGGACTGCATGGCCGCATCGGCATTGGCCGATCCTGAAATTCCCCCCATGAGGGTACTCAGCACCACGTTCACCTGAGCCAGCCCGCCCCGCATGTGCCCGGTCAGAACATCGGCCATTTTCATAAGGCTCGCGCTTATTCCCGAGAAATTCATTATTTCACCCGCCATAATAAAAAAAGGCACCGCGAGCAGCGGAAAGGACGATGCGGAGGTTATGAATTTCTGGAGAATAAGATCGGGCGGCGATCCGGTACTCCCGAAGGTAAAATAGGCGAGGGCTGCCGCTATAAGCGCAAAGGCAATGGGAATTCTGGAGAAATAGAGAATCATGACAATGACAATGGGAAACAGACTCATGCCTTGTCCTCCGATTTCATGGTCGATTCCCCGCTGGATTCCATGGTCGATTTCATGGGAGAAAGCGCGGCTATCGATGTAATGAGGAAATACACTGCGTAGAGCGTTATAATACCAAAGCCAAGGGTAATTGACACATTGACAAAGGCAGAAGGAATGTCGAGCACCGGCGTCCGCTTCTGGCTGTTCAAACTCGTAAAAATAATGCTCAAATAACATACGTAGCCGTTAATTATTACCATGAGTGCATTGATAATGACGGCTATGCCAGCCTGCATGTTTTCAGGCAGTTTGTTGACGATGATATCGATGCCAATGTGCAGCTTTTTTCGATATGCCGATGCTGCCCCAATAAACACACTCCAGATAAAACAGGTGCTTGCTACCTCCTCCACCCAGAACAGCCCCCCATTAAACACATAGCGCAGAATGACATTCAGAATGACAACAAGTATGGTAACAGAGAGAAATACCGAACTCAGAATTACTTCAAAATTCCCCAGCAGGAGTTGTCCAATCTGTCTTTTTGTTGTGCTCATACACTAAACACCCGACATTGCCGCTTACTCTTACGATTAAGCGCCCGACATTGTCTCTGCCGGGCGCGTAAAACTTCCGCTTTTGTGATCTACGTGCGACTCAGCGCTTTACCGCATGCCGTCAAGCGCAGCAAAAATGGAATCAAAAACGCCCGCAGTCATACCGGGCTGTTCTGTGTAGAGCGGCTGCATTGCCTCACGGAAGGCGTCTCCATCAACATCGTTAAACACTACCCCGTAAGATTCAAGCTCTTGCACAACACCAGCGTGCTGCGATTTCAGGATCGATATCATTTCAGCAGCTCCCTTAGTGAATTCTTCCTGAATTATTTGCTGATACTCTGCCGGAATGCGATTCCAGACATCTGTCGATATATACACCCCCGCAGTACCCAGTATGTGGCGAGTGGTGGCAACATTCTTCGCCGGCCCCTCATACACTTTGGTACCAATGTTGGTAAATTCAGAACCTTCCAGTCCGTCCACTACCCCCTGCTGCACTGCCGCCAAAGTTTCCCCGAAGGGAAGCGGTGTGGCAATTGCTCCCATTGCAGTAAGCGTGTCAATATAGGACTTGGAGCCGGGTGTCCGAATTTTCAGGCCGTCCAAATCTGCCGGAGTCCGTATGACCTCGCGTGTTATGAGATTACGGAATCCATAGATGTAGTCGAGGGCAAGAATTTTAATTCCCTGCTCGGCAGCCTGATCAATCATATCCTGCACAATCGGCATTTGGGTAAGATTCACATATTCATCGAAACTACGGTAGAGCATCGGCGCGTAGAGCGCTTTGAAATCCGCAACATAATCGCCAATGAACGAAGGATCTTCCACAGAAATAAAATCTGCCCCCCGAACAACCTGCTCCACTCCCTCCTTATAGGTTGGAAGCTGCGCCTGCGGGAAGGTCTGAATTTCAATGGCGCCGCCAGTTCTCTCCAGAATTCTCCCTGCAACCAAATCCATGGACTTGGTAAGTTGTTCATCGGGACTAAACACATGGCTCAACTTGAGCACCAGTGTATAATCGTCTTCCACAGCCGTATCCTGAGCTGCTTCCTGATTACCAGTAAGTATTACTGCAAGTAGTATTACTACTACTACAATAGATACTATACTTATAAGTACAAAATTTTTTTTCATACTTTCCTCCAAATAAAAAAATAGAAACCTTTGAATAACTCCATTATATCTGCCGGTAGTCTTTTTTCCACGCAGAAAAAATTATTCATCGGTTCTTAATACTAAGAATACTCCATTCTCCATCACTTTGAATATACTGTAAACCCTAAAATTCATTCTTTTTCATATTTTTTCATTATTTCCGGTAGCGGAATACCGATGTGGATAGGGATATTCTCCAGATCAGGTCGATCATAATGGAGCAACGGATCACACGATCTACCAGCGAGTGATGGAGGGTTTGGCATGATGAAGAAATGATCGCATAATAGGTCAAAGTGGGGGTCAGTTCAAAGGTTTATATCCCATTTCTCTGGAACGGCGGTTCAGTATCCCTGCAACTGTATTGCCTCAGAGGGCGGCGCGAATTCGGTCGCCCATGGCGGCGGTGCCAATTGAGACGCAGCCATCGTTTGTTGTGGCGGGCGCGATGGTGGGCATGATGTCCGGCGTTCGGTATCCATCGGCAAGAACCTTCGCGATGGCACGGTGAATTTTCTCGGTGAGATCGGGGCGGGCGAAGCTGTAGGTGAGCATCATTCCGGCGCTCAGGATTTGGGCAATGGGATTTGCGATTCCTGAGCCTGCGATATCCGGCGCGCTGCCCCCCGACGGCTCATAGAGCCCGAAGGCGCCATCGGCTAAACTGGCGCTGGGGAGCATGCCGAGGGAGCCGGTGATCATGCTGGCCTCATCGCTGATAATATCTCCAAACATATTAGGACAGAGCAGAACATCGAACTGACCGGGATTTTTCACAAGCTGCATGGCGGCATTATCTACATAGATGTGGCTCAGGTCGATGTGAGGATATTCGGCGCCGACCTCGGACACGACTTCGCGCCACAGAACCATGGAGGTGAGGACATTCGATTTATCGACCGAGCAGACTTTCCCCCGGCGCTTTTCAGCCGCCCTGAACGCGACATGGGCAATGCGCCGAATCTCGCTGCGGGTATAGATGAGGGTGTCGAAGGCGCGGTCGCCCTCGCGTCCCTTCGGTTCACCGAAGTAGATGCCGCCGGTCAGTTCCCGTACGACCAGAACGTTGAGTCCGCTGCCGATGACCGCGTTTTTCAGCGGCGATGCTTCCTGTAACTGCGGGAAAATGACGGCAGGGCGCAGGTTCGCGTAGAGGCCGAATGTTTTGCGCAGCGGCAGAAGTGCTGCCCGCTCCGGCTGCTTTTCAGGGGGAAGATGTTCCCATTTCGGCCCCCCCACACTGCCGAAGAGTATGGCATCCGCTCCCCGACAAACCTCCAGCGTCGCCTCCGGCAGGGCGCTGCCGTGATTATCAATGGCAATTCCTCCAACATCCGCATGAACAAATTCGGGGGCAGCCGTGCCGGGTGGAGTCTGCCCGGCAGACGAGGACGGCGCAGCCGCATCGGAGCGATTTCCCGTGCCAGCCGCAGCCTGTTCTCCGAACAGAGCCTTCAGTATTTTTTCAGCCTCGTTCATAACTTCAGGGCCAATACCATCACCTGGAAGAATCGCAATTTTCATAGTATCCTCACAATAATTTTAATTTCTGATATACTATTATATAAATAACAGCTTAACAGCTTAAGAGGTAATTATAATGAATATACATGGTTTGGAATCGGTTGCAAAGACCATACGCTCTCTTTCAGCGGATGGCGTTGAAGCGGCAAACAGTGGGCATCCCGGGCTGCCGCTCGGAATGGCGGAGTTCGGGGCATGGCTATTTGCCGAGCGTCTCGTGCATAATCCTGAAAATTCGGGCTGGGCAAATAGGGATCGCTTTGTTCTCTCGGCGGGTCACGGGTCAATGCTCATGTATTCACTTCTCCACCTGTGCGGATATCAGCTTCCGCTCAAGGAACTGAAGAACTTTCGCCAACTTCATTCTCTGACCCCGGGGCATCCTGAGTACGGACACACCGATGGAATTGAAACGACCACCGGCCCCCTCGGGCAGGGGCTCGCCAACGCGGTCGGCATGGCCATGGCGGCGGCCCATTGCGCAGCCGTCTTCAACACGGAGCGGCACAGCATCATTAATCACTTTGTGTATGCGCTCATGGGCGACGGCTGCGTCATGGAGGGCATATCAACTGAGGCGGCAAGCCTCGCCGGACATGTAAAACTGAGCAAGCTCATTGTCTTCTACGACAGCAACAAAATCAGTATTGAAGGAAGCACGAAGCTGGCATTTTCAGAAGATGTCGGACGGAAGTTTGATGCCATGGGCTGGCATGTTCAGCATGCCGATGCCTACTCTTTTTCTGCTATGGATAGCGCCCTCAACGCCGCTCAGGCAGAAGCGCTGAAGACCGGCGGCAGACCGAGCCTCATCATTCTTAATTCAACCATCGGAAAGGGCGCCCCAAACAAGGAAGGCAGCGCCGGCGTGCACGGTTCCCCCCTCGGCGATGAAGAAATGCGCGCGTTCCGAAAAAACATGAACATCCCAAACGAACCCTTCCACAAGCTCCCCGGAGTCGATGAGTTCTTCGCAGAAAAGCGCCGGGAATGGACGGCGCGGGAACAGGACTGGAACACCCTTTTTGACGCATGGGCAGCGGACAACCCCGAGCTTCATGCGAAGTGGCAGAAGTGGCATGCTGATATTACAAGCGCCGACCTGCCGACCCTGCCTGAATATGCCTGCGGAGATTCAGAGGCAACCCGCGTTTCGAGCGGCGCAACTCTTCAGAAACTGTCGGCAGCCCTCGGCAACCTCATCGGCGGCTCCGCCGACTTGGCGCCATCGAATAACACCCTCATAAAGGCTGAAACTGACTTTTCCGCCGACAACTACGGCGGGCGCAACCTCCGTTTCGGCGTTCGGGAACATGGGATGGGCGCCATTGTGAACGGCATGATACTCTACGGCGGTCTTCGCCCCTACGCGGCAACCTTTCTGGTGTTCAGCGATTATATGCGCCCCGCCATCCGCCTCGCGGCGCTCATGAATCTTCCGGTTGTATATGTTTTTACCCACGACTCCGTTTTCATTGGAGAAGACGGTCCAACTCACCAACCAGTAGAGCAGATATGCGCGCTCCGCGCCATTCCCAACCTCCATGTGCTGCGCCCCGCCGATGCCGAAGAAACGCAGGAGGCATGGAAACATGCCCTGCTCCGCCGCAAGGGCCCCGTTGCCCTCATACTCACCCGCCAGAAACTTGAGGTCTATGCTAAACCTCCCCACTGGAAAGAAGATTTCCACCGCGGCGCATATATTGCCTTCGAAAGCTCTGCTGCCCGCGCCGACGCTCCCCCGCCCACTGGAGCAGCCGTCTCTGCTGCCCGCGCCAACGCGCCAGCATCCGACAGCGCCAGCGCTCCAGCATCCGCAAATACCATAGCAATTATCGCCACGGGCTCCGAAGTGCAGCTCGCGATCACAGCGGGGCAGGCCTACGCCGATTCGCAGGCCAATACCGTTGTCCGGGTTATCTCAATGACCTGCCGAAAGCTCTTCGATGCGCAAAACACCGCCTTCCGCGAGCGGCTCATTCCGCGCGGCTCGGCGGTCTTTGTCGTTGAGGCCGGCATCGCCATGGGCTGGGAAGGGCTGGCAAGCTCCCGAGATCACATTCTCTCCATCGACCGCTTCGGCATGAGCGCCCCCGGCGCCATGGTTGCCGCAGAACTCGGACTCACCAGCGACCGCCTCCTCGAAATGCTGAATATGCGCGGGTGAAGGCGGGCCAACCAAAACCTACATGTCTTTGCGCCATTCTGATCGTTCATTGCCGCGCTTCCCACTCTACCTGAGCCTCGTCCAATTGCTTTTTCAGCAATTCTTTGTCGGGCAGGTAGGTCTGGTATTTGGCGGCATGAATGTTGGCGTTTTTGGGGAGGGTAATTTCTACCAGCGAATCTTTTTTCTTTTTGCAGAGTATAATGCCGATTGTCGGCTGCTCATCTTCTAATTTCACATAGCGATCAAAATAGTTGACATACATCTGCATTTGTCCGAGATCCTGATGCTTGAGCTCACCTATTTTCAGATCGATAATGACATAACAGCGCAGCAGGCGGTTATAAAAAACGAGGTCAACAAAAAAATGATCTTCATCGAAGGAAATGCGTTTTTGCCGCGCTTCAAATAAAAACCCCTTGCCCAGCTCTAAAATAAAATGCTCTAATTTATTGATAATTGCGGTTTCCAAATCTGTTTCAGAATACCGGTGATCTTCCTCCAGACCAAGAAACTCCAGCACCAGCGGATCTTTAATGACATCGGAATGAGACTCAATTACTTGCCCGCGCTCGGAGAGCTTTTTCACCCCCGCCTTGTCCGCGCTGATCGCTAATCGCTCATACAGACTGGTATTGAATTGCCTTTTCAGCTCGCGAAGAGACCAATGCTCGTTTTCCGATTCAATTTCGTAAAAACGGCGCTCATCATTATGTGAAATGCTCATGAGAAAAAGATAATGCGACCAACTCAAGGGCAAAAAGCCAGACAGTGTTTGGCCAATTTCAAGCAGATTTAGTGTATCAGATTCTGCGCGCGCAATTCCGTCCACAAAAAGGGCAGACAATGTTTGCCTTTTTTGTTTATCAGCAGAAATGAGAGGCATTGGAGAAATTTTTTCTTCAATGCCCGGCATATATGTCAGGTAAAACTTTCGCATATATTTGAGGTTGCTAAGAGAATATCCTTTACCAAACTCCCACGTCAGTTTCGCAGACAAAAATTTCAGCGTTTCTTTACCATATTCCGCCCGCTCTTTCCCGTCTTGTTCTTCTTCAACAATCCTCCGACCAATTAAATAGTTGGAAACAACCTGCAGAGAATCAATACTCCGGCGAGTCAACGAGCGAGCTTGCGAGATAATTCCCCTAATATCGCCAATCAACCCATTCTCAACTGCCATAACTGTCTACTCCTCCATGCGGGAAATAATGCTGGATATGTAGTTATCGTCAGGAATGGGAATCTTACCCGTATTTTCGTCACTCATGCCCGCATTCGCACTTCTTTTGGCTCCACACATCGCTACCGAACAGTGAGTTTCCAGAGCTTCCCTACTATGTTTTTTTTGATGCTTCCTTAAGAAGATCTTCGATATCATCCTTAGTCAAATTTTCTTTGTTACTTTCCATCTTTGAAAAAAGATTAGCAACGGCCCATCCGAGAGCTTCTGTCACGGCAGTTGCAGTACTCGCATTAATGGCATTTCCCAAAACGGGTATCCACCCAACAAGAACTTGAGATAGCCCCCGTCCAATTACTGTCGTTGCTTGAGTACCCATGGCTACGATTGCAGTTTCTTTACCGACCACTTTACCAAAAACTAGAGCTAAGCCAACAATCATACCAGCTTGAATCGGTACAATTATAGCATTATCTGTTCCAGGCAATTGGGCAAGTCCAGCCCCTACTCCTCCACACGCAACCGCGGCTGTGTGGATAATCCCATGACAGGCGGTCTTTTTATCTTCTGGTATTCCCATATAATTTCTCCTATTATCTGAGATTGTTGCACGGCAACAGTCTCGTAAGTATGGGACAGTATAATTGTGCTCAGAAAACCTGTCAATCCCAACATCCGCTGAATCGGTGAATGCGCTCAATCGGATAATAAATCCTTAGATCGGGAACCGGAGAAGTTTGTGGGCCGAGTAGATACCGGTATGAGGTGGACGAAAATGCGCGAAATGCGATCCTTCGCAGGTGCTCAGATGGTATTATCACCCAGTTTTTCCCGCATCATCCCATCACTATAGACATAGCCCGTTACGTAGTATGATAAATCTGCTCATTGGTGAACAGGGTTTTCGCTACTGCATCAATGTGTCTCTTAAAAGGAGGATAACTAACATGCCCATACACTGTTACATCGATCTTGTGCGGGATCATACTCTCAAAAAATCGGGTGTACAGGCGGTCGCCTTCCTCTTCGCTAATATCTCCATGGATCGCTAAATCGATGTCCGATGTTTCCCTGAATTTCCCGGTAGCTCGGGAACCAAACAGGTCTACCCGATCAATATGCGCGCAGGTATTTTGTAATATGTCCCGAATGGTGTTCAAATGTTGCTGTTGTATGCCGTGGTTCATACCAGCATATCCAGCAATGTTACCGATAACTTTTCGTATAACGCTCCAAAGCAGTCTTCAATATAGAAATTGCTGATGTTACCAATTACCCGCTCAAATTTTTCGAAATCGTAGGTATGGCTCATTTTGTTGCGGTCATCCAGAGCTTTGAGCCATAGTTCAGGATTGTTGATAAGCTTTGTTGCTCCCGCTTCTTTTATAACACTCGTGGGGAAAACCTCCGCGAACATTATACCGTTGTGTTCCATATAATCTTTCATGGTCTTCCATGCCAATTCCATACACGCGGCAAAGCGCCGTATCATGCCCTCTCTGGCAATCTGTTCCAGTGTTTCCTGTTGATATCGCCCGCAAATTTCGCGCAACAAAAAGTATGCCCTTCGGTAATTATCGAACCGATATTGCCACCGTGCCTTATTGTCCATATTCCCCCGTGTTATCTCTGCGCATTCCACATGCGTTGGTGAAAGGTTTCCTCATTTCCCCAATGTATCAAATTTTTACTATGGATCAATAGTCCATCCAGCTTTTCGGCCAATTCAACCATAAGCGCACCACCTCCCTGCCCCCGGGGATCTCTGCGCTGAACAGGGCAAACAGGGGTTCGTTAATGTAGTAGTGGGTGCGGCCGATCTTTGCCAATTTCAGCAGACCGCCGCCAGCCAACTGATCGAGATAGCGGGAAGCCGTCTGACGATGGACGGACAGGGCAGCGGCAAGAAAATCGATCTTCGTATAGGGGTGGACAAAGAGATTGTTCAGCAGTTCCTGGCTGTAAAACGGGTAATTCGCCCGAATCCGTTGCTTGTAGTCCTGCATCAGCTTTCGAATTTCCAATATCAGATCAATTGTCTGTCGGGCGGTCTCACGAATTCCATTGAGCATGTAGAGAATCCATGCTTCCCAATTTCCTTCGTTATGAACACTCCGGAGCAGGGTGTAATAGCCATTTTGATGAGCGCGTCCGTATTATGAATGGAATCGTTGTTGATGTACTCTTCAAGGTTGCGCATGAGCCGGAGCACTTCATCGCCCGATTGCGGCGGCATGTACACTATTTCGTTTGTCAGATCGTTGCGAAGTTCGGTGCCGGGGAGCTTTCTGAAGCCCGCCTCATTCTGCTCAATACCTTTCTGAATTTCCAGAATGAGATTATTGCTTAAAACGCCGCGCTCGCGGATCGCGGAGAATCCGGTTCGGAGCGCCCGTGAATAATTCCCCAAGGTTCCTGTGCGCTCCCGCCAGCGCCCTGAGAACGTCCGGCGTCTCCACATGGGGGCTGGGCGGCAGGTTTTTCAATTGATATTCGGTCATTGCGCGCCCCCTGTTTGCGGAGATCATAGATGCTTACGCTGCGCCGAGCTCCGCTCCATTAAAGCCCCTCATCTCGCAGAGAATATAGCACATAACAGGGCTTCCTGCCATAGTAGTTTGGGCTTTCGCGCTTTCACACCGCGGTTATCAGCACTTCGCGGGAGGCGGTTTTGCTCAGGGCGTATTTGTAGTCGAGTGTGTTGACTTCTACGGTTTTGCCCTGCTGTTTCAGCATGGCGACCAATTCGGGAATGGTTGGGGTGCCGTCTGCGCGGTATGAGACGGCGAGGGCGGAATTGCGGAATTTTGCGAAGAGGCCTTCGAAGGCGCCGTGTATCTGTTCTCTGCTGCACCATTCGTTTCTGCTGTTTTGGAGTTTTCGGTGCTTCGATGTATTGTCTATGAGGGTCGGCCATTGCTCGTAGCGGACAATGCCTTCGAGGAAATGGTAAAAATCGAGATAATTGACCCCGGCGCCGCGGGCGGAAATGTAGGGAGTATCAATGTAGATAATATCGGCATTCACATTCACATTGAAGATATGTGAGCATTGGGCGCGGTTGTCTCTGCCGTTGTCGAAGACGGCGGCGTTTGCCTCGGCGGCGAATTTTCTGAAGTGCTCTTCGAAGGGGCGATCCCATGTTGTTTTGTTGCCGAAACTGCGCGCGACTTTGGCTTGGCGCAGGTAGAGGTTTTTCCGGTGAAAAAGATTGTAGGGGCGCTTAATGATGCAGGATTGAAACAGGGCGTAAAAGGCGAGTGCCTGCTTGTATCTGTTCTCAAGGCATCTGATATTGGTGATGACGATGTCGAGCCAGATGTTTTCATCATCAGAAAAATAGATGTTCTGAAAGGTGTCGGCGATGAAGGTCGGATAGCTCATGCCGCTGTGTTTGTTGAGCAGGAAATCCAGATCATCGGCATTCAGACGCACATTCTTATTTTCGATGAGCGCGAGCCCGATGTAGTAGTTGAACTTCAGGGCATCGTTGCAGATGACCCGCCTGCCGTTCCGTTTGTACATGTAGCCAACGCAGCCCGTGCCGCTGAACGCGTCCAACACGGAGCTGCCCCGCAGATGCCGGGTGCTGCGGTCAATCCAATCGACAATTTTGTACTTGCTGCCCTGATACCGTGTGGACGGAAAACCCCGGACGCTTGGGCGGGCAGGAGTGAAATCTATTAATTCTGGCATACTGACGTTTTGCCTGTTTTTTTATATATTCAGAATATGATACCGCAATATCCGGACTTTGTGCCCATAGGCAGTCAATGGAGAGATGAGCTTTATCCCCTGTTAAACAGAGAAGGGGAGGGGATTTCTGAATTTACCTTTGCCGGGCTGTACTTATTCAGGAAGGTCTATGGGTATGAATTGAGCTGGCTTCCGCAGCAGAAATTACTCATACGCGGCGCGAAGGAGGGGAAGCGCTTTTACAGCCTGCCGCTTGGCTTTCCCGATGATTCATTGCTCAAGGAAGAACTTCTGAGGTCTGTCGATTATGTGAGGAATCTTGCGGAGAATTATGCCGAGGCGCTGGCGCCGGAGCTTGCGGGCATGGGATACACTGTTTGTGAGGATCGTGATAATTTCGATTACCTCTATATGAGCAGTGATCTGGCAGAACTCAGGGGGCGGAAATATCATAAAAAGCGAAACCTCGTAAACGGCTTTGTAAATACCTACCAGTATGAGACGGCTGTGCTGGACAATGACAAAATTGATGATGCCCTTACTATTCTTGAATTGTGGCGGAAAAACCGGGAAGACGACGCCGATTATGGCGCGAGTAGGGAAGCGCTGGAACTCAAGGATTTTCTCGCTCTCGATGGGCATATCGTGTACGTTGACAAGAAACCGGTTGCCTATGCCATGGGGGAAGGAATAGCGGGCGATACATTTATCATTCATGTGGAAAAGGCCCTTGAGCAATATCGGGGGATATATCAGTTTCTTAACCAATCGTATGCCAAAGTAATTTCCCGTACATACCGGTATATCAACAGGGAGCAGGACCTCGGGAATACGGGGCTCCGTCAGGCAAAAATGACCTATCGCCCCAGCGGCTTTGTTCGGAAGTATCGGGTTGTCCGAAGTGAGGGCGCCGACTCCCCCGGGGCTGCCGAGCTCCCCAAGGCTGCTGCCGCCCCCGAGGGCGCCGAGCTCCCCAAGGCTGCTGCCGCCCCCGAGGGCGCCGAGCTCCCCAAGGCTGCTGCCGCCCCCGGGGCTGCCGAGCTCCTCATTGGAGGTATTTCAGCTGATAATCCATGTAGTCTGCGGGCGGAAATACAGGGGAGGAGTGTATCTATTCTCATAGTGGCATACGATCATCCGCAGCTATTCAGTATTCTCAGCGGTATTCTGGCAGCATCATCTCTGGAGATACACGAAGGATCCTTGCGAACTACTGAAGCCATTAATGGACGCCGGCTGGTTGTTGATCATTTTACCGGCACAGTCCCGGAAGATATTGCTCCCGAACACTGGGAAGGGCTGGTACGCGCGCATCTCACAGAGTTCTATACCCTGCTGGAGGGCGGGGCGCCGAAGGAGAAAATTCAGAAGAAGCTTGTTGAACTTGTTATTCTGTCACGTTCTTCTTCTGAGGACAGGCTCGACCCAATTAATATCAGCATTGCTCAAACTGCGTCAGCCACATCCATTACCATCGAATCGTCAGACACGCCCTTCTTTCTTTTTAGTCTTGGAATAGTACTGAATCTTCATCCTCTGAGAATTGAACATGTGTCAATTGAAACGCAGCAGGGGAGAATTGTTGACCGCATAGAGTTTACCGATGATCATGGAAAGCCTGTTCACGATGAAAATCTTCTGGATCATATAAAATTTTCCATTCTCATTACCAAGCAGTTTACCTTCTTTCTGAATAGGGCGCCCGATCCTGCCAAGGCCCTGCTTCGTTTTACCGATCTCATTGAGCATCAGATGACGACATCGAAAAATTTTCTGGAGATACTTGCCTCATCCCATTTCCATGGTGAGTTGGGCAGACTTTTGGGAGCCAGCGATTTTCTCTGGGAAGATTTTATCCGCATCCAACAGGAAAGCATTATCCCCATGCTCAAGACGGAAACGCGGCTTCTCAGTCATAATCCGGATGAGGTGGAATCGGCGCTCAAAAAAGCCATTGGCAAAGCGACCGGCAAAGCGACCGGCAAAGCGACCGGCAAAGCGACCGGCAAAGCGACCGGCAAAGCGACCGGCAAAGCGACCGGCAAAACGACCAGCAGCGGCGCAGCCGAAATTGAATACAAGGTGCGCGCCCTTAACGAGTTTAAGAATAGAGAGAGCTTTCTTATCGATATGGATCATATTATGATGCGGGATCAGGATTTTTTCTTTCTGTCGCGGCGCCTTGGCGCTCTTGCTGATGCTGTGCTCCGCCATGCCTGCGCTATTGCATGGACGGATGTTGTGAGCGAGTACGGCAAACCCCGTACCGCCGGCGACCTGCCTGCCGCATGGGCTGTATTTGGCCTAGGAAAACTTGGCGGCAACGCTCTGGGGTACGCCTCAGACCTTGAACTGCTGTTCATATTTTCCGACAACGGTGAGACAGACGGCAGGCATTCTATCTCCAATAGAAGTTTTTTCAACCATTTTTTCAAGAGAGCCGCAGGATTTATCAATGCGAAGAAAAAAGGAATTTTCCAGCTCGATCTCCGCCTTCGTCCTCATGGAAACGACGGACCGCTGGCGGTTAAATTAAGCGCCTTCAATAACTATTTTCGGGCAGGCGGCGCGGCGCACAGCGCGGAACGGCTCGCCTTAGTACGCATGCGGCACATTGCGGGAAACACCGAACTCGGCGCGCAGTGTGTCGCGCTCAGGGATCATATTGTCTACGAGAGCGACAGCATCGACATTGCAGAGCTGAGAAAAATGCGGCATGTGCAAATTCAGGAAAAAAACCGAGACCAGGCCATCAATGTGAAATTCAGCCCGGGCGGACTCGTTGACCTTGAGTACAACGTTCAGATTCTTCAGGTCATTCACGGCCGGAATCATAAAAGCCTCCGGGGACCGGGCATTCATGATGCTCTGCGGGGGCTCAGTGAACTTGGCACCATAGACGGGGAAGAAACCACCGCAATGATCAATGTCTACCGTTTTTATCGGAACATTATCAATGGCCTGCGCATGCTGCGCGGGAATGCCGAGGACCTCTTCCTCCCCGACAGGAATACCCGGGAATTCCTTCATCTGGCTCGCCGTGTGGGATACAAAAAGCAGGGCAACCTCAATGAGGGCGAGCAGCTCCGTATCGATTTTGAAACCCACAGCGCCCGAGTGCGTCGCTTTGTGGAACGGCATTTGGGGCACAGCGCCATTCCGGGCACGCGGAATGTCAGCATAGCAGATATTATTCTTGCAGATTTTGTTGATGTTCAGGGTGATGGTGATGGCGCCGGTGTCGGCGATGGTGATGGTGATGGCGCCGGTGTCAGCGATGGTGATGGTGATGGCGCCGGTGTCAGCGATGGTGATGGTGATGGCGCCGGTGTCAGCGATGGTGATGCTGCGCGGGAATCCGAGGCTGTTATGGGATTTTTTACCGCCTGTGGATTTCATAATCCTCGGCGGGCATATACGAATATACGGCAAATTACCGAATATGCCCGTGAACAATTCACCCCGCTCCTCATTCTTGCCTGGGAACGGGTAACGCAGAGCGCCGATCCCGACATGGCGCTGAATAATTGGGAACAGTTTGTTACTGCTCTCGATGATCCTGCCGAACATTTTAGGCAGCTGCTGAGCAAGCCGGCACGAATGGATATTCTGTTTAAGCTTTTTGCCCGCTCACAATTCCTTGCCGACATTCTTATTCAAAACCCCGGCTTTTTTCTCTGGGCAACCGATCCCGTTGTTGTGCGGCGCCCCCGCACACAAATTGATATGGAAGAAGCCCTCACTGCCGCGGGTGTCGCTGCCAGTCGGGAAGATTGGCGCAACCGGCTGCGCCGTATCCGCAAAAAGGAGATGCTCCGCATTGGGCTGCGCGATATTGCGCTCGGTGTCAAAATTGAAGAAATTATGGGAGAAATTTCCTTCCTTGCCCGAAGCTGTATTGAGGTTGCTCTCCGCTGGGTTATTTCTCAGGAAGATGATGGGGCTGCGGGAGGCGGCAGGGAGAATGTTTCCGTGCTGGCCTTCGGGAAGCTGGGGGGATGGGAGCTGAATTACAGCTCCGATATCGATTTACTCTGCATTTACCGTCCTGATCCGAGCCTCGGTAAAGATAATGAACTTCGCTCCTACACCAGAATGTTCCGGAATCTTGTGCAGGATTTAAGTGAATTTACCAAGGAGGGACAGGCATATAGAGTGGACATGCGCCTGCGTCCCTATGGATCATCGGGTGAATTGGTTTCATCGCTGCCGTCAATTATCGATTACTACAGGAATACTGCTTCTCCCTGGGAATTTCAGGCGCTTATTAAACTAAAGCCGGTTGCAGGGAATCTCATACTGGGCGAGGAATTTCTTGGAGAATTGCGGGGGCTTTTCGAACAGACATGGACGCGCCATGATCCCCTGAAGGAAATTGCCGACATGCGCCAAAGAAGCATTGATCATCATGTTACTGGAGCGGGGTCGGCTCCGGCGGGCGCGCCGATGGGGTCAGCTCCGGGACTGAAGCCGAGCGCCGGGGCGCGCGGTGCATTGGATATTACGGGGCTCAATAATTTCGACATTAAGAATGATCATGGCGGAATTCGGGATATTGAGTTCTTCCTTCAGGCACAGCAGATGATACATAGCATCGGCTTTCCCGATATTTTCGTTGGCAACACGCTGCGCGGACTCTATCTTCTCGCTTCGAAGAGCATAATATCGTATGAAACATCGGAAAAACTCTCCGAATACTACCGCTTTTTACGCAGAATTGAGCATTATCTTCAGCTTGCCGATAACAGACAACTCCACTGCCTGCCCGAAACCGAGCAGGCATTTCTCAAGCTTATCCGATGTGTTCAGCCCCAGTGGAGCGCCGGAAAGTTTATCCGCTATCTGCGAAGTGTCCTCAAAGAAGTTAACGGCATGTACCGGGGACTTTTTGCTACCGATACCTGAGATCGTCCTGACGCTGCGGGAATGAAACTAATACCATGACGGATAATTCGGTTGAGGCCCACTATCATCATTAGTATTCGGATTCGAATCTAAACCGGAATCCCTAAACATATTTGTTTTGTTTCCGGTAAATTTGCCATTGGCATCAAGTGTCAAATGATCCTTCCATTCCTCAAGATCTTGATTGAATGTGCCTGTGTCCTTGAACATCCTGTTCATATTCGTTACCGCGGCAGGCTCCCAAGCTGAGATATCACGATTAAATGCTCTTGCTTGCTGGAAAGCCTGGGACATATTCATTACCGAACTGACATCCCAAGCAGAGATATCGCCATTGAATGCGTCTGTGAAACTGAAGATTGCGGAGATATTCGTTACCGAGCTGACATCCCAACCGGAGATATCGCCATTGAATACGCTGTTGTTATTGAACATCAAGGACATATCCGTTACTGCCGCGGTAACAATGTAGTTGAGGTCGGCAGTTTGTCCCCAAGTGGTTATCCCCGTAGCTACCGCGGCGTCCAGTTCATCGTTACCGCCATCACCATCATTATCAGTAACACCAGTACCATCGCCATCGTGAGGACGCACGGTAACATAGAAATATTCGGCAAAGAGTTTGTCGCCGCTTTCTGTTTCACCATATACCAGATATGTTCCTGCCGTTGTACCTGCGGTAACCGTAACAATTCCAGTATTCGCATTAACTGTCGGAATGGTGACCCCATCGGGCGTCGTTGCGGGGGTTACCGTAATGTTTCCCGATTCATCGACCGCGTACGTGCCAGACTCTACCGTGGTCAAATAAATGCTGAGGTTCTCACTGGCAATAATAACATTAACGGCATCTGAAAGGCTTACAACCCTTGCCGTACCCACAGGAGTCTGTGTCCTTTGCGGCCTTCCTATTGTAAATGGAGACCATGGGCCATCGCCAACCGCATTGACGGCGCTCACCTGTACTTGGTAGGGGGAGCCGTTTGTCAGTCCCGTAATGCTGTGGTCTGTACCGGTGATGCCTTCGGTAATTTGTGTCCATGCTCCGCCGCCTGTGCGATATTGCAATTCATACCCGGTAATGGGGCTGCTGCCGTTATCGATTGGCGCAGTCCATGTCGCAACGAGCCGCCCAGTTCCCGCATAAAGGGTTGGGGCAGCCATGGTACCCGGCGGGGCAGGGGGCGCAGTTGGCGCAATAGGTGTTGCCGTGGCAGATGCCGACCAGCCGCCGGTGCCCTGCGCGTTGACGGCGCGTACCTGCACAGCATAATTGACGCCGTTTGTCAGGTCGGTAATGGTGTGGCTTGCGCCGGTAATACCGGAGATAATCTCCGTCCAGCCCTCGCTACCGACTTCACCATAGCGCAGGTTGTACGCGGTAATGGCGTTTCCTGCGTTGTTTTCCCCCCAATTCCATGTAGTCGGATCAACCCACAATGCGGTAAGCTGTTCGCTTCCCGCTGTGAGAGTTGGAGAATACATGGCAGGCGGCGCGGTTAGCATCGGACACCCCGCCATCAACACAATAACCATTGCACAGAAAGTGAAAAGAGTTATTCCTCTGTATGACATAATTTTCATATATGTTACCTCCAAGGTAATTTTTCCTCAGAAAAAATCTGACGGCGTCCGCCATTATTTCTGCGGTTACTGAATAATACCACAAAGTTTTACAAAATGCAAACTTTTTTCAAATTTTCTCAAAAAACATAGTCAAAAATGACCGTTTACCCGTCACAGATTATAGAGGAGAGAATTCACCATGGGACCATGTCGCCATGGGAGCTCCCCTATTCAGAAAGAAACGTTCAAAAAAACCTTCAGGAGGATTGTATGATCGATTTCAAAGAAAAACCCGCCCCCGTTCCCTACGACCAAGGCTACCGCTCTCTGCTGTTCCAACCCGCAATAATGCTCCAATTTCTGCAACGCTTTGTCGGAGGCGCATGGACGAAAAAATTGCGAATCGAGGATATAACCATCAAAAACGGTACCTTTTTCATTGACCATGCGAAAACACGAATGGCCGACATCGTCTGCAAAATCAGAAGTCGGGATCATACGGGAGATGTTGCTATCTATGTGCTCCTTGAGCATCAGTCTGGAGTGGACAAAGACATGCCCCTCCGCATGTCAGAATATACGAATCTGCTCTATCGGAACATTCACCGCTCCGGCGCAATTCCCGATGACTGCGAATTGATATTTCTGCCCATTGTGTTCTATAATGGAACGCGAAAATGGAAGGTGCCCGGGAACGTCAGAGAGCAACGGAAGCGGGAATTCCCGCAGTATCTTGCTCCCTTTCCTTACGATCTTATTAACGAGAGCGATTATTCTGCGGAGCAGTTGCAGCAGCGGGGAAGAATGTTTGCGGCTGTTATGTACCTTGATCTGTACTCGAAAAATCTGCTGAATACGGATTGGGACATTCGGATAGTAGAGAAAGCGATAGCAGAAATGCTGAATGAGGAATCGCTGGAGCTGATAAAGGAATTTATCGGCGTGGTAGATTCGATGTTCGGAATTGTTATAGACTTTGACACGCTAATGAACCAATTACAAAGAACAAAAGAACCGAGAGGTAAGGAGGTAGCGAAAATGTTCAGAATGAATGCGGAAACATTCAGAGCTCACATTGCGGAGATGGGTCGGCAGGAAGGACTTCAGACAGGATTGCAAACAGGTCGACAGGAAGGTCGTGAAGAAGGATTGCAGGAAGGACTTCAGACAGGACTTCAGACAGGTCGGCAGGAAGGACTGCGGACAGGTCGGCAGGAAGGACTTCAGACAGGACTGCGAACAGGTCGGCAGGAAGGACTACAGACAGGTCGGCAGGAAGGACTGCGAACAGGTCGGCAGGAAGGACTGCAGACAGGTCGGCAGGAAGGCATTCGAGAAACGGCCCGCAGTATGTTTTTGGAAGGGTTGTCGACCGAGGCTGTTCAGAGAATTACCGGGCTGAGCGATGAGGAAATGCGGGCATTGCGGAACGGATCGCATTAATTGACGTTGCTCGGCCTGCGCGCCCATGCGGCGGGTTCAGGTCAATATCCCAAAATAATAGAAATTTTCTGCAAAAAATTTCTCATATTCACCGGTCATATTTTACCCGTCTATATGGTATGGAAAAAGATTATATCGGTATGGCACCACGCTGACCCACGCAGCTCAATTTTCGGGCTATCGCTTACGCCAGTCAGTCGGATATCGCCATAGACGCGCACCCCTTCCCGTCCACTAACCCGCATTTCAGCGCCCTCCCCTCCCGTAGCCCCAAAAAAAATCACACATTTTGCAAAATTCTTTCCACATACATAGTCAAAAATGACAGTTTACCCGTCACATATATAGAGGGGAGAATTCACCATGGGACCATGTCGCCATGGGAGCTCCCCTATTCAGAAAGAAACGTTCAGAAATTTTTGCATTGGAAAATTGTGCAAGCACAATTTCCAGTAGCAAAACTTTCGTTCAGGAGGAATTATATGATCGATTTCAAAGAAAAACCCGCCCCCGTTCCCTACGACCAAGGCTACCGCTCCCTGCTGTTCCAACCCGCAATAATGCTCCAATTTCTTCAACGCTTTGTCGGAGGCGCATGGACGAAAAAATTGCGAATCGAGGATATAACCATCGAAAACGGTACCTTTTTCATTGACCATGCGAAAACACGAATGGCCGACATCGTCTGCAAAATCAGAAGTCGGGATCATACGGGAGATGTTGCTATCTATGTGCTCCTTGAGCATCAGTCTGGAGTGGACAAAGACATGCCCCTCCGCATGTCAGAGTACACAAACCTTCTCTATCGGAACATTCACCGCTCCGGTGCAATTCCCGATGACTGCGAATTGGTATTTCTGCCCATTGTGTTCTATAATGGTACGCGAAAATGGAAGGTGCCGGGGAATGTCAGAGAGCGGAACACGCGGGAATTCCCGCAGTATCTTGCCCCCTTTCCCTACGATCTGATAAGTGAGAACGATTATTCTGCGGAGCAGTTGCAGCAGCGGGGAAGAATGTTTGCGGCTGTTATGTACCTTGATCTGTACTCGAAAAATCTGCTGAATACGGATTGGGACATTCAGATAGTAGAGAAAGCGATAGCAGAAATGCTGAATGAGGAATCGCTGGAGCTGATAGAGGAATTTATCGGCGTGATAGATTCGATGTTCGGAATTGTTATAGACTTTGACACGCTAATGAACCAGTTAGAAAGAACAAAAGAACCGAGAGGTAAGGAGGTAGCAAAAATGTTCAGAATGAATGCGGAAACATTCAAAGCGCGCATTGCGGAAATGGGTCGGCAGGAAGGACGTGAAGAAGGACTTCAGAAGGGGCTACAGGCAGGTCGGCAGGAAGGACTTCAGACAGGATTACAGACAGGTCGTGAAGAAGGACTTCAGACAGGATTGCAGACAGGTCGACAGGAAGGACTGCAAACAGGTCGTGAAGAAGGATTGCAGACAGGTCGGCAGGAAGGACTGCGAACAGGTCGTGAAGAAGGACTTCAGACAGGACTGCGAACAGGTCGACAGGAAGGCCGCGCGGAGGGGCATATTGAGGAACGGAGAAAAAACGCCCGCAGTATGTTTTTGGAAGGCTTGTCGACCGAGGCTGTTCAGAGAATTACCGGGCTGAGCGATGAGGAAATGCGGACATTGCGGAACGGATCGCATTAATTGACGCTGCTCGGCCTGCGCGCCCATGCGTCCGTCAGGAATGCTTTTTTTGTGCTTAGCATTCTCCTATTTTATAGAAAGTTTTGCCTTGGAAAGAGGAGTATCAGATAGTTTTCAATTACCGGAGGTTCAACACCTACCGCAAAGGGACTCCGCTGGATCTTTTGAGGCAGCGGAATACCGATGTGAATAGGGAAGCTCTGGAAACACGGCTATTTCCCACTGCATCGCGGAAATAGCATTTTTTAAGATCCACTGTGATCCAGTATCATCCAAAAATTCGTGTATGTCAATCCATCTGCCCATTTTTGCATACGTTTTTGTTCTGCGCCCCCGATTTCCGGTGTTTTCTACTCGTTTGCTTAAAGCTTTTTCGGTTTAATTGCGCCCAAATCCAACATCACTTTATTCGGCTTGTATGTCTTTGTAAGTCACTTTCATCAATATCTCATTTCATAATGATAGCACTGCTTTACATTCAGACGTCGTAGTAGAGCTCAAATTCCACGGGGGTGGGTTGGAGCTTCTGAATTTCGACTTCTTCCGTAAGGCGGTAATCCGTATAGGCCTGAATGAAATTCTCATCGAAAACATCGCCTGCGGTAAGCCATGTTTTGTTGGACATCATCTCGTGAATTGCTTCTTCCTGAGTTGCGCAGGTTGAGGGAATTGCCTTGGCTTCCTGAGGCGGGAGATCGTAAATGTTCTTGTCGAGCGCAGAACCCGGATCAATTTTGTTTTTTATTCCGTCAATCATTGCCATGGTCATGGCTGCGAAATTCAAATATGGAGAGCCGGCCGCATCGCCGCAGCGAAACTCAAAGCGGCGCGATTTTTCATCGGTTACATACGGAACACGGACAGCAGCCGAGCGGTTAGTTGCCGAGTAGGCCAGTTTAACGGGCGCTTCGTAGCCCGGAACCAGCCGCCGATAGCTGTTGCCGGTTGGGTTGGTAAAGGCCTGAATTTCCCGTCCATGTTTGAGGAGTCCGCCGATGGCGTAGAGCGCGTTCTCGGAAAGGTTGGCGTAGTTGTCGCCGGCAAAGGTATTTTTTCCATCTTTCCAGATGGATGTGTGCACATGCATTCCGGAGCCGTTATCGCCAAACATGGGCTTGGGCATGAAGGTGGCAGTTTTTCCGTATCGGTAGGCAGTATTTTTAACCGCATATTTGTATTTATGAACGATATCGCCGGCAGTTATAATATCGCCAAATTTTATTCCAATTTCGCCCTGCGCGGTGGCAACCTCATGGTGATGCAGGTAAACAGTTATGCCCATTTTTTCCATATTGGCGACAATATCGTTTCGCAGATCCATGAGAGTGTCCTGCGGAGTTGCCGGAAAGTATCCCATTTTATGCCGAATCTTGTGCCCGAGGTTCAGTCCTTCAGCGCCCGAGGTCCATGGCCCCTCTTCTGTTTCGACTTCAAAAAAACTCAGGTTCGCCGAGTTTTCTATCCGCACAGAATCGAAGATAAAGAATTCCGGTTCCGGCCCAAAGAATATTTCATCGCCGATGCCGAGGCTTTTCATGTATTCGGCGGCGCGGTTGGCAATGTTCCGCGGCGCCCGTTCATAGCGTTCTCCCGTGCGGGGTTCGTAAATATCGCCAAAAAGCACCAGAGTTTTCCGTTCTCGGAACGGATCAATGAAGGCTGAATGTACATCGGGCATAAACAGCATATCGGACTTGTCGATGGTCTTCCACGCGCGAATACTGGATCCGTCGAAGGGAATTCCCTCGGTGAGCAGGCCTTCGCTCGTATTTTTTGCAACGAAGGTCGTATGCTGGAGCATGCCGAACATATCGCCAAACTGAAGATCCAGATATTCAATGTTTTCCGATTTTATCATATTCAAAATATCTTTTACAGACATAAAAAATCTCCCTTGTGGAGAAAGGTTTGCATTTTGTAATGTTTTCTCCTACAACAAGTGAGCAATGTTATTACTATATATTCAGTAGTGTAAAGTGGGTAATGGAGGTTTTCGTCAATTACTGCGGGCAGCTCCTTGAATGCCTTCTTCACGGCCTGTCCGCAGTCCTTCCTGCCGACCTTTCACATAGTCCCCTCCCATATAATGAGAATTGTACAGCGCATAAGTGGATTTTCGCAGGGTATGCTCATTACTGCTTGCAAAAGAGACTATGCTCAGGTATAATTCTCAGTAAGATTAAAAATTGGAAAATTACCCTTCCCATTGCTTTATGCAAAAGTTTCTTGATATTTTCCTGTGGATTGGTATACACTAGAGTATATGATTTTTTCTAAAGATAATAACGATAGAATGCGGCAAGTTATGAGTTTGGATTCTGAATTACACAAGATTCAGGACCAGGATATTCTTCTTGAGCGGATACTTTCCTATGCCCGCCAGATAACAGGCGCCGATGCGGGATCAATTTACATTAAAAATAACGATTCTCTCAAGATAAAATACGCGCAGAACGATACAAAAGAAAAAGAACTTGTACCCGGTCAGAAGCTGATCTACAAATTCTTTACACTTCCCATTGATAAGTCGACAATTGCAGGCTATGTGGCAGTAGTAGAAAAACCGCTGAACATTCCCAATGCGTACGAAATTCCCAGTAATGCGCCCTATTCTCATAATACCCAATACGATAAGGATTCCAACTACTATACAAAGTCCATGTTCACAATTCCTCTTATTAGTTCCGCAGACATATGTATGGGAATACTCCAGATCATCAACAAAAAGAAGCCCGATGGAACAATAGTTGCCTTCGACCAAGAAGATGAGCAGCTTATTGGGCATTTTGCCAACAGCGCAACTATTGCGCTTGAACGGGCATATTTGACCAGAGCAATTATTCAGCGGATGGTACAAATGGCCGAACTTCGCGACCCCAAGGAAACGGGACCCCACGTAAACCGTGTTGCCGGGTATTCGCTGGAAATTTATGACCGCTGGGCCTTTAAAATGGGTATTCCCGAAGATAAGCGTAATGAGGAGCGGGATATTTTTCGTATGTCTTCCATGCTGCATGATGTTGGGAAGGTGGGAATTTCAGATCTCATTCTCAAAAAACCCGGTAAATTCAGTGAAGATGAATACGATATTATGAAAACGCACACCCAAATTGGTTCAAATCTTTTTGATAAATCGGGATCTGCCTTCGATTTAGCGGCCCGCGATGTGGCATTGACGCATCATGAAAATTGGGATGGTACCGGGTATCCCGGGCACATTGATCCGGCAACCGGCATAGCGCTGAAGAAAGATAGCCACGGAAAAGCGCTCGGAAAAAAGGGCGAGGAAATACCGCTGTTTGGAAGAATTGTTGCAATTGCCGATGTATACGATGCCCTGCGATCGCAGCGGGTGTATAAGAAGGCATGGTCAGAAGACGATGTACTTGCAGAACTTCGAAAACTTTCGGGCATAAAGTTTGATCCGGATCTTATAGATATTTTCTTTGAAATATATGATCAGCTTCAGATTATTTCTGATCAATATGTCGACACTAAAGAAAGCGCATAATTCCGCGCAATCGTTCAGCCCGCAATGCTCGCACAATTCCGAAAATGTCCGCTCAGAATTTCACATTACCCCACTCAATAACCTTCGTGATTTCCTTACTTCCAATCCATGCCTTCACATTGCTTTCAATATGTATGAGTTCCATATCAACCTGATACAATATTGCCTGCACATTATCTACCTGATCGATAATGGAAGATATTGTGCCGATCATCATATAGTCCGCGCCGGTTTCCTGCCCAATACGTTTCAAAGTTTCAAAACTCGATTCGCTTTGCTGATCCGCCCGTTCTTCGCGAATCTCTCCACGCTCTTCCGTGCTGGCAACAAGCGCGACTTGTCCAGAGTTGACGAACTCGCGCTCAATATCTTTTGTAAAAACCTGGGTGCCGATGTGCTCACTGGAGCGGTTGCGGATGGTTCCCACAATTATTACCGGCGGGCGGTCTTCGTTTGCGTAAAACTGCTCCAGCCAAGGGCGCGAAAGGCTGTCGGCAATCATTTCCTCCGCAACCAGCCGTGAATCGGTATCGTTCCACCGACCGGAAAGATCGGTAACCGTGTCTGTGTCGGTACGAACTACTCTCACCGAGCTGCATGAAGCAAAAACAGAAACGAGAATGAACATACCAAAACAATACATAAGCACTTTTTTCATATAGCCTCCATATGTATAATGCTGATGGAAAATTGTGCAAAGCACAATTTTCAGCAGCAAAAGTTTCTAATAAGAATATACACTAAAGTTTTGCTACTGGAAATTGCGCAAGCGCAATTTTCCAATGCAAAGTTATTTCATAATATGACAGAGTTTTGTCTGCGGTTGCGGCATAACAACAGGATAGCTGTGCCCGCGGTACTGCTGCCGGAAATGAGGGGAATACTGAAAAAAGATGAAAAAAAGAATGAATTTTAGGGTTTTGAGTATGCAAAGGGTGGAAAAATGATGTATGCTGAATACTAGGAATTGATGAATAATTTTTTCTGCGTGGAAAAAAGACTGCCGGCAGATATAATGGAGTTATTCAAAGGTTTTTAATACTTATTTTAGCATGAGGTAAAATTATGCGAACTACGTTATTGAAAAGTGGGGGGGGGGGGTAACCCTCTTCCTCCTATGTGCAATGTTCATTGCGCTGCTTGTCGGATGTCCAATGCCGGAACCGGAACCAATGCCGAAACCGGAACCAGTGCCCATGGACATGGATACATCTCCCCTAATAGGCGTGTGGACCGCGGATAATGAGTTTCATACCATAGAATTCACCGCGACAACGTTCATAGACCGTGTTTCGGGTTTGACCTGTGATTACACGGATAACGGAAACTCAATTACGCTCAGTAATTGTATGGGAGTCGAAGGAGCGGAAAACCGTAATGGGGCAACGGTAGGGTATACCATTGATGGAGATACCTTAACATTGGATGGCACTGCCTATACCCGGCAGAATTCAGATGTACCTGAACCAACCGTGCCGGGCACCATGGACGCCCCAAGCCTTGAAGCGGGGAATGCTCAACTAACGGTTAACTGGACTCCGCCGGAAAAAAGCGGCGGCAGCGACATTACCGCGTATGAACTTCGCCATAGCGATGACGGCGGGAGCAGCTGGTCGGAGGACATTACTACAGCCGACGCGCCAGCCACAGAGACCATCATCACTGGCCTGACAAACGGCACCGCGTACACCGTACAGGCGCGCGCACGGAACAGCGCGGGCGCAGGCGAATGGTCGGAATCGAGCGCAGAAGCAACCCCTATTACCGTTTCCTTGGCGCCGACTGCGTTTACGCTCGTAGCGGACGATACGACAATTACAGCAACATGGACAGCGCCGACCGATACTGGCAACAGCGCTATTATTCGCTATGAACTGCAACATCACGAAGTTGGAGCAGGCGAGTGGGGAAATCCTGTTTCTATTGCTGTGAATGCCGACCCCAACCACACCTACACCCACCCCATCCCCAACCTGACAAACGGCACCGAGTACGAGGTGCGGGTCTACGCTGTCAATACAGAGGGCAATGGCAACCCAGCGACTAGCACCGCAACCCCCGCTACCGTTCCCAGCGCGCCGAATGCTCCCACGCTCACAGCCGGAAACGCCCAGATCACCGCGTCATGGACAGCGCCCAACAACGGCGGCAGCCCCATTACCGGGTATGATGTGCAGTATAGTTCAGACAGCGGAAGTACTTGGACGGCGGCCCCGGGCAACCCTATCAGTGGTACGAGCTACACCATCCCGAGCTTGACAAACGGTACCACCTACGATGTGCAGGTGCGCGCCGTCAACGCGGTGGGCGATGGCGACTGGTCATTATCCGCAACGAGAACATTGCTGCCGCTTGCGGCACGGGTTCCCTTTGGTACATCAACAACATCCGTCATTCTTTCGGCTGATATTGATGACGCCGCTGCCAATGCGGAGAATCCAAGCGTTACTGTGGCTGGGGTTACTTCAGGGACATCGGTTACCCCTCCGACAGTTGACTCAAGTACCGGAGTTATTACGGTTACCGCAACGACAACGGCAGGAACATACAATGTATCTGTCATAGACGGAACCGATGAGAATACACGGGTTACCAAAAAGTTTTATGTTACCGTGAGGCCTCAAGATGAAGATAATAAGTATGCCGATGATGCTGGTAGTGATGCCGCAGAAATTCTTGCCGATCTGAAATTGAAGGTAAATACGGGGATATCAACCTGGGGCAATACTGCCGATCTCAACTACATTATTACCACGGCAGTAACGGATATGGACGAGGTGTTCGCGCTAAAATACTATTTCAATGGCGACATCTCGATATGGGATGTCAGTTCGGTAACGATTATGTCGGGGATGTTCTCTCAAGCATATGTATTCAATGGCGATATTTCCGGATGGGTTGTCAGTTCGGTAACGAATATGAGCAATATGTTCGATAGAGTAACTGTATTCAATCAGGATCTCTCCAGATGGGATGTTAGTAAGGTAACGAATATGGACTTCCTGTTCAATGGAGCAATCGCATTCAATGGCGATATTTCCGGCTGGGTTGTCAGTTCGGTAATTAGTACGTTGGGGATGTTCAATGGAGCAATCGCATTCAATGGCGATATTTCCGGATGGAATGTCAGTAAGGTAACGAATATGGGCTCTATGTTCTATTCTGCAAGTGCATTCAGTCAAAATCTTGAGGAGTGGAAGGATCATTGGTCGACTGCTGCCGGGACGCTCAATGCCGCTGGCCAATACACCGGAAGCAAAGCAGATACGTTTTTGGATTCCGGTTTGGATGCGAATCCGGCTAGTAATGACGATAGTGGGGATCAACCAAATTATCCATCATGGTATTAGGAGTAGTTTCATAGCCCCCAGTGGCTAATGAAAAGCGGCAATTCAACTCAGGCAGGCGCGGATTTTTCCCCGGATGCTTGGGCGAGCAGGCGCGGAGCGCCGAGCAGCCCCGTGCCTGCCTTTTTTCGATAGCTCGCCTATGCGCCTGTTACTGAGACGATGGGCTCAGGTCAATATCCCAAAATAATAGAAACTTTTTGAAAAAATTTCTCATTGTATCATTCACCGTTCATATTTACCCCATCTATATAGTATGGGGAAAGATTATATCGATATGGTACATGACAAAAGTTGGAAATATGCTTTCAGGAATGCTCAGATATTCTGGAACTTCATATATTCATACTTCAACAAAGACCTCGCGCGGAGCATGGAGAGCATCAACACAGAGCATACCAGCCCCCATTCCCGACTCCCTGAAAAAAATTCACACATTTTGCAAACTTTTTTCAAATTCTTTTCAAAAACATAGTTAAAAATGACTTTTCTCCCGTTATAGATATATAAGGGAGAATTCACCATGGGACCATGTCGCCATGGGAACTCCCCTATTCAGAAAAAAACGTTCAGAAACTTTTGCATTGGAAAATTGTGCAAGCACAATTTCCAGTAGCAAAACTTTCGTTCAGGAGGATTGTATGATCGATTTCAAAGAAAAACCCGCCCCCGTTCCCTACGACCAAGGATACCGCTCCCTGCTGTTCCAACCCGCAATAATGCTCCAATTTCTTCAACGCTTTGTCGGAGGCGCATGGACGAAAAAACTCCGAATCGAGGATATAACCATCGAAAACGGTACCTTTTTCATTGACCATGCGAAAACACGGATGGCCGACATTGTCTGCAAAATAACGCAGAAGGATCACACGGGAGATGTTGCTATCTATGTGCTCCTTGAGCATCAGTCTGGAGTGGACAAAGACATGCCCCTCCGCATGTCGGAATATACGAATCTGCTCTATCGGAACATTCACCGCTCTGGAGCAATTCCCGATGACTGTGAATTGGTATTTCTGCCCATTGTGTTCTATAATGGTACGAGAAAATGGAAGGTGCCCGGGAATGTCAGAGAGCGGAACACGCGGGAATTCCCGCAGTATCTTGCTCCCTTTCCTTACGATCTTATTAACGAGAGCGATTATTCTGCGGAGCAGCTGCAGCAGCGGGGAAGAATGTTTGCGGCTGTTATGTACCTTGATCTGTACTCGAAAAATCTGCTGAATACGGATTGGGACATTCGGAAGGTGGAGAAAGCGATAGCAGAAATGCTGAATGAGGAATCGCTGGAGCTGATAGAGGAATTTATCGGCGTGATAGATTCGATGTTCGGAATTGTTATAGACTTTGACACGCTAATGAACCAGTTAGAAAGAACAAAAGAACCGAGAGGTAAGGAGGTAGCAAAAATGTTCAGAATGAATGCGGAAACATTCAAAGCGCGCATTGCGGAAATGGGTCGGCAGGAAGGACTTCAGACAGGTCGGCAGGAAGGATTGCAGACAGGTCGTGAAGAAGGACTTCAGACAGGATTGCAGACAGGTCGTGAAGAAGGACTTCAGAAGGGGCTACAGAAGGGGCTACAGGCAGGTCGCGCTGAGGGGCATATTGAGGAGCGGAGAAAAAACGCCCGCAGTATGTTTTCCAAAGGATTTTCAGCCCATGACATTCAGGATGTTACCGGGCTGAGCGATGAGGAAATGCGGACAGTGCGGAACGGATCGCACTAATTGGCGCTGCTCGGCCTGCGCGCATATCGGAACGTTAAATTCCGCCCATGCCGATGGCCTGTCCCTGTGCCGAGACGAGATAATGCCAGCAGCTGTCAAAAATATTGAAAATATCTTCCATCGGCTGTTTTCCTATGGTAAGGGCGTGGATGCGGTTGTGTTCCCGAATTCCAGAAAACACAATATCATCTCCCAGCATGATCTTGGGAACACGAAAATCGGAAATAATAAGAAGATCGCTATCAACAAAATCTTTTTCCCGCATTACCCGTAACGATGCCCTGAGTGCCGGCCTGAGATCGGTGCCGCCCCGAAATTCCATGCGAAAGAATTGGGAAAATTCACCAATACTCTCTTCCATATTACTCAAATCCATTTCCCGAACCTCGGTGGAAAACAAAATAAGATAAAGCCCCCGCCGCATGCGCCTGCAGATATGTACGAGAGCAAGGCAGAGAGCCTTTGCGACACTTTCCGGCCAACCGCTCATGCTGCCGCTTGTATCGAGACAAATGATCACGGGGCCGAGAGTTTTTTTCTGTTTTTTCGGCCTATATATGATCTTTTCCCGGGTTTCCATATTCCGATAATGAAGAACGAGAAGTTGACCTTCCAAGAGTTCCTTGTAGAAACGGTATTCGGTATCTGAGTCGAAAAAAAACATGAATTGCGACGGGAGGGTAATGTTAATATCGTTCCCGAAATTAATTCCCAGTATTTCCCGCTTACCGAGATATTCCTGTTCATGTATGTGTTCGGTTTCTTTCTGATCGGGCATTTCGACAGTATCTGCCCGCCCTGCGCCGCTCCCCCTTCCGAGGATTTCAGCAAGACGCATGATGGATGGATCATTTTCCAGTAGTTGCCTGCCGGCATTGAAAATTTCCCAGGGAATTTCCTGCCACTCGCCTCGCGTGTAATCCCACCCTGCTGAGTTTATGCCGAAGTAATGTTCCATGTTTTCCGAAACCTTACTCAACAGAGCGGCATTTTCCAGAAGTTCAATGATAATTGGCGGGAGATTGCTCCGTATTATGGATCGATACAGCCCAGCCTCGTAGGCGCTGAGATTGCGGCTGATGTTTTGTTCCATGGCATGCTCTAGGGACTGCCGTTGGATGTGCGCTGATGTTGCTGATGTTGGAGGTCTTGCTGATATTGGGGAGATGTCGGGGGCGGCAGCATCCTCGGTGTCGGCGATATCAACGGAAGCGGCGGCATCCTCAAGCATGCTGAAAATAATGTCTCCATCGGAATCGCTTATACCCATGCTCTTTGTCAGATGATAGCATTGCACAGGAGATCGGCTGCTCATTTTTTTACGGAGACCTTCCAAGGCCTGCAGAGCATGTATCTCGTTGGAATCGTTGAAGAGATTACCGACACGCTGAACCAGATCGTGAGCGATGCGCCTGCTCACATCCATGTTTCCTTCCGTGCAGCGGCGCACGGAGCCTGCCAGTGTACTGATGTTGCTGATCATCATTTTCAGGGCGCGGTTTCGGGATAATGGAAGCGATGGCGTCTGTTCTGCGCTGCTGCCGCAATACGGTTCGTTGTTTCCGCGATATGTTTCCGGCAGCCTGTTGTGTTGCAATTCTCCAGCGCTTCCCCGTTTTCCCAGAAAAAAAAGCTCCAGTTCTTCCTCCAGTGCCGTTCTGAGGTCTTCGGGCATAAGAGATTCATCGTGAAAAAAGGGGCAATTATGATGCATCGCTCAGGCCCCGCTCTCAGTCCGCGCTTTTAGTCCCTGCTTTTTACCTTCAAGAAGAAGAACGGCAAGTTTTTCCTCAAGAATTCCCCGTGTATGCTTTGCTGCCTGCTCAAGTACGGAATTGTTCTCCTGAGGAACAAAAAGATGAGTTCTGATGGCCGTATACAATTCCTGAACATGGCTGTCGAAGTTGACAATGTGCTGTTCAATTCTGCGTAGAAGGCTGCGGAATGTCTCCTCATAGTGTTTTCGTTCCTTCTCTTTAAGGCGTACCGGAACAGATTTTCTGGCAACAGTTTCCCCGCATTCAATGCGGCCCGTTCCCAGAGAACCAGTAAGTTCCCACTTCTCCCTATTCGACCAGTTCATGGCGCAGAGTGTCATTTCAACAAAGGTGCCGTTCCGGTACATAAACACCTCAAGTTCGGATCGCGCATCGAGGTTTTCAAGGTCCTCTGCCCAGACCCGGTATTCCGTTGTGTCGAGTTCGGGCTGCCCATCGGAGGCAGCGGCGGGATCGGCTGCGGGGGCAACAGCGGGATCGGGCTTGGGGAGGAAGCGCAGATATTCGCCATCGTATTTTCGGGGTTCAAGGAGAGATACGTCTTCGTCAATGTGGGTTGCTCGGGTGAGGTCCTTTGTGAATGCGGCAATGTCGAGTTCCAGATCGCCGAGGTCGATATATTTCGAAAATACCCGCATTCTGAGTTTTTCATGAAAAATAGTACGGACATCATGATCTGGATCGTTCCAGATGCAGTACGGAATAATGAAACTGTCTGCAATATCCGCTTCCCGCCGGGAATGAAAAAATGCCGAGCAGCGCAGCAACTCAGCAATCTGTTTCCAGCGGCGGTCTGAAACATAGTACTGTTCATGGTCAAGCTCTTTCAGGGCATCCCGAATGTCAACAATTATTTCCAGCAGCGTCCTATTCAGACCAATTGCGCTGCTTTTTTCTCTCCAGTTCGACCATTCATCATGAGCAATGGGATGGGAAACGCGAATATCTTTCTCATCTGAAATAAGAAGGGCCTGAAATTGTTCAGCGCTTTCAATGGGACGCATATGCACCCGAATGAGAAAACGATCCCAGAATGCCCGTGTATCATCGTGGGGGGTCAGCGCATTACTGGCGCCAATAAAACATTTCAGGGGAACCGACAGCAGCTCATCGCCGTTTCTGAATATCCGCTCGTTCAGAATGGAAAGCAGGCTATTCTGAATAGGCGGGCTGGCCTTCCATATTTCATCGAGGAACACAATATCGGCTGTGGGGAGAAAACCTTCGGTATTCCGTGTGTAGCTGTCATCTTTTCTGAGCCGTGAAATGGAAACCGGTCCGAACAATTCATCGGGTGTGGAGAAACGTCCCATGAGATATTCGAAAAAGCGCGCATCTCTGAAAGCAGCGGCAATTCGCCTGCCGACCATGGATTTTGCTACCCCCGGAGGTCCGAGAAAGAAGATACTCTGCGCCGACAGGGCTGCGAGCATGGTGAGGCGTAGGGACTCATCCCGTTCATGGAGGTCGGCGCGAAGTGTTCTTACTATTACATCGATTCGTTGGTATAATGACACGGTTCCAATATACCATAACAGAAAGTTTTGCTCATGGAAATTGCGCTCTGCAAAATTTCAGTAGCAAAAGTTTCTCAGCGAAGGAGAAAGTCGTGAATAGCGGGTTTAATGTGCACGATTATGGGGTGCCGAGAGATACGGAGCACCTGTCGTGGGAGAGGAAGCAGCAGGAAGAGGTTTTTCGTAATAGCTTTTTTCATATATCTTCGGCTCGGTATGCGAGAGATGATGGCAGAGAGGGTAATTTTCTCCGGCTCGATTGTGCCGATTGGGCAAATGTATGCGCGGTGCATGAGAATAGCAGGGGGGAGGATTGTCTGGTTCTGGTACGGCAGTTTCGCCATGGCTGCGATGAGATTTCGCTGGAAGTTCCCGGCGGCTATCTTGATGCGGGCGAGGAGCATATGGCTGCTGCCCGGCGGGAACTCCATGAGGAAACGGGGTTCCGGGCAGGCACAATAGAGCACATTGGGGCAGCGAGCCCCAACGCTGCGTTCATGGGAAATAAGCTTCATGTCTTTCTTGCCCGGGAACTACGCTTCGACAATGTGCGCAACCTCGATGCCAATGAGGTCATTGATGTTGAGCTTGTGCCGATCCCGCTCATCGCTCAGGGGCAGGTTCCTGAATTTATGGTAAACGGCATTATGGGCATTAGTTGGTATTTCTTCGACATGTGGATGAAGAGGCATGGCGGAGGGAGGAACGGCGGCGAATGGCAGCATGGCGGCGGATGGCAGCGTGGCGGCAGATAGAATAGACGGATATGATTATAGGCTCAATTGTGAGGTTCGCGATTATGAGCTTGATATGCAGGGTATTGTAAATAATGCGGTATATCAGAATTATCTGGAGCATTGTCGGCATGGGTACCTTAAGGCCATAGGGTTCGATTTTGCGGAATTGACCAAGAAGGGAATCCGTCCGGTGGTTACCCGCGCCGAAATAGACTATGTTCAAGCCCTCAGGTCCGGGGATATTTTTTTTGTGGGACTGCGGCTTGCATGGGAAGGCAGGTTGAGAAATGTATTTTATCAGGAAATTATCCGGAATGATGATATTGTCTGCAGGGCAAAGATCACCACTACTATTCTGGACGGAGCTGTTCCAATTCCCTTTCCTGAATTCAGAAGATCAGCAGATCGTTTTCGGGAACAGGGCGGGCTGGCACCCTAAGCAACGCTGTCGCGCACGATCGGGCGTGGACGAATGGCGTGGAGGTGAACAGGCGCCGGCCGGAATCGAACCGGCGAATAAAGGTTTTGCAGACCTCTCCCTTAGCCACTTGGGTACGGCGCCGTAATTAGTACATGAGAAACTTTCCATGAACGTAACGTGATGTACAAGCATATAATATACTAAAGGCTTCAGTAATTGTCCAGTAATGCGGGTATTGAATGTGGGATAGTGCAATGTGCGGATATTAATGTTTGATCCAAGGCAGGTTCGGGCTGTGCTGCTATTTTTTACCGTTTTCTTGGGCGTTTTTCTGAAATGCTCGAATTTCATCCCCGCTGAGCTCGGTGTACTCATGAATAAGGTCTATCGACAGACCCTTCCTGAGCATTCTGAGTGCAATCTCACGCTGGTTCTCAGCTTGTCCTTGCTCAAGACCTTCAACCCGGCCTTTCAGAATGCCCTTTTCCATTCCTTTCAGAATACCTTTCTCCATACCCTGTTCAAGACCCTCAATCCGGCCCTTCGCAATGCCTTCCCTGACGAAGGCGTTGGTAATATTATATGTCCGCATACTGTTTTCTCCTCCTGAAACTTTTGCATTGGAAAATTGTGCAGAGCACAATTTCCAGTAGCAAAAGTTTCAAATTTGGCATGCATCGTTGCGCTTGGCATTCTCCCATTTTGTAGAAAGTTTTGCCTGTGGCAAAACTTTGTCTAGGATATAGTTTCCTGTTAATTTTCTCAAACTGTTCATACAGTCCCAGATCTTTTAGATAGCCCAGCACACTCTCTGCCAGATCAGTAAAGTCTTGTGAAGACAGACCGTTCAGGAGCTGCGCAATTTCTTTCAGCCCCTCAGCATCCATTTTATTATCTCGCATTATATACCACAACGCAGTCGATGTATATCGTTTTCCATCGAAACGCCATGCCAATTGATTCTTTGTCATTCGCCCCAGATCGCGCACAATGTACGACACTTTTACCCTGACATCCACTGTGCCTTCGGTAAGGGATTCGGAAGCAGCATTTCCATGTGAACTGTAAAATGTGAGTGGGAGGTTCCATTCATTTTTTCCATGGTAGAGCAGCAGTATATAGATAGCATCATTTTCATTGTACACATTGCTGTTTCTGAGGGCATGCTGATAGTCATCAATCTGTGTGAGAGCATGTTTATTCAGGTAGCTTTTGTGTTCAATACAAAAGTTTTGCTACTGGAAATTGTGCTTGCACAATTTTCCAAGGCAAAACTTTCTATACCGTGAGAGAATCAAGAGTATAGATGAGAGAATCCTCATTTGAAAATTTTGCGGAGCAAAATTTTCAGTAATAAATAGAGCTTTCCGCTCGGGATCTGACAGGAAGGGGGCGCTGACAACGAGATCGCAGTGAAGGTTCTTTTTTCCTGCAATGTAGCTGGGGGTTTCAATGCGGATTTTGCCCAGGTCCAGCTTGGCAAGTGTTGTATCCTCACAGAACAGCCGCAGCAGATCGGGAATCATACGGGGGGTTCTGTAGTAGGCGATCTTGAAGGCTATGTCGTGGATGTGGCCTGTGCTGTGGGATGATTTTTTCATATTCTTCCTCCTACATCTGTGACGAGAGAAAAACGAGATATAAATGATAAAATGAGAAAGTTTTTGAAAAAGTTTCTATTATTTTGGGATATTACTGTTTGATCAGCCCGCCGCATGGCGAGCCGGATGCCCGGGCGAGTAGCGCTGAAGCGCGACCAGCCCAGGAGGCGCACGCCTCCGACCAGCCCCCGTCTCAGCAACAGACGCATGGCGAGCAGGCCGAGCGGTGATAATTAATGCGATCCGTTCCGCACTGTCAGAATTTCCTCATCGCTCAGCCCGGTAATTCTCTGAACAGCCTCGGTCGACAACCCTTCCAAAAACATACTGCGGGCGTTTTTTCTCCGCTCCTCAATATGCCCCTCCGCGCGACCTGCCTGTAGTCCTTCCTGCCGACCTGTTCGCAGTCCTGTCTGCAGTCCTTCCTGCCGACCTGTCTGCAATCCTTCCTGCCGACCCATTTCCGCAATGCGCGCTCTGAATGTTTCCGCATTCATTCTGAACATTTTCGCTACCTCCTTACCTCTCGGTTCTTTTGTTCTTTGTAATTGGTTCATTAGCGTGTCAAAGTCTATAACAATTCCGAACATCGAATCTACCACGCCGACAAATTCCTGGTGAATTCAACCATAAGTGCACCACCTCCCCGCCCTCTGAGATATAGTGAGTATAAGAAAAAACCACTACGAGGAGGACAAAAAGGTGGTGCACAGACAGTATAATCAGTTGGATACGGATAAGTGATGAGGATATTGCCTATTATCTGCGAAAAGGATATCCCGTCAGGGAGATAGCCCGGGCCATTGGGTGTTGCCATACGACCATTTACCGCGAATTGAACCGTAACCGGAATGATCACGGGCGGTATGTGGCGATTCAGGCTCAGCGGAAGGCGCGGGAGCGTCGGAAAAACAAAGGTCAGTATACGCATCTGAAAAATGATATTGTCCTGAACTATGTTCATGAAAAGCTGGAATGCAGCTGGTCTCCCGAGCAAATCTCAGGGCGCATTGGTATTGATATTACCGGTCAATCGATAAGCCATGAAGCCATTTACCAGTATTGTTACCGACCGAAAAATCGTCAGTGGTGCGTTCTGCTGCCGACCCGGAGAAAGAAACGGAAGAGACGCTGCGACCGGAGAGCTTATTGTAAGAAGAACCCCGATGTCGTTGGCAAGAAAGGAATTAGCGAGCGCCCAAAAGAGGTTGACGCCCGTGTCGAGGAAGGACATTGGGAAGGCGATTGTATAATTGGAAAGGGTCAGCGCAGCGCTGTGGCGGTATTTGTTGAACGGGCAACCCGGATGACCTTCATTGCTCCGCTTGCGGATAGAACATCATTTACCTTTGCTCATCATGCCATTTCGCTGCTCGGGTCATTGCCCCCCGCCCTGCGGAGGACACTCACTCTCGACAACGGAAGCGAGAACGCTCGTCATAAGAACATTGAGCGGCTGACTGGTATGCAGGTATATTTTTGCCAGCCGTATCACAGTTGGGAAAAGGGAACGGTAGAGAACACCAACGGTCTCATACGCCGACAATTTCCCAAGTCCTGCGATTTCAATATGATTGACGCAGGGAAAATACTGGAGTTTCAGCGGTCGCTCAACAATCGACCGCGAAAAATTCTGAACTATTTGACACCGCAGGAAGCTTTTGATAGAATGCTTAAACTATCTCACAGTGGGCCCGAAGTGGTGCACTTCAAATGTTGAATCCAGCCCTTTATCAGCTCCAGCGATTCCTCATTCAGCATTTCTGCTATCGCTTTCTCTACCTTCCGAATGTCCCAATCCGTATTCAGCAGATTTTTCGAGTACAGATCAAGGTACATAACAGCCGCAAACATTCTTCCCCGCTGCTGCAACTGCTCCGCAGAATAATCGCTCTCGTTAATAAGATCATAAGGAAAAGGAGCAAGATACTGCGGGAATTCCCGCTTCCGTTGCTCCCTGACATTCCCTGGCACCTTCCATTTTCGAGTTCCATTATAGAACACAATGGGCAGAAATACCAACTCGCAGTCATCGGGAATTTCGCCGGAGCGGTGAATGTTCCGATAGAGCAGATTCGTGTACTCCGACATGCGGAGAGGCATGTCTTTGTCCACTCCAGACTGATGCTCAAGGAGCACATAGATAGCAACATCTCCCGTATGATCCCGACTTCTGATTTTGCAGACGATGTCGGCCATTCGTGTTTTCGCATGGTCAATGAAAAAGGTACCGTTTTCGATGGTTATATCCTCGGTTCGCAGGTTTTTCGTCCATGCGCCTCCGACAAAGCGTTGAAGAAATTGGAGCATTATTGCGGGTTGGAACAGCAGGGAGCGGTATCCTTGGTCGTAGGGAACGGGGGCGGGTTTTTCTTTGAAATCGATCATACAATCCTCCTGAATGTTTTTTCTGAACGTTTCTTATTGAATAGGTGAGCTCCCATGGCGATGTGATGCCATGGTGAATTCTCCCCTCCTACATCTATAACGGGTAAAAAGTCATTCTTGACTATGTATGTGGAAAGAATTTTGCAAAATGTGTGAATTTTTTTCAGGGAGTCGGGAATGGGGGGCTGGTATGCTCTGTGTCGATATATTTTTTGCTCATACCATATAGACGGGTTACATATGAACGGTGAATGACAAAATGGGAAAGTTTTGCAGAAAGTTTCTATTATTTTGAGATATTGACCTAACCCCGCCGCTTGGGCGAGCAGGCGTGCAACGCCGATCAGCCCAGGAGGTGCAAGCCTCCGACCAGCCCGGCTGCATGGCGAGCAGCGCGGAAGCGCGACCAGCCCAGGATGCGCAAGCCTCCGACCAGCCCCCGTCTCAGCAACAGACGCATGGCGAGCAGGCCGATCGGCGATAATTAATGCGATCCGTTCCGCACTGTCCGAATTTCCTCATCGCTCAGCCCGGTAACATCCTGAATGTCATGGGCTGAAAATCCTTTGGAAAACATACTGCGAGCCGTTTCTCGAATGCCTTCTTCACGACCTGTTCGCAGTCCTTCCTGTTGGCCTTTCAGAATACCTCTCTCCATTCCTTTCAGAATGCCTTTCTCCATTCCCTGCTCAAGACCTTCAACCCGGCCTTTCAGAATACCTTTCTCCATACCCTGTTCAAGACCCTCAATCCGGCCCTTCGCAATGCCTTCCCTGACGAAGGCGTTGGTTATGTTATATGTCCGCATACTGTTTTCTCCTCCTGAAACTTTTGCATTGGAAAATTGTGCAGAGCACAATTTCCAGTAGCAAAAGTTTCACATTTGGCAGACCTCGTTGCGCTTGGCATTCTCTCATTTTGTAGAAAGTTTTGCCTGTGGCAAAACTTTGTCTAGGGTACAGTTCCCTGTCAATTTTCTCAAACTGTTCATACAGTCCCAAGTCCTTCAGGTAACCTAGCACACTCTCTGCCAGATCAGTAAAGTCTTGTGATGACAAACCGTTCAGGAGCCGCGCAATCTCTTTCAGCCCCTCAGCGTTCATTTCACTGAAAATTGTGCTCTGCACAATTTTCAAATGAGGATTCTCTCATCTATACTCTTGATTCTCTCACGGTATAGAAAGTTTTTCCTTTAGGAAAAACTTTGTTATTATCTCTCATAATATACCACAACGCAGTTGATGTATATCGTTTTCCATTGAAGCGCTGATCGGAGCGCCATGCCAACTGATCCTTTGTCATTCGCCTCAGATCGCGCACAATGTACGACACTCTCGCCCTGACATCTACCGTGCCTTCAGTCATAGATTCGGAAGCAGCATTTCCATGAGAACTGTAAAATGTGAGTGGGAGGTTCCATTCCTTTTTTCCGTGGTAGAACAGAAGTATATAGATAGCATCATTTTCATTGTACACATTGCTGTTTCTGAGGGCATGCTGATAGTCATCGATTTGAGTGAGAGCATGTTTATGCTGGTAGCTTTTGTGCTCAATACAAAAGTTTTGCTACTGGAAATTGTGCTTGCACAATTTTCCAAGGCAAAACTTTCTATACCGTAAGAGAATCAAGAGTATAGATGAGAGAATCCTCATTTGAAAATTTTGCGGAGCAAAATTTTCAGTAATAAACAGAGCTTTCCGCTCGGGGTCTGACAGGAAGGGGGCGCTGACAACGAGATCGCAGAGAAGGTTCTTTTTTCCTGCAATGTAGCTGGGGGTTTCAATGCGGATTTTGTCCATGTCCATCTTGGAAAGCGTTGTATCCTCACAGAACAGCCGTAGCAGGTCGGGAATCATACGGGGGGTTCTGTAGTAGGCGATCTTGAAGGCTATGTCGTGGATATGGCCTGTGCTCTGGGATGATTTTTTCATAAATATTCCTCCTATATCTGTGACGAGAGAAAAACGAGATATGAATGACAAAATGGGAAAGTTTTGCAGAAAGTTTCTATTATTTTGGGATATTGACCTGATCCAGACGCATGGCGAGCCGGATGCCCGGGCGAGTAGCGCTGAAGCGCGACCAGCCCAGGATGCGCAAGCCTCCGACCAGCCCCCGTCTCAGCAACAGACGCATGGCGAGCAGGCCGAGCGGTGATAATTAATGCGATCCGTTCCGCACTGTCAGAATTTCCTCATCGCTCAGCCCGGTAATTCTCTGAACAGCCTCGGTCGACAACCCTTCCAAAAACATACTGCGGGCGTTTTTTCTCCGCTCCTCAATATGCCCCTCCGCGCGACCTGTCTGTAGTCCTTCCTGCCGACCTGTCCGCAGTCCTTCCTGCCGACCTGTCTGAAGTCCTGTCTGAAGTCCTTCCTGCAATCCTTCTTCACGACCTTCCTGTCGACCTGTTTGCAATCCTGTCTGTAGTCCTTCCTGCCGACCCATCTCCGCAATGCGCGCTTTGAATGTTTCCGCATTCATTCTGAACATTTTCGCTACCTCCTTACCTCTCGGTTCTTTTGTTCTTTCTAATTGATTCATTAACGTATCGAAGTCTATAACAATTCCGAACATCGAATCTATCACGCCGATAAATTCCTCTATCAGCTCCAGCGATTCCTCATTCAGCATTTCTGCTATCGCTTTCTCTACTATCTGAATGTCCCAATCCGTATTCAGCAGATTTTTCGAGTACAGATCAAGGTACATAACAGCCGCAAACATTCTTCCCCGCTGCTGCAGCTGCTCCGCAGAATAATCGCTCTCGCTAATAAGATCGTAGGGAAAAGGAGCAAGATACTGCGGGAATTTCCGCTTCCGTTGCTTTCTGACATTCCCGGGCACCTTCCATTTTCTCGTACCATTATAAAACACAATGGGCAGAAATATCAACTCGCAGTCATCGGGAATTGCGCCAGAGCGGTGAATGTGCCGATAGAGAAGGTTTGTGTACTCCGACATGCGGAGGGGCATGTCTTTGTCCACGCCGGACTGATGCTCAAGGAGCACATAGATAGCAACATCTCCCGTGTGATCCCGAGTCCTGATTTTGCAGACAATGTCGGCCATTCGTGTTTTCGCATGGTCGATGAAAAAGGTACCGTTTTCGATGGTTATATCCTCACGGCGGAGTTTTTTCGTCCATGCGCCTCCGACAAAGCGTTGAAGAAATTGGAGCATTATTGCGGGTTGGAACAGCAGGGAGCGGTAGCCTTGGTCGTAGGGAACGGGGGCGGGTTTTTCTTTGAAATCGATCATATAATTTCTCCTGAAGGTTTTTTTCTGAACGTTTTTTTCTGAATAGGGGAGGAGCTCCCATGGCGATGTGATGCCATGGTGAATTCTCCCCTCCTACATCTATAACGGGTAAAAAGTCATTCTTGACTATGTATGTGGAAAGAATTTTGCAAAATGTGTGAATTTTTTTCAGGGAGTCGGGAATGGGGGCTGGTATGCTCTGTGTTGATGCTCTCCATGCTCCGTGCGAGGTCTTTGTTGAAGTATGAATATATGAAATCCCGGAATATCTGAATATTCCCGAAAACATATTTCCAGCGTGTACCATGCCGATATATTTTTTGCTCATACCATATAGACGGGTTACATATGAACGGTGAATGATAACATGAGAAAGTTTTTCAAAAAGTTTCTATTATTTTGAGATATTGACCTAACCCCGCCGCTTGGGCGAGCAGGCGTGCAACGCCGATCAGCCCAGGATGCGCAAGCCTCCGACCAGCCCCCGTCTCAGCAACAGACGCATGGCGAGCAGGCCGATCGGCGATAATTAATGCGATCCGTTCCGCACTGTCCGAATTTCCTCATCGCTCAGCCCGGTAACATCCTGAATGTCATGGGCTGAAAATCCTTTGGAAAACATACTGCGAGCCGTTTCTCGAATGCCTTCTTCACGACCTGTTCGCAGTCCTTCCTGTTGGCCTTTCAGAATACCTCTCTCCATTCCTTTCAGAATGCCTTTCTCCATTCCCTGCTCAAGACCTTCAACCCGGCCTTTCAGAATACCTTTCTCCATACCCTGTTCAAGACCCTCAATCCGGCCCTTCGCAATGCCTTCCCTGACGAAGGCGTTGGTAATATTATATGTCCGCATACTGTTTTCTCCTCCTGAAACTTTTGCATTGGAAAATTGTGCAGAGCACAATTTCCAGTAGCAAAAGTTTCACATTTGGCAGACCTCGTTGCGCTTGGCATTCTCTCATTTTGTAGAAAGTTTTGCCTGTGGCAAAACTTTGTCTAGGATATAGTTTCCTGTTAATTTTCTCAAACTGTTCATACAGTCCCAGATCTTTTAGATAGCCCAGCACACTCTCTGCCAGATCAGTAAAGTCTTGTGAAGACAGACCGTTCAGGAGCTGCGCAATTTCTTTCAGCCCCTCAGCATCCATTTTATTATCTCGCATTATATACCACAATGCAGTCGATGTATATCGTTTTTCATCGGAACGCCATGCCAACTGCTTCTTTGTCATTCGCCTCAGATCGCGCACAATGTACGACACTTTCACCTTGACATCTACCGTGCCTTCGATCATGGATTCGGAAGCAGCATTTCCATGTGAACTGTAAAATGTGAGTGGGAGGTTCCATTCATTTTTTCCATGGTAGAGCAGCAGTATATAGATAGCATCATTTTCATTGTACACATTGCTGTTTCTGAGGGCATATTGATAGTTATCGATTTGAGTAAGCGCATGTTTGTGCTGGTAGCTTTTATGTTCAATACAAAAGTTTTGCTACTGGAAATTGTGCTTGCACAATTTTCCAAGGCAAAACTTTCTATACCGTGAGAGAATCAAGAGTATAGATGAGAGAATCCTCATTTGAAAATTTTGCGGAGCAAAATTTTCAGTAATAAACAGAGCTTTCCGCTCGGGGTCTGACAGGAAGGGGGCGCTGACAACGAGATCGCAGAGAAGGTTCTTTTTTCCTGCAATGTAGCTGGGGGTTTCAATGCGGATTTTGTCCATGTCCATCTTGGAAAGCGTTGTATCCTCACAGAACAGCCGCAGCAGGTCGAGAATCATACGGGGGGTTCTGTAGTAGGCGATCTTGAAGGCTATGTCGTGGATATGGCCTGTGCTCTGGGATGATTTTTTCATAAACATTCCTCCTATATCTATAACGGGAGAAAAGTCATTTTTAACTATGTATTTTGAAAGAATTTTGCAAAATGTGTGAATTTTTTTCAGGGAGTCGGGAATGGGGGCTGGTATGCTCTGTGTTGATATATTTTTTGCTCATACCATATAGACGGGTTACATATGAATGGTGAATGACAAAATGAGAAATTTTTGTAAAAAGTTTCTATTATTTTGGGATATTAGCCTGATCCCGTCGCATAGGCAAGCTATCGAAAAAAGGCAGGCACGGGGGGAAATCCGCGCCTGCCTGAGTTGAATTGCAGCGTTTCAATAGCTCCTGCGGGCTATGAAACTACCAATACCATGATGGATAATTCGGTTGGGTCACAGCAGTCTCCGGATCCGTTGTATCACCCGAATCCAAGCCGGAATCCACAAACATACTTGTTTTGTTTCCGGTATATGTGCCATTGTTCCAGCTGCCAGTGGTCAAGTTGTTACCATTCGCATCCTTCGCCCAGTTGTTAAGATCTTGACTGAATGCGGTTGCGCCACTGAACATCCGTCTCATATTCGTTACCTTATCGACATTCCAGCTGGAAATATTGGCATTGAATGCTTGCGCCCCAAAGAACATAAGGGACATATTCGTTACCTTACTGACATCCCATTCGGAAATATCGGCATTGAATGCCTGTGCTGCGGCGAACATACTGGCCATATCCTCTACAGCGTTAGTCGTCCATTGGGAGATATTGCTATTGAATTTGGTTGCTTCATAGAACATATTGGACATATTCGTTACCTTACTGACATCCCAACTGGAGATATCGATATTGAATTCGCCTGCATTCCTAAACATACTGAACATATTCGTTACCTTACTGACATTCCAGCTAGAGATATCGCTATTGAATTTGGCTGCTTCATAGAATATATTGGACATATCCGTTACCTTACTGACATCCCAACCGGAGATATCGCCATTGAATGAATTTGCGCCCCTTAACATACTTCTCATATTCGTTACCGAACTGACATCCCAACCGGAGATATCTTGATTGAATAAGTATGCACCGAGGAATACCCCTAACATATCCGTTACTGCCGTGGTAACAATGTAGTTGAGATCGGCAGTATTGCCCCAAGTTGATATCCCCGCAGCTACCTGTGTGTCCAGTTCGGCGTTAGTAGTAGGACTCACGGTAACATAAAACTTTTCGGTAAACTTGTTTTCTCCTCCGGTTGCGCCGGATACCACATATGTTCCTGCCGTTGTTGTTGCGGTAACCGTAATAATTCCGGTACTTGCATTAACTGTCGGCAGGGCAACGGTAACCCCTGCGACCGGGGTAGTAGCCGTAGCCAAAGTAACGGTGAGGATCTCATCGGCAATTTGGGTATTAATAGCAGCCGAAAGAATGACGGATGCTGCCGTACCAAAGGGAGCCTGTGTTCCAATAATCCGCGCCGTTTCCGTTGCGGATGCAGACCAGTCGCCATTGTCCACCGCATTGACGGCGCGCACCTGCACATTGTAGGAGGTACCGCTTACCAGTCCCGTAATGGTGTGGCTTGCGGCAGTAGCACTTATAATGTCGGTGACCGCCGTCCAAGCGCTTTCGCCGTCTGAACTATACTGCACATGGTACGCGGTAATTGCGCTGCCTCCGTCATCATCGGGTGCTGTCCATGTCGCTGTGAGATTGTTGTCTCCGGTTGTGAGCGTGGGAGCATTCATCGCGCTGGGTTTGGTAGCCGGAATTGTTATTTTCTTAATTTCCGTTGGGTTACCATTGCCCTGACCATTGACAGCGTAGACCTGCACCTCGTACTCGGCACCTTTTGTCAGGTTGGGGATGGGGAGAGTCAGGGTGTCGGCATCGGCGGTGGCAATGACAGGTTCCCACGCGCTTACTCCGGCTACGCGATGTTGCAGTTCATAGCGAATAATGGGGCTGTCGCCAGTATCGGTCGGCGCAGTCCATGTTGCGGTAATTGTTTGCATACTCACTGCAAGCATGAACCCATTCGGCGCGAGGGAAACGCCAATAGGTGTTGCTTCTGCGCTCGATTCCGACCATTCGCCTGCGCCCGCGCTGTTCCGTGCGCGCACCTGCGCGACGTAGGGGGTGCCGTTTGTCAGTCCCGTGATGATGGTCTCTGTGGCTGGCGCGTCGGCTGTAGTAATGTCCTCCGACCAGCTGCTCCCGCCGTCATCGCTATGGCGAAGTTCATACGCGGTAATTTCACTATCGCCGGTTTCTTCCGGCGCAGTCCAGTTAACCCTTAGTTGCTCATTCCCCGCTTCAAGGCTTGGGGCAGCCATGGTGCCCGGCACGGTTGGTTCAGGTACATCTGAATTCTGCCGGGTATAGGTAGTGCCATCAAATGTTAAGGTATCTCCATCAATGGTATACTCTACCGTTGCCCCATTAAGGTTTTCCGCTCCTTCGACTCCCATACAATTACTGAGCGTAATTGAGTTCCCGTTATCCGTGTAATCACAAATCAAACCCGAAAACTTGTCTATGTACATTGTGGCGGTGAATTCTATGGTATGAAACCCATTATCCGCGGTCCACACGCCTATTAGGGGCGATGTATCCATGTCCATGGGCACTGGTGTTGGTTTCGACATTGGGCAGGCCGCGACGAGCAATGTCAGTATGATGAGAAAACCCCACAGCACAGAGGGCGTAGAAAGGTTTCTTATTTAGAGTATAGCACATAATATCGACATTGGGGGGCGAATGTCAACATTACATAGAAAATTTCCAGAACTTCCCCAACGGGCGAATTCAATGAGAGGCGCTTTTTTCTGTTGTCAGTAAGGCCGCGCAATAAGGACGGTGTTTTATTGCCATCGGTACGAACAGATGCTACATTATCTTTATGAAAGCCGATGGTATTCAAGCGCCCAATCAGAATTTTCAGGGACAAACAAGCCCTGAAATCAGAACAGACTGTTTTCTTGGCGATTGCGGTGAAATATTAAAGAGTATTCCCGCAAACAGTATTGACCTTATTTTTACATCGCCTCCTTATGCCGACCAGAGAAAAAAGACATATGGCGGTATTCATCCGGCAAAATATGTTGAGTGGTTCCTGCCGAAAACAGAGCAATTTTTACGGGTTTTGAAACCAACGGGAACGTTTGTATTAAATATTAAAGAAAAAGTTACAAACGGAGAGCGCAGTACCTATGTCATAGAACTGATTCTCGAAATGAAAAAACAGGGGTGGCTCTGGACTGAGGAATTTATATGGCACAAGAAAAACTGTTATCCCGGAAAGTGGCCCAATCGATTTCGGGATGCATGGGAACGGCTTCTGCAGTTTAATAAATCAAAAAAATTCAACATGTATCAGGAAGCAGTCATGGTTCCAATGGGCGCCTGGGCAAAAAACCGGCTGAAAAATCTGAGTGCCACCGACAAAATTCGGGATGAATCCCATGTCGGAAGCGGGTTTGGAAAAAACATTTCCAACTGGCTCACAAGAGACATGGCATATCCCGCAAACGTACTTCACCTTGCAACAGAGTGCGCCAACAAAAACCACAGCGCAGCCTTTCCAGAAGAACTGCCGCGGTGGTTTATTAAACTTTTTACAAAGGAATACGATACGGTGCTTGACCCCTTTATGGGCAGCGGTACAACAAATATTGCTGCCGGCAAAATGCTCAGGCATTCAGTTGGAATTGACATTGTGCCGGAATATTATAAAATGGTGAGAAATAAGACGGAGTCTGTGGAATTATATCTTTTCGAAAAGCCAGCGGAGATTTTCAATAGTGTTAAAAATTGATGATGTGTTGCAGTACGTTGAAGAAAACATAGGGAGGTTTCACGACAAACGAGTGGCCCGACTTCAATCCTTACGTCTTCAAACTGTATTAAGCAAAAAAAATCCGTATCTTTTCAGGGCTAAATATTTGCTTACTGCTGAGCAAATTATCAGAAGCATTTCAGACGCTTTCCTTTCTTCAAATGAAGAAACAATATTTGGCGACTGGCTTGAAGGACTCGCTATCTTTATTAATAAGAAGGTTTATGAAGGATGGAAATCGGGAATAACAGGCATTGATCTTGAATTTGAGAAAGATAAAATTCGCTACATTGTGGCTATTAAATCTGGTCCTAACTGGGGAAACAGCAGTCAGATCGCTAAAATGAAGTCCGATTTTACGACTGCAATAAGAACCTTGCGTACAGGTAACTCAAAATTGTATATAAAGCCCGTAAATGGATGTTGCTACGGAAAAGATAACCGTCCTGACAAAGGAGACTACTACAAATTCTGCGGACAACAATTTTGGGAATTTATTTCAGGAGATGAGAATTTATATACAAAAATTATTCAGCCCTTAGGTTATAAGGCAAAGGAAAGAAATGATGATTTTCAAAAATTATATGCAGCAATGATTAATTTGTTTACCAAGGAATTCACAAACCATTTTTGCCTGACTAATGGCACCATAAATTGGAATAAATTAGTAGAATTTAACTCTGCAGGCAATAAAACTGTTTTTTCAACGGATTTTTAATCGTCATTATCTGGAATTTTCCGGCGATAATCCCACAGGCGCAGCAAAAATTATGTGGTCTGCCCGCCCATACCACGTCGTGAAAGAGCGGCATAGTCAAAATAACGATCGGCGCTTGCGGGGAGGTCTTCCATCTCTTCAGGGCGGAGATCACGCACAATACGGGCAGGAATGCCGGCAGCCAGTGTGCCGGATGGGACGACAAAGCCGGGTTTGACAACAGCTCCAGCGGCAACAAATGAGTATTCCTCAATAACGGCCTTATCGAGCACAATAGCCCCCATGCCGATGAGGCTGTAATCGCCAACCGTGCAGCTATGCAAAATTGCCTGATGACCAACCGTAACCCCCCTCCCAACGAGAAGAGGCGCAGTATCGTGGGTAACGTGAAGGAGGCAGTTATCCTGAATGTTCGTCCGCTCGGCAATTCGTATGTAATGAACATCGCCGCGGATAACGGTATTGTACCAGATTCCGCAGTCCGTTTCGATTTTAACATCGCCGATAATTCGCACACCGTCCGCAAGGAATACCGTGTCGGCAATTTCAGGAAAACAATCATTATAGGGATACATACTTATGTTGGAATTTATTTTGGAAAAATTGCTGTTTTTCGGACTATTCTTGCGGCTGTTCTTTGAATCGTTCTTTGGGCTGTTCATAGGCGCCTCTCTGTTATGTGCCGGCATAGGCTCCCTCGGGAAGAACAGCGTTCTCGCTCGTGCCTGTTTGGGCAATATCCTGTAGATTCTTGAGAGTAGTATTCGCAATGTTATCCACAGCTTCCCGGGTAAAAAATGCCTGATGAGAAGTAATGATCACATTGGGGAAGGTCTGGAGACGCACAAAGGTATCGTCCTGAATAACCCGGTCAGAAAGATCCTCAAAGAAAAGATCGGCCTCCTCTTCGTACACATCGAGCCCCAAATAGCCGATTTTTCCGCTTTTTAAGCCCTTAATAACAGCGAGAGAATCGATGAGCGGCCCCCTGCTGGTATTGATAATGGTCATGCCCGGTTTCATTTCCTGTATTGCATGATCGTTGATCATATGAAAGGTTTCGCGATTAAAAGGACAGTGAAGACTGATGATATCTGCATTGGCATAGAGTTTCTTCAGGGTAACATACTCAACACCTTCGTTTTTCAGTTCTTCGTTGGGAAAAACATCGTAGGCGAGAATGCGGACGCCGAAACCCTTCATAATTCTGCAGAAAACCTGCCCAATTTTTCCGGTACCGATAACTCCAATTGTTTTGCCGTGAATGTCGTAACCGAGGAGTCCGTCAATGCTGAAATTTCCTTCCCGAACGCGGTTATAGGCGCGATGATACCGGCGATTGAGGGCAAGGATAAGACCGAGCGCGTGCTCCGCCACCGCATAGGGGCTGTAGGCGGGAACCCGAACAACATGTATGCCGCGCGTATATGCCTGTTTTAAATCGACATTGTTAAACCCTGCGCAGCGCAGCGCAATTGTACGGATTCCGGCTTCTGCCAGCCCATTGATAACTGGAGTGTCGAGGATATCATTCACAAATACACACACAGCCTCATGTTCCCGCGCAAGGGAGAGGGTAGTACTATCAAGTTTTGCCTCAAGATAGTGTAAATTGAAATGTTTACTCATATTTGCCCGGTCAAATGCTTCTTTGACCCAGGCCTTTGTACTAAAAACTGCTACTTTCATATCACCATACTATCTGAAGGAATATAAAATATCAACATGCAATACATTTCTAAAAACTATCTTGAAATATCTTCAAGAATCTATTATTTTATGTAATGGTTAATTTCTACGGATCTACGGAGTATTGACGATATGATGAAAAAACGTGTGGTTATTACCGGTATGGGAACGATAAATTCCCTCGGACATAATGTTTCCGATACATGGGAGAAAATACGAAATGGGGAAAGCGGTATACAACGTATTTCCCGCTTTGATCCAAGCGATCTTAACTCTCAAATTGCCGGTGAAGTTCGGGATTTTGATGGAGCCTCATTTTACAGTGACAATTTCCGCCGACAGGCAAAGCGGCTCGATGAGTTTACGCATTTTGCTATGGCAGCGGGCAGAGAGGCGCTGGGGCAATCGGGCTTGAACATCGGCGCAGATCCTTTCGGAACTGCTGTTGTTATTGGTTCGGGTATTGGCGGCCTGCCGACTCAGCAAAAAAACGGAGCAAGTCTTGCGGCGCGGGGTATGAGGGGAGTAAGTCCGCTGTACATTCCCGCCACCATCGGAAACATTGCCGCAGGTGTGGTGAGTATGGAATTGGGCATACAGGGGCCGAACATGGCTACGCAAACTGCCTGCGCGACTGCGAACCATGCCTTCGCTGTCGCATTTATGATGATCAGGCAGGGCTACTGCCACAGCGCTCTCGCAGGCGGTACCGAGAACTCAATTGTGGAAATTGGCGTAGCCGGATTTTCCCGTATGCAGGCACTCTCCACCGCATATAATGATGAACCGCAGCGGGCAAGCCGGCCCTATGATCGCGGACGAGACGGGTTTGTCATATCCGAAGGTGCCGGAGTACTCGTTCTGGAAGAACTGGAACATGCCAAGGCGCGCGGCGCGCATATTTTTGCTGAATTGTTATCGGTCGGTATGAGCGGAGATGCATACGATATTGTTGTTCCGCATCCCGAGGGGATCGGCGCCCTGCGCTCCATGGAAATGGCAGTGAAGCAGGCTGAAATACATACCGGGGATATTCAGTATATTAACACGCACGGAACATCGACTCCGCTTGGCGATATTGCCGAGAGCAAAGCTGTCTACAATCTTCTGGGCGGTAATGAAGAGAACGTAACGGTTGGTTCAACCAAGGGTATGCACGGACATTTACTGGGGGCTACTGCCGCGCTTGAGGCAATTATCTGTGTAAACGTTATTAACAACGGAATTATTCCGCCGAACATCAACATTGATGACTTCGATCCCGAGGTTGCATTGAAACAGGAGACAATCAATACATCGGCGCGTGAAAAAGACGTTGATATAGCGCTTTCCAACAGCTTTGGATTTGGCGGGCATAATTCAACTATTGTGTTGAAAAAATTCAAAGGTTAATTATATAATCAAGTCGATGCTTATATGGTAACTGTACATAATGTTCATTACGGAAGAATGTTCAGCCGCTGTATGATATGCTGTACAGCTTTGAAGTTATTGTAGCTTGCCTTCGGTACGAATTCACGAAAATTCATAGGTGCTTTCTGATTAGCGTTATCTGAAATTGTTCGGATAATTAAAAACGGTATGCCGTTCACTGCTGCGCAGAGCGCGGCAGAAGCACCCTCCATTTCTACCCCATCGCCTGTCAGTTCATTAATCATGTAGGAGTATTGGTCGGAATGGTAATTGTCAATAAACTGATCGCCGGTAAGAATGCGTCCGCTGTGAACATGTCCTTCCTCCGGCTCATAGCTCATGGCAATTTCGAAAAGGGCTGCGTCGGCTTTCAGAAATCGATATTCAGTGTCGGGAACCGTTCCTCGGGGAATGCCGAGCGCAGTTGTGTCTAAATCGTGCTGAATGCAGTCGGCCGCAACAAGGGTGTCGCCAATTCGCATATGCGGATTAATGGCGCCGGCAATGCCGGTGAACAGTATGTACTCGGGCGCGTGTCCGCTGTGTTTCAGAAAATCGATGATGCACTGACAGCTTATTGCGGTCATGGTTTTTCCGACTCCGGTTTTGGCAATGGCAACCTGCGCGTCTCCAAGCTTTCCTTCGTGGATGGTTAGGTCACGGAGGATGTGGTGTTTTTTTGGTTCTGCTATGTTTTCGAGGAAGGCAGTAATTTCGATGTCCATTGCACCGAGTATAACAATCATCCCCGTAGTATATCAGAAACTTTCAAAGTGAGTATGCGGCAGGCAGAAGTCTGTCATTTTTCCTTCTCATCGTACTCTCCCTACACAATTCACAGCATTACAACAGACGGCGCCAACTACCAACTACAGGTGCGCGCCATCAACGCGCAGGGCGCGGGCGAATTGGGAAATAAACCTTTGGACAGACCCCTCCTCCCCAGTGTAAAACGAAGGTTATTCGTATACACTGGGGGTTAATGAAAACCATAAAAGGAGGGAAACAGTGAACAGCAGTATCACATATTCTCAGTATCATCGCAAGTCTCGGAAGTATCAGGCTGCGATGTATGATTGGCGGTTGCGGATAGTTCGGTATGCCCAGGAGCATTCGATCAAGGCGGCCGTCAGGGAGTTCGAGGTGTCGCGCGATCTAATAAACCCTTCTGCGGCCGCTACACATCATAGCTGAAATTTCGTTCCAGATAGCGCGAAACGAGGCTGATAGGAAGGGTGAGCACTAGGTACCCAATAGCAAGGGGAATGTAACTTTCCAGCGTGGAAAAGGTGTTGGCATTTACCTCGCGGGCAACCATGGTAAATTCCCGAATGGCAATGACCGACAGGAGGCTTGAATCCTTAATAAGATTGGCAAACTGCCCGGTCAGCGGGGGAGTAATTCGGGTAATAACCTGCGGAACAATAATGTAACGGTAGGTCTGGCTGCGCGACAGGCCGACAGAACGGGCCGACTCCAGCTGACTGGAGGCAACACCCTCTACTCCCGAACGGATAATTTCAGCAGTATATGCCCCCGAGAACATCGACATAATAATTATTCCCACCGCATACCGTTCGGTAATTCCGAAGGCATTGGCAACAACATAGAAAAACACGAGAATCTGAACTAACAACGGAGTTCCGCGGATCAGCTCAATGTAAAACTTGGCAAACATCCGCAGCGGAATAAAATGGCTTCGCTGCCCTAATCCCATGAAAATACCAATTATCAGGCTCAGCACCATACTCACAGCCGATATCAACACTGTCGTGAAAAACCCCTGCAGAAAAAGATTCCGGTACTTCCACACCTGATCCCAGCGCAGTTCATAATTCAGGCTCTGATAAAAGAATACAACAAACAGGGAAAAAATAACAAAAAGCAGCAGGAAGCTTATTCCCTGCTGCAATCGTGTTACCTTCTGAGATGTTTCAGATGTAAAAAATAACGAGAGCGGCTCCACTGTTTTCAACTCCAAGCAGGTCCTATTTAGCTATCAATATCGAAGAAAAACGGAATTCCCTCACTATCGAAAACAGATTTAATACCTGAAAGATATTTTTCACCAAGAGCGGAAAACCCTCCGTTGGCCCGATACTCACGGATAAAGGCATTTACCTGATTAAGCAATTCGGCATTATCTTTCTTGACGGCGGCGCCCCAAGAGCCCGCAGTGTTGGGAATGTTTGCAATGTTGATTCGGGTTGTATCCTTATGATTCAGATGACTCTCGTAGACCGTGAGAGCATCGTAGATAAAGGCATCAGCCTTGCCCTGCGCAACTTCGAGTATACAGGCTGCCACTTCTTCAAGCTGACGAATTTCAGCATTGGGAAGGTCATTCTGAGCAACAATTGCCCCCGTTGTGCCCGATTTAACTGCAATCACAATTCCATCGCTGTTCAGATCACTGAAACTCTGCGCCGGACTATCCTCCGCTATGAGAAGGGTAAGACCCGACTGAGCGTAGGGAATTGAAAAATCGACAGTTTGGGAGCGTTCCTCGGTAATGGTCATAGATGAAATGACGATATCGGCCTCACCGCTTTGAAGTGACGGAATGAGCCCAACCCAAGCAGTGTTGCGAATTTCGACATCTTTGCCCACATATTCTCCCAGCGCCTGCGCCATGTCGACAGAAATACCTGTTGGATTGCCTGCGGTATCTGTCGTTTCAAACGGCGGATATTGCAGCTCCATGGCAACAACAAGGGTATCCGATTCACTGTTTCCTCCCGCCGCAAGCGGTAAAAGAACAACAAGTGATAATGTAATAATAAAGAAATTTTTCATAATTCCTCCTGATATTTTTTCAGGAAATACAATTTAGAAACTTTTGCAGAGCAAAATTTTCAGGAGCAAAACGTTCTTTTAGAATTAGAATGTATCTGATATTTTGATAGTACTCAGAATTAAATCATATTTCGTTGATATGCGGGTATTATATACATCTCAGGAATGGCTTGCAACCATCCCACGGCATTGAATGCGCAAAATTAACGCGCAATTTCCTCAATACATCTGCCTTAGAAACCCATACGCTGCTTTGCGAACAGATACACGGTAAGCACCATGCCGATATAGCTCAGGTTATAAAGAAAATCTTCCAATGGAATGGTCCCAAGGCGAATGCTCCATATCTCATTTTCATTGTAGTGAATTGTTGGAAGGCGGGTGTATATACCATCGATAAGTAAAAATACAAGAAAAATGAGAAAAAAGGTGAATATATAGCCGGGGGCAAAAATACTTCCCGGCGTCAGCAGGGCACCGGCAGTAAAAAAAAGACCCACCGATAACAGAGCCATGAAGGTATACCCCTGCCTGCGCCGCCAAACGGCAAGTATAGCGCATAGCCCCCCCAGCGCATATTGGAGCCAGCTGAGCTGCGGCAGCATGGTACCAATTCCCCAATAGGCAGCGACCACCTCGAATAAAAAGAGGCAGCAATAGGGAATGAGAAGAAAAAACAGCCACTCTCCCACGGGGAGATGAAGCACACGGAAGGAACCGACAAACTCATCGTTAAAACTCCAGTGCCCCCTGCGGGTAACAATGACATCCCAGAAAATGTACAGCGCGCCCACACTGAAAACGGCAACAAGAATTGCCGGAATGTACTGAATGAAGTACACCCGCCTGTCAAAACTCATTGCGAAGGGTCCGGCAAAACAAAGAAACGGAATTATGGCATACACATATTTTTTCATTCTCTTTATCCGCGCCGCCGCCGCGCCGCCGCCGCACTGCCCTCTGCGTTATCGCACTGCGCCCGCACAGCGCCGCCATCGGCTCAGGGATACACCAAATTTTTTTCAGCAATGTGTTCAAGCACTTCCCGATAAAATTTTTCCGACTCCCACCGTGCCATAACAAGGTCATGATTCAGATAATTTCCGCACTCAACCGCAGCCGCCCCCGGCACATCACCTTCATACATACTCATGAAACGGTAAAGACCTTTGACGAGCTCCACAATTTCACCGCTTTCGAGGCGGCCTTTCAACAGCAGATAACAGCCTGTCCGGCAACCCATGGGGCCGAAATACACAACATCATCCTTCCACTGCCCGTCATTACGCAGATATGTCGCGCCCAAATGCTCAATTGTGTGAAGCGCGGGAATGTCAATGACCGGTTCACGGTTTGGTTCCTTCATGCGGATATCGAAGGTCGTAACACAATCATCCCCAACAGTATCTATTCTCGAAACATAAATTCCACGGAGCAGCTTATTATGATCAATTACAAAAGATGGTATTTTTTTCATTGTTGCCTCCTGCCATCATTCTCGCATTTTGTATTATTCAAAGGGATATTGCAGCCCCCATTGAGCCCGAAGGGCATCCATGTGCTCAACAATGGCAAGCGATTCGCTCCAAGGCATACCGGCACTTTCAAGCTGACCCTTTCGGATACAGGCGTTTACTTCCTCTATTTCATATTCAAAACCATTTTTGAGAAAGGGCTTTTTTATCACTCTCTCACCCATATCATTCCTGATAACAGCACTTTGAGCTGCGTGAAAACCGCGGGGAAACTCAATAGTCCCCCTGCTCCCATAAATTGAAGCCGTACAGGGCCCCGGAACCTGTATACCGCAGCTTAACTGAGCAAGCGCACCGCTGCGATAACGCTGAATCATCACAGCCTGAAGGTCAACCCCTGTTCGGCTCATTCGGACGGCACTGAACGATTCTTCAGGCCAGTCCTTTGTGAACATACGCGCAAAATTCAACACATATACCCCAACATCTAGGAGCGATCCTCCCGCAAGTTCGGGGTTCATACACCGATGTTCATCAGAAAAATCGACTGAATAAGAAAAATCGGCATGCACGCGCTGAATTTTTCCAATTTCATCTCCATGCGATCTAACAGCCTTCATAATCGGTAAAAAGCGGGTCCACATGGCCTCCATAAAAAAGGTATTATGTTTTCGAGCAGAATCTATTATCATGCGTACCTGCCCGGCATTAACCGCGAGCGGTTTCTCACAAAGAACAGCCGTGTTATTTCTCAGACAAAGAATAGTTTGTTCGGCATGGAATGGATGCGGAGATGCAACATATACGGCATCTATGTCGGGATCCTCAGCCAGATCCTCATATGTTTCATGAATGCGCGGAATTGAAAATTTGCGGGAAAATTCCCGGGCTCGTTTTTTACTGCGCGATGCCAGCGCCAGAAGTTCTGAGTCTTTAACAACCGTCATTGCCGAAGCAAACTGCTCCGCTATATGCCCCGGAGCAACAATTCCCCAGCGTACAGGATCAGGCAAAATCATTCTCCAGCGAGAGCCCCAAAGAAAACCCCTGAAAGAATTCAGGCTTCCTTGTTAATCTCCAAATCATCTTCATCAACTCCGGCATCAAAATCATCTACTACAGGAACCGCCTTTTCAGTCTCCGGCGGAACGACATGCTTTTCAGATTCAAGGCGTTCAAAAATAAGCTCTTCCACCTCGATCGGGGTCTTTTTCAGAGAAATACTCAACTCATCAACCAAAAGTTTAATGGCAGAATCGTAGAGTTTCCGTTCCAGAATAGGAAGTTCCTTTATTTTGGATCGATTGTAGAGGGTCTGAATAACCCGGGCGACATCTTTCACATCGCCTTTCAGGAGATGCTGACGATTTTGCTCATACCGCATTTTCCAGTCGGACGGAATTGCCTCAGCTTCTCCCTCCATCAGATCAAGAGCCGACATGGCTTCTTTCTGGGAAACAATTGCCCGAATACCTCGATCTTCCGCCCTGTCTACGGGAATCATAATGGTCATATCGTTTGTTTCAATATGAATGGTATAGTAGGGAACGGCATTGCCATTAAAATCCCGTTTTTGAATTTCAGTTACTGTGCCAACACCATGGGTTGGGTACACAACCTTTTGAGACACCTTAAAGGTTATCGGCATTGTTCACATTCTCCCTCTCACAGATATACCTGTATGAAATTTTTGCATACACGAAGGCACACGTAAAAATTCCCAATTACATCATTCTAAAGGAATGACGGACATTTGTCAACTATGAGATTTTTGCAAACAGAACTTCCCAGAAATTTTTTTTGACGGGATTTTGACAGCATATTTTGGGGAGATTTTGCTCATTTTGCGTGCAAAAAAGAGTATGATCATGTATACTGCTTTCAGCTACTACTTATTTTAGCTGAAGGAGGCAAAATAATGAAAATTACGTCATACAGTTGGGGGGGGGGGGTAGCCCTTTTCATTTTCTGCTCAATTTTTATTGCATTGATTTCGGGATGTTCAATGATAACAGTGCCGCCTGCCATATTTGTTCCAACTCTCGAAGCAGGGAACGGACAACTTACCGCATCATGGGTTGATCCTACGACATGGAATTGGGGGTGGAAGGAGAACAACACGGACAACGATATTACCTCGTATGACCTGCGCTATCGACAAGTCGACAGCGAGATCTGGGACGGGATTAACTCCGGTATTATCGGCACAAGCCATACCATTACCGAGCTGACAAACGGCGTCAGCTATGCCGTGCAGGTACGCGCTGTCAACGCTATCGGCACTGGCGGCTGGTCGGCATCTTCCACGGCAACACCTATTGCACCGTCAACTGCGCCCCCTGCCGCGCCGGGTACCATGGCTGCTCCAACCCTTGAAGTGGGGAATGGGTTGCTCATTGCCACATGGACTGCGCCAACCGATAACGGCGGCAGCGCAATTACCGGGTACCATGTGTGGCACAGAACAAGCGCCTCCGGCACATGGTCAACGGCTGATACAGATAACATCGCCACTATTAATGACGGTACCACGAGCTACACCATTACCGGGCTGACAAACGGTACATCCTACCAAGTACGGGTGCGCGCTGTTAACGCTGTGGGCAATGGCGGCTGGTCTACACCAGCAACGGCAACGCTGGTGATAATTTCATCGAAACAGACTCCCGCGGGTACGGCAGCGACGGTAAACCTTTCGGCTGCCGCTATGACCATTATTGCTGCTCAGATCCCAACCGTTTCATTGACCACGGTGCAACCGGACACTCTCGCTGTTAGTGGATCAGGAGTCATTACGGTAACCTCCGCAACTGCACCCGATGGGGTTACCATTCCGGCAGTTAGTGCGAGTACCGGAGTTGTTACGGTTGCTGCGGGTACAACAGCCGGAACATATCTGGTATATGGCACTGAATCTGGAGGCACAGACATACTGTTTGCCGAGTATTTTTACGTTACCGTGAGTCCTGCTGATAACGCTGCACTGGACGCCGCGGTAACTGCGGGAATAACAGCTTGGGGCAATACTGCCGATCTCAACTACATTATTACCTCGGCAGTAACGATTATGTCCAATGTGTTCAAGGACGCAACCGCATTCAATGGCGATATCTCACTCTGGGATACTGGCGCGGTAACGATTATGCATCGGATGTTCGATGCTGCAAGCGCATTCAATGGCGATATTTCACGCTGGGATGTCAGTTCGGTAGAGGATATGGCGGGGATGTTCGTATTTGCATCCGCATTCAATGGCAACATTTCCGGTTGGGATGTCAGTAAGGTAATGACTATGAGCACTATGTTCGCTTTTTCAAGCGCATTCAATGGCGATATTTCGGGTTGGGATGTCAGTTCGGTAACGGATATGCGATTTGTGTTCCAGAACGCAAGCTCATTCAATGGCGATATCTCCGGCTGGGATGTCAGTAATGTAACGAGTATGAGAACGATGTTCCAGAACGCAAGCGCATTCAATCAAGATCTTGAGAAGTGGGCATGGAATAACTCGGTTGATCCTGCGGTTTACTGGAACAATGCTAACTGGAACAATGGCACATATACCGGAATCAAAACAAATATGTTCGCAGGTTCCGGCGTAACAGGTGATCTGATTCCGTCATGGTTTGTAGAGTAGTTTCATAACCCGCAGTAGTTATTGAAAAATGGCAAGTCAACTCAGGCAGGCGCGGGGCTGCTCGCTCTTGCCCTCATGTCGCCCGGCTCGCCATGCGGCAGGATCAGGCTAATATCCCATTTGGAATGCTGTCTTTGTGCTTAGCATTCTCCTATTTCATAGAAAGTTTTGCTCCTGGAAATTGTGCAAGCACAATTTTCAATGCAAAACTTTGTAATATCTCAAAATAATAAAAATAATTACAAAAATTTCTCATATTCACCGTTCATATGTAACCCGTCTATATGGTATGAGCGAAAAATATATCGATATGGTACACGCTGGAAATATGCCTTCGAAAATCCTCAGATATTCCGGGACTTCATCCATTCATACTTCAACAAAGACCTCGCGCTGAACATTGTCCACGGGAGCATAGAGCGCATCGACTCAGAGCACATCAGCCCCCCATTCCTGTCTCCCTGAAAAAAATTCACACATTTTGCAAAATTCTTTCAAATTTTCTCAAAAAACATAGTTAAAAATGACAGTTTACCCGTTATAGATATAACAGGAGGTATGTATGAGTAATGCCGGATACAATATCCATGATATTGCGTTTAAGACAAAGTTTTGCCTTGGAAAATTGTGCAAGCACAATTTCCAGTAGCAAAACTTTCGTATTGAGCACAAAAGCATGTTTGATCCGAAGGTCAGCGAACAGTTCGATAAATACCAGAAAGCCCTCATAAACAGCAGGACATTTCAGGCGCAGACCGACCTTCTTGTTCTGGTTCTATGGTATCATGGCGAAGCACTATGGGAAGGAGATCTCAGTTTCTACAGTTCAGGGGATGTGCATACACACATACCGGAAAAATTGTACACAATGATGAAAAAATACCTTGCGAGGCCAAAGGTTCTCAATAGGCCTGTTATGGTCGATGTGAATAGGATGAGTGAGGAGGAGTTTACCCGTGGGTCAGATGGGGTTGTGTTGACAGGGGGAGCCCTGTGCTATATTATGCGGAAAGTCAGTAAGACAGGCGATGAAGACTTGAAACTGGATACACGCTTTGAAAAAATCAACAGGGAAATTAATCCCGAAACAAAGTTTTGCCACAGGCAAAACTTTCTACAAAATGCGAGAATGCTAAGCACATAGAGTTATCCAAATGTGAAACTTTTGCTACTGGAAATTGTGCTCTGCACAATTTTCCAATGCAAAAGTTTCTGGAGGAGAAAGGGTTATGATGAAAAAAGTTCAGATGAGTGATTGGTTTGTCAACCAAGGACGGGTTGAAGGTCTTGCGGAAGGAATGGAGAGAGGCAAGGTTGAAGGTCTTGCGGAAGGAATGGAGAGAGGCAAGGTTGAAGGTCTTGAGCTGGGAATGGCGAGAGGCATTCGAGAAACGGCCCGCAGTATGTTTTCGGAAGGCTTGTCAACTGAGGCTGTTCAGAGGATTACCGGGCTGAGCGATGAGGAAATGCGGACAGTGCGGAACGGATCGCATTAATTATCGCCGCTCGGCCTGCGCGCAGCGCCGACTAAGCCACCCCATGGTACACAAAGAACCTTTAGTCTGATATAATACGGGAGGAATCACTATGAATCATAATTGTATATCGAAATTAAACCTCTCAGATGACATTCGGAGAATTCTTACTGAAAATAACGTTATTGTTCCTGAAACACGGCAGCAGCTTCTTGAATTAACCTTTCAGGGGCGTTCAGATGTCTTTGAAGTTGCATACGATATCCCCAATATGGGGAGGGTTCCAGAAGCAACGGTAACCCGCTGCAAGAACGGAGCTTCTGTCAATTATACCGAGAAATATATGCGCAGGCGTGATCCTGACGCAATGGTCATTGCCGACGATAAGCCGACAGATAAGGTCCGCTTCAGAGAACGTTTTCACAAGGAATTTACCGAGACCCGGCAGGAAACGCTGGACTGGCTCAGGAATTTCGACGAACTTATTCTTTTGCCCTTTAACAGCGGTACGGCAGATTCAAGTTATCCCTCATTACTTATTGCGCCATCCAACGCGGGGTTTTTTGTAACCGCTCTTGCCGATCTTCAGGGCTTTATTCCGGCATCGGAGGTCACTGAAAATTTTACTCCCCGCGCCATATTATTTGTTGCTCCGCCGTTCAGACATACTCATTTTGATGGAAAACAGGTTGTCGTACATAATCGTTTGGATACCTGCCATGAACTGTTTTGCTATAACCTGTATCCCGGGCCGAGCGCAAAAAAGGGTGTGTATGGGGTATTGCTCACCGTCGGCGAGGCAGAGGGATGGACAACTCTTCACAGCTCGGCAGTCCGTTTAATTACTCCCTATGATAATGAATTTGTTATTCTTCATGAAGGAGCAAGCGGAGGCGGAAAAAGTGAGATGATTCAGGAACTCCACAGAGAGACCGATGTGAGAATTCTTGTTGCCCGTAATATCATTACCAGAGATGACTTTTATATTGAACTCAGCGATACCTGCGAGCTGCATCCCATCGCAGATGATATGGCCATAGCCCACCCGCCGAAGAACGGTAAGCTTGTCATTTCAGATGCGGAAAATGCCTGGTTTCTTCGGGTCGACCATTTGAATGAATACGGTAAGGAACCGCAGCTGGAAAAACTCTGCATAAGTCCCCCGCATCCTCTCATTTTTCTTAACATTGATGGGAATCCCGGAGCAACCGCTCTGATCTGGGAACATACGATGGATGGACCCGGTAAGCCCTGTCCGAATCCCCGTGTTATCATGCCCCGGGAGTATGTTCCAAACACGGTCAACGGCAAGGTTCGGGTGGATGTCCGAAGCTTCGGTGTGAGAACACCGCCAACTACCGAAGATCAGCCGAACTACGGCATTATCGGAATGATACACATTCTTCCGTCTGCCCTCAGCTGGCTTTGGCGGCTTGTCGCACCCCGTGGTCATGCGAATCCAAGTATTGTTGGAAGTAAGGGGCTGATGAGTGAGGGTGTTGGTTCATACTGGCCATTTGCAACAGGAAAGCGGGTAAATCATGCAAACATACTGCTTGAAATTATAAAGAATACCCCTAATACTAAGCATATTCTCATACCCAACCAATACATCGGCGCGTATTATGTTGGTTTTAAACCCGAATGGATTGTCCGGGAATACGTTGCCCGCCGCGGTTCATTGAATTTTCGAAAGCAGCAGGTAATTGAAAGCCGCTGTCCTCTTCTCGGCTATACTCTTCCCTCATTGAGAGTAAACGGTCAATTTTTGCCCCATACACTTCTTCAGGTGCAGGATCAGATAGAAGTTGGAAAGGCAGGATACGATGCAGGCGCAAAAATTCTCACAGCCTTCTTTAAAAAGGAACTGGAGCAGTACCTCAGGCCTGAACTTGATCCGCTGGGACGAAAGATCATTGACAGTGTTATGAACGATGAGGGACTTGAAGAGTTGCGTAAAATTCTCTAGTACATGATACTGTCATTTCTTTACATAGGCACAGCTCTTTTTTCTCTTTCACTCTTCCTTCTTGTGCAGGGAATGCCGGTGAACCTTGCCTCAGGCGACATTATGGTTTTTCTCCTTGCTGCGCTGCATAGTGCAGCCGGTATGTTTTTTCTGTTCACATCCAGAAAGCAGATAAACGGAAATACGTATGCCGTTACAAACGCTGCGCGCATGGCAGAGAACATTCGCAAACGTTGGAAAAGAAAAATCAGCAAAAAAATCAGAAGAATAACCAGAGAAAAAAGCAGAAAAACAAGCAGAGAAGCAGAGCAGTTTTCCGATGATGCGCAGGGGCAGCCCTTTTTCATATGTGAGCTGCTATTTGCATTTTCGCTCATTGTTTTCCTGTTTTTCTATATTTTTGCACTGGCGGCAAATATGGACTATGTTCAGCGCTTTATCGCCAGCAGTGGAAACCTCAACCTTGCTATAGATACACGAACGGAGCGGATTGAGGTTTTACTGCAGTATGGTCTGTACCTGCTGGTATTTCCCGCGGCGCTTTCCCTGCTCACTGTTGTAGACAGGGGCCGGAAGCGAAGGGCCTGCGGGCGGATACTCAGGCATATGGGTCTTGTTGTTGGTTCAGCTCTTATGCATGCCTTCAGCTTTCCCTCGGTACTGAGCGCGAATGGTTTCGGGGCGCTTGCGTGGATCAGTCTGGTGCCATTGTTTTTTGTTCTGAGAAAGAGCAGCTTTAAGCGATTCCTTTTTTACGGTCTGCTCTGGATGTTTCTTTCACTGCTTATCCGGAATTATTGGCTGGGAACCTTCAGTCTTGTGAGTCTTCAGGTACTGATAATTTTTATGGCAGTGTACGGACTGCTGTTTTTTCTTATTCTCTGGTTTTTTGAATGGGGGCTCCGACGTTTCGAGCTGAAATATCCCGACAAACCGGCACTCCACATAGTGTTTTTTGTACTCGTGTACGGCGCGGTATGGACCATCTTCGACTGGGTAAAAACTCAGGGCTTTGCCGCCTACCCATGGACGCTGATGGCGCATAGTCAGTGGCGCAATCTTGCATTTATACAAATAGGTTCTATTACCGGCATGTGGGGTATGAGCCATCTCTTATATCTGGTTAATGGAATAGTGAGCGCATTTTTCTGTTTTCCATCTCCTTTCAGAAGGGTCTGGAAAATTCCCGCAGTTTTCATTTTCGGAATAACGGCTCTCATACATATTATGGGATTGATATTCCTGCTGAATAACCCCCGCGAAGCAGAGCAGCAGGCCGTCATTGAGCTGAAACCCGATGCCGGCATTATTACCCACTATCCGCCCAGCGCCGCGCCCAGCGCCGCGCCCAATGTCGCTCCCAGCGCCGCGCCCAGCGCCATGCCCAGCGCTGCTGTTCCTGAAAATACTGTCCGCGTTGCCCTTGTACAGCAGAATTCTGATCCCCACAAGCACGATTATGAACAAACTCTGGATAATCTCATTGCCCTGAGCGATGGAATTATATCGACCGTGCCCGATGTTGATCTTGTGGCATGGAGTGAAACGGCATTTGTGCCGAACATTGCCCGCTGGGGGGCAGAAGGTCAGGATCCGAATCATCGATTGGTAGGGGTGGTTCAGCGAATGCTCGACTATCAAAAGAATATGAATAACTGGCTTCTCACCGGCAACGATGATTACCGCATACATATCAATGAAGATGGCCGTGAAGAAAGACGGAGCTACAACGCGGCCATTCTCTTTTCCCCGGAGGGAGAGCGAACCGAAACGTACCACAAAATAAAGCTTGTGCCGTTTACTGAGTATTTTCCCTATCGGGAGATACTGCCTAGTGTATATAATCTGCTCAAAGAATTTGATGTTCATTTCTGGGAGCCGGGTATTGAGAGGGTCGTTTTTGAGCACCCTAAATTGAGCTTTTCAACTCCCATATGTTTTGAAGACAGTTTTCCCGATGAAGTGCGCAGGTTTGTTCTCGCCGGTACAGAAGTCATTTTGAACATGAGTAACGATTACTGGAGCCTTACTGAAGTCGCAGCAAAGCAGCATTTTGCGGCGGCCTTGTTCAGGTCGGTGGAGAACCGCCGCTATGTACTCAGGAGTACGGCCAGCGGTATGACGGCAGTCGTAGACCCCATGGGCCGGGTTATTGTTGAACTCCCCGCATATGTTCCGGCTGCTGTTGCGGCAGACATTCCCGTGAATCGGAATGCGGGTACTACCCTGTACACACGCTTTGGCGATTATTATATTGTTTTTCTCGCACTTTCTCTGTTTCTTTTCATGGGGATATATCAGCTACTGAAGGTTTTTACCTTCGGCCGCTTTTTGTGAATGTTGCCGGCGATAATCATGAGAACAATACCGGCAAGAATGCCCAGAAGACAAAATATCTGCCCAAGACTCAAATTAAAGGCTGTGTAAAACCCGAAACCTTCATCAAGCTCTCTGAAAAATTCTACCACAAAGCGCGCAACACTATACCCAATAATATAACAGGCAGTGCTGAAACCCTTAAAGGGCTTTCTCGGCCGTACAATAAACCAGAGAATTATCCAGAGAAGAATTCCCTCTGCGAATGCTTCATAAAGCTGGCTTGGATGACGCGGCAAATTGACCGTAAACTGTCCTATGGCCAGTGGAATGTTCAGTTCCTGAATGATCTGCTGAGCAGTGGGATCATCGACTGGAACCTGATGAGCGTTTGGAAAGAGCATGCCGATGGGAGAACTGGTAATTCTTCCATATAATTCCGCGTTAATGAAATTTCCCAGCCGTCCGAAGGTATAGCCGAGCGGCAAACCCTGAACAAAGGCATCGCTCCATGTGAGCACATCTTTCTTATACTTCCGTTGCCAGAGAAGGGCACCGATAATTCCTCCGGTAAGCCCCCCAAAGAAACTCATTCCTTGGAATCCGGTAAAATTCATTTCATTGTCGAAGGGCCAGAAAATAAGCCATGGCATACGGAGGAATTTCCCTGTCGGATCATAAATGGTTGTTGCAAATATTCGCGCCATGAGAAGGGCGGGAATAACAATCCAGAGAAACATAATGAGTACATCGTCCTTATCAGCCTGCAAATCTCCCTGCTTTACCTGATACGTAAAGAGAAGATAGGTAGTAATGAACGCGGCAATGTACATGAATCCGTACCAGTACACCGGAATACCCGGTATTATCTGCGGCTGTATCCATGTGGGGTAATGTACATAAAGGGGCATAGTGTCATCCTCTGGAGTGTGTTTATTGGTAGTATGGCACAATGTGTGCTATTCTTCCATTCGAAAGTTTTAATTGTTGCAAAACTTTCTCCTATATTTTAGTATATTAACATATTGGTGGTATGTATGGAATCGTCTTGGAATAATAAATTTTATGTGCTCTGTTCAATTATTGCAGTTCTGGTATTAAGTGCTTTGTTCTTTTTTTCGCCGCTTATTTATGCGAAGGGTTCGGCTGATGTTGAAAGTAATGAGCTTCTGGATTCATTTCGTCAGGTTTTTGAATTTATTCAGGATAACTACGTTGATGAAATAGAGCCTGAAGTACTCATTGAAGGCGCTTTGAAAGGAATGTTTAAGAGTCTTGAAGACCCCTATTCTGCCTATCTTGATGAGATAGATTTACGCTCTCTGACCGATACAACAAGCGGTGAGTTCGGCGGTGTTGGATTGTATATTAATAAGGCGATACCGACAGATGATCGGCCGGAAATTCAGGAATGGGTTGAGGTTGTTTCACCTATTGAGGGAACTCCGGCCTTCAGGGCGGGGCTCCGTCCCCGCGATTTTATTATCGCGATAGAAGATGAGCCGACGGTAGATTTGAGCATTGATGAGGTCGTAAACAGGCTGCGGGGAGTCCCCGGGACGGTGGTGCACATTACTATTCTGCGTAATCTGAAAAATACTTTCGAGATCAATGTAGAACGGGCCATTATTGAAATTCCCACAGTCCGCTACGGCGGTGTGCAGGATGACATTGCGTATCTGCGAATTATACAATTTACTCCGCTTACGGCAGAAAAGGTTGACGCGGCAATTCAGGATTTGCGATCTCAGGGATATCGGAACATGATCATTGATCTCCGAACAAATCCGGGCGGACTACTCACTGCGGCCATAGATACTGCCGATCTTTTCTTTGATGATGGACTGGTTGTTGGTACCGCCGGCAGAATTGAAGATGAAAATCAGACCTTCCATGCCAAACAGGGCACGAGTGTGGAAGATGATGCGCAGCTTGTGGTGCTGATCAATGCGGGAACAGCCAGCGCTGCCGAAATTCTTGCGGGAGCTCTTAAAGACAGAGATAAGGCCGCTCTTGTTGGTGAAACCAGCTTCGGAAAGGGATCGGTTCAGCAGATCAGAAGAATAGGAGACGGGGGGTTCAGGCTCACCATGGCAAAATACTATACTCCCGACAGAATTTTCATTGATGATGTTGGTATTTCACCGGATATCGTTGTTAAAGAATATGAACTCAGTGAAGATGAAGAAAAATCTATTTTTGCCATTCAGGGAGAAGGAAAAATTGATGAATTTCTTGACGGGGTCAATAATGATCCGACTGCAGGTCAGATAAATTCCTTTATAACAGATCTTCGCGCGGAAGAATTTACCGTTAATGATCGCGCATTAAAACGGCTCATCACCATGAGGATCGAAACACGGCTCAGTACGATATCGGTTTTTGATCTGGAATATGACGTACTTCTTCAGGAAGCTGTGAACCTGATCCGGGAAAATCAGGTTGAATCCATTATTGAGAATAGAGATATTGTCGGTCATTCTTCTGCCATTCGGCAGTAATTATATACTTCTCCAAATTCTTTACTGAATTTCCGGTGGAGTAGCCATCCGGCGGTTTTTCGAATGAAGGGAATGTACAGTACAATACTAATTAATAAACTAAACAACCCCGGAAGTGTTGCTGCGGTAAGGCTTATGAACAGGGAACCAAGGTGAATAAACTCCTTTTCCGGATATATACCAACATGAATTTTTCCAATGGCTGAAATACTATATTTTCTGAAGCTGCTGCCCGCGAATAGCGCTCCCAGCAGAGAACTGCCGGCATTAATGCTGAGGGCAATAATGCCGCCGGTGTAGGTGGAGAGAATAAGGAGCAAAACGCTGTCTGCAAGAAGAATAAAACCAACTATAAGAATTCCGGCTATGAAATTCAGCAAACCGCTCATGCCGAGAGCATTCAGAAAAATGAGTGTAATACCGCGCATATGTGCTGTGCCTCCGCTCATCTCATGATAAAATCCGTACAGTGAATGGTCAAGAAGAAAGCCATTGGTATTGGGGAATTACATGGATAGGAAAGGATGCCTTATTATCGGCGCGAGCGGCGGAATTGGACGTGAGGTAAGTATGCGGATATCTTCCCGAGGGTACCGGCTGTTTGTTCACGGAAAAAGCGAAACGAAGCTCAACGCATTGGTAAAGCATCTTGGCAGCGGCACCATAAAAATAACAAAGGAGCTTATGAACCGTTCCGATATTTATGAGCTTATCAATATGATCCGTGTGTATGAAGATCAGATTGATATTGCCGTTATTGGTTTCGGACCCTTTTTGGAGGCGAGTCTTGCTGATATGAGTCATACGCAGTATGAATACCTGTTCGATATGAATGTACTTTTACCCTCTATTCTTGTAACCGCGCTGGCTCCCCGCATGGCCGAACGGAATTGGGGGAGAATAGTAATTTTTGGCGGCACCGGTACCGATCGGCACGGTTCGTATCGGCGCATTGCAGCCTACAGCGCCGCAAAATATGCCCTGAACAGCTTGGTGCGCTCGGCAGGCATCGAATTCGGGAAACAGGGCGTAACGGTAAACCTCATATGCCCGGGATACGTGAAAACCGAGTATTACAGCGAAACAACGCTGAACATTCTGCAGAACCGAGGCCTGCTGCAGGATCCCGAAACAATAGCCGATATTGTTGAATTCCTCATTTCCGATAAGTCGGCCGCAATAAACGGCGCCGTCATTAATGCCGATTCAGCTCTGGGTCATTGAATGGAATATTACTTTTTAATCTACCCCGACCAGCCCCGGATGCATGGCGAACCGGATGCCCGGGCGAGCAGCGCGGAGCGCGACCAGCCCGGACGCATGGCGAGCAGGAGGCGCAAGCCTCCGACCAGCCCGGACGCATGGCGAGCAGGAGGCGCAAGCCTCCGACCAGCCCGGACGCATGGCGAGCAGGAGGCGCAAGCCTCCGACCAGCCCAGGAGGCGCAACGCCGACGTGGCTGCGTTGCTACTCTTTATCGTTTTTCCTACCGTTTCCCCTGCCATTTTTCTGGCCGTTTTTCTGAAATGCTCGAATTTCATCTTCGCTGAGCTCGGTTAACTCATGAATAATATCCATCGACATACCCTTCCTGAGCATTTTGAATGCAATCTCACGCTGGTTCTCAGCTTGTCCTTGCTCAAGGCCTTTCAGAATACCTTTCTCCATTCCCTGTTCAAGACCCTCAATCCGGCCCTTCGCAATGCCTTCCCTGACGAAGGCGTTGGTCATGTTATATGTCCGCATACTGTTTTCTCCTTCAGGGTACAGTTCCCTGTTAATTTTCTCAAACTGTTCATACAGTCCCAAATCTTTTAGATAGCCTAACACACTTTCTGCCAGATCAGTAAAGTCTTGTGATGACAGACCGTTCAGGAGCTGCGCAATCTCTTTCAGCCCCTCAGTGTCCATCTCATTATCTCTCATAATATACCACAATGCAGTCGATGTATATCGTTTTTCATCGGAGCGCAATGCCAACTGCTTCTTGTCCATTCGCCTCAGATCGCGCACAATGTACGACACTTTCACCTTGACATCCACCGTGCCTTCGGTAAGGGATTCGGAGGTTGGATTTCCATGTGAACTGTAAAATGAGCGTGGGAGGTTCCATTCCTTTTTTCCGTGGTAGAACAGAAGTATATAGATAGCATCATTTTCATTATACACATTGCTGTTTCTGAGGGCATGCTGATAATTATCAATCTGAGTGAGCGCATGTTTGTGCTGGTAGCTTTTGTGTTCAATACGAAAGTTTTGCTACTGGAAATTGTGCTTGCACAATTTTCCAAGGCAAAACTTTCTATACCGTGAGAGAATCAAGAGTATAGATAAGAGAATCCTCATTGGAAAATTTTGCGGAGCAAAATTTTCAGTAATAAAAAGGGCTTTCCGGTCGGGGTCTGACAGGAAGGGGGCGCTGACAACGAGATCGCAGTGAAGGTTCTTTTTTCCTGCAATGTAGCTGGGGGTTTCAATGCGGATTTTGTCCATGTCCAGCTTGGTAAGCGTTGTATCCTCACAGAACAGCCGCAGTAGGTCGGGAATCATCCGGGGGTTTTTGTAGGCGATCTTGAAGGCTATGTCGTGGATGTGGCCTGTGCTGTGGGATGATTTTTTCATACATTTTCCTCCTACATCTGTGACGGGTAAAATGTCATTTTTGACTATGTTTTTTGAAAGAATGTTGTGATTTTTTTCGGGGAGTCGGGAATGGGGGCTGGTATGCTCTGTGTCGATACGCTCCACGCCCCCGGGGAAAATCCTCCGCGCGAGGTCCTTGTTGAAGTATGAATGGATGAAATCCCGGAATATCTGAGGATTTTCAAAAGCATATTTCCAGCTTTGATCGTGCACCATGCCTATATATTTTTCGCTCATACCACATAAACGGGGTATGCGCGCATGGTGAATGATGTACTGAGAAAATTTTGCAGAATTTTTGCAGTTTGCGCTGCCCGCATACATACAGGAGCTGCAACGCGGGTTTTCGCGCTGCAACTCCTGTGTTCAATTCAATTTGCCAGCACCACAGCAACAGCCGCATGGCAAGCCGGATGCCCGGGCGAGCAGCGCGGAAGCGCGACCAGCCCAGGAGGCGCGAGCCTCCGACCAGCCGGCGCGCTCACTCATGTACCGCGCCGGCGTCTACAGCGTGCAGTTATGGAATAGTAAGCGTATTAGACGATTCCGACCACTCACTATTACCCGTAGCGTTAATGGCACGTACTTGCATCACGTATGTGTCGCCTGAGTTAGTATTGCTTGAAGCATTATATGTGCTCAAGATAACGTTCAAAATAGCACTTTCAGTCCAGTCTGCATCATTTACGCTCAATCGCAGTTGATACGCGGTAATGGCACTGCCGCCATTGTCGGTCGGCGCTGTCCATGCAATAGTAAATCCACCCGTACTATCTAATGTAAGTGTTGGAGGTGCGGGCTTGTTGGGAACAACATCAGCAGGAGTTACCGAGGCAGAAGGAGTCGATTTCAGCCACGCGCCATCGCCCGCCGCGTTCTGTGCGCGAACCCATACTTCCACATTATACGCGGTGCCGTTTGCCAGCGCGGTACTGTCTTTCAATGCCGTAATGCGGTAGCTTGTATTACTTGAAACCTTTGCACATCATCGGGAATAATGGTATTTTGAAGAAAATTCACACAGAGAGCTGGGAATGAGCAATCGGGTTGTATTGCGCGCTGTCCGGCGCTGAAACAGGAGAACACAATGGGAAATAATTGGAAAGAACATCATGGATCGCTGATCAATCAGGGTATTCAGGAAAGTAAAGCGCTGAAACGCTTCGATAGCCTGTATGAACTGATCAATTGGAAGGAAATTGGGGAGATGCTCTGTGCTATCAACAACAAATCGATGGGCGCGAAAGGATATCATCCGGTTATGATGTTCAAAGTGCTGTTGCTGCAATCGTGGCAGAATCTCAGCGATGAAGGCATGGAAAATGCGCTTGCCTGCGACTTGGCATACAAGCGTTTTGTGGGGCTCAATGTTCTCGATGATACTCCCGATCATTCCACGATATGGCGGTTTCGGGAACAACTGACCCGTAAGAATATTCTCAGTGCGCTCTTGGACACGGTGAATGCGCAGTTGGACACGCAGGATTGTGAAGTGCACCGGGGCACAGTCAGCATAATTGATGCGAGTGTCATACAGGCTTCGCGGCATCGGAAGAAAAAAAATGACGCAGGAGAATCGACACAGGATCCTGAAGCGGCCTACGCGAGTAAGAAGGGAGGCGATGGAACGGTACGAACAACCTACGGTTTCAAGATACACGTGACGGTAAATGAGAAGGGACGGGCGAAGAAACTGCTGGTGACTGCGGCCAATATTCATGACAGCAAACTATTTGGCGAATTGATTATGGGAAATGAGACGGTGGTGTACGCGGATGCCGCGTACCGGAGTAAAGCGATTGCTGCGATGCTTGAGGAGATGGGCATAGAGAATCAAATACATGAGCGGGCGTATCGGAACACACCGTTAACCGATGAGCAGAAGCAGGCGAATTACGGGCGGTCGCGCGTAAGGAATACGGTGGAGCGGTTTTTTGGGCTGAGCAAACTCCATTGCGGCGCAAGAAAGGCGCGGTATATGGGAGTTCAGAGGAATCAGAGTCGGTTTATGTGTATGGCGATTATGTATAATCTGAAACAGATGATCGGCATGAAACGGCGAATGGGGAACATGGCGCCGGAAAACTCTGCGGTTGCGGCATAACAACAGGATAGCTGTGCCCTTATGGCGGTACTGCTGCCGGAAATGAGGGAAATACTGAAAAAAGATGAAAAAAAGAACGAATATAGCGCGTATCGCGCCGAAAAAAGACGGAGGATGCTGAAGAGAATAACGTGAAAAACGATGAATAATTTTTTCTGCGTGGAAAAAAGACTACCGGCAGATATAATGGAGTTATTCAAAGGTTTCTATTAGTAGTAGTTTCGGTCTGCCAGTCGCCCTCTACCAGAGCTGCTGCGGATACGCGAAACTGCAGGTCATACCCGGTAATGGCACTGCCGCCGTTGTTATTCGGCGCTGTCCATGCGGCTGTAATAGATTGGTGCACTGGTACGAGCGTCAGACCGGTTGGAGCGGCGGGAGCAGTAGAAAGGGTTAGAGTGGCAGATACCGACCAGCCGCCATCACCCACAGCGTTGACGGCGCGCACCCGTACATCGTAACTATTGCCGTTTGTCAGCCCGGTAATGGTGGAGCTTGTAGCAGTACCATCAGTAATAGTGTCGATGTTCGCTGTGTCGGACGTTAACCATTCGCTGGCGGTGTTTACTCTGTGTTGCACTTTGTACCCGGTAATGGCGCTGCCACCGTCATCATCGGGCGCTGTCCATGCTACCTCAAGTTCGGTGTTTCCGGCTGTGAGCGTAGGAGCATTCGGAGCGCTGGGAACGGTAGCGGGGATTTCGGGGGTTGCGGTGCCAGTCGCTGGGTTGCCATTGCCCTCTGTATTGACAGCGTAGACCCGCACCTCGTACTCGGTGCCGTTTGTCAGGTTGGGGATGAGGTGGGTGTAGGTGTGGTTGGCATACACAGCAATAGAAACAGTAGCTTCCCACGTGCTTGTTCCAACTTCGCGATGTTGCAGTTCATAGCGAATAATGGCGCTGTCGCCAGTATCGGTCGGTGCAGCCCATGTTGCGGTAATTGTCGTATTTCCCGCTGTGAGCATGAACGCAGTCGGCGCCAAGGAAACGGTAATAGGGGTTTCTGTGGAAGATTCCGACCAGTTCCCCGAACCCTGCGCATTGACCGCGCGCAGCCGCACATCGTAGGGGTTGCCGTTTGTCAGCCCTGTAATGATGGTGGAGCGTGAGGTAGGAGGAGTAATAGCGGCGGTGTCGTCCGCTGGCCATTCTCCGTTGCTTTGTTTGTGCTGCACATGGTACGCGGTAATTTCACTATCGCCGGTTTCTTCCGGCGGAGTCCAGTTAACCGTTAGTTGCTTATTCCCCACTTCAAAGGTTGGAGCAGCCATGGTGCCCGGCACGGTTGGTTCAGGTACATCTGAATTCTGCCGGGTATAGGCAGTGCCATCAAATGTTAAGGTATCTCCATCAATGGTATACTCTACCGTTGCCCCATTAAGGTTTTCCGCTCCTTCTAATCCCATACAATTACTGAACGTAATTGAGTTTCCGTTATCCGTGTAATCACAGGTCAAACCCGAAAACTTGTCTATGTACGTTGTGGCGGTGAATTCTATGGTATAACCATCCGCGGTCCACACGCCTATTAAGGGCGATGTATCCATGTCCATGGGCTCCGGTTCCGTAATTGGTTCCGGTTCCGGCATTGGGCAGGCCGCTATGAGCACTGTCAGTATGATAAGAAAACCCCACAGCACAGAGGGCGTAGAAAGGTTTCTTGTTTTTTGGTTAATGCTTACAATCTGCATACATTACCTCCAATTGAAGTCTTTCTTAGAGTATAGCACATAATATCGACATTGCAGAAGAATGTAAACATCAATTTCCAGTAGCAAAAGAAAGTTTCTTTTAGTGTAATCATTCAGAAACAAATGTCCATACCAAAAGGTGAATTCGCAGATATCTGAAACCGTCTCTTGACCAATGTTCCATAACTCGTTATCCTTTACTCTTACTGTCGGAAAGTTTTGCCACGGGCAAAATTTTATCAATGCAAAAATTTCTGTCGGTAATTCTTTCAGGGAGCTGTGGTGAATACATGGACATAAAACAAACAATTCAGAGACCGTTTTCATATGTTCAATATAATTTTACGGTTATTCTCATCATTATAAACCTTGTTGTATTTCTCATAACAAGCATTTCGCAAAATGCCATCGCATACCTTGCCATGCGGCCTCTGCTGGTGAACAAGGGGTTTGTCTGGACATTTCTGAGTTATATGTTTGTCCATGCGAGCGCTGGTCACATTTTGTTCAATATGGTTGGGCTTTTTATCTTTGGGAGCCAGATCGAGCAGGAAATGGGAAGTTGGGAATTTCTTTTCTTTTATCTCATTACCGGTGTACTCGCCGGAGTATTTTCATATGTTGTGTATGTGGCTTCAGGCCAGTACTATATACTTCTTGTGGGCGCGAGCGGTGCTTTGTACGGAGTTATGCTTGCCTTTGCGACCTACTACCCGAATGCCCGGGTGTTTATACTCGGTCTCATTCCCGTACGCTCGGTAACGCTTGTGATCATCTTTACCGTATTTGCCATATTCAATCAAATTACCGGGCTGAATGGTTCGGTAGCCCACATGACGCATCTTGCCGGCCTGTTGTTTGCATTTCTGTACTTCATCATCCGCCTTGGGATCAATCCCTTACATAAATGGCGCCGATGAGATGGCGTGATGGATTGTGCTGATGAGATGGCGTGATGGATTTTTCCGTTGCCTTCTCCCATGGTTGCTTCTCCTCGGTTTTCGTGTTGAAATTGCTGCCCAGGAGGCTCTGTACCCCGATTTTTCGCAGGTTCAGGGAGAATTCTGGGTTGAGCGGAGCCGTCTGAGTTCCTACGATGCCCCCTTCATTGAGCAGATTCCGGATGAGATGACTACTGAGGAGTCCGTTCTCATTCTTCTGGAGCTGAGCCGGCGGATGTTTTCCGGCATGATCTATGGGTTCAATTTTTATTATCAGCCATCGGATAATCTCCGGCAGGTTGAGGAGATATTCAGTCTGGAGCCAATTCATCAGATTCCCTGGGGCGACAGCGGTCTGAAATATATCGGACATATTGAAAACGATGGGAGAATTGAGATGTCCTTCCGTTATCTGACAAAAGATTATGAAATTGCGCGTTTGAAAGGATGGCGAAGCACGCGTTTCCCGAACAGCAGCGGAGGGGCAGCCAGCCCCGATCGGGCAAATCTGCGTAGCCGCTTGGAGAGCCTTGAAATGGCAGTAAAAGAAGCGCTCCGCAGCCATTTCCGCGCCATCATATTGAACAAGCCGCGGTCTATACGCGGCAGGCTCGCCCTGCTTTCCATGCCGAGGTCATATCCTGAAAGCGGGCTCATATACACCACAGTGAACATTGTTATCGATACAGATGTCGTAACCCCTTACCGGCTATTCTAACTGCCCGCTGTACTAACTGCCTTGGGCGAGGCTAAACCCTCCCTGTATAAGCAGATAGACGACAACAAAGCGGGGAATGCGGCTGAGAGAGGCAAGAAGATACTGCTGTATGGGCATATCCATTATTCCCGCAATCCAGCTCACGGTGGAATAGGGTATTGGAGTGAGCCCCGCTATGACAACTGCCCATATACCATATTTTTTGATAAGAAATTCTCCCTGTTCCCGATAGTATTTCACGCTGCCCTGAATGGATTTCAGATGTGAGAGTTTTCGTGCGATGAAAAAACCGCTTATTCCGCCTATTATTGAAGCCAAACAGATGGTCAGTAGGAGCGGTATGGGATCCCAGCCCATGGTAAAGGGAAAAATGAGGTCGCCGGAGGCGGGTACAATGAAGGTATCAACGGTGTATATAAATAAAAAGACACCGACCAGCCCGAAATTGTCTATGGCCCAGCTTCCAAGCCGTTGTATTTCTTCAGGAAAGAAAATGATGATCAGAATGTATACAAGAAATGTTGCCAGAAAAAAGAGAAGGGTCTGAATAATAATTTTTTTGAGGGTCGGCGGCTGTTTGTCTGCCAGTTTTTTGTTCCTTTTTTTTGCCATGTTGATTATGTAAATATCTCCATACGTGTTCCCCGGGGGATCAGAATCCGATATGATACAATAAACAGGAGTCGGAGTACAAGAAGCATGAAGGAAACAGAACTTTTTCACCCCATAAAAAAATGGCTGGAAGGACAGGGGTATTCTGTGCACGGCGAGGTTCGAAACTGTGATCTTGTTGCCCGAAAGGGCGCTGAAATGATAATTGTTGAAACAAAACTGCGCCTGAGCCTTCGGCTTTTGCTGCAATCGGTGGGGCGTCAGGAGGTTTGTAATGCAGTGTACATGGCCGTTGCGCTCCGAAAGTCGCGGAGCTATCCTGCCGATTTTACGGCAATAAAGCGTCTTCTCCGGAGGCTTGGGCTCGGGTTGATATTTGTGCGCTTTCTCAAGACCAGAACCCGTGTTGAAATTGCCCTGCATCCCGGCGATATCTATGCCCGGCAGCGCCCGTCCATGCGCCAGTCAATTATCCGTGAAATTGACGGCCGCTACGCTGAATTCAACAAATCTGGAGAAGTGATTAAAACGGAAAGAATTACCGCGTATAAGCAGCAGTCCCTGTATATTGTCCACATGCTTGCGGACTTGGGGGAAAGTTCTCCGGCTCATCTCCGTGAACAGGGCCTGCCTCCCCGCACAGGCACCATACTTTCACGTAATGTTTACGGCTGGTTTATTCATCCGGCGCGGGGGCGCTACGCTCTTTCTCCGGAAGGCAGGAGAGCCCTGAACACCCATGGACATATTGTTCGGGAAATTGTGAAGAATGCGAGGAAGAAGCAGAAGCAGATGCAGAAGCAGAAAAGCTGAGCGCGTGGCATGGAGCTGGCGCTGGCACAACACTTCCATTTCCGGTATACTACATCACATGAACGAACAACAATTATCGCATAATCTTGGTAGACAAACCTTTAGATCGGAAAACGGCGCTGTTCCCTCCGAAAAATGGGCGCGGGCCCTTCTTGCAGAGTGGGTCAAAAACCCCCGCCTCCGGCTTCACTGTGTACAGGTTGGGAGTCTTATGGCTGCGTGGGCGAAGGAAAAGCGTGGTCTTGGAGACGCAGATGTTCTCAAATGGAAGATTTCCGGACTTCTTCACGATGCCGACTGGGATCAATGGCCGAATGAGCATTGCCGCCGGATTATCGAATATCTTGAGAAAGAGGAAGTGGATGCTGAAATTCTCCATGCCATTGCATCTCATTCTCCGGCCTTCTTCGGTGTTGAGCCGCAGAACGATATGGATAAAATGCTCTACGCCTTCGATGAACTCAGCGGCTTTATTCATGCGGTAAGTTTGGTGCGTCCTGAAGGATACGGTGGCATGAAGGCGCAGTCGGTCAGGAAAAAGCTCAAAGATAAGAGGTTTGCCGCGCAGGTGAATCGAGCGGATATTGAAGATTCTTCTGAGCGCATCAATGTTGAGCTGAATGAGCTTATTGATTTTATCATTGCTCATCAGGCTGAAGTGGGGGGAGAAACATGAGCGATACACATGAAAAGGTCATAATTATCGGGAGCGGTCCGGCAGGACACACTGCGGCGATCTACGCGGCGCGCGCGAATCTTGAACCGCTCATGTTTGAGGGCTTTCTGGCGGGGGGAGTTGCCGCCGGCGGACAGCTCACAACGACAACCGATGTTGAAAATTTCCCCGGATTTCCCGAAAGCATTTCCGGCCCGAATCTTATGGATGCGATGCGCGCGCAGAGTGTCCGCTACGGCGCCCGAATTCTTACCGAAACAGTGACCAGTGTCGATCTTACCGCTGAACCGAAGAAGGTAATTGTCGATGACGAAGAGTATTGTGCCGAAACAATTATCATTGCCACCGGAGCAACGGCAAAGAAGCTCGATATTATCGGCGGAGAGGAACTCTGGCAGAAGGGCATATCTGCCTGCGCGGTCTGCGATGGCGCCCTGCCCATTTTTCGGGACAAACCGCTTGTTGTTATCGGCGGCGGCGATTCTGCCTGTGAAGAATCCACCTACCTTACGAAATTTGGAAGTATCGTTCATGTGCTGGTACGGCGCAATGTCCTGCGGGCGAGCAAGACCATGCAGAAGCGCATTCTCCACAATCCCAAAATACACATTCATTGGAATACCAATGCCCTGGAAGCAATTCCCGAAGAGCTTAACGGACAGCCTGTGCTGGGAAAGGTAAAGATTTGCAGTAATGTGAGCGGTGAGGAAGAGATAATTCCGGCAAGCGGTCTGTTTTTTGCCATTGGCCATGTTCCGAACACCGCATTTCTTCAGGGGCAGCTTGAGACAGATGGCAGCGGGTATCTGATAGCGCAGCCCGATTCAAGCGCAACAGCCATTCCCGGTGTTTTTGCCTGCGGCGATGTAAAGGACAAGGTCTACCGGCAGGCAGTAACGGCAGCAGGCTCCGGCTGCATGGCAGCCCTTGAGGCAGAACGCTACCTTGCCGATCGGGAATAACCTGCGCCCATATGCCTGCCCACATTCGCACCCATACCTGCGCCCATGTGCCTGCCGACATTCGCGCCGCTGCAATGAACTGATGCCGTAATGAACAAAGAGCTCCACCGGAAACATCTGTCTATTATCGAGAGCATCCGCAACAGGCTCAACGCCGCCGGCTTTCTTGAAGTAACCACCCCCATCCTTGCGCCTGCGGCGATCCCCGAATCGCACATTCCGCTGTTCAAAACCCGAAGCAGGGAGGGCGCCGTTCTCCAACTTCTCCCGTCACCGGAATACTATATGAAACAGCTCATTGCCAGAGGCTGGGGCAGTATCTTCCAATTTGCGAGGAGCTTCCGCCGATACGACACGAAGGGCTCCGCGCACAATCCTGAATTCACCATGCTGGAATTTTACTGGCTCGATCATAACTACATGCAGAGCATGGAACTGACCGAGCAGCTCCTCACGCCGCTTGCCCGCGCTTTTCTGGGAATGATCCCCCGCTTTTCCCGCATAAGCATGGCGGAGGCCTTCATGAAATATGCCGGACTAAACCTTGCCGATCTCTGCGCCGATACGGAGCCGACTGAAGCGCGCCTGCGGGAGGCCTGCGGACAGCTCGGACTTTCATGGAATACCGATGATACCCGTGAAGTACTTTTTAACCGTATATTTCTGAACTTCATTGAACCGGAACTCACATTGTTCGGAGCTGAGAACCCCATTTTTCTTTACGATTACCCGCGTATGCTCCGCAGCCTCTCCCGAAACAAGATCGGCACCCCTTGGACAGAACGGTGGGAACTCTACTGGCATGGGCTGGAACTGGCAAACTGTTTCACCGAAGAAACCAATTCCGCCGAAATTACCCGTTTCTTTCAGGAAGAATCGGAGGACATGCACAACAGCGCGAAGCACTATGGAAACGAGTATCCAACAATTGCCGATAATACCTACACGGAAAAAATCTCCAATCTTCCGCCCTGCAGCGGAACAGCCCTCGGCATTGACCGCCTCCTCATGATCCTCACCGGCATAAAGAACATTGATAGTGTTATCTGCTTTCCGTTGGATGGGGGGTAGGGGTGAGATTGATGGGAGGACAGATGGAATGGATAAAAACCGTTATTGCAGCACTGCGGAATGTGACGCTATTGCCTTTTGTACCGCCCCTCTTTTCCTGCCCCTTATTAAGGAATGGGCTGGATTCTCCTTATCTTTTTTGTCTTCATTCATAGTAACCGGATCATGAATAATATCCTGTTTCCACGCATCTACTATTTCACCTGCCCGTTTGGGATTTCGAGGGTTTCTTATTTCCTCACAAATAGTTATTGAAATAATTCTTGTCTTTCCCTCAGACAAATGGTACGAGGTGTTAGGATCCGGTCTATATTTTTTCCAGTCGCAAGAGAGTTCCATATCGTTAAAAATTCCAAGGGGTATCTCTTGTTGTTCACAAGGGAAAGCATCTGGGTTTACATACCGGAATAGAATTTCTCCATCGGAGATAATGTCGCCCTTACCCATTCAACAAAATGCCTAATTGTTGCTGAATTTGGATAATGGAATGGGGATCTATATCCGGCAGGTCTGAGTAATAATCGTTCTTGCAGAGCTCAAGGTGAATCTCATGCTCACCTACGGTAATAAACAGCTGATTACTTGAAACGGTAAATTCATAAACAAAACTTCCATCGGGAGAAGGCGACATAATAATTTTCGCATTGGGTAGTAATTTATTAGCAATTGTAAAACACTCTAATTCATTGAGAATTTCATGACATATTTTGAGGATTTTATGAGTTGGCGCCTTTGAATTGCCATTTATCCAATTGTCCGGGAGTTTCTTCAAGGAATCCAAATACGCATGCCGGTTTGCAATGAGTTGTCGGAACTGTTTTTCAGGTGTGAAATCTGATGCGGATTCCATAGCAATTCTCGTTTTTTGAAAATAATTTGAAGCAGACTTATTGCTGAAGGAACTCATCTGCTCAAGATCATTAGGCATTCTGTCATTGTTTCGGAGCATTACATCCATGTTGATAATACCTCAGAACTAAATGTATTTTCGAATGATGCTATTTGAAACTTGTGAGCAGAATCAAACCACTTATTGTAGGACATATTCAATGTATCAAGTGATTGAATGACGTTTGAAAAGCGAATTAATTTTGCATTATCTGTGAATATTGTTTCAATTGTTCTGAAGGTTAAAGAATTAATTTCGCGAATAATCTCATTTGTTGTGTGAGAAAAGTTAAGTAATGTATCTCCACAGGTTGGGAACGTACTTTTAAACAATGAAAAGGGGTGTTCGCCGAAGTTCTCCTCGGGTTTGAAACGATCCTGATACAATAGGGAGCAGTACTGCATATTGCTTTCGTCAAATTTATGATACGTAATAAAAGTATCTACTATTTTTTGAAATTTTTCGCGTAATGTTGAGTATCCCGGATACTCCCCTGTAGGCGCATGGTCGTTTCTGATCCAATTAAAATAGAGCTTATTCTGTTGAACTTGAATGAGGTACTTCCGATCCGATGTCCGGTAGTTATACGACGCAGGGCCTGTTAAAGACTGATTAAGCTGAGGTTGAAGTTCACCTTCTGGTGAAACCGTTACATGTACAAGCGGATTTGCTAGTTCTGAAATTGGATAAGTATCTGATAATTCTGAAACATAGAATTTATGAATTTCAGATTGATCTGGAATCGGTTGACGAAATGTAATTCCAAATACGACTTCTGATATTGGCGCTTTCGTATATTTCATACTTTATGATGACCCTAAGTATTCAAATTGCATCTTTAGTATACACCATATTTCTCCAGTGCGAACACACATGATACAAAGGTTTTGGGGAAGGGAAGCTCAAAGGTTTAAATTCCACTGGAAAATTGCAGTAGGGTTTGACATAAATTATTTTTTGGTGATAATGGAGTACAGGGGTGCCTGAAAACGCTATTTTCGCGATGCAGTGTGAAGTATCCGTGTTTTCAGAGCTTCCCAATAGTGTTTTATCAGGAGGAAGAAAAAATGAAACGTATGTTTATACCAGTAATGCTGGTGATTTTTGCCGTTATACTTATTGGATGTGATCCGTTTATGACTGGCGATGATGATCCGGGTAACGGAATGGATTTTGATGAATACCGGCAGGATCAAGACGCCGAGGGTAATCTGGTCATAAAGAACAATTCAGGAAGTGAGTTGTTTCTCTATCGGGGACAGAATCCGCTTCGGATCATTCCTAACAGTATTGAAGATTATAGGATCAACATTGAAAACTCCGATGAGGGAGATGTTGACCTTCGTCTTTTTGTTACAGGCAATATTGACAACCCGCAGCAACCGCCCTCTGAAGCGTTCAAGCGTTTTGTTGTTGTTCTCTCAAAAGATACCGAGATTTATAATCAGGTTACTTGGGTGATCGACAGTTCAACAACTAAGTCGACAACCGGAGCACTGGTTTTCAATTATGTCGGCGGAACAAACAACAATGTCGATGTTTACCTGAACAACAAAACTGGCGCTAAAATAGGGGTGTTGCGTCCGGGGACAAACAGCCGTACCTTTGGTCTAGCTTATGGAAACTACACCCTGCTGTACCGTTACTGGTATTCCGACCCCAACAGCGCCGATGGCGTTACGGAACTCGGTTGGGTTGAGGTAGAAACTGTTGGCGGTAACGAAGTGCCTATCTATGCAATACTCAACAGCAACAGGGTCAAGCAAACTCAGACTGTTCCGCACTGGAACAATGTTGAAAATACCGGCAACCAATATGCCACCCTGAATGTACGCAACACCCTGAGTGTTCCCGTGGTAATTTATGCGAATGGGCAGCCTATTGAAGATGTTATTTACACCGATAAACCTGTCGATAACCTTTCGACCATACCTGCAAGCGGCGGCAGCGCCGATTTTCTCCTGCAGGTTACTGAACAGGCGTATCTCATTCAAGCACGCGATCTTGTTACCACCGAAGTTGTGGACAGTAAGGAGTTCACGCTTACTGCCGACAGCACAATCAGTTGGGAGGTAGACTCCGATCCAAGCAATTAAGATTACTCCCAACTACTCCCGCTTCGGGTAAAAATGTACGCGCTGCCGGAATCAGTACCAGTATCATCATCCCTGTACGCGCCGACTATCGCCGTATCTCCATCCATGGCAACACTGGTTCCAAAATAATTATCCCTAGCGCCGTCAGATGCCAGCAGTTTAGTTTGTTGAGTCCAGTTCGTACCGTTTCGGGTGAATATGTACGCGCTACCGAAATTCCTGCCATTACCACTATCATAATTCGCGCCGACTATCGCCGTATCTGTATCTATGGCAATACTCCGTCCAAAATAATCATACGAAGCTCCGTCAGATGCAAGCAGTTTATCCTGTTGAGTCCATGTACTCCCGCTTCGGGTAAAAATGTACGCGCTGCCGGAAGATTCGCCATTATCATCATCACCATTCGCGTTGACTATCGCCGTATCTCCATCTATGGCAATACTCCGTCCAAAACCATCACCCGCAGCGCCGTCAGATGCCAGCAGTTTAGCCTGTTGAGTCCATGTGCTCCCGCTTCGGGTAAAAATGTACGCGCTGCCGGAATAGTCGCCATTATCATCATCATCAAACGCGCCGACTATCGCCGTATCTCCATCCATGGCAACACTGGTTCCAAAAAAATACTTTGAATATCTCTTCGAATATCTGTCAGATGCCAGCAGTTTAGCCTGTTGAGTCCATGTACTCCCGCTTCGGGTAAAAATGTACGCGCTGCCGGAATACGCGCCGACTATCGCCGTATCTCCATCTATGGCAACACTGTATCCAAAACGATCATACAAAGCTCCGTCAGATGCCAGCAGTTTAGCCTGTTGAGTCCATGTACTCCCGCTTCGGGTGAATGTAGGATTCCCCCTGAATTATTCCAGTATAGACTCCCAACTACTCCCGCTTCAGGTAAAAAATATACGCGCAGCCGGAATAGGCGCCATTATCCCCATACGCGCCGACTATCGCCGTATCTCCATCCATGGCAACACTGGTTCCAAAATAATCACCCGCAGTACCGTCAGATGCAAGCAGTTTATCCTGCTGAGTCCAGTTCGTACCGCTTCGGGTAAAAATGTACGCGCTGCCGGAACCATTGCCATTGGTATTATTATCCTCATTCGCGCCGACTATTGCCGTATCTCCATCTATGGCAATACTCCGTCCAAATTTATCATACGAAGCTCCGTCAGATGCCAGCAGTTTGGCCTGCTGAGTCCATGTACTCCCGCTTCGGGTAAAAATGTACGCGCTACCGGAAGAGTCGCCATTGGTATTATTATCCTCATTCGCGCCGACTATCGCCGTATCTCCATCTATGGCAACACTGGTTCCAAAATAATCATACGAATCTCCGTCAGACGCCAGCAGTTTAGCCTGTTGAGTCCATGTACTCCCGCTTCGGGTAAAAATGTACGCGCTACCGGAAGAGTCGCCATTATCATCATCAAACGTGCCGACTATCGCCGTATTTCCATCTATGGCAACCGTAACTCCAAACTGATCACCCACAGCCCCGTCAGAGGCAAGCAGTTTAGCCTGCTGAGTCCAGTTCGCACCGCTTCGGGTAAAAATGTATGCGCTGCCGGAATTGGTGCCATCATCATCATCACCATGCACGCCGACTATCGCCGTATCTCCATCTATGGCAACACTGGTTCCAAAATAATCATACGAATCTCCGTCAGGCGCCAGCAGTTTGGTTTGTTGAGTCCAGTTCGTACCGCTTCGGGTAAAAATGTATGCGCTGCCGGAATCGTAGCCATTGGTATTGGCCCTATCACCATTCGCGCCGACTATCGCCGTATCTCCATCCATGGCAACACTCCGTCCAAAATAATCACCCACAGCTCTGTCAGACGCCAGCAGTTTAGCCTGTTGAGTCCATGTACTCCCGCTTCGGGTAAAAATGTACGCGCTACCGGAATTGTTGCCATTATCATCATCCCAATACGCGCCGACTATCGCCGTATCTCCATCTATGGCAACACTGCTTCCAAACTGATCACCCGAAGCCCCGTCAGACGCAGTCAGTTTGCTCGGCCCCAGTAGGTTCACTACGGCCGTAACAACATTAGAAACCATGCCGTGTTTCACCGCTATGGCCTTTATGGTTACCGACCCGGGACTGCTTCCGAGATTAACAGGTGCAGTGTACAGCGCTGCTGCGGTGGTCGGCTCGTCCCCGTTCAGCAGGGTGTAGTAGATTTTCGCTGATGTGTCGGCGGATGTTATGCTCAGTTGCGTGTTCACCGGGTATGTTCCGCCATCGCTAAGCGGCGCGCCGCCTGCGGAGAGTACGGGCGGCGCTGGTGCCAGCACCGGCAGGAACAATGGGGTGTTTTCGTTGTAGTCGGTCAGCGTGAAGGGTATGGAAAGGGTATTGCCATCGCTGTCCAGAACATGGAACTCAGCAACATTCCCTGCCACCTCAACGGTTCGTTCTTCTTTCGGCTTCAGCAAAACGCCGAGGTAGCGCTTGTCAGCGGCATTGTGCAGCAGCACTGTTTCTGTCGTATCATTCTGAATGCGCAGTGTATGTATGCTGTCGTTCACATTCCACTTGTACTGGTGTAGGTGGGTTATGTACGCCGTGTGTTGTTTCAGGTGTGTTCCCCCCGTGGTTTCTGCGGTAAAGGTGTACCAGCCCTCAAGCAACTCGTAGTCAATGTTCACACCCTGCGGTATGAAGGAAAGCCCCGTGCTGTTTCCCGATGAGGTAACAATATCTTCTATGGAATACCCGTTGGCGCCAATGGAGATAATGCTTTCTGCCGTGTCGTTTTCAATGTTGATGCTCCCCGAGCGGCCGACCGAGCTGCCCGTGTACACCGGCACAACAACAGTGTGCTGAGTCAATACGGCATTCAGAACAAGAGCGGTGTGGTTTTCTAACCAGCCGGCCTCTTCACTGGGCTTACTGTCTCCCGGGTCATCGTACCAGTAGCGGTACGACAGGGTCTGCACGCCGTAGGGAAGGGAAATAAGCCGTCCTTCGGTACCCGGAGACAACGACACAAGGTGGCTGCCGTTCCGTCCGTTCAGGTAGATGTCGGCGTTGTAGATGTTCTCATGCCCTGCTGCTGTTTCAGCGGCATAGTTCAGGTTCACGCTTCCCGCCTCTTTGTCGGTGTCCTTTTCAATGACCCACAGGGGGCAGTCTGTAAGGCAGGAATAAGCCGCCCGGTCTTCGGGCGAGAGCACCGGCGACCAGCTGCGGAAGAGCAGGAGCAAATCGGGATTGGCGGTATCGGGCACATCGGAGGTTTTCCACATGTTCAGCGGAACCGGCCGACCCTCGTTTTCCACCCTTACCGCTATTTTGCTCCGGGCTCCAATGGTCTTGAGCAGACTTGAACCCGCGTAGAGATACATGGAATTATCTGTTCTGTTATCGACCGCAATGTGCGCCTGCGCATCCGATTCATCACCCGGAATATTCGCTGGCGCATCATCCGGCACAGTCTGCGGAGGCGGTTCATCACCCATAGGATCGGGGCACCCGCTGAGCATCAGCAACACAGCGAGCACTGCCATTCCTGTTTTGTACAACTTAAATTTGCGAAAATGAAGTTTCATTCCATATTTCCTTATGCTTCAATATCAGAATATACAATACAGCTGGTATTAGTGTCAAAACAATTTCGCCAAGCGGTTTTGGAATATCACTATAGGCAATATCCTCTCGATTATCAATATCCAACTTATTATAATGAGTAAACTGAATATCAGGGAAATGATAAATCCCGTACAGGTGGAAAAATGAAGATCATTCCACATTCCCAACAGAAGCATTTTGAACAGTAGCAGGAAGGTTCATATGGGGGTTTGACATTCTCAATGAATGAATGGTATTCTCTATTGCAGATGAAATTGTTGCCGCGCAACAATCTCAGGAGGAAATATGAATAAATATATTGTTGGGATAGTAACTCTGTTTCTATTGATTATTGTAGGATTTTCTGGCTGCCCCACTACTACGAATGTCAGTATTGATGATGATCCCGAGATTGAAAGTAACTTGCCAATCATTCTGTTTAAGCCAGACAGTACCGAACTGACGGAAGGAGAAGATGAGCGGGTATTGGAGCTAATCGGCATGCTCAAACAGGCTGGCGAAGGCAGTTTTCTCATAATTGGGTACAGTGCCGATGTTGGGCGTCCCGAGGGGCAGCAGAAACTTTCTGAGGAACGCGCTGCCAGTATTGCGGAGCGCTTAATTGCGGGGGGCATTCCGTCCGGTTCAATCAGCCATGAGGGTCGGGGCGCAACAAAGCCTGTTGCCGACAATTCGACAGAGCAGGGGCGCGCGCAGAATCGGCGCGTTGAGGTTACTATTCTGAATTAGTGCGGTGAATTCAACCATACATGCGCAGATTGGTTGTGAATGGCTTTGTCGTTGATTATGCCATTTTTTTTGGACTTTCTGATTCACTGAGATGTGATCTTTTTTGATTTTCTTGATTCTCCTGATTCATAAGATAATTAATGATTTGGTCTAATCGCGTATGTGTGTACTGTATCTGTGCTATTATCTCAGTCTTCACCTGCTGAATTCTATTTTCCAATTTATTTTCAACCTGTTGAATTTCATTCCCTAATTTACTTTCAACCTGTTGAATTTCATTCCCTAATTTACTTTCAACCTGTTGAATTTCATTCCCTAATTTACTTTCAACCTGTTGAATTTCATTCCCTAATTTACTTTCAACCTGTTGAATTTCATTCCCTAATTTACTTTCAACCTGTTGAATTCTATTGTCAACCTGTTGAATTTCATTCCCCAATTTATTTTCAAATTTTTCATAGTGCTCATCGAATTGTTTTTTTGATGGGGCAATAATTTTCCCAACTACTATATTAACAATGATAACACCAACCAAAAAAATGAATAATTCGATAAAATTTACTTCCATAAATTCTTAACGCCTCCTCCGTTCTCGACCGCCGACTGTCATTCTATGTGAAACTTTCCCATTGGAAAATTGCGCAAGCGCAATTTCCAGTAGCAAAAGTTTCAGTTATTATGTTGTTGGCAGGTCTTTTCTTTGACAGTACCATACATCGGCTACTGTGTCGCTAATTAATACATCTGGCCGATTACAGCCCGTTTTTGTCTGAATTTTTCTTCCGCGTCTAACAGCCGGTTTTCCTTGGGTTTAATTAGCCCCTGCTTTCTGAGACCTTCCATCATTTTTATGCCTTCTTCAAAGTTCCTGACTGTTTCAGATTCTTTGTCAGAATTATCTGAATGGATAATCTTTTCAATATCGGTAACGATATTACGCTTCATAGCCGAACCACATTGTAAGTATCGTATAGATGTATTTTGTTGTCAATATTTTACTCATCCATCAGACGAATTCAATCATCATCTACTCCCATCCATGAAATTTCTAAAACTTTCTTCGGTTTCAGGTTGACACATGGTTTTCTATGCTGTAATGTGGGAGAAAGTGGAATAATAAGGGAAAAAGTGGTGAAGTGGTATGCTTACGGGGGAATATAGAAATAGTCTCGATGAAAAAGGACGCCTTCTCATTCCCGCCCGTCTGCGCTCGGCCATTTCGGGCAATTCTCTTGTTGTTACTCGAGGTGTTGACAGATGCCTGTGGCTTTTTCCTCCTGAGGAGTGGAAGTCCGTGGTCTCGGGGATCATAGAGGCGGGGAATCCATTTCAGGAAAAAGTTCGGATCATCAATCGGCGGATAATTGCTCCGGCTCAGGAAATTGAACTGGACAAGTCGGGAAGGTTTAACATTCCCGCAACTCTTGCCGGCTGGGCAGGCCTTCAGAAAGAATGCATGGTGCTCGGCATTAGCCGATATCTCGAAATATGGGATTTGGGGGAATATCAACGATACTTTAAGGAAACCGAAAATGAATTCAGGGAAGCGGCTGAGGAACTGGGAGGGCTCGTCGCATTCAACCAGAAGGGCTAAAGGAGAACATTTTTCCGTTATGCGGAACGAGGTTTTGCATTATCTCGCTCCTGAACGCAGTAATGGCGTTTTTATCGATTGCACTCTGGGAGAAGGCGGGCATTCAGAAGCATTCCTGAAAACATGCGAGAACATTCGTATTGCGGGGATAGATGCCGACAGGCAGATTTTACAACGGGCGCGAATTCGCCTGAAGGAATTTGCTCCGCGGGTTCAATTTTTCAATATGTACTTCGACGAGTTTTTCGCGGACTATCCATTGAAGGAACGAAGTCATCGGATACTTTTTGATCTTGGTATTTCCCGTTTTCATTACACAAAGAGTGGTCGGGGGTTTTCGTTTTTTGCAGATGAGCCCCTCGATATGAGAATGGACGCCGAGCGGGGAAGGCCGCTTTCCGAACTGCTGAAAAGCCTTTCGGAACGGCAGCTTGCGCGAGTAATTTCCGAATTTGGAGAAGAACGCTATGCAAAGCGCATAGCAGCGGCCATTACCCGAGGCGGAGCCGGAAAAGGGGAAGCGCTGGAATTTTCCAGCCAGCTTGGCGATGTTGTTCGGGCTGCGGTGCCGGCCGATTATCGGCGGGGGAGAATACACCCGGCAACGAGAACGTTTCAGGCACTGAGGATTTATGTTAACGCAGAGCTTGAGCGCCTGCAGCCGGCACTGCGCGGCGCCTTTGCTCAGTTAGAAGTTGGCGGACGAATGGCTGTTATCAGTTTTCACAGTCTTGAAGACAGAATTGTGAAACATACATTCAAAGAACTGTCAAAAGCCTGTATGTGTCCGCCGGAATTGCCGATGTGTGAATGTGGGGGAAGTCCTCTTGCATATTTGCCGCTGTCTGGAATACTCACAGCGAGCGCAGATGAGGTCAGACAAAATCCCCCTTCCCGCAGCGCAAAATTCAGGCTTATTGAAAAACTGCGGGATTCAAGGCGTGGTATATGATGAAAAGAGTTGTGCAGGTACTTTTAGGATTTCTCGCAGTAATGTTGCCGCTATTACTATTTGCTCATGTGTTGTTTACGTTTCAGTCCTATGAATTGGAGAATGAGATAGATGAACTGCAGGAATTGCAGTCCACAATGATTGAACGCAATAAGCGTTTAATTACCGGAATATCGGTACTCCGTTCTCCAGGGCGGATTATTGAGAAGTCCCGTGAAATGGGGATGAGTATACCCGAAAAAGAACAGATTGTTACTGTTGAAGATAATTTCTGAGAAACTTTTGCATTAAAATGGGAGGGGGCATGCATCCGTCTGAGCTGTCACAGGAAGAGTTTTTTCACAAGATACGTGAGGATAATAGCTGGAGAGACTTTACTATTGACACCCGGAGCTTGCGTCCGGGAGCGGTTTTTTTTGCTCTTCGGGGAGAATTTTCCAATGGTCATTCCTACATTTCCCATGCCATGAAGCGTGGAGCGAAGGCTGTTGTGCTCAATAACCTCTGGTTTTCTTCTCACAGAGATGTCCTTACCAACGAAGCGAAAATGCGGAAAATTTCTCTGGTTCCCGTGGATAATGTTCTCGCATGTTTGCAGGGCGCGGGGAGCATGATCCTCAAACAATACGATACCGTAAAAATTGGTATAACGGGCAGCAGCGGAAAAACCACCACAAAGGATATTCTTGCCTGCGCGCTTTCGGCAGCGCACTTAGCGCGTTCAGTGGGCTCAGTGTATTATACGGAAGGAAACTATAACTCGGTCATTGGTGTACCCATTGTTCTTGCGCACATTCCGGCGCACACCGATTATATCGTATTGGAAATGGGCATAAGCGAGTTGGGAGAAATGCAGGTTCTGAACGATATGATCATGCCCGATCATGCGCTGCTCACCGGTATTGGAACCGCGCACCTCGGCAGGCTTGGCAGCGTTGAACACATTGTGAGAGAAAAATTCCGCATATTCTCCACCATGAACGAGAACGGCATTGCCGTTATTCCGAAAACCGATTCCATCGCCCTCCGCTACCTGAACGAGCACCCCCTGAACTGCCGGGTACTGTTCTATGGACTCATGAATGAATTCGGCTTTTCATTCATGGAGGAAAATATCGAAGGCAGCCGTTTCAGCTATGCCGGACACACATACCGCATTCCGGCTTGGGGGCACCATCAGCTTCACAATGCCGCTGGAGTCATCACCATGGCAACCGCCCTTGGGCTTAGCCCGCAGCAAATTAATGAGGGCTTCGCTTCCTTCAAAATTCAGCCGGGGAGGGGGAACATTATCCGCGGAGCTTCTGTTCTCATTGATGATTCATACAACGCGAACCCCGAATCCATGCGGGCTGCCTTTACCTCGGCTCGAACTATTGCCGATCGGGAAAATCTCCAATGCATCTTTATTCTGGGAGATATGAAGGAACTTGGCGATACGAAATTCATGATCCACAGAGACATTCTTGATGCGGCTCTCGATCATCATCCTGCCGAGATAGCTCTTATTGGCGATGATTTTCCGGCAGCGTCCCAGCGCCTTTCACGGAAACAGCGGGGCAGGGTGCGGACATTTCCGCATATCAATGAACTCCGAACATGGCTGAAAACAGTGCCGTCTTCGGGCATGCTGTTTTTGATAAAGGCATCGCGGAGTATGGGGCTTGAGCGGCTTATTGGCGATGTTCCGGGTGTGGGCGGCGCGGACGGTGTGGGCGGCGCGGACAGAGGCGGCGCTGACGGTGTGGGCGGCACGGACAGAGGCGGCGCTGACGATGCTTAAGGAATTTTTTGCCCGGTATGTGCAGGTTTTTACCCCATTCAATGTTTTTCAGTACCTCACTTTTCGGGCTGCCTACGCGGCGGTTACCAGCATGCTCATTACCTTCATATTCGGTAAGCACATTATTGCCTGGCTGAACAAATTTCACATTAGCGAGAGAATTCGCAGCGATGGCCCGCCATCTCACCTCGAAAAATTGGGCACACCGACCATGGGCGGTATTCTCATTATCTTTTCCACGGCGCTCTCGGTCTTTCTCTGGATGGATCCTGCGAACCTCTATACCTGGGTGAGCCTGTTGGCAATTCTCGGTTTTGGCGCGGTTGGGTTTATTGATGATTACATCAAAGTGTATCAAGGGAAAAAGAATGGTTTGCCTACTCATATAAAACTGGCTGGTCAGTTTCTGGTGAGTACAGCCATCATAATCATTCTTTACATCAACCGAAATGAATTTACGACCCTTTTGTACATTCCCATGATCAAAACCCCGATCCTCGACATGGGGGCCTTGTTCATTCCGCTCGGAATTTTCTGGCTTATGGGATTCACAAATGCGGTTAATTTAACTGATGGTTTAGATGGTCTTGCCGCAGGGCTCATTATTATGGCAGGTCTCACCTTTGGCGGCATTGCCTACCTCACCGGAAGAATTGATTTTTCACAGTATTTAGCCATCCCCTACCTGCCGGGCTCGGGAGAAATTACCATACTTGCGCTTGCCATGGTCGGGGCAAGCATCGGCTTTCTCTGGTATAACAGCAGGCCCGCAGAGGTATTTATGGGAGATACCGGAAGCCTCATGCTGGGAGGAACCATTGGCGTTATTGCCATTATGATAAAAAAAGAACTTCTGCTGCTCATAGTCGGCGGGGTCTTTGTGCTTGAGACGCTTTCGGTCATTGTTCAGGTTCTGAGCTATAAACTGCGGCAGAAACGGGTCTTTCTTATGGCTCCCCTTCATCATCATTTTGAATTGAAGGGCTGGAATGAAACAAAGGTGGTACAGCGTTTCTGGATACTGGGGGGGCTCTTTGCCATCCTCGGTCTGTCAACGCTGAAGCTGCAATAGGGGGAACATGAGTTTTGCGATTCGCAGTCTGCCAAAGAAGCAGAAGTATTCGGACAAAATGCTAATTTTTACTCTCATTCTCCTACTTGGCATGGGGCTTGTTATGCTTTTCTCCGCCTCCTATTACCGTGCGGATCTCCTTTTTTCCGACTCCTTCTATTTTCTGCGGAACCAGGTGCTCTATGCCCTGCTGGGGATTCTTATAGCCGCTGCGGCTGCCGTTTTCCCCTTGGAGCATCTGCGGAAGTGTGTTCCTCCCTTTCTGTTGCTTTCCTTTTGTCTGATGGTTCTCACCTTTATTCCGGGAATTGGGGTTGAATATCTCGGCGCTCGCCGGCAAATACAGTTTGGCGGGTATACCTTTCAACCAACAGAGTTTGCAAAGCTTGCGCTCATTCTCTATCTCGCGCACATACTGGACAGAAAGCAGGAAAATCTGGATGACATATTAAACAATCTTCTGCCGGCAACAATTGTTGTTATGGTTTTTATCTCCTTCATATATCTTCAGAACGATTTTTCTTCCGCAGTGCTCATCGGTTTTATTACCATTAGCATGTTTTTTATTGCCGGAGTGAAAATAAAGTACTTTGCAGCGCTCACATCGGTGCTTATTCCGCTTGGTATCATTCTTCTTTTCAGCCGGGAGCATAGGGTCATACGTGTTATTTCCTTTCTGGAACCGGGGAGGGATCCGAGCGGCGCCGGGTATCAGGTTCTTGCATCGCTCACGGCTCTTCGGAATGGCAAGCTCTGGGGCATGGGTATCGGCAAGGGTGTTCAGAAACTCGGCGGTCTGCCTGAGGCCCAGTCGGATTTTGTTTTTGCGGTTCTGGGTGAGGAACTGGGGTTTATCGGCATTTTGGGGGTGCTGGCGCTCTTTGTCCTTTTGGCATGGCGGGGGTTTTCGCTTGCGCTCCGGCAGCGCAATACCTTTTTCGGTCTGCTGGCCTACGGCATTACCGCGCTGCTAACGGTGCAGGCGGGAATAAATATGGCGGTAATTTCCGGTATGGCTCCGGCAACAGGCATTCCCATGCCGTTTTTCGCGGCTGGGGGGTCGCATCTTTTAATAAGCATGATTCTCTGCGGCCTGCTGGTCAATGTTTCCCGCAACACTCCCCCAACAGTCCCATCGGATTCCACCGACAATTCCGATACTGAGAGAAATGCGGGAAATGCGGGAAATGCGGGAGGGAATAGCAATGTCTGAATTACTCGAAAATCAGCATGTTATTTCGCCGCGCCTCAACGAGCATTTTAACGAGGACCTCAACGAAGGTCTCAATGAGGGGCAGAAGAAAAACCATGGGAAGGTAATTCGCCTGTGCATTTCTATTCTCATTGGGGGGCTCATTCTGCTTCTTATTGGGCAGCTCCTGTTTTATTTTTTTATTGCGCCCCGTATAGCTCTCCGTCATATCACACTGACGACCGACATGGATCTGACTATCGCAGATATAACGGAACGCGGCGGTATACACATTGGAGAGTTGTTTCATCTTGTTCGTGAGCAGGACATTTACAAAAATCTCATCGGCAATCCTGACATTAAGGCCGCATCGGTTCGCCGCGTATTTCCCGACACCCTCAATATCACCGTCTATGGACGGGAGCCTCTGTGCATTCTCATGGTCGCCTACGGCGATGTCCGTTTTCCGGTTCTTATAGATGATGAGGGAGTTATTTATCGGATCGGCTATGAAATTGATGACTGGAACCTTCCGATTGTTCAGGGTATTTCCTTCGATGCCCCGGAACTCGGAGCGCAGGTTCATAGATCCTATGCCCCCATGTTGGAAGATATCCGCAGTTTGAGCAGCGATGATCTCCTTCGCGCATTTTCGGAATTTTATATAGATGAGGTATACGAGGGAGTGTATGAATGGGTACTTATTCCCATACACATTCCTGTGCGGGTGAGGGCGGCAGCCGGTCTTGACCGCGCGCAGGGGCTGTATATTTTGAAGATACTGGAGGTGTTGCAGGAACAGGGAATGGAAGATATTACAGAGATTGATTTTCGAGCCGGTGATGTAGTATATAACAGAGGGGGGGGGAATGGCCCGCGGTGACATAATTACCGGTCTTGACATTGGCACTTCTCAGATATGTGCCATGATCGGTGAACGGAATGATAGAAACGAAATTGAAATTCTCGGTGTGGGAGAAAGTTTCTCCAGCGGCCTGCGAAAGGGCGTTGTTATTAACATTGAGCTTACTCAACAGAAGGTTCTTGAGGCCATAGAAAAGGCCGAACAGATGGCGGGCAGGAAGGTGGAAACAGCCACTGTCGGTATTTCCGGTACCCACATTGAGGGTTTGAACTCCCGGGGCGTGGTTGCAGTAAACAGTAAGGGCAGGGAGATTACCCAGAACGATGTTAATAGGGTAATGGAGGCTGCTCAGGCGGTGGTGCTTCCCATGGATCGGGAAATTATTCATCTCCTGCCGCAGGAATATCTGGTAGATGATCAACGCGGCGTGAAAGACCCCCGCGATATGATTGGTGTACGGCTTGAGGCAGAGGTGCATCTCATAACAGCGCTGGTAACGGCAGCCCAGAATCTTGTAAAGTGTATTAACAGGGCAGGATTCAGGGTTTCAGAGATGATGTATGAGGGTCTGGCCGCAGTTGAAGCCGCATTGACTCCTGAAGAAAAAGAAATTGGCACCCTGTTTATCAACATTGGCGGCGGAACGACCGATGTCATCCTCTATCTCAACGGCGCTCCCCACTACACAGCAGTACTTCCTCTGGGGGGAGGGGATGTTACCTCAGATCTGTCCATTATTCTTAAAACATCTCTTGAGCTTGCTGAACAAATTAAGATGCACAACGGATTTGCTCACGCATCGGTTCTGCGGGAGATGAATACGCAGGTTATTGTGCCCGGAATTGCCGGACGTCCTCCGGTTGCTACCGATCAGATGACCCTGTGCACGTACATTGAACCCCGGATGACAGAGATTTTTGAAATTGTTAAACATCGGGTTGAAAATGAAGGCGGCTTCAGAAACTGGCCGGCCCTGGGCGGAGTGGTTCTCTGCGGCGGAGGGGCCATGCTGCCGGGTACAGCCGAACTGGCGCAGATGATTTTTCATAGTTCGGGAAGAATTGCCGAACCTCTGGGAGTGAAGGGTTTAACCCAGGAGGTCTGTCGGCCCGACCGGGCTGCAGCCTATGGCTTAGTACTGCGCGGAGCTGAAAACACATTGGTTGAAAGAACAAAAGAACCGCGAACAAAGAAAACCGGAAAAGTGAGAAATTGGTTGCGGAATTTTTTCGAATAGAAAGTTTTGCTACTGGAAATTGTGCAGAGCACAATTTTCGAGTAGACCAAAAAACGAGCCAAAAAACGAGCCAAAAAAGGAGGGGGCATGAAACTTCGAATTATTGATGAACAGGACGAATATCCCGATCGGGCTGAACGGTATTCTGCCCCGCAGAATTCAACAGCGCTTACAGTTATTACTGTTGTGGGAGTTGGAGGCGGAGGAAGTAACGCTGTTAACAGGATGATCAGCAGTGGTTTGCAGAATGTCAAATTTATTGCCATGAATACCGATCAGCAGGCTCTGCAGGACAGTTTTGCGACTGAGCGTATAGCGCTTGGGAAAAAATTGACCGGCGGTCTGGGGGCGGGCGGTAATCCGGATGTGGGAGAGAAGGCGGCGCTGGAAGATGCCGATGCAATAAAGGCCTTACTCGCCGGTTCCGACATGGTTTTTGTAACCGCAGGAATGGGAGGCGGTACGGGCACCGGCGCTGCGCCCATTACCGCAGCCATATCCAAGGAACTCGGCATATTGACCGTTGCGGTTGTTACCAAACCCTTCAATTTTGAAGGAGAACGGAAGCAGAAACTGGCCGAAGACGGAATTAGCAAACTGCGTAAGCAGGTCGATACGCTCATCACCATTCCGAATCAGCATCTTCTGAACATTGTGGAAAAGGATACGCCGATCCGTGAAGCCTTTCTGGTTGCCGACGATGTTCTTCGTCAGGGGGTGCAGGGAATATCCGATCTTATTACCATATCAGGAGATATCAATATCGATTTTGCGGATGTACGCACCATTATGAAGGGGCGCGGCGATGCTATTATGGGTGTCGGGAGCGGTTCGGGCATGAACAGGGCAGTAGATGCCGCAACGAATGCCATTAACAATCCTCTGCTTGAAGATGCAAACATTGAAGGAGCCAAGGGACTGCTTGTGAATGTTACCGGCGGCAGTAATTTTGCTCTGAGTGAGTTTGAAGAGGTTATGAGTATTATAACGGCGAATGCAGATGAAGATGCGCAGATTATTTCGGGTACGGCTGTTAACGATGAACTTGGCGACGCTCTCCGGGTAACAGTCATTGCCACCGGTTTTGATCATCCATCGCATCAGCCTGAGCCCAAATCGGAACGATCCCCGGGCAAAAACGATAACGCATACATCAACCTCAACGATTGGAGTAAAATGTCGGGACAAACGGATGCCGAGCAGAGCGAGTTTAGTTTTTCGGGAGATGAACATGCCTATCCGGGCAGCGAGCAGAATATACCGGCCTATTACCGTTACCGCCGTAAGCAAACCGATGAATAAGGCCCTATGAATAACGGAGATCGGGAACAGCAGTTTGTCAGTTATCTTCACTATGAGCTTCAGCTTTCTGCCCGCACGGTAGCAACCTACGGCAGGGAAATTCGGCAGTTTCTGGAGTGGATGAACGGCGCCGATCTTTCACGGGTCAATGAACTGCGCATACAGGACTACATTCTCTTTCGGCGGAAGGCTGGTATTACTGAACGGACAGTTGCCCGAGTTATTAGTTCCCTGCGGCAATTTTTTGACTGGCTTGTAAAAGAACATATGTGCTCAGGCAACCCCTGTGTTTCACTGGAGAGTCCTAAAATTTCCCATGGACTGCCCGGAGTGCTGGGCATTGACGAAATTGAGTTCATTTTTGAGCACATAGATATGAACTCGGCTCTTGGACTGCGGGATCGATGTCTGTTTGAACTCATATATTCCTGCGGTCTGCGTATTTCGGAGGCAGTGGACCTGAGCATTGACCGGGTGTATATGAGTGAAAAACTGCTCCGTATTCGGGGAAAGGGCAACAAGGAACGAATTGTTCCCATGGGAGACGAGGCCCTGTACTGGTGTGAACGCTACCTTAATGAAGGTCGGAAGGAGCTCTATAACCCTGCCCGCAGCGCCGGTTGTGTTTTTTTGAACCGCTTCGGCGGATGCCTTTCACGCAAGGGAATGTGGAAACGCTTTCATGAACTTATTGAAAAGTCGGGAATGTCTGCCACGGTTCACACACTCAGGCATAGTTTTGCCACGCATCTCCTCGAAGGGGGGGCTGATCTCCGTTCTGTGCAGGCGCTTCTCGGACATTCTGATATCAGCACAACGCAAATTTACACACATCTCGACAAGAATGCCTTACAGCAATATCACCAAAAATATCATCCCCGCTAACTGGTACTCTTTGCGCAGCGATAATTATCTTTTTTGGGATATAAACCTTTGGACAGACCCCTCCTCCCCAGTGTAAAACGAAGGTTATTCGTATACACTGGGGGTTGTATAAAACATAAAAGGAGGGAAACAGTGAACAGTAGTATCACATATTCTCAGTATCATCTCAAGTCTCGGAAGTATCAGGCGGCTTCGATGTATGATTGGCGGTTGCGGATGGTTCGGTATGCCCAGGAGCATTCGATCAAGGCGGCTGCTCGGGAGTTCGAGGTGTCGCGCAACACGGTGCGGCGGTGGGTTCGGCGCTTTGAATCCGGCGAGGGGCTTGAAGACAAAAAGCGGGGCACGACCAATCATCCGATGAAGATGAAATTCGGGCACCGGTGTCATCTCGAGAGTCTTGCCCAGACCAAGAATCGGAATCACAACAAAATCATTGGAACTCAGGTGCAAAAGCAGTTGCAGACGGAAGTTGGCGGGAAGTACAGCCTGCCGACGATTATCAAGACGCTAAAGCAGATAGGGGCGCGGAAAACAAAGAAGCCGAAGGCGCTACCCAAGAGAGATTTGCGGGAGGTAACCGACAGGATGAAGTTCGGCGAGTGCATTCAGATTGATATCAAGTATCTGACGGACATTCCCGCTATGCGGTTTTCTCAGAAGTGTTTAGACGTTCCGAAGTACCAGATAACCGCCCGGGATCGGGCGACAGGGGCTCTGTGGTACGCCTTCGCCAATGAGAAGAGCAGTATGGTAACAACCTTGTTCGCCGAGTACCTGCTGGAGCACCTGCGGAATCGCGGCGGAGACCTTGTCAACGGCATAACGGTTCAGACCGATAACGGGGCAGAGTTCACCGTTCGGCATCTGAGCAAGACCCGAACGTCGGGGTTTGAGCAGGCGCTCATACAGGCGGGTGTCGAGTATCGGCGTATTCCGCCCGGGCATTGCACATGGAACAGTTCTGTCGAGTCCTCGCACCGGCTCATTGAGGATGAGTTCTACAGTCAGGTGATGAATCCAAAGCTCAATGAGTTTCTTAAGGAAGCCGAGGAGTATCAGATAGATTTCAATTACCGGCGGTTCAACACCTACCGCAAAGGGACTCCGCTGGATCTTTTGAGGCAGCGGAATACCAATGTGGATAGTGATATTCTCCGGCTCAAGCCGATCATAATGGAGCAACGGCTCACACGGCCGACGCTTGAGCGATGGAGGGCTTGGCACTCGGAAGAAATGATCGCATAATAGGTCAAAGTGGGGTCTGTTCAAACCTTAATATCCCAGATAATTATCTTTTTTTTGTTGACAGTGTCTTTCTGTCTGTGTTACTATGATGCGTAAACTTTCTGAGAACTGTTGCCGCGCAGCAATCTCGGACTAATAGAATGTTTTGCATACATAAAATTTTGCTCTGCAAAACGCTCTATTATAATATATATTACTATTCCAGTTATAAGATAGGTATGCTGGCAGTTAGGAGTTACATCGTGAATTTCAAATTATGTAAGGGAAGCCTTGTCATATTCTGCACAATTTTCATCGCATTACTTGCCGGATGTCCAATACCGGTCGTAGATGATATCACCCCCCCCCCCCCCCCCCCCACAAAAACCGCACCAGGAGTAATGCTTGCCCCAACCCTTGAAGCGGGGAATGGGCAACTAACTGCTGCATGGGCTGCGCCGGAATATACGGGCAGCAGCGCAATTACCGAGTATCACCTTCGCCATAGCGCGGACGGCGCCAGTAAATGGACCCTCATTGACTTCGGTATCGGACTCAATACACGCCATATTATACGAGGATTAACAAACGGCGCCACGTACTTCGTGCAAGTGCGCGCCGAGAACAGCGATGGCGCGGGTGAATGGTCGCCATTGAGCGAAAGAATAACCCCTGCCACCGTTCCCTCTAAGATGAGCGCTCCAGACCTCAGAGTGGGGAATAGTCAACTTACCGCAACATGGACGGCGCCGGACAATGGCGGAAACGCTATTATTCGGTATGAAGTGCAGTATCGCCCCTCCAGCCCGCAAGGACAGTGGACGATTTCTCCGTCTGTCGATTCTGATGCTACTGATACAAGCCACACCATTGAGGAACTAACAAACGGCATTGAATATTATGTACAGGTGCGCGCCGTGAATTCAGTAACTGAGGATGCGGGGAATGGCCCGGGAGTTGGCGCATGGTCAACATCGACCACGGCAACCCCCATTAACGTTCCCTTAGTGCCGACTGGTCTCGTGCTCGCAGTGGGAAATGGGCAACTTACCGCCTCATGGACTGCGCCGTCCGGTACCGTTGACTCCTATGCACTGCAATATCACGCGGTTACCGCCGCCATTCCGGCAGGAAGCTGGACAGACAGTACGGTAAAAACCATTTCCGGTATTACCTCTACATCTTATGTTATCACCCCCCTAACAAACGGTACCGAGTACGCAGTACAGGTATACGCTGTCAATGCTCAGGGAGAGGGAAACCCATCGGAACCTGCCGTAGCAATCCCTGCAACCGTACCTGCCGCGCCAGCCATACCAACGCTCACCGTGGGAAACAGTCGGCTTATAGCCGCATGGACGGCGCCGACCAACAATGGCGGCAGCACAGTTACCGGGTATGAGCTGCAATACCGCAGAGGCAGCGGGGCATGGACGCAAATTACCACCGGCATCAGCGGCACAAGCCACCCCATTACCGGACTGGACAACGGCGACAGCTATTCCGTACAGGTGCGCGCACAGAACGCGCAAGGATGGGGCGCATGGTCGGGCAGCGCGACAGCAACCCCCGCCGCAGTACCTGAAGCGCCGGATGCCCCCACGATCACACAAGGGAACACTCAGCTTACCGTTTCCTGGTCTGCGCCGAGTGACACTGGCGGCAGCGCGGTTGTTGAGTATCATCTGCGGCATCGCGAAAGCGGCGGCAGTAACTGGACGGTAATCGACTCCGGTATCGGACTCAGTACAAGCCATATCATACGACAATTAACAAACGGCAACACGTACTTCGTGCAGGTGCGCGCAAAGAACGCACAGGGCGAGGGCACATGGTCGGATAGCACATCGGCAACCCCGGCGACCGTTCCCGGCGCGCCGGCTAAGCCAACGCTCGCAGTAGATGACACTCAGCTCACTGCTTCCTGGTCTGCGCCGACCAACAATGGCGGCAGCGCAGTTACCGGATATGATCTGCAATACCGCAAGGGCAACAGCGGGGCATGGACATCCATTACCACCGGCATCAGCGGCACAAGCCACCCCATTACCGGACTGGACAACGGCGACAGCTATTCCGTACAGGTGCGCGCCAAGAACGCGCAAGGAAGGGGCGCATGGTCGGGCAGCGCAACAGCAACCCCGGCGACCGTTCCCGGCGCGCCGGCCAAGCCAACGCTTACCGCGGGGAACGGAGAGCTTGAAGTTTCATGGACTGCGCCGAATGACGATGGCGGCAGCGCCATTACCGAGTATCACCTCCAGTATAGTGATGACGGCGTAGACTGGTTGTTAATTGATTCCGATATAAGCGGCACAAGCCACACCATTACCGGATTAACAAACGGCACCACCTACTACGTACGCGTGCGCGCCGTCAACGCGGTGGATCCGGGGCTCTGGTCATTAGCTGCTGAGGCAATTCCTGTTACTGTTCCGAAGACCATGAGCGCTCCCACGCTCACCGTGGGGAATGCCCGGCTTACGGTACGATGGACTGCGCTGACTGCGCCGGCCGATACCGGCGGTAGCGCCATTACCGCATATCATCTGCGCTACCGTAAAGGCGGAGTGTGGTCATATATCACCTCCGGCATTGGCACAAACACAAACCGTATTATCTACGGACTGACAAATGGCAGTAGCTACTCCGTACAGGTGCGCGCAAAGAACGCGGTAGGAGAAGGCGGCTGGTCGGGCAGCGTAATAGCAACCCCTTCCACAACTCCTTCCACGCCGAATGCGCCAACCCTTGTTCCGGGAAACGGAAGACTTACGGTAAGCTGGACTGCGCCGAACAATGGCGGGAGCCCCATTACCGCGTATCACCTGAGCTATAGACGGGTTGGTACAACCCCGTGGACCTATATCACCTCCGGCATTGGCACAAACACAAGCCATACCATTACCGGCTTAACAAACGGTCAAGAATATGAGGTGGATGTTCGCGCAAAGAACGCACGCGGCGAGAGTAATTGGTCGCAGGTAGCTAAAGCAACTCCGTCTACGGTTCCTCTCAAACCTGCTGACCCAACGGTTACCCCGGGTGACAGAAGACTTACGGTAAACTGGTCTGCGCCGAACGACGGCGGAAGTGCCATTACCGGGTATGATCTGCAATATCGCAGAGGCAGCGGGGCATGGACGCCAATTAACTCCGGTATCAGCGGCACAAGCCACATCATTACCGGACTGATAAACGGCAGTGGCTACTCCGTACAGGTGCGCGCGCGGAATGTGCGCGGCAATGGCGCATGGTCGGACAGCGCAACAGCAACCCCCGCCGCCACTCCTGCCAAGCCGAATACACCGACTGTTAAAGTGGGGAACGGAAAGCTTAAAGTTTCATGGACGGCGCCGAGTAACGGCGGAAGCGCCATTCGGGGGTATGATATGAGATATTGGTCACATGGCTTTCAAGGCTACACGTACATCAGCACTGGACCCACAACTACCAGCTCCACCATTACCGGACTGGTAAACGGCAGAAGTTACTCCGCTCAGGTGCGGGCAAGAAATGCAATCGGCTGGAGTGCTTTTTCGAACCTTGTTGTCTCCCAGCCGCTATCCATACTGAGAAATACCGTAAACATCCGCGATAATAGCACCATTCCGCTCGCTGGAGCCAGAGCAGTAACAACTGCGGTAGTTGGCGGTACCACCTACCTTTTTGTCGCAGGATATGATGATGATGGTGTTACGGTGTACAGGGTAAACAGCGGAGGGACAGTCACGCGTGTTACCTATGAGGTTGATGACGGAGCAGACTATGGCAGTGGCGATACCGTGGAACTTGGCGGAGCCAGCGGTCTAACAACCGCTGTTATTGGCGGTACCACCTATCTGTTTGTTGCGGGGAGAACCGATGACGGTTTCAGCGCGTATCAGGTACTCAGTTCGGGGAACCTTGTTCATAAAGGCCGTGTTACTCATGACGGAAGGGGAGGCACTAAGGAGCTTGATGGGGCAATTGATATAAAGACCTTTGTCCTTGGGAGTACCACCTATGTTGTGGTCGCTGGAGTAGATGATGATGGTTTCAGCACCTTCAGGGTAAGCAGAGCGGGTAATGGGAATCTGACATTTACGGAGATATCTGGTGATGGCAGGAGAACTGATGGTGGCGGCTTGCATCTTGACGGAGCTCATGCCATAACGACTGTCTGGGTTAGGAGTAACCTCTACATGTATATTGCAGGATATAACGATGACGGTATCAGCGGTTTTAAAGCAGTAAATAATAACGGTGACTGGTGGAACAGCGATGCGGGATTGCCGGGCAGAAATTACTCCGACAGCTCTACATGGGAACTTGATGGAGCTGCTGATCTAACAACTGCGGTTGTTGGCAACACAACCTATTTATATGTCGCGGGGGCTGTTGATGACGGTATTAGTGTATTTGATATACACACTGCCATTGGGGGGTACCTCACGAATCGCTTCAATATTAATGATGGCTCACAGGGATCAAAGCTTGATACAGCCAACGGTCTAACGACTGCGAAGATTGGCGGTACCACCTATCTGTTCGTCACAGCGAAGGACGATGACAGTGTCAATGTATTTACGGCGAATAGTAACGGTAGTCTTACCCTTGTCGATCTTGTGAGCGATAATTCCACTCTGGAACTTAACGGAGCGTACGGGGCAACAACCGCGGTAGTTAATGGCGTTACTTATTTGTTTGTACCAGGAGAGGAAGATAATGGTTTCTCTGTGTTTGCCGTGGATCCAACGGGAGTCTGGTAGAACACGGAAGCGCTGCGGATAGGATAATACGGGCGCCGATGCAACTCGGCGCCCGCATGAGCATGCATGTTGGCATCCTCCGGTAGTGTTAACTCGACAAGTTAGGTAATCAATGTCTTCTCATACAGAGACCGTTGCACGGCAATTCCACCATCTGACATTTGGGATCATTTACGCCTTCCGGTGGCGAAAATTGACAAAATAAAGGGGATTGGGCAGTATTTTAATGCACAACCTTCAAAATTCAAACATGTGAAACCCCCGCCTGCCCCATCCCGAAAAAAAATAAATTTTTTTCAGAAAACATATTCAGAAATAGCATTTCTCCCGTTTGATATATATAGGAGGAATGTTTATGAAAAAATCATCCCACAGCACAGGCCACATCCACGACCTAGCCTTCAAGATTGCTTACAAAAACCCCCTGATGGTTCCCGACCTGCTGCGACTGTTCTGTGAGGATACAACACTTGCCAAGATGGACCTGGACAAAATCCGCATTGAAACCCCCAGCTACATTGCAGGAAAAAAGAACCTTCACTGCGATCTCGTTGTCAGCGCCCCCTTCCTGTCAGACCCCGAGCGGAAGGCATTGTGCGCGATCTGGGGCGAATGGACAAAAAGCAGTTGGCATGGCGTTCCGATGAAAAACGATATACATCGACTGCGTTGTGGTATATAATGCGAGATAATAACAAAGTTTTTCCTTTAGGAAAAACTTTCTATACCTTGAGAGAATCAAGAGTATAGATGAGAGAATCCTCATTTGAAAATTGTGCAGAGCACAATTTTCAGTGAGATGGATGCTGAGGGGCTGAAAGAGATTGCGCAGCTCCTGAACGGTCTGTCTTCACAAGACTTTACTGATCTAGCAGAGAGTGTGCTAGGTTATAACAAAAGTTTTGCCACAGGCAAAACTTTCTATATCTTGAGAGAATCACGAATAGAGATGAGAGAATCCAGATTAGAAAATTGTGCGGAGCACAATTTTCGGTATCAAAGATCTAGATCCAAAACTGTATGAACAGTTTGAGAAAATTGACAGGGAACTGTTCCCTAGACAAAGTTTTGCCGCAACAAAGTTTTGCCTGAGGCAAAACTTTCTATACCGTGAGAGAATCAAGAGTATAGATGAGAGAATCCTCATTGAAAAATTGTGCAGAGCACAATTTTTCAGTGGCAAAACTTTCTACAAAATGAGAGAATGCCAAGCGCAACGAGGCCTGCCAAATGTGAAACTTTTGCTACTGGAAATTGTGCTCTGCACAATTTTCCAATGCAAAAGTTTCAGTAGGAGAAAACAGTATGCGGACAATATAACATGACCAACGCCTTCGTAAGGGAAGGCATTGCGAAGGGCATGGAGAGAGGCATTCTGAAAGGTCGGCAGGAAGGATTGCAAACAGGCCGCGCTGAGGGGCATATTGAGGAGCGGAGAAAAAACGCCCGCAGTATGTTTTCCATAGGACTTTCAGCAGATGACGTTCGGAAGGTTACTGGGCTGAGCGATGAGGAAATTCGATCAGTGCAGAATGGAGCGGGGAAGAACGGATCGCTCTAAAATAAGAGAAATTTCCGCAAAAATTTCTCGGAATGATAGCGTATATTATCGGAGGAACAGTATGAACAGACAAAAAACAGAAAGCATGCTGCGGGAGTATTTTTCAGAACATGGGAAAATCCTGCCCGAACAATTTCCCTGCCCTGTACCACAGAGAGCAGTGCCTCAGCGGGCACAACAGAGAGCAGTGCCGCAGGGCATGGGGAAGGTACAGGAATTGAATCGTTATATTGATCACACGCTCCTGAAGCAGGCAGCATCAGCAGCAGATTATGAAAAACTCTTTGCGGAAGCGCGTAGTTGGGAGCCCTTTTCTGTGTGCGTGCCGCCGGTTCGAATTCCGGCTGCGGTAAGGAGCCTGCGCAATTCTGCGGTAAAAACCTGTACGGTTGTCGGTTTTCCCTGGGGGTATAATCCTACAGAAGCGAAGGCAGCTGAAACTTCTTGGGCGGTCAGTCAGGGCTGCGATGAAATTGACATGGTCATTTCAGTCGGATTTCTCAAGGATGGTAATTATACGGCAGTTTTTGATGATATTGCAGCCGTTGTTCGCGCAGCCGATGGACATCTGGTCAAGGTTATTTTGGAAACTGCCGAACTCAGTGAAGATGAAATTATTGCCGCGACCCTCATTTCAGGGTGGGCAGGCGCCTGGTTTGTAAAAACATCCACCGGCTTTGCGTCCGGGGGGGCATCAGTGGAGGCGGTGCGTATTATGCGGGATATCGCGGGTGACATTCTGGGTGTGAAGGCAAGCGGAGGCATTCGCAACAGAGATTTTGCCGAGGAACTTATCGGAGCGGGCGCTGACCGGCTCGGAGTATCTGCAACCGGAGTAATTTTAGGGCGAAGTAACGAGGGAAGCTCGGGGTATTAATGCGAAGAAAACCCGTTTTATGGATATTCATAGTATGCATCATTCTTATGTCTTCATGCGGAAATAATCGATCTACCTTTACGGAGGCAGTGAGCGATGCGCTTCCAACCCGCGCGCGGAGAGCGGCAGGTAATGCCCGCCTGAACGATGACAAGAGCATTGAGGAACTGAAACGCGATCTGAAGGTGTATGAATCCATTATCCGTGAAAAGGTGGAGGCCGCCGAAGGAGCGGTAACAGTATACCGCCTGCTTGCTGAGCAATATAGCAAACTGGGCATGTTTGATCTCGCGCTGGAACAGTACGAGCACCTGCTGCTCATTGAACCGGCAAATCACATAGTACTCAACAGCGCCGGTATTGCGGCGGGACAAACTGCCCTATCGCTTCCGGGTATGTTGGAACAGCAGAATTATATGGAACGGGCGCGGCGTTATTATGAACGGGCAATTAATATTAATCCGGCTTACCGCGACCCCTATTTCGGCCTTGCGGTACTTCTTCTTTTTGAGCTTGATGATATTGAGGCTGCCAAATCCATCATTACCAGGGCTCTGTCGCTCTTTCCCGACGATATACGCCTCCTGTTTTTACTGGCGAGAACGGCGGTTCTTGAAGAGCGGATAGACGATGCAATAGAGATTTATGACCGCATAATTGAAAAAAGTAGCCGAGAAAGTGAAAAAAATGCAGCAATAGTCAATCGGGAGGAACTTTTAGGCAGTTACTAGGGTAGATGAAAACTCTACTTTTATATGCCATTCACCGAATTTCGTTTCTCCGTACCAGCGAAAAGCTTGCCCTCTGGAGAATGAAACCTGGAGAAAGGGAATTTCTCCGCATGAGTACCTCTGTTTTACGGCGCCTTGGAATTTGCGGCGCCGGCCGCGGAGGGAAATATGACCCACGCGCCGCGCTGGAGGGCGCGCGAAGCGATGGGTCCTGGCTTGAGGGTTCCGGGCGTTTCTTTGTTCCGATTTGGAGCCCTGCGTATCCTCATGTATTGAGAAATGTTTATGATCCGCCATTTGCTCTGTACGTACGCTACACGGGGGGCGGGGGCTCCGGCGGCGAGCGTTCGGGTTCCGGCGGGGGTGAGCATTCCGGCGAGCCTGCGCCTGCGGGTTCTGCGGAATTACCGCGCGAGCTTTTCAATGGCCGGCTGTGCTTTGCGGTGGTCGGTACCCGCAAGCCCAGCGGTGTCGGCGTCTCCTGCGCGCGAAGGGTTTCCCGGGAGCTGAGCGAAAGGGGCATTGTTCTCGTTTCGGGGCTGGCCAGGGGCATAGATTCGGCTGCTCACAGGGGCGCAATTGATACTGGGGGCTGCACTATTGCTGTGCTCGGTCATGGCTGCGATTATATCTATCCCCACGCCCATTTTAATCTTGCATGCGAAATGTTGCAGAACGGAGGGGCATTGGTAAGCGAATATCCTCCCGGAACCCGACCGGCACCCTTCCGCTTCCCTGAGCGAAACCGCATTATATCGGGTATGTCGGAGGGCTTGATGCTTGTGGAGGCGCCTGAGAAATCCGGCGCGCTCATAACGGTCGACTTTGCTCTTGAGCAGGGCAGGGATGTTTTTGTTATGCCTGACACACTCAATTCACGGAGAAATGAGGGCGGCAGACAATTGTATGAACACGGCGCTCCAGCCATGGATAATGCGGTAGAAATTCTGCGTTATCTGCGTGGAGATTATGCGTAAACAAATTTTCGTAAACAAAGTTTTGCATTGGAAAATTGCGCTTGCGCAATTTCCAGTAGCAAAAGTTATCGTAAAGATAATACGGCAGTTCTCTTCTCATGCCGACAGTTATAGTATGGAATACGCAATGAGAAAGTATCTTGAATATCTATCAACTGTTCGGGGACTTTCTCCCCGGAGCATCAGGTCCTATACTCATGATCTCAGCGCCTATGCGCAGTGGTTCGGAGATGGGAGAGCGGAGGACGATGTGCCCGCCGATCCGCATATCAATGTGCCCGCCGGTTCCCGAGCTGATCCCCGAAAACTCCGATCATATATGGCCTTTCTCGGACAGAAGGGAATGAATGGGAGGAGTATGAATCGGGCATTGTCGGCAATAAAAGGATTCTATCGCTATCTGGGAAGACAGAATAATGAAGATACTACTCAGATATTTTCGGTAAAGGGTGTCAGAACCTCCCGAAACCTTCCGGAATTTTTTTTTGAAGCAGATATCAGTAATATTCTGGGGGAAATGAAAATGCAGGCGCATTCCTTTGCGGGCGCCAGAAACTATCTGATCATGGAGCTTTTTTATTCCACCGGTTGCCGTCTCAGTGAATTGCAGGGCATACAGCTTTTTCACATTCAGGAAAAAAGACGGCGGATTCTCGTTACGGGAAAGGGAAGAAAGGAACGGTTTGTGTTTCTCAACGATCATGCCATTTCCGCCCTCCGTAACTATCTCCCGCTTCGCCGCGATTATCTGCAGAATCAGGATCATCTGAAAAATCTTTTTATCAATAATCGTCGAGAGGCTTTAAGTATTCGGGGAATACAGTATATACTTGAGAAATTAGGATACATGATGAAAAATCATATTTACCCACATAAATTCCGACACAGTTTTGCGACACATCTCATGAATGGCGGTGCCGATATCCGGTTTGTTCAGGAAATGCTCGGACATCGGAACCTCTCCACAACGGGAATATATACGCATACAAGTCTTGGAAAATTACGGGAGATTTATGAGTGTTCACATCCGCACAGTTCACGAACATCACGAAGTTCACGAACATCACGAACAACGGAGAAAAAATGGGGGAAATGATGCACAGTACAACTATTATTGCTGTTCAAAAAGACGGTAAAACAGCCATGGCAGGAGATGGGCAGGTAACAATGGGTAACGCCATCGTAAAGGGAAACGCGAAAAAGGTACGTAAAATTTATGATGAAAAAGTACTTACGGGTTTCGCCGGCGCCACGGCCGATGCCTTTACCCTCTTCGATAAATTTGAAGAAAGCCTGCGGGAATACAATGGCGATGTTACACGGGCTGCGGTTGAGCTTGCCAAGCTCTGGCGGACAGACCGCACGCTTCGAAGGCTCGATGCTCTTCTGCTGGTAGCCTCACGGGAGAAAATTCTCCTTATTTCCGGTACCGGCGATGTCATTGAGCCCGAAACCGGAACACTTGCCATAGGCAGCGGCGGTTCCTATGCCTATGCCGCTGCCCGAGCCTATCTGGATAAAAGCGCGCTCACAGCCCGCGAAATTGCCAAGCGGAGCTTGGAAATTGCCGGAGAAATTTGTATATATACTAACCATAGCATAATTGTTGAGGAGCTTGATTAGATGAAAAAACTTGAAGACCTTACTCCCAGTCAGATTGTTGCCGAACTCGATAAATACATTATCGGTCAGCAAAAGGCAAAGAAGGCCGTTGCCATTGCCCTGCGCAACAGAATTCGGCGTCAGAAACTGCCTGAAGATTTAATAGATGAAGTTGCGCCCAAAAATATCATAATGATAGGTCCCACCGGTGTGGGAAAAACCGAAATTGCCCGCCGGCTTTCACGGCTTACCGGTGCCCCCTTTCTGAAAATTGAGGCGACAAAATATACCGAGGTGGGTTATGTCGGCCGCGATGTGGAATCCATGGTCCGCGATCTCATGATGGTTGCAGTGAACATGGTTAAGGATGAATTTCAGGAAGACATACGGGAAGAAGCGGCGCATCGGGTAGAAGATCAACTTCTTGATCTCCTCCTCCCGGGCAGCAGACCACCATCCAAGAACGAAGGACTTTTTGCCGCCAATGAAAAATCATTCGATACAAATATGTTACCGCTGGAACATGTGGAAGATGATGATGAAGTTCCCAATGCCACGCGGGAAAAATTCCGTCAGAAACTGAAAGATGGTCATTTTGAGGAAAAGGAAGTAGAAATTGCGATTCAGCGCGGCGGCTTCCGTCCGTCAATCGAAATTTTCTCGGGTCAGAATCTCGAAGAAATTGATCTGAACCTTGGAAATCTTGGCAACCTCTTTGGAGGCGGTCGAAAAAAGAAGAAGAAAACCACGGTGAAGAATGCCCGGGAGCTCTTGCAGCAGGAAG
>CBDDDG010000001.1:0-333950 GCA_965226555.1 Salinispira sp. | reverse complement strand
AAATGCGCGGCTGCGTATTATGCTCTACCGTTTTCCCTGCTGTTTTTCTGAAATGCTCGAATTTCATCTTCACTGAGCTCAGTGTACTTATGAATAAAGTCTATCGACATACCCTCCGTAAGCATTCCTGAAGGAACTGGTATGTGAGGTTGATCCAGATGTTGATATTATCCGCTCTGCGCGCAGGCCGAGCGGTTCCAACTTAATGCGATCCGTTTCGCAATGTCCGCATTTCCTCATCGCTCAACCCGGTAACATCCTGAATGTCATGGGCTGAAAATCCTTTGGAAAACATACTACGGGCGTTTTTTCTCCGCTCCTCAATATGCCCCTCCGCGCGGCCTGCCTGTAGCCCCTTTTGAAGTCCTTCTTCACGACCTGTCTGAAGTCCTTCCTGCCGACCTGTCTGCAATCCTGTCTGAAGTCCTTCTTCACGACCTTCCTGTCGACCTGTCTGCAATCCTGCCTGAAGTCCTTCCTGCCGACCCATTTCTGCAATGTGCGCTCTGAATGTTTCCGCATTCATTCTGAACATTTTTGCTACCTCCTTACCTCTCGGTTCTTTTGTTCTTTCTGAAACTTTTGCATTGGAAAATTGTGCAGAGCACAATTTCCAGTAGCAAAAGTTTCAGATCGAGGATGCTTTCTATGTACATAGCATTCTCCAATTTTATAGAAAGTTTTGCCTCTGGCAAAACTTTGTTTCTAATCTGTTCATTAACGTGTCTAAATCTATAACTATTCCGAACATAGAATCTACCACGCCGATAAATTCCTCTATCAGCTCCAGCGATTCCTCATTGAGCATTTCTGCTATCGCTTTCTCCACCTTCTGAATGTCCCAATCCGTATTCAGCAGATTTTTTGAGTATAGATCAAGGTACATAACAGCCGCAAACATTCTTCCCCGATGCTGCAGCTGCTCCGCAGAATAATCGTTCTCGTTAATAAGATCGTACCGAAAATTTTGCTCCGCAAAATTTTCCAATAAGGATTCTCCCATCTATATATTTGATTCTTTCAAGATATAGAAAGTTTTGCCTTGGAAAATTGTGCTTGCACAATTTTCCAAGGCAAAACTTTGTTAGGGAAAGGGAGCAAGATACTGCGGGAATTCCCGCGTGTTCTGCGCTCTGACATTCCCCGGCACCTTCCATTTTCGAGTGCCATTATAGAACACAATGGGCAGAAATATCAACTCGCAGTCATCGGGAATTGCGCCGGAGCGGTGAATGTTCCGATAGAGCAAATTCGTGTACTCTGACATGCGGAGGGGCATGTCTTTGTCCACTCCAGACTGATGCTCAAGGAGCACATAGATAGCAACATCTCCCGTGTGATCCCGACTTCTGATTTTGCAGACGATGTCGGCCATTCGTGTTTTCGCATGGTCAATGAAAAAGGTACCGTTTTCAATGGTTATATCCTCGATTCGCAATTTTTTCGTCCATCTGCCTCCAACAAAGCGTTGCAGAAATTGGAGCATTATTGCGGGTTGGAACAGCAGAGAGCGGTAGCCTTGGTCGTAGGGAATGGGGGCGGGTTTTTCTTTGAAATCGATCATACAATCCTCCTGAACGAAAGTTTTGCAAAATGCAAAACTTTCTATAAAATAGAAGAATGCTAAGCACATACAAAGCATTCCGAATCTGAAACTTTTGCTACTGGAAATTGTGCAAGCACAATTTTCCAATGCAAAAGTTTCTGAATGTTTTTTCTGAACGTTTCTTTCTGAATAGGGGAGCTCCCATGGCGACATGGTCCCATGGTGAATTCTCCCCTCTATATATGTGACGGGTAAAAAGTCATTTTTAACTATGTTTTTTGAAAGAATTTTGCAAAATGTGTGAATTTTTTTCGGGGATGGGGGAAGGAGGGATGAGTGGGCAGGAATGGGGTGAGCGTATGGTTGAATTCGCCCTGTATTATAGGGTGTATTGACGCACGCTCCCGGGAACAATGCTCAGCGCGAGGTTTTTGTTGAAGTATGAATGGATGAAATCCCGGAATATCTGAACATTCTTGAAAGCATATTTCCAGCGTGTACCATATCGATATAATCTTTCCCCATACTATATAGATGGGGTAAATATGAACGGTGAATGATACAATGAGAAATTTTTTCAAAAAGTTTCTATTATTTTGGGATATTACAAAGTTTTGCATTGGAAAATTGTGCTTGCACAATTTCCAGTAGCAAAACTTCTATAAAATAGGAGAATGCTAAGCACAAAGAAAGCATTCCAGATCGGAAACTTTTGCTTTATGCAAAAGTTTCTATTAGCCTGATCCCGTCGCATGGGCGAGCAATCGAAAAAAGGCAGGCACGGGGCTGGTCGGAGGCTTGCGCCTCCTGCTCGCCATGCGTCCGGGGAAAATCCGCGCCTGCCTGAGTTGAATTGCCATTTTTCAATAGCTCCTGCGGGCTATGAAACTACCAATACCATGATGGATAATTCGGTTGGGTCACAGTAGTCTCCGGATCCGTTGTATCACCCGAATCTAAGCCAGAACCCGCAAACATACTTGTTTTGGTTCCGGTATATCTGCCATTGTTCCAGCTGCCAGTGGTCAAGTTGTTATCATCCGCATCCACTGCCCAGTCGTTAAGATCGACATTGAATGCGCTTGCTCCACCAAACATATAGGACATATTCGTTACCTTACTGACATCCCATCTCGAGATATCCCGATTGAAACTGGTTGCTCCACTGAACATATAGGACATATTCGTTACCTTACTGACATCCCATCCCGAGATATCGTGATTGAAACTAGTTGCTGAAGTGAACATACCGAACATACTCGTTACCGAGCGGACATCCCAGCCGGAGATATCCCGATTGAAACTGGTTGCTCCAGCGATCATATAGGACATATTTGTTACCTTGCTGACATCCCATTCCGAAATATCGCCATTGAATTCACTTGCTGCATTGAACATCTGGTTCATATTCGTTACCGAACTGACATCCCAGCGTGAGATGTCGCCATTGAATTCGCTGAAGTTGAAAATATCGACCATCTTCGTTACTGCCGTGGTAATAATGTAGTTGAGATCGGCAGTATTGCCCCAGGTTGATATCCCCGTATTTACCTTCAATTTCAGATCGGCAAGAATTTCTGCGGCATCACTACCAGCATCATCGGCATACTTATTATCTTCATCTTGAGGCCTCACGGTAACATAAAACTTTTCGGTAACCCGTGTATTCTCATCGGTTCCGTCTATGACAGATACATTGTATGTTCCTGCCGTTGTCGTTGCGGTAACCGTAATAACTCCGGTACTTGAGTCAACTGTCGGAGGGGTAACCGATGTCCCGGAAGTAACCCCAGCCACAGTAACGCTTGGATTCTCCGCATTGGCAGCGGCGTCATCAATATCAGCCGAAAGAATGACGGATGTTGTTGATGTACCAAAGGGAACCCGTGCCGCAAGCGGCAGCAATGTTCTCGTTGCGGATAATGACCAGTCGCTATCGCCCAGCGTGTTGCGGGCGCGTACCTGTACATCGTAGGAGGTACCGTCGTTCGTCAGGTTCGGGATGGTGTAGCTCGTACCACTGATAGGGTTGCCCGAGGCCGGCGTCCAAGTGCTTCCGCTGTCTGAACTATACTGCACATCATACCCGGTAATGGGGCTGCCGCCGTTGTTAGGCGCTGTCCATGTTGCGGTGAGCTGGGTGTCTCCAACTGTGAGCGTGGGAGCATTCGGCATGGCAGGAGGCCCAATAGGGGTTGCGGTGCCAGTCGCTGGGTTACCATTGCCCTCTGTATTGACAGCGTAGACCCGCACATCGTACTCGATGCCGTTTGTCAGTTCCGTGATGGGGTGGGTGTAGGTGTGGTTGGGGTCGGCATTCACAGGAATGGAAACAGTAGCTTCCCACTCGCTTGCTCCAACTTCGTGATGTTGCAGTTCATAGCGAATAATGGGGCTGTCGCCAGTATCGGTCGGCGCAGTCCATGTTGCGGTAATTGTTTGCATACTCACTGCAAGCATGAGCCCATTCGGCGCGAGGGAAACGCCAATAGGTGTTGCTTCTGCGCTCGATTCCGACCAGTTTCCTGCGCCCGCGCTGTTCCGTGCGCGCACCTGTACGACGTATGTGGTGCCGTTTATCAGTCCCGTGATGTCAGCGCGTAGGGCTGGCGCGTCGGCTGTAGTAATGTCCTCCGACCAGCTGCTCCCGCCATCATCGCTATGGCGAAGTTCATACGCGGTAATTTCACTATCGCCGGTTTCTTCCGGCGGAGTCCAGTTAACCGTTAGTTGAGCATTCCCCGCTTCAAGGCTTGGGGCGTCCATGGTGCCCGGCACGGTTGGTTCAGGTACATCTGAATTCTGCCGGGTATAGGCAGTGCCATCCAATGTTAAGGTATCTCCATCAATGGTATACTCTACCGTTGCCCCATTACGGTTTTCCGCTCCTTCGAATCCCATACAATTACTGAGCGTAATTGAGTTTCCGTTATCCGTGTAATCACACGTCAAACCCGAAACACGGTCTATGAACGTTGTCGCGGTGAATTCTATGGTATGAAACTCATTATCCGCGGTCCACACGCCTATTAGGGGAGATGTATCCATGTCCATGGGCACTGGTTCCGGCATTGGTTCCGGTTCCGGCATTGGACATCCGACAAGCAACGCAATGAACATTGCACATAGGAGGAAGAGGGTTACCCCCCCCCCCACTTTTCAATAACGTAGTTCGCATAATTTTACCTCATGCTAAAATAAGTATTAAAAACCTTTGAATAACTCCATTATATCTGCCGGCAGTCTTTTTTCCACGCAGAAAAAATTATTCATCGGTTCCTAGTATTCAGAATACATCATTTTCCACCCTTTGCATACTCAAAACCCTAAAATTCATTCTTTTTTTCATCTTTTTTCAGTATTCCCCTCATTTCCGGCAGCAGTACCGCGGGCACAGCTATCCTGTTGTTATGCCGCAACCGCAGACAAAACTTTGTCATATTATGAAATATCTTTTGCATTTTGCATGCGCGCCGTGTTTAATGCGGAAGTATAATGACGTGCACAGCGACATTGCGGGCTGCGGCTTCCTGCTCAACTATTTCCGCGGTAACACTCCCGCGGGGACGCGGATGCGGAGGAGCATCGCCAATGAGAATAATTTTTCGGTTTTCGGCGCGCCAATCAAACTCAGTGAGGGCGGCATGGAGGGCCTCGTTCACTGCTTCGGGAATGTCGCGCCCGCCCGCAGGTTGAATGCGGTTCAGCAGATCGTCAAGATGCTCTGTGCCCGGGGCAAATTCATGAATTCGGTAGAGATATTCTTCCAGATAATCGCGATAATATACGGCGCCCACACGAATGGTATTAAAATTCCGGCTGTTCTCAGCCACGGTTCGGGCCAGATGCGTTCTGAGAACTGCCATATCGTTTTTCATGGATTGCGTACTGTCAATGACCAACACGAGATCAAGTTCATTTCCCCGTTCCCCAGACAGAATGTCTGCTATTCTGGGGAGAATGTCTTCCTCACCGCTGGAATAGAGCACCTTACCCGCAGTAACTTCGGCAATTTCGGAAAAACGTTCCACCGTTTCTGTCATAAAATTACCCTCGGGCGGACCGGCGGAGGGTCGCTGGGTCACTCGGATAATAAAGGGATTATCCTGAAATGCGCCGCGGTAATCCGCATAGGGCAGCTCAAAGGTACGGATGTTGAGATATGTTCCATCAAGAACCTGCAATTCACCGTAACGGCTCCATTCATATCCAAAGAGAACAAGATACGGAATGAATATCCGAAAGGCCCGCCCAAACTGCGCATCTGGTAGTGGTGTGGAATCAATAAGAAAATACAGCCCATTGCTTTCAATAAGCTCATCGTTCAGAATGCGGAGTTCCTTACTGTTCTCAGGATGATATTCAGGGTTTCGCAGCGCATAGCTTGCTACCTGCCGCTGCGGGTCCTCGGTCGATTCGGTAAGCAGAACTGATCCTACCCCATCTTTCTGGCGGAGATAGAGATAATATCCGCCTTCAATACTTTGCTCTATGCGCAGGTCCGCAGTGGAAATGCCGAGGTTCTGTCCCTGAAGAACGGCGGGAGGAAGTATAATGAGGAGCGCGGACATTCCCAATTTTACAATACATATCTTCACGGCAGCCTTCCGAGGGCGCCCGGAAATTGCGGCGGGCGCGGCGAAGGCAGTGAACTGCGTCCGCTATTGAAAAAGTTCTGCAGCGGCAGGAATGTATCAATAAAGGAGCAAATATCCATATCGGTATCCTTTACAAGCACGAAATAGTCTGCATCGGACTGCTGAAACATAATTCCGAGATAATCAATATCAGTCAGGAGCCCCAGGGTTCGTCCCGCGCAGAGCTGTGTCTGCACCCGCCATGGATATGAGCCGTCAATATCATTCTCAAAATAATACACGATAAGCTCCGACTCATCAAAACGGTAATCTGCCCGATAAATGGCGCCGTCGGGATCCGCCTGAGGATTCAAAAAGGTACTTTCGGGGTGCATATGCGGGATATCCGCAAGGTTCTCTATGAAGCTGTCGATGGGCCCTTCCCGATGTTGCAGAAAGCCCCGAACATCGGTTAATTGCGGCAGTTGGGCGCCGAGTGCCATGGCGGAGGCCGTGAACAGGGAGAGAATAAGAACATATGCGGGCGCTTGTGTATCAACACAAATCTTCATAACACTTTCCTGTCCCTTCATTATAGTAGAAACAGAGGATTTTGCAAAACTTTGTCACTTTTTTTACAAAATTTACATGATATCTCATGCGCCATTGATATTTTCTCCGTCTTGCTTTCAGGAGGAAGATATGAAACATATACAAACAACATATGAAACCTACTGCAAAATGCTTTTCGGCATATTCACCCTGAGCCTTGCGCTTTCCTGCATTCCCCTTTTCAGAGGAATACAAAGCATGCGTGATATAAGCGCTCCCGAACTTATTGAGGTTATGCAGCCCGATGAACATACCCTCATTCTCACCTTTGATCAGGAAATACAGGGGGAGTCGGACAATTTTATTCCTCATGAGGGATTTTCTTTGGATGATATGAGCATAGATGCAAACGTACTTCATATGTATATCAGCGGCGCCGATAACCCGGGGCAGGAATATATTATTGAGGGAGTGGTTCAGGATCTGAGTTCGAATGAATTGTGGTTTTTCATTCCCTTTTATGGTTTTAACGGCAATAGCGCGGAGCTTGTTATTTCTGAATTTATTAATGAAAATTCGTCGAGCCGTTATGAGAAAGTTGAATTTTATGTTAAAAAGGGGGGGAATTTGGGCGGAATTACCGTATATAACGGCGCGGCAACGGAGTACAAGAGTAGCATTGTGCTTGCTTCGCAGGAGGTCAATGAGGGCGATTTTATTATTGTTCATTTCAGATCGCTGGATGGCAGCAGTGAGGAGACAGGGGAGATTGATGAATACGGCCCGCCCTCCGATGATGTGCTGAACGCGGCCTTTTCACCGCAGGCCATTGCGGGCGCGCGCGATTTCTGGGCAACCGGCGGCCAGGGTCTGAGTGATACAAACGGGGCGGTAAGTGTGTATTATACTCCCGCAGGGAATGCGCCCCTCATGGATGCCGCAGTATACAGTAATCGTTCATATGATCCCGATGACAAGTACGGCAGTTTCGGCACAACCTATACGTGGACGGTTATGCAGGAGATTTTCGAGGCAGGCGGCTGGGTTTCCGAATATGACATGATACGGCCGGAAGATTGCATCCGCACCGAGCCATCAACATCGACCCGCAGCATCAACCGCGATCAGCTTTTTTCCGATACGGATAGTCCCGAAGATTGGCACATTGTTCCAACCGGGCAGAGCAGCTTTGGAGCAGTAAACTCAATGGAAGTACATGAGCAATAAATGATGTTCTCATGTTTATTGCAGCGTCGCATTTTTATTGCAACGTCGTATTTCCCATGGCTATTGCAGCGACTCAGTAATGAAGGAATCCAGAACTTTCTTGGACGCAACCCCTATATGCCGTTTGAATATTTTGCCTTTTTTGAATATGATAAGCGCCGGAATACTGGTTATACCATATTTCACGGCAAGTTTATTGTGCTCGTCAACATTCAATTTTCTCACTTTAATCTTCTCCCCATACTTTATCGCAAGCGCATCAATAACAGGAGAAACCATACGGCAGGGCATACACCACTCAGCCCAGAAGTCTACAAGGACCGGTATTTTCGATTTGAGTACCTCAGAATGAAAATTGGTTTCTGAAAGTTCCATTTCATTATCCATAGTCACCTCTACGCCTACAACTTTAGTATGTAATGATGATTTTTTCAAGCGCTATGTCCGAGAAATGCGCGCGCACGGCTTCGAATAACCATTTCACAGTGCTTCTCATCTCCTTCTTCGGGCTTCGCGCGGAAAAATACCGAACCCGCCACCACCGCATGAACATGATCGGCTAATGCCAGTACCTGCTCACGGTCAACGACACCAAAGCCCGCAAGGATTTTTGCCCCTCCCGAAGCAACCCTATCCAGAAATGCCGTGTGCTCTTCCCCCAGCTCAGTGCGCGCGCCTGTTATTCCCGTACGCAGCGCGCAATATATGTACTCGGTTTTCATATTCTGAATTTTTCGTATGCGATCCTGCCGGGTATTGGAGGAAACAACGGGAATTATCCGCAATCCGTATTCATCGGCAATATCTTTCAATCCCTCATCGCTGTCGAAGGGCATGTCAGGAACAATAAGCCCCCGCAGGCCGACAGCATGGGCCTGCTCAACAAAGCGGCGTAATCCATAGGTGAACACGATATTGGCATAGGTCATGAGAAAAATTTCCGTGTCTCCCTCTTTTAATTGGGGAAAATCGTTCATCAATTCGGAAATAAGGTCAAATCCGCCTTCTATAGTAAACCCTTGGCTGAGTGCTCTGTGACAAGCCTTTTCAATGAGCGGGCCATCGGCGCTGGGATCCGAAAATGGGAACTGTATTTCCAGATATCGGGCTCCCTCCTCAATGAGAGCCTTGGCAATACGGTAACTCCTCTTTTTGTCGGGAAAAAAGGCAACCATATGAGCCATCAGCAGCGTTTCGCGAGGGCGGGGGTGCGCGCTGGCGGCGCTGCTGGGGTTGGCGTGCGCGTTGGGGGTATCCGGGCGGTGCGCGTTGGCGGCGCTGGGGTTGGCGCGGGTATCCGGGCGGTGCGCGCTGGCGGCGCTGCTGGGGTTGGCGCGGGTATCCGGGCGGTGCGCGTTGGGGGCGCTGCTGGGGTTGGCGTGCGCGCTGGCGGCGCTGCTGGGGTTGGCGCGCGCGCTGGGGGCGCTGCTGGGGTTGCAGCGAATCTCTCGGAACTCCTGTTCCAGAAATTCTGCCCAGGCTTCCGGCTGAATGTGTTTTGCTGATATGAAAATATCCTTATCTCCCCGGCCGGACATGTTCACAATGATCGATCGGTCAGGAGGCAGGGAAGAAGCAAAATCCAGCGCGTAGGCAGCAGCGTGGGCAGATTCCAGCGCAAAAATTAATCCCTCATTTCGCGCAAATATCTGCATAGCCCGAAGTGCCTCATCATCCTGAACAGAATGAAACTCTACCCTTCCTGTCTCTTCAAGCCGAGCAAGCTGCGGACCAATTCCCGGATAGTCCAGTCCTGCTGATATTGAATGTGTGTGCTGAACCTGCCCGTCACTATCTAGGAGAAATTTACTTTTGTAGCCCTGAACAATTCCTGTCCGCGATTTTCCATTCATACGGGAAGCATGATCGCCTATAGCATTGCCCCTTCCACCCGCTTCAACCCCAATGAGCCGGGGGCGCTCCGCGTCAAGGAAGGGAGCAAAAAAGCCCAGCGCATTCGACCCCCCGCCCACGCATGCTATGAGGGCTTCAACCGGCTCCCCGATACCCTTCATCTGTTCCTGTAATTCTTTACCGATAACCGATTGAAACTCCCTGACCATATCGGGAAAGGGACTCGGCCCCAGCGCTGAACCAATGAGGTAATGTGTGTCGGCAAAGCTCCCCGCCCAATCGCGCAGGGCCTCATTTACCGCATCCTTGAGAGTGCGGGTACCACTGCTCACCGGTACTACCTCAGCCCCGTACAGTTCCATGGAAAAAACATTTGGATGTTGACGGGCAATGTCAACCTCACCCATGTACACCCGGCAGGGAAGTCCGAGTCTGGCACAGACAGCAGCTACCGCTACGCCATGCTGCCCGGCGCCCGTTTCAGCAATAATACGTTTTTTTCCCATCCGTTTCGCAAGAAGAGCCTGCCCCAGCGCATTATTAATCTTATGGGCTCCAGTAGCGGCAAGCCCCTCCTGTTTAATATATATCCGCGCGCCGCCAATTTCACCCGTGGTATTTTCTGCGCATATCAGAGGAGTCGGGCGTCCGATAAATTCCCTTCCCTCCTTTTGTAATGCTTCCAGAAAGGTATTGTCGCTCATGGCATCAATATAGGCGCTTTCAAGATCATCAAGAGCGCCGCGAAGAACCTCTGCAACATAACGGCCGCCAAATGATCCGAAATAATTATGATATATCTGCATCTTTCAGCTCCTCAAAAAAGGACACAAGCTTTTTTTCATCTTTTTTCCCGGGCTCCAATTCCAATCCGCTCGAAACATCTATAAGTTCCGGTCGTAAATCCTGAATGACCGAAACCACATTTTCCGGGTTCAGGCCTCCGGCCAGCCAGAGCGGCTTATGAGCGGCCGCAGCTCGCGCCAGCTTGGAATTCAGGCGCCTGCCCGTGCCCCCCGCATGGCGATCATCCCAGGCATCAACAAGAACACGAGGCGAGGGATAGTTCATTATCATGGACAGGTCGGCTTTTTCCCGCACTCGGAGAGCCTTGTAAAACGGCAGCCCGCGTTCAAGACATTCACGGGGGCTCTCATTACCATGATACTGAAAAGCGTGAATCAGCCCCTTCATGAAGGCATTTCTGAGTTCATCGTTGGGAGCGTCGGTACATACGGCAACCTTCAATACATTAACATCGGCAAGCTCATCCAGCAAAGCCATGGGCGCGCGCCTCGGACTGTCGGCAAAAACAAGTCCCAGAACATCGGCTCCCAGATCAACAGCTCTGCGGGCATCGGCACTGTTGCAAATACCGCAAATTTTGACTATTGGACGTTTTACCGCAGTTTCCTTCAGATTCATTATTGCCGTCCAGAATTCCACTCCAGATGCTGATGATGCTGCGGGCGGTGACGGCGATCTGGAGGGCGGCGATGATTTTGATGCTGATGATGCTGCGGGCGGCGACGGCGATCTGGAGGGCGGCGATGATGTACTGAAAGACTGTACCAGTTCGCCTGCCAGATCCGGTCGCCGCACGGCGGCCTCACCCACCAGCGCCGAATGGAAGCCATGCGCCATGAGCAGTCCCACCTGCTCCGGCGCAAAAATGCCCGATTCAAATACCACATTGCAGGGCCAGGGTATATCTCTCCGCAGAAGGAGGGGCGCCAGAAGATCAACCTGAAAATTATCAAGATTCCGCGCATTAATGCCCATGAGTTCAGGCTGAATACCTGCATCGCGCACAGCAGCACATTCCGTACTGTTATGTATTTCCACCAGCGCACTGAGTCCCAATTCACGGCTCAGCGTGTACAGAGAAGCAAGCTTTTCCGAACTGAGTATGGCAGCAATGAGAAGTACCGCATCTGCCCCCGCTCGGTAACTGATCTCAATATCTTCTTCTTCCAGAAGAAAATCTTTTCGCAGCAGAAACAGATCAGGAAAACTACGCTTAACATTCATGAGATCCTGAAGACTACCGTCAAAAAAATTTTCTTCCGTAAGCACAGAAATAGAACGGACTCCCTGTTCCCGATACCGTCCGGCATGAACAACAGGGTCTATGTTTCCAGAAATTACTCCCCGCGAAGGACTTCGGCGCTTAATCTCACAAATGGGACCCGGAAAAAAGGGAACAATCGGCTGTCCTGTTTTTCTCTGAGACGGAACATCAGCACCAAGCGTGAAACCTTCCCGCGCAATACGTTCCCGCCGCGTTTCAGTAATACGCTTAAGAATCCCGTAACTGGTATTGCCCCCCATTATTCTCCCCTATTCTGCCTGAATTGCCTTAATTTCCTTTGTAATACTCATGGTATCTTCAATTTTGCTGCGGAGTTTTCCGGAGGTAATTGCTTCCCTGCTCATTGAGAAACCACGCGCAATATCCGGTGCCAGTCCATACACATAAAGCGCGGCGCCCGCATTAAGGCAGACTGAATCTCTTACGGCATCGCTGCCCTCCCCGTTAATGATCTCTTCAGCCATTCGGGCATTTGTTTCAGCATTGGACCCAAGCAATTCCTGCGGACTGTACAAGGGGATAGAGTGGACAGCAGGATCAAACTCATACTGAAGCAGACTCCCATCTTCTTGTATCTCAGCAATGAGAGACGTTCCGGTTATTGAGATTTCATCTTCTCCATCACGTCCATGAACGACCAGCCCGCGTGTAATGCCGAGCATCTGTACAGCCTGAGCCATAACGGGTACCAGAGCCGCATCGTACACACCGATAATTTGATACTCGGCTCCGGCCGGGTTCACGAGAGGACCAAGCAGGTTCATAATAGTCTTTATTTTGAGATCCTTGCGGGCAGGCGCCGCATACTTCATTGCATTATGATAGACAGGGGCAAAGAGAAAGGCAAAATGGTTTCTCTGCAAAAGTTTCTCAGCCTCATCGGGCCTAAGATCAATATCCAGACCGAGCGCCCGATAGAAATCGGCTGAACCGCTCTTACTGCTTACCGCCCGATTTCCGTGCTTTGCCACTGAAGCGCCGCAGGCCGAACTCACAAGAGCTGCCATACTGCTGATATTGAAGGTGCCGAGACCATCTCCGCCCGTACCGCAGGTATCAAGCAGAGGCAGGGAACAGGTAACAGGAACACGTTTGTGCTGGAGAACCCGAGCGCAGCCGGCAATTTCCTCCGATGTAATTCCCTTTGCATTCAAAGCGGTAAGGAAGGCCGCTATTTGTATGTCGGATAAATTTCCTTCGGTAAGCTCAGTCATAAAATCTTCGGCTTCTTTCTCACTCATATTGTTTCCGGCAATGAGATCCTGGAGCCTCGTTTGCAGCATGAAGGGTTCCCGACGGTAATGAAGAAAATTCCGCAGAATCTGTTTGCCGTACTCTGATGCAATGGATTCAGGATGAAACTGTACCCCCTCAAGAAAGAATTCCCGATGCCGTATCCCCATAATATCACCATCCACCGAACGGGCGCTTATCTCAAAATCATCAAACAGGGTCGATTCGCTTACAACGAGGCTATGATAACGTGTGAAAAGGGTGTTCTGAGGAATTGAGCGAAAAAGCCCCTTACCATCATGGAGTATTGCTTCCGTTTTACCATGCACAATCTGCTTCGACTGAACAATTTCAGCGCCAAAGGCCTGCGCAATTACCTGATGCCCCAAACAAATCCCCAGCACAGGAATTTTTCCGGTGCAGGTCTTAATGAGATCAAGACTGATACCCGCATTTTCCGGACGCCCCGGCCCCGGACCAATGACAATACGGTCAGGATTGCGGCTCATTATCTCTGACACCGAGAGTTCATCGTGACGAAGTACCTCTACCGCTTCATCGCTGATCTCCCTGAAATACTGATAAAGATTATGGGTAAAGGAATCGTAATTATCAATGAGAATGATCATTTGGCCTCCTTCGGCTTCCGACAATATTAATGGCATGGAGAAGAGCTGCCATTTTTTCATTTGTTTCTTCAAGTTCCCGGCTCGGTTTACTGTCGTACACTATGCCGCCGCCGGCCTGCAGGTTAAGCACCCCGTCCTTGTAGAGGGCTGAGCGGATAACAATGCAACTGTCCATATCTCCCCCGGGTTCAACATATGCAACAATTCCGGCATAAAAACGGCGCTGCACCGGTTCCAGGCGGTGAACTGTTTCAATGGCCCGAATTTTCGGCGCGCCGCTCACGGTGCCGGCTGGGAAGGTGGCGCGAAGTGCATCAATACCGCATTTCCCTTCTTCAAGATCGCCCTCAACCTGACTAACAATGTGCATAACCTGTGAATAACGCTCAACAACCATACTCTCGGCAACACGGACACTGGCAGGTTTGCAAACCCGTCCCAGATCATTTCTTCCAAGATCAACAAGCATGAGATGTTCGGATTTTTCCTTCTCATCGCCAAGCAGCTCCTTCTCAAGGGCGGCATCTTCGGTTTTATCCTTACCGCGGCGTCTGGTTCCGGCAATAGGACGAATTAATGCCCTGCCTTCTTTTGCCCGCAGATGCACTTCAGGACTCGTACCGAAGAGTTGATAAGAAGAAAAATCAAGATAAAACATATATGGAGAGGGGTTAGTCTGCCGAAGGGTGCGGTAGGCCTCTATCGCCGGTATTGTGGTTCTGAATCGGCGGCGGCGGCTCGGTACTGCCTGAAGAAGATTTCCGGCAATAATTTCTTCCCGAATTGTTGTAACCATTGAGGTATATATATCTTCATGATCTGCCGCGCTTATTTCTTCAAGTTCATAGGTAGTGTCTCTCTGTTGGAGATAATTAAAATTCAGATCGTTTATCCGTTTTTCGAGACTCCCGATTGTTTCCTCAAGGTCAACCTGTTTTTCACGGTACCGTACTGCGATGAGATACAACTGATCGGTATAATGGTCAAAAATAACAAAACTATGCCCGAAAATGAAGGCAGCGTCGGGAAGATTGAGTTCATCATTCTTCTCGGGCAGACGGATAGAATCGCAAAAACGGGAAAATTCAAAACTACAGAATCCAATACCGCCTGCGGGAAAGGGAAAATCCTGATGCATCGCTTTGTGCTGATCGGCAAAATACCTGAGCACATCCAGAATATCACGGGCTGCGCTGTTAATCCGGTGAATTCCCTGGCGCGCCCCTGCCTGCCCGCTGTTCCTCCCCGAATTGCCAGCCTGCCCGCTGTCGGCGAAGCGAAGATACATTTCCCTGCCCTCCTGAAAAAGGGTGAAGGCTTCATCAATCATGAGAAGTGAATATCGGGAACGTCCCTTCAAATATGTAGAAGATTCCAAAATAACCCTTGCCCGTAATTTTCGGGCAAGGGAAAGAGGAGTGAATGTATCTGCGCTTATGATTTTGACCAGTGCATTCTGCATATCAGGGAACATCCTACCATTACGCATGAATACATTCAAGCAAAAAATTAGCTGTTATTCGTTCTCAGCAACTGCAAGGTCGTATTGTGTTCCCTCCTCAATTGTATTGTCGGCTTCGGCAGGCTTGGTAATAATGGGTTTGAAGATAATGTGCTCCGCCACTATCTTAACCCTGTTGCGGGCATTTCCCTCGGGATCAGCCCAGCGATCCTGCTTCAAGCGGCCGACAACACGCACACCCCGCCCCTTAGTGAGATGGTTCCCGCAGGCTTCCGCCAGACGCGACCAGCTCTCTATCTCAAAAAAGCTGACTTCCTTCACTCTCTCATCGTTCTGTTCATAGTAACGATTAGATGCAAGGCCGAAATTACAGATCTTACTTCCCCGGGGAGTTGTTTTTGTCTCCGGATCACGGGTTAGATTGCCATCAATGAGCACTGAATTAAGATTTCCACTCATACAATACCTCCACGTTTAATATTGGAATAGCGAACGGGGTTTTCCCCATTCTAATCAAACTAACCAATATTTTGTTCTTACAAGAATAACGGGATAAATAAGCATGATGAATGAATATATTTGAAAGTTTTTGAAAGTTTTTGAAAGTTTTTGATTGGTATCTGCTTATTGATAGAAGCCAATATAGATTTGACCTTCATGAAAATGATAGCCGCTGATCTGGTACCCCTCGGCGAGGCGAGCATTAATGCCTTCCACAAATGAAATGCCATCGTTTTCATAGCGATCCAGAATATAATTGCCGCGGGGATTTTCCCAGCGATGCGATGTTACGAAACCAATTCTGAGCTGCCCCTGCAGGCGGCTAAGCGCAAAGGGCTCCAGACCCTCGGCATTGGCCTCCGCGACCATGCGGTTAATGCTTTGCTGACGTTCCAGAAAGGTATTCCCGATAACCGGCAACATTTTCCCAGCAGTGAGCCGCTCCGACCCGGCGAGAAAAAGCCCGATCATACTTTCACCAGCGAATGCAAGGCCAGCGGGCTCCCAACCTACGCTGAGAAGACTGGCAAACTCGGCAGAAAGTGTTTCAAAGTTGCTAAACTGCTGAAGGCGGAAGTTGCGCGGGGCGCTGCTTTCCCGCTGTTTCTTCCCCAACTTCTGCTGAAGGCGCTGCCCCAGAAGCGAAAGCGTATTGCCGCCCTGCACTTCCAGCCCAACCGGATAATACCCGTCCTCCATAAACTGCGCAATTTCTTCCCGAATAAACTCTTCATCTGCCGCTAAGGGAATTTGCACGAAATGCCATGACGGCTGCTCCTGCGCGCCAAGCGCGAAAACAGCGCAGCAGAGCAACAGGGCGAGCAACCGCCTTGTTTTTTGTAGTAGTTTCATTGGAAGCTCCCGAAAAATTGTATTGGGTGAATGTTATCAAAAATCAGCGAAGAATAATAAACGGTCTCCAGAAACTGGAGACCGTAAGAATGTATAATTTTTTTCAAACAACTACATTAGTATTTAATTGTTGTTGTGAATTTAATGGCTGCATCAAGGGGTGCATCAGGAAGATTGAGAGTGTGATAGCCAGCATCAAGATTCAGATCGAAGTCGACATTTTCAATGACATTTATCAGCTTAACACCAACCTTACCTGCCAATCTCAAAGCATCATCCTCATTTTCGCCTTTCACAGCGGAATTAGTGCCGATGGATGCCAGTTTCACATTTCCATAGGGTTCTATGAAACCAAGCGGAACCTTAAAACCTCCGGTAATGGCCAAGTCAGTTCCTGCTGAAGAACCGTGAACACCGTAATCAGGATCATCTTCTTCCATAACTCCGAGTTCAAACCCGACATCCAGAACGACGGGAAGAATTTCACCGGTATTTGCTCCCAGAAGAAAAGCATGGTTGGTAAAATTGGTTGCATATGCCACACCGATTTCTCCGCCCAAAAGACCGAGATCAAGAGTCAGACCAAGTTCCGATTCAAAATCGGCATCCTCACCCTTGGCATCCTCACCAAAGAGTTGTTTACCATCGAAGGAAACACTAAAGTCAATCGGAATCCCCAGAGCGGCAAAGTTATAACCTGCCTTCGCTCCAAAGGCAATTGCTTGTTCCTGAGCACGGGCATGCTCTTCTTCTACCCCAATTGCATTAAGCCCAATGCCCGCCTCAAGCGTGAGGTTTTCAACGGCATCGAGACTGAGTTTCAGAAGAATGTCTAGGGCATTGGCTTCTTCCTCATCTGCTTCAATCATGCCATCGCCATCAATGTCATACCCGAGCTCCCCGCTGCCATCGGCATCATGATCTCCGAGAATGAGGGAGGCATCAAGAATGTCATTGTTGGTACCAACGGTAATGCTTCCTTTTACACCACCATCAAAAAACGTTGGTTCGTCATCATTAGTAGCGGGATGAAGGGGGTTTTCGACACCGCCGGCACCATCATCACCATCGCCAATTGCATCTAGAAAAATGGCTGGCGTGAAGTCGGTTTTGACATCGTCAGAGGTAACTGTGATGTAGAACATCTTTCCGATCAAATAGATGCTCGCGGTAACACTGGGCTCCTTGATCAATGGTTCCTTTAGAAAATAGTACGTATCTTCATCACCACCGCTTATTAACGTTCCCGTTACCTCCTCAATATTATCGGAATCAAGACTGATGCCAAAATTTTCGAGCTTAATTTCCCCGTATACACCATCTCCCTCCATCGTCATCGCATCGCCTTCCGGCACGAATTTGAGTACAAGATTAGTTTCGATTACGTTTTCAATATTGAGCTCGGTCTCGCCGAGATCAAAATCAAATATGAGATCGACCTTACCATCTATTGATATGCTTGGCGCATATTCTTGGGCAGATACAAATGCTCCGCCGAAAAGCACCAAGGTAATCAATATTAAACTGAACCTTTTCATATAGTTCCTCCTTGAAGTTATGGGGCTTACCTTCAACGAAGGCATAATGCCCCTTTATTCTTAGGTTTTGTGATATCATAGCAGATGTATATTGGATATGTCAACTATATTTTCATTTTATTTCCCAATTTATTTCCCAATTTCCCTTGCAATGTTCTGATAAAACTGCGATAATGTAACTATGAGCCTGTTCGATCAGGCACTTATCTTAATTTTACAGGAGATTACCTTTATGAGAAAAGTAATTCAATTTGTTATAGTTATTGTCGCGATGACTATGTTGGCAGGATGTCCGATGGACCCGGAACCCATGGCAGATCCCAATCCCAATACTGATTCGTCCTTAGTGGGGCTTTGGACAGGAGAATTCGATGAACTGGGAGCGGTAACGTTAACATTCACCGATACGACGGCAACATTCACCGCAGCTACCATACCATCCTCCAATGTACTTGTCCGCGGCATATTCCCAGACTCGTCTGAGAATGTGAAAGTTACCTGTGACTACGAGGATACAGGGAGCGCAATTACGATAGATAATTGTGAGGGAGGAAACGTATCAACAGTTCTGTTACTATTGAATATAGACGAACTTGCTTATACCATTACCAACAATACCCTCACCTTTGCTATTTTGACTGATTTCACCCTCACCCGGCAGAATACAAATGCGGCGCCCGAGGAGCCGCCCGCCAAGAAACCAACACCCGAGGATCCGCCCGTCAATGAACCGCCCGCCGAGAAACCAACACCCGAGGATCCGCCCGTCAATGAACCGCCCACCGAGCCGGTGGAAAACTCTGCCTTAGTAGGGACGTGGACAACAGAAGTCCCGTCACTCGGAACGGTAACATTGACATTCGCCAATGATGCTGCCTTCACACTCGCGATAGGGGGGGTAACAACGACCTGTGTTTACGCGGTGAGCGGAGCCTCACTTACAATCAGTGACTGTGACGGAGAAAGCATGTTCGAAATTGAGGGATCGCGGGCTTACATCCTTCACGGAAGTGGAAGTCCGCTGACGTTTGAAATCTTAGGCTATCCCCTGAGCTTTACCCGGCAGCAATAGAAGCTTTTACAAAGCGGGAAGCGGGAATGGCAGGGTTTACACTTTCATTGTATCCATGGACGTATACCGCACAATTCACCGGTAATGCAGCCGGCAATAAGGCATGGGAAGAACAATATATTGAAAAGCCTCATCTGAGTCCCGCTGAAGAAGCCGGTCTGGATGCAAACAGCCAGAATCAATTCAGACAGAGAAGGAATAGTTTTCCCGAAATGCCCTTCGTTAATTATACTAGCCAATACGGCTTGGGCTGTTTTGAAGGGTTGAAGGGTTTTCCGCAGAAAGACGGCAGCATACGGATTTTTCGCCCCGATCTTAATGCGAAACGTTTTCGGGAATCGATGGCAGGATTACACCTGCCGGAATTTCCCGAAGAATTGTTCCTGCGGGCAGTAAAAGAAATTCTGCGCCGAAACAATGAGCTCGGATTCAAACCAGCATACAATGCCGAATGGGAGCGCAGTAACTTTCTGTCCGCCGAATCAATCTATATTCGTCCCTTCACCTGGGCAGAAGGCGGTATCGGACTCAACCTGAGCCATAATCCGTCGGTGGTCATTATTACTACACCAGTTGGATCATACTTTGATCCTCATGCCAACAGCAGGGCGATAACAACTGAAATGATACGATCAACCGATAAGGGAACCGGCTGGATTAAGTGTACGGCAAACTATGTTATTCCCATTATCGCCAAAATGCAGGCAATTGCGGAAGGATATATGGAGTCTATTTTTCTCGATTACCGGGAACAACGCTATGTTGAAGAAGGTTCGAGCTGTAATATCTTTTTTCTGCTTAAAAACGGAACTCTGGTTACCCCGGAACTTGAACAACGCATCCTGAATGGCATAAACCGCCGCAGTATTATGCAGCTGGCGAAGGATGTGGGGATAACAGTTGAAGAACGCCGTATAAGTATAGACGAAGTTCTGTCTGATACTCAGGAATCGTTCGTTACCGGAACAGCTGCGGGGGTAAGCTTCCTTGAATCCATAACTCATAAGGGAAAAACTGCCGTATTCAATGGGGGCAAAATGGGCGAACTCACTCGGGAACTACTCCATACTCTCAAGGGAATCCAATACGGGGCAATAGAAGATCGTTACGGGTGGATGTTCGACTAAAATGTTGCCGACTTCAGATCTTTTCGGATATCAGGATCAATCTGAACATCTCCAATAAATTCCGGCGCAAGTATGCGGGCAAGGTTCAAATAGGCAAGGGGTCGTGTATCGGCGCGGACAGCAGTTTCGTTATCTCGCGCCAAGTTCTCGGCTAACTCGGTGGATCGGCTCAAAAACAACTGGCTTTGGGCAAAGAAATTTCGCCCCGATTCCCCGACCTGTTCATAGAGACGGTAGAACGTTACTCCCAAATTATTGTTCACACGAATCTGATAGTCTATGAGGGCCGTATGCTGATCGTCTTCCTCAAGCAGGAAGGTCGATATGCTTACCCTCTCGGTGGTAAGTTCATCCAACAAAATTTGGTAAAGACTGGAGGCGTCGTAATAGTTCTGACGCATGTACTGGGTGTTTGCCCGGGCATAGAGAAGGTTAAGATTCGCTGTTGGAATAACCCCTTGGGCTATATTAAATTCAGTAATTGCCTTGTCTAACACATCCTGCCGTTTCGTTTCAGTCTGACGATCCTCGGGGTTCAGAGAACTTGCCTGAAAGAGATGTATGAAACCCAATTTGTAGGCCAGCTCCTGACGTTCCTGAAAACGCTCGGGAAATTCGGTAATGCTTCCATAGGAGTTTGTACGGGCGAGAATATAGAGCTCCTCCGCAGTTTCATAATCGCTGGCATGAAAGTAATAGATATCGCCCAAATTCGCATATACTCTGCCGAACATCGGTTCCGGCTGCACCTTTCGCGCAGCAATAGCCTGCGTATAGAGGTCAATTGCCCTGCGATAGCTACTCTCAGCGCTCAGAAGCTCGCCGAGACGGTAAAATACTTCTCCTTCACGGACATGGGTGTCAATTTCCTGGGCAATTTCGACGCGGTTCAGCGGGCGCTCTCGGCGAAGTTCTTCGTAGAGTTCGCGGGCATTTTTCAGCGCTGTTATTTCACCCTGAAGATCATCTACTTCTCTCGAATAGCGGGCGCGATAATAATGAAGATCGGGGATTTCATTGCTAATCTCCAATGCCATATTCAGAACCCGGAATGCATCATCAAGAAAGCGGGAACTGCTATTGACCTGTGTTAATCCATCAATATATGCTTCCACCGGATCTGCACTTCCGGGAGAACCATAGGCGCCCGACTGGGCAAGGTCGAGGAGGAATCCTGTCAGCATTGTGAGACCGTAGAGGTCAAGTTCGGCATCCGCATCGCTCAGGAAGAAGTTTTCAAGCTCAAGAATTTCTTCAACCTTTTCGGTGAGGATAAAATAGCGGAGCATTCGGAACAGGAGCTCATCGGTTTCTCCATATTCCCCAATGAGGGAGGCGTAGGTGAAACGCGCCTGTTCAAAGAGCTCATCCCTCATTTCGGTAGTATCAAACTGCATACCCCATTCAAGAAAGGTATCTCCCCTGCCGAGGAGCACTTCATAATCCCAGGGATCATCAGCAAGGAACCGATCGAGATATTCCAGCGATGTTTCGTAGTCTCTCAGAACATAGGTGCTGAAATTGCCGAACTCCAGAATACCATTTTTATTGAGAGGGTCAATGTCTGCGCTAAGAAGTGTTTCATATTTTTCCCGCGCAAGAGAAAACTGCCGTTCCTCTCTGAAGGCCTGCGCATAGTCGAAAAAACGTTTATTTGCCGGCCAGATATTATAGGCCTGATCAAAGAGATAATTTGCCCGTTCATATTCCTGAAGCTCAACGCTTTCCAAGCCCTGAACATAGAGATTCCGCGCCCGCAGTGGCTGATACACATACCAGTACGCTATAACACCCAACACAGAAACGAGTACCGTTCCCACAAGGAAAAGGCGAAGGATCGGCCATACTAGCGTGCGGAATTTGTAGGAAAAGGTATCCTGTTCTTTCTCGAACTGTACCCCGCTTTGTTTCTCGTAGCTCCGTGGAACAACGATGCGTTTGCCGACAATTCTGCTAAGCCTGCGCGCAAGTTCATACGCGGACAGCTGTCGTACCAGCGATGAAATGAGGTTTTGTATTATTTCAACCGGATATTTATTGGAAGAAATAACTCCGGCTATTTCAATTCTCAGATTGAGCGGCAAATCGGCAAGATTCTTTTTCAGCGCTGCAAAATCCGCATCATCAATTTCATATACCGATTCATATGCCGCCGATTCTTTACCATCGCCACTATCGCCGGCATCCATGGCATTGGACTCCATATCGCCGGCATCCATGGCATTGGACTCCATATCGCCGGCATCCATGGCATTGGACTCCAACTCGCCGGCATCAATATCTCCAAAACCAAAATCATCCAGATCAAGATCAATTCCCAGTTGCGCTTCATCGCCAGCCCCATCTTTCATATCTTCCGTATCGTCAAATGATGGGCTATCTTCTCCTCCGCTTGGATCGGGAGCCTTTACCGGTTCAATATCTTCGTCCCGATCTGAGGCAATTGCGTATTTATTACCGAATGTGTTGAGAATTTTATCAAAGCGTTCAAGAAAATCTGCATTGGGCATATGGCAACTATTCTCTTATTTTCGACATCAAGAAACTTTTGCATAGGAAAATTTTGCAGAGAAAAACTTTCAGTAGCAAAACTTTCATCAACAATGAAATCTCAAGCTTAGCGAGGTATATTCCGATGTATCTGTTATGAAAGTCCTCGGATTCATATCCGCATTTTTAACGCTCGTCATCTTTTGCTCTTTTTCACAAAATATCGCCACCCATCTTCTTATTACCGGATTAGACGGCGCCTCCCTTCCAGTATACCACGCGGAGAGCGATTCCATGGTTTTTACCTACCAGACAAAACAGGCAGATCACAACCGATTTCAGCCGCGGTACGTTGGCATTGCCTTCGAACATGAAAATTTTGTTCCGATCCATGAAATGCGCTATGTCGATTCTGTCGAGTCAATAGATGGCGGCCGCAGTTCGCGAGTATATTACTATATTCTTCCCATAGATGGGAATGCTGAAAATATATCGACAGTATATTATCGGTACATTGTGGACGGGGTATGGATTGAAGACCCGAGCAACCCGTCTTCAATACGAAAAATAAGCGGGGTGAAAATATCGGCCGCAAAAGTATCGGAAAACCGCACTATTCTGCCGGTCAGTCCCCGCATATTTAATGATTCCCGTTCATATTCGAAAATAGTGCATTTTATGTATCGGGGAAATTCCGGAGAGAACATTTTTCTCGCGGGGAATTTTAATAATTGGGATCCTTTTATGTACCGTCTGAATGAAAATTCTGATGATCCCGGCATGTATGAAATACGGATTCGCCTTTTACCCGGTGAATATCACTATAATTATTATTACCAAGGGCGCCGCATAAAGGATCCGCTTAATCTTCAATGGACATACGATATTGAAGGATATGAATATTCCTATTTTTCCGTTGGATCCTGATGTAATAAAGTTTTACTGCTGAGGCGAACGCGGCGGGCAGGGCGATGGTGCCCTTGCGGTTATACGGTCTGTCGGGTAGTATCTACTCTATCTATGGAAACAGTCAGAAAAATGTACGGGCATGTCGCCGACATCCTCATTCAGAACAGCATTCAAGAAAGTATAATTGATCCAAATAACGTGTTTCAGGAAGCCAATATACAAAATCGGCAGATCATCAACACGGAAATTATTCGGATTCTTCTTCATCCTCTCAGTAACATTGTCAATTTTTCCGAACTTCAGCGCTTGTACAACCTTTCCCGAAATGGGCGCTCATGTCTCATTGTTATGGAGCACTACAGTAATTTTGATCTTCCAAACCTCTTGTATATTCTGGAATATGCGAAGAAGAGCCCGGAAATTGCCTCAAATGTTATCGCAATGGCCGGAATGAAGCTCAACATTGAAAGCGACTTGGTCCGCGCATTCACTGAAGCGTACACACGTATTGTGATCTATCCTTCCCGAAGCCTTACCCCGCTTATCGGCACCAAAGATTTTACCAGAGAACAGACAAAGAGCCGGGAAATTAACCGTGCGGCGCTGCACGCAATGATACGGCAGAAGCATTCTGGAAAAATGATACTGATATTTCCAACGGGAACCCGTTACCGCAAGGGCGTACCTGAAACCCGACAGGGGCTGTCCGAGGTTGATTCATATATAAAAGGTTTTGACTATTTTCTCCCCATTGCCATTGCCGGAAACATTCTGCGCATTAATGTTAACGGAGATATGAGTGAGGACTATGTCCATAATGACTGTGTTATTTTTCAGGCAGGTACGGTAATTGAGGCGAAGAAATGGCGTCGGGATGCCCGTTCACTCCTCCCTGAGTCCCGGGATTATAAGCAGCACGTTGCCGACTGCATAATGGATCTGCTTGCGGAACTTCACTTCGATGCCGATAATCATCGCCGTTCCCTGCTTGCTACCCCAAGGAAATAGCAGGGCAATGATGGCGGCAACGATCTCATTGGTACCGCTGGGCAATGGCAGCGCCCCTGCCGTAAAAGCCGGTAAAGCGGGTAAAACCGTGACGGGTAAGCAGGTCTCTCAGAATATGCGAGAATGACTCAAGCACAATGGAGCCGATGCCTTCGTTTTCGCAGGAGCTTATGTATGAGGTGATAAGTGTTCCGGCTATTCCCAGGCCCCGAAACTCCGGTTCAACAAAGAGCTGAATAATGTGGGCAATACGCTTTTGCTGCGATATTTCATCGTGCAGTGCCCACAAAAAGGCGCAGAGATTCCCTGCCGGATTGTAGGCGCCAAGCGTAAAGCTCCCCTGCTCCCGATCATGGGGGGCAGGCAGATGATTGCGGCGAAACCCATACCAATAGTCGGCATCGTCCTTCTGGAGAAAGCATTCCTCAAAGGACTGCCTGTCGCGCTCCGCAATGAGCTGAAGTTCTTCGGCTGAAGTAACTTCCCGTATCGTAAAATCGCTGAGCACAAGTTCTTCGGTATCGGGTATCTCCTCTTTCAGCGCGGCAAGCCCCCGGCTTTCCCGAATTTCGTTGAACCATGTACGCACACGCTTTTTCATGTGTTTTTCCCGAAAAGAAAACCAGCGCCGTTCAATTTCCGGATACTTTTTCAGTATGATCTTGAATTGGCGAAAAACTCCCCTTCCCCTCTGCAGACTTTTGTGAAGATCATTTTTTGCCGGCGGATTATGAAGGTTGATAATAAAGGTTTCCATAAGATTGTAGCCATCGACTGGCTGCCATTCGGGGATCATAATGAGATTATCCGTATTTTCATCGGTTTTGTCGGTTTTGTCGGTTTCGTCGGTTTCGCCGCTAAGCTCGTTGGCCTCTATTATCTGCATGGTCTGTATATTCAGAAAAAACTCTTCGTGCTGATTTTCCATGCCGAAAAGTATCTGTTCCAGAAGTTCATCGCTCAGAACAAAATTTTTATTTGTCATTGCTTGTATCCTCTCAAGGTCTGTTTATCAGTCACTTTTTTTGGCACTCTGCCCGGACGCATGGCGAGCATATGTGTTCTCATTCTGTTATACCACATTCTATGAAAATTGTGCGGGAGTAGTTTCTTAACAACTGAAACAAGAAAAAAGCTGCCTCATACAGTAATGAGGCAGCTTCATGGGTGGGTGTCAGCTGTTTTTCGTTAGTTTGCTATAACTTGGCTTAATTCTAAATATTTTTGTCTTATGACCCTTCTTTCACCACCAGAAATTTGCCATGCAACAGCGACATGATCACCTTCCCCGCCTGCCTTGTGAAGTACTTCAACGTAATACCGAGTACCGGCAACTAAATTTTGGGTCACTGATTGCTGTGAGCTATATTTATCCCATTGCTCTACATTAGTCCCTCCCGACTCGGGAATGGAGGCAATTTTTTGTGTGCTATTTGGAGAAGAACCAAAATACAGTGCAGCCTGATTATCAGCAGCAATCCAGAACGTATAGGTTCCTGTTACCTGTGGTGTAATATACCCATATATTCTTTGGCCGTAATTATCTCTCCAATTTTTTGGAGCGACAAAATCATACACAAAAGTGTGATAATCGGGATTATGAGGATAATTTGAATTATTCGTTAAATCGGCAATGGTGTCGCCGGTAATGTCAAGCCAGATATCTCTGTTCAATCCGCCGCCAACGGGGAGAGATACCTTACTCGCAGAAGGTAATGTACGGGTAGGCTCCGCAATCTCAACCATCGCCCTGAAAAGTGACCGAGGATCTTGTAGTGGAAGATCAGCACCCATTTCCCAGATCATGAGTCCTCCCAGATTTTCATTAATTGCCATATTTGCTTTTCTCTTGATCAGATCAATATTGTTAAAATGAAATTCGTCTACAAGATCTTGAGAAGGAGGTATATCAGGATAGAGTGTCCGCATGTCACGATATGCTACTCCACCTCCATCCCAGAAATAAAACCATGGCATGGGCAATTCTATGGCGTTCTTTTTACTATGGAGTCCATAGAAGGCAACCGCAATGTTTAGTTGCTCACGCGCAAATCCTTTGTTAAGGAATGCATTCATCTCATCTACCGCATCACCATATGTAGCATGACCCCATTCACCAAAACTATCCTGGCCCCTCGTATCGTATGCCATAATATTCACATAATCAACGGCATCGACAACTGAGGCAGGCGCAGAACCTATACTCCAAGAAAGTGTAGCAATTGAGAGTTTTTTCCCCTCCGCATTCAATGCTGCTTTCAACTCGGTCAAATAGGTATTATATGCAGACCATTGATATGCTTCTGGATATTCCCAATCGATATCAAGACCATAAAAACCGTTATTAACAATAAACCCTACTACATTCCGGATGTTTTCCGCCCGCTTTGTTGGATTATTTATGATATTGCCCAGTCCGCCGCCGCTGGGTGATGACCCCGAGCAGTACCATAACCGCGCTCTCTTTCCGGCGGCAGCTGCTTTAAACTCCTCCAGCGCATCTGGTTGAGAATCGGGTGTGAGTATATCAATATACGTATGAGCAAGAAGAATGGCATCTGTCAGATAATCAAATACATTATCTTCAAGTGCAAATTTCGTAATATCCGTAGAATCAGTATACGCAAAATCACGATACGGGGTATACCCGACCATTCGCAGCTTGGGATTGCCATTGCCGAGGAGTGTAGTTGCCGAAGCAGCTTCTGACCAATCACTCAGACCCGCAGCGTTCCGTGCGAGAATCCGCACATCATACTTGGTGTCCTCATACAGTCCCGTAATCTTGTAGATGGGAAACCTGTGCGCTGGAATTTCAATAATAGGAGCAGCATTCATCCAGTTACTTTCCGAGAGCTTATACTGTAGTTGATACAAGAAAATGGGGGTGCCGCCATTGGCCGGCGCCGTCCATGTTGCGGTAATTTCCCCATTCCCCGCAACAAGACTGGGAGCAGCAGGCGCAGAAGGAGGACTGAATGTACTCTCCGAAACAGTTTGTGACCAATCACCCAGACCCAGACCGTTCCGTGCGCGCATCCGCACATCATACCTCGTGCTCTCACGCAGTCCCGTAATGTCGTAGGTGGCGGAGGCGCTCCCAATTACAATCGTATTCCCCCAGCTGCTTGTAGAGTTAGGCTTATACTGTAGATGATACGAGCTAATGCGGCGGCCGCCATTGTTCGGCTCCGTCCATGTTACGGTAATTTTCCCACCCCCCGCGACAAGCATAGGAACAGGCGCAGAAGGAGGACCGACTGGAGTTGCAAAAGCAGGTGCTGACCACGGACTATTGCCCCCCTTATTTACGGCAAGCACTACTACACCGTAGGCAATGGTGTTTGTCAATCCGGTAATGGTGTGGCTTGTGCCGGTAATTCCCTCAATGCTCCCTATCAAGCTACTATCAGACGTATTATTTGAATCATAATATAACAATTCATACCCGGTAATGGAGTCGCCGCCGTCCTCGGTCGGCGCCGTCCATGTTGCAATAATCTGCCTATCACCCGCGACAAGCGTGGGAGGAGCAGGCGCAGAAGGAGGTGCTGCGGGGGTTGCTGTGGCCGATGCGCCCCACGCGCCCACACCCATCGCATTCACGAAGCGCACCTGTACTTCATAGCTGTTGCCGTTTGTCAGTCCGGTAATTATATGACTACATACTACGTCGACCGTATCCTTGCATATGTTCGTGAAGCCGGAGGTAATCTCCGTCCAGCCTCCGCTGTTGCCCTCGCGATAACGCAGGTGAGAGGCAGTGATCGCACTCTCGCCATCATCGCTTGATATCCTCAACTGGAATATATGAACCACAAGTTCCGTGTTCCGTATTTCAATTGTCGGAGCAGCAGGCGCAGGAGGAGGTGCTGCGGGGGTTGCTGCGGCACTTTCCGACGGGGTGCTATTGCCCGTGACATTGACAGCGTACACCTGCACCTCGTACGCGGTACCGTTTGTTAGGCCCGTAATGGTGTGGCTTGTCGCGGCAATGGAGGAAATGGTCGTTGTCGTATTCGAATCCAGCCAGCTTCCTGCCGGGCTGGTAACTTCGCGATACTGTAGTTCATAGGTAATAGGGCTGCCGCCGTCATCGGTCGGAGCCGTCCATGCTGCGATAATCTGCGTATCTCCTGCTGTGAGCACAAGCGCTGTCGGCCGCATGGGAAGATTGCCAACAGGGGATGCTCCTTCGCTCGGTTCCGACCATTCGCCCTTCCCCATCACGTTCACGGCGCGTGCGCGCACCTCGTACGCGGTGCTGTTTTTCAGGTCCGTGATGGTGTGGCTTGTCGCAGTACTTTCAACAATAATAGCGGGATCGTCCGCTTCAGGAATCCAGTTTCCCGCCGGGCTGGCAACTTCGCGATACTGTAGTTCATACCCGGTAATGGGGCTGCCGCCATTGTTCGGAGAAGTCCAGTGAACCGTGAGTTCCCCATTCCCCGGGACAAGCCTGGGAGCAGCAGGCGCGACAGGAGGTGTTGCGGGGGTTGCTATGGCACTTTCCGACGGGGTACCACCGCCCGTGACATTGACAGCGTACACCTGCACCTCGTACGCGGTACCGTTTGTCAGCCCCGTAATGGTGTGGCGTGTCGCGGCAATGGGGGAAATGGTCGTTGTCGTATTCGAATCCAGCCAGCTTCCCGCCGGGTCGGCAACTTCGCGATACTGTAGTTCATATCCGGTAATGGGGCTGCCGCCGTCATCGGTCGGCGCCGTCCATGTTGCGGTAATGTTCGTATCTCCTGCTGTGAGCACAAGCGCGGTCGGCTGCATGGGAAGATTGTCAACAGGGGCTCCTCCTTCGCTCGGTTCCGACCAGTCGCCCTTCCCCATCACGTTCACGGCGCGTGCGCGCACCTCGTACGCGGTGCTGTTTGTCATGCCCGTGATGGTGTGGCTTGTCGCAGTACTTTCAACAATAAGAGCGGGATCGTCCGCTTCAGGAATCCAGTTTCCTGCCGGTCCGGCAACTTCGCGATACTGTAGTTCATATCCGGTAATGGGGCTGCCTCCGTCATCGGCAGGCGCCGTCCAGTGAACCGTGAGTTCCCCATCCCCCGGGACAAGCCTGGGAGCAGCCATTTCGCCCGGAGGGGTTGAGACCGCCACCGGCTCCGCCGCCGAATCGATATCCAGTATTGGACATCCGGCAAGCAATGCAATAAAAATTGCGCTCAGTACAAGAATAATTGGTATAATATGGGATTTTTTGAAACACATACTGTATGTGTAACAGAATGTGCTGGAGAATTGTGGGGTAATTTTTTCTGAAATGTGGTAATTTCTTAACCATTAAACAAAACTGCCGCGCATATTTATGAAGCGGTTCTGTCATCCAGATTAATGTTGATTATTTCAGGTAAGTTGCCGTTTTACACAGTTTCCACAAACACGTACCATGTAAAACCGCGCGCTGCTATTGATACCGGTATATCAATGCAGTAATTTCGGTCGAGAATATATTTCTCATATGTACGTTCTTTCTCGGATACGTACACATTTTCGGAAAGTCCCGTATAGTAGAGAGGAATTTTTATACGTTCTTCCAATGTATGTGAAGATGGGTTATAGAATAGCGCTAATCCTCTCATGGGTAATCGGTAATTAACATGTAAAAACCCATCAATATTGCGTCCATCAGGACGGCGGATATGGACGATATCGCTTGTCAGTATATCTCTGTATTTTTTATACCAGGCAACATATTTTTTAACCAGAGCTTTTGTCTCATCGGTATCGTATAACTGCAGTCCGCGAAATACGGCAAGAACACCGCTTCCGAGATCCTGCGCAAGATGCGCTTCGTAGTGATCAAGATGTTCTGCGAGGGGTTCTATGGTTGCCGCCTCGTTCGGGTATTCAGATATTGTATGGTATTTTGTAAGCGGACAAAATGTCCATAACATTGTTGGAGGTCTGTCCCATGTTCCATCGTATATATTCTGCCGCCCCAGTACTATCTGCCTGTTTCGCGGCAAGCTCCAATTTACCTCTCTGTACCCAACACCTGTCTGATTTGCTCCGGTTAGCATATATGAATCGGGAACACGTACATACACACCGCGGGCGCGAAGCCATGTGTAGAAAGCAATTATCGTTTGCCATTGTGTCCATATGGAATCGCCAATGCCCTTATGACCAGGATGTTTTGTAGAGGCGCATACATCAGCAGGATATGAACCATCATGAACGAATGTTTTTAGATCTAATTCTTCAAAAATGGAATAAAGAGAATCAAAATACCTCTGTCCCCATTCTGATCCAAGGCACGGAGAATTTCCAAACCGGGGGGCACCCTTGATATGCAGTACTGTCTCGTCTACTTCCTGAATTGCTTCAATGCCCTCTTCGAGAACCGGAGCGCTGATACTGCTGGTCTTACCGGTAAAAGGATTTACGACATCATGTTCATCACTTATGCTTCTTGACGCCAGAAGAGAATATCCGCCATATTCTATTTTCTCATTGTCCAGCACATTACCGTATTGTTTCCTGAATTGTTTAAGCATTTCCATAAATTCGGCATATGAATGTTCAATCTTATATTCAAGTACATTGTTATTAAAATTACTGCCAAAAGAAAAATTGAGTATTTCAAAGCCAACTTCCCGCATTTGTCTGACTGCCCGTTCCACATCCTGTGCTTTGTTGGAAATGAGATGAAACATTAAAGGATTTTCAGTAACCCAGGGGGCAATGGTTCTGTACATTTGGGAGCGGGCCAAACCTCTCCGTTGCCTGTCGGTGCTGGAATGAATAAGTTGATATTCACGAAATCCGGTAAAATCGGCATGAGTATCTGACCCTGCTTTCTCTCTGTGACTGACATCAATATCCGGGCCAAGCTCCAGATAACTTTTGTACAGATTTTTACTCAAATAGTGATAATCCACCTGTGTCTTGAAATGAGGATCATTTTCCCAATGACAAATCTTCAGAGTGCCGCCATCAGAATTGGCGCAACTCCCGCAGTCAAGATCATATTCAAAATGAATATGCGGATAATTCTTTGCTACCACTGTCTCATTTTTATTTGTTGTTTCATATTCTACCAAAGCAAGAATTTCATTTACATACCTGTCAAGATGTATTTCATTAGAAGAATTATTGTGTATTGTCATCCATTTACTAAAAAGAGGTATGCCGTCATAACATTCATAATGAATGGTGATAATTACCTGCTGTAATACGGATGACTGATATATCATCCGTAATTCTTTTCCGGGCGGAGGCCATGGGCGCCCCTCATTATGGCGGATACGTTTCCAGTGAAAACGGGGGGAAATATCAGCAACCTCAAAGTCGATTAATTGAAAAGCGTTTTCTGTTTCGGCATCATCGGTAATTGAGTCGTGAAGCATGTAGGCTTGTTCTGTCAGGTAGATTTCACGGCCGATTATGTATTCCGTTCCATTAAGAACTACTGACGCAGCGGGCCGTATGCTGCGAAGTAAAGCTTCGTTTGTCATCATGTTGTCATAAGCAATTGTAATACCATCCATTGCTAAAGAGAAGGTACGCGATACCAGACCATTTTGCATTACTAAGTCCCCAGGTACTTCACCGGAAAATACATCGGCTTTGCGCGAAGTATCACTTACCAGCCAATCATTATGTACAGGGGCAGCCTCGGTAACTGAGGGGTATTTTTTCCACTTCTCTTTTAATGTGTGTTCCACATTTCCTCCTCAGAAACACATGAAAGATATTTTTGAAAGATATTTTTGTATGTAAAAAAAAGAGAGGGCAAAGTATTCTGCCCTCTCTTTTGTATATTTTGATTTTTATTTGGAATGATAAGCATCAAGCTGACGCTGAACTTCGGCAATAAGAGTATCTGCTCCATTGGCTTCCAGCGCATCAAGAAACCTCGGTAAGTAGACATCGGGATCAACACTACCGGTATTCAATGCAGTTAAATACTCCGCAAGTACATTTTCCAAAGCTGCAACCTCGTTTTGTACAGATTCAGGATCAAAGACGAATCCCAGATTCGTTGTAGGAATTGTTGTTGTGTTATAATCCAGAAAGACTTCAGTTGCATTGGCAGGATGCGTAACATCCCATATCTGATTAAGCGGAGAACCGAGAAACCACCCAAAGCCTTGATAATAGGGATGGTTATCATATGTATAACCGGTTGCAGTTGAATCAACCTGACCATTAACCAATTCATAATGAACACCCTCAACTCCGTAACGAAGCATTGTTGCTACTGTTTGATCGGTAGTGAGAAGGTTCAGAAACTCTACTGCCTTTTCAGGATATTGGGTATTCGCAGATATGGCATGTAAGCCTCCAAATGCATCGGTAGATTCAAACACCGGAGGCATGGCAGGAATCCAGAGAGCCTCAACCCCGGTAGATTGTGAAAAGTTCAGTTCGGCAAGCGGCGCATACCAGAGCATCATTGAGAATAGCTCATTGGCTGCCCATGTATTCTGTCGTAAGCTGCCATCGGTAACTATTTCAATAACGTTTGAAGGGTTCAACCCTGCCTCATGCATTTCACGGACTCTCTTCACAAAGTCCCGATATTCAGGAGTTGCGTACTGGTTAAAAACCTTTCCCTGATTTGCAAAGGCTTCAAGTCCCGGAACATTTGCTGCTCCTGGTAGCGTCCAGCTGCCAGCGAGATGTTCCATGGGCAGGGCAGACTCATAGGCCCCGGTACCAAACCATGGAATTACCCCAGGTTCATTGGCTTTGATCGTTTCAAGGAATGGAATTATATCCCAGAAGGTCTCAATGCGATCCACATCCATGTTGTATTTTTCAGCCAATTCTTTGTTAATGTAAAATCCATATTGATGCCCGACCTCTTTATAAATTGGCACTCCATAGATATCACCCTGTACTTTCACCGCGTCCCAGAGCGCATCTGGAATATACTCCTCTGTTTCAGCCGCATATGTATTTAGCAGATCATTAAGCGGCAGGAATGCTCCCTTAGAAACATTCGGAAGATAGTGATTTGTCCAGCCCGAAGTGAAGGTAATATCGAATGGCTGACCGGAAGAAATAATAACAGGCATTTTCGAATTGAAATCGTCATAAGTAAAGAAATAGGGTTTTACAACAACCCCGATTTTCTCGGCAAGGTACTTATTCAGCTCCTCGAATACCACATCTTCATCCGGCATAGTGTTCCCAACGAACTGGTACCAGACCAATTCAACAGGCTCATTGCCGCCTTCATCCTGACCACCTGCAAATATAAATGCAGATGGCACTAACAACATTATCAGGATTGCTATAATCCTGAAACAATTACGCACGATAACGTTACGTAGTTCAGACATATTGTCCTCCTTTGAATTACTTTCCGGCAGATTTTTCATATGCCGTGTAATTTTTATTCCAATTATCCTTTCACAGCTCCAACCGTCAGTCCCCGTACAAAATATCGCTGAAAAAACGGATATGCGAACAGTGTTGGCGTCATAACAAAAACTGTCAGCGCCATCCGCCCGCTTTCAGTCGGAATGTTTTGTAATAATTCCAATACACGCGCAGATCCGGAAATTGTTGTACTACTTCTCAGAAATTCAAGTGTATTCTGAATTTTCATTAGCAGGTATTGAAGAGAAGTAAGTTCCGGTTTTGTTATGTAGAGGAGTCCATGAAACCAATCGTTCCAGAGTTCAACTACGAGGAACAATCCAATTGTCGCAAGAGCGGGTTTTGCCATGGGTATTACGATGCGAAATAAAATAGTAAATTCATTTGCTCCATCCAGTTTGGCAGATTCAATAACGGCATCGGGAATAGATCGTCTAAAAAATGTCCGCATGACGATGATGTAGAAGGCATTTATCATGAGAGGGAGAAAGAGAATAAAAAGAGTATCATTGAGATGGAGCAGTGATGTATTAATAATATACGAGGGAACTATACCTCCGTTGAATAACATCGTGAAGACTGCAAAATATGACAGAAACATTCTGTATTTGAAATATTGGCGGGAAATGGTATAGGCATACATTGACATTACCAACACACCACCAACTGAACCCAATAGAGTAATTGAAACAGATACGGCAAAACTTCTGAGAATTTGAGAACTATCTCTCAGTAAATATTGATAGGCTTGCAGATTAAGCTCAGAAGGGAAAAAACTGTATCCATGTGCTTTCAGGGAAGTTTCACTGGTAATGGAGATGATGTATACCAGAACTACCGGCAGAATACATAACAAAAATAATATTAACAGAATGGAATGAAATACTAATCTCCATGTTTTGGGGATTTGGTTTGGCATATAGGTACTGTGTATTCTCACCGTTTATCTCCTTTCAAAACAATGCATTTTCACTACTGAACTTTCGTATAATGAGGTTTGATGAGAGAACAAGAATAAAACCAACGAACGATTGATACAGATTGGTTGCCGCTGCCATTCCAATGTTTCCCCAATTACGAAGACCGATGTAGACATAGGTATCAATAACTTGTGTGACAGGATAGAGGGGACCTGAGTTCCGGGGAACCTGAAAGAACAGGCCAAAATCGGCATAAAAAATTCTTCCAATAGCCAGAATGGTCAGTATGCTTATCATGGGTATGAGAAAGGGAATGGTTATTCTGAAGGCCTGAGCCAGTTTGCCGGCGCCATCAATCATTGCCGCTTCATAATATTCACTGTCAATTCCGGCAATGGCGGCAAGATAAATAATGCTCGTATACCCGGAGGTTTTCCATGCCTGTATAAAAACGAGTATTCCCGGCCAAGGTTTGGCTTCTGTATACCATGAAACAGGATCTATACCAAAGTTCCCGAGGAGATTGTTAATGAAGCCTTTATCGGCATTAAGAAATGCGAATGCGATAAAGCTGACAACAACCCATGACAGGAAATGCGGCATAATAAAAATTGTTTGGTAAAGCTTTGCAACTCGCCGACCGCGAATTTCTGAAAGCACTATGGCTATAAAAACGGGAATAATTATTCCAAGAATAATAAAGATAATATTGTAGCCAATAGTATTTCTCGTTATTAGCCACGCATCAGTTGATCTGAAGAGAAATTTGAAATTTTCCAGACCATGCCAAGGGCTCCCGAAAATTCCCTTACTTACATTGAACTGTTTGAACGCTAAAACGACTCCAAACATTGGCAGATATTTGAAAATGATAAATAAGAAAATACCCGGAAGGGCCATTAAAAGCAGGTCTCTATTTTTATTCCCGGCGATTTTCATTACCTATCTCCATATACTGTGAAAATTTTTTGTTTTGGAAAACTTTCACATAGTATAAAGAAGTTATAACAATTTTTATTGGTAATTTCTTTCAATTATGGGTAATTATTTCTATTAGAAACTTTTGTATTACCAATTCAGATCAGATGTGCAGGGATCATAGGGGGGGTGCGGAACAGTGGGCATCCGCATTCCTCCGCATCCATATATTTCCGGTTGACTACGGCAGGTTACCCTGAATATCGGCCGGAATCCCGGGGAGTTTTCCGGCAGGTTTTTAATAATGAGTTTGCCGGTTTCACTTTCATATTCAAAAGGGTATTCCTGCTCGTTTTCAAGGAGGGTAATAGTTTCCGGGGGAGTTTGTAGTCCGGTAATGATAAGTCGTTTGCTTTGCCAGTATGTAACAATAATATAGAGAGTGTTTCCCGATGCGGTAAAATCACACACCGGAGACCAATCTGACAGATTGTTTTTCCGTTCTTCCAGACCAAGATCAAACACAATATTATTGGAGAAAGCTTCTCTGTTTGTGTGTAACCATTTCCCAATTCTCTCCAATATGCGTTCCGCTTCTTCCGGTATACCGCCATCGGGTTCAGGTCCAATTCCCAATAGGAGATTCCCATTACCTTTGGCGGCCGTCACAAGGAGCGCACTGAGCGCATACGGCGATTTCCATTGAAGATCATCTCTGACATAGGCCCAGTTATCATTGAGAGTAATGCACGCTTCCCATGGCTTCCATGGGTTTGGCGCTTTCATCTGCTGTTCGGGGGTAGTAAAGTCTCCATCCAGACCATTGCGCCCATTTACGAGAATCCATGGCTGAATTTCCCGTACCATCTCATTCATTTTTTCAGCCTGCCAACCCTTCGCATTAAAGGGCCACCACCCGTCATACCAGAGGACATCTATCGGATTATATTTTGTGAGCAACTCCCTGATCCGCTGGAAAGTAAAAGTAATGAATGTTTCATAGTGTTCCGCGCTTTCCAGAGCATCTGCTCCGTCGGGAGTCGCTGTCCAATGATTCAGGCTATGATATAAATGAATGCGCAGCGCATACTTCCTTGCTGCCTCTATGGTTTCCTGAACAAGATCACGGCCGCCATATCGTACAGAATTAAATTCACTGAGCGCGCTGTCATAGAGCATGAATCCGTCATGATGCATAGTTGTAAGGCAGATGTATTTCATACCCGCCCTTTGCGCCGCGGCACAGAGTTTATCCGCATTATATTCCCGCGCAGTGAATTGTTCTGCCAGCTTTTTATACTCGCATAATGGAATTTTTTCCTTATTCAGATACCATGGATCCTGTCCCTTCAGACTGTACAATCCGTAATGAACAAACATACCAAATCGGGCATTGATAAAGTTTTTCAGATTCTCTGCCTGTGTATCAAACATGTTTATACCTATCCTCTGTGAGAATTGTGAGGAGCAATGAAAATTTTTTCCAGTGGTATCATGAGCTTTGCCGATGTGCCTCCGTTAGTACGATGCTCATATATCAATCCTGATGATGGACCAAAGCGTAAACGAAGTCGTTCATGCACATTTTTTATGCCCATACCGTCAGAATTCATAAGAACAGCGTTTTCTTCCCTGAGATAGGCATTCAGAACTTCGGGATTACATCCCATTCCATTATCATCCACTCTCAGAATAAAGAAGGTTTCCTGTATTTCATGAGAAATGTGTATTCTCCCGGAACTTCCCTCATATCCTGTAAAACCATGCAGTAAAGAATTTTCAATTAATTGCTGTATAATAAGTTTGGGAATTTTAATGCGATAATATTTTTTTGGTATGTCGAATGTCAGCGTGGTTTTTGTACTGAAACGGAAAGATTGTATGGACATATAATTTTCAATATGCGTGATTTCATCGCTCAGCAGAACCATCTGCCCATAATTTTTAATACTGTATCGGATAATGTCCGCAAGAAGCGATACAATGTCTGCAATATCGCTCTGCTTTCTCTTCAGCGCCACCCATCCGACAGAATCGAGGGTATTGTAGATGTAATGAGGATTTATCTGAGCCTGCAAGGCTTTTAATTCGGCAACCTTCTGCATCTCTTTTCTTGTCGCAACCTCAGAAAGTAATTGATCGGTTCTTTCAAGGAGATGATTAAAGGCATTGTATAATTCGTTGACTTCATCACAATATGGAGGATGAAATTGAATATTACTTCGTTCCTGTGGTTTTACTCTGCGCATGGTTTCAGCAAGGGAGGTTATGGGATTGGAGATTGCTTTAGATAGTAAAATGGCTATGATAAATGAAAGTAAACATTCGAAAAGCGTTGTTACAACTATGAGAGCCTGGATCGGCGCCAGTGTCTTATTGATACTTGCATAGGGAATGAATGAAACAAGTTTCCAGCCCCAGTCCAATGTATCTATTCTCGTTAACCACGATCCTGAAGAATCATGATAATCGAAAAAACTATTTTTGCGGCTGTTCCCTGTATCAATTACCGTGGTAAAGTCTGTACTTTTACCGGTATCCGGTCTATTATCGTAGAGTACTGTTCCTTCCGCTGAAAGCACAACTGCCCGTGTGTCCTGAGCTATGTCAGCAAAGGTAATATAGTTGTCAAATTCAGAATGTTCAATACAAACGCGAACTACCCCGAGGTGAGCATTGCCTTGTGTATTTGCAATGTACATATTTTTTATGGATCGGGCTATACACAAGCGATCCACATTCCCAATATCAATGAAAGAATACAGGCGGCCATTCTCCTGTACGGTCTTTTTAAACCATGCCATATCCGTCATCTTCGTCGATTGATATATGCCTGTCCGTGATGTTGGTTGAGTAGCGCTGTCATATATCCTCAAATTTCTGGAAAACGGCAGGTCCGTATTAATGAATAACTGCGCAGAAGAGTATGTGTAATACGAGGGAAGAGTCAGGGTATGAGAAAATAAATTGTTGAGAGTTAGCCGAGTATTTATAACATCAAGAAGATCATCGGGGTCTGATAAAAGAATGTCTACTATTGCCTTATCGGTGAATAAATAGACAGTAGACTGGTTTATTTGTGTTATCAATGTTTCCAGACTTGCCGTGTTTTGATATACATGCGTTTTCAGATTGTCTTTTATTTGATTCAGAAGAATATCCTGGGAAATTTTATAAAACAACAATTCAGAAATAATAAACGGAATAACAAATGCGAGGAGAAAAACAAAAAATATCTGATTTCGGAGTGTTTGAAAATGATGTGAGAAGATCATTTCTGATGCCCGATCATTCTCAGAGTTCTGTATTCTGCTGGAGACATATGCATAGTGCGTTTAAAAACCTTTCCGAAATAATGCGGATTCCGATAACCAATGTGGAGGCAAATATCCAATAATTTGAGATTGGTCTCACCCAGTAAATCACACGCCCTTTTCATTCTCAAATCCATGAGAAATGCACTCAGGTTTCTGCCGGTTACATTTTTAAAGAGTGTACTTAGATATGTTGCTGATATCCCGAATTTACCTGCAATTACCCGTAACGATAGTTCGGGATCGGAGTAGTGATCCATGAGAAAATTTTTGATGATATTGATTAATTGGGGGATATGCTCCTTGCTTTTTTTATTCATTGCCATGAAAAATTTTTCGACACTCATCAGAGTAAGATGTATGATATCTTTTTTATTCTTGCATGGCAACAACTTGGAAAATATATGCTTACCTTCCGGATAAATTTTGTCCGGCCACAGTCCCTGAGATTGGTAATAGGAGAATAAAAAGGAAATAGCTGAAAAACAATATTGTTTGATATCCTGTCCCGATTCTAATTTGTCAATAGATTCCTTCAGACAGGATCGGATGCATTTCATATCCATAGTATTCAGGGCATGTCGCAAAATTTCAGCACTGGTATTTTCAAGGATATTGTTTCTGTATTGATGAAGTTGTTTTTGAATTTCTCTTCCCGCAGAGCGAATATCATTGATAAGTTTATTAATTTTTTCCTGATTTATTGGTTTGAGAATGTATCGTCTCGCTCCAAAATTTAAAGCTTCCCGGGCATATTCAAATTCTTCGTAGGCGCTAATTAGTATAAACTCAATATCCACATACTGATCACTTATCTGCTTCAGTAATTCTAATCCGTTCATGATAGGCATTTTAATATCCGTCAGGAGGAGATCCGGAGCATCTTTCTTAATTGACTGTAATGCTTGGTATCCATTCTGAACGGATGTAATATGATCGAAACCGAGAGATTCCCAAGGAATAAGGCAGTTTACGCCTTCAATAAAATTCAGGTCATCATCAACAATTAAAGCCTTGATATGATTTTCCTCCGAAAGTCGTACATATTATTATAGTGCATTATTCTTATGTTGTATAGGATTTGTTATGCGCATAAAATGATCATGGGTATCAGCGTACCCGAAACCTTCACGTATGATATCAGAAATTAGAGGAATATGTATTAATCAACTCGCAAAAAATGAGCCAGGCCATGACGGCGCATTTCCGGCGTATGGGGTAGTCGCGCAGGCTCAGGAGGGCAGGAATGTCTCCCGGGAACCTGTCCGTGGGGGTGTTCGGGGGCTGTTCGGCTGTTGCTGCGCTGGGGGTGTTCGGGGGCTGTTCGGCTGTTGCTGCGCTGTTGTGAATGGCGCGGAGAAATTGCTCAGCGATGGCGCGGGCGGTTTCAATTTTCATGTTTTTCAGTTCTTGGCAGAGGATATCGGCTGAGGCGATGCAGATGGAGCAGCCCTGTCCGGTGTATGAAATATCTTCAATAATCGCGTTTGCGTTGTCGGCTGTTTTGTTTGGGCCGGGGGCGGGGCGAATATAGAGTGTTAGTTCATCGCCGCAGGCACGGTTTATGTTTGTGCCCTGTAGTCGGGGTTCAGGCATTTCGGTAAGAAACTTTCGTTCCCGGTAATGATCAAGAATTATCCTGCTTGCATCATCCATGAAAACCTCCGTTATCCTCAGGCTGCTTCGCGCAGCCGCGTTGCCCTGCTCGCCATTGCGTTGCTTCGCGCAGCCGCGTTGCCCTGCTCGCCATTGCGTTGCCCCGCGCGTCCGCGTTGCCCCGCGTGCATTTGTTGTCGGGCAGGCTGTCGGGCAGGGCTTTGGGGACGGGGGGACTGGCTTATCCGGTCAGAATGTCTCTGGCTGCCTGTAGGCCGCTGAAGAGAGCATCGATGTCGGCTTCGGTATTATAGAAATAAAAACTTGCGCGGACGGTTCCGGGAACTCCCAGTAGGTCCATGAGGGGCATGGCGCAGTGAAAACCGCTGCGTACTGCTATGCCTTGGGCATCGAGCAGGGCTCCGATATCGTGGCTGTGAAGGCCCGCGATGTTAAAGCTGAAAATGCCGCCCTGCCGCATATCTTCCGGCTCTCCGTTATTCTGCGCTGTGCCGGTTCGGGGAAGGTAGGAAATGAAAGAGCTGTCCATATCAGCGATCCGTCTGCGGATATTATCAATTAAATGATGTTCATATGTTTCAATATTCTTCATCCCAACTCTTTCGAGGTATTCGATTGCTGCTCCTGCACCAAGAACCCCTGCGATGTTGGGCGTCCCTGCCTCAAACTTCTGGGGGAGGGGATGATAGGTAGAATGATCCTTATGTACCCTGAGGATCATATTTCCTCCATACATAAAGGGATCCATGGAATCCATGAGGGAGGTTCGGCTCCAAAGAATGCCGACACCGGTGGGGCCGAGCATTTTATGGGCAGAGAAAAAGAGAAAATCGGGATTGAGTTCCTGAATGTCAACAGGATGATGGCTCACAAGCTGCGCTCCATCGAGGAGAACGAGGGTATTGTTGGCATGGGCTGCTGCAATTATTTCCCTGAGAGGCGGCATGTATCCGGTTACATTGGACATGGCGCTGAGAACAAGGATTTTTACCCGCTCATTCAGAAGATTGTAGTATGCATCCAGATCAAAGGTGAGATTTTCCCTGATAATGGGAATGAATGCCATTTTTGCCCCCTGCGCTTCACAGACCGCATGCCAAGGGACGAGGGTAGAATGGTGCTCATATTCGGTGCTGAGAACAATGTCGCCGGGGCGCAGAAATTTCCGCCCCCAGCCGTATGCAATGAGGTTGGCGCTTTCGGTGGCGCCGTGGGTGAAAATGATGTGGGCGTCTTCGGGACTATTCAGAAAACGGGCAATATCGACCCGCACCTGCTCATACTCACGTGTTGCCCGCTCACTAAATTCGTATATGCCCCGGTGAATGTTTACTCCATATTCACGGTAGTAGCGGTTCATCCTCTCAATGACCGGTTCCGGGGTAAGAGATGTGGCAGCATTGTCCAGATACACAAGGGGCTTCCCCCTCATACGGGATGAGAGCATGGGGAAGTCCTTCTGTATTCCGGGAAACCATGGCGGTTTCAGAGTCAGATTAGTGTTGAGTATTTTTCAGCTACCTTTTCCCAGTTGATAACATTGAAAAAACAATCGACATATTCGGGGCGGCGGTTTTGATACTTGAGGTAGTATGCGTGTTCCCACACATCCAGCCCGAGAATTGGGGTTAATCCGTCAGCGAGAGGATTATCCTGATTTGGGGTACTGCAGACTGAGAGTGTGCCGGCCTTATCCACGGCAAGCCATGCCCAGCCGCTTCCGAAGCGTGTTGCCGCAGCATTGCTGAACTCAGCTTTGAATTTGGAAAAGCTGCCAAAGGCCTTTGTTATGGCAGTTGCGAGCTCCCCTGAGGGTTCTCCTCCTCCGTTCGGGGACATAATTTCCCAGAAAAGACAGTGATTATAATGCCCGCCGCCGTTATTCCGCACAGCTCCGCGAATGTCTGCCGGAACGGAAGAAAGATCGCAGAGAAGGGTTTCTAGGCCTGTATTTTCAAGCCTGCTTCCTTCAAGCGCCTTGTTCAGCTTGGTCGTATAACCGACATGATGCTTGTCGTGGTGTACCTGCATGGTGCGCTCATCAATGTGAGGCTCAAGGGCATTGTAGGCATAGGGTAAATCTGGTGTTTTGAAAGACATAGTGGCTCCTCAAAATTTTTCACCATACTAACACAAAGTTTTGCAAAATGCAAAAGTTATCTCATAATTTTTACCAGACTTGCCGGAGGATGATTGGGCGCTCAATATGCTGGCATACACGAAGCGCAGCGCGCCAATATCCCAAGTGATCCGATACTTTTACTTGCTTCTGAAACACTTGCATGCTATAATTAGTGTTATGAAAAATACTCACAAGGAGGACGTATGGACCTGAGTGCAATGACATTGTGTGAATTAAAACCGGAAGATATCCAGAACAATATGGATCAGCTTTTCATAATTGTAAAAAAACCGGATTTTGTCTGTCTCAACTGCGCGCGATCAGCAGCAGATAAAAAAAACCTCTGCAATCCTTCAGCAATAGCCTAGATAAATTTTTGCTCTGCAAAATTGTCCAGTGAGGATTCTCTCATCTCAGAATTATCGTTCTATCTGATTGCCTCCGAATGCTCTAACTCTATTGCTATACGAGTTGTAACATTAAGGGGAAAAATATGTCTGATCAGCTGGAAATTCGGTACATTCAACAGAAAGATAGGATATGTTTCCACACAAAAACCCTAAAGGCAGATGCACTTTCTTTCAGCTTAAGATTTTTATTGCCCAGAAGAGGACTTGCCCTTCCATTTCGCTCCCTCCATGTCGCTCAATTACAGGGCGTCTCCGGCTCCTAAAAAGCCTTCCATGGCTTTTTTCCCTCCCTATTCGGTCGGGTCGAAGCCTCCGTTTCAAGTCCTCTATATTTTCACACACAAAAACCCTAAAGGCAGATGCACCTTCTTTCAGCTTAAGATTTTTATTGCCCAGAAGAGGACTTGAACCTCCACGGGGTTGCCCCCACTAGAACCTGAATCTAGCGCGTCTACCAGTTCCGCCACCTGGGCTTAAGAAAAGCCTGAATAAAGGCTACATTGCCGGAGAGTTTTTGTCAATGAACTTGTGGACAACTAGGCGAATTCAACCATAAGTGCACCACCTCCCCGCCCTCTGAGATATAGTGAGTATAAGAAAAAACCACTACGAGGAGGACAAAAAGGTGCACAGACAGTATAATCAGTTGGATATGGATAATTGATGAGGATATTGCCTATTATCGACGAAAAGGATATCCCGTCAGGGAGATAGCCCGGGTCATTGGGTGTTGCCATACGACCATTTACCGCGAATTGAACCGGAATGATCATGGGCGGTATGTGGCGATTCAGGCTCAGCGGAAGGCGCGGGAGCGATCGTCAGTGGTGCGTTCTGCTGCCGACCCGGAGAAAGAAACGGAAGAGACGCTGCGACCGGAGAGCCTATCGCAAGAAAAACCCCGATATCGTTGGCAAGAAAGGAATGAGCGAGCGCCCAGAACTTCCCCAACAAATTTTTTGACGGGGTTTTGACAGAATAATGGAGGGAGATTTTGCCCTTGAGCAGGGAGTATGTGGCGGGAATACCGGGCGCATAGACCACACTTAGCTCAACATCACTTTCATACTGGTTCCCACCATCATCGATATGATGAGAGCCATTATTTGTGATAGATGAACAACCGGTCGTTTCCGAGGGTCGGTTAAATTGGTTGTTTTCAGCATCTGCCCGAGCCTTTGAATAAAGGTTCGGGCAACACTTTTTTTCTGAGAACACATATAAAGTTTTGCTACTGAAAATTGTGCTCTGCACAATTTTCTGTGATGAGAGAATCCTCATCGGAAAATTTTGCAGAGCAAAATTTTCAGTAATAAAAAGAGCCTTCCTGTCGGGGTCTGACAGGAAGGGGCGCTGACAACGAGAGCGCAGAGAAGGTTCTTTTTTCCTGAAATGTAGCTGGGGGTTTCAATGCGGATTTTTTCCATGTCCAGCTTGGCAAGCGTTGTATCCTCACAGAACAGCCGCAGCAGGTCGAAATTGTATAGAAACGTATCCTGAAATATGATATACTTTCGTTGAGCGAGGGAAGGCTGAGGAGGTAGATATGGCAAAGAGCGCAGTTGAGAAGGTGCGGGATCGGAAGAAGGCGCACAAAATTGTTGCTCCTGAGCTTTTGCATAAAGCAAAAATTTCTGGTATATATAAAGAAGAGGAAAAATGATGACACATGTTGCCGTGCCCAATGTAGGTGAATCAATAAGCTCCGGTATTGTTACCACATGGTTAAAAAAAGAAGGTGAGCTGGTCCATGAAGGTGATAATCTGTTTGAACTGGAAACAGATAAGGCCACCATGGAAATACCGGCTCCAGCAACCGGAACACTTCACATTGTAGCGGCTGAGGGTACCGAGGTAGAAATAGGAGCAGTAGTCGGCACCATTAATGAAAGCAGCGAAACAAAAGCACCCCCGGCAGCTTCTCCTCCCCCGCCTGTCTCTCCCGATCCCCCAGCTCCACCCGCCCCCCAGAGAACCCTGAATGATCTCAGCCCGGCTGTGCGTCGCCTCGTTGAAGAACTGGACCTGAACCTCGCCGACATTAGCGCCTCCGATCCTTCAGGGCGGCTCACAAAGGAAGACATACAAAATTTTGTGAAATCTCCCCAGACATCCGCCCCATCAAGCACCCCTGCTCCCACGGCGCCCGCCCCCTCCACTGCGCCCGGTTCCTCCCCCGCAGCCTCCCCATCGCCCAAGGAACTTGAAGGGCAGGCCGAACGCCAAAAGCGGGTTCCCATGACTACGCTTCGAAAGCGCATTGCGGAGCGGCTTGTTGAGGGCAAGCATGCGGCGGCGCACCTTACCACATTCAATGAAGTTGATATGCAGGCTGCCGTTACCATGCGGAGGGAATACAAAGAACAATTTGAGAAGGCTCACGGAGTTCGGCTGGGTTATATGAGCCTGTTTCTTAAGGCTTCGGTGAATGCCCTTCAGCATTTTCCTGCGGTGAATGCCTTTGTCGATGGCGAAAACATTGTGTATAACAATTTTTATGATATTTCTGTAGCAATTTCTACCGAACGGGGGCTTATAACCCCGGTGCTGCGCGATATCGACCGGAAAAACTTTGCAGACATAGAAACCGCTATTGTCGATTTTGCCAAACGGGCGCAGGCAAAGAAAATTATGCCGAATGAACTCATGGGGGGCACCTTTACCATTTCAAACGGAGGCGTTTTCGGTTCCATGCTTTCAACGCCCATTCCGAACCCGCCCCAGACAGCCATTCTCGGTATGCACAGCATTCAGGAGCGGCCGGTTGTTCGGGACGGTGAAATTGTTATCCGCCCAATGATGTACCTTGCGCTGACATATGATCATCGTATTCTGGATGGACGGGAAGCCATTGGCTTTCTCCGTATGATCAAGGATGGGGTTGAAGACCCCGCCCGATTACTTCTGGAACTGTAGCGTGAGACCGCATGAGGAAAGAATATGGCAGATTTTGATTTAATTATAATTGGGGGCGGTCCGGGAGGCTATGTTGCTGCTATCCGTGCGGCGCAGCTCGGAATGAAGACCGCCCTCGTAGAAAAAATGGAGAGCCTCGGAGGCACCTGCCTGAACATCGGCTGCATTCCATCGAAGGCACTTATCTATTCAGGCAGCGCATATCAGCGCCTGCTCAAAGAGTTTCCCGAACACGGCATTGAGGTTGAAAATCCTATTCTTAACCTGAAGAAGCTCATGTCCCGGAAAGAAGACATTGTAAAAAAACTTACTTCCGGTGTTGCCGGACTCATAAAGGGAAATAAAATTCAGCGCTTTAACGGTACGGCTGTTCTTCGTCCGGGGAAGGAGCATCGGGTCGATATCTATGAAAATCCTCATTCCTCATGGGCTGCCTCTCTCGGCGCTCCGAATTATCGCCCATCAGCTTCTGCATCATCCACTGCCGACGCCCCTCCGTCCGCCCCCGCCCCGCCGTCTGCTTCCGCAGCCCCTCCCGACCAGCCGAATTCTGCTCCTGCCGGAAAGGGACGTGAGAGTATTACCGCGAAGCGTGTTCTTCTGGCAACAGGCAGTCTTCCGGTCGAACTTTCTGAACTCCCCTTCGATGGCAAAAACATTGTGAGTTCGGCAGGCGCTCTTTCCTTCAATACGATCCCGAAAAGCCTCATTATTGTCGGCGCCGGAGCTATTGGCGTTGAAATGGCCTTTATATGGGCATCGTTGGGTACCAAAGTAACCATTATTGAAATGATGAAACAGATTCTGCCGGGCTGGGACAGTCAAATTTCCCGAGTATTACAGAGGGAATTGAAACAATTAGGAATTGAGTATATATTTAACACCTGCATTACCGGTTTCAAATCGTTGAAAACAGGTATTACCCTGAACCTTGAAAGCGGTGAATTGCGGGCAGAAAAACTTCTTGCGGCGGCAGGCCGCCGAGCAGATATACAGTCTGCCGGTATTCAGGAAGCGGGAATAAAATTGACTGACGATAATACAAGCATTGCAGTTGATGCCGATTATCAGACCAATGTGAGCGGCGTATATGCCATTGGCGACATTGTTCCCGGTTTGAAGCTCGCGCATAAGGCCGAAGATGAAGCACTTGTTGCGGTAGAACGCATGAACGGTATTCCTGCGCATCTGAATTATGAGGCAATTCCGTCAATTGTTTATACCGTTCCCGAAGCAGCATCTGTTGGATATTCGGAAGATCAGCTGAAAAGCAGCAAGCGGGAATATAAAAAGGGTGTTTTCAACATCGCGGGTAATGGAAGGGCGCTTACCATGGGTGTTCAGTCCGGCTTTGTAAAAATTCTGACTGATCCGAAAACAGACAAAATTCTCGGGGCGCACATTGTCGGCCCTGATGCAGGCGATCTGATTTCTGAAATTGTTACTGTAATGGAGATGAAGGGCTCCAGTGAAGATATCGCGCGTATTGTCCACGCGCATCCAACCCTTTCAGAGGCGGTGAAGGAAGCAGCACTTGCTGTTCATGGCAGAAGCCTTCACAGCCTCAAAAGATAAAAAACAATAAAAATGGAGGAATATAGACCATGAACATTGAATATTCAAAAGGGCTGGCCGGTGTCGTTGTTGCTGAGAGTCGTATCTGTAAAATTGATGGTCAGAACGGTGAACTATACTATCGGGGATATCCAATTTCCGAGCTGGCGCACAAGACATGTTTTGAAGAAGTAATTTACCTGCTTCTGAACGGAGACCTTCCGACGCAGAAGGAATACGACCGTTTTCTTCCTGAAATACGGGCTCATCGGGATATACAGCCCGAGGTTCTGGATATTATCCGAACATTCCCGCGCGACAGGCATCCCATGGAACTTCTTCAGGCCTGTATTGTCTATCTCGATGCCTACAAAAACAGCACGAACAGTTCCGGTACGGAGACTTCGGCGCATATCAATCTGATTGTTCAGCTTGCAACGGTAATTGCAGCCTGGTTCCGTATTTCTCAGGGCGAGGAATGTGTGCCCCCGCGATCAGACCTCAGCTTTGGAGCAAACTTTCTGTATATGCTGCATGGCGAAGAGCCTGACGCGCTCGATGGTACTATTATGGATGCCTGTTTTACCCTGCATGCCGAGCATCATTTTAATGCTTCAACATTTACTGCCCGAGTTGTTGCATCAACGAATGCTCCCTGCCGCAGCGCGGTGTCTGCTGCGATCGGCGCGCTGTATGGGAGTCTTCACGGAGGCGCCAATGAACGGGTCATGAATATGGTTCTTGAAATTGGAACACGTGATAATGCTGAAACATGGGTACATGCAAAACTTGCCGCCAGAGAAAAAATTATGGGCATGGGACACCGTGTATACAAGGTGAAAGATCCTCGGGCGACCATCATGGAAGAATTCCTTATCAATCTTTCTGAAAAGAATAAGAATGATACTTCCTACCACATTCTCAAAACTATTGAACGGACAACCGGCGAGTATATGAAAAAAAATGATAAGGACATTTATCCAAATGTCGATTTTTTCTCCGGCTCCGTGTACGATCTTCTGGGCATTCCGCCGCAATTGTTTACCCCCATTTTTGCGGCTTCCAGAGTTTCGGGTTGGATTGCGCATATTATTGAACAGTATGAAGATAACCGTATCTACCGGCCAACAGCCATTTATATCGGCCCTGAACCCCGGCAGGTAGTGCCGTTGGCGGATCGCTGATTATGATAAAAGCCGGTCAGATCTCCAAAGGAATGTGCCTGATAATCAAAAATGCGCCTCATACGGTTGTTGAACGTGAATTCATAAATCCGGGAAAGGGAAGCGCCTTTGTGCGGGTGAAACTAAAAAATCTTATAAATGGTTCATCTCTGCGCGAAACTATCAAATCCAATGACAATGTAGAAGAAGCCGATGTCTTCGATAAGAGCGCCCAATTTCTGTATGCCGATAATGACGGATATCATTTCATGGATATGGAAACCTATGAACAGTACCCCATTGAAAGAAGGGGCATGGAAGATAAGGAACACTACCTTAAGGAAGGCGATACATACCGTGTTGTATTTTTCTCTGAGAAGGTTATAGACATTCAGCTCCCTCCCAAAATGGCCTTTACCGTGGTTGAAGCCCCTGAAGCCCTGAAGGGAGACACTGTCGGAGGGGCGACCAAAATGGTCCGCTGTGAAACAGGTCTGAATGTCAAGGTTCCCATTTTTATCAAACAGGATGAACGAATACTGGTAAATACGGAAACTGGCGAATATGTTGAGCGGGTTAACAAATAATTAACTCTGCGACCGTGCCCGCTGCCAAAGAGCTGAAGCTCAAAAGCTGATGTGGTCTGCGATGCAGGCGGAGTCAGCCCCTCTCCGAGCTTTGCTCCGTATGCGCTTTAAGCAAATTGATCATTTCTTCGCTGTCTGACAACGTGATCCAGATCATTGATAAACCTCTTTCGTTTCCATATTGTAGGCATATATTTTCTTATCTTGCACATCTGCTACCCACATTGTCTCTCCGTCAGACCAGATTCCACGCGGAGAATCATTTCCAGCAAATAGTAAGGTATCAAAATCTTTGAGAGCAATATCATTTGTTACCGTATTGTTTGTTTTCATTGTGTAGGAAAATATTTTTTCCGCAAAGAAATCGGACACCCACATTGTCTCTCCGTCAGACCAGATTCCATAAGGCCACACATTCTTAACAAGATTCATTAAGAAATTGTTAAAATCCTTTTCTTCTTCACGGGCCTTTGTCTTCATATTGTAGGCATGAATGTTTATATCAGAATATCGACTGCCGGAGAGCACCCACATTGTTGTTCCGTCAGACCAGATTCCTTTAGGATTCTCATTCCCTGCAGCGCTCAGGTCGAAATCCTCCGCATTATCCCGAGCCTTCGTTGCCATGCTGTAGGCATAGATTTTCTTGTTTTCCTCATGAGAATAATTTTGGCCGTCTACCGCCACCCACATTGTTGTTCCGTCAGACCAAATTCCCGCAGGTGATTCAGACTCAGCAAGAAAAAGTTCATCAAAATCCTTCGCATTATCCCGAGCCTTCGTTGCCATGCTGTAGGCATAAATTTTGTCATCCTCATTATCTGATACCCACATCGTTTCTCCATCCGACCAGATGCCTACCGGACTATCATTTCCGATAGAATCAAGTGTTGTAAAATTTTGCAGTTCATTATGGTTTTTTGTTTCCATATTATAAGCATAGATTTTTTCATCCTGCACATCTGCTACCCACATTGTTGTTCCGTCAGACCAGATTCCAGAAGGGTAGTCATTCCCCGCTCCAATCAGCGTGTCAAAATCCTTCGTTTCATCCCGAGCCTTCGTTGCCATATTGTAGGCATAGATTTTTTCATCCTGCACATCTGCTACCCACATTGTTGTTCCGTCAGACCAGATTCCAGAAGGGGAATCATTCCCCGCTCCAATCAGCGTGTCAAAATCCTTCGCTTCATCCCGATTCTTCGTTGCCATATTGTAGGCATAGATTTTTTCATCTGCTACCCACATTGTTGTTCCGTCAGACCAGATTCCGGAAGGGTAGTCATTCCCCGCTCCAATCAGCGTGTCAAAATCCTTCGTCTCATCCCGATCCTTCGTTGCCATGCTGTAGGCATAAATTTTAGTATCCTCATCAAAATCAAAATCCGACACCCACATTGTTGTTCCGTCAGACCAGATTCCAGAAGGGGAATCATTCCCCGCTCCAATCAGCGTGTCAAAATCCTTCGTTTCATCCCGAGCCTTCGTTGCCATGCTGTAGGCATAGATTTTGTCATCCTGCACATCTGCTACCCACATTGTTGTCCCGTCAGACCAGATTCCTTTAGGATCACTTGCGCCGAGGGAAAGCATGTCGAAAATTTTTGAGTTGTTGGATACAACAATTTCTCCGTGATCACTATTACCTTCACCAAATGAATACATAGTTACTACCGTTAGCATGACAGATAACATTATGAGATTGTTGCACAGCAATTTAAATAGTTTTCTCATTGGAAATCCTCCTTAATTCGATATACTGAGATCGTTGCACGGCAATGGTCTCGTAAGTATAATGCAGTATAATTGTGCTCGGAAATCTTGTCAACCACAAACCAGAACTTCTGGCGAATTCAATCAGGGGCTGAGTCCGTCCATATACGGAGCGATGAATTCAGAAGTAATGTCATTGCGATTACTCTGTTCATATAATAATGCAATGCTCATAGCCTTTATATAAGGGTTTGTCATCTGTACGAGCAGATTCAGAGCGAGTTCAACATTCCCGAGACGGGCATGCAATAGGGCTGTTTCAGCACTATTGCTCAGCGCAGCTTGTTGTTCTCCCCGATCGGAATGTGCGCGGGAAATTTTCAGAAGCATTGAAACAGTAGGCGCTGCCGAACTAGTATCTGGAATTTCCGTAATACGGGTCAATAATTGATCGGCTACGGATAATTGATTTTGCCGATGAAAGATAACGGCAAGTTCCAACAGCTCATCAAAATGGTGGGAGATACTCATGCTGGTACTGAGCGTAAGCGCCTGGCCGGTGAAACCTGCCTGAGCAAGGTTTACAGCTATATCTGCAAACAGCGCGTTATTTTCCGAACCCTGCAGTTCCTCAAGCACGGCAATGGTTTTTCCGAAAAAATGCAGCCTAGCGCGTTCATCACCTTCGCTCATAAAGCGAAGACTGAGAAGGCTATAGGCATGCGCTCTCTGTAAAGGATCCGGTATCGATTCCGCGGCGGGAATTGCCTGCTGCAGGAGAACATCTGCCTTTTTCCCCTCCGATTCTTCCTGATATTGACGCGCAGTATTTAACAGGAGGCGGGTTCGCAGTTCATAATCTTTTATAATATATATTTTTCTAATTACTTCCTGTAACAAATCAATACCATCGTCATTGAGAATGAAACATACCGAAATAATTTGTTGAATAAGCGTTTCGCTTTGCTGCATATCTCCCAGTTCATACAATAACCGGAGAGATTCTTCAATAAGGGAACGGCTTCCCGATACCTCACCGAGATCAATATAACCGCGGGCAAGGGAGATTAATGCTTCAATTTTACCCGCTCCCGTGAAATGACTGTCAACAAAATCCACGGTATTATCAATAAGCCGTATTGCAGAATCAATTTGATCTTGTATAATTAATGCGTGGATGTTACTGTTTATAATGGAAAATTTTAACTCGTCATCAATAATAAATGGAAGATGATACAGGGAGATTTGAACAAGTTCCGGCAGTTGTTCGGGAGTAATAAACTGCGATTGATTAGTGGTGTCTGTTCCAATTGTCCGGCATCCAGACAGCACCATTATTGTTAAGAAAGAAAAGAGTCTGAAAGATATAAGCTGTGTATGTGAAACAATAATTCGCATTCTGAATTATAACAAAGTTTTGCATTTTGCAAAACATTTCTATAAAATGAGAATGTAAAGTTTTTCATAATTCAGCAAGTAGGAAGGGTTAAACATGATAAAATTTTCTCTATATCCCAAGCTCCTTCTCGGAGTTATTTTCGTTTTTACGGTAATGAGCGTTATTGTTATTCTGTTGAGTGCGCAGAGTCAAAGAAATGAATTCCTGTATTCTATGTCGGCTTCTGTTGAGCAGCATAATGATATTTTTGAATTGGTATTCCAGAGGCTGATGGCAGAAGGACGGGAAGATCTGGCTCTGTCGGTATTACTTGATCTCCAGGATCTGTATGGAGACGATAATTTTCAACTTTTCCAGACAGATGGTACTGCCGCATTCAGCAATTACCGAACTATTGGGAATCTCTCCGAAACGCAGGATACTTCTTCCTCCAAAGCTGTTTCAGCGCCCGCATTTCAATGACAGTCTGGCGTTCAGGAAAACAGTTGAGAACTGGCTTCCTCAGACTGAAATTAATTTGAAATTACAGCAGTCAGAGTATTTTTTCCCTATAAGCAGTACTGCCAATTGCCGGGACTGCGATGAAAACAGTATTGCATTCCGCGGAGTGGTATATTATCAGAAATCGTTTGCAAGATTATATGCGCTGACAAACAGAACAACTACCCTCCTTACAATGGTGCTTGTGATATCGGGATGTATTTTTGTTATCATAATTATCATCTTTGTCCGTTACAGTGTTTTACGGCCTCTTCGCGCCATGGAACAGACGCTTGTGAACGTTGCGCAGGGTTCCGAAGATCCTTCGGTGAAATTACAGGCACATGATGAATTCGGCGCCTTTGCCGATAAACTCAATAATATACTGCATATCTTCAGGGAAAGATTGGAGAACTCTCTCAGGCAGAATACAGCCGATATAATCGAAAAGGAAAATCAGAAATACCTCAGAGCGGTTAATGACGGTATTTTGTTTATCAATTCCGATCGAAAGATCACTTCCAATGTTTCGGCATCTCTTGAGAGATTGTTCGGAACGAGTGAATTCGCCGGAAAATCACTTTCCGATTTTCTTTATCCCGATGAACCGGAAAACGGAACATTTCATACGGAAATAGATGAATTTCTGGATATTGCGTTTGAAACCGACACTGAAAAAAGCCTGCTCCATTCACAGAATCCCCTGACAGAAAGAAAAATTTTCATAAAAGAACGGAATAAGAACATTATTGTTGATTGTATGTTTCATAGAATTATAGAGGATGGACAGGTTACACAGGTAATAGTCATATTCAATGATCGTACAGTTGTCGCCGATATCCGTCGGGAATTTGAGCATGAGCGGAAGAAAAACGAAGATGAACGTGCGCTTATAGCGAAAGTACTTACCTGCGACCGCACAGGTCTTTCAAAATTTCTGATTTCCTGCCGCGAAATAGTACATGCCCTTTTCTATTCACAGTCCCATTCACAGATGAATGTTGAAACAGCCGTGGAAGAAATACGATCCCTTATTGCGCGTTCCCAAAAGTTGAAGCTTGAGCAGGTTGAAAAAATACTCCGCAACATTGAACATGAATTGTCAATTAATCCGCAGTCGGGATCACTGGAAGTGTTTTGTGAGGAATTAGAGGCAATTGTGAATAATGTGGAAAGAACTATGGAGCGCTTTATGCCCATGCCTTCCGGCATGCATCCTGTTAGATCGGCAGATAATCTCATTGAATTCAGGAAGGTAGCCGAAGACCTTGTTCATGATCTCAGTAAGAAATTCGATAAGAAGATAGATTTTTCCATTCGGGGAAACATTCATAATCTGCATGTTCTTCCAGATATCCGCTCTGCGCTTCTCCAGATAATCCGCAATGCTGTTGAACATGGAATTGAGAGCGGCAAGGAGCGAAAAGACAGTGGAAAGAATGAGAATGGAAAGGTTGAAATCATATTTTCCAAACAGCCGGATGGCTATAAAATCATTATTGCCGATGACGGACGGGGAATAAATTTTCCCCTCATTGAGCAGCATGCCCGTGAACTCGGAGCCCTGACCGGTGAAGTTACTCATGATGATCTTCTCAAGCTGCTTTTTCTGCCGCAGCTGAGTACAACGAATGAAAAAGACAGGGGGGCGGGTCTGAAGATGGTGCAGAATGTTATGCATACACTCGGAGGGAAACTATCGTTTTATACAAAATCCGGCAATGGAACCCACCTCACAATACACATTCCGGCGCATTCCTGAGAGTTCCCGCGAGTTCCGCGAATCCAGCGAGTTCCCGCATATGAAAACTGCTGTTCTTCTTTCAGGAGGAGTCGATAGCTCTGTTGCGCTGCATCTGGTAAAAAATCGGGAGTATGTGCGGGCATATTATCTGAAGATATGGCTTGAAGATGAAGCGAGCTTTTTGGGGAATTGCCCATGGGAAGATGACATTGCCGCCGCCAGCGCCGTCTGTGAACAGATCGGGGTTGAATTGGCTATTGTGCCGCTTCAGTTGGCATACTACGATTCCGTTGTTACCTATGTACTCGAAGAATTACGGGAGGGGCGTACGCCGAGCCCGGATATTTTTTGTAATCAGCGTATTAAATTCGGAGCCTTCTTTGAGGAGATCGGCGATGATGTTGATCAGGTGGTTACTGGACACTATGCCGGGCTGCGGCGCTTTCCCGACAATTGGTACCATCTTTTTCAGGCGCCCGATTCCATTAAGGATCAGACCTATTTTCTTTCTCATGTGAATCAGAAACAACTCTCCCGCCTTTTTTTTCCACTGGGAAACATGCATAAACATGAGGTTCGTTCTTTGGCCCGGAAGCTTGCTCTCCCGAATATGGATCGGCCGGACAGTCAGGGAATGTGTTTTCTTGGAAATATAAAGTATCCGCAATTTCTGAAACACTATTTGGGCACAGGCCAGGGTTCAATTGTGGAGAAAGAAAGCGGCAAGGTTCTCGGAAAGCACGAAGGAGCCTGGTTTTATACCATTGGTCAGAGAAAGGGACTCGGCCTCGGCGGAGGTCCCTGGTACGTAGTGGGTAAGGATCCTGAGAATACCGTGTATGTGAGTCATCAGAATGAAATTCACGCAGCTTTTCATAAGAGCTTTATCTGTGTTAATCCGAACTGGATATGCGGAACAGAACCGACTTCTCTGGGAAAAAAGGACATTCGGCTGAAGCTCCGGCATGGGCCGAAAATGATTGGCTGCCGTCTGCAGCCTTTGGCGAAGCCTTCAGGGAGCGGCGGCGGGCTTGGCAAGAGCTTTGCCGTTCATATGAAGGAAGGCGACAAGGGCATTGCTCCCGGGCAGTTTGCTGTGTTTTATGAGGGAAATGAATGCCTCGGCGGCGCAATGATTGAGCGGGTGATCCTGTTGGGAAGCTCATGAAATATTGTCATGCTGCGGCGAGTATACATTCTCCAATATCCATTGCTCCCATGATGGATAAAACGCATCGGCATTTTCGCTGGTTTCTCCGGCAGCTCAGCAGGCAGGTTCTGCTCTACACTGAAATGATTACTCCCGCGGCAATTATTCATGGAAATCGTGCCCGCATTCTGGATTTTGATCCTGTTGAAGGCCCGCTTGTTCTTCAGCTTGGCGGAGATAATCCTGATGAAATGGCGGAAGCTATCCGAATAGCCGAAGACTGGGATTATGATGAGTATAACCTCAATGTCGGATGCCCGAGTGATCGGGTACAGCAGCATAACTTTGGAGCCTGCCTCATGGCCGATCCTGAACGGGTTGCGCGTGTGCTCGAAGTCATGCATAGGGCAGGGAGCCGGCCGGTGAGTATTAAGCATCGTATTGGTATTGAAGGTCAAAATATCAGCCTCGGAACCTACGATGATATGAGCACCTTCGTAAAGCGCATCAAAGATGGTCCGGCTCGGCGTTACATAATTCATGCCCGTGTCGCAATTCTGGAAGGTCTCAGTCCGAAAGAAAACCGGCACATTCCCCCCCTCCGCTATGAGGAAGTATACCGTCTCAAGGAGGAATATCCATATCTTCATATTGAAATAAACGGCGGCATACGAAACTATGAGGAAATTGATGAACATCTGAAGTATTGCGATGGGGTTATGCTTGGACGAATTGCCTATGAGCGCCCTTGGCAGCTTGCCAGTCTGGATCGCCGATATTACGGAGAACTGACAAACGGATACACCAATGAATTATGCGCGCCCAGCAGAAGGCAGATTATTGAGGCCTGGTTTGGCTATCTCCTTCGGCAGGCAGAGGAAGGGGTGAATGTCAGGAGCCTTGTCTGGCCAGTACTGGAATTGTTTGCAGGCGAGCGGGGAAGCCGAAAATGGAAGCAGTCACTCAGTAGAGGCATTCCGGCAGGAATGAAGGCAGAAGAATTTCTTGCAGAAAGTTTTGAAGCAGCCCCGAAGGAATTTCTGGATGAGAAAATGGAGATATGATGCGGGTATAGAGGAGAAGGCGCAAGCCTCCTGCTCGCCATGCGTCCGGGGGAAAATCCGCGCCTGCCTGAGTTGAATTGCAGCGTTTCAATAGCCGCTGCGGGCTATGAAACTGCTCCTAATACCATGATGGATAATTCGGTTGATCCCCGCTATCATCCCCAACAGTCGGATTCGCATCCAAACCGGAATCCACAAACATTTCGTTTTTGTTTTTGGTATATTTGCCAGCGGCATTGAGCGTCCCTGCAGCAGTCGACCAATGATCCTTCCACTCCTCAAGATCTTGATTGAATGCGCGTGCTCCATTGAACATATTGCTCATATTCGTTACCTTACTGACATCCCAGCCGGAGATATCGCCATTGAATACGGTTGCTCCATAGAACATATAGTGCATAGTTGTTACCTTACTGACATCCCAGCCCGAGATATCGCCATTGAACCTGTTTGAAGCTTCAAGTGTACCCCGGAAAACATTGGTCATATCCGTTACTGCAGTGGTAATAATGTAGTTGAGATTGGCAGTATTGCCCCAGGTTGATATTCCCGCAGCTACCGCTGTGTCCAGTTCAGCGTTAGTTGTTGGACTCACGGTAACGGAGAAATATTCGGCAAACAGTATGTCTGTGCCTCCAGATTCAGTGCCGTATACCAGATATGTTCCTGCCGTTGTATCCGCAGCAACCGTAACAACTCCGGTACCCGAATCAACTGTCGGAACGGTAACCTCTGCGGGCGCAGTTGCGGCGGTGACCGTAATGTCTCCTGATGCACTAACCACGAGAGTGCCCGGTTCCACCACGGTCAAAGCAACGGTTGGGTTTGGGTTCTCATCGGTAATAATGGTCATAGCGGCAGCCGAAAGGTTTACCGTCGCTGCCGTACCCGCGGGAGTAGTCTGCGCCGCAGAAATTTTCGTTGTTCCCGTTGCGGATGTAGACCAGTCGCCAGTGCCGATAGCGTTGACAGCGCGCACCCGTACTTGGTAGGAGGTACCGTTTGTCAGCCCGGTAATGGTGGAGCTCGTGGTACCGTCATTAATAGTGGCGATGTTATCGGTATCGGTTGTTGACCATGTGCCGGCGGCGCTTGTTCTGTGCTGCACATGGTACGCGGTAATGGCGCTGCCGCCGTCAGCGGGCGCTGTCCATGTTGCGGTGATTCGGGCGTTTCCGCCTGTGAGCGTAGGAGCATTCGGCGCGCTGGGTTTGACAGGAAGGGTTAGGGCGGCAGATACCGACCAGTCGCCATTACCTTGCGCGTTGACGGCGCGCACCCGTACTTGGTAGGTACTGCTTGTCAGCCCGGTAATGGGGTGGCTTGTGGTAGCAGCGTCAATAGTGGCGATGTTATCTGTATCGGTCGTTGACCATGTGCCGGCGGTGCTTGTTCTGTGCTGCACATGGTATTCGGTAATGGTGCTGCCGCCGTCAGCGGGCGCTGTCCATGTTGCGGTGATTCGGGCGTTTCCGCCTGTGAGCGTAGGAGCATTCGGTGCGTAAGGAGGCCCAATAGGGGTTGCGGTGCCAGTCGCTGAGTTACCATTGCCCTGACCATTGACAGCGTAGACCTGCACCTCGTACTCGGTACCTTTTGTCAGGTTGGGGATGGGGTGGGTGTAGGTGTGGTTGGGGTCGGCATTCACAGTAATAGAAATGACAGATTCCCACGCGCGTGTTCCGACTACGCGATATTGTAGTTCATAGTGAGTAATGGCACTGTCGCCAGTATCGGTCGGCACAGTCCATGTTGCGGTAATTGTTTGCAGACTCACTGCAAGCATAAAATTATTCGGCTCCGTGGGAACTATTGAATTCGGGGTTGCTCCATCGCTTGATCCCGACCAGTCGCCTGCGCCCGCGCTGTTCCGTGCGCGCGCCTGTACGATGTATTCGGTGAGGTTTGTCAGGTTCGTGATGGCAATGCTTGTGGCTGGCGCGGGGATTTCGACTAATCCCGACCAGCTGCTCCCGCCGTCATCGCTATGGCGAAGTTCATACGCGGTAATTGCGCTGCCGCCGTTATTTTCCGGCGGAGTCCAGTTAGCCCTTAGTTGAGTATTCCCCACTTCAAGGGTTGGGGCAGCCATGGTGCCCGGCGGGCTTACCGTGGGTCCCGGACTGGGTCCCTGAACTGGCTCAGGACATCCGGTAAGTACGGCTGCGAGAACCAGACTTATGACAACTAACACAGAGGAGGAGCCCCCCACTTTCCGTAGTGGATTGAAATTATACATCATTTTAATGCTCCTCTCTATAAAAATATATACCACAATATCGGAAATATCAACTGGGCGAATTCAACCATGGCGAATCCACCCATAAGCGCACCACCTCCCCGCCTTCTGCGATATAGTGAATATAAGAAAAATTCTCTCATATTCCCCTGTTTACAACAATATCTTTGTTCATAATGGTACCTCTATACCCAGTCATCTGACGCAATTATCCGCTTGTTTCTTCTGCCTCTTCTGTTTCTTCCGATTCGCTCTGGTTTTCTATCCGCTCAATGAGCTTTTCGCTGAGGACTCTCACCCATTCATAGAGTTCGCCTGATTCATCGCCGGAATTGTTGGTAGTGTATATGTCCAGTATTGCCTTGAAACCTTCCAGTGCCCTATTATAGGCCTGTTGTTTATAATATATGAGGGCAATTTGATAATCGGCTGCAAGTATATCGGCGCGATCATCGGGAAAGCGGCGTTTAAATTCATTCAGATACATTAAGGCAGCATCCCAATTCAGAGAATCCATAAATTCCTGAGCATCCTTGAAGAATATCTGCTTATTGAGATCGGGGGGAATCTCTTCCGTGACTGTCTGGCAGGCAAAGAGTAAAAAAACACCGAGAATTCCTGTTAAGAAACTTTTGCATTTTGCAAGGATTTTTGTTATTCTGACAGTAGTATGAAATAATGTTATTGCCATGGCACCTCCGATAGGTTTTCTCACTGTATCATAATTATCGGAAATAGTGTAGGACACCGTAGTTGTTTGTCGCGCAGAGAATTGGCGTATGGATCAAAATTAATAGTGAGCTGTTTTATGGCAGATAAAATAAAAATAGTTGGGAGAGTGACAGTTGGTTTAACTTTGACATTGTCCATAGCATTAACCATTTCTCTTCACCTTAATGTTACTAATGTAAAAAATAATATTGGCAATATAAACGGCAATATTGCTATTATCGAAAAAAATATTGATAGCATTGAAAACAACATAAAGATTGGCAATACCTACATCATCAATGGAGACAACAATAGTTTCATTACAGCTGTTGATGGAGCAATCCTCAATGAATTCAATAACAATTTACCTCCATTGGCATTGCCTTGAGCAAGCTATCCAATCATGAAATTTTTGCAAGCAAAACTTTCTCATGGATTCGTGAGAGCGTCTGTCTCTTTGAGAGCATTGGTAATGTTGGTTGTAAAATCGGCAATAGAAATGGATTCTTTAAATTTAACCGACACCCCAATTGGCAGGAGTTCCAGATTTATATTTTGTATATTATCTTCGTTCAGGTATTCAAAATTTGAGGTGCCATTCCCAAGCCATGTAGTAAGTAACAGTTCTGTTGCATCTGAATTTTTTTTATTAACCGCTACTGCTAAAGGGGTTATGCTTGGTGTTGCATCATGTATCGACTGAGAATAAAAAACCTGAGCGTCCATTTCAATAAGTTCATGATAAACGTCCCTGTTATCATATTGAATAGCAATTGCTAGTGGTGTCCAACCATTCATTGATTGCTGGTTTATATCGGCGCCACTCGCAAGAAATGCAGAAACAACCTCAGGTTTGCTATATGCAGACGCATAAACTAAGTAAGTGAAACCATTCTCATCATGGGCATTGATATTGGTAGTATTAAGAAAGCTTGATGCGGTTTCAGCATCAGCGTTGATCCAATCAAATTGAGAAAAATCCAGACTATTTGCAGTCTGATCACTACTACCGTCTGCAAAAAGGGCGCTTAATATGAATAGATACAGCATAATACCTATTATTTTCTTCATATACAACCTCTACTATTATTGTCGCTTTTTTTTATTAAAAAGTCAAATTTGTTCATCATTCTCATTCTCGCCATCATCAAAATCATCATTATCTATTATTTCCGGCCAGAGATCAATGAGTTCATACAGCCCGGGGACCAAAAAATGAAAGGTCTGCTCCATAAATTTTTCCCATTCCGCCTCGCCGTGGATGGGAGATTGATGAATAAAATAGTGCTCGGGATCATGAAACACGATAATGGGCAGGGTGAGCATGGTGAGTTCTTCACCTGCCTTTTGCTGAAGCTTCTCCGGCCACAAATTGCTGGCGGTGAGGAAGCCCTCGCACCAGCGTGAGGGGTCGCAGGTTTTCCAACTATTCGCATCGCCCGGGAAGTAGGGAGCAAATGTTCGTTCGTGAAGAACTCCGGTGATGCCCTGAAGAAGATTCCGCAGGAGGTCTTTGAGATCGCTTATGGATTCTGCTGATATGTTATTGCATACTACATTCATCCATGATTGTTCGGGGAGAATAATTGGGCTGGCGGCGATTGCGCTGAAATATCCATGCCAGTAATCCGGCGGGATGCTTTCGTGCTGGTACTCAATGAGCATTGATGATATGAGATGGAGTTCTGATATTTCAATTCCGTAATCTTTTACACTCATAGAAACTTCACCTATTCAGTCCTTCTGCCGGCGGCCTTGGCGGTAACGGCTGGCATTGCTGCCGGAAAAGTTCGGCAATATCTGCGCCGGTCGAAAGATCAATGCTGAAATTTTCACCGACGAAGGCGGCAAATGCTTCCGGCAATTCGGCATATATGTGCCGTGCATGTGTACCTGTGGAGGAGGAATTGTCCGGCCCGGGAAAGGAAAGGTGCGCGCTGTGAATTGCCTGATGGCCGATGGGGAGGCTCTGCGCATCATCCTGACTGAAAGAACCGTTGGCAAGGCGGAGAAAGAGCCCCTCATCCAGTCCATAGAGTTTATCGCCTGCAACCGGGTATCCGAGGCAGGAGAGTGTTGCGCGAATCTGATGGGTTCGTCCGGTTTTTATGCATGCTTTCAGCAGGGTGAAGGTTTTGTTCCGCGTAAGGGCTGTGAGAATGGTGCGGGAATCTTTGGCGGGTATGTTATCGGGATAGGAGGAGCTGAAGCGTTGTTTCTTGCGAATCTTGCTGTTCCTGTCCTGCGATATCCAGCCGGAGGCATCGAGAACCTCGGGAAAGGAACCGTGTACAACAACAAGATAGTCCTTCGTAAGCTGTTCGGTTTTTCTGAATACCTGCTGCCCCCTCTTTGTGAGCGCCGCAACAATTATGCCGCTTGTTTCCCGATCGAGACGGTTCATAAAATGAAGCTCGGGGAATTCCGGCAGAAGGAGGTTCCACAGGGTGTTTGATCGATATCGCCCGCCCGGGTGGCAGGGAAGCCCCGGGGGTTTATTAATGACAATGAAGTCTTTTTCACGGTGGATTATGCGGTAGCCCAGAGGAACCGGTGGTTCTTCGAATTGCTCGGGGCGGTAGGTGACGGTGTCGCCGCGGCGGAGTTCATTGTGGGAGATGGCGGGGGTGTTGTTGAGGAGAATGTTCCCCCGAATAATTTCTTCTTTCCACACTTCACGGCTAAGATAGGTGAAACGTTCACTGAGGAAATTGATAAGATACTTTCCTGCTTCTGGTGCAGTAATTGTTGTTGATACTATGCGGCTCATCTCAGTTCATGGAAGGTTTTGATCCGGTTTCTCCCATTATCCAATAGAGACCGCCCTTTTTCTGAAGGGCTTTTCTCCAAGCATTTTCAGGATTGGGATTAAAGATAATTTCGGAACTTGCCTCATGAGTGACCCAAGATTCCGAAGCCAATTCCATTTCCACCTGACCGGAATCCCACCCGGAGTACCCGGCAAAGAAACGCAGTTCGGGGCGTTCATCATATGGCAGGTGTGGCCATGAATCGTGAAGGTAGTCAAGAACCGGCTGCACATTCGGCACAAAATAGATATTGCCCGTTATTTCGACCGAACCCCCGGGGAGCGCGCCCGCAGGGAACGCGTTCGCGTCCAATCCTTTCTGAATAAGGAAGAGGTATTCCTGCCGAAGAGGACCTCCTATAAATATTGGAATGCGGGAAGCGGGATGGTTTTCAAATTGGGGAAAAATGTCGCCCATGCCGGATGTGGATGGCCGGTTGATCACAAAGCCCAGCGCGCCGTCGCTGTCGTGGTAGATCATGAGTATTACGGTGAACTGAAAGTTTGGATCCTGCAGATCGGATTCGGAAATGAGAAATTTTCCGGCAAGACTGGCGGATGACGAATGAGGCGCATTATTGGATAATGGATTATCAGATGCCATAAAGGGCTATTGTAACATGGCGGAGGTGTTGTGTCCATGAATGAGCGAGAACAGGGGTGGAATTTAAACCTTTGAGCGGATCCCTACCCTGTTTTTAATTTTGGCTTCCAGCTTTTTTAATTCATCTTCATCGTATTTATCCGCCTGCTGCGCATCAAAGGTTTTGCGTCTTTTATCAAATTTTTCATATTCGCCCAGCGCACGTTTCTCCATGTGCGTATGGCTGATGTGTCCTTTGCCGTGCAATAGTTGAAAATCGTTATTTTCAATAATCCGGTCGGCATTTTGTCGCCAAAATTCCATGGTAGTATCTATTCTGTTTTTCGCCCTCAGTTCAGCAGTTTCCAAAAAGATGACCACCAAGCGATTAAGGGTGTCTATTTCATCGTGATTGAGGTAATTCTTCGCCGTATAAATATCCTGCTTGCGCACGATAGCGCCTTTCCATGCAGTTAGCCCCATATTCTCTGCCTCGCTGTCGGCTCGGTTGACAATTAATTCCGCTGCGGTTTTGTGTGTGACGGCATAGAGCAATGTGTTCTGCACTTCGGCAAAAAACATCTGAGTGGCTTTGTCCGTTGTGTCGTAATCGCTGGACAGCGCAAATAAATCACGGACTTTTTGATAAAAACGTTTTTCCGAAGCGCGAATATCACGAATACGCGCCAACATCTCATCAAAATAATCAGGACGGCCATCGGGGTTTTTCAGGCGTTCATCATCCATCACAAAACCCTTGACCATATATTTATGTAAATGACGATTAGCCCATTGGCGAAATTGGGTGCCGCGTACACCACTTACCCGAAAACCCACCGCCAATATCATTGGCAGATTGTAAAAATACGTTGAATATTTTTTGCCATCCTCGGCAGTATGTAAGAAATCCTTACATACTGATTTTTCTTCTAACTCTTTTTCTTGTAGTATATTAGCTATGTGCATGGTGATATTTGATCGAGAGGTGGCAAAAAGTTCTGCCAGCTGTTTTTGGTTAAGCCAAATTTGACCATGCTGTGCATACAATGCCACTGATGACGTGCCATCAGCGGTCTTGTAAATGATGATATCTGCTTGTATCACTATACCTTCCGTCCGCTGATGTTATGAGGATTGTTGGGAAATGTCTATCCTATTCATGTGCATTATGGTCTTGGGTGATGTTCGACCTGCGCGATGTCGCCGGTTTCGATACTGCGGTAGGCGGCATCGCATATTTCGACTGCCCGAAGTCCATCGATGCCGCTGACGGCGGGCTTCCGAGCCTTTCGTACTGCCGATACAAACTCGTTGATCATGCTCTGGTTCGCGTCGGCGCCCCAGTAGTCCCAGCGGGTATGCTGATCGGGAAGACCGAAAATCTCGTTATTCTGGATGAAGGCATCAATATCAACAGCGCCGCGGTCGGTAATGAGGCGAAGTGACAGACCGCCCCATGTCGGATAATTATCGGGACGTGACCAGCTGCAATCTATGGATAGATCGACTCCGTTGCTGAAATGAAGGCTGACAAGTCCGCCGGTTTCCACCGGCTCATCATGTAGAATGTGGTTTGCGATTGCATACACGGTTTCAACTTCGGCTCCGGTGTACCATCGCATAATGTCTGCGAGATGAGCAGTATGGTCGATGATCGCTCCGCCTCCGGCCAGCTCGGGGTCGACAAACCACGAACGGTGCCGCTTTGGAAGCTGTCCCTGATTTACCCCGATGGCGCTGCTAAGTTTGCCGTAGTTTCCCGCCTGTAGTTGTCGGCGGGCTGTTTGCAGCGGCGCGCTGAAGCGCATGGGGAAGGCAGTCATGAGGATTACCCCGGCCCTTCGGCAGCATTCGACCATGTTTGCGGCAGCGGCAGCGCGGACGGCCAGCGGTTTTTCGCAGAGCAGGTGGATGCCGCGCGATGCGAGGAGGTCGATGTCTTCGGGGTGGCGGATGTTCTCGCTGCATACAATGGCGGCGTCAATGTTTTCGGAAAATAGTTCATCGTAGGTGGTGAATATGGGCACGCGGTTGCCGTTGGGGGCAGCGGGGTTGCCGTTGGGGGCAGCGGGAGCGTGTCGGCGGAGGGCGGGGTTGAGTTCCAGTACACCGACAAAGGTTACATCGGCATTCGCGCGGAGGTTTGCAATGTAGGCCTCACTGTGCAGGTGCGCGAAACTTATAACTGCCACACGCAGGGTATTAGCGCTCATGATGTGCTCCTCCTTCAGTATTTCGGTGGGAGTTATGATGCTTTCCGGTTCCCGCATTAATGGTGACAGGCAGCCCGGAGACCGCTGAGTCGAGGGCAGCCAGAGCAATGCGCAATGTCTGTGTTCCATCCTCACCGTTCACCGGAGGGTCTTCACCTCTGAGTACCGCTTCCTTGAATGCCTGCAGTTCCAACGCGTAGGGGTCGTCTGCAAGGGGGCTTGCCGCAACGGGAACCAGGTTCGCCGCTGGAGCTACTGCTGGAACTGCCGACTCCGCTTTGCTGTTTTCCGCGGTTTCTCCTGCTGGTTCTCTCTTTGGGTTGTGTGTCAGATGAAGGGAGAGCGGATTGCTGCGGTCTGAATTACAGCAGAGAAGAGCGCGGCTTCCCGCAATTTCAAAAGAGCTGTGAAACTCTGGTTGCGGGTAATGCCAACTGCCTTCAATGTGCGAAATTGCGCCGTTTCGATGATTCAGAAAGATGTATGCGGATTCCATCGGAATTCCGCCCTTTGTTTCGGAAGGCGGGGCATCGATCCGCGCAAAAACACGCGTAACTTCACCAGCCAGTACCCTGCTGAAATCAATGTCATGGATCATCAAATCGAGAATAACGCCGCCGGATTTATCACGGTTGTGAAACCAATTTTTGCGGGGCACAAAGGTTCCGCGGCTGAAGCGAAGCACCCCGAGCGATCCCAATTCACCTTGCTCAACACATGCCTGCGCCCGCCGGTATTCGGGAAAATAGCGGAGCACATGCCCGACACCAAGCGGAATACTGGCTTGCCGACATGCTGCCACAGCTTCCTCTGCGTCTTTCAGGGAGCGCGCCAGCGGTTTTTCGCAGAATATCGCGCGCGGAGAACCGGTAATGGCCGACAAAATATGATCATAATGTAGATAAGTCGGACTGCAAATATCAACAAGGTCTACTGCTGCCGAGAGTTCTTCAACTGAATCAAAAATTTTTCCGCCGAATTCATCAGCAAGATACTGAGCTGAATATCGATCGGCCACCCCCGCAATCTCACAGCCGCAGGAACGCCAGGCAGTCGCGTGAGTCCTTCCCATAAATCCGGCGCCGACAATGCCAATTTTCATATTATTGCTTTAATGCTCCTGCCGTAAGTCCCTCAAGTAATTGTCGGGAAAATATAACATAAATTATGAGAACAGGGATTATCGCAAGAGAGAGTGAGGCGAGTACACTATTCCAATCTGTTATAAACTGACCCATAAATTCCTGCGCGCCGAGAATAACTGTTTTTGTTTTATTGCTGGGAGCCAGAATAAGCGGAAACCATAAATCGTTCCAAACAGGTATGAGAGTGAAAATTGCCACCGTTGCCAGAGCAGGACGTACCATGGGAAGAATGAGGGCAAAAATCCCATATTCCGATGCGCCGTCAATGCGCGCGGCATCTTTTATTGATGGCGGTATCTGCGACATGAATTGATGAAGAACAAAAACAGTGAGGGCTAATCCCTGAGCTATATACACAAGAATGAGGGAGAGGAGGGTATTTACTAATCCGAGAGAAACCATCAAACGAAGAATGGCAACAGTACCGATGCGGATGGGGATCATAATGCCGATCGTGAGATAAAGGCCGAGAGAGCGGTTTGCGCGGAAACGATATTCACTGAGTGCCCAGGCTGCCATTGCGCCAAAGAGCAAAATGAGAAAAATGGAAGTAACGGTAACGAGTGTACTGTTAAGGTAGTAGAGTAAGAAGTTTGAGCGCTGTACAACAATTTCAAAACCCTTAATGCTGAAGGTTTCTACGGCAGGAAGACTCAGCGGAGAACTGAAAATTGCCTCCCGTGTCTTTAAACTGTTAATAAAAACGAGGAGAATAGGAAAACTTGCAACAATAATAGCCGGCAGAAGCACAATATGCACCAGAATCTTGCGAAGTTTCCGCGCAAGGCCTGCCGTGCTCCCGCTCTGCTTGCGTTGCGCGCCCGCCGCTCCCGGCAGCCCCCCGCTCTGCCCGCGGTAATGGCTGCTTGTATGCGACTGAAGTTTTGGAACCGGCTGCATCTTAGAATTCATAGGTTTTTATACGTCTCCTCCAGAACATGTAGATAAGAACACCGGACAGTACTGTCAAAAACATCATTGCCGCGACAGTTGCGCCCATGACCGGGTTACCAAGCTGCAATTGCTGTCCGAAGAAGGTTCGAAAAAAGAATGTTCCAAGTATATCGGTACTATAATCCGGCCCGGCGAGGACACCCTGAGTAGTGTAGATAAGATCAAAGGCATTGAAGTTACCCACAAAGGTAAGGATGGCGGTAATACCGAATACCGGCAGTATAAGCGGAAATTTGATCTTCCAGAAAACTTTCCACTGTCCCGCGCCGTCAACACGCGCGCTTTCTAACAATTCCCGGGGAATGGAAATGAGGGCAATGTAAAAAAGCATCATCGGAATGCCGTAAAATTGCCAGGTTGAAATGAGCGAAAGAGTAGCCAGCGCAGTTGAACGGAGACCAAGATACGGAGCAAAGAGATTCTGAAGACCAATTCTGCTGAGAAAACCTTCAGTAACTCCCCAGATGGGAGAAAGAATCAGCTGCCAGATAAATCCGACAACGACTACCGACAGCATTGTCGGCATGAAAAGTATGGCGCGGTAGGTATTCCGTCCGGCGAGGTTCGGGGTTGCGAGCAGAGATGCGAGTATGAGCCCAACGGGGTTTTGAACTGCCAGATGAATAAGAAAGAAGAGAAAATTGTTCCGAAAAGCATTCCAGAAACCGGATGACCATTGATCATCTCCCAAAAGACGCCGAAAGTTTTCAAGTCCGACAAAACTCCGTTCGCCGCCGGGCAATTCAGCGAAAAAACTCAGACCGAGCGATCCGATTAGGGGGTAAATCAGAAAAACAGTGTAAACAACAAGAGCAGGCAGCATAAAAACAACAATATACGGTCGAAATTGCGTTTTTCTCATTTTCATATTCATACTACCCCTTTATGTTGCTTATGCTGCTTCATAGTAAAAGGTGCCAAGCCGCATCCGATATGCGCGAGCAATTTTTGCGCTCTGCGTCTTACCGTCTGCGGCATAGCACATAGAAGATATTATTGCTGCGGAGCGTACCAGCGCGCAAGCCCATCCTGAGCGCTGTCGGCTGCTTCCTGCGGACTAATGTCGCCGTTAATGACCTGAGCAGACAGAACCCAAAGGTCATTCTCAAGGTTCGGAGTGCCGCGGCTCAGAATCTGGTAACTATTACGGATAGTGCTTTCGCCAATGCCGCGCCAGCCAATAAATTCTTCCGCAAGCGGATCATCAAGTGAGATTGATACATCGGCAAGGCTGAAAAATCCGGGAAGAGCATTACTGTAGAGTTCAGCAAATTCTGCTGTTGTCATCCATTCCAAGAAGGTTCGCGCTTCATCCGGATAATCGGTATCGGCATTCATTGCCATCGCAATATCGGCGTGGTCACTGATATACAGTGTGTTCTGTCCAGAGGGCAGCGGCGGGGGAAAGGCGCCCATTTCAAAGTCGGCCTGGCTATTGAACAGGAAAATTTCCCATGAGCCGGATGGATAAATTGCAGCTCTGCCGAGTGTGAATAGGTTCTGACTATCGGGATAGCTTTGGGCTTCAAATCCGGAAGGCAGGTACTCGCCCCATTTCGCAAGCTGTTCCCATACCGCGACATATTGCGATTCGCTGAGTTTTTCGCTCCCATCGATGAGACCTCTGCGTCCGTCTTCGCCGTTCCAGTAGTTTGGCCCGATATTCTGGAATCCCATAGTTGCCGCTTCCCATAAATCGGAAGTTCCCATGGCAAGCGGAGCGTATCGCCCATCTGCCTTAATGGTATCAAGGACGGCAAAGAATTCATCAACAGTTTCGGGATCCTCAAGATTCAGTTCATCGAATATATCTTTGTTGTAGATAAATCCATGAATTACCGATGCCATTGGTACGGCAAAGGTAACTGAACCGTCATCGGTGGTCCATGCGCTTCTCGCCACGGCAGAAAAATTTTCCATGCCGGAGAGATCCGTGATGTCTGCCAGATATCCTTCGTCATAGAGAGCAAGCGATGCGTCAAATGGCCGCGCAGTGATCAAGTCGCCTGCGGTTCCGCCCTCCAGTTTGGCATTGAGGGCAGCATTGTACTCGGCTGGCGGCAATGGCTGAAAGAGAACCTCAATGTCGGGATACTTTTGATTAAAGGCAGGGATAATAATATCCTGCCAAATTGCGAGGTCATCGTTCCGCCAACTTTCAATGGTGATGCTCACCTGGTCTGACTGCTCATTTCCTCCACCGGCAAAGAGCGGCATTGCAAGTAAACATACGATGAATATAACTAAAACCTTTTTCATAGGTTCCTCCTAAGAGTGTAATTACTGGAAATTTTTGGAAAACAAAAATTCCACAGATGTATTAAATACTGCCAATTTAGAAATGTCAATGAAAATAGAACAAAGTTTTGCAAAATGCTCACTTTTGCAAAATTCTCATACATAGGTGACGCTTTGTAAGATTATTGATTACACTTTATACTATAATTCTGTATGGAGGATATGTGTATGCAGATTTCTGATAATAAACAAAAGGAAAGTGGAAAGGCAATCGTAAAAACGAAGAAAAGGAAAGGTATTGAAGAAGGGGATGGATACTGTTTTTACAATAAATCATGTATGAAAATGCCTCAACTTGCAGATAATGAAATACCACTTACTATTACATCTCCGCCATATTGGAATTCGATTGATTATGATATTCATGCAGCAAACGAAAGTGCATGGCACAGAGAAAGGAATTACACTAACTTGGGAGAAACATACAAAGAGTATATTGATACTATAGGAAAAATTTTCAAGGAAGTGTTACGCGTAACAACAAACGGTGGGTTTTGCGCCATTGTAGTTGGAACCATATTGTATAAAGGAAAACATTATCCTACACCAATGGCAATAACTGAGAAATTACAGAAAATTGGATGGGAATTTCATCAAGATATTATATGGAATAAAGTAACCGGAGGAGTTCGGAGAGCTGGGAGTTATATTCAGCACCCTTATTCGGGATATTATTATCCAAATATCATGACTGAATATATTTTGATATTTAGAAAAGAAGGAGAAATACGCAGAGACACACGCCCTGCTATTTTAATTGATGATCTTTTTACACGGGATATTGCAAACAATATATGGCACATTGCGCCTGTACCCCCAAAAACTATTTCTCATCCATGCCCATATCCCGAAGAACTTGTTCGGAGACTCATTCTTCTTTATTCACAAGAAGGAGATACTGTTCTTGATCCATTTCTCGGAAGTGGACAAACTGCTCTTGTAGCAATAAAAAATAATAGAAAATGTATTGGCTACGATATTGAGGGAAAATATATAACTCTTTCTGTAGAAAGAATTTCCGTCCCCCCACCCCCGAGAAAATATAATTTAATTCCCAAATTTGAAAAAGTTGCATCAGAAAAAGAGCGCGCTGTATGAATTTTATGCAGGAACGTCGCGTATTTGATCGGTTGCGCAATGATATATCAAGAAAAGCACAAAACGAATTTGAAGGTGCTTTTAATACTCTTGTTGAACGATACAATACAACAATAAGAGAGCGAGGTTTGAGATTGGTTTGGGAGATGTGGTCTACAACATGCAGAGAATGTGTTTTTTGATCAATCGGTTGCAGTCGGGATAGGATAAGGCAACCCCCCGAAAAAGTATGAAAAGAACAAGACAAAGTTTTGCATTGGAAAATTGCGCAAGCGCAATTTCCAGTAGCAAAAGTGCTTGACACAAACGAATTTTTGGATGATATTATAGCACAGTGGAGCTTAAAAAAACGCTATTTCCGCGATACAGTGTGAAATACCCGTGTTTCCAGAGATTCCCTATACTTTATACTATAATTCTGTATGGAGGATATGTGTATGCAGATTTCTGATAATAAACAAAAGGAAAGTGGAAAGCGTTTTCTCAGCCCGCAGCTGCTGCGTGGGATCTTTTTCATGTTTACCCTGATATTAATTCTCACGGCCTGTGAAATGTACGATGCGAACGGCTTTAATGATGCTGGCATTCATCAAGACACTGGCACGCGCTACGACCCGGACGGCTATAATGTAGCTGGTTACAACGCAGAAGGCTTTAATGCCAATGGCTATGACAAAGACGGCTACGACGCAGTAGGCTTTAACGCCTCTGGCATTCACCGAGACACCGGCACGCCATACGCCCCGGACGGTTATGACAAATACGGCTATACATCAGACGGATATGACAAAAACGGCTATGACTCGACCGGGTATAACAGAGAGGGTTTTGATGCCGAAGGCAATCACCGCAACGGCACAGAATACGACTCGAATGGCTACGACAAAGACGGCTACAACGCGGCAGGCTTTAACGCTGCGGGCATTCGCAGCGACGGCACAGAATACGACTCGAATGGCTACGACAAAGACGGCTACAACGCGGCAGGCTTTAACGCTGAAGGCATTCACCGAATAACCGGCACGTCCTATAACCTCTATGGCTATACTGCCGCAGGTGTTTACCGAGACGATTTCACCACGCTTGCCGCTGCCGGGAATACTGACCCCAAAGGTATATGGTCGGATGGAAGAACGATGTGGGTGTCGGATGATATCGATGACAAAATCTATGCCTACAACATGATTACTAAGGAACGCGATGCGGATAAAGATTTCAACACGCTTGCTGCTGCCGGAAATACCAGCCCCTACGGCATCTGGTCGGATGGAACAACAATGTGGGTAATAAATTCCGCCGATGGAAAACTCTATGCCTATAATATGAGTAGCAAAGCAAACGAATCTGGAAAAACTATCTCTACATCCCCGAGTTTCGCTAATGGCAGGTCGTTCATAGACATCTGGTCGAATGGAGAAACGATATGGTTATCACATACGAATGCTGCTGAATATATTTTTGCCTATACCTATAATACGAATTCCATGGTGTACGTGTACGATAGCAATAAAACTATTGCCACGGGTGATTCCCGGGGCATCTGGTCGGATGGGACAAGCATGTGGGTGGCAGATAACAGCAAAAAAATAATTGAAACGTACATGTTGGCTGGTGGATCACGGGATTCATCAAAAGATATCGCCATACCTACTGTTGGGGAGTCATTCGGTATCTGGTCGAATGGCACAACAATGTGGGTAGTGGATGATACCGATGACAAAATTTACGCCTACGACTTAGCGACCGGGGCGCGTCCACCGACAGAATAAGCGCCCGCAGGCTGCGCGCAAAGTTTCTTATAGAGGCAACTTTCGGGATATTTCTCGGGAAATCTCGCGGGGGTAGGGGTATTCCCGTCCCTGAAGATCATGAAGAATATAATATCCGTTTCGTATTGTCCGAATTGATTCCCGAGTGAGCGGGATTTTTCCGCCCCCGCCCGGAAGGTCGACAGCATACACGGGAAGCGCCATTCCCGAGAGGCGCCTGCGCAGTTCATCCATAATATCCAGCCCCTCCTCTATGCTTGTACGGAAGTGGGCAGTTCCTGAAGCTAAATCACCCTGAAAAAGATAATAGGGTTTAATCCGCAGCTGTATGAGCCCGCGGAACAATGTCTCCAGAATGTCCGGGGAGTTGTTTACTTTCCGCAGCAATACCGCTTGGTTAAGAATCGGTATTCCTCTATCAATGAGGCGTTCGGCAGCCTGTGCGAATTCCCCGCTGAGCTCAGCCGGGTGATTCGCATGGGTCACCACCCATATGTTTTTCCGGCTGCTTTCCATAAGCATATCTACCAGATCGCGGGTAATGCGCGACGGCAGAACCACCGGCATTCGTGTTGCCAAACGGAAAAGTATAGCGCGCTCAGGAACTGCTCTCCGCAGTGTGGTAATAATGTGTTCCAATTCAACATCGCTCAGCATGAGCGGGTCTCCGCCGCTGAGCAGAATTTCCTGTACTTTGGGTGTATTTCGCAGGTAGTCGCAGGCGCCGCGCAACTCTGCTTCGGTTATTTTTCCATCGGCATTTCCGGTAAAATGTCGGCGGAAGCAATGTCTACAGTAGGTAGCGCAGCGGTCATTCACTAAAATGAGTATGCGGTCATGGTAATGATGAATGACACGCGGACTCACCGAATAGTCTTCATCGGATATCGGGTCAGGACTTTCGTAGGGAAGGGTTATGCCTTCTTCTTTTCGGGGAATGTACTGAGCCGCAATGGGATCCTTTTCGGGGTCGCTGCTGACAGCCAACGATGCGTAATAGCGGGAAACTCCGTATGGAAGTTGGGTTCGCGGTTCAACATTGTTCATAAGGTCTTCAGATGATATACATTCCCCCGGAAACTATCTGCCGCTATCTGCCCGGAAATTTTTGCCCCGGAGACGATTCGAACGTCCGACCTGCTGCTTAGGAGGCAGCTGCTCTATCCAGCTGAGCTACCGGAGCCGAAGGACATAGTATACACATATTGAAACCTTTATAAAACAGAACTTCCCCAATAATCGCCCCGGACGCATGGCGAGCAGGAGGCGCAAGCCTCCGACCAGCCCGGACGCATGGCGAGCAGGAGGCGCAAGCCTCCGACCAGCCCGGACGCATGGCGAGCAAGTCCAATTAATGCGATCCGTTCCGCAATGTCCGCATTTCCTCATCGCTCAGCCCGGTAATCCTCTGAACAGCCTCTGTCGACAACCCTTCCAAAAACATACTGCGGGCATTTTTTCTCCGCTCCTCAATATGCCCCTCCGCGCGACCTTCTTGACGACCTTCCTGTATTTCCTCCTGAGTTTCCTGCTTGACCTGGGCTTTGACCTCTTTGTAAATTCTCAGTTGCCACGGGAACAGTATTTCTATTCCTTCTTTTGTAATCATATCAATTACCTCCTTCATAGGAGCCTGTCGGACTTTACCCGGGTTGATAGTGATATTGCGTTTGATTGGAGAATCTGATATAGTTTTTTCATGCAACGATTTAAGTCATGTAGTCAAGATCAACAATTCCTGATGCCTCTTGATATGAGAGATTGGGTTCCCGAAGATCATCTGGTCAATTTTATTAACGAAGCGGTAAGCACCATAGACAGTACCGTTTTTCATATCAATAGGCGGGGAAGCGGGAGCGAGCAATATCATCCGAAAATGATGCTTGCCTTGCTGATATATAGCTACACGGAAGGACGATTTAGCAGTCGCCGGATAGAACGGTCAACGTACGAGAATATCTGTGCGCTCTATCTGACCGGCAACACGCATCCCGATCACGATACTATTTGTCGCTTTCGCCGAAAAAATACAGAAGCGATACACAAAGCGTTTATCCGTATTCTGCTGCTTGCCAAAGAGATAGGCATTCTGAAGGTCGGGACGGTCAGTATAGATGGGACACACATTAAAGCCAATGCGAGTAAATTCGAAAATGTGAGCTATGATCGGGCTGAGGAGCTGGAGAAACGGCTTGATGAGGACATTCAGAAATTGTTAGTGGAGGCAGAAGCGGCCGATACCGCAGACGATGAGGATGCGAACAGATTACCACAGGAGATTGCCCGAAGGCAGAAACTCCGCGAAAAGATGATCCATGCGCGAGCTGAAGTGGAAAGACGCGCGCGTGTCCGCGAGGAAAGAGAACAGGAGAAAGCGGAGAAAAAAGATGGAGCAAATGATACGGAAGATGTTTCCCCCGGCGGGGGAGCGAAGACAGACGCTCAGAGCGAAGGGCCTCCTGATCGGGCGATCCCGCCTGCGGACGGACAGAAAACACTTTTTGCCGATGATGATCCTGAAGACATTTCAGCGAAGGCGCAGGAGATTCTGCCGAAGGGCGAGCAGGCATGCAACAACACTGATCCTGACAGCCGTATTATGACAAAGGGATCGGGAACACAGCAGGCCTATAATGCTCAGGCGGTAGTCGATGCCGATGGCACGCAATTAATTGTCGGGACGCGTGTTTCCCAGTGTTCATCTGACCGGAATGAACTGGTAAACGATTGTCTCTCTGTTCCCCCAGATGTCGGGAAGCCCGAGCGAGCGCTTGCTGACGCGGGCTTTGTCAATGGCGATGAAGTGAAAACAGTAGAGGAAGAAATGGGGATAGATGTTCTGGTGTCTGTTCGGGCTGAAGAGACACATAATCCGCGAGAATACGACTATCGACCGGAAGAGAAGAAGGCCAACACCACGCCTCCAAAAGAATCCAAGCCATGGATAAAAGATATGAACGCCAAATTTCAGAAGTCCGAGAACCGAAAACTCTATGCCCGCAGGAAGCAGACGGTGGAACCGGTATTCGGGATTATTAAGCAGTGCATGGGATTTCGACAATTTCTCCACAGAGGCCTTGCACATGTTACGAGTGAATGGGAACTTGTCGCGTTGGCTTATAATTGCAAGAGACTTCATCGACTGAAAATGACCTATGGATAATAGAAAAACTCCCCCCGTTGCGCCCGCGCATAGTTCCAACTGGCATCATCGAAGCGCGAATGGGTTCACGATGCCACCCCGCGCCTGAAGAAAACAACGCGATAACTGACGGCAATACTCATTCCCACCATCATTCCCACATCCATCGACTCACATCAAACAACATGAGGTATTTATGTACGACAGGCTCATAGTGTAATCGTTAACGTTCGTCTCTGAGATGTGTGTATTATAGAGCACATCGCTCATAATGAGCAAGGATTCCTTCACCTTTTCGCCAGTGTCATGCTGGAGAATGTTCAAAAGATTCTTCGTGAATTCAGCGCAATTATCCTCATTCTTTAAATCTTTGTTGTAGCGCGCAAGGTAAAAATAGGCAGCCACACGACCAGTGTACCTGAGGAGCTTCTCATGCGGGAGCCTATGCACATCAATAACAGGATACTCAAAGATTTGGCGATATGCGATCGGGGGAATCCCAGCCCGCGTTTCTTCCGTCGCGATCTGCGGCCATTTCCGCATTCCCGTGTACAGAACAATGGGGTATACCCAATGATGTTGGTACGTTTTCGAATTCCGAATATGCTGTTCGAGCATATCGGTGTATACGAATAGGCGCCTGCGCATGGAATAATCGACAGTCGATTGATGTTCCAGAATGATATAGACGGTTTTCTCTTCATTCTTGTTCCCGTATCGGAAGGAAATTTTCGCAACGATATCCGATATTTTGCGCATGAGCTTCGTCAGCTTTTTGCCTCCGAGCTCCCGAGCGATGAACTCGTTGCTCACAATCGTAATGTTCTCAGGGCGAATAGAGGTGATCCAGTCATCATCGACAAATTGCAGCAGTTGATATATGGATTCAGCATCGGCAAACAGGAACTTATGAGTTCTGAAACTTTTGCATTGGAAAAGTTTCTTCTATTTTTTCGGGATTTTATTATGTGACCAGTGCACGTATGGCGAGCAATCGAAAAAAGGCAGGCGCGGGGCTGGTCGGAGGCTTGCGCCTCCTGCTCGCCATGCGTCCGGGGAAAATCCGCGCCTGCCCAAGTTGAATCGCAACGTTTCAATAGCCGCTGCGGGCTATGAAACTGCTCCTAATACCATGAGGGCACATTCCCATTCGCGGTGTTCACACCGGAATTACTAAACATAGCTGTTTTGATTCCTTCATATCTGCCATTATTCCATTTACCACCACCATCACTAGTCTTCCATGTAACAGGAGGGTTAACCGAGTTATTATAGGCCCAGTCGTTAAGATTTTGACTGAATCCGCTTGCTTGATAGAACATCCAGTACATATTCTCTACCTTACTGACATTCCAACCGGAGATATCGTTATTGAATACGCTTGCACCATTGAACATCTGTGCCATAGTTGTTACCGCGCCGGTATCCCAGTTCGAGATATCGCCATTGAATGTGCGTGCATAAATGAACATATTGTTCATATTCGTTACCGAGCTGACAGTCCAGTTCGTAAGATCCTGATTGAATGCGTGTGCGTCCCTGAACATCCCCGACATATCCGTTACCGAGCTGACAGTCCAGCCAGAGATATTCTGATTAAATACGTTTGCGTCCCTGAACATATCCGACATATCCGTTACCGAGCTGACATCCCAGCCAGAGATATTCTGATTAAATACGTTTGCGCCCTTGAACATATCCGACATATCCGTTACCTTACTGACATCCCAGCCAGAGATATCGCCATTGAATGAACCTTTATTCTTGAACACTTCGGTCATATCCGTTACTGCCGCGGTAAGAATGTAGTTGAGGTTAGCAGTATTACCCCAGGCTGTTATTCCCGCAGTTACCTGTGTGTCCAGTGCAGCGTTATCAGCAGGACTCACGGTAACATGGAAATATTCGGAAAACCGTTCAGTTCCCCCTCCGGTTGCGCCGGATACCACATATGTTCCGGCAGTTGTCGTTGCGGTAACCGTAATAAGTCCGGTACTCGCAGTAACTGTCGGCAGGGTAACCGTTGAGGCAGCGGAAGTAACCGGAGCCAAAGAAACAGTGAGATTCTCAGTGACAATCTTGGTATCGATAGCAGTCGAAAGAACAACGGACGCTGCCGTACCAGAAGGAACCTGCGTTGCAAAAACCGGAACCGGTAGCGGCAGCATTGCTGTTGCGGACCAGTCGCTTTCACCCTGCGCGTTGGCGGCGCGCACCTGCACATCGTAGGTGGTACCGTTTGTCAGCCCCGTAATGGTGTAGCTTGTGCCGGTGATGCCGGAGGTAATTTCCGTCCATGAGGTTCCGCCGTCCGCGCTATGGCGAAGGTGATACCCTGTAATGGCGCTACCGCCGTCATCGGGCAAGCAGCGTAAAACTTTCCTTGATTGAATGGCGGATCGAGATAAGTCAAATGCACCGTATCTGCCGCGACTTTTTGCAACTGCGTTAAACAGTCGCCGTCATAAATTATGTGCCGCCCTGAATCGTGGATATGTTTCATAGCACATATGATAGCCAAAAATCCTGCCCTCTGCAAGAGCGGTGCAACCGCAAGGTTTATTTCCCACCAGAATACCCATTGTACATGCTTGGCAAAACATGGTACCATACACGCAATTACCTTTTTAGGAGAATACAATGGCGAAAATTACCCCGTACATTTCAGCGCTATTACTGACAATGGTCGTAATAAGCTCATGCATGACAACGGCAGGCAATTCCACGGCTGAGCAGGAATGGACTGCCAATGAAGATCAAACAAATGTATCTTCTCGTGAAACGCAGGATGTGCTATCCGAACAAGAATGGGCTACCGAGGAATACTGGACAAGCACATCACCTAAAGAAATACAGCAGGCACTGAGCACGGGAAGCATAGATGTGAATGCGCGGGATGTAAACGGAAACACCGCCCTGATATTTGCTACCGAATATACTGGAAACCGCTTTGTCATCACAGCCCTCATAAATGCCGGGGCTGATGTGAATGCGCGGAATGAAGACGGATGGACTCCCCTGATGTGGGCTGCCAGTGAAAACCAAATGCTCGATATCATCAAAGATGCTTTTACTGATGGTTTTGCTGATGCTCTTGCTGATGAGCCTGCTGATGCTCTTGCTGATGAGCCTGCTGATGCTCTTGCTGATGAGCCTGCTGATGATCTTGCTGATGCTTTTGTTGATGCTGATTTGGTAGCTGCCGCTGAAAGTGCTAACCTCGATGTCATCACCACCATCCTCAATGCAGGCGCTGATGTTAATGCACAGAATAATCTCGGGGAGACAGCCCTGATGTTAGCTACCAAGAATAATAAAAACTCCGATATTATTATCACTCTGCTAAATTCCGGAGCCGATATTCATGCGCGGAATGAATTGGGAGGGACAGCCCTGATATATGCTGCATTTAATAACCAAAACCCCGATGTCATTACCGCCCTCACCAATGCTGGGGCTGATGTTCATGAGCGGGCTGAAAACGGAGTGACTCCCCTGATGTTTGCTGCCAGATATAACCAAAACCCCGAAATTATTACCGCCCTCATAAATGCCGGGGCTGATGTGAATGCGCGGAATGAAGACGGATCAACTCCCCTGATGGTGGCTGTCTTGGGTAACCCAAACCCTGAAGTCATTACCGCCCTCACCAATGCCGGAGCTGATGTTAATGCGCGGACTGAAGACGGAGTGACTCCCCTGATGTTTGCTGCCAGTGGTAACCAAAACCCCGATGTCATTACCGCCCTGCTGAACGCTGGGGCTGATGTTCATGCGCGGACTGGAGACGGATGGGGATGGACTCCCCTGATGTTTGCTGCCGGTGTTAACCAAAACCCTGAAGTCATTACCGCCCTCACCAATGCCGGAGCTGATGTTAATGCGCGGGCTGAAGACGGATGGACTCCCCTGATAGTGGCTGCCACTTTTAACCAAAATCCCGATGTCATTACCGCCCTGCTGAACGCTGGCGCTGATGCTACGCTACAGGCCGAAGACGGAAGCACCGCATGGGACATCATACAGGAAAACGAAGCCCTACACGGAACCGATGCCTACTGGGAACTCAACGCGTTGCGGTTCTAAAAAACGGGGCTATATGCCCTGAGCTTGATCCTACCAAATGACCTTTTTGGTCAGAATTGTGCCTCAATTAAACGAATTACCCCATCAATATCAGGTTTTGCCTCAGTAATGAGTGCTTCAAGCTCACTTCGTATTTTCTCTGTATTCTTATTTGCCAACTCTTTCGGAGGAATGGGGAATAACTTCCGATAAAACGTGCACCATACTTCATGTCGCTTCCAGTTATAAAATTCCGATTCCCGCACTGCGTCCATAATTTTCTGGGCAATTTTCTCATTTCCGGGACCAATTACTGCTTTAAGGCTAATGCTCTTAGGATTCTGTTTATGTCGGAACACAAATTCAAAAAGAAACAATTCTTTATGCTTCCATGTATTGCCAGACTTTGAATCTCCCTTGGGAAGGTATTCAGCCAGTTTTTTTGAGGTGAATCGAACATATCCTTTGGTTTTGGAACCAATAACATAACCATGCGATTTCACAATATCCTCAAAGATCGGGTAAAGCACGGTGTCGGCATCGGGACTAATCGGTTTACTATTCATAAATATCTCCTGTTCTAAGTGTTTTGTGCGCTATGAATACTCTCTAAAACTGTATCGTACCGGGTTTTGCTGCGCCGCTGGCCGAGCCGGAACGCGCTTGTGTAAATATTGTTGCTTTACTGACTCTTCGGCTTCCAATCCCTTAAATCCGATTCTCCCCGGGGTAACAATATTAAGGTCTGAAAAATTTTCCCGTGTTGCATCCAGCCACTCCAGTGGTTTAAACACACCGACAATAGTTCCCTGCACTACCGAGAGGACGTATTCTACTTCCTTTACCCTTGTTCTGCTGAGCTTCCAAGAACATTGTGTGGCCTCATAAATTCCTTTTTTGGACGCTGTATGGTTTATTGTGAGCATTAGGCATTTGTGATTAAAAACAGCATCTTCCGACGCAGACTCACTACTGGATTGCGATTCATCAATGGTATTATGAAATATTGCTGGTACGTTCATATATACAACCTCCTGATGTCGGGAATTCACATTTTGAATGACTCTCTGTGCTTAGCATTCTCGCATTCTGCAAAACTTTATATCATTTTCCGCAGTAAGCGGGGAATTTCACTGGGAGTGTTTGCAACCTGTACGCCGGCGCGTTCCAATGCCTGAACCTTTGCCTCCGGTGTACCCTTCCCTCCGGAAATAATTGCTCCGGCATGTCCCATACGTTTGCCCGGAGGCGCGGTACGTCCCGATATGAAGCCGACAACAGGTTTTTTCATATTCTGCGCAATGAAGGAGGCTGCGGCTTCCTCATCTTCTCCGCCGATCTCACCGATCATGACCACGGCGCTGGTATCAGCATCGGCATTGAACAGGGTGAGCAGATCAATGAAACTGGAGCCGACCACAGGATCACCGCCGATACCGATGCAGGTCGACTGCCCCATATCATGAGTACTGAGAGCATGAACAACCTCATATGTCAGTGTTCCGCTCCGGCTTATGACGCCAATGCTACCTTCACGGTGAATTTTCAGGGGCATAATGCCAATTTTGCATTTGCCCGGGCTTATTATTCCCGGACAGTTGGGGCCGATGAGACGGAGACCTTTTTTCTTCACGTAATGATATGTATTGAGTATTTCGTTTACCGGTATACCCTCGGTTATACAGATGATAAGGGGGATACCTGCGTCTGCCGCTTCAATAATTGCCGCGTTGGCAAACTTCGGCGGTACAAAAATTACTGAGGCATCTATGCGGTGATCGCGCTGAGCATCGCTGACGCTGTTGTACACGGGAATGCCGTCCATCGTCTGCCCGCCTTTGCCGGGAGTTACTCCCGCAACAATTTTTGTGCCATCGCCAATCATGGTTCTGGTATGAAAGCTCCCGTCTCTTCCGGTAATACCCTGTACAAGTACCTGGGTGTTTTCATCTACTAAAATACTCATATTTCTGTCCTTTTGTTCCTGTCTTTCTATGCTGCTATGCTACTATGCGCCTGCCATGCGTTTATGCTATGCCGTGCTTTTACTAAGTTTGACCGCGCGCTTGACTGCCTCATCAAGATCAGTGGATGCTTCCAGCCCGGCTTTCTGTAAGATTTCCCGTCCTTCCTCATCGTTTGTGCCAATGAGCCGGATAACGAGAGGAACATTGATATCGACTTCCTTCATGGCGAGAAGAAGACCATGTGCAATGTCATCGCCTCGGGTAATTCCGCCAAAAATATTAATAAGAATTGCCCTTACCGAGGGGTTTCGCATAATAATTTTTATGGCAGTTACCATTTTGTTGGGGTTGGAACTGCCCCCGACATCCAGAAAATTCGCAGGCTGTCCGCCAAAAAGCTTGATAATGTCCATGGTAGCCATAGCAAGACCAGCACCGTTTACAATACAGCCGATGTTACCATCCATATTTACAAAACTCAGCCCGGCCTCTTTTGCATCAATTTCATCCCGACTGTTTTCTTCCCGATTACGCAGTGCTTCAATATCGGGGTGCTTAAACAGACCATTGTCATCAAAATTAATTTTGGAATCGAGGGCCATAAGTGTATTGTTTTCGACAATGGCAAGGGGATTTATTTCAACCAGAGTACAATCGCTTTCCATATAGAGTTTGAAGAGTTTTTCTATATGGTCTCTTGCCTGATGTACCAGATTATCTGTCTTAAAAATTTCATGGAGAATGGGAGAAAGGCTCGCCCAGTCAATTCCCTCTGCGGGATAAACGGGAAATTTCTTTATGGCTTCCGGGCGATGTACCGCAAGTTCTTCAATATCAACACCGCCCTCAGCGCTTATCATGAGAACGAGGTACTTGTTAAAACGATCCATGGTAATGCCGAGGTAAAATTCCTGTTTTATTTCCGATGCCGGAACAATGAGAATTTTCTCTACAGGAAATCCTTTGATGTTCAGAGCAAAAATTTCCCTCGCAGCAGCTTCGGTTTCATCGGCAGTTCGGGCAATTTTTACACCGCCTGCCTTTCCCCTGCCGCCGGAAAGCACCTGAGCCTTCACCACAACCGTGCCCCCGAATTTTTCCCATGCTTCACGGGCTTCTTCAGGTGTTTTCACCAGATACTGCGGGCCGGTATCAATTCCGTAGGACTGAAACAGTTGTTTTCCCTGATATTCGTGAATATTCATTTACTTTGCTGCCTTCTTTGCCTGCCTGTCCGCTTTCTTGGCTGCCTTCTGCAGTGTATCCTGTCCATCATCGTGTATTTCTTCTCCCCGTTCTTTTCGATATGCCTTAATTTGACGCTTCGTAAGATTAATGAGCTTTGTTACCGGAATTTCCCGCGGGCAGACTTCTGTACAATGAAAGTTGTTCTCACATGGCCAGACACCGTTTGGGCTGTCAAGAACAGCAAGGCGCGGTTCAAGTCCTTTATCGCGGCTGTCGTTGACAAAACGGACGGCCTGAACGATAGCAGCGGGTCCAATAAAATCGGGATTTTTATCGAGAACAGGGCATGCCGAATAGCATGCTGAACACAGAATACACTTTGTTGAATCATCGAAGAATTCACGCTCTTCTACCGATTGAAATTGTTCCTGTTCTCCTTTCAGATCTTCATCTCTCGGAATGAAGAAGGGCTGAACATCGCGATATTTCTGAAAAAATGTGCTCTGGTCGACCATGAGATCCCGTTGTATCTCCTGGTGGTTCAGCGGCTGGAGGGTAATAACATCACCATCATCAGCTGCCGCATCCTGCACAAGCGTTTTGCAGGCCAGAGCTTCTTTATTATTGATTATCATGGCATCTGAACCGCAGACCCCGTGAGCACAGCTTCTCCTGAAGGCGAGGGAACCGTCCTGGTTGCGTTTGATATCGATAATTGCATCAAGAATCCGGTCGGTGGGTTTTACCGTAACGCCATATTCCATAAAGAAGGGTTTCTGATCCTTTGCTGGATTGAATCGTTGAATTTTCAGAGTTATTTTCATACGTCCTCCAATGTATTGAGTTTTAATAGACTCGGGGTTTGGGCTCCCAGATGCTGGTATCCACATTTTTATAGGTAATTGAAACAGAGTTTCCGTTGAGAGCGGCAAGAGTGTGCTTAAGCCACTCGTCATCGTTTCTTTCGGTATAGTCCTTTCTACTGTGAGCGCCCCTGCTTTCTTTCCGATTAAGCGCGCTTTCGGCCGTTATCAGGCTAAGATCAAGGAGATTTCCTAATTCAAGAATGCCGAGAATTTCTGAATTGAAGGTATCGGACATATCTTCAATTCGGAGTTCGCGGTATTCTTCCCTGAGCGCCCGAATGTCCCGCGCTGCCTGTTTCATTTCTTCTTCAGTTCGATATACTCCCACGTTCTTCATCATGCTTTCCTGCATGGATGTGTAGATAGGACCTGGATGTTTTCCGCTTTTTCCGTCTTTAAGGCGGGCGAGTAGTTTTTTGAAGTCGTTTTCGGCTCCCTTCGGCCAGGCGGGCATGTCACATTCCCGGACGTAGCGGGCAATGTGCTGACCGGCGCGCCGGCCGAACACGACCAAGTCGACGAGGCTGTTTGTACCGAGCCGGTTTGCTCCGTGTACACTAACGCAGGCTGCCTCTCCGGCGGCATAAAGCCCCTCCCAAGCAGTCGAGCCGGTGGTAACGAGTCCATCGATGTTTGTCGGAATGCCCCCCATGGCATAGTGCGCCGTGGGCTGGACGGGCATGGGTTTTTCGGCAGGATCAATATCAAGATATGTCCGGCAGAAGTCGGCTATGTCGGGAATGCGTTCCTCAATGACCTGCCGCCCGAGGTGGGTAGCATCAAGATACACAAAATCGTCAATTGCCCGATCACCTCGAATTCCCCTTCCCGCTGCAATTTCTGTCATAATTGCCCGGCTTACCATGTCGCGCGGCGCAAGATCCAAAAGGGTTGGGGCGTATTGTTCCATAAACCGCTCATTTCGGGAGTTTCGGAGTATTCCGCCTTCACCGCGAACGCCTTCTGTGATGAGAATGCCCATTTTGTAAATGCCGGTAGGATGAAATTGATAAAATTCCATATCCATGAGGGGGATTCCAGCCCGCGCAATGAGCGCCGGCCCGTCTCCGGTGTTAGCCATAGCGTTGGAAGTGGTTTTGAAGATGCGTCCGAATCCGCCAGTGGCAAAAAGAACTGCCTTTGCGCGGAAAATATGCACCTCACCGGTTTTCAGTTCGAGGGCAACGATACCTGCTACCCTGTTTCCGTTCAGAATGAGGTCAACAGCCTGAAATTCATCGAAAAATGAAACATCATTTTTTATGCATTGTTGATAGAGGGTTTGAAGTATCATGTGACCGGTTCGGTCTGCGGCGTAGCATGATCTTCGAACAGGCGCCTCTCCAAAGTTTCGGGTGTGTCCGCCAAACCGGCGTTGACCAATTTTACCGTCCGGCGTACGGGAAAACGGAAGTCCCTTATTTTCCAGATCATACACTGCCCGAACAGCTTCTTTTGCGAGAATCATTGCTGCCTTCTGATCAACCAGATAATCGCCGCCCTTCACGGTATCGAAGGCATGCCATTCAGGTTTATCTTCCTCATAGTTTCCAAGGGCAGCGCCAATGCCCCCCTGCGCGGCACCGGTATGGCTTCGCGATGGGTAGAGTTTGGAAATAACAGCTGTTTTGGATGAACCGCTTGCCTCAAGCGCCGCATATAAACCAGCGCCGCCAGCGCCGACAATTACTGCATCAAATTCATGTACCATGGCTCCCCCTGTTTCTTGTAAATATAATAATAGAAAATTTTGCATTTTGCAAAAACTTCATCATAATTTGAATTTTTCAATCTCATTTTTTATATCTTTCACTGTACCCTGGACCCATTCATGTTTATTGGGAAAAAGAGAATGAATACGCATCTCTATTTCTCGGTAATGTGGAGTAAGAAAGGAATATTCTATTTTATAGGCTCGTTCAGGATCTCCAGTTTGATAACTATTTAATCGTGATTTCCAATCTTTTGCAATTCCAACCTTGTATTCTCCTGGGAAGTTTTTGTGTGATATAATATATACATATTTTTGCATGCCTAATGGACTATCTTTTGCATCTGTACGTTGAGGTGGTGAGGTAGAAAAATTTAAGTTATTTTCCCAATCAAAAAATAACCCTGCTTCATCTACTATTTCCCTCGTGAGTCTTACTTTGACTAACTCATACGCTTTTATGGAAATATCAATTCCAATCCATTTCCTGTTTAATTTTTCGGCTGCAACACAGGTGGTAGCACAACCGCAGAAGGGGTCAAGAACAATATCTCCCTCATTACTACTGGCTTGTATAATACGCTCCAGTAAAGCAAGCGGCTTTTGTGTGGGATACCCAATGTGTTCTTTCGACATATTTATGACTGGTTTTACCCCGTCTTCCCAAACGTCTCTAACATATACCTTTACCTCATACTTGCCATTTTCATTGGGTATTGCATCTGTAAAAAATGGCGTGTCGTATAAAATTATCTCCTGCAATGGATTATGTTTATATTTGTTCGATTTGGAATATAAGAAAATTGTATCGTGTTTTCTTGGAAAATGATTTTTACTAACACCGCCTGTACGATACCCCCACACAATCTCATTCCTGAAATTCTTCTCACCAAAAATACAATCCATTACCAACTTCAAATAATGGCTCATTGTCGGGTCGCAATGGAGATAGATACTCCCTGAGCCGCTCAAAACTCTGTATATTTCAAGCAGGCGGATAGCCATATAAGAAAGGTAGCAAAAATTGTAACTTGTTCGGCCCTCCACCTCCAATGCAAACTGGAGGAGATTATATAATGGTGTATTATCTTCCCTTATGGACTGCACCCATTCTTCTTTTACATCTTCCTGTCGAAAAATATCGGAAAAGGAAGCTCCCTCAGCGGAACTTCCGACAGGAGCTGTAAATGGTTTTTTCTTGTTGAATGGCGGGTCAAGATAAATTATATCAATACAATCGGAATTGATATTTCTGAGAACATCTAAGTTATCGTGACAAAAAATGGTACGGCTGGGAACATTACAATTCATATAATATCCTCAAAGAAAATTTTGCATTTGCAAAATTTTCTATAAAATAGGAGAATGCTAAGCACAAAGAAAGCATTCCAGATCGGAAACTTTTGCTTTATGCAAAAGTTTCTAATATAGTTTACCATAAGCATTTTTTCATTACCAGTACATGATCATCATTAATGCGAATAACATTTTGATCATTCTGACCGTTGTGCATTGTTTAATTCCCCCCGTTTATTTTGAAGTTTGTGTTCTTCATTATATCATAAACCATGTTCATTTTTATAGAAATTTTTGCTCTTTGCAAACCTTCCTCTATAATATATACGGAGAAAATATCACGGATGAATGATAGGCACCTGCTTGTCTGGATCATTTATGTTGGGGTTGATATCTGTGCCGCTGACGGCAACTGTTCCTCCAAATTTCAACCTTCGGAGTATCCGATGAAGGGTATCTCCGCCAACAGTGTAGACTACTGCTGTAATTCCGGCTGTTTTGTATGCAGAGAAAGAAAAAAGAACTTCAGGCAAAGGGTTTGCTCAAACATCCATTACTTATGATACATCCCCGACCCAGCCCCCAGCTCCAGACGTATGGCACATCCGCGGGCGACAGATACTCATAGATCAACACTTTGAGCTGCTACAGATCAGGAATTTGGGAGATGTGCTTTTCTATAGTAGGAAAGGACAACATGTACTACCCCATACCTCTTAAGCATCAGGAATATTTGAAAAATATTTCTGCTTTAATTTTTTTACCAAATCTGGATTCTTTCCCAAGTGAATGAGCATACGGCTTTTGTAATCACCTACAATTTTCCCCCCAAGACGCCCTGCTAAGCCTTTATTATTATACGTTCTTATTGCCAAATCGAAGTCCTTTTCTTTAATAATTTTTTTCCAGAGCTGTGAACGTTTTGATCTAAGGGTATCAACATCGTTATTTTGCACTAAGAATTTCAACTGGTCTTTTAACTCATCAATTGACTGAGGTTTATCAATCAGATTACTTTTGAGTTTATTGTTGATCGTTTGCCAGACATACTGAAGTACTTGTTCATCCATAGTTTGCTCAATCATGTTGAAGAGCTCGATTTTTGCCTTTTCCGCTACGTTAGAATTAGAACAAAAATGAGATTCTCCTGCCACAAGTAATTCTTCATCGCACAAAATATTTTCAACTTCTTGCGCTTTAATACAATATATTGAATCTTCTTTCCATTTTTCCTTTTCATCTTTCAGATGAAAATCGCCATCAATAATTCCAATGGCATTATTCCGAAAGAAATTTTCTAATTTATTAAATGCACGAGTAAAATTAATTACCATTAGATGACCACCAACAGGTTTTATAGTGTACTCGGGAAATAGAAGAGTATACAGTTTATAATCAATACTAGATTTTTTACCCTCGCAAAAAAGAATCTTCCTCCTACTTCCCAAAAGCTCCATTACCAACTTTTCCGACAAAACTATATTAGGTGGAATTTTTTCGACATGCCAACTTGATGGTGGAGTGAAACCCTTAGCCCAAAGTTTTGTGGCGTGAATTCTTGAGGAAGCAAAATCAAGATTATGGGTTAAGTAGACAAACTTACAATCATCGCGTAAAAGCTCAAGCTTATCCCCAAAGTTTTGAAACAACTCCCATATGAAGATGATTTTCAGGTTCGTCAACAATAATATATGAATTTTCTGGAGATAGCATTATATGGGCAATGTAGTATATTACTGCTTTCTCGCCATCGCTTAATTTTGAAAAATCATATTCCGCTTTTGTTTTATCTTTTGTGTAAAAAATCTTTATATTGTTCTCTACATACTTCATTTCGCGATGTTCTATCAATTCATTCCAAATTTCCATTACTTTTTCAAGCTTTGAATCTTCTCGCCGAATCTTCTCTTCTCCTGTTTTTGAAGCTGAATAATATTGACTAGCTTTATTGTTATGCTCTGCAATGAGAGAAGTTATAAGATTTAGCATATCTGCTTGATATTGAAGTATATTGGTATTGTTTACATCAATCTTCGTATCTACCTGAAATTTAAGGACATTTTGTAAAGTCTTATTCCCAATAGGGATTATTTCAAGCGATTCGTAGCTAAATATCTTCTGCGCAGAAATAATTGCCGAGACTGATGGAAAAAATTGTCTTATATTTCTAGAAAAGGTACTCTTCCCGGATCCATTTGCTCCAATAATTACTACACTGTGTTCGATATCTTTAATGCAATCAAGTGAATTTAATTGAACACACATATTATAGAAATCGGCAAAATCATACTTTATTAGACGTTCAAAAATAACAGATTCATCTGTTGTACTATGAATATCTCCAGTAATACCTGAATTTTGAAAGAACGCTAAAACCACATTTAAATATTGAAGAGAGAGTTTTTGCACATACTCTTTATCGTTAAACTGATTGGTAATAATATTTATTTTTTTAAGACATTCGGGAATATGTTGACTATTTTCTCTTATTTTCTTCAACTTAGCATGGCAATCATCTTGCATCATATCATTATCGTAATCTTCTGGTTTATCGCTATATTCCATGATCAAAGAAATTAATTCTTCATCAGTCTTATTTTCAGGGAGAATTAATTGCATATAGCTTCTATAGCTCTTTAAAAAATTGACACATTGCTTGCATCGCACTCGTATTTCATCAACTATCGGTTGTTGTTGATTATTCACATCATTACCCTCCATTCTCCTGTTAACAGCTTTTTTATCAGTCCACGTTTTTGTGTGCGGTATTTTTCAGCAATTGTTCAGAAATTCTCATAGAATGACCGCGCAATTGGTATCCGCCGTCCAGAACCGAATGCCTTGGGAGAGACTTTTAACACCGGCGGGGCCTGATAGCGTTTGTATTCGGCGCGGGCGATCATTGTAATAATTTTTCTGACGAGTTCGGGATCTGGCTCCAGCGGGGCGCCCAGCGTGCCGTTGCTGTTGCCATCATCCATACCATCATCAATTCCTTCCGAACCTCCTGCGGGCGCTGACTGCCGTTGCAGAAAATACTGCCGCAGAATATCATCGAGAATCCGATAGGGCGGCAGACTGTCCTGATCTTTCTGATCGGGTCTGAGTTCGGCAGAAGGCTCCTTTGTGAGAATTTCCCGGGGGATAATGTCCCCGCCGCTGTTACCTCGCGTACAGCGATTACTGCGGTTAATGTGCTCGCAGAGCTCATAGACCTCTGTCTTGAATACATCGCCAATTACCGCGAGCGCGCCGGACATATCGCCGTAGAGTGTACAATACCCGACACTGAGCTCCGATTTATTCCCCGTGGTCAGGAGAAGGCTCTTGAACTTGTTTGACCAGGCCATGAGGATGGTACCCCTGATTCGCGCCTGTAAATTTTCTTCGGCAATACCGGGCGCTGTTCCCGCAAATTGTGAACTGAGAGCTGCGGCAAAGGAATCGTAGACGGAATCAATGGAAATAGTATCTGGTTCAATTCCCAGATTTCTACAGAGGTTTTCAGAGTCATGAATGCTGCCGGGCGATGAGTAGCGGCTGGGGAGCATGAATGCCATGACCTTGTCCGCTCCGAGGGCCTGAACGGCAAGTGTCAGAACCAGAGCGGAGTCGACCCCGCCGGAAAGCCCAAGATGTACCCGTTCAAAACCAGTCTTTTTCAGATAGTCGGATATGCCAAGGCAGAGAGCCTGCCGCAGATCTTCATATTTCTCACATTGATGATGATCGTTTTGATGATGATCGATGGCGCCCGCAGCAGTGTTTCCTTCCGCGGCACTGCTCCCTGAAGCCGGGCGGGGCGGGGCAGACGGGTTGTGAAAAAGCAACTCTTCCCTGAAGCCTGCCCCCATTGCGCTGACCCTGCCATTAAAAACGAGAGAATAGCCGTCAAAAATCAGACTGTCATTCGCGCCTGTCATATTAACATATACAACAGGAATTTTTCCGCTGCTGCTGATTATGCTCAGGAGTTTTTTGCGAACATCGCGTTTTCCGCTGTGAAAGGGACTTGCCGAGGGAACGAGGAGCAGGTCGATCTTTTGTTCAAGAAGTTCCTGAATTGGATCGCTGGCGCCGCGCCGTCTGAAATATTCACCCTCTTCCCACCAGATATCTTCACAAATTGCAATTCCAATGGTGCTTCCCCGGTATTTCCAGATTTTTCTGTCGTGAGCAGGCTCAAAATACCGTGTTTCATCAAAAACATCATAGGTTGGAAGAAGGGTTTTTGCCTGCCGATGGACAATTTCGCCATTCAGCAGTACTGAAACACTGTTCTGCAGAGCTCGCCCGCCATCGCCAGAGCCGCCATCACCAGAGCCGCCATCGCCAGAGCCGCCATCGCCAGAGCCGCCATCGCTAGAGCCCGAATACGGCGATGCATGTCCCAGTACAACGGCGATATCGGGAGGAAGCAATTTCCGCAGTAGGTCAAGACTGCGGATGTTTTCCTGAACAAAGGCCGGGTGCTCCAGAAGATCCATGGGCGGATATCCGCAGAGAGCAAGCTCAGGAAAAACAATTATCTCACTTCCGTGTGTATGTGCGCGGGAACTGAAATTCAGAATTTTCTGAATGTTTCCCGAAAAATCCCCAATAGTTGAGTTTATCTGTCCAATAGCAATTTTTTTTACACTCATTGACCTAATACAAACCTGATCATACACTGAAAATATCATGGAAAGAGCTATTCTGATAATGGGTAAACACGGTTCTCTGAAGAAAAATCTGGTAGAATCTTTCTTGAATGAAAACAATCATGTGGTCGCAACCAGAAAACAGGGAGATGCTAAATTTTCCGATGAACATTCCGAACGGCTCACGGTATTTGAGTATAATTACCGATCGTTACTTTCCACTCGAACATTGTTTCTTGAATGCAGAAATAAGCACATTGAGCATATTATTATTGTGTACAGTATTATTGATCAATCGGATGTTTTGCGGGGTTTTCAGAGCGGTATAATTGAGCAAAAAATAGATGAAGATATGAAGGGCTTTCTGTATCTGCTGAGGGAAAGTGTTTCGTATCTTGAAAAACAGGAAAGCGGATCAATTAACATTGTTCTGCATAATACCGGACCTGAAATTCCCGGCCCGCTGGAAGCGCTTATGTTTCATGGCATTGAGGCGCTTGGAACGTCGTTATTTACCTATTACAGCATGGATCGCTATTCTGTCCGGGGATACAAATCCAGATCGCAGGAATGTGCGGAATATGCAGAATTTATAATGAAAAGTATCGGCAGCGGGCAGCCTTCTGGAAAGTGGTACAGGTATCAGCGGGAAGGAAGATTTTTTTCCCGCAGCCGAAATTGATGGATATGAAATTACGGGAAATTCGCCTGAAGGGCTTCAAATCTATTGATGGACATGACGGACAAACCATTCCCATTGGTGACACAACGGTATTGCTGGGGGCAAACGGTTCGGGAAAGAGCAACATAGTTTCGTTCTTCACAATGCTGAACTTCATGACAACCGGCGCCCTTCGGCAGTATGTCGGCAGGCAGGGAGTCAGCCGCCTGTTGTTTTATGGCCCCAAAAAAACAGAGTCGATCACATTTGAAATTCAGTTTGAATCAGCTAATGTTAAAGATACGTATGAAATGAAACTGTCACACGGTCTGCATGATCGCTTATTCATATCGGGCGAAAAAATCACTTTTCAGAAAAGGGGAGAGAAGCAGGCGCAGGAAATTTTTCTGGGAAGCGGAGGTTCAGAATCGGGTCTGAAAGGAAATGAAAATCCAACCTGCAAGGTCATGTATGCTCTTTTGGCGGGCATTCGCGCCTATCAGTTTCATGATACATCAGATACCGCAAAAATTAAAGATCGGGGCTATATAAATGACTACAAATATTTACGGAGCGATGCGGGTAATTTGGCCGCCTTCCTGAAAATGCTGAAGGGGCATTATACACAATACTACGAACGTATTGTCCGGCACATTCAACACGTTATGTCCCAATTTGTCGATTTTGATCTGGATTCTCTTCCAGACACTGAGAATTACCTTCGGCTGAACTGGAACGATACTTACGGCACTGATTACCTTTTTGATCCGGGTCAAATATCGGACGGTTCTTTGCGCTTTATCGCCTTGACAACACTACTTCTTCAACCGCCGGAGTTGTTGCCGAAATTCATTGTTCTGGATGAACCTGAACTGGGACTTCATCCGGTGGCAATTACCGAACTGGCTGGAATGATTCATTCCGCATCGAAGAACGCTCAAATTTTGCTGGCAACACAGTCTACCCGATTAGTGGATGAATTTGAACTGGAAAATCTGCTTGTGCTCGAATGGGATAAAGAAAAGCACTGTTCGGTAGTGAAGGAACTCAATGCAGAACACTTAACCGACTGGCTCAAGCGTTACAGCCTTTCCGAATTGTGGGAAAAAAATGTGCTTGGAGGTCAACCATGATTCGCCTGCACATTATTACCGAAGGTTATACGGAGCAAAATTTTGTTGAAAATGTGCTGAAGGAGAAAATAGACGATTATCGCTGGCGTTACAGTGACCAAAAAAATTGGTCTTCCAAAACTCCGTGATACATGCAAACATTTCAACGACTGGCTGAATACTTTAGAAACCCTTTCTGACTCCTCAAATGGATAACCAGAAAGCTTTTCAAAATGCAAAAATTTTTAATAATATGGAGATTCCCTAAATTATGAAACTCTGGCTTAAATATCTCATTGCCGTATGTGTCGGCCTTCTCTTTGGCATTTTTCTCCCACTGTATGGGGGTGACACTGTACGGGTTTTTGAGCAGATTTTTACATATGTGATCCATGTTGGACGATACATTGTATTTCCCCTGTTATTCTTTTCCATTGTTATTGGAACCTTTGAATTATGGGCGGAAAAAAACTTCGTTCGGGTGTATGGATTGATGTTTGCGTATAGTTTTGTTTCCGCAATAATTCTGGCAACTTTGGGAACAGCAGTAATTGTAATGATCTTTCCCGGGCCGGTTCCAATAATTATTGAAGAAGCTGAAATATATTTACCGCCGGATCTGAATGATCAGTTTTTTAGGATCGCTCCCACGAATCTCTTTTCAATATTTACTGAGAGCGGTGATTTTTTATTACCCCTTATTGTTTTCTCGGTTGCCTTTGGCATTGCGCTATTCCATAAACGAACCTTTTCGGAACCGCTCACGGAAACCTTTGAGAGCATTTCACACATTCTTTATGGTATAAACCGCTTCATTTTGGAAATTCTCAGTTTCGGAATTTTTCTGATGTCGGCATACAGAATTGTTCAGTTAAAAGGCATAGCCGATTTTGAATTATTCAGCCGTTTTCTTCTGATAATTCTGGGTACAACACTATTGATTATTTTTGTTATTATACCGGGCCTGCTCTATGTTCTTGGTAATAAGCGCCATAATCCTTTTATCTGGTTGTTTGCGACACTACCGGCTGCTATTTCTGCTGTTTTCTCGGGAGATAATTACTTCACCATTGGTTCAACGATAGTCGTTCTGAATGAGAATATGGGTCTGGAAAAAAAGATTACGCCAAGTATAACAGCCCTCGCAGCAATTTTCAGCCGGAGCGGTATTGCTATGATTACCAGTATGAGCTTCATTCTCATTCTTCGATCATATTCAAGTTTGGAAATTACCTTTCTTCAGTATATATGGGTTATCGGTACAAGTGTTCTTATTAGTTTTATGCTTGGCGCCACTCCTTCGAATGGTATTATGGTGAGTTTGGCAATTATTTCAGCCTGGAATGTTCAGGGTTTGGAGGAAAGCTTTCTTATTTTACTGCCTATTGCCCCTGTTTTGGCGTCCCTGTCGGTATTGATTGATACCATAGTAATTTTGTTTAACTGTCAGCTCATTATGTATCGTGAAACAAAGACCATGCCGGGCAAAGCATCCGATTTTCAGTAGCTCCATTCTGAGAGACGTGCGCAAAACTTTCTCAGAGATAAAAGTCAAATCCGATTGTTCCGCCAAGTTGCAGATTGTCATAAAACATGAGTTCTTCATTGTCAAATATATGCCATATCGGAATAATGGCAGTAGGAGATACTGAGAATCCGAACCACTCTGCCAGACGAAAACGAAAACCCGGCTGAATGTATATATTCAACCATCTGCCATTACCCAGCACATAATCCCCAATAGGGGAAATATCTCCAGAACCATCCAAGGGCGCTACCGGTATCCGAAATACCAGACCCAGACCAACCGCAAGGTCAAAATGTACAAACTCTCCAACCGGAACCGACATGTACCATGGCAGATTAATACCGAGCGACAATACTGTTGCCAGCGGACCAATGCCCGAACCTGTCTGACTCTGGGTGGGAAAGGCGCGCATAAATTCGGAGAGGTAGATATACTCATCGAAATACACGTCAATGGAAGGCGCAATTCCGAGGAGCGGCGAAAAACTTATGTGAGCGCCAATACCAAAGTGATGAATAATCTGACTGGAAGAAATACCGTCAGGATTGGGTGTAGAAACATTATTTGTTGCTGTTGCCTGACCAAGCCATGAAATTCCCCACCGCCCCTGAAGGCGAAACTCGCTTTCCTGCGCAGCAAGTGCCTGCGCAGCAAGTGTTGGGAGAATACAGAAAATGCAGATCACATATAAAAAAAACCGTCTCACGTACTATACTATATGCTTTATACGAACATTTTACCACTGAAAATTTTGCCTCAACAAAGTTTTGCCTCAACAAAGTTTTGCCTCAGGCAAAACTTCTATACCTTGAGAGAATCAAGAATATGGATGAGAGAATCCTTATTGGAAAATTGTGCTCTGCACAATTTTCAGTAGCAAAACTTCTATACCTTGAGAGAATCAAGAATATGACAAAGTTTTGCCTGTGGCAAAACTTTCTATACCTTGAGAGAATCAAGAATATGGATGAGAGAATCCTTATTGGAAAATTGTGCTCTGCACAATTTTCTGTGATGAGAGAATCCTTATTGGAAAATTGTGCTCTGCACAATTTTCAGTAGCAAAACTTTATTATGCAAAGTTTCTATGAATGGTAAATGAGAAGTTTTTGTAATTATTTTGAGATATTACTATTTAACCTAACCCCGCCGCATGGGCGAGCCGGACGCTTGGGCGAGCAGCGCCAATTAATGCGATCCGTTCCGCACTGTCCGAATTTCCTCATCGCTCAGCCCGGTAACATCCTGAATGTCATGGGCTGAAAATCCTTTGGAAAACATACTCCGGGCCGTTTCTCGAATGCCTTCCCGCCGACCTTTCAGAATGCCTTTCGCAATGCCTTCCCTCACGAAGGCGTTGGTAATATTATATGTCCGCATACTGTTTTCTCCTTCAGGGAACAGTTCCCTGTCAATTTTCTCAAACTGCTCATACAGTCCCAAATCTTTTAGATAGCCTAACACACTCTCTGCCAGATCAGTAAAGTCTTGTGATGACAGACCGTTCAGGAGCTGCGCAATCTCTTTCAGCCCCTCAACATTCATTTCATTATCTCGCATTATATACCACAATGCAGTCGATGTATATCGTTTTTCATCAGAACGCCATGCCAACTGCTTTTTGTCCATTCGCCTCAGATCGCGCACAATGTACGACACTTTTTGCATGGGTTTTTGTTCTGCAACCCCGATTTCCGCTTGTTTCTCTTGTTCTTTTCATACTTTTTCGGGGTGTTGTCTTATCCCGACTGCAACCGATTGATCAAAAAACACATTCTCTATGTTGTAGACCATATCTCCCAAACCAATCTCAAATCTCGCTCTCTTCAGTCCCTTCCGTCTGACTCTGGGCCCACGCCAAAAATCATATTGACAAAAAATTCAAACTTTGCTATAAATTGCACCATCCCAAAAGTAAACATTTTTCATGGAAAAGAGGAGTAAAATATGCTGAAAACGCAGAATTTGTATTGTAATTACTTGAGAGAAGTCGGAGAACTCATTGGAACAGTTGGTGTGTCGAATGATCGGCTGGAGCCTTTGAGAACGGCGGTGGCTGAAACGGATTTCCTCATACCGGTAATAGGATCCTTCAGCGCGGGGAAAAGCACACTCATCAATTCCTTTCTGGAGAGCGATTATCTCCCTGTCGATATTACGCCGGAAACATCGTTGGCAACGGAATTGCATTATTCCGAAAGCGAAAGATTAGAAGCGGTTCGCAGCGATGGGAGCACTGATCGATATACGGTCAGCGAATTCACGGACCTGAAGACGAAGGCTTCCGAGTATCGTTTTGTTCGCGCATATCTGAATAGCGCCAAGCTCAAGGCGATTCAGCCGCTGGTTTTGGTGGATATGCCCGGCTTTGGCTCCCCACTGGAACAGCACAATAGGGCCATTATCGAATATATTCAGAGGGGCACACATTACATTGTGCTCATAAGCGTTGAAGAAGGAACCCTGACCCGATCCATACTCAGTCAGGTGTCCGACATTTACGATGTGAACAAGGGAATATCATTCTTTCTGAGCAAAGCAAACCTTCGAGCTCCGTCAGAAGTTAATGAGATTGCAGAAAACATATCGTCTCGTTTGAAAGATTACTACAATAACGCGAACAAGGTTACTCCCATTGGACTCGATGCCGGAGAGAATCTCGCAGCAATTGTTGAGGCCATTGACCCCGAGGAACTGACGGTACAATTGTTTCAGGAACTCATTCTCGATGCCTACCGATCATGTAAGGGAGAGATCAACACCCGCATTGTAGCGCTGGGCAAAACAAAAAATGAAAACGAGAATACCCTGAAAAACCTGCAACAGGGCATGGAAGAACTCACCCGCAAAAAAAATGAAATGCTGACTGATGCCCGTGAAAAATACAGCGATATCCGTGTTGGGCGCATTGTTGAAAAAGTCGGGCGGGCCTTAAGCGACTCGGCAGATGAATTAACCAACACCGCAATATCATCGGGTGCTGACGCTCTGAATAGGGAAATTAGCGACATTGTTCGCCCAACCCTGCTCCATGAAATACGTTCCGCCATGGATGAGCTGAACGACAATATTATTGCGGATATTTCCATGGAATTGCGCGGAGTTGATGCAGCGCTCTCCCAATATTCAAACGGAGACGCCCCATGGCTTGGTCGGATAGTTGAAAGCTCAAAAATATTGTTCCACAGTAGTGTTGAAAAGTTGACAGATATGAAAACAACCATGTCCCAAAAAGACGGAACACTGTACAAGGTCGTGACCACCGTTCTGGGCTTGACCACAAAAATTCTTGCGCCCATAGTTGAAGTAATTATTGTTTTTCTCCCCGAAATTCTGGCGGGAATCATGGCAAAAAGCAGGGAACAGAAGCAACGCGAGGATGTGAGACAATCTATTCTCACCAAAACCATTCCCGAGGTAAAGGCGAAACTTCGAGGTGAGTTGCCGGACATTTTCAATGAACAGGTAAAAAAACTGATCAACGAAATTAGCGCCCGCTTTGAATCGCAAATTGAAGAACAAAACCGTATTATTTCATCCCAGCAGTCGGAAATTGATGCGAGGGCATCTGAAATTGAAGATCAGATAGGTTCCTTTTCTGCTGTTGTAGAGGAACTGAATACCCGAACAAACACACTGCTGGAAAAACAGTCAAAGGAGACAAATAATGGAAAGTTGTATTGAAACGCTGAAGAAAATTGAAGATGTTGTAGCCGAATTTTACGCTCTAATGGGCAAGGATGCCGAAAGGATCGAACGGGAAGATAAAATTGGCAGCTCCGATTCTATGAAGACGGCCTTGGATGCAATACGGGAAAACAACCGATTACTGCGCATCGGTATTGTCGGGCGGGTAAAGGCGGGAAAATCATCACTCCTGAATGCCCTGCTCTTTGAAGGGCAGAACGTCCTCCCCAAGGCCGCGACCCCAATGACCGCGGCGCTCACCACCCTGACCTATGGTGAAACCCTTTCCGCTGAGGTCGATTTTTTCACAGAAGCCGACCTTGAAAATATTAAGAACAAGTCCATGGAATATGAAGAAAAACTGAAAAAAAAGACTGCGCAACATCTGGAGGAGCTCAAAGCCAGAGACGCCAAGCGGGGGGGAAAGTCAGATAATACTGAAGCTTTACGGGAAAAAGCAGAACGAAGGGCCAAACAAGATTTAAAAGATGATCAAGTACTCTCCGCATGCCATGACCAATGGGAACGCATTAAAGCTTCTGGAATTCAGCCGGAAGACCTCAAACAGGCATCTTCAATTACCGCTGGTAACTATGAGGAGTTGAAGTCCAACTTGCTAAACTACGTTTCTGCCGACGCTAAATTCATGCCCTTCACAAAAATTGTGAAAGTCTCTCTCCCCCTTGAAATTCTGAAAGATGTTTCCATTGTGGACACGCCGGGCATTAACGACCCTGTTGAATCCCGCGTGGAACGTACTCGTGACTTGTTAAAATACTGCGATGTCATTCTGGTTGTCAGCCCTGCCGGACAGTTCATGAGCGAACAAGACACTGATTTAATGGATCGCATTGGTTCCAAAGAAGGCGTGCGCGAGCTGTATGTGGTAGCAAGCCAAATAGATACCCAATTATTTGGTAGCGAAAAAAAGACAGCAAATGGACGTCTGCACGATGCTCTTGCGAGCATTACCGGAAAACTGGAAAATCATTTACACAAAACAGTTTCGGAATTGAAGAAAAACAATGGCGAAATTGGCGCAACCTTCGATCAGCTCATTGATGACACTGAGGGGAGGGTTATTCACTCCTCTGGAATCTGTCGTACCATTATGGAATACCAAGGACGCGCTGAGGAAATGGATGACGGAACGCGTCATGTCTGGAACAAGCTGACAGAGGAGTATTCAGACTATTTTTCGAAAACTGATTCTACGCTGTCCGAAGCAAGCCTCAAACAACTTGCGAACATTACCTCCCTCCATGAAATTATTTCTGTTGTGCGCGGCAAAAAAGAGCAGATTCTGAAACAAAAATCAGTTGATTTTCTCACCGCAAAACAAAAAGGCGTTGAGGACTACAAAACGCAACTGCTTGCCGCCGCCGAGGCAGTGGCTGATAAACTGCGTAATTCCGATTTGAAAGACATTGAAGAAAAAAAGCAGTTTATTACTCAGATTATTAGCAAGTCCAGCATAGCGGTAGATGAGAAGTTTTCTGATTTAATTGAGATGCTTGATTCTGGCATTACGGAAACCATCCAGAAAGAGATTGAAGCACAGTACAAGAAAAGCGTAAAAGATGTCAAGGATGAGGAAAAGACTGAAACCACAACTGAGATGCGTAAAAAAGACGGGCTTGTTGCATGGTTTGCTAGGTTGTTTGGCGGGGGCTATGAAAATGTTTCAGTAACACAAACCACCATTCGCGCGGGAGCGTTATCTCGGGCATTTGAAGATTTTATTGACAGAACTGAACCGATCTTTGAGGGGACAATTAAAACGTATGTGATGAACTGGCGAAAGCAGGCGTTGTCTCAAATAACAACTACTCTCACCAATACGGCTGGTAAGAATACGGCTGATAATGCTCATCTTGATGCGTACTTAATTTCACGAGCAGTACGGGATGCAGTTGGAAAACTGGATACTTCAGGGGTGCAATATAATGAGACATTACCATCTAACCTGAAGAAGAGCGGGAAATTACGTGGCGAAGAGGCAGAGGAATATATGGAAGCTGTTCTGAACCAACTTCGAAAAATGAAGCGTGGCATCAAGAGCATAACCGATGATTATATCTCAGGACTGGTCAAAAAGTTGAAAATGTGTAAAATTTCAGATATAATCTTCAGCAAATATCAGGATGAACTTGAGAAGCTGAAAGAAGATCTGCAGAATTATGAAATAACAATGAGTGAACTGAAAAGATTCGAAAAGGAATTACAAAATGTTTAAGAGCACGGAATCAGAAAAACTGAAGAACATTTTAGAGAATGTCCGCAGGCTGGCAGCCTTCTTCTGTTTTCGGCGCAAATCTCTTTTCGGGAATGCAGAGCAGTCGCTCAGGGAACTAGGTGGGGTGTAAAATGAAACTCAGACTTTTCGGGAATGCAGAGCAGTCGCTCAGGGAACTGGATGACTCACTCGTTGAACAGTACCCTCTGGTTGCGGATCTTGAGGGGAAGCTTTCTTCCCGCGTTCAGGAGCTAAAAACCCTCAACGAAAAACACGCCGTGCTCACCCAGAAACATTCAGAATGTAGCGAAAAAATGGAGTTAACGGCGAATCTGTTATCCGCGGAACCTGCCGACAGCGCAGGGCTTTCGACTTTCCGAAAGATTCTGCATGGTGATTTTATGGAATTCGCAAACAAGGAATCTTCATTAGCGGAAGAGGCAAAGGCCATATTGCTCATGCAGGAAATAGAGCGTGATCTGGAAACAGTGGTGGCATACCCGAAAATTTTTCAGAAGAACATTATTGCAGTTGGCGGGGGCTTCAGTAGCGGAAAATCCGCTTTGGCAAACAGCTTTTTTGAGAATGACAATATCCAACTCCCAATTGGAATAGAACCGGTAACGGCAATTCCAACCTACATTGTGTCCGATACATCGGACTCAATGAGCGGCTTTGCCTCCGGCGGGGGTGAGGTAAAGCTTAATGCTTCTATATGCGGAAAATTGTCGCACGACTATGTGAAATCGTTCGGCTTCAACCTTCGGGACATTATGCCCTACATGGCGGTCGGAACCCCACTGAATACTGAGCTATTTGAACATCTCTGCCTTATTGATACTCCCGGGTATAATCCTGCGGATTCAGATGGATACACCAATGAAGATACACAGACCGCTCTAACGCATCTTCAGACAGCCCATGCCCTCATATGGGTAATTGGACTGGATTCAAACGGTACTATCCCAAGCTCCGATCTGGATATCCTTGAGAACATCGATCTTTCAACTAAAAACCTCTTCGTTGTCGCGAATAAGGCAGATTTAAGAGCGCAAAGCGAACTGGAAGAAATTCTCGCCAACATGAAAGAAACCTTCAACGATTATGACATTTCATTCAAGGGCTTGAGTGCCTACAGTTCCGAAAAACGAAGGGAGTACCACTCAATAGATCAATCGCTCCACGATTTTCTCCGTGAGCAGAATAGATCGGTATCATCAAAAGATATGGTTGTTCAGAAACTTCGCGCAGTCTTTGCAATGTACACAAAGAGCATTACTGAAGATATGGAGCAAAATACATCTACCAGAAACGAATTAAATTCCATGCAGTTGGATCTCTTGGAAAGCGGTATTGAGCCCGAAACTGCTCGAATGGGTACACTGTTTGCAGAATTGTATCGCATCTTAGGACTAGGACGCGGAAGTCGGGAAGATGAAGACACACAAAAAGGCGGCGTCCAACTTCATGAACGAATTAAAAACATGAAGAACTCATTTGAGGGCGAAACGAAAAAACTCGCCGGGTATTTGAAAGAAATTTCCCCACTGCAAGATTCGATGATCAAAGCCATTGATGATATTTTCACGGAGATTGATTTTCAAAAAGAATAAATTGCCCAGAAAAATAACCGTAATTGATAAAAAATCGGTTGATATTTTTGATTGTCAGTAAAATTTATTGCCGTGCAACAATCTCAAAAAATACGTGTATGTCAAACACTTCTGCCCATTTTTGCATGGTTTTTTGTCACATATCTACTTTCTGAGCGATGGCCGTCTGGGTGAGGGTTTTTGGTTGTTGTAAAGCGAGGTAAAAGCACCGATGTATTTATGGAAATATATCACCCCGTAATCCTTTATCTGTAAAATAAATTGGGAGAAGCACTGAACAAGTTCCGCATTTGCGACCAGACATGCAATGCCCAGTTGATTTTCAATGCTCAGGATTTCATCCTTGGTTATGCGATTATCATCATCGGCAGTGAATACAAGTGTTAGTAATTTCCTTAGTAGGCTCTGGCGAAAACAGCTCGGTATTTTGCCGGTTCGCCGCTGAAAATGCAGCGCGTTTCTGAAATTGCGGTGCCTTCGGCGCCCTCTGCTCGTGCGATGCCTGCCTCATCTACGGCGCCTGCTACGTTAGGCGCTGGTTCCAAGAGGACGCGGATGGTGGCGCGGGTCTTCTGTTTAATGTGTTCTTCTATTTCGGGGTTGCCGTTCCAGGGGGCAACGACAAAGCCGGTGCCGCCATCGCCGGCGAACAATTCGTAAAATTCTCGGGAGTCAGATACTTCGGTCGTATGAGTATCCCTGAACGCCGCAGCTCTTTGAAAAAGATTTGTCTGAATATCTTCCAGCAGCGCGGGCAGGCGCTCCGAAACCTCGGCGCCGCTCATGGAAATTTTCTCGGAAGTATCGCGGCGGGCGGCAACAAGCGTCTTACTCTCCAGCTCGCGGGCGCCAATTTCTATGCGCAGAGGAATGCCCTGCATTTCATATTCCGCAAACTTCCACCCCGGGCTGTTCTGATCATCATCGTCCATAATGATCGCTCGGGGTTCTTTCCCAAGGGCAGCGTGAATTTCGGAAAAAATGTGCTGACTATATGCCATTATTTCAGTTTTATTTTTGTTGCGGAAAATCGGGATAATGACCACCTGAGTCGGCGCGAGTTTGGGGGGCAGAATGAGCCCCTTATCATCAGAATGCCCCATAATGAGCGCCCCAATGAGTCTGGTAGAAACACCCCAGGATGTCGCCCATACATGCTCAAGCCGTCCGTCTTTGTTCTGAAAGCTTACATCGAAGGCTTTGGCAAAATTCTGACCGAGAAAATGGCTTGTTCCCGCCTGAAGGGCGCGCCCATCCTGCATGAGCGCCTCAATGGCGTAGGTCGATACCGCGCCCGCGAATTTTTCGTTCTCGCTCTTCATGCCGGTAAGAACCGGCAGCGCCATAAATTCCTCTGCGAAGGTCCGGTAAATGTCCAGCATTCTCAGCGTCTCCTCCATAGCTTCCTCCTCCGTTGCGTGGGCGGTATGCCCCTCCTGCCAGAGAAACTCAGAGGTCCGCAGAAACAGACGGGTGCGTTTTTCCCAGCGCATAACATTTGCCCACTGGTTAATGAGAAGGGGGAGGTCACGGTAAGATTGAATCCATTTTTTATACATGCTCCAGATAATAGTTTCAGATGTGGGACGTATAACGAATGGATTTTCCAGCTTCTGCCCCCCGCCATGGGTAACGACGGCCAGTTCAGGCGCGAATCCTTCTACGTGTTCGGCTTCTTTGCGCATGAAATCTTCGGGAATGAGTAAGGGAAAATAGGCATTTTCATGACCGGTTTCCTTAAACATGCGGTCGAGCGCGCTCTGCATTTTTTCCCAAATTGCGTATCCGCGTGGGCGGATGACCATACAGCCCCGTACAGGGCTGTAGTCGGCAAGCTTTGCCTTTGTTACAATATCAATATACCAATCGGAATAATTTACACTTCGTGGAGTAATGTTTTCTGCCATAAGAAAAGATAGTAGTACAAAGTTTTATAAAATGCAAAAGTTTCTAGTAGGAAAGTTGTGCAGTTTCAACCATGTAACGGAGTTGGATTCCCGTACTACTGTCGGATATTTTCTCTATAACAATAATGACCGACCGTTCGTCCGGGGAGAGCAGCACCTGCTTAATGGCATATCTGCTAACATTTTTTCTGAAAAAATCGGGAAGACCGATGGTATATGATCTTTCATTTCCATCTGATGTCTGTTGTGTGAGAACGATGTGAAATGCTGCTTCAGAAGCATCGGCAGTACCGCGGAAGTTTTGAATAAGTCTGATTGTGTAGGAATTTTCTGTATTAAAGTCGCGGAAATTGATTTCTGACTTCGGTTCATTTCCGTTAACAAGAAGATAGATAAGACGGCCGGTAAGAAGATGATCAATATCATACTCCCGAATGTGTCCGGCCTGCTGATGTAAAAGATTAAACAGCGCCCCAAGCCCGTTTTCACCCGGCAATGCCGCCCCAGCATGAGAAGACAGCGCCGCCCCGCCGGGAATGAATTTGTTTGCGCCGACATCTATAATATAACTTTCCGCATACGGCTTTGAATTTTCTTCGCTTATGCCATACTGACCAAACATAAAGTAATTACCGTTCGCTGAAAAACCCAGATTCTGAAACCAAGCAATATCGTTTGCGCAAAGAGGAACGGCACAGAGAAGGAAAACAGAAATACATAAAACAAAGCGATTGTTTTTGAGCGGCCACTCGAACATACATTACTCCCTACTCTCTTTATCGAAAGTTGACAGCAAAACTATAGCAAAGTTTTGCAAAATGCAAAAGTTTCTGGTAGTATGAATCATCAGATTATCGGGAAGATTTCGATCAATGAAAATGCGTCATCTTATTGTTCAGGGCGATAGCCGACAGATGCGGTATGTTGATGATAAGTTTTATGGCAAAAAGAATGAAAAATAACACTAGGTATTATGTTTATTCATAAAAGACAACAATTAGAATTTATAAAAGATAAATACTATACAAAATCTCATGTAGTTAGAAAATGTTTGAAAGTTATTGATTTTGATAGATACGATTGCATTATCGAACCATCAGCAGGGAATGGTGCTTTTATAAAGGGAATACATCATAAAAACATTATTGCTTTGGATATTGAACCAGAGCAGAAAAGTATTTTAAAAAAAGACTGGTTTGATTATACCATAAAGGAAAAATATAAAAATGTTTTGGTTGTTGGTAATCCTCCATTTGGATTGAATCATTCATTATCTGATTCATTTATTCAACATGCATTAAAATTTTCTAATGTCCAAACTATTTCTTTTATTCTTCCAAATACGTATAAAAAGCACACTAGGCAAAAAATTATTCCGAGGAACTGGAGAATATCGCATATTGTTGATATAGGAAAAGACGCTTTTATATATGAAAATAATACATATCATAATCCTTGTTCTTTTTTCGTTTTTGACAAATCCAATGGAAATGATTTACGATTTAAAGTAGAAAAACGGATGTACAAAGAATCTATAGATTTTTACTTCAGCACTATACAAGATTATGATTTTTTTATTTTTGGTGCGTGTCCGAATAAAATAATCAAAACGCCAACACAAAACAACAGAGGATATCATATTAAAACAAAAATACAATCGGAAGAAGTAATTAAACGACTACAACAGGTAAATTGGAAAGGAAACTCATGCGCACATGGTGGAGTAGCATGGTTTACCAAACCTGAAATTGTTAGTCAATATGAAAATTTTATATTGAATAATTATGTATCCAACGTTTCCAACCATCAGAGTCAATTGTAATACTAAATCTCATTTCAATATTTTTGTTTTGTTTATTCGAAGCAGAAGTTCCATGAGCGGATGACGCTTTACATAAGCGTAATTCTTTTTCCATTTGTTCGTGAGTAAGCTGAAATGTATATTGTTTATGGGATTCAATATATTGTATAATATAATCACAGTTTTGCCATAACCGAATCTGTACTACATGAAGTGAGCGATTTTTATTAAAACCCGACACCTTATATTCATAGTTTTTTTCATGTAAAATAAAATCCCCGGCATTTTTTTGAGTTGATACTTTTTCTGCCCCACTTTTTTTAATAAAATAACTTTCCCATAAAGGTGAACGCGATTGAGGAGTAAGCAAAGAAGTAAGCATATAAAAGTTATTTTCAGTTATACGTTTTTTTAAAACTAAATCAATAAGGTTATGTCGTATATCATATATTTGCGATATGTACTGCTGTACTTGTTTTATAGAATCAGTATTGCCTAACAACTTTCTTACAATTTTAATAATATCTATATCATTCATATAGTTATTATTACGGCAATTAATCGCGGAAACTTTTGCATTGGAAAATTGTGCTTGCACAATTTCCAGTAGCAAAACTTTGGTTTAGATTGTGTTTAGGAAATCTCTGGAAACTCACCATTGGCGGATCTGGGAATAAAGTGCTTCACAGTTTTGATATGTTTCTGTTATGACAACCCGGTTGCGAAATGTGTTTTACTGGATGTTCTTTTCTCTTATGCTTCTCCTTGGCCTGTTGTGCATTGGTCTGGGAATCTACGCTGTTGCGTCTGAGAGCCTTTCGCTTGCTGAAACCGATGCGGGAACGGTTATCGCGATCAATGTGGGGACTGCCGGTAATACCGTGAATCGGGAAGGTGTCGGACTTGCAGATGCGCTGAGAGCGGCACTCGTTGGCGGAAGCAGCTTTGTGCTTTCGCTTGTGATGTCAATAATATTTTTTCGGTTCTTTAAGCCTCTGGCCGATTCCCAAATGCTGTTTTTCTTTCTATTTTTTTTCTCACTTTCATTTGAACTGATAAAACCGCTTTCGTTTCTGACGAAAATATTTATTTTACCTGAATCTCTTAGTCTTTTTCTGTCCCAGGTTTCTTTTTTTGGATATCTCATTGGATTATTCAGTATGTTCCTCGTGAGTCTGTATCAGATAAAATATCGACATCAGGGCATTGCCATGATGTTTGTTATAATTGTATCAACCGTCCTTACCGTTCTTGTTCCCATGGACACATCGACATTTCATAATTTCATATATTCACCTATATACCGTTCTGAGGTACTCAGGATGGCGCAGGGTATAATTATTGTAACTGTTGCAGGGTATGTCATTCATAAGGGCAGGGAAAATCTTGTTCGCATGCTTTCGGTATTTTTTATGATGACTGGGCATAGTCTCGTTCATTTTACTCTGGATCCTGCGATATTGATTTCAGGGGAAACAATGCTTTTTTGTGGAGTCATAATCTATGTTATACAGTTGTTCCGCGCATATTTCTGGTACTAGAAGGTTTTTCCTTATGCAAGAGTTTCAGTACTATATAATTGACATGTAGTAGATCTATTTGATATAGTGATAATATTGGTATTGTGAGTTGAATATGGATATTACAACATTTATAGAGATCATTAAAATCAATTTACAATCTCCTGAAACCATAGCAATTTTCCGAAGAATGTTTTTATATATTATTGTTCTTGTTTATTCGGAATCAATTCTCAAGAACGGTGACTTTCAATTTACCGGTGAAATTCGTGCAATTCCCCGAATACTCCTATTCAGAGAATTAATATGGTTATTCGATTTTACTTTCAGCCTGTATATATCGTTTAGCGCGGTTATGCTTGCCCTGTTTGCGTGGTGGTATCGGCACTATGCGAGAAATAAAATATTCCTGACAGTCTTTACCGTTGCTACAATCATAACGGGTATTGGACTCAACATTGTATTTGAAGTTTTTGCATTTGAAAGTTTTTTCATAAATGCCAATGCCCATATGGTATTTTCCATACTTATACTGAGTATTTTCGTATTTAATTTTAACACATATAATTCCGTAAACGCCGATTTTATTATTGAAAAACGATCTTTTGCACCCTTTCTTATCACGATATTTGTTTATGTGCTATTTATGCTGAACATAGTAATAGTTAATGAGATATTTAACTTTGACATTCTGGTCAGTATAATGCCCTTAGGTATATATATCCCGCTGCTCAGTTCATATAATAAATTTTCCCATGACCGCTCAATCGCGCGTAAAAAAATTGCGAACGAATTTAATAATTCGGTATTTGCATTTCTGCGGACGATTTCATCGGCGGTAACAAGTAAGGTAACTCCACAGGAAGTTTTAGATTATGCCGTTCGAACAACAGTCAAACTTATCGATGCCGATGCCGGTATCATACTGGTAAAAGGCAGCAATGATGATCTGCGGCTTATTTCCCGTGAAGGGTTCTTTCCTCCGCTTGTTGAACTACCAGAATCCATACAAGTACGGCGGGCATCGCTGGAATCCTTCTTCGAAAATACACCGCTCAAAATATCCGATTCAATTCTCAATGAAGTAATTACACATAATTCGGTAGTATATATCCGCCATACGGAAGGCGATGACCGTATGGCGATTAATAACAAACAGGGTGTTCAATTTATCAACTCGTTTATTGCAGTTCCGATAATTGTTGGCGAAGAAGTATTCGGAGTTCTTGTTCTTATTCAGCGTTCAAGCGATAAAACGTTCAGTGATGAAATTTTCAACTATACTCAAATACTTGCCAGTTATACGTCGGTTACACTCGATTCCTTATACTCCCACAATCAGGTACTTGAAAAACGAGAACTTGAAAGAGACATAGATATTGCTAGTGAGATACAACAGGCTCTTCTTCCGTCCAACCTTTCTCCTGTTCTTAAAGAGCAGATAGGTATCTGGAGTAATCCATCCAAAGGGGTGTCTGGCGATTATTTTGACATTATCCCTCTTGATGATGCGGGAAAATTTGCCGTTATCATCTGCGATGTGGCGGGTAAGGGTATTCCCGCTGCACTTGTAATGGTTATGATTCGAACAATTACTCATTTGGTAGCAATAGGTATGCACGATGCTTCCAGAGTTATGAGAGCAATTAATCAAGGGGTTTCTGAAAGAATTAGTGTTGAACGATTTGCAACTATGAGCTATTTCATTTATAATCCAGATAACCGGCAAATAGAATATTCTAATGCGGCGCATCATCCAATGATAATTTATAATAATGATGCTGGAACTATTGAAAAGTTTGATTCCGAAGGGCTTCCCATTGGACTGGAATCTACTAGTTCCTATCCGTCAGTAAAGCGGCAGTTTGGGCCTGGTGACACCCTGATGTTATATACTGATGGTATTATTGAAGCTTTGAATCAGTCTGGGGTTCAATATGAAGAGAAGCGTCTGAAAAAAGTTTTTAAAGAAAATTGTCATCTGTCCGCGCCCGAGGTGGCAGATGTAATCACACAGGATGTTTTAAATTTTGTTGGTGATGCTAAGCAGCACGATGATCAGACGCTTATCATCATGAAAATTTTTTAGTAGAAACTTTTGCATTGGAAAATTGCGCAAGCACAATTTCCAGTAGCCAAAGTTTCTCATTTGGAGTGTTTTATGTGCTGAGCATTTTGTACAAGTTTTGCAAAATGCAAAATTTTGTAGTATTTTATAATTACTACAATGAGAATATGAGGGTTTAATGGAATTAGATTTAGTTGTTCAGGAAGATATTAATATTGTTTCAATAAAAGATGAAGTAGATTTTTTCCAATCTGCTAACTTTAAGGCATATTTCGATACATTACTTGAGTCGAAGGTGCGGAAAGTAATTCTAAATTTTCAGAACGTTACCTATATTGACAGTTCCGGTATTGGTGCCTTACTCACCATTTTCAAAAAAATGAAACAACTGGGTGTTGGTGTCAGGTTTTCAAATATGCATGGATCGGCAAAGAAAGTTATTGAACTTACCAAGCTCAATAATTATTTTCCGCTTTGTGAAACTCAGGAAGAAGCCATACAGGCTCTCAAGTATCAATGACAAAGTTTTGCAAAATGCAAAAATATCAATGACCAAAAGTTAAGCACATAGGAGAAAGTTTTGCAAAATGCAAAGGTTTCAATAAAGTGAGTTGGAAAAATGAAAATAACGGAAATAAAAGTAGATGAATCTAATTCTCTGTTTGAAAAAACCGGAATGGTTCATAAGATATTTTCTTCGGATCAGAGAAAAGTTCGGTATTATGCCTTGCTGATTGTACAGAAAGCGCCAGCAAAGTTTCGAGAGATCAACCTTCTTGAACAGCAGATATCTGAGCTCATACGAAATGCTGTGAAGCATGGAAACAAGTTTGATAAATCAAAACAGATAGATGTATGGTACCGATTTTCAGATGATGAAGCATATTTCATTGTTAAGGATGAGGGCGATGGATTCAAAGAGCTTGAAGACTGGAATATATTTAACCGGAAGCGGCTTGAGTGTATTCATAATCAAGATTTTGACGCCCTCGATGAATATGTGAGTTTTCGTACAAACGCAAGTGATGACAATGATGGCGGTAATGCACTTTTTGCCGCAGTTGAGTATTGGAATTTGGGAATGGTGTATAATAATAAACGAAATTGTGTGGCAGTCGGGAGAAAATTTGAAAGACCGTCTCTGGGTATATGATCTCTGAATCGATCGGGGAATTAATCGGACATTTTTCATGAGTATTCGCTGCGGTCTTGATACACAGTCCATAAAGCACGATTTTGCGGAAAATCTTAAATATTTTCTGGCAGTAGATCGCTATTCTGTAACACCTCATTCCTGTTATATGGCCCTTGCCCAGACAATTCGCGGTCGGCTTATACATCAATGGCTGCAGACTCAACGAACACACCATGAAAAAAGAGTGAAGAGAGTCTATTATCTTTCTCTTGAATTTCTTATGGGACGCGCCATGGGAAATAATGTTATCAACATCGGTATTGAAGATACTGTTACTTCCGCACTGAAGGAGCTCGGATATAATTTTAATGATATTCAGAAGCTGGAAGTTGATGCGGGACTTGGTAATGGAGGACTCGGCCGTCTGGCTGCCTGCTTTATTGATTCTATGGCCACGCTGGATATTCCATCCGTTGCCTACGGTCTTCGTTATGATTACGGCATTTTCCGGCAGGAGATGGAAAACGGTTATCAGATAGAATATCCGGATGACTGGTTGAGGGGGGGCAACCCTTGGGAAGTTGAGCGCCCCGACATTACTGTTTCAGTTCACTTTGGAGGACGAATAGCGGTACATGAGGAGAAGGGGGAAATCGTTTATCGCTGGGTGGATACTGAAACAGTAGTCGGCGCGGCATATGATATGTTCATTGCCGGGTATGGCGGAACGACAGTGAATACTCTCCGCTTGTGGGCTTCCCGCGCTTCAGAAGAGTTCAGTTTTTACGATTTTAATCTTGGCGCCTACGATACAGCAGTTGCAGCGCGTGTTCGGGCTGAAAATCTTACCAGAGTTTTGTACCCGAACGATACACTTTATCTTGGAAAGGAACTCCGTTTGAAGCAGCAGTATTTCTTTGTTGCCTGTTCACTTGCGGATATTATACGGCGTTTCAAGAAATCGGCATTACCGTGGACAGACCTACCAACTATGGCAGCTATTCAGCTCAACGATACTCATCCATCTATTGCTGTGGCGGAATTAATGCGCATTCTCATAGACGAAGAAGATCAAAATTGGGACAGTGCCTGGGATATCACTGTCAATACTATGGCATACACAAATCATACTCTCATGCCGGAGGCACTTGAAAAATGGCCAGTGCCGATGTTTGAAAGACTCCTTCCTCGACATCTGCAGATAATGTATGAGATAAACCGCCGTTTTCTGAATGAGGCAGCCAAAAAGTTCCCGAAAAATCCCTCCCTCTTACGGGCAATGAGCATTGTTGAAGAGGGCGATCCGAAAATGATCCGTATGGCTTATCTTGCGATTATCGGATCACATTCAACTAACGGGGTTGCAGCCCTGCATACCCGCCTTCTTAAAACCCGCCTTGTACCGAACTTTGCCGCCATGTGGCCTGAGCGTTTTAATAATAAGACAAACGGCATTACACAGCGCCGATTTATTCTTAAGGCAAATCCTCCGCTTGCTGCCTTACTCACGGAAGAGCTTGGTGAATCGTGGATATGTAATCTTTCCGAACTCAGCGCGCTTCACGCCCGGGCGGCCGATGCCGAGTTTCAGAAGAAAATTGCAGCAATAAAGCTGGAGGCAAAAAAAGTTCTTGCGAGTTATCTTCACCATGAATATCGTATTCAGCTTAACTGCTCCGCTATTTTTGATATTCACATTAAGAGAATACACGAGTATAAGCGGCAACTGCTCAACGCACTTCATATTATTATGCTCTACAACCGTATACGGAAGAACCGCGCACAGCGAAAAGCGATGAGTAATGTGCTTCCCCGTGTATGTATGTTTGCAGGTAAGTCCGCTCCCGGTTATGAAATGGCAAAGCTCATTATTAAACTCATTAATAACATTGCCGCGGTAATAAATTCGGATTCAGAAGTGAGTACCTATCTTCAGGTATATTTTCTCAAAAATTATCGGGTAAGCCTTGCCGAATATCTCGTTCCTGCAGCTGATATATCTGAACAGATATCAACCGCAGGAACTGAGGCATCGGGAACCGGTAATATGAAATTTATGGCAAACGGAGCGCTGACCATTGGTACCTTGGATGGAGCAAATATCGAAATACGCGATGAAGCGGGGAAGGAAAACATTTTCATTTTTGGTCTGAATGCCGCCGAGGTTGAGGCCCTGAGACCATGTTATGATCCTCTGCGGTATTACCAGAGGGATGAAGAAATACGGGCGGCGCTTGACCTTTTATTCGATGGCCATTTCGATTGCGGTGAGCGGGGAATTTTTGAACCAATACGGCAGGCGCTCCTTGAGAAGGGAGACTATTACATGCACCTTGCTGATCTTCGCGATTACGCGGATACCCATGATAAGGTACTGAAAACATACAGAAATCAGCGGCAGTGGCTGGAGATGAGCATACACAACATTGCAGGTTGCGGTAAGTTCAGTTCAGACCGTACAATTGCTGAGTATGCCCGTGATATTTGGAATGTGCAGCCCTGCGCGGTGAAAAAAACCGGTGCGCGGGATGATGCCGTTGCAGAGGCAAAACGTTCTTAGTTCTTAGTGATGTTTGCCGCAACCGCAATTACCCCCGCAGGCGCATGCGCTGCCTGCCTGAAGGAGTTCTTCCGGTACCGCTTCTACGTTTTTTATATCTATTTCAAATGAAATATCGAGTCCGGCAAGCGGATGATTTGCATCAAGAGTAACTTCGTTTTCGGTTGTTTCAACAACTGTCATTTCTGCCGGCTGTCCCTGTATGGTGCTGCGCACCCGTACTCCGGCTTCTAGGCCTTCAATATCCTTGAGACGTTCTCGGGAAACGGTAAATATCAGATCATCGCGCCGCGTGCCGTATGCCTCATCGGCAGGAACAATAAAGGAGAGTTTGTCGCCAACGGATGCTCCCTCAATTCGCGAGTCGAGCCCGGGAACCACATCGCCGCTGCCGAGAATGAACGAGAAGGGCCCGCTGTGTTCAGAACCGCCAAGAAGCGTACCATCGGTCGTTTTGAAGGTGTAATTAATTGTTACCTGAGTATTTTTTTCAGCAATCATATTCACTCCCATAATTTTGAAGGATATTCTCCCCTGTCAACGAGTTCCTGAATACCTCGGACAACACCGGGGCGATCATCTTTATAGGTAATACCAAACCACTGGGCGTCACTTTTCAAAACCTTCATATCGGAATCTTTGTTGATGACCGAGTCGACAACGGAGGGAATAAGATATTCATTACTGTCCGTTGCTGTATCAAGAAAGGAGGTAAAACCATTTTTCATATCTGTTAGTATTTTGGGGGTAAAGCCGAAAAAATTCATGGAGACGGGAGTGTCGCTGCTAAACATTTCTTCTGTGCCATTGGGAAGATGGCTGATAATTTCATCGCCGCATTTTTCAATTTTCTTGTGCTCGTGAATTCCCATGAGTTTCTGTTCACCAGTAACCTGACAAACTCCTCTGGAAACGGTACCGTTATTGCTCACTGTTTTAATGAGCTTATACCGTACCATTGCGTAATGCTTACTGTCTGCCTTTGTATGAAGAAGAAAACGGGCCATAACAGAAAAAGCATCTTTCCCATAGAAATCGTCGGCGTTTATTACCGCAAATGGTTCATGAATTTTCTCCCGGGCAGCAAGTACCGCATGGGCTGTTCCCCAGGGTTTTTTACGTTCCAGATGGGGAAAATTATTGGGAAGGAGATCGGTTATTTCCTGGAATACATATTCACTGGAGATTTTTGATGAAAACAGGGGAAGTATGTGTTCGTCAAAATCTTTTTCAATATCGCGGCGAATAACAAATATAACCTTACCGAAACCTGCCCGCAATGCATCGTATATTGAGTATTCGAGAATTATTTCCCCATGTGGACCGATGGGTTCAATTTGTTTGATACCGCCGTAACGGCTTCCCATTCCCGCCGCAAGGATGAGCAGGGACGGTTTTATTGTACTCTCCATGGCTGATTATCTCCTTCATACATACGCAGAGCAAAATTTTCTTTTCGACAGTATACTGAATGAATTGCATTGTGAACAGTATTTTGCAAAACTTTCAGATTCGGAATGCTTTGTATGTGCTTAGCATTCTTCTATAATACGGCTTTCCACATTGATATACTGTTCCGGTATTGTACCGATAGGCGCAGGAACGCTCTGCGGTTGCGGCATAACAAGAGGATAGCTGTGCCCGCGGTACTGCTGCCGGAAATGAAGGAAATAATGAAAAAAAGATGAAAAAAAGAATGAATTTTAGGGTTTTTGGTATGCAAAGTTCTGGGAATTGGTGTATTCTGAGTACTAGGAACCGATGAATAATTTTTTCTGCGTGGAAAAAAGACTACCGGCAGATATAATGGAGTTATTCAAAAGTTTTTAATACTTATTTTAGCATATGTGAGGTAAAATTATGCGAACTACGTTATTGAAAAGTGGGGGGGGGTAACCCTCTTCATATTATGCGCAATGTTCATTGCGCTGCTTGCCGGATGTTCAGTGATGGACATGGACCCCGATCCAATGACTGAACCAACCCCGAAACCCGATCCAATGACGGAACCCGATCCAATGCTGCCGGGCACCATGGACGCTCCAAGCCTTGAAGCGGGGAATGGTCAACTAAGGGCTAACTGGATTCCGCCGGAAAAAAGCGGCGGCAGCGAAATTACCGCGTATGAACTTCGCCATAGCGATGACGGCGGGAGCAACTGGTCGGAGGATATTACTACAGCCGACGCGCCAGCCGTAAGCACTGACATTGAGGGGCTGACAAACAGCACCCCCTACGTCGCGCAGGTGCGCGCACGGAACAGCGCGGGTGCAGGCGAATGGTCGGAATCGAGCGCAGAAGCAACACCTATTGCCGCCGTTCCCACGGAACCGACTGCGTTTATGCTCACAGCGGGAGATACGTCAATTACCGCAACATGGGCTGCGCCTGAGGCGGGAGATTACCCTGATATTACGGGGTATAAACTACACCATCGCGAAGTCGGCGGAACATGGACAATGCCAATTTCCCCTGACACAAACACCAGTCATACCATCACGGGCCTGGAAAACGGCACCGCGTACGAGGTGCGGGTCTACGCTGTCAATGGTCAGGGCAATGGTAACCCAGCGACCAGCACCGCAACCCCCATTGGGCCTCCTGCCGTTCCAACCGGTCTGACGCTCGTATCAGGGCAGCAATCTATTACAGCCGCATGGACAGCGCCGGCCGACAACGGCGGCAGTGCTATTACCGGGTATGACCTGCGGTTTCGCGTATCCGAAGCAGCTCTGGCAGAGGGCGACTGGCAGACCGAAACTACTACTGATACAAGTAATACAAGCTACCGCATTACGGCATTGAAAGACAGTACCGCGCTGGCAAACAATACCGCGTATAATGTGGAAGTATGGGTTCGCGCACAGAACGCGGAGGGCGATGGCGCGTGGCTGAAGTCGACTCCTTCTGCCTCGGTAACCACTGCTGATGTTGTTCCCAACAAGCCCGATCCTCCAACACTTACATTAACTGTGGGTCTTCAAGGACGCTTTGCTATTACATGGACTGCGCCGACCGACAACGGCGGCAGCGCACTTACCGCGTATCATTTACGGGTTAGTATAAATGAGGGAGCGTGGGTAGAGGCTAGTAATGATTTCTCCATTAATAAATTTACCCACAGCATAGCTAATGTGCCGTCAGGCAACACATACAAAGCACAGATACGCGCAAAGAACGCTGCGGGTTATGGGGAGTGGTCGGAAACATCTAATACGCTTACTATTCCATAACTGCACGCTGTAGACGCCGGCGCGGTACATGAGTGAGCGCGCCGGCTGGTCGGCGGCTTTGGCAGGGTTTTCGGCAGAATGTCTGCCAGTTGATTTCAGTACCGGAAAAGGCTATTATACATGAGAGGAGACAGACAATGGCAGAACTAACCGTACAAGAAATTAAAGACATGATGGCAGAAACAGCAAAGGCCCAAAAGGAGGCTGAGCGTCGAGGGAAGGAAATTGACCGTCGAATGGAAGAGTCCCGACTGGAGTCTCAGCGTCGAGAGAAGGAGGCTGAGCGTCGAGGGAAGGAAATTGACCGCCAAATGAAGGAAACCGACCGCCAAATGAAGGAAACCGACCGCCAAATGAAGGAAACCGACCGCCAAATGAAGGAAACCGACCGCCAAATGAAGGAAACCGACCGTCGAATGCAGGAAACCGACCGCCAAATGCAGGAAACCGACCGCCGAATGGAAGAGTCCCGACTGGAGTCTCGACTGGAGTCTCGGCGTCGAGAGAAGGAAACCGACCGCAGGCTAAAAAAGCTCGATGAACTCTTTACCTCCCAGTGGGGCAAGCTGATTGAGAGCTTGGTGGAGGGCGACTTGGTAAAGTTGCTCAAGATGAGAGGAATTACCGTAGACAAAACTTTGGTTAGAAGAGAATATATAGAAGTTCCGGGAAAACCGCTTGCCGAGTTTGATCTCATTGCCTGCAACGGCAATGAAACGGTGGTAATTGAAGTCAAAACCACTCTCAGGGTAGAAGATGTGGATCATTTTCTCAAGAGCATGAAACTATTTCGAACAGCCATGCCCCGCTTTCAAAACGATATTATTTACGGGGGTGTTGCCTACATAAATGTTGTTGGATCGGCCGATAAATACGCTCAAAAAAAGAAGCTCTTTGCCATTAAAGCCACGGGTTCCAGCGCCTCCATTATCAACGCCGAAGACTTTGAACCGCAGACATTTTAATTCATAGAAACTTTTGCATTGGAAAATTGCGCTTGCACAATTTCCATGAGCAAGGATTCCTTCACCTTTTCGCCAGTGTCATGCTGGAGAATGTTCAAAAAGAATAGGCGCCTGCGCATGGAATAATCGACAGTCGATTGATGTTCCAGAATGATATAGACGGTTTTCTCTTCCTTCCCGTAGCGGAAGGAAATTTTCGCAACGATATCCGATATTTTGCGCATGAGCTTCGTCAGCTTCTTGCCTCCGAGCTCCCGTTCGATGAATTCGTTGCTCACAATCGTAATGTTCTCAGGGCGAACATATCGTATCCAGTCATCATCAACAAATTGCAGCAGTTGATGTATGGATTCCGCATCGGCAAACAGGAACTTATGAGTTTCAGCCCATGTGCACGTTTTAAGCACATAAATGTTCTTCCTACATCTATAACGGGCAAAAGATCATTATTGGGTGTATATTACAAGGGTGACCAGCCTCGGAGGCGCAAGCCCCCGCGCCTGCTGGAGGTGGAGCGCAACTTGTTAATAGGCAATAATCTCAGTATACCAATTGGGAACACCCACGCCCGTAGGCTTAGACGTATCCGACCCGTCCGTATTCGTATCTACGCCGGAACCCGTAAACATATCCGTTACCGTTACTCCATATTTGCTATTATCATTAGGATCACGCCGTAAGCTCCCTTCATCTGTCCCGCCCCATGCAGTAAGATTCTGATTGAATACTTTTGCGAAATAGAACATATTGCGCATATCCGTTACCGAGCTGACATCCCAACCGGAGATATCGCCATTGAATACGCTTGTGGAAAAGAACGTCCCCGACATATTCGTTACAGCGCTGACATCCCAACCCGAGATATCGCCATTGAATGCGTTTGTGTCACTGAACATATAGGACATATCTGTTACCGAACTGACATCCCAACCGGAAATGTCGCCATTGAATGCGGTTGCTTCATAGAACATCCCCGACATATCCGTTACCGCGCTGACAATCCAACCCGAGATATCGCCATTGAATGCGCTTGTGTCACTGAACATATAGGACATATCTGTTACCGAACTGACATCCCAACCGGAAATGTCGCCATTGAATGCGCTTGCGTTGTAGAACATCCCTGACATATCCGTTACCGCGCTGACAATCCAATTATTAAGATCACGATTGAATGCGGTTGCTTCATAGAACATCCCCGACATATCCGTTACCGCGCTGACAGTCCAACCCGAGATATTTCCATTGAATGCGGTTGCGCCGCTGAACATTTCCGACATATCCGTTACCGCGCTGACAGTCCAACCCGAGATATTGCCATTGAATACTTTTGCGAAATAGAACATATTGCGCATATCCGTTACCGCGCTGACAATCCAACCCGAGATATTGCCATTGAATGCGCGTGCGCCACTGAACATTTCCGACATATCCGTTACCGCGCTGACATCCCAACCCGAGATATCGCCATTGAATGCGCCTGCGCCGTTGAACATTTCCGACATATCCGTTACCGCGCTGACAATCCAACCCGAGATATTGCCATTGAATGCGGTTTTATCTTTGAACACTTCGGACATGTCCGTTATTGCCGTAGTAAGAATGTAGTTGAGGTCGGCAGTTTGTCCCCAGTTTGATATTCCATTAGTTACCGCTGTTTTCAGTGCAGCGTTAGTAGGAGGACTCAGGGTAACAGAGAACTTTTCGGGGGTGAACAGTTCGCTTCCTCCGTCTGCGCCCGATACCGTATATGTTCCCGGGCTTGTGCTTGCGGTAACCGTGATAATTCCGGTAGCCGCATCAATTGTCGGCAAGACGACCGTTGATGCCGGGGAAGTAACTGGAACCACAGTAATGTTTGGGTTTGCGGCATTGGCAATTGCGTTGTCAACAGTCGAAAGAATGACAAAGACCTCCGTACCCTCCGGCACCTGTGTCGCAATGAGCGGGAATGTTTTCGCTGCGGATTCTGACCACGGACCCCTGCCCTGCGCGTTGATGCCGCGCACCTGTACGGTGTAGCGGCTGCCAATTTCCAGTTGCATAATGGTAGAGGTATTGCTTGTGTTGCTAATTTGCGGCTCATCCGGCAGGGGTGAATTGTTTAGTGCGTAGCGCAGCTCATAGCCGGTAATGTCGCTGCCGCCGGTGTTGGTCGGCGCTGCCCATGAAATGCGAAGTTGCTCATTTTCCACGGTGAGGCTTGGGGCAGCCATTGTGCCCGGCGGCGTTGCACTTATGGTTGAATTCACCCTAACTATTTTTGCTACATTGACTAATGGTATTACATTAAGCACAATAACAGCAATGAGAAGGATTGATACAATAAATCCGATAGTTTTTACTGTATCTTCAATACTCTTGGCCGTTTTTTTGACCTCATTGCGTAGATTGGGAAATATCCACATTTTGTCCATCACCTCTTTTATTATTATTTACTCGTATAATGTCATATCATTGCGAACATTTTCAAGTAGGAACTTATTCGTCCGGCGAATTCAGCCATAAGTGCACCCGCATTGGGAAATTGTGCTTTGCAAAATTTTCAGTAGAAAAAATTTTGCATATTTTTGATAAATTTTCTTTTTTAGTCATGCACCATCAACATTACTTCGGTAATGGTAGTATGAGCAGTTTATGTAAACGTGCGGGCGCTCCCGCGCATACAGGTAAAACCATTCTCCGATGGTTTCGTGAATGGATGAGCACATGGATTTGCGCAGTAGGGTCCCTCATTGCACCGATACGGATGTATCTTCTGAATGTTTTGTTGGCGATCGTTTTTGTCTGCACATCCTGTGACACCACCATCATCCCCAATTCCATTCCCGGAACCTTCCGGGAAAACGATGCAACCGGCATAGTTCATTTTGTGTCATCGGCAGAACGTGATCATCAGGGTGCCTTTTGGGAGATCAAGAAGAATTCCTTCTACTCATCCTACGCAAAAATCCGGATGGGAATAACAAAGACCAGCGGCTACCCGTTGGCCGATATTGGCATCATATTCTGCTATCAGAATCAGAAGAACTTCGCCATGCTGACAATAAACCTTGAAGGAGAATACTCCATTCGCAAGCAGGTCGCGGGAGAATACACGGTATTGCGGGAGTGGCAGGAGGATGAAAATCTTTTAACCGGGTACGGGGTGGAAAATGTTATTACCATTGAACTTATTAACCCGGGTGAGTACGGCATTAGCTTCAACAATGTGCCGGTTTCCGGTTTCAGCGACAGCAGTTTCAATTCGGGCGGAGCTATTGGGTACTTTGTGTATGTTGCAGGCAGGGAACATGAGGTGTTCCCCTTTGAACCGGTGCGCGTCGAGTTCAGGGTATTTTAGGGATGGCAGGAGTATACACTACTATGAAGTACCACTGGATACCTATTATCATGGAATTTTCCCTTTCAGTCATGCGCCGTCAACATTACTTCGGTAATGGTAGTATGAGCAGTTTATGTAAACGTGCGGGCGCTCCCGCGCACACAGGTAAAACCATTCATGGATTACCCCGCATCGAATTGAAACATTTTGGAGCATGTCTTTGCATGCTCCTCGTATGTATGCCGGTATCAAGTAGAGATATTCCCTATACGATATGGGTAGAACGGGAGTCATTGACTCATCCCGGATACGGTCCGGATGTTATAGACATTCAGGAAATACCTATCTATGAAGATAAATTAATTGAACATTGGGAGAATTGTGATATCGATCTTCTGGAGGCTGGATTTTCGTATATATATGCGTGTGACCAAGTATGGAAAACGGTTTCCGAACAGGTTGGTACAACCTATACATACAAAAGACGTGTTGTCAATGTGATGATTCCTGAAATCATAACACATACCGATGAAACACCTGAAGACATTACTGAAGATGTACCTGGCATTGATGATGTGGATAATCAACAGACAAATGCGGATAATTTGTCAGAACTCACGGAATCACTCGATCCGGATCCGATTACTGATAATCTGGATGATACGAAAGATAGAGAACGGGCAGATCGTATCACTGATGAAGATGAAGTTTCCAACAGTGTCACCGGCGGCGATCCGGTGCGCCTGACGACAGGTGAGTTTGTGACCAGTGTGAGTGATATGTTCATGATGCTCGGGGTGAATAGTGTTGATATCTCACGGCATTATGACAAGGGCATAGCCTACGGGCAGACCTTTGGGTCGGCATGGCATTCAGAGCTTGACACGAGGATTGTCCGGGGGATCAACGATAATGCTCAGTCAGATTTTGATGATTTAGATGATATGTACCGCACTGCGCTTTCTGCATATCAGCAGGCTTATGCAGACTATACGACAAGTCTGACAACAATACAGTCTGTTATTGATGCTCTTAATGAAGTTAAAACAGAACTTGCAACCGGAAGGAACACACTTCAGGATGCGCAAAATAATCTCGGCACTTCCGATACCGATGCTCATAAAAAATTGCAGGAATATATTGACAGTATCACCCAACGGATTACCTCGATAAATACGTTACTTGCTGAATGGGAAACACAACAGCATAATGCCATAATGAATGTTCTGCCGCAGATTCAGTCTGCCGAGCGGCACCTTCAGAACATTGAAGCGCAGCGGGATGCGTTTCACAACTATCTTGTTCACACCCAGCGCAACACTTCCCTGAATGCGGTATCCACACAGGATACAGACTTTGCCCGTTCATTCATCAACGGTGTTGATACCCTCACCCTCATAAGCCCCCGATTGCAGCAGGTACAGTTCTCCTATGACTCTCAGCCGGATTACTCTGCCGCGATGACCTACCCGGGCACAGACCTCATTAACTACTATCCGGCAGGATCAACCTTCACCGCATTATATCCAAACCAGGGAGAACTGAAACTTACCCCATACGGAAAGTTTATTTACACCGACACCGACCAGAGCCGCTACCGCTATAATCACTTCGGACAACTTGAGCAAATACAATACGATGACCTGTCAACCATCACCGTAACCCATGACGCGCAGGGAAACCTCACAGAGCTCACCGACCACTGGGGGCGCAGCATCAGCGCACAGTACAATACCGCGGGAAATATCATCACCCTCACCGATCCCGCAGGACACGATGTTACCTACCGGTACACGGCAGACGGATACCTCCGGCAGGTTACCTATCCGAATGACGATACCATTGCCTACACCTACCGTGACGACAGGCTCACCTCAATCATCAAACCCGATGCCTCCCGCATACAGTACACATGGACTGAACTGACCCCCGGGGACTTCAGGGTAACATCGGTAAGCGATGAAGAGAATGCCGAAGAAACCTTCAGCTACAACACCGGCGACAATCGGACAACATACACCTCACCCTCGGGCGTCAGCCAGCGGCATTACTTCGATTCCCGCTACCGGGAAACCCGCATTGAGTACGAAGACGGCAGCGCTGAAACCTTTCTCTACGACAGGAACAACAACCAGATACAGGCAACAAGGCGCAATGGCGCAGTCATCACCCGCGCCTACAACAATAGCGGAAACATCACCGCAGTTACCGATGAAACCGGAAACACCGAAGCATATCGGTATGACACTGCCAACCGCCTGACATCATTCACCGACAAAAACGGCGATACCACCGGCTACACCTACGATACCGCGGGAAACCTCACGAGGATCACCCATCCTGATCTGAATGTCATACAGATACAGTACGGCGATTACGGACTTCCGGTTGTCTATGAGAATGAGGAAGGAGAACAGACTACCTACACCTACGATTCCTCCGGGCACATCGCCTCGGTAACAGACGGCGAAGGATCAACATGGGCATACACCCATGACATTCTTGGAAACCTCCTCACAGAAACCGATCCTGCGGGAGCGCTAACAACACATACCTACGACACGAGAAACAGACGAATACGCACAACATATCCTGATGCCAGCGTAGAGCGCTGGGAGTACAGTAACCGCGGCGATCTCTCATCGTTTACCGATACCGCAGGATATATAACCGCATATACCTACGACAAACGCCACCTGCTCAGGAGCATCACGAACCCCCTCGGGGAAACAACGCAGTACACCTACCGCCCTGACCGCATGCAGACAGAACAGATAAGCCCGGCAGGATACCGGATGATATACACCTACAACACGGTGGGGCGCCTGAGTGAAATATCCTATCCTGATGCCGGAGAAGGCATGAGGTACACCTACGATCCTGCGGGAACTGTCAGCAGTATCACCGACAGCAGCGGCGGCGCGCATATCTTCAGCTATAATGCCCGCGATGAACTCATTCGGGCGCAGTATCCCGACGGTTCAACTGAGTCATTCACCTATACCCCGCGGGGGGAAGTATCATCGCACAGCGATGCTGACGGATACCTCTGGCAGTATACCTATGATTCCCGGGGGCGGCTTGTCGCAGAAATTGACCCCGCTTCCTTTGCGACAACCTATACCTATGACAGAGCCGGGCGCATGCGGTCGATTCGGGATCCTGAAGGTCATATCCGGCGCTATGAGTATAATGCGCAGGGTCTTGTTACCCGCATTACCGACCCACAGGGAAACAGCGAGGGCTTTACCTATGACAGCAGAATGAACAGAACAGGCTACACCGATACCGAAGGACATATCTGGGCATATCACTACGATGTCATAAACCGCCTTATCGGGATGACTGACCCTGAAAACTACCGTGTTCACTATGAATATGATGCGCAGGACAATCGCACCCGCCATACCGATGCTGACGGCGGGACGCATGTATATGGATATGACCGGTTGCAGCGGATCACCGCCATTACCGATCCTGCGGGGCACACGGAGTATACCGCCTATGACAGCGAGGGGAACGTCAGTTCATCCACGGACAAAGACGGAAGTACCTGGAATTACACGCATGATGCGCAGGGCAGAATGACGAGCGCGCAGGCTCCTGACGGGGGGCAGGTTCGCTATGCGTATGACACGCGCGGGCAGCTGACGGCTGTTACCAATGAATTGGGTCATACAACACGCTACCAGTATGACAGTGTTGGGAACATGGTGATGAAAACCGATGGAGAGCAGCAGAGGTATGAGTATACCTACAACAACAGGCGGCAGCTCATCGGTGAGACTGACGGTTCAGGAAAAACTCACCGCTATGAGTATGATGCGAGGGGGCAGATGATCCGGGAGGTGAATCGCCTCGGACGCTCCCAGCGATATGAATACGATGCGCGCGGTCTTCTCACCGATGTGTATGATTTTAACGGAACGCGCATACAGTATACCTACGATGATCTTGAGCGCGTAACCGGTGAGTACGCAGACGGGGTCGTGCAATCATCCTTTCAGTATGACGGCAGGGGGAACATTATCCGGGCAGTCAATGATACCGCGAGCCTGAGTTTCACCTACGACAGGAGAGGATACCTCACACGCTCATCGGACAGCCTCTCCGATACCCGCCAGTCATATACCTATAACGGACGGGGACTTCTGACAACACACAGAATGTCGGAAGCGGCGCAGCCCATACGCTATACCTACAATGCCCGTTCAGACATTACCAGTATCACTGACCCTTCAGGCGGAGTAAACACATACACCTACAACACACGTTCGCAGGTTACCCGGGTCGACCGCGCTCATGGTTTGAATGATATCTACACCTACGATAGTAACGGGCGCCAAACATCTCACCTCATTACCGAAGATTCACGGACACAGGAGCGTCGTGTTCAGGGTGAAAGTTATGTGTACAACACCGCCGGTCAGCGGATATTCAAGGTATCGGAAACAGGAGACTACACCCGCTATTCCTATGACGCGGCAGGCCGGTTAACAGAGGTTTTGTATCCTATCGGGAACAATAAGGAGTTTCTCCCTGCTGATATGAAAGCCGCCACCCTCTCAGGCTTTTACACCGGTGAAACTGAATCGGGGAGAGATCACATCGACTTCGATGAGCTTGACCCGCCCGCATCCGCTGAAACCACCGTCCTCCCCGGCGGAGATGTCCTTATCACCGGAGAAACCGATACCGCCTACTGGGGAATACTCCGGCTGGTTCGGGAATCGGAAAACGGAACCTTCTTACCCATGAACATACGCACCTCCGATTCCGACACTCCCTCCCCGACCCCGCCGGTGAACATCGGAAGTCCGCACAAAGACCGATACCTCGTTACCGCCGATATGTATACGAGAATATTTCTTGACAATGCCTCCCGCAATAGTGTCGGCGCTGCGCTTGACCGCATTGCCCCCGATGTCTCCCTCGACAGTACCCTTCTCATGTGGCCTGAAACATTTACCTACGACAGCAGAGGCAACAGAACATCGGCGCGCACTCCCTGGGGCATCCGCCTGAGTACCTACGATGATGACAACCGCCTTATAACAGAAGCGGGAACATCCTATACCTATGACCATAACGGGAACGCCATAGAGGAAACAGCTGAAATGTACACCATCCGCTCCCGCTATACCTACGATAACAGGCTGTATTCACTCGTAAAAACAACGGCAGACAGAACCGAGTATTCCGCATACCGCTATGATGCTCTGCGGCGGCGGGTTCATGATCTGTCGTGGTACACCCGGGCCGATCATCGTATTACCGGACTTCTCGATGACACCCGCCATGCCTACCGGGGACTCAGTCTTAACAGGGTTGCCGGGGTGAGCCGAAGCGGGAAGCTGAGCTCTGAGAACACACATACATCTGTTTCCTACCACGGGGTTCCTGACACATACCGAAAAAGGTATACGACCGACAGGAACGGTATAATCTCATCGCATATGACTGACGACTCCGGGGAAGGCGGAGCGCATAACTATTACCATACCGATGTGCTCGGAAGTACGGTGCTCAGTGTGGAACGGGGCAGGCAGTACCGCGTTGACTATGATGCCTTCGGGAGCCAGATAACAGGAAAGCCGCAGTTCGACTTTTCCTATAACGGCAAACGCCGCGATCAGGTTACCGGGGTATATGACTACGGTTTTCGTGAATACGCCGCTGCCGCGGGAAGGTTTAGTACACGCGATCCCATACGCGATGGAACAAACTGGTATTCCTATGTGCGAAACGACCCAGTGAACTATATTGATCCGTTGGGATTACGTCCCGTTCAAGCGGCAGGTACCGCAGACCGCAGAAGTTCACCGCCTTCATTCAAGGAGAATGAGGGCGCCGACAGGCCCAGTCCCAGCCGACCGGATACGGGCGGCGCTCCATCGAATCGCTCGAATTCAGATGAAATTCACTATCAAAAGGTTTTTGACCCAACCGCGTTTCACTGCGATGCCATAGCATGGAATACGGCATTGAGTAATGGTTATGATCCCCGCCCGCCGGATGGACAGACATGGAATGCAAACACCATAACAGTTCCGCAAATCCGCGACATATATACAACCGATAATCTCACAATCTCATCCGCAAACATCAGGTCTGCCATAAACAATCTTCCAGAACATACGCGTCCCCAGGCAGGATACCTGTTCAGCGGTGAAAACGGAAACAGCCATATTGAATTTGTTGAATTCATCTACGATGAAGACGGAATGCTCACCGGATACACCGAATATGATACTGATGGTATAGATGATCCGCAAGACTTTTTTCGATCTCCAGAGGAATCTTTTAACACTCCACGCTCATTCGTATTTTTAGATAATCTATAACAACGTTTTGCCACAGGAAAAACTTTATCAATGCAAAATTTTCTACTATATTATTGTTGATATGTCGGGGATACTGTTGTATTGTGCGGTAGATGTTTGTTGATATTTTCCGGCAAGTAGGCAATTAACCGGCGCATAAAGGGGGCAACATGCAGGCTACCATACAAAACCGGACAATTTTCTGCCGCGACAATCTCGATATCCTCAAAGGAATAGATACCGAAAGTATTGACCTCATCTATCTTGATCCGCCATTCAATAAAAAGAAAACATTTACCGCTCCCATAAAAAGTAGCGCTGAAGGAGCATCTTTCAATGATATTTTCAGGCGGGAAGATATAAAAGATGAATGGGTACAATCCATTAAGGAAGATGATGTACCTCTGTATGAACTCCTGGAGTTTACCCGAAAAGCAGAAGGAAGAACAAGTTACAATTTTTGTTATCTTGTGTATATGTCAATTCGGTTAATTGAAATACAGAGAATATTGAAAAAAACAGGAAGTGTGTATCTCCATTGTGATCCGACCATGAGCCACTATCTGAAATTGGCAATGGATTGTATTTTTGGAGAAGAGAACTTCAGAAATGAGATTGTGTGGCACTATGGTAAATGGAGCAATAAAACCACCCTGTTTCAGGGAAATCACGATATTTTATTTTGGTATGGTAAAGGAAAAAACTATCATTTTAATCCCTTATATTATGAAAGAATGTCGCAAAAAGCGTACCACACAAACATTGTGAATGGTAAAAAACAATTACTAATATATGACATTCAGAATACTTCTGCGGAGATAATTGATCAATACAAAAAAAAGGGATACTCAATTGTGCATTCAACTAATCCGGGTGTCGTTGAGCATGATGTTTGGACGTATGTTCGGGATAAATCAATTAATATATTAAATTCGCAATCACTGGAACGTACTGGTTACCCTACGCAAAAGCCTCTTTCTCTTCTTGAAAGAATCATAAAAGCGAGCAGTAATGAGGGAGATGTTGTTTTTGATCCGTTCTGCGGCTGCGCAACAACCTGTGTTGCAGCCGAAAGGCTCAATCGACAGTGGATTGGTATTGATGTGTCTGTGAAAGCCTACGAATTGGTAAAACAACGGTTGGCGCAGCAGGTGGAACACAAAGATGCAATGCCTCTGTATTATGAAGAACTTGTGCACTTCCGAACAGACACTCCGGAACGAACCGACCTGACACAAAACACGCTCATAGAACAAAAATTTGTCTATGTTATATCGCATCAAAAATCGCCGGGCGAATATAAGGTGGGAATTGCGAAGAATTGGAATGCCCGACTCAACTCATATCAGACTGCCGATCCCGACAGGGCATACAAAATGGAATACACAAAATTAACATCGCACTTCAGGGAAATAGAAAAGTATATTCATGAAAAATTCGATAATAAGCATGAATGGGTACGGGGCGAATTAGCTGACATTATTCATGCAATAGATAACAAAGTTGTGCGCTAAAACACCCGCAGAAACATCACCACCACAATGGTTCATTACCTTCAAGCTGTGAACCGAGAAAAGTTTCAATTCTCTGTCCGCTGTATTTTCCATTCTCAAGTAAGCCGCCGTGTTCAAAAGCTGCGCTCCATTGGTCCAGATTCTGAATAAATGCTTGCGCTTTCTTAAACATCCAGTTGATATTCTCCACTCTGCTCACATCCCAGCCTGATAGATCACTGCTGAAAACCTGAGTATCTGCAAACATCGAACCCATAACGGTCACATTACTCACATCCCAGGCTGATAGATCACTATTGAATAATCGGGTATCTGCAAACATCCCACTCATATCAGTCACAGCATTCACATTCCATGCTGACAGATCACTCGTGAATTGTCCTGCACCATAAAACATCCCTTGCATATTAGTCACAGCACTCACATCCCATGTTGATAAATCACTGGTAAATTCTGATACATGGGAAAACATACTTTCCATATCAGTGACCTTACTCACATCCCAGGCTGATAAATCACTGGTAAACTGTTGCGCAAAATTAAACATCACACTCATATCTGTTACAGTACTCACATCCCAAGTTGATAAATCACTGGTGAATTGTTCTGCACCAGCAAACATATAACTCATATCAGTGACCTTACTCACATTCCATGCCGATAAATCGCTAGTAAATTGTCGTGCAGAATTAAACATCGTACTCATATCAGTTACGTTACTCACATCCCAACCAGAAAGATCACTGGCAAATTGTTTTGCTCTTTGAAACATCCTGCTCATATCTGCAACATTACTCACATCCCAATTCGATATATCACCATTAAATGATTCAGCGTATGAAAACATCCTGCTCATATCAGTCACATTGCTGGTATCCCATGCTGAAATATCGCCATTGAATGCTGAATATTTTTTGAATTGATCATAAAAGGAGCTTGAATTAAATAGATTTGACATATCAGTTATCTCACTGGTATCAATGTAATTATAATCTCCCTCATTACCCCACAGTGCTATTCCTTCATCAATGACCCGCTCCAGTTCCTCCGTGTTTTTAGGACGCACCGTCAGATAAAACACTGTCTCGTGAATGAGAGCATTCCCATCAGCAGTATCCCGCACCAGCACCCGGTAGGCTCCCGGAGTACTTTCCTCAGTAACCGTGATCATCCCCTGCCCGTCAATAACAGGTTGTGTAATTTCAGACAATACAGCCCCTTCTCCAAACACCGCGGGGCTAAGAACCACCATGAGGTCGCTCGATCTAATAAACCCTTCTGCGGGTACTACCTCTGCCGCCTCACCCGACTGCGCAGCAGAATAGATAACGGGAGAAAACCCTCGGCTCTGACAACTTATAATACAGGGAAACACAAGAAACAAAACGAAGATAATCCGCTGTATGCTGTACGATAGTTTCATACCACCATTCATATATACCTCTCTTTCATATCTCCATAATATATGAAAAATGTGATAATGTTTTGCATTGAGAAAGTTCTGTCGAGTCCTCGCACCGGCTCACACGACCGACTCTGATCGATGGAGGACTTGACATTGTCAATGCTTTGTAGTAAACTTCTTGTGAAGGAGTCATTCCATGATGAATTATAACAATCAACCCGAGCCGGACACCCGAGCCGGACACCCGAGCATAGCCTAAACCGCCGGAATCAGTTTCAACGCCCGCTGCTGCGGGGAATCCTTTGTGTTTTTGTCTTGATGCTCACGTTCTCCGCCTGTGATCAGTACGGTTTTTTTGACGATGGCATTCACAGCGGCACCGGCACGATATACGACCTCTACGGCTACGACAAAGACGGCTACAATGCGGACGGTTTTAACGCTGACGGCAAACACCGAGACACCAACACGATATACAACCCACAGGGCTATGACATAAACGGCTACAACGCGGACGGCTTTAACGCCGAAGGCGATCACCGGGAGACGGGCACGCAATACGACCCCGACGGCTTCAATGTTGACGGTATTCATCGCTACACCGGTCTGGAATATAACCCTGAGGGCTTTAAGAGCCTGTCGGACTTTACCCGGGTTGATAGTGGTATTGCGTTTGATTGGAGAATCTGATATAGTTTTTTCATGCAACGATTTAAGTCATGTAGTCAAGATCAACAATTCCTGATGCCTCTTGATATGAGAGATTGGGTTCCCGAAGATCATCTGGTCAATTTTATTAACGAAGCGGTAAGCACCATAGACAGTACCGTTTTTCATATCAATAGGCGGGGAAGCGGGAGCGAGCAATATCATCCGAAAATGATGCTTGCCTTGCTGATATATAGCTACACGGAAGGACGATTTAGCAGTCGCCGGATAGAACGGTCAACGTACGAGAATATCTGTGCGCTCTATCTGACCGGCAACACGCATCCCGATCACGATACTATTTGTCGCTTTCGCCGAAAAAATACAGAAGCGATACACAAAGCGTTTATCCGTATTCTGCTGCTTGCCAAAGAGATAGGCATTCTGAAGGTCGGGACGGTCAGTATAGATGGGACACACATTAAAGCCAATGCGAGTAAATTCGAAAATGTGAGCTATGATCGGGCTGAGGAGCTGGAGAAACGGCTTGATGAGGACATTCAGAAATTGTTAGTGGAGGCAGAAGCGGCCGATACCGCAGACGATGAGGATGCGAACAGATTACCACAGGAGATTGCCCGAAGGCAGAAACTCCGCGAAAAGATGATCCATGCGCGAGCTGAAGTGGAAAGACGCGCGCGTGTCCGCGAGGAAAGAGAACAGGAGAAAGCGGAGAAAAAAGATGGAGCAAATGATACGGAAGATGTTTCCCCCGGCGGGGGAGCGAAGACAGACGCTCAGAGCGAAGGGCCTCCTGATCGGGCGATCCCGCCTGCGGACGGACAGAAAACACTTTTTGCCGATGATGATCCTGAAGACATTTCAGCGAAGGCGCAGGAGATTCTGCCGAAGGGCGAGCAGGCATGCAACAACACTGATCCTGACAGCCGTATTATGACAAAGGGATCGGGAACACAGCAGGCCTATAATGCTCAGGCGGTAGTCGATGCCGATGGCACGCAATTAATTGTCGGGACGCGTGTTTCCCAGTGTTCATCTGACCGGAATGAACTGGTAAACGATTGTCTCTCTGTTCCCCCAGATGTCGGGAAGCCCGAGCGAGCGCTTGCTGACGCGGGCTTTGTCAATGGCGATGAAGTGAAAACAGTAGAGGAAGAAATGGGGATAGATGTTCTGGTGTCTGTTCGGGCTGAAGAGACACATAATCCGCGAGAATACGACTATCGACCGGAAGAGAAGAAGGCCAACACCACGCCTCCAAAAGAATCCAAGCCATGGATAAAAGATATGAACGCCAAATTTCAGAAGTCCGAGAACCGAAAACTCTATGCCCGCAGGAAGCAGACGGTGGAACCGGTATTCGGGATTATTAAGCAGTGCATGGGATTTCGACAATTTCTCCACAGAGGCCTTGCACATGTTACGAGTGAATGGGAACTTGTCGCGTTGGCTTATAATTGCAAGAGACTTCATCGACTGAAAATGACCTATGGATAATAGAAAAACTCCCCCCGTTGCGCCCGCGCATAGTTCCAACTGGCATCATCGAAGCGCGAATGGGTTCACGATGCCACCCCGCGCCTGAAGAAAACAACGCGATAACTGACGGCAATACTCATTCCCACATCCATCGACTCACATCAAACAACATGAGGTATTTATGTACGACAGGCTCTTAAACGAAACGGATATAACTCTGGTGGGGATTATAAAGACGATTTCACCACGCTTGCCAATACGAATAATAGCCCCACCGGCATCTGGTCAGATGGAATAACAATGTGGGTGGCTAATGCTATCCTAAATTATAAAATCTTTGCTTATTCCCTGAGTGGCGGGGCTCGACCAACGGAAAAAGAATTTGATGCGGCTGATCTTGGATTTAGCCCCTACGGTATCTACTCGGATGGAATAACGATGTGGGTGTTGAATAATGGAGGGGCTAAAATCTATGCCTACACCCTGAGTAACAAGGAACGCGATTCGGACAAAGATTTTGATACTGATACGCTTAATGTTGGGGGTAGTACATCATTCTGGGGGATCTGGTCAGATGGAATAACGATGTGGGTGCTGGAGAGAGGCACTGATAAAATCTATGCCTACAAAATGAGTGACAAGTCGCATGATCCCGACAAAAATATCGTGCTCGATGCTGGAAATACTGACCCTTTAGGTATCTGGTCAGATGGAATAACGATGTGGGTGTTAGATAGCGTCGATGGCAAAATCTACGCCTACGATATGGCGACCGGAGCCCGTCCGCCTAAGACAGAATAGTAGTACTTTGTAACAAATTATGCGCTAAAACCATCCGCAGAAACATCACCACCATGACGGTTATGCCCGCATCAGTCCGATTTCTCCGCAGTGCAGTTCAGCACGGCCTTTACGGCTTCTCCGATTGTGCCAACGTTAATTATTCCATTTCCCGATTCTCCTCCGCTCAGAATAAGGGGGGAAAAGCCAAGTTCGCGTGCCTGCGATGTCCTCCGTTTGAGATGACTCACGGGGCGGATTTTACCGGAAAGGCTAAGTTCACCGCAAAATGCAGATTTTACCGGCAGGTTTATTCCTGTACGGGCAGAGTACAGGGACAGCGCAAGCGCAAGCTCTGCCCCAACATCGTTCAGGCGAATACCGCCGGCAACGTTGATGTACACATCCTGATCCGACAGTTTTATTCCCGCATGTTTCTCCAGCACCGCGGCAATTCTGTTTACCCGACGTTGATCAATTTTATCGGAATACACCCTGCTGAATCCTTCCTTTCCCTGAATAACGAGGGCCTGTATCTCAATCATAAAAATTCTACTTCCTTCATATACCGGCACAATTGCCGATCCCGGGCTTGGTTCTGATCCGCTCAGAAATAATTTTTCTGTATCGGTCAGTTCCTGCAATCCGTCTTCTTCCATTGAGAAAAGTCCAATTTCACCGGTAGAACCAAAGCGGTTCTTGCTCGCACGCAGAAATCGCAATTCATCATCAGAATGATCGAAGAATAGAACAGCATCTACTAAATGCTCAATTAACTTTGGCCCGGCAATAATTCCTTCCTTTGTTACATGCGCAATAAAAAAACTGCTGGCATATACTGCGCGGGCTGCTTCAACAATGAGCTGCACTGAAAATGTAACCTGACTCGGGCTGCCGGGCGTGCTGGACGACTCGCTGCTGAACAGGGTCTGAATGGAATCGACAATAATAACAGCGGGTTTTGTTTGTACTATATAATTCACGCATTCTTCCGCCCGGGAAGTGGAGAGTATGTTAATGGCTGTTTTTTGTATACCCAGACGCACCGCGCGCAGTTTGATTTGTTCGGGCGCCTCCTCTCCCGAAATGTAGAGAACGTTTCCCTGAGAACCATATGCGGCCGCAGCCTGAAGCATGAGGGTCGATTTTCCAATTCCGGGCTCGCCTCCAAGGAGCACCGACGATCCCTGCAGCACACCGCCTCCGAGCACACGGTCAAACTCCTGAATGCCGGAACGAATGTGCAAATTATCCCGAAGCTGCACCTCATTGAGGGGGAAAAATTCAGCGCTCCCGCCCCCCGCTGCGCGCCCGCCGATTCCGCCAACACCAATGCTGCCCCCGCGGGGATGCTTTGCGGGTGTAATTTCCTGAAATGTATTCCACTCCCCGCATGAGTTGCAGCGTCCGCTCCACTTGGGTTCCAGATGTCCGCACTTTGTACATTTAAAGGATGTAAGATTTTTTTTCGCCATAGAATGCCATAAAACCTGTGTTGACTTACATAATATAAAGTGGTTACTTTACATCATGAATATCTTCTAGTACAAAGTTTTGCATTGGAAAATTGTGCAAGCACAATTTCCAGTAGCAAAACTTTCTATAAAATAGGAGAATGCTAAGCACAAAGAAAGCATTCCGAATCTGAAACTTTTGCTTTATGCAAAAGTTTCTAGTAGCCAATTATACATTAGCAGCGCAAAAAAACATAGAACAAACTTTTGCATTGGAAAATTGTGCTTGCACAATTTCCAGTAGCAAAATTTTCTAGCAAAGTACCAAGGGAACGTTATATATGACGCCAGAAAATGAAGAACACGCAGACCGAAAGTCCACAGACCAAAGCAAAGCTGCCGGAAAACGGGTTATTCCCGATCCCAGAAATTTTCCCTATAACCAGCGCCGCAGAACAGGGGCGCTCACCGGCAGTGAGGGGCGCATGGAGGAGCATCCATACCAGAATCAAGATAGTATTCAGGAATGTCGCAGGAAGGCCTATAAAGCAGCAAAGCGTCTGGCGAATAAATTCCATGGAAACTTGAGGGCATACCTCGGCGTGAATGCTGTTCTCGTTATGATCTGGCTTTTCGGCGGGGCGGGATTCCCATGGTTCTTCTTCCCCGCAGGCGGATGGGGAATAGGGATTGTTTCGCAGTTGTTCACATTAAAAAATAAAAACCGGGAAGCAAAAGAACTGCAGTTAATTCCTGTGCACAACAAAACGCAATTACAGTTACTGCGTACATTCCAGAAACGAAGGTCCACGGCATACGGCAATATTGTTTCTGCAATTTCAATATCGGCCTATCTCATGGGAATAAACATTATTACCGGCGGGTGGCCGTCATGGTCGCTGATACCGGCAGGAATTCTCCTCAGCAGCGCTTTTGTAGGTTTTTCATCGTTTAAAAGATTCCAAAAATCCATATTCAAAAAACTATCCGATGCAGGTATTTCGATGCATTCCTTCAGAAAAATTGATAATAAGAAGCTTTTTCTGGATAAATCCGATGGGAGCGTAGACCTCATGCACAGTGAGGCTGGGCGCCTGCATGTTGCTATTATGGCGAAAATGTTAAAAATGAACGATACCAGCTTTCTGGGAGAAAATTTCGAACAGGTACTGGACACATATGTTAACCAGATTGGCGAATTACATAAAAAAGAAGATGAAATTGGCAGAATTCTCACCGTCCATTCTCTGACCGGCATGCAGCAGGAACTTCTAAACCTTCAACGGCAGCATGAAAAAACACTGAATGCAGACATTAAAATTGAGCTGGAAAAATCGATATCTTCCATAAAACGGCAACAACAATCGTACCATGAACTGCAAAAGCAGCGGGAGCTTATCAAAGCCAGACTTTCAGCTGCCATAAACTCCCTCAAACAACTACAGCTTGATCTGACACGGATGGAACATACCTCCATCAATGTGAAACCCACCGATCAGCTCATAGCCCAAACCGATGAAATACATGAATACATAGGCGATCTCGAAGCTGCCTACCGCCGTCTTGAGGAGCGCGAGGGGGTGCGATGACACGTAATATAATAAACTACAGCAAAGACGGCTACCAAAATAAAACTCACTCAAAAGCGAACACGAGCCAAAAATGCGCGTAAATACGGTTTATCATTTGGATGTGTTTGATTTTCTCGCCGACAAAGTGGCTAACAACTCGGTCGATTTGGCGGTGATTGACCCGCCGTACAACATGAAAAAAGCGGACTGGGATACATTCAAAAGTCGGGAAGAATTTCTCAATTTCACTTTCGCATGGATAGCGATGCTCCTCCCAAAACTGAAGGATTCGAGCAGTTTGTATGTTTTTAACACGCCGCTTAACTCGGCATACATTCTGCAATTTCTTGTTGAACACGGCATGACTTTTCGCAACTGGATTGTTTGGGACAAACAAGACGGATTGAGCGCGCCGAAAAACAAATATGTCAACAGTTCGGAAACGATTTTGTTTTTTAGCAAAGGGGCGCACACTTTTAACTTTGACGCTGTACGCGAACCCTACAAAAGCGTCGAACGCATGAAACATGCCGCAAAAAAGGGGATTCTGAAAAACGATAAACGATGGTATCCAAATCCCAACGGCAGGTTGTGCTCGGAGATATGGCATTTTAGCAGTGAACGGCACAAGCGAAAAATTAATGGCAAAGTGCAAAAAATGCCGCATTTGACTCCGAAGCCACTGGACATGATTGAAAGAATTATTGCAGCCAGTTCCAATGAAGGCGACTTGGTTTTAGATTGTTTCATGGGCTGTGGCACAACGGCAATAGCCGCCAAAAAACTAAACCGCAATTTTATCGGTTGCGAAAAAAATCGCGAATATCATGCACTTTGTCTTAATGCACTTGCCGAAAATCTTGTGCTCGATAAGGCATAATACGGCGCTTTGTCTGTGTATGGAATTGGCATGAAAGACCATGAAAGATTATATGGAACACAAAGGCGTAGTATTTGATGCGGTGTTTCCCACAAGTATTATAAAAGAAGCGGGAGCAACAAAGCTTATCGCAATACGGAACTATGGCTCAGAGGGCAGGGAGGTGGTGCACTTATGGTTGAATTCGCACATCAGGAATTGTTGATCTTGACTACATGACTTAAATCGTTGCATGAAAAAACTATATCAGATTCTCCAATCAAACGCAATACCACTATCAACCCGGGTAAAGTCCGACAGGCTCATAAGTGGATTTTCGAAGGGGCTATGCTCATTTTGTTGGGGAAGTTCTGAACCCACTTTGCGAATTCAACCCAAAAAAACCCCCACGCTGGGCGTGAGGGGTAAACCCGGTCGCAGGCGGCGATCCGGTCTGCTCAATACAGGCAGGTTGGCACATTTTGCAAAACTTTCGCTTAGTTTATTTTGATGGCGCGGGGCTTCACTGCCTCGGCTTTGGGAATGTTGAGAGTGAGGAGTCCATTGGCAAACTCTGCCTTGATCTTCCCTTGGTCAGCATTCTTCGGAAGGCGGAAGCTCCTGCTGAAGTATGTACTTCGGCGCTCACGGAGCAGGTATGGGGTATCAGAAGTCTGAGCCTCATCGGCGGCTTTTTCGGCTTTTTCGGCTTTTTCAGCCGTGGCGGCTTTTTCGGCTTTTTTTTCGCTTTCCTGCCGTGCTTCAATGGTAAGAAGTCCATCTTTAATGTTCACATCGACATCGTTCCTGTCCATACCGGGAAGTTCGGCGACAAGCTCGTACTGATCTGCGGCTTCTTTTACATCTACCGCTGGTGTCCGGCCTGCGCCGTTATCGGAAAACATGTTCCCGAAAATTCTGTCCATATCGCTGAAGATGCTGGTGCCTGGTTTGTATAGTGTTAAGTTACTCATTGGTAACCTCCTTATAGAAAGTTTTGCTACTGAAAATTGTGCTCTGCGCAATTTTTCAATGAGGATTCTCTCAAGGTATAGAAAGTTTGCCTCAGGCAAAACTTTGTTATTGTTTTCTCTTATCATATATAGAGCAAAATTCATGCCAAGTTCTGAAAATAGTTTCAGTAATTTTTGATATCTTAGAAACTTTTGCATTGGAAAATTGTGCTTGCACAATTTCCAGGAGCAAAAGTTTCCGATCTGGAATGCTTTCTTTGTGCTTAGCATTCTCCAATTTTATAGAAAGTTTTGCATTTTGCAAAACTTTGTAATGATATAAACAGAGAATGTTCTGTCAAATTCTGTGGATAAGGGGCGTATATTGTCAAAACGGCACATCGGGCAAAATATCGATCATATTCTGTGTCAGAAATACACACTGTATCAATATGATGCAGTATATCTGCCCAATCAATACTGATATACTCTGGAAAGATTTTGCTCCTGGAAATTGTGCAAGCACAATTTTCCAAGGCAAAGTTCATTTACATTTTTCAAGGAGTATGTGATGACAGTATCAGGAAAAACAGTTGTTGTTACCGGTGCCGGACGGGGAATTGGGCGGGCAGTGTCTCTGCGCCTCGCACGCGCCGGAGCGAAGGTGGTTGCGGCGGCGCGGCGTCAGGCGGATCTTGACGCACTTGTGGATGAAATTACCGCAGAGGGGCACACTGCGCGTGCTGTGAGTGCCGATGTTTCCCGGGAGGAGGATGTTTACCGCCTGCATGAACAGACCCGCAGCGCCTTTGGAGATGCGGACATTCTCGTGAACAATGTCGGCGTTGGAAAATACGGCACGCTGGCAGAACTGAGCATTGACGACTATGACCGCATGATGAACACCAACATGCGCTCCACCTTTCTGTGCACCAAGGCATTCTTTCCGGCCATGCTGAAAAAAGGCGCCGGATGCCACATGCTCTTTGTGGCATCTGTTGCCAGCCTGCGCGGACTTCCGCGCGAAAGTGTGTACTGCGCAAGCAAGGCGGCGCAGTACGCCTTTGCCCAGTCGCTCGATCATGAAGCGCGGCCGGCTGGAGTAAAGGTTTCCGTTGTTGCCCCGGGAGGCGTCAATACCGACTTTGCCCTCGGTGAGGGGCGGACAAAGGGAGACTCTGTTCTGCAGGAAATGCTCGATTCTGAAGATGTGGCCGAAGCCGTTCTTTTTGCGCTCTCGCAGCCGGAGAAATCGCGCGCCTTCCTTATCGGAATGCGCCCGATGAACGAAGCCCTGTAAAGAAGTCCGGAATGTCGCGGAAATTGAGCAGCTCTGCCCCTGCGCGCGCCTGCCTGAAAAGCTCGCCGGCCTCCGGGCAGTGAAAGGCGCGCTCGTTTCGGGTATCTTCAACAATAATGAGCCGGTTGGCCTGGGCTGCCTGCGCTGCCAGAGCGAGGTTTCTCAGGTTGCCGCGTCCCACGGGGAAGGGAGCGAGCAGCGTGTAATCGGCTTTTTGGAGCAGCGCCAGAGCCTCATCGTACGCGGTGTCGTCAATATCACTGAAGGCCTCCACACAGACCATCGGAATGTTGAGCGACTCCCAGAGACGAGTATCTGAATCGAGACGATGCGCCACTCCTCCGCTGACCCTGAACCCCGAACGCGTCAGTTGGCGGGTAAGGTTAACGCTGCTTCCGCCGCCGCCGATAATGTGCACCCGAACATCCTGCTCCTGACGGAATGTCCGCGGAAGTGACAGGGCAGCGCTGCCGCTGCTGAGGTTAGGGCTAATGTTCACATCGGTTTCATACGCGCGTTGCACATGCTCCCGTTGGAGCACCTCCTCCGGACTCCCCTCCGTTACGATACTGCCATCTTTCATGAGCAGTAAACGATCACAGAACTCTGCGGCCATGTTCAAATTATGAATGGCAATAATTACTCCCTTACCTTCCCGCGTAAGCTCGGCAAGCATTTCCAGAACCACCTTCTCATGGGCAATGTCGAGGTTTGCCGTTGGTTCATCGAGAAGAAAAATTGCCGTGTCCTGAGCAAGAGCGCGCGCGAATCGGACAAGCTGCTGCTCGCCCCCCGACAGACGATTAAAAATCCGCTCAGCATAATTCCCGAGTCCGAGATATTCCAACGCGCGCTGCGCCGGTATTTTGGAGTTGTAACTGCTGCCCAGCAACCGCCCCCCCAGCGACAGGCCGCCGTAACAGGCCATTTCCACAATTTCAAGAACAGAAAAAGACAACTGGTGTTCTTCCTGCTGACCAATGTAGGCAATGTGCCGGGAACGATCTTCCAGTTTTCGCAGATCGTGCCCGCCCACACTGAGTTCCCCCTCACATTCATAATAGGCCATGAGCGATTTCAGAAGCGTGCTCTTCCCCGCGCCGTTGGGGCCGATAAGCCCGAGAATCTCCCCGCGGAATAATTTCACATTGATATTGCCGATAATCTGCCTGCCCGCAAGACGGCAGCTCAGGTTCCGCGCCTCAAGCAGTATGTTTTCAGAGATGCTTGGGATGCTCGGAGTGGTCGGAGCGCGCAATGGTTCTGTCATACTATGCCGCCCCTGCGCTGATAGCGGACAATAAGAAAAAGGATGTAGGGGGCGCCGACTATCGCAGTTATAATGCCTGTTTTAATTTCATAAGGCGGAATGAGCCGTCTCCCAATGATATCGCAGAGCAGCAAAAATACCGCCCCCCCGAGCGCGCTGAGAGGCAGCAGCCTGCGGTGATCGGAGCCGAAGATCAGGCGCATGAAATGCGGAACCATGAGGCCGATGAAGGCAATTGGACCGCTCAGGGCAATACTCATGGAGGTAATGAGGGCAGTGAGCAATAAGATATGCGCCTTACTTCTCTCAACCCGGAGCCCGAGGCTGTGCGCCTGCTCATCGCCCAAAGACAGAAGATTGAGTGTCCTCCCCTCGCGCAGAAGAATAACAGCGGCAGGGATAATGATGGGAAGAGTCCACAGCAGCCGTTCAGGAACCAGACCGTCAAGCCCTCCCATCGTCCAGAAGAGAAACTGGCTTACCTCATAACGGCTTGAAAAAAGCAGAAGGGCTGAAACAAGACCGCCGAAGAGGCTCGACAGGCCAAGTCCGGCAAGAATAATAAAAAGCAGATGCGAACGGCCGCGGTTTGAACCAATAAAATAGACAAAGGCCGCAGTCAGCATGGCCCCGCAGAAGGCGGCAAGGGGCAGAATCAGGGGATGTATTATCTGCATTCCCGTTACAATAACCAGTACCGCCGCAAAGCTGCTGCCCGCCGAAATACCGAGTATGTTCGGGCTGGCCATGGGATTCCGGAACATTCCCTGTACCGCCGCTCCGCTCAGGGCAAGCGCAGCCCCGCTTATAACGGCGGCAACACTCCGCGGCAAGCGTATATGCCAGATAATTGCCTCAGTCTGCCCGCTGCTCAATTCACTGCCCAGCCCGCTGCTCAGCCCGCTTGCTAATCCGCCGGGCGCCTCAGTCATGCCGATTAATCCGCCGAGCTTGTACATGAGAAGCCTAAGAATTTCTCCCGGTGGAATAGCCACTGCCCCAAGAGCAAGAGAAGCCGTAAAAGCTCCCGCAAGCATGATCAGCAATAATCCGGTAAGCGAGGAAAGCGCTGCCATCCTGAGCGGAAGCGCCACAGGCGCTTTGGCGGAAGCAGACATTTTGGCAGCCGCAGGCGCTTTGGCAGGTATAGACCTGTCCATAGGTTATTTCACATATTCCGGATAGACCAAACGGGCAACTTCAAGCACAGCCTCTGCAATGTATTGACTGTAGGTCGACTTAAGGTTTTCCGGAACAAGGTATATTCTATCGTTCTCAACAGCATTAATGCCCGCAAGCGAAGGATCATTTCTCACATTCTGTTCAAATTTTGCCGCTCCTTCAGGATCACCCCATATCCAGCCGGGCAGGAACAAAACATCGGGGTTCAATGCAACAATCAGCTCTCGAGACATCTGCGCCTGACCGTAGTTGTCGCCTGCAAGGCCTCCTGCGGCATTAATAACACCAGCGGCTTCCAGCACGGTGTCCCAGGTTGTTCCCGCTGCGCTTGAGTTTCCCCAGCTACTGTAGTCCATGGCTCTCAGCCGTTCATTTTCCGGAATATCCGCAACAGCATTGCGTATCGGACCCAGCGTATTACGCATACGCGCGATAATGCTTTGCGCGCTATCCGAAGCATCGAGCAGCCAGCCGAGATAGGATATTTTCTCCCAGATATCCTCAAGTGTCGTTGGAGTGTCGATAAGATACACGGGAATTTCCGCCCTTCTGAGCTGTTCAACCTTGCCCGCATCGCTCCAGTTGGCAACAAAGACAATATCGGGATCAAGCTCAATGATCGCCTCAACATTCAGATCCAGATGGTTTTCAACCTCTGCCGCCCTGTCTGCCACATTTGAATAGACCTCATCGGCAGCAAGATAGGTAATGGCAGCAAGGCGGTCGGGCGCCACAAGATCAAACAGAAGTTCATCGGTAAAAAGAGTAAGGCTTGCAATACGCTGCGGCTTTTGTTCAATACTGACGGAATTCCCAAAATCATCCAGGACCACCGCGGGGTATGTAATTGCCTGCGGCCCGCCAATAGGTTCATGAACCCCGGGCTCTTCCATGCCCCCCCCCGCAAACAACATGGAGGAAAGGCATAAACAAAAAATGACGAAAAAAACGGCAGGTTTCGCAGACTGCGGCACCGCGCCGGTATAGGTTTGCGGCAACGATCCGGTATAGGTTTGCGGCAGCGTGCCAGTATAAAAATGAGATCTCATATGAGCCTCCTGTACATAGAATATCCTACATACTACTACAAAGTTTTACAAAATGCAAAAGTTTCTGTTATACTCTGAGAAAGTTATTGCATAGATGTTCTGAAACTGTTACTATACCAAAGTTTTGCCTTGGAAAATTGTGCAAGCACAATTTCCAGTAGCAAAAATTTCTATGAGCCTGTCGGACTTTACCCGGGTTGATAGTGGTATTGCGTTTGATTGGAGAATCTGATATAGTTTTTTCATGCAACGATTTAAGTCATGTAGTCAAGATCAACAATTCCTGATGCCTCTTGATATGAGAGATTGGGTTCCCGAAGATCATCTGGTCAATTTTATTAACGAAGCGGTAAGCACCATAGACAGTACCGTTTTTCATATCAATAGGCGGGGAAGCGGGAGCGAGCAATATCATCCGAAAATGATGCTTGCCTTGCTGATATATAGCTACACGGAAGGACGATTTAGCAGTCGCCGGATAGAACGGTCAACGTACGAGAATATCTGTGCGCTCTATCTGACCGGCAACACGCATCCCGATCACGATACTATTTGTCGCTTTCGCCGAAAAAATACAGAAGCGATACACAAAGCGTTTATCCGTATTCTGCTGCTTGCCAAAGAGATAGGCATTCTGAAGGTCGGGACGGTCAGTATAGATGGGACACACATTAAAGCCAATGCGAGTAAATTCGAAAATGTGAGCTATGATCGGGCTGAGGAGCTGGAGAAACGGCTTGATGAGGACATTCAGAAATTGTTAGTGGAGGCAGAAGCGGCCGATACCGCAGACGATGAGGATGCGAACAGATTACCACAGGAGATTGCCCGAAGGCAGAAACTCCGCGAAAAGATGATCCATGCGCGAGCTGAAGTGGAAAGACGCGCGCGTGTCCGCGAGGAAAGAGAACAGGAGAAAGCGGAGAAAAAAGATGGAGCAAATGATACGGAAGATGTTTCCCCCGGCGGGGGAGCGAAGACAGACGCTCAGAGCGAAGGGCCTCCTGATCGGGCGATCCCGCCTGCGGACGGACAGAAAACACTTTTTGCCGATGATGATCCTGAAGACATTTCAGCGAAGGCGCAGGAGATTCTGCCGAAGGGCGAGCAGGCATGCAACAACACTGATCCTGACAGCCGTATTATGACAAAGGGATCGGGAACACAGCAGGCCTATAATGCTCAGGCGGTAGTCGATGCCGATGGCACGCAATTAATTGTCGGGACGCGTGTTTCCCAGTGTTCATCTGACCGGAATGAACTGGTAAACGATTGTCTCTCTGTTCCCCCAGATGTCGGGAAGCCCGAGCGAGCGCTTGCTGACGCGGGCTTTGTCAATGGCGATGAAGTGAAAACAGTAGAGGAAGAAATGGGGATAGATGTTCTGGTGTCTGTTCGGGCTGAAGAGACACATAATCCGCGAGAATACGACTATCGACCGGAAGAGAAGAAGGCCAACACCACGCCTCCAAAAGAATCCAAGCCATGGATAAAAGATATGAACGCCAAATTTCAGAAGTCCGAGAACCGAAAACTCTATGCCCGCAGGAAGCAGACGGTGGAACCGGTATTCGGGATTATTAAGCAGTGCATGGGATTTCGACAATTTCTCCACAGAGGCCTTGCACATGTTACGAGTGAATGGGAACTTGTCGCGTTGGCTTATAATTGCAAGAGACTTCATCGACTGAAAATGACCTATGGATAATAGAAAAACTCCCCCCGTTGCGCCCGCGCATAGTTCCAACTGGCATCATCGAAGCGCGAATGGGTTCACGATGCCACCCCGCGCCTGAAGAAAACAACGCGATAACTGACGGCAATACTCATTCCCACCATCATTCCCACATCCATCGACTCACATCAAACAACATGAGGTATTTATGTACGACAGGCTCCTATGCAAGAATCTTAAACCCTATATAAGGAGTTAACTATGAATGTTAATTTTATGCGGATGAGGAACCTTTTTCTATTCTGCGCAATGTTTATTATATTGATTGCTGGATGTCCCATGCCGGAACCGACCCCTGAACCCGAGCCAACCGTGCCGGGCACAATGGCTGCGCCAACCCTTAAAGCGGGGGATGAGCAACTCATTGTTACATGGACTGCGCCGAACAATGGCGGCAGCCCCATTACCGGGTATGAGCTGCAATATCGCACAGGCGAGGAAGAATGGAAGGAAATTAGCTCCGGTATCGGCACAAACACAAGCCACACCATTACCGGACTGACAAAGACAGCCGAGTACGAGGTACAGGTGCGCGCCGTCAATGAAATCGGCGCTGGCGACTGGTCGGAATCTGCCGCTGAAACTCCCCCTGCCACTGTTCCTGACGCGCCGGATGCCCCAACCCTTTATGCGGGCACTGAGCGGCTTGTTGCTCTATGGACTGCCCCGGAAGATGACGGCGGCAGCCCCGTTACCGGGTACGAATTGCAGTATCGCACAGGTGGCGGAGCATGGACGGAAATTGCTCCGGCACCGGGCAAACACGACCACACCATTGACGGCCTGACAAACGACGCCGAGTACGAAGTACGGGCGCGCGCCGTCAATGCAGTCGGCAGTGGCGGCTGGTCGGAAATCGCAACGAAAACACCAACAGATTCTGCGATACGGACTTCTGCGGGTACGGCAGTAAATGTAAGCCTTTCGGCTGCCCTTAATGAAATTATTGCCAGTGAGAAACCAGCCCTTTATGTGACGACGGGCACTCACACGGTTAATGAAATGGGAGACATTGATGTAACCTACGTACCTCCGCCCGCAGGGATCACCCCGCCGACTTATGAACCGCTTACCGGTACTACAATTACGGTTACCGCAGGTACAACAGCAGGAACATATCTGGTATACGGCATTAAAACAGAAACCGATGACATACTCTTTGCCGAACATTTCTATGTTACCGAGAGTCCTCAAGGTAATGATGCCTCAGAAATTAATACTGATCTGAAAGCGAAGATAGATGCGGGGATAACTGCTTGGGGACAAACTGCCGACCTCAACTACATTATTACCACGGTAGTAACGGATATGAGCACTATATTCACTAACAGCTCATTCAATGGCGATATCTCGCTTTGGGATGTCAGTTCGGTAACGGATATGAACAATATGTTCGCTGTCGCAAGCTCATTCAATGGCGATATCTCCGGCTGGGATGTCAGCTCAGTAATGGATATGACATCTATGTTCTATAGTGCAAGAGCATTCAATGCCGACATCTCGGGCTGGGATGTCAGTGCGGTGACGGATATGACAACTATGTTCTTTTTGGCAAGCGCATTCAATCAAGATCTTGAGGAGTGGGGGGATCATTGGCTGCTTGATGCTAATGGCAAATATACCGGAATCAAAGGAGATATGTTTTTGAGTTCCGGCGTAACAGGTAATCTGATTCCCTCATGGTTTTAGTTTTATAGCCCGCAGTAACTATTGCAACGTTACAATTCAACTCAGGCAGGCGCGGAAAAAATCCGCACCTGCCTTTTTTCGATCAAGTGGCGGCTGGTCGGAGGCTTGCGCCTCCTGGGCTGGTCGGCGCTCCGCGCCTGCTCGCCCATACGTCTGGATCAGGTCAATATCCCATTTGGAATGCTGTCTTTGTGCTTAGCATACTCTCAAGGTATAGAAAGTTTTTCAAAAACTTTCTCATATTCACCGTTCATATTTTACCCGTCTATATGGTATGGAAAAAGATTATATCGGCATGGTACACGCTGACCCACGCAGCTCAATTTTCGGGCTATCGCTTACGCAGTCAGTCGGATATCGCCATAGACGCGCTATCCTGAGCGCACCCCTTCCCGTCCACTACCCGCATTCCCGAGCCATCCCCTCCCGTAGCCCCAAAAAAAATCACACATTTTGCAAATTATTTCCAAAAACACAGTCAAAAATGACAGTTTACCCGTCACAGATATAGAGGAGAGAATTCACCATGGGACCATGTCGCCATGGGAGATCCCCTATTCAGAAAGAAACGTTCAGAAGAAACATTCAGGAGGATTATATGATCGATTTCAAAGAAAAACCCGCCCCCGTTCCCTACGACCAAGGATACCGATCCCTGCTGTTCCAACCCGCAATAATGCTCCAATTTCTTCAACGCTTTGTCGGAGGCGCATGGACGAAAAAACTGCGAACCGAGGACATAACCATTGAAAACGGTACCTTTTTCATCGACCATGCGAAAACACGGATGGCCGACATTGTCTGCAAAATAACGCAGAAGGATCACACGGGAGATGTTGTCATTTATGTGCTCCTTGAGCATCAGTCCGGAGTGGACAAAGACATGCCCCTCCGCATGTCGGAGTACACAAACCTTCTCTATCGGAACATTCACCGCTCCGGCGCAATTCCCGATGACTGCGAATTGATATTTCTGCCCATTGTGTTTTATAATGGTACGAGAAAATGGAAGGTGCCCGGGAATGTCAGAAAGCAACGGAAACGGAAATTCCCGCAGTATCTTGCCCCCTTTCCCTACGATCTGATAAGTGAGAACGATTATTCTGCGGAGCAGCTGCAGCAGCGGGGAAGAATGTTTGCGGCTGTTATGTACCTTGATCTGTACTCGAAAAATCTGCTGAATACGGATTGGGACATTCGGAAGGTGGAGAAAGCGATAGCAGAAATGCTGAATGAGGAATCGCTGGAGCTGATAGAGGAATTTGTCGGCGTGGTAGATTCTATGTTTGGAATTGTTATAGACTTAGACACGTTAATGAACCAGTTAGAAAGAACAAAAGAACCGAGAGGTAAGGAGGTAGCGAAAATGTTCAGAATGAATGCGGAAACATTCAAAGCCCGCATTGCGGAGATGGGTCGGCAGGAAGGCCGCGAAGAAGGACTTCAGACAGGTCGGCAGGAAGGATTGCAAGAAGGACTTCAGACAGGACTTCAGACAGGTCGGCAGGAAGGATTGCAGACAGGTCGGCAGGAAGGACTGCGAACAGGTCGTGAAGAAGGCATTCGAGAAACTGCCCGTAGTATGTTTTCCAAAGGATTTTCAGCCCATGACATTCAGGATGTTACCGGGCTGAGCGATGAGGAAATGCGGACAGTGCGGAACGGATCGCATTAAGTTGGAACCGCTCGGCCTGCGCGCATAGCGGATAATAAAGAGGTTTTATGGTAAGATAACTAGGGATGAAACAAAGAAACTATTTACCATAACAAGGGAGGTAATGAAATGATCACAGCGGATGAAAGGGTTTTTGACGAAAAAAAAACAACAGCATTGGCAATTGAATTGCTGAAATGCGCGGGAGAGAAGGGTAAGGGCAAGAGGCACTATACGATGCCGTACCTCAAGCTCATGAAACTTCTCTATTTTTGCGACAGGGAAATGTATAAGGAACAGAAACGATTTATTACCAACGACTATTATGTCTCAATGAAGTTGGGGCCGGTTCTGTCAAATACTCTGAGTCTCATACGGAATGGCGATGTGGTTAACGATAAAATAAAAATAAACTCATTCTGGAAAAATCACATACGGACAAAGGGCTATGATGTTTTGTTGTGGAAAGATATAAAGGAAGAACCACATCTTCTGGATGATGCGGAAATGTCCATAGCTCGCAAATATGGAGAAATGTTCCGCTATTTTGATGAATGGCAAACAGTGAAAATTGCGCATACGGTTTGCACAGAATGGGAAGACCCTACCAATTCGGGACTTGGCGTCAAACCAATTTCCTTAAAGGCTATTCGTGCAGCCTTGAGAGAAGAAAAGAAACAACAAGATCGAGATAAAGAATTGTTTTTCAGTAAGTTGTAACACAGCAATGCCATATACCCCATTTCTCACAGGAAAAAATTTAGAGAAAATACTCGTAAGGAAAGCAGGCGGTCTATCTGCCAAAGAACGTGAACAGCTAAAAGGATATTTTTCTGTCATTTTCAATCTTGCAGATAAAGTACAAGAGTATTGTTCAACGCAGTATGCGGGGGGAAATGAAGCGCATTGCAAAATAGAGAAAATAGGTTTTGATTTTTTTGTTAACAAATTACAGAAAGAAACACTGGAGAGTCTTTTTACCCAGCAGTCCAACAATGCCTCTGGCAAGGTAATATCCAATGGCGATTTTCCAAAGTACATTCGAAAAGAATGGTCAAAACCCTTATTCACTGATACCGATAAAGACAAAATAATAAGGGTACTGCAAAACGCGGCTGACAAACATTTTCAAGAACACTGTTAGAATAATACAAAGTTCTGCTCCTGAAAATTTTATTGACATCAGCAAAATGGCAGTATTCGGGGCGGGGGCTTGGAACGCAGGGAAAATGAGCGTATAATGGGTGCGAAATGGGGAGAAACTTTTGCCTGCGGCAAAACTTTCGGGGAGAATGTTTTTGAATATTGAACAATTCATATCAGCACTGTATGAAAACCGGAGCGCCGGACCTACTCTGAAGAACATTGAAAAACTCATTGCGGAACATCGGCATGCACTTGAAGCCGCCGGCAAAAAATATGCATCAGCGTATCCGGCGCCGCAGGACGGTAATCTTCCATGGAATGAAACCGATGCCTTCCTCATTACCTATGGCGATACATTTCTTCCCGAAAAATCGGCTGCGGAAAACACCCGATCCCTCCCTTCATTGCGGAAATTTGCCGAAACCTACCTGCAGAATGTTATAAGCGGCATACATATATTGCCCTTTTTCCCCTACAGTTCGGACGATGGCTTTTCCATTGTCGATTATTACAAAGTAAATTCTGAATTGGGAACCTGGGAGGATATTTCTTCTATTGCGCGCGAGTTCCGCCTCATGGCCGATCTGGTACTTAACCACTGTTCGGCAAAGGGACCATGGTTCAAGGACTTCCTCAATAATTCACCCGAGTACCGCGATTTTTTTATTAATCTTCCGGCCGATACCGATGTTGCAGGCGTTGTCCGTCCACGGACCCACCCGCTGCTCACAGCCTTTACTGCCGCAGACGGCGCAGAACTGAATATCTGGACAACCTTTAGCGCCGATCAGGTCGATCTGAACTTCGCAAACCCTCATGTTCTTGTAAGGATGCTTGATGTTACCCTTTTTCTTATTGAACGGGGTGTTCAGGTTATCCGGCTCGATGCCATCGCCTACCTGTGGAAGGAACTGGGCACACCCTCCATTCATCACCGAAAAACTCATCTGCTTGTGCAACTGTATCGTCATATTCTCGAAGCTGTCGCTCCTTGGGTCATACTCATTACCGAAACCAATGTTCCCCATGAAGAAAATATGAGCTATTTCGGGAACGGTTCCAATGAAGCCCATATGATCTACCAGTTCAGCCTTCCGCCGCTCATTCTCGATGCCTTTCTGCGCGGCGATGCGGGTCATCTCAGCAACTGGGCGCGGACAATACCCAGCGCGCCTCCATGTACTATCCATCAGGGGACTATTGGACAAACATGTACCTATTTCAATTTCTGCGCGAGTCATGACGGCATTGGTTTAACCCCTGCGCAGGGCATACTCAGCAGTGAGGAGCTCGATGGTCTCTGTACCGCCGTTACGGATAGAGGCGGACGTATAAGTTACAAGGCTACTCCCAGTGGAAACATTCCCTATGAACTCAATATCAACTACTTCAGCGCCATTGCCGAAAAGGAACTCCCCGAAGAATTGCGCATTCGGAAATTTCTTGCCAGTCAGGCCATACTCCTCTCTGTGGCGGGAGTACCGGGAATTTACGTTCACAGCCTCATTGGCAGTGAAAACTGGCAGGAAGGTGTTGCACTTACCGGAGCAAACCGGAGTATTAACCGGCAGAAGCTCTTTCTCAATGAGCTTATGAAGGAGTTGGATGATCCCGGGAGTCTGCGGCACAAGGTTTTCCATGGATGGGCGCGCATGCTCACTGTGCGGAGAGGACAAAAGGCCTTTCACCCCGCAGCCGGACAATGCGTACTTAACGCGGGGGCGCCTCAGATTTTTGCTGTACTTCGTGAAGAAACACTATTTTCGGGAAAGGGCGCCGGTCAAAAAGGCGCTAATCAAAAAGACGCCGGTCAGCGCATTATCTGCCTCATCAATACTTCCGGCATTACGGCGCAGGCCGCCATCAATCTTCCTGAATCGACACATTCCGGAACTACGGCGCAGCCAAAATTCCTCTCCGACCTCCTCGAAGGAAACCGGATCAGCATCAGCACGAACGCGACCATCAGCCTCAGCGCGGGCGGCACTGGCACAACTACCATTCCCATGGCTCCCTGGGAAGTTCTCTGGCTGGAGGTACAAAATTGAAAAAACTGTCGCAGGCCATCATGGAACGGCTTCCGAAATATGTTGAAAAAATTGAACTCATGCGGGAGCAGATTATTACAAACTCCATTCTCATTGGGCAAATTCCGCCGGTCGAGATAAACACAAAGGCCGATGATCTGGTTATTCCGACAACGAACCTCCGTGTGCGAGCCTATCTCCAGCGCCTCTCTGAACTTGGCCTGCAGGAAGTGAGCACCGACCCCGCGGGAAATGCCGTGGGAATAATTACGGGAAACCGGAGCGGCGGCTCATGTATTGCAGTTGCTGCCCACATGGACACCGCCTATCAATTTGACCAGGAAGTAAGCTTTTTAGTGAGCGATGAATTCATAAGCGGCCCGGGTATTATTGATAATTCCATAAGCCTCGGCATTCTCCTCAGCCTGCCGGAAATTATTGAAGAGCTGGGCATTTCCCTCAATTCCGACATTCTCCTTCTCGGTCTGGCGAAATCTCTGGCAGAACAGAACCTGAGCGGTATTCGGGGATTCCTGAAACACTGGCAGCATCCTATACGGGGCGGCGTTGTACTGGAGGGCGTTGAGCTTGGACGCCTGAATTATTTTTCCCGTGCCATGATGCGGACAAACATTACCTGTACCATTCCCAGAATATCCGGTTGGGAAAACAAATACGGCAACAATGCCATCATCATTCTTAATGAAATTATGAACAAAATACTGGAAATTCATCTCCCCCAACGTCCGCACACCCAAATTATTATTGGTAAAATACGCGGGGGAGTAAAACATGGCGATCTTGCGCTGTCCGCGCAGATGGGCCTTGAAATTGAGTCGAATGCCGACACGATGGTTCAGAAGGTCTATTCACAAATTGAAGATATTATTGACAGTGTTAAACATGAAAATTTGGTAAACATCAGCACAACCATACTTTCAAATGTGAGCGCAAACCGTCTGGAATATACGCATCCGTTGGTAAAAACCGCCGTTAACTCTCTTGAAGCTCTGGAAATTAGCCCAATAATAGAATCCAGTGAATCGGAGCTCTCCATTTTTCTTGAACACCGCATTCCCGCCATAACCATCGGCCTCACCTACGGCGAGAACTACCACGAGGAAAATGCCCGAATTGCCATACCCCCTCTCCTGAAGGGCATAGCCCAGCTCATCGGCATTATTGAAGCAATTGATCAGGGGATTATTGATGAATAAAAACTGGCTGCGTAACAATACCTATCATCACTCACGTTTCAACGACATTGAGGCCCTCGTCAACATGAAAAAAAAGCGGAAGCTCAAAATTTCCCTCTGCTTTCCAACCTTTAATGAAGAAAAGACCATTGCCAAGGAAATTATTATTATAAAATCGGAGTTGGTCATTCGCCATCCGCTCATTGATGAAATTGCGGTAATCGATTCCGGCTCCACCGACAGAACCAGGGAAATTGCGGCAAGTTACGGGGTCGATGTTTACCTCGCCGATGAAATTCTTCCGGAACTGGAGAAAAATAAGGGGAAGGGAGAAAATCTTTGGAAGGCGCTCTATGTATTGAAGGGCGATATCATTATATATATTGATGCGGATATTAAGAACATTCACCACCGCTTCGCCTACGGGCTGCTCGGCCCCCTGCTGCTCCGGGACGATGTCCGCTATGTGAAGGCCTTTTATGATAGGCCGCTCAGCATAGACGCCGGACAGGTAAAACCGACCGGAGGCGGGCGGGTTACTGAGCTGGTAATACGGCCGCTGTTCAGCCTCTTCACTCCCCGGCTCAGTCAGATTATTCAACCCCTCAGCGGTGAATATGCCGGATACCGCGATATACTGGAAAAGGTGAGTTTTCCCATTGGTTACGGTATTGAAACATCCATGCTGCTCGATATTTATGAACGCTGGGGTATGGATGTTATCGCTCAGGTCGATTTGGACAAGCGTGTGCACAGAAATCAGGATACCCTTGCCCTCGGACGCATGGCATTCGGTGTAATGCAGACATTTATTCGCCGCATAGAACGGATGGGGCTTATCAACCTGAACTCTGAACTATTTGACGAAATTCTCCAATATGCTATGGAAGATGAAAATTACAAAAACATTACGACAGAAATGCGGGCGCGGGAGCGTCCTCCCATTATTGAGCTCAAGGAATATCAGGAACGATTTTATCCCAATACATAATCCGAAAGGAAGACTGAACACACAATGCACATAGTATTTCTTCATTATCATCTGATACCGGGTGGTGTAACCCGTGTAATACAGCAACAGGCAGCCGTATGTGAACAGGCAGGCTGGAAACACTGCATTCTGGCTGGGGACAACCCCATGAAACTGCCGGATGTCGTAATTATACCTGAACTTCACTACGATGTTCACCGCAGTCATGTAAACGGAAACGATACAGCCGCAACGGATAGTACCGCTACCCCCAGCCCTGCCCTGCTGCTCACGGAAAAAATTCTTCACAGCATTGAGACCTTTTTTCACACAAAAAGTCATGAAAAAACTATTATCCACGCCCATAACGCGACTCTGGCAAAGAACAGCGATCTTTTACCGGCGCTGAACATTCTCCGGGAACGCAGAATTCCGCTTTTTCTCCAAATTCACGACTTCCCCGAGGACTGGCGGCCTGCCATGTATCCTCCGGCAGATTATCCCGCAGATGTTCATTACGGATGTATTAATAGCCGTGATCAAAGCGCCCTTTCCCGCGCAGGAATTCCCGATGACAGAATTCACATTATTCCCAATTTGGTCAGCCCTCTTCCCGGGGCGACGGCGCCAGCCGGAGCGGCGCCGGGCGCAGGAGCGGCGGCAGCGGGGGTGGCGCAGGCAGCGCCAGCGGGAGCGGCGCCGGGAGCAGCAGCGGCGGGAGCGGCGCAGCAGGCAGCGCCAGCGGCGCCGGACGGCAGCAGCGGCAGGCATTCCGGTAAAGGATCAAAACGATTTGCGCTCTATCCTGTTCGCGGTATTCGGCGAAAAAATATCGGTGAACTCATTCTCCTCTCGGTCTTATTCAATGACATCACCTTTGGCATAACACTCAAACCGAAGAACCCTGCCGATATCCCCTCCTACCGTTTCTGGGAAAACTTTGCCAAGGAAACAAAGGCTCCGGTGGAATTTAACATTGCAGAACGGGAAGGATTCGCAGCAGCTCTTGAACGGGCAGATTTTTTTATCAGCACTTCTGTGCAGGAGGGCTTCGGTTTTACATTTCTTGAACCATGGACACTGCAAAAAGCCGTTGCCGGCAGAACTATTCCATATGTGAATACCGATTTTACGGCAAGCGGCATACACATGAACTATATGTACGATGAAATTCCTGTGCCTGTTGAAGAAGTGGATATGAACCTCTTTCAGGAAACATGGATTGTAGAATCGCAGAAGCGTTTCACATGCTTTGCCATCGCCCTGAGAAATCAGGGGCTGGATAGTGCCGCAGAAAATATTCGGCGCAATTTGGATAATCTGGCACAGCAGTTTTCCATGCTGTACGGTTCCAGACCACACATCGACTTTGCCCGGCTTGACAAAATGAACCAGGCTGAAATTATTCGAAGGCTCGCGTCAGACACGGAACGCGCGCAAACGATAAAAGCATCGGTGCCGCAACTCTTTTCCTGCCCCTTTCATTCATGCGGGAGTGCGGACAGAGATGTTATAGAACACAATTACCAGACAGTATACAAAAACTATGGCGACTCACAATACCGCAGCCGGCTTCAGGCAATTTATCATGCAATAATTCACAAGCCCTTTGGAACACATTCCCCTCCACTGAACAGGGAAGTACTGCTTCAGTCCTTCCTTGATCCGGCCAATATTTTTCTGATCACATCTTCTTGAGTATCAGCATGTTTCCGGATCATGAAAAAATTGCGGCAATTTTCAGATCACATTCCCTGAAGGCGGAACCTATTCCGGTTACCGAAGATCTCGGAGCCTACGCCCATGTTAACCTTCCACCGCAGCGGTCGGTAAAGGCGATCATTTTTGATATTTACGGCACCCTGTTTATATCTTCCAGCGGAGATATCAGCCTTCAGGACAGCGGCATTACAGGCAGCACGGCGGGATCGGGCAGCACGGCGGGATCGGGCAGCACGGCGGGATCGGGCAGCACGGCGGGATCGGGCAGCACGGCGGGATCGGGCAGCGATGAAATGAACAGAGAACACGCGCTTTGCACAGTTTTCGGCCGCTATAATATCTCAGCCGATCCGCAGGAAATTGCGCACGCCCTCCGGCAGGCAATTATTGCAGAACATACCGAAAAAAAGGCAGCCGGCATACCGTACCCTGAAGTTGATATACGGAATGTTTGGCGCGGCATAGGCTTAGTATCGCATATGCCTGACGATACACTTCCGCTGTTTGCGGCAGAATATGAAAGTGTGATAAACCCCGTTGCGCCCATGCCCGGCCTGCGTACCATGCTGAGCAGCCTCATCAACCTCCGCATTCCGCTGGGCATCGTATCAAATGCGCAGTTCTATACTCCAGCGCTCTTCCAGGCCTTTCTCAAAAAATCACCTGAACAGCTGGGCTTCCATCCGAATCTGATCATATACAGCTTTCAGGAAGGACAGGCAAAACCATCTGCCCTGCTCTACAACACCATGGCAACGCGCCTTTCCGAACAGGGCATATTACCGAAGGAAACGCTGTATATCGGCAACGATATGCTCAACGATATCTGGGCTGCCTCTCAGGCAGGTTTTAGAACCGTTCTTTTTGCGGGAGACCAACGCAGTTTCCGCCCACGGACATCGGATCCGCGATGCAGGGGACTAAAGGCAGACTATGTAATTGATACACTGGACAACATCAGCGTATTATGTGCATTCTGAAATCATCAGAAAATTTCGAGGAGCACAAGTATGTATATGAAAGGTATACAAAAGCAGAGTATTAACTTCGGCTTTATTTCAACACGATTTCAGGGCACCGATGGGGTAAGCCTTGAAACGGAAAAGTGGGTGTCGGTTCTCAGTAACATGGGTTTTTCCTGCTATTTCTTTGCCGGACTTTCCGACTGGAACCCCGACAAAACCATGGTCGCACCCGAGGCCTTCTGGGAACATCCGAAAATTGCCGAAATACAGTCCAAGGTCTTTGGAACAAAGAACCGCAGCGAAGAACTCACCGGGAAAATTCACTGTATGCGGAAGTTGTTAAAATCGCATATATACACATTTATTAAAAAATTCAGCATCGATGTTCTCATCATCGAAAACGCCCTCGCCATCCCCATGAACATCCCCCTCGCCCTCGCAATAACCGAAATAATAGCGGAAAGCGACATGCCCGCCATAGCCCATCATCACGATTTTTTCTGGGAACGGACCCGATTTCTGGTAAACAACATTCCCGATTATATTGCCATGGCCTTCCCCCCGCAAATTTCAAATATGGCGCATGTCGTTATCAACAGTGAGGCGCAGCAATCGCTGAGCTACCGAACCGGTCTCAGTTCGATGGTTGTGCCGAATGTCCACGATTATCATACCCCGGTAACGGGTATTGATGAGTACAACAAAGATTTCCGTCGAGCCATCGGCATTGCCGAGGATGATATTCTCTTTCTCCAGCCAACAAGAATTGTTGCGCGAAAGGGCATTGAACATGCGGTAGAACTTTTGCACCGTCTGAACAATCCCAAGGCAAAGCTCCTTATTAGTCATCAGACAAAAGACGAGGGACAGGATTACTATCAACGCATAATATCCTATGCCAAACTGCTTGAAGTCGATCTTTTGGTCTGTCCCGATATCATTGGCGCGGAACGGGGACGAAATGAAAAGGGGCAGAAGGTGTACAGCCTCTGGGATATATATCCTCATGCCGACTTTGTAACCTACCCATCATCATACGAAGGATTCGGTAACGCATTTCTGGAAACCGTTTATTTCCGAAAACCGCTCATGGTAAACCGCTACTCCATTTTTGTTCAGGACATTGAGCCCCTCGGCTTCGATGCCATTATTATGGACAGCTACATTACCGAGGATGTCGTGAACAGAGTTCGCAACATTCTGCGAGACCCGGAAACAGCCTGCAAAATGACCGACAAAAACTTTGACCTTGCCAAGCAGTACTTCAGCTACGAGATTCTGGAACAGAAACTCCGCTCTGTACTATTGGGCTTCGGCGTTGTTGATAACATGCAAGATGCATGAAAATAGTTCGGTTGTTGTGCCGACAACCGAAGGCATTAATTATGCGGGCTCAAAACTGAAACTGTTGCCGCAGATTCTTGATATGTCAAGCACGACCGGGGCAAAAAGCGTTTTTGACGGTTTTTCGGGATCAACGCGAGTTAGCCAATTATTTGCGCAAGCGGGATACCGCGTGGTGTCCAACGATGTGGCGGAATGGTCGAAAACATTCGCCACGTGTTATTTGAAGAATTGGAAAAATCCACGCGAATACCAATCGCTTATTGACCATTTGAATGCGTTGCCGCCCGAAGACGGATGGTTTACCGAAAATTATGGCGGCGAAGTGCAGGCGCGCTCATTTGGCACCGCTGTTCAAAATGACGGCACAAAAAAGCCATGGCAGAAAAAAAACACCCGAAAACTGGACGCAATTCGACGCGAAATTGACGAACTCGGACTTGATGAAATTTCAAAAAGTATCGCTTTGGTAAGCCTGATTTTAGCGCTTGATGAAGTGGATAGCACCCTTGGGCATTTTGTTTCCTATCTGAAAAATTGGTCGCCGCGGTCTTTTAAAGATTTACAATTGAAGGTTCCAAAACTTTGGAAAAATGCAGAAAAAAACACGGTGCTGTGCGGGGATGTGTTTGACGCTCTTCCAAAAGTGCATGCGGATCTCGCCTATTTTGACCCGCCATATGGTTCAAACAATGAAAAAATGCCCGCATCGCGAGTGCGATATGCTTCGTATTATCATGTGTGGACGACCATTTGTAAAAACGATTGTCCGACATTATTTGGCAAAGCCTTGCGCCGCAAAGACACTTCCGACAAAGTTGCGGCATCGGTGTTCGAGGATTTTCGCCGTGCGGAATCCGGAAAATTTATTGTGGTAGACGCGCTTGACCGCTTACTTAAAGAAACTCCATGCCAATGGATATTGCTATCTTATAGTTCCGGGGGGCGGGCTACAAGGGAAGAACTGAACGAAGTTATCGCAAAAAACGGCGACATTGTTGGTGTGCTTAATGTGGAATATAAAAGAAACGTCATGGCATCAATGAAATGGACGAATGAATGGTTGCGCGAATGTGCTTTGCCGAATAAGGAATTCCTGTTTCTTATTCGAAAGTAAGGTACTCATCAATCGCTTTCACAATGTCGGCAAGATCGGCGCGTACCCATTCATATTTATTGGGAAATTTCTCGTGAACATGCCGCTCAACTTCTCTGAATTTTGGCACGAGTTTTTTATACTCAATGGCGAATGCCCTGTCTGGATCGCTGGTTTGGTAGCTGTTCAGTCGCGCCTGCCAATCTTTCGCAATGCCCACCTTGTACTCGCCAGAATAGTTCGGATGCGATATGACATATATCCACTTCATTTCTTGAGCGCTTACCCAGCCATCGGTTCGAGTCGGCGGATCGGTCTTAAAATTGACCAATTGTTCATGGAACATCGTATCGTCCATTTCGACTTCATAACCAAGTCGAGATTTCACGAGCTCATAAGCTTTTTGACTAATATCAATTCCTATCCATTTTCTTTTCAGTTTTTCGGCGGCAATACACGTCGTTGCGCATCCGCAGAAAGGATCCAGAACAACCCCTCCAATGGGAGATGATGCCTGAATAATGCGCTCAAGCAAGCGTAATGGCTTTTGGGTTGGATAGCCTATCTTTTCTTTATTCTTTGGGCCTCCGAGAATTTTTATGTCATTCCACCAATCTTTTTCAGGCGGGTTACCGCCGGTAAATTCCTGAACGTGAAGATCGGCTGGCATTTTTCCGTCGGCCACAGCTTTGTTATATTTAGCCCAGTCAAATACCGTTACCATCTTTTTTGAATTATTGGCATTGTATCCTCGTTTCATCCCAGAGAAATGGGTTTTCTTACTTCCCTCGGTTGCTTCTCCTTCTATTTTTTCAAAATAAAAATGGGAAGTTTTTGTGTAAAATAATATAATGTCATGGTTTCTCTGCCATGCCTGTATATTGTTTGGCATTTTTCGATATGCCCACACAATTTCATTTCTGAAATTTTTCTCTCCAAAAATGCAATCCATGGAGAGTTTGAGATAATGGCTCATGGTCGGATCGCAATGGAGATAGACGCTGCCGGTATTTTTCAGTAGTCGATGTATCTCTATTAGCCGAATTGCCATATAGGACAAATAGCAAAAATTATATGACGCCCTCCCCTCAGCCTTCCGGGCAAAATCGAGCAGCTCATACAGAGAAACATTATCCTCGCGTATCGTTTCCACCCATTCGGATTTCACATCTTCTTCCTGAAAAATATCTTTAAAACTCGCCCCTTTTGCCGTTGATGTTAGGGGGGCTGTGAACGTCTTTTTCTTGTTGAAGGGAGGATCAAGATAGATAAGATCAACGCTTTCGCTATCCATACCCTTCAGCACTTCCAAGTTGTCCTTACAGAAAATCGTACGATTCTGTATGGTACTCTGCATTTTGCTCATGAGTTATCCTCCACTGCCCGGAGTAGTCCGGTGTTTCATTTTGTGTCCGGGCACTAATATGCCAAAAAAGCCCATGGGAACGGGGGCTTTTTATGGGTGGTATGTATCGAAAGATTAGGCAAGCAACACAAAGGCAACAAGGCCTGCGCCGGTTGGAAGCAGGATGTTGTCGAAATCTTTTAAGGGAATTGTTTCGAGAATGGTTGAAAAAAGGGCAATGCTCAGGGCCTGCGCTGGGTTCTGCAGAATGAAAAAACTGCTCAGAAATACTGCCGCAAAGCAGGCACTACTTCCTTCAAGCGATTTTCCCTTCGTGAAGGGTATGGTTATCGTGCCGAATACCTTACCGAAAAGACTGGCAAGCCCATCGCCGAAGGCAAGCGCGTATATGGCAACGGAGGCAGCCGGTTCGGGATACAGCATAAGCGCAAGAACAATTCCTATGCCGAGGGTAACCGGTCCAAGAACAAAATGCCCCTCATCCTGAGACCGTGAAGCAAGCTGTGTGAGCCGTGATATGCAGAAAGTCTGTTTCCCCCGGTGGCGAAGGAACTCCGCAAGGGTGTACACGAGAATTCCTGAAAGAAGCAAAAGAATTATAATCGTCCGTCCGAAGAGTTGAGCAAGAACGGGAACAAAGGCTGAAGAAAGATGTATTGACTTTCTGATAATTTCCGTCTGAATTTCATCGGAAATAATCATCCCGCTCTTTTTCTGTGATATAATTAGTGGTATACTTCGTTCATTCACAACAATAGCCCGTTTCCTTTTAATAAGCAATTTTCATGCCAACTAAAAGTTGTTTTGTGAGCAATCTAATTTATTTTCTGATAAGCAATTAGAAATTCCGAACTTTGAGCGGATAGTATATTATCATATGAATGTATATTTTTTTATACGGTTATATTCTATTTTTACTTTATTCATTCTCCTCATTATACCGCTGTCCTGTAATGGCACTCGGAAAAATCAACAGACGAACAATGCCGAACTGAGTACCGAAATTCTTTCAGATATACGCCGGGCGCTTACGTACCCGCCATTTATTGTTCTCGATGAGGAAGGCGGAACAGTAAGCCGCCTCGCGCGAAGCGGCAACATTCCCGTTACCCCCATTCCCTCGGCGCGCAGCATTGCCGGTTCCGGCGATGCCCGATCGGCCTACCTTGCCTACAACATCATCGGCAGGGAACTGAACACCGCGCAATGCTTGAAGAAGCTTTAGCTCCCTCTGGTATAGACTAAGGGAAACTTTTGCGCGCATGGCGGCGCGAGCATGGTTGAATTGGCCTACGATTGAAATTGTGCTTGACGCACAGTTTCTCAATGAGTAAAATACTCAGGAATTCTGTGATGTGTTGATGATTAGTAGATCATGAATGCGTATGAGAGTTCCTGCAATGGTCTAAAAAAACCTTGTTGGGGAAGTTCTGTTACAACGCGTCAACTATGTATGAGAATTTTGCAAAAGTGAGCATTTCCCAAACCTTAATATCCCAAAACTTTTCTCTATTATCATTGACATTTCTGAATTGGCAGTATTTAATACTTCTGTGGAATTTTTGTTTTCCAAAAATTTCCAGTAATTACACTCTTAGGAGGAACCTATGAAAAAGGTTTTAGTTATATTCATCGTATGTTTACTTGCAATGCCGCTCTTTGGCGACGGGCACAGTGAATGGGCACGTTCTGTTGCCTTTTCACCAGACGGCAGCAAGGCGCTCTCCGGCAGTGCCGATGACACCATGCGCCTGTGGGATATTTCAAGCGGAGACAAGCTTCAGATATTCAGCGGGCACAGTGGCAGCGTCTATTCTGTTGCCTTTTCACCAGACGGCAGCCAAGCGCTCTCCGGCAGTGACGATAACACCATGCGCCTGTGGGATATTTCAAGCGGAGACGAGCTTCAGCTCTTCAGCGGGCACAGTGGCAGCGTCTATTCTGTTGCCTTTTCACCAGACGGCAGCCAAGCGCTCTCCGGCAGTGACGATAACACCATGCGCCTGTGGGATATTTCAAGCGGAGACGAGCTTCAGCTCTTCAGCGGGCACAGTGACTGGGTACGTTCTGTTGCCTTTTCACCAGACGGCAGCCAAGCGCTCTCCGGCAGTGACGATAACACCATGCGCCTGTGGGATATTTTAAGCGGAGACGAGCTTCAGCTCTTCAGCGGGCACAGTGACTGGGTACGTTCTGTTGCCTTTTCACCAGACGGCAGCCAAGCGCTCTCCGGCAGTGACGATGACACCATGCGCCTGTGGGATATTTCAAGCGGAGACGAGCTTCAGCTCTTCAGCGGGCACAGTGACTGGGTACGTTCTGTTGCCTTTTCACCAGACGGCAGCCAAGCGCTCTCCGGCAGTGACGATAACACCATGCGCCTGTGGGATATTTCAAGCGGAGACGAGCTTCAGCTCTTCAGCGGGCACAGTGGCATCGTCCTTTCTGTTGCCTTTTCACCAGACGGCAGCCAAGCGCTCTCCGGCAGTAACGATAACACCATGCGCCTGTGGGATATTTCAAGCGGAGACGAGCTTCAGTTCTTCAGCGGGCACAGTGGCATCGTCCTTTCTGTTGCCTTTTCACCAGACGGCAGCCAAGCGCTCTCCGGCAGTGACGATAACACCATGCGCCTGTGGGATATTTCAAGCGGAGACGAGCTTCAGCTCTTCAGCGGGCACAGTGGCATCGTCCTTTCTGTTGCCTTTTCACCAGACGGCAGCCAAGCGCTCTCCGGCAGTGACGATAACACCATGCGCCTGTGGGATATTTCAAGCGGAGACGAGCTTCAGCTCTTCAGCGGGCACAGTGACTGGGTACGTTCTGTTGCCTTTTCACCAGACGGCAGCCAAGCGCTCTCCGGCAGTGACGATAACACCATGCGCCTGTGGGATATTTCAAGCGGAGACGAGCTTCAGCTCTTCAGCGGGCACAGTGGCAGCGTCTATTCTGTTGCCTTTTCACCAGACGGCAGCCAAGCGCTCTCCGGCAGTGACGATAACACCATGCGCCTGTGGGATATTGAAGGAGCCCTTGCAGCAAGAGAATAAGTTTTTGAGCCTGCGAAACAGCTAATAAAGACCCTCTGCATTGTCCCGCAAGGATATTCCGTATCTTCTAGCACGTTCTTTCAATATCATTCCCACGACGATTGACACGCAGGACAAAACACATTATGCTTTGTCAAAATAATAGAAACTTTTGCTCCTGGAAATTTTGCTCTGCAAAATTTTCTTACACAGTATCGGTACAGAATCAATATACAAAGGGGACGATATGATTATTGGCGTACCAAAGGAACGTTTTCCCGGAGAGACCCGGGTTGCCATGATTCCTGCTCAGGTTCAAAAACTCATAAAGGCCGGGCATGAAATTATTATTGAAAAGGGCGCGGGGTATGTGTCGGGATACACCGATGAAGCCTACAAGGAAAAGGGCGCCTCGCTTGTGAGCATGGAAAACCTTTTTTCCAATGCCGAGGTCATAGGTACCGTGAGGAGCGCAGCCGCTGCCGGTAAAGAAGGCTCCGATACCGCTTCCCGGCTCCATGAAGGGCAAATTATTATCGGTATGATGGATCCATATCAGCCGGATAGAAGCTTTACTATTTACCGCGACAAAAAAGTTACCAGCTTCTCACTTGAACTCATTCCGCGAATTACCCGGGCGCAGAGCATGGATGTGCTTTCATCCATGGCAAACCTCAGCGGCTACAAATCGGTAATTATTGCAGCGGATCACCTTCCCAAAATCTTTCCTATGATGATGACGGCAGCCGGCACGGTCGTACCGGCCAAGGTGTTTATTGTGGGAGTCGGAGTTGCCGGACTCCAGGCCATTGCGACCGCAAAACGCCTCGGCGCAATTGTGAGCGCCTACGATGTGCGCCCCGCCGTTCGGGAGCAGGTGGAGAGCCTCGGGGCAAAATTTGTTGAAATGAATTTAGATACCGGCGACGCCGAAAGTTCGGGGGGCTACGCCCGGGAAATGAATGAAGAATTTTACAAAAAGCAACGTGAGTTTATGACCGGCGTTCTGAAAGATAGCGACATTGTTATAACAACAGCAGCAATTCCCGGTAAAAAAAGTCCTGTTCTCATAACCGAGGACATGGTAAAGGCAATGAAACCCGGCAGTGTTGTTGTGGATATGGCAGTTGAACGCGGCGGTAATTGTGAATGCTCAAAACCGGGGGAAACAGCGCATCTCCATGGCATCAATATTATCGCCCCGCTCAACATTCCTGCCAGCCTTCCCTTCCACGCCAGCCAGCTCTACGGAAAAAATCTGGAAACCTTTTTTCTAAATTTTTTCGATAAGGAAGGAGTCTTTTCACTCAATTTGGATGATGAAATTGTTGCTGCAACCATGATCACTCACAATGGGGAAGTTCCCAATGCTGAACTTCGCAAAACACTGGAATTATAAATAGATGAGAAAGTTTTGCGTGAACAAAATTTTGCAGAGCACAATTTTCAGTAGCAAAACTTTCGAGGAGAATCAATGAACTTACTACATTTACTAACGGTCTTTATGCTCGCCGTATTTCTCGGATTTGAGCTTATTACAAAGGTCCCCCCCATTCTGCATACACCGCTTATGTCTGGATCGAATGCCATTTCCGGTATAGCGATTATCGGCGCTCTTATCGCAACGGGAGCCGAACGTACTGAAGCCGGGGTGGTTCTTGGCATGGTGGCGCTCATATTCGCGACAATAAACGTGGTTGGCGGTTATGTGGTAACACACCGAATGCTTGGAAAATTCAAGAAAAAACAGGCAGGTAAATAATGGACTTCAGCATTCTTATTAACGGGCTGTATCTCATTGCCGCCATATTTTTTACTCTCGGGATCAAGGGGCTGGCGCATCCCCGTTCTGCGGTGGGAGGCAATTTTCTCTCGGCACTGGGCATGCTCATCGCAATTATCGCGACTCTGCTGAACCATGAAATGGTGAGCCTTCAGTGGATAATTGTGGGCATTGCGATTGGTTCGGTTATTGGAACGGTTATCGCGCTTACCATTCAGATGACCGCCATGCCCCAAATGGTCGGTCTCTTCAATGGTTTCGGCGGCGGAGCTTCGGTGCTGGTTGCTACGGCAGCGCTTTTTGAGGCGGTAACTGTGGGAAGCCTTGCCGGGGGGGCGGGCATTACCGGCATTATTGGGCCGGATGGGCTGCAATTCGTTATTGCCACGGTACTCTCGGCGCTCATCGGCGCGTTGACCTTCTGGGGGAGTCTTGTTGCCTTTGGCAAGCTCGCGGGCATTGTAACGGAGAAAGCTGTTCGTTACCCGGGGGATCAGTTCGTGAAGGCCCTGGTCGGCATTGCCATTGTGGTGTTTGCGGTGCTTCTTATTCTTGATCCTTCGAGGCTTGAATTTCTGTGGATTCTCATCGGCCTTTCGTCACTACTTGGTCTTCTTCTGACTATACCCATTGGCGGTGCTGATATGCCCATTGTTATCGCCCTGCTGAATTCCTACTCGGGTCTGGCAGCAGCAGCAACTGGTTTTGTTATTAACAATAACATTCTTATTATTGCCGGTTCGCTGGTAGGCGCCTCGGGCATTATTCTCACACAAATTATGTGTAAGGCAATGAATCGCAGCCTCCTGAATGTGCTCTTTGGCGGGCTGGGAGCAGGGGTCGATAGTTCGGTTGCCGATAGTGACGATATTTACGCAGGGAAGGTGAAGGCGGCTTCACCGGAAGAAATTGCAATGATTCTGAAAATGGCGCAGAGAGTCGTATTTGTGCCGGGTTACGGAATGGCAGTTGCGCACGCTCAAACGGCTGTGCGTCAGCTTACCGAACTTATGGAAGCTGAGGACATTGTGGTGGAATTCGGCATTCATCCTGTTGCCGGACGTATGCCCGGACACATGAACGTCCTGCTGGCTGAAGAGAATATCTCTTATGACAAGCTCAAGGAAATGGATATCATTAACTCCGGTTTTTCCAACACCGATGTTGCCATTGTTCTCGGGGCTAACGATGTGGTAAATCCGCTCGCGCGGGAAGCAAGCGGGAGTCCAATTAGCGGCATGCCGATTCTTGACGTTGATCTGGCAAAGACGGTTGTTGTCATCAAACGAAGTCTCAGCCCCGGCTTTGCGGGAATTCCCAATCCTCTATTTGCCGGAGAAAATACCCTCATGCTTTTCGGTGATGGTAAGAAGGTGCTTGAGGAACTGATAACGGCATTCAAAGAGGCCTGACCAAAACTGCCCCGATGAGGAAAGGTCTTCGGATAGGGAATGCTCGGCTAACCCTTTGTGGATATGCTCTGGGGAGATGTTCTTGGCGCTCCCCGGAACAATTCTCAGCGCGAGTTCCTTATTGAAGTAGGAGTATATGAAGTCCCAGAATATCTGAGCATTCTTGAAAGCGTATTTCCAGCTTTTATCATGTACCATATTGATATAATCGTTTCTCATACTATATAGACGGGTAAAATATAAACGGTGAATATGGGAAATTTTTTCAAAAAGTTTCTATTATTTTGGGATATTAGCCTGATCCAGTCGCATGGGCGAACAGGCCTGCAACGCCGACCAGCCCAGGAGGCGCAGGCCTCTGACCAGCCCAAGCGTACGCCGAGCAGCCGTCTTATCGAAAAAAGGCAGGCACGGAGCGCCGACCAGCCCCGCGCCTGCCTGAGTTGAGTTGCAGCGTTTCAATAGCTCCTGCGGGCTATGAAACTACCAATACCATGATGGATACTTCGGTTGGGTCACAGCAGTCTCCGGATCCGTTGTATCACCCGAATCCAAGCCGGAACCCACAAACATACTTGTTTTGTTTCCGGTATATGTGCCGGAAGCATCAAGCGGCAAATGATCCTTCCACTCCTCAAGATTTTGATTGAATACTCCTGCATTCCAAAACATAAAGTCCATACTCGTTACCGAGCTGACATCCCAGCCGGAGATATTTTGATTGAATGCGTCTGCTTGATTGAACAGACCGGACATATCCACTACCGAACTAACATCCCAGCCGGTGATATCGCTACTGAATGCTGAGTTAGTGAACATAGTGGTCATATTCGTTACCGAGCTGACATCCCAGCCAGAGATGTCGCCATTGAATCGGCTTTTTGATAGTGAAGACCCTTGAAACATCCCGGACATATCCGTTACCGAACTGACATCCCAGAGTGAGATATCACCATTGAATAATCTTGCATTCTCAAAAATATTGTTCATATCCCTTACTGCCGTGGTAATAATGTAGTTGAGATTGGCAGTATTGCCCCATGTTGATCTCCCCGCATCTACCGCGGCGTCCAGTTCATCGTTACCGCCATCGGTATTAGCAGCGCCAGCGCTGCCATCACCATCGTGAGGCCTCACGGTAACATAAAACTTTTCGGAAAACCGTTCAGTTCCGCCTCCGGTTGCGCCGGATACCACATATGTTCCGGCCGTTGTTGTTGCGGTAACCGTAATAATTCCGGTATTTGCATCAACTGTCGGCAGGGCAACGGTAACCCCTGCGACCGGGGTAGTAGCCGTAGCCAAAGTAACGGTGAGGCTCTCATCGGCAATTTGGGTATTAATAGCAGCCGAAAGAATGACGGAGGCTGCCGTACCAAAGGGAGCCTGTGTTCCAATAATCCGCACTGTTTCTGTTGCGGATGCAGACCAGTCGCCATTGTCCACCGCGTTGACGGCGCGCACCTGCACATCGTAGGAGGTACCGCTTACTAGGCCCGTAATGGGGTGGCTTATGGCAGTACCACTTATAGTGTCGGTGACCGCCGTCCAAGTGCTTTCGCCGTCTGAACTATACTGCACATGGTACGCGGTAATTGCGCTGCCGCCGTCATCATCGGGCGCTGTCCATGTTGCGGTGAGATTGTTGTCTCCGGTTGTGAGCGTGGGAGCATTCATCGCGCTGGGTTTGGTAGCCGGAATTGTTATTTTCTTAATTTCCGTTGGGTTACCATTGCCCTGACCATTGACAGCGTAGACCTGCACCTCGTACTCGGCACCTTTTGTCAGGTTGGGGATGGGGAGAGTCAGGGTGTCGGCATCGGCGGTGGCAATGACAGGTTCCCACGCGCGTGTTCCGACTACGCGATATTGCAGTTCATAGCGAATAATGGCGCTGTCGCCACTATTGGTCGGCGCAGTCCATGTTGCGGTAATTGTTTGCATACTCACTGCAAGCATGAACCCATTCGGCGCGAGGGAAACGCCAATAGATGTTGCTTCTGCGCTCGATTCCGACCATTCGCCTGCGCCAGCGCTGTTCCGTGCGCGCACCTGCGCGACGTATGTGGTGCCGTTTGTCAGGTTCGTGATGATGGTTTCTGTGGCTGGCGCGGCGACTGTAGTAATATCCTCCGACCAGCTGCTCCCGCCGTTATCGCTATGGCGAAGTTCATACGCGGTAATGTCGCTGCCGCCGGTTTCTTCCGGCGGAGTCCAGTTAGCCCTTAGTTGCTCATTCCCCGCTTCAAGGCTTGGAGCAGCCATGGTGCCCGGCACGGTTGGTTCAGGTACATCTGAATTCTGCCGGGTATAGACATTGCCCTCCAATGTTAACGTATCTCCATCAATGGTATACTCTACCGTTGCCCCATTACGGTTTTCCGCTCCTTCGACTCCCATACAATTACTGAGCGTAATTGAGTTTCCGTTATCCGTGTAATCACAGGTCAAACCCGAAACACGGTCTATGAACGTTGTCGCGGTGAATTCTATGGTATGAAACTCATTATCCGCGGTCCACACGCCTATTAAGGGAGATGTATCCATGTCCATGGGCACTGGTTCCGGCATTGGTTCCGGTTCCGGCATTGGGCAGGCCGCGACGAGCAATGTCATCATGATGAGAAAACCCCACAGCACAGAGGGTGTTAAAGGGTTCTTGGTTCTTGGTTAATGCTTACAATCTGCATACATTACCTCCAATTAAGATGTTATTTAGAGTATAGCACATAATATCGACATTGGGGGGGGCGAATGTCAACATTACATAGAAAGTTTTGCATTGGAAAATTGTGCTTGCGCAATTTCCAGGAGCAAAATTTTGTAAACAGGAGGACAAAAAGGTGGTGCACAGACAGTATAATCAGTTGGATATGGATAAGTGATGAGGATATTGCCTATTATCGACGAAAAGGATATCCCGTCAGGGAGATAGCCCGGGCCATTGGGTGTTGCCATACGACCATTTACCGCGAAGTGAACCGTAACCGGAATGATCACGGGCGGTATGTAGCTCATCAGGCTCAGCGGAAGGCGCGGGAGCGTCGGAAAAACAAAGGAGGTTGACGCCCGTGTCGAGGAAGGACATTGGGAAGGCGATTGTATAATTGGAAAGGGTCAGCGCAGCGCTGTGGCGGTATTTGTTGAACGGGCAACCCGGATGACCTTCATTGCTCCGCTTGCGGATAGAACATCATTTACCTTTGCTCATCATGCCATTTCGCTGCTCGGGTCATTGCCCCCCGCCCTGCGTAGGCCGCTCACTCTCGACAACGGAAGCGAGAACGCTCGCCATAAGAACATTGAGCGGCTGACTGGTATGCAGGTATATTTTTGCCAGCCGTATCACAGTTGGGAAAAGGGAACGGTAGAGAACACCAACGGTCTCATACGCCGACAATTTCCCAAGTCCTGCGATTTCAATATGATTGACGCAGGGAAAATACTGGAGTTTCAGCGGTGCGCAAACTGTCAGACATCTTCCTGATCACTAAGCGCACTCTGAATACCATAATTAATTATCAATCTGAAATCGCTCGTGGTATTAATGATTCTTATCCTCTTAAAATACACTTTAGGATCATTGCTCACATAGAGTGTGCCAAAAATCAGTTTCGCGCACGATGTTGTCATTGCCAGAACACCCTTAAAATCGACATCTACCGTTTCATCAGTATGCTCAAGCTCACGATTTATCTTGTTGAGAATTCGTTCAGCAGTATCATTACTTGTTATTGTTGTATTGATATTTGCCACTTCTACTAATGGTTTCTTTTCTGTCAACATGATTTAATCTCCCCAATTAATTGTAATATTTTTATCATGATCAGATATGACCGTCTCAGCATAATTATAAAAATCAATTATGCCAATGGTGTTCAGTAAAAAGGCAATTATAAATCCCCAAAGAACTCCATTGAACAATGGGGATTGCTGCGCAGTTATCGCATTGATCAGTCCGCTTAATTCTTCAGTGAGCGAAACAATTGCATCGTACATAGAATCCTCCAGCATATACGCGCCGCTTATTCCCCCGTGGGCGGACGCGCCCCGGTCGCTAAGTCGTAGGCATAAATGTTTTTATTGACACGATCAAGCACCCACATTGTTGTTCCATCCGAAGAGAAGTTAGTGCTTCCTGTAACAAGATTATTGAAATCTTTTGAGGAATCTCGTTCCTTGGTATCCAGAGTGTAGGCATAGATTTTGTCGACGCCATAATCGAGCACCCACATCGTGCTCCCATCCGACCAAATGTCTGTAATTAGTTGATTCTCATCGTCAAGTATGTCCCTGTCAAAATCTTTAGCGGCATCGCGAGTTCCGCGTTCATTCTTAGCCATCTTGTAGGCATAGATGATCGCAGTACTGCCAACAGTCACCCACATTGTTTCACCATCTGACCAGATGCCGCCAAGGATGCTTCCACCCGCTGGAATAGTTATGCTAAAGTTTTCATTTCCATAAGGTAGCTTGGTTTCCATGTCGTAGGCATAGATTGTTTTTGATTGTTCATCCAGCACCCACATTATTTCACCATCTGACCAGATGGTTTGGGGGTTATAATTAAAGGAGAAATCTTCATCCGCATCGCGCTCCTTGGTCTCCATGTTGTAGGCATAGATTTTTCCGGGAGTATTTTGGTTGTTATCATTATTCAGAACCCACATTGTTGTTCCGTCCGTCCAGATGCTGCGGGGGTGAGCATTTTCCTGCGCCAAGGTAGGGAAATCGTCTCGGTAAATACCTTCGTCATTGTAGCCGTCTTTCTTGAAATCGCGCAGGTCATATTTCGTTCCAGTATCCTGATGATTACCGTCAGCATTAAAACCGGCCGCATTGTAGCCATCTTTGCCATAACCGTTTAGGTTGTACTGTGTGCCAGTGTCGCGGTGAATGCCCGCGGCATTAAAGCCGTTTATGTCATAACCATCTTTGTCATACCCTGCCGCGTCATAGCCCGCAGCATTAAAGCCGTCTTTGTCGTACCCGTTTGATGAATAGCCTTCTGCATTGTAGCCATTTTTGTCGTACCCGGCCGCGTCATAGCCCGCAGCGTTAAAGCCGTCTTTGTCGTAACCCTGTTCGTCAAAGCCATCCGGCCCATATTTTGTTCCGTTACGATGATTACCGTCAGCATTAAAACCGGCCGCGTTGTAGCCGTTCGCGTCATAACCGTAGAGGTCGTATTCCGTGCCGGTGATATAGTGAATACCATCGTCAAAAAACCCGCGCATATCGCAGGCAGTGAGAAGTATTCCCGCAATAAAAAATGCCGTAAGCATATACAATCCGAAATGTTTCCGGCGCGGATGATCATTATAATTTATCATCATAAAACTCCTTGAAAGTTTTGCATTGATAAAGTTTTGCCTTGGAAAATTGTGCAAGCACAATTTCCAGTAGCAAAACTTTCTATACCTTGAGAGAATCAGACATACCAGATGAGAGAATCCTCATTGGAAAATTTTGCAGAGCAAAATTTTCAGTAGCAAAACTTTCTATTAGAGAAAGTGTAATCAATAATCTTACAATGTGTCAAGAGATATTTCTTAGCAGTGCGAATTCAACCATAAGTGCACCACCTCCCCGCCCTCTGAGATATAGTGAGTATAAGAAAAAACCACTAACAGAAAATTTTGTAAACAGGAGGACAAAAAGGTGGTGCACAGACAGTGTAATCAGTTGGATACGGATAAGTGATGAGGATATTGCCTATTATCGACGAAAAGGATATCCCGTCAGGGAGATAGCCCGGGCCATTGTATTCGTGCGTACGCGCTATTCTACCAGAAACTTTTGCATTTTGCAAAACTTTCTACCATGTTTTGCCAAGCATGTGCAGTTTCTATTATTTTAGCGCGATCCGTTCTTCCCCGACCCATTCTGCAGTGTCCGAATTTCATCCTCGCTCAGCCCAGTAACATCCTGAATGTCATGGGCTGAAAATCCTTTGGAAAACATACTGCGGGCGTTTTTTCTCCGCTCCTCAATATGCCCCTCCGCGCGACCTTCTTGACGACCTTCCTGTATTTCCTCCTGAGTTTCCTGCTTGACCTGGGCTTTGACCTCTTTGTAAATTCTCAGTTGCCACGGGAACAGTATTTCTATTCCTTCTTTTGTAATCATATCAATTACCTCCTTCATAGTGTAATCGTTAACGTTCGTCTCTGAGATGTGTGTATTATAGAGCACATCGCTCATAATTAACAAGGACTCCTTCACCTTTTCGCCAGTGTCATGCTGGAGAATGTTCAAAAGATGCTTCGTGAATTCAGCGCAATTATCCTCATTATTCAAATCTTTGTTGTAGCGCGCAAGGTAAAAATAGGCAGCCACACGACCGTGGGACTTCAGTATTTTTTCATGCGGGAGCCTATGCACATCAATAACAGGATATTCGAATAGGCGCCTGCTCATGGAATAATCGACGGTCGATTGATGTTCCAGAATGATATAGACGGTTTTCTCTTCATTCCCGTATCGGAAGGAAATTTTCGCAACGATATCCGATATTTTGCGCATGAGCTTCTTCAGATTCTTGCATCCGAGTTCCCGTTCAATGAACTCGTTGCTCACAATCGTAATGTTCTCAGGGCGAATAGAGGTGATCCAGTCATCATCGACAAATTGCAGCAGTTGATATATGGATTCCGCATCGGCAAACAAGAATTTGTGAGTTTCATCCCATTGTTTTCGCGGCTTTCGATGAGCCGCCTGATTCCGTTTCTTTTTCTTCATATACTGATAACGGAGGAAATGTTCGTGGTGATTGAGTTTTTGCAAAAAAAGTTTGAAAAATGTAAAAATTTCTATTTTTTCGGGAATGGGGTAAGTGGGCAGAAAAGTGGCGCGCGTATGGTTGAATTCGCATCGGATATTTCTTTTGGGATATTTCTTTTCCATGGACAATTCAATACGATCTCGGTATACTCCTCGCTGATGAGTATTATAATTGTTGGCGCGGGGCTTGTTGGTTTTCAGGTTGCAGACAGGCTTATCGAAGAAGGGAAGAATGTAACCATTATCGAAAACGATGAGGTTGCCGCCCGTTACGCATCGTCACGTCTCGACTGCATAGTTATTACCGGTACGGGCAACAATCTTGATGTGCTGCGGAAAGCAGGGGCGGAACATGCCCAATACTTCATTGCCCTCACCGGATCCGATGAAATCAACATGATCTGCTGCACCCTTGTTGCCGCGGAATTCAACATTCCCAACAAACTTGCCCGTGTGCGGAACGCAGCGTATCTGGACAGCCAAATGGCGGGGCGCGCCTACTGGGGTATCGATTATATGATCAACCCCGAAGTTGAGGCTGCGCGGGCCATAATGCAGCAGGTGGATAGCGGTACCCGCAACTACGTCATGCTTTTTGAAAACCTTGACATTCAAATTCAATGTTTTACCATCGATAAAAACTCACCCCTCGTCAAACAAACCATCCACAATCTTGCGGAACTTTTTGCGGTAACATTCATTATTCCGGTCATTCAGCGGGACGGCAGTATTGTTATTCCCGATGGTTCTTCGGTTATTCTTGAGGGCGATACAATTTACATTGCAGCAGGGGAGAATGATTTTAAAGAGATTCAGCGGCATCTTGGCGAAGAGGCGCCCCCCACAAATAAAATTCTGCTTGTCGGCGGAGGATCAATAGGGAAAACTGTTCTCCACTATCTCATGAAGCGTCAGGAAGGCGGATTTTTTAGAAAACTCAGCAAGTTCATTCAGCGGAAGAGTCCGCGTTCGGTGAGGGTAGTTGAGCGTAATTATAAAAAATGTAAGCAGCTCAGTGAGCTGTTTCCCGAAGCATTGGTAATACATGCCGACATAAGCGAAGAGAGTATTTTTGAGGAAGAGGGATTAAATGAATGTAATTTGCTCGTTACCGCCACCGAAAACCCGGAATTGAACATTGTTACCAGCCTCTATGCCCGAACAATCGGCATTGAACGGGCCATAACACTTGTACGGACTGAAAACTACACCCGTATAGCGAATGAACTGGGCCTCGGCATTACGATAAGCCTGAAAAACACCGTGGTAAATTCCATTGTCCGCTATCTGCTCAAGGGAAACATTACCTCAATTCAGAGCGCAGCTCAGGGAATTATCGACTTCCTGGAACTTCAGGTTGACCCGGGGAGTGAAATTATCGGAAATCAGCTCAAAGATATCTATTTACCGCCGGAAACCATCATCCTCTACATCAAACGGCAGAATGAAACCTTTATTCCTGTTGGCGAATCGCTTATTGAGGCGGAGGATCACATTATCATTCTTGCCAGAAAGGAGCACGTTCCCCGCATTGAAGAACTGGTAAACAGCGGAGAACCATCAATTATATGAACTGGCAGGCAATTTTCCGGGCGCTGGGAGTAATTATTTTCATGGTCAGTATATTCATGCTGGCTCCGATGATGGTGGCGCTCATTGAAGGCAACCCGGAATTCATGATGCCCTTTATTCTTCCCTTCTTCGTCGGCATATCGCTTTCTCTTGTTATCTTGATTTTTACTCACCGGCATAAGGAACTAATGACCCCGCGCGATGGCTTTCTTCTTGTAAGCCTTGCATGGATTCTGATGAGCGCCATCGGCGCCCTTCCCTTTGTTATTGACGGCAGCATTCCCGCATATACCGATGCGTTTTTTGAAACGATGAGCGGTTTCACAACAACAGGAGCATCAATTCTCAGTAACATTGAAGCTCTCCCGCGCCCTCTCCTGTTCTGGCGGAGCCTCACGCACTGGCTCGGCGGCATGGGAATTGTGGTACTCGCAGTTGCCCTTTCCCCTCTTCTCGGAATTGGCGGGCTGCAGCTCATGAAGGCGGAGGCTCCCGGCCCCGATGTTGATCGCCTTACCAACCGCATCGCAGGAACGGCGAAAATTCTGTGGATGATCTATCTTGGTATGACAGTGCTGGAGACATCGCTCCTCATGATTGGCGGCATGGACCTCTTCGATGCCCTCACGCACACCTTCGGTACACTTGCAACCGGAGGCTTCAGTCCGAAGAATGCCAGTGTCGGCCATTACACCAGCCCCTACATTCAGAACGTTATTACCCTGTTCATGATACTTGCCGGAATGAATTTCATTATGCATTATCGGCTGCTTACCGGACAATTCCGTATTCTCCGGCAAAATAGCGAACTGAAGGTGTATCTCAGTATATTTTTTGTTGCGGGACTCATAATGGCAGTCAATCTTCAACGCTCGGGAACCTACGCGCATTTTTCTACCAGCCTCCGCCATGCGGGTTTTCAGACAGCCAGTATTCTTACGACCACCGGCTATGCCACAGCCGATTTTGCGCTCTGGCCCGGACTCAGTCAGGCCCTGCTGTTTGCGCTTATGTTCATCGGCGGCTGCGCCGGATCCACAGGCGGCGGGGTAAAAGTCATACGAATTGCCGCCCTTCTCAAAAAGAGCTTCACGGAAATGTACTACCTCATCCGCCCTCGGGGAGTCTTTACCGTACACATAGATAAGCGCCGCTTACGGAAAACAACCCTGCATACCATTTCCGGTTTTGTTATTCTCTATCTTTTTTTCATCATACTCACCACCATCGTCGTGAGCAGCGACGGCCATGATCTGCTTACAAGCCTCACCACGGCTCTGGCAACTCTCGGAAACATCGGCCCGGGCTTCAGCCTCATTGGACCGAGCAGGAACTATGCCTTTTTCTCCGATCCCATAAAGTGGTACCTCAGCGCCATGATGATGCTCGGACGCTTGGAAATTTACACGGTGCTGGTGCTGTTTCTTCCGAAGTTCTGGCAGAAATGATGCGGGAGGTCTGGCGGATTGATGCGGGGGCTGGCAGATTGATGCGGGGGCTGGCGGATTGATGCGGATTACAGTTTTTCAATGAGAGATGCCATTTCAATGGCTGCCGCAGCTGCCTCCCAGCCCTTGTTGCCCGACTTTGTGCCGGCCCGTTCTATGGCCTGTTCAATACTGTCGGTTGTCAGAATACCGAAAGCCGCCGGTACCAATGTTTCCAGCGCAATGGCGCTCACATCCCTGGTGACCTGCGCTGCTAAATACTCAAAATGAGGCGTTGCCCCCCGAATGATCGCTCCGAGACAGATAACAGCATCATACTGTCCGCTACGGGCCAGTTTTTTGGTGATGAGCGGAATTTCGAATGCTCCCGGCACCTTCACCACGCTGATATTCTCATCCTGCCCATTGTGGCGGATAATACAGCTCACCGCTCCCTCAACAAGGCTGGATGTGATCATACCATTACATTGGCTCTGTACAATAGCAAATTTTTTGCCCCGGGCATCAAGCATACCCTCTGTGATAGTCATACATTTCTCCTCTCACTTACGGAGTGATAATAAATGTCCGAATTTTTCTTTCTTTGTTTTAAGATAATACCGATTATCGGCATTTTGTTCAGCCTCCAGACTCACACGCTGCATATCGAAGCCTTCAAGGGCATTAATTTTTTCAGGATTGTTTGTGAGCAGTCTGCAGCTGCCGATATCAAGGTCCGACAGAATTGCAGCGGCCAGACGATAATCTCTGTCATCTATCGGTAAATGCAGATGCCGATTAGCCTCTTCAGTATCCATACCCTCATCCTGAAGAACATAGGCCCTGATTTTGTTCACGAGCCCAATTCCCCTCCCCTCCTGGCGCAGATACACAATGACCCCAGCCCCCTCCTCTTCCATGAGGCTCATGGCATGGTGAAGCTGAAAGCCGCAATCGCAGCGCCGAGAACCCCAGGATTCACCGGTGAGGCACTCGGAATGAATGCGCACCAGCGGACGCGGACGCGGATGAGCTCCCGGCGCGCCCGCAACGCCCCGGCTGCCCTTCGCAGCGCCTTTCGGGGATGAGTCCGCAGCGCCAGCGGGGTTTTGCGGCGCGCTCGGCGCGCTCGCGGGAGTCTTTTTTATAAGGGCAAAGGCCTCGGGTTCATAGGCAATGAGGTGAAAATCGCCATAATCGGTGGGTAATCTGGTTTCGGCAACACGCTTCAATTCATTCCGCAGGCGAAAATCGATAATATCCTGAATAGTAACCATAGCTACGCCCCACTTAGCCGCCAATTCCTTAAGCCGGTCTCCCCGCGCCATTGTCCCATCGTCATCCATAATTTCACAGATAAGCGCTGAGGGCTGGAGTCCGGCCATTCGCGCCAGATCAACCCCGGCTTCAGTATGCCCCCTGCGGCCGAGAACTCCCTTTTCATGCGCAATAAGCGGAAAAATATGCCCGGGGCGCAGGAGATCATCGGGTTTCGTATTGGGGTGGATAATGGTGCGCACTGTGGCAGCGCGGTCGGCGGCAGAAATACCGGTGCTTGTCGTGCCGCGGGCATCGACACTCACCGTGAAGGCAGTGCTGAGAGCAGCATTGTTATCCGGCGCCATGGCATGAAGCCCCAGAGTGCGCGCCCGTTCAGCGGTTATGGACTGACATATCAGTCCCCTGCCGTATTTTGCCATGAAATTGACATCTCGGGCACGGACACAGGAAGCTGCCATGAGCAAATCGCCCTCATTTTCCCTGTCCTCATCATCAGTAACAATAATCATCCTGCCGTCTTTCAGTTCATTCAGAACAGCCTTCATATCAGTCTTATCAGTCTTATCAATCATCTGCGTTCCCTCACTACATTAAAAAAATGCTCAATATAACGGGCAAAAATATCGGTTTCAACATTGACATCATCATCGACCTGAGAAAAATGGAATGTTGTATGTTCCCAGGTATGGGGAATGATATTAATGAGTATTGATTCCTTCCTCATCTCCGCAATGGTAAGGCTCACACCGTTAACCGCAATGGATCCTTCAGGAATGCAGGCAGACATGAGCTGCGGTGCCAATGAAGACGCCAATGAGGGAGACAGTGAAATGGAAATATATCGGTTGTCTCCCCGCTGCTCAATATCCTCAATTTTTCCCCTGCCGTTCACATGCCCCTGCACAATGTGTCCGTCCAGTCTTCCATTGGCAGGCAGCGCGCGCTCCAGGTTAACACGGGAATGCTCACGCAGATTTCCAAGGGTCGTCTTCTGCAGACTTACCTCCAGACATTCCACCGTAAAACAGCGCGTATCGTGTCTGACAACAGTCTGACATACGCCATCCACCGAAATGGAACTCCCAATTTTACCTAGCGACCCGGGCGCCTCAATGCGCAGGCGGCGCCCCCCCGACATAGTCTGCACACTCTTCACTACTCCAATTTCTTCTATAATTCCTGTAAACATACTGCTCCCCGTCTTCTTCCTCTGAACATTACCTGATCTCCGATCACTTCCCAGCTCACATGGTTCAGGCGCTCAGATTCCTCAACATTCCGTATTCCCAGCTCCCCAATGCCTGCCAATCCCCTCCCGATCACCATGGGCGCAATAAACAGAATAAGCTCATCAAACAGACCCTCCCGTATAAGCGAGGTAACAATGCCTGCCCCGCCCTCAACGAGAAGGGTATTTATCTGCCGCCTGCCCAATTCCAGAAGCAGATCATTCAGTGAAATGTGCTCGGTCTGCTGATTTTTCTGTTGATTTGCCTGCTTATCGTTCTGTTGATTTGCCTGCTGATCGTTCTGTTGATTTGCCTGCCGATTTTGATGCGGAAGCTCGCATAACTCGGCGCCGCTCTCCGTAAAGATGCGGCGGCGCTCCCCGGGAGCAGCTGCGGTGTGAAAAATAATTGTCCCCTCCTTCACTGCCCGAGATTCGGGAGAAACAGAGAGCAGCGGATCGGGAATAATAATGCGGGGGTTTGCTCCTTCAACATGCCGAACATCGAGGCGGGGATCATCGGCGCGGATGGTTCCTGCACCGACCATAAGAGCATCGGAGGCTGCCCGCATCTCATGAACACGGCGCCGTGCCTGTTCATCGCTGATCCAGCGGGAATCTCCTGTTATGCTCGCAATACGGCCATCGACAGACTGCGCAAGCTTTATGCGCACATGAGGTTTTCCGCTCAGCATGCGGGTAATAAAGCCGGAGTTGAGTTCCTGCGCAGCCTGTCTTCTGCAGCCTGTTTCAACAACGATCCCCTGCTTCCGCAGAAGATCGCAGCCCCTTCCGCGGACATGCGGATTGGGGTCGCGATGGGCAAGAACAACACGTGAAATACCCGCTTCAATAATTGCGGAGGTACAGGGCGGTTGGCGCTTTGATGGATGAGTATAACAGCAGGGTTCCAAGGTGCAATAGAGTGTTGCATTCGGGAATGTGCTTGTACCGCTGCGGCGGACGGCATCATCAATGGCATTACGCTCGGCATGAGCTCCGCCGTGCACTTCATGGAAGCCCTCCCCGAGAACCCGCCCATCCTCAACCAGAACGGCGCCGACCTGCGGATTGGGAGAAACCCGCCCCTTCCGCGCATGAGCAATAGCCCTGTCCATCCACTGTTCATCACTCATGTCAGCTCTCCTGAAATAAGGATAGAAAAACAGGGAGGGCATGAAAGGAACAATCTGCCTCCGTCAATTAATGTACCATCAATGACAGAGGTAATGAACACGCGGAGCATGAGCACGGCATGAATTGTCGATTTTCTTCCATCCGGACTATACCGTCGGCACCGGAATTTCACCGGTTCAATCCCCTAAGGGAGTCGCGGGCTTTCACCGCCGGTCAGGAATTTTCTGAACAATACATTGCCCAGAATCACCCTGCCCTGAAAATCAATACGAGAAATATATCAGAATATCTGTATGATATCAAGCGGAAAAAAAAGAACTCGTGGGATATATGGGATATAAACCTTTGAGCAGACCCCATCATCCCCAGTATGAATTTTCATGAAACACTGTCAATAAATGATGTATATGCTGAAACTTTTGCATTTTGCAAAACTTTGTGCTATATATTATCCCAAAGTGAGGGTTTGGAGCAATGAAGGATCAAAAGGATAGAATAGAAATTATTGTTGCCACTGACTTCAGCGATTCTGTTGGCGCCCGGGAACGAAGCGATGGTAAGTTTTCCGGGCAGGAGTTTTTTGAAGATTATTTAAAGCATAATGTAAAAAAGGCAATAGCAGAAAAGAAAAAGGTCTGGATTGATTTTGACGGTACGTGGGGGTATCCATCTTCCTTCATCTCCAGTGCCTTTGGCAAACTATCAGATGAATTTGGCACGGATGTTTTAAAGTATATCGACATAAAATCGGACGAAGATGGAATTCTCATCGAAGAGATAGAAGATGCTGTCAGGGAAGGGGATGCATAACGTATGAAACATATTTTTCTGTGTATTTTCCTGTTGATATGCACATTCCTTCCGTTTTTTATTACCGCGCAAAGCATATCGCTTACCGATCTTGAGTCGGATATCTACCGGGACCTTGAACGATGGGAGGCAGGCGCCTATCTTGCTTCCCTGCCGAAAATTCAGCCCTATGCGCATGGAATTGTTACCGAACGTCTTCGGGAAATGCTGGCGCGTAACGATCTGCCTGAAACCGCGCGAAAACAGGCGCGGGACTATTTGGATCGACTCATTGGTTCTGAAACAAAAGAAACATTCAGAAAGGGTCCCGCAATCTCCTTCACGGCACTGCCCACAGCCCGCTTCACTGAGGAAGGAACTCACACAAACCTCATTATTCGGCCGGGTGTTCATTGGCTTTTGAGTGATTCCGATTCCGCCCGACTCTGGCTGGAAACCCTGCCGCAGATCAGCCTGCTACTCGATTCGCAGAATAGTACCGCGCTCCCGGCGGGGGAACGGGAAACAGAGGACTGGTTTGCGGTCGGCGATGCCAGCATTCCGCTGTTTGACAGCTTACTATATCCGGTCGGCTTTCTGGATAGTATTGTGTCATTCTCCAGCAGCGATGAACGCTCCTCCTTCAGTTTCAGTGTGGGAATTCACCGGGCGAATGCCGGCCCCTTTTATGACGATGGCATACTTATATCGTCTCAGGCGCCTGCAGCGGGGCATTTTATCCTCGGCTATGAGCATTTCCTCGGCAGCAATAACAATTTCACATCGCGCATTTTGTTCAGTTCGCAGTTCAGCGCCCTCGTTGCCAGCGATGATGAAGGGCGCGGGGTGTACAGCGAGAAATTTCTCGCCTATCACAGTATATATGCCGACCTTCTGCCCTGGTTCGGCTTCGGCTTTATTGAAACAATTATCTGGGGCGGGCGGATAGAACCGCTGTATCTCATCCCCCTTCCGGGTATTCTGCAGTTCTCGCAGGGGATCAGCGGGTACGGCGATAACGGGCTGCTGGGCATAGAGCTTCTGTTTCGCCCCGTTGAAAGCCTTCGCATTCCTCTGGTGATTTTTATTGATGACATTGGCGCCGATGATATTTACCGCTTTGAGTTCGACACCAAATATAAATTCGCAGCCGAGGGCGGAGTATCATGGTCTCCCCTTCTCCCGTGGCTGGATCAGATAACTGCCGACTACACGGCTGTTATGCCCTACATGTACACACATTGGGATGAACGGCCGCAGATGTTTGGCAGCGGCAATGAGCGCGGGGGTGAAGCGAATTACAGCAACTATACCCATAAGGGAACAAACATTGGTCCCGGGCTTGAGCCGAACAGCGACCGCTGGCGGCTTAACTGGTCGGCGAGACCCTTTGCGGGGGAGCTGCCGGACTGGTTCCATACTCTGCGCCTTGGGGCGGGCATCCAGCTCATACGCCACGGCAACGCCAGCGAGGGCATTATTCAGGGGAGCGCCGGAGATCTTTTTGACCCGGGGTACATTGGCAGTACGCCCACCTTTCAGGCTCCATATGAGGATCCCACCGGACAACCCTACACCCGTTTTCTCACCCAGAACCTTATTGAGCATAATCTGCAATTCAACATCGACATACATGCTGCATTCCTCATCTCTCCCGATTTTCGTATAGACCTCGGCATAGGATACACCCATGAAGAGGTATGGAATGCAGAACTTGTTGAAGATGCCCGCAAGAGCGCAAACTATCTGAACATTCTTCTGGGATTGTCAATTTGAATAGTGCATACGCGAGCGGCATTTATCCATCCGGGCGCGAGCTAAGCTATCTGCGCCCCTGCCTGCGGCGTCTGCGCGCTTATCCACGCCGTTGATGTACGTAATGTAGTATGAGAAACAATATAATGACCGCCAGCCAAGCAGCGAGCAGGAGAATGTCTCCCGCAACTGTCTCATTCCTCAATATGTAAAACTCCCGAGCAATAACTGCTCCAGCCATAAGAAGATTGACGACAGTAACAACTGCCAGAATTGCCTTCGGCGACATACCGAGCGATAAAAGTTTATGGTGGATGTGCGCCTTGTCTGGAGCATAAATTGGCTTCTTCATTCTAATACGCCGCAGTATTGAAGCAAACATATCGGCAATAGGAATGATCAAAACTGTTGAAGTAATAATAAATCCCTCTTCGAAATGCCGTAAAGGAACCGATGAATCGCCCGGGCCGATAAATGCCAGCGAACCAAGCACAAAACCCAGAAACAGCGAACCGGAATCGCCCATGAATATATGCGCTCGCGGTTTATTGAAAAACAGAAATGCCAGAACCGACCCGCAAAGTATGAAACTATACAGCGCACCGGCATTGTTTCCCGCAAGCAGGTGTACCAGCCCTATTGCCCCGGAGGCAATGAGCACCGTGCTGCCGGCAAGGCCATCCATACCATCAATGAGATTAACCGCATTTGAAATGGAAATGAGCCAGAAAATTGTTACCACACCGCTCATGGGACCGAGGGGAATAGTAATGCCTGCTATCGGCAGATATATTCCATCGATAAGCGCTCCCCCGAGCGCAACGAAGGCGCCCGCAAGAATCTGCCCGCCCAGCTTGTACAAGGCGGGAATGTTATGGAAATCGTCCACGAGGCCAATGACATGAACAAGAATGAAACCAAGGAAAAGAAGCAGATTTCTGCTTGTAAAAAACTGCATGGGTATGAACTGATCGGTGAAGCGGCGGAAGAGGGCAAGAACGAGGACGGAGAGGCTAAAGGAAAGGAATAAGCCTATTCCGCCAATGCGGGGAGTTTTTTCGGTATGAATTTTCCGGTTGTCGGGAGTATCGTACCAGTTATATTTATGGCTTATTCGAATGATGATGGGAGTTAACATAAGGTTAATGCCAAAGGCAAGCGCAATGTAGGTAATGGTCGATACAAACATGTAACAATTCCTGAAAGTAGGTGAGAAATTTTCTCATGGCCATTGCGGGCTATGAACACCCCAACCCGCGCCTGCCGGAGTTGCAGGGTTTCAATAGCCCCTGCGGGCTATGAAACTACTAAAACCATGACGGAATCAGATTACCTGTTACGCCGGAATCCGTAAACATATCTGCTTTGTTTCCGGTGTATGTGCCAGCGGCATCAAGCGTCCCGGCAGCAGTCGACCAATGATCCTTCCACTCCTCAAGATTTTGATTGAATGCCCTTGCTCCATTGAACATATTGCTCGTAATCGCTACCGAACTGACATCCCAGCCCGAGATATCGGCATTGAATGCTCTTGCGCTATTGAACATATAACCCATACCCGTTACATTGCTGACATCCCAGCCGGAAATATCGGCATTGAATGCGAATGCATCCCAGAACATATAGTTCATATTCGTTACCGCGCGAGTATTCCAGCCGGAAATATCGCCATTGAATGCGCTTGCGTAACTGAACATAAAGATCATATTCGTTACCTTACTGACATCCCAGAGTGAGATATCGCCATTAAATACTCTTGCGCCATCGAACATATGGAACATATTCGTTACCGCGCTGACATCCCAGCCGGAGATATCGCCATTGAATGCGAATGCGTAACTGAACATATAGTTCATACTCGTTACCGCGCTGGTATCCCAGCCGGAGATATCGCCATTGAATGCGCTTGCATAATTGAACATATTTTCCATAGTCGTTACCTTACTGACATCCCAACCGGAGATATCGCCATTGAACATGTTTGGATCGCCAAGTGTACCCTTGAAAATATCGGTCATATCCGTTACTGCCGTGGTAACAATGTAGTTGAGATCGGCAGTATTGCCCCAATTACTTATTCCCGCAGCTACCGCTGTGTCCAGTGCAGCGTTATCAGCAGGACTCACGGTAACGTAAAAATATTCGGCAAACAGTATGTCTCCGGCTTTGCTGCCATATACCAGATATGTTCCTGCCGTTGTCGTCGCGGTAACCGTAACAGCTCCGGTACCCGAATCAACTGTCGGAGGGGTGACCGTACCGGGCGCAGTTGCGGCGGTGACTGTAATGTCTCCTGATCCACTAACCGCGAGAGTGCCCGGTTCCACCACGGTCAAAGCAACGGTTGGGGTCTCATCGGCAATAATGGTCATAGCGGCAGCCGAAAGGTCTACCGTCGCTGCCGTACCCGAAGAAGTAGTCTGTGTCGCAGAAATTACCGTTGTTCCCGTTGCAGGTGTAGACCAGTCGCTAGTGCCGATATCGTTGACCGCGCGCACCCGTACGTGGTAGGAGGCACCGTTTGTCAGCCCGGTAATGGGGTGGCTCGTGGTACCATCAGTAATAGTGGCGATGTTATCTGTATCGGTCGTTGACCATGTGCTAGCGGCGCTTGTTCTGTGCTGCACATGGTACTCGGTAATGGGGCTGCCGCCGTCATCGGGCGCCGTCCATGCTGCGGTGATCTGGGCGTTTCCGCCTGTGAGCGTAGGAGCGGACAGCGCTGCGGGTTTGGTAGCCGGAATTGTTATTTTCATAATTTCCGTTGGGTTGCCATTGCCCTGACCATTGACAGCGTAGACCTGCGCCTCATACTCTGCACCTTTTGTCAGGTTGGGGATGGTGAGGGTGTAGGTGTCGGCATCGGCGGTGGCAGATTCCCACGCGCGTGTTCCGACTACGCGATATTGTAGTTCATAGCGAATAATGGCGCTGCCTCCAGTATCGGTCGGAGCAGCCCATGACGCGGTAATTGTTTGCATACTCACTGCGAGCGTAAACGCATTCGGCGCGAGGGGAACGGTAATAGGTATTGCTCCATCGCTCGATCCCGACCAGTCGCCTGCGCCCGCGCTGTTCCGTGCGCGCACCTGCGCGACGTAGGGGGTGCCGTTTGTCAGGTTCGTGATGGCGGCGCTTGCGGCTGGCGCGTCGGCTGTAGTAATATCCTCCGACCAGTTGCTCCCGCCGTCATCGCTATGGCGAAGTTCATACGCGGTAATGGGGCTGCCACCGTTATCAGCGGGCGGAGTCCAGTTAACCGTTAGTTGACCATTCCCCGCTTCAAGGGTTGGGGCGTCCATGGTGCCCGGCGTCATTGGTTCCGGTTCCGTCATTGGATCGGGTTCAGGGCTTGGTTCCGGCATTGGACACCCAGCAAGCAGCACGGCAAGCACCACTAAGAATACGACAAACAGGGAGTACTTCCCTGTTTTAGTACGTGTATTGAAAAGTATCATTTTACTCTCCTAAAAAAGTTAGTTTTGATAAGATGTTTCAGGGAAACATCAATACATTCTCACATTTCCACCGTCATTTTTCAATATATTACACAATATCAGAAACTTTTGCAAAGTTGCGGTCAGCAAAGCTCCTGTTCACAGCGCGCGCATCTGCGGCGGGCAAAGCTGCGGTCAGAAGTATCCCTGTTTTTTACGGTCTTCCATAGCGGTCTCGCTGCGCTTATCGTCGGTACGGTTTCCCCGTTCGGTCGTGCGGGTTGAAGCAAGCTCACATATAATTTCCTCCACACTGGTCGCCGAACTTCGTACGGCGCCGGTACAGGTCATGTCGCCGATGGTTCTGAAACGAACCCTGATAGTGGCAGCATGTTCACCGGGAAGTTTTTCAATAGCATCGCTGTTTGCAAGTATTGTTCCGTTACGGAAAAGAACCTCCCGACGGTGCGTGAAATAGAGCGATGGTATGGATATATTTTCAAGCGCGATGTAGCTCCAAATATCAAGCTCAGTCCAGTTGGAAATGGGGAACACGCGGAAATGTTCGTCTTTGTGTTTCTGCGTATTGAAGATATTCCACAATTCCGGGCGTTGATTTTTCGGATCCCACTGACCGAAACGGTTGCGAAAGGAAAAAAACCGTTCCTTCGCGCGGGCTTTTTCCTCATCGCGGCGCGCGCCTCCCATTGCCGCATCATAATTATGTTCTCTGAGGGCATCCAGCAGGGTAACCGTTTGAAGAGCATTTCTGCTGGCATGCGGACCGTGTTCTTCAACGACCCGCCCGGCATCAATAGAATTCTGAACATGGGCAACAATAAGCCGCACATCAATTTCTGTAATAAAACGGTCGCGAAATTCTATGGTTTCAGGAAAATTATGTCCGGTATCGACATGCAAAAGCGGGAATGGAATTTTTCCGGGGTAAAATGCCTTGCGCGCCAAATGCGCCATGCAGATTGAGTCCTTGCCGCCGGAAAAAAGCATAACCGGACGTTCAAACTCCGATGCAACTTCTCTGAGAACATATATGGCCTCCGATTCGAGGGTTCGCAGATGATTCAGCTGATATGGCCGCATAAAAATTCCTCAATCTGCCGGATACCGGTAACGAGAATGCCAGGGTTGCGGAGCTCGTCCTTATTATAGGTAAGCGTCCTGCAGTGTTCTGTATCGATGACAGAAACACCCACCGCCCTGCATACGGCATGGGCAGCAGCAGTATCCCATTCCATGGTCGGGAAAAATCGGGGGTATGCATGCGCCGCTCCAGATGCGACTTCGCACATTTTCAGACAACTTCCGCGCTGCATTATTTTAACCTCACCCATAGTATTTTTCAGTTTCCGGATGAATGTTGATGTTTCCTCATTGCGATGGCTCCTGCTCCTCACAATGTGCAGAGGCAGGTTCACACGATCCATTCGCCGTAGTGGAACCAGCCGCTGTGCATTTTCCCGCCAATAGGCATGGGTATTTCTCATATTCATTATTTTATAGGCCTGCCCGGGCAGAACATCAGTATTATGCGAATCGCCATATATCCAGCCCAAATAGGCTTCATCCATTATGGGAGCATACACAATGCCGAAAACCGGAAGCCATACCGAATCATTCTCTTCCTTCCGCACCAGAGCAATGTTTACCGTGAACTCTCCGTTTCTCTTCATAAATTCCCGTGTACCGTCAAGAGGATCAACAAGCCAAAATTCTTCCCACTGCTGCCGTTCCTTCGTTGGGGGCTGTTCGCTTTCTTCGGAAACAATGGGTATGTTTTTTTGGAGATTTTCAAGCCTGCGCCGGATAATTTCATCGGACATCCGATCGGCTTCGGTTACCGGTGACCTGTCCTCCTTATACTCAACAGAATAATCGTCATTATACACGGCAAGCACCGCATCTCCCGCCTGCAGGATAATTTTCATTATTTCCTGGATGAGTTCTTCACGTATAATCATGGTACTCCTGAACCTGCATGATAAAGGGTTCTGTACAGAAAGTCAAAATGATGCGCTGAGCGTAAGCTGGGTTACTACGGATAATCTGCGCCCTTCAGGGTCTGCATTGTTTCGCTGATAATGTCCGTATGACGCGCCGTATACCGCTGGAATAGCGATGTTAAGCCGAAGATTCGGCGCAATTGTGCCTGTTATTCCCGCGGCTACCTGCCCGGAACCATCGCTGAAGTTATGAAACCATCGGAGGCCCGGGCTCCAATCGCCTCCAAACAAATCTGGAAAGAGCATGCCGACGCCCCCAATGTGCGTACCCGCTTCGGCTGGAACCGTCTCCGTTTCCGATATGTGTATGACCTCCTGCGGGCCGTATGCAAAAAAATACTCACCAAACAGACGGATCCCAATATCCGATTCCCAGAACACATTACTGACCGCCTGCACTTTCGGCGGCACATAGCCCTCGCGTTCGGGGTAGGTGTCAAAATCAACCCGGCTTTCGAGGGCAACATCGATGCCAGCGATAACCGTTTTGAGATAGGCATTGACACTGAGCGCCTGATCCAGCTCCCGCTGAAACTTTCCGGACAGGCCGAAATTGAGCGGCCCCGCCGAAAATTCGAAGAGGGCAGCATAGGCAAAATTCCTGGGGCTGCTGCTTGTTCCGCCCGGATATATCACCACGCTCAGGCCGTTGTTTCCCAGCGGAATGAAGGCTTTTAATGATATTCCATTAGATATGCCGTCCACAAGATTACCGGGGTTCGCAATTACATTTCCCTGCCCCCAGGTAAGCCCCTGCTTGCCGAAGCTGAAAAACACGGTATCTGCGAGGGTATAATCGACAAAGAGCGCGCCTATTGCCGGGGCGGTAATGTTTACGTCATCCGCATCGAGCCCAACGCTCAGAGATGAAAAGAAGCGAAGCTCCTTTGTTGGGCGGACATCGAGCGAAACACCCGATTGTAGTTCATAATACGCTGAAACCGTTTCGCCGGCGGTGCTAAAATCCCAGTTGTGAAAACCGGCAACCACGGAGCCGCTCATGGAAACAGAACCTTTAACAGTGGTGCCGGTGTTGATACCGGCAAGAACATCGAGAGCACCGTCCGCGCCACTGTCCTCGCTGCCCTCAGCGCCACTGTCCTCGCTGCCCTCAGCGCCGCTGCCATCGCCATCGTCCTCGCCCCCGCCACCGTCATCGCTCAGGGTTTCATCCGGTGAAGAAAAAAGATCATCAAGGGCATCCTGCGGGAACACATACATCACCGGCAGCATCAACATCAACAGAAAAAGACATACGAAATTTTTGCCATGAATATAGCGGCTCATTTTTCTGCTCATCTGTTTTTATCGGCTCACTCGTTCCAGATATGCTTTGGTAAACAAAAGATCGGGGAGGGGGCTGAAGCCTGGTTTTTCTACTGTTATAATTGTTCTCTCATTCTGAAATTTTCCATTGACCTCCGCTCCCCTGAGAGCATCGACAATGACAATGTGAACAGGCACGTAGCGGTCTCCTACTATCAGATAGCGGGGAATTGCTGTTGTACGCAGAAGCTGACCTGAGAGGCTATAGTCTTCAAATTTCCGTACCAACTCATTTTCATCTACCCATATTTTCATTTTCGGATAGGTAACTTCGTTATGCCGCGCCTCAAGCATGTATACGCGGGTGGTATACACCCCCAGCTGCTCCCGGGTTTCATTAACAATGGTATAATCGGCAGCCAGCGTGGAACGGGTAAAATCGGCATTGGCTGCGTTCGAATTTTCAAATCGGTCTCGGGCACTGGTAACATTAAAACGGCGGCTCACCGGGTCATAGAGCCAGAGATTATTCGCAATTTTCAGATATCCCTTTCCCTTATCAATTTCAGGCTCAAGAATGAGAATGAGGTATTTATCGGCAGGATCGCGCCGAAACAGAGCGGCAGTGGTCACGCTGCTCCCTTGGTTGGGTTTATACTGGGTAATGGTATACTCTGCGGAAAAGTCGCTCGTATAGAAAACCTGCGCATCAATACCGGCAAGCACCGCATTATCTTCTGCCGCTGCCATTCCTCCCGCGCATATCAGGCATATCAAAATGAAAAACACAATTCGTATGTTCATGGATACCTCCGATTCTCGCCAACCTCATTCCTGCCGCAGGGCTTCCACGGGGGAAATGGTAGATGTTTTATACACGGCCTGTAAACCGCCGAAAAGGCAGGCGCCAAAACTCAGGGCAAAAATACCCAGCACAGCGCCCACAGAAATGTGCCATGGGATTTTTCCGTTTTGTAAAAACAGGGACATAAATGCGCTGTGAGAAACATCGATAAGACTGCCTGCAATATAAAGTATCATTATCCCCAGCACAATGCCAATAGTACAGCCGATAATAACCAGAAATATAATTTCGCCGAGAAAAAGACCGACCACCCGCCCGGGAAGCATTCCCAGAGCTCGGAGCATGCCAATTTCGGTACGCCGCTCATATACAATAGTGGAGAAGGCATTTGAAACACCAATGGCAATGAGTATGCCGAATATACTAATAATGCTTACCGCGATAATTATGAGCGCTCTCAGTAACTCGGTAATTTCAGATGCCTGCGCATCGACCGTGAGCACTGCCAGAAAAATACCGTCTTTATCTGTTTTTCCACGCAGGTATTGATCTCGTTCGGTCTGGGAGTTCAGCACCGGAAAAACAGTATATGCGGTTTCCGCTTCAAGTTTCTCACGGATATCCTGCGCGAAGGTCTCACGCGCCCCTTTGCTATGGGGTCTGTTCAAAAACACCCCTACTTCGTTGGCAACATGATCAGAGTAGCCAAGAAATTCGTTCAATGCCTGACGGGGAACATAACTCGCATAACCAAAAAAACTCCCCTCATCAAAAATACCCCGCACAATGAATAGGCGGGTGTTCTGTTGATTGTTACCTCTGGCGCCCTTGAGAAGCACCTGATCGCCCGTCCGCGCTCCGAGCAATTCCGATACTGCCGTTGATATGAGAATTCCATTGCGATCATCTTCTTCGGGAACAGTTCCATCAACGAATGACATTTCCCGCAGAACATGAGCTTCGCTCCCCCATTCTGCGCCAATGATTCTGCGCTGTTTAACACTACTGCCGTTAAAGAATATGCGCGGGGTACTCAAATACAGGGTTCGCTGCGCCCATGTTTCAATTCTTTTATCGGCTTCGGTGGACTGGTAGAGCTCCGAAAGATCGGGCATTAAAATTCTCGCTCCATTGCCATTGGTAAACCTATAGGCCTGTATAACAACATCTCCGGCAAAATACCTCGATGTTTTCGACAAAACACTCTGCCGCAGCCCGGACATAACGGCAAATTGTATAACAAACACAACGGTTACGGTAATGAGCGAGTACAATATGATGATGTAGCGGCTATTATGCCGGAAAAAATTCCTGAAAGACAAATACAGTACAGGGCTCATGACATCGCTTTGAACGGCTGTATATTTAGAATCTTTGTAAGCGGATACGGAATACACAGGAGAATAAACACCATACCCAAAACAATATGGGAAACAATAAGCCGCATATCAATGCTCCCCCTGAGGGTATTACTGCCGAATAAGAGGCTGATGTACCTATCATTCAAAACAATAGCGCGGGAATTAATAATGGCGGTACACAATGATCCGCAAAGAAGCCCCAGTACAATTACCGGAACTATCATAAAAAATACTTCGCCCGCCATGTATCCGGCAATTCTCATTCTTGTGGCTCCAAGCGCCCTCATGGTGCCAAATTCCCTTTTTCGTTCCAGAATTGAGAGCGATATCATATTCATTGTAACAAAGGCTATGCACATTAAAACCAGTCCCACTCCCCCGTTTACAAGAATCTGCAGAAAAAAGGTAATGAGGGCATCGCCGCCGGCGGTATTACGCCAGTTGAGAAGCCGGTGCTCCTGAGTAATTCCGAATTGCTCAAATTTTGCCCTATTAAATGAATGTGCCTCGTCACGCGCAATGAGAATGAAATGCCATGCCGATTCTTTAATCTGCCTGCCCGCCAGCCTCTCTGGGGTGAGACTCAAAATATCCTCAACATCGCTGAGCTGCAAGCCCTCCGATTCAATGGCCGATTCAAGTGCCGATTCAGCGGACAATGAATTCTGAGGAGCGCTTTCCTGCGGTAATTCTGAAAACAGGTCATCCACATCTACCTCCGCACCTTCCTGCTGCTCTGTTGATATAGTACCATTCTGCGGGAAAGAAACATACCCGGCAAGCGAGCGGATAATATCGGCATCTGTGAGAATAATGTTCTGCATAAGCGCATCTTCAGCCGAATAGCTGTAGGTCCCCGATAATGTGGTCTCCCGAATGGTAAAACTACTGCCGTCACTCATTGTGAGAAGTAATTGCGATCCTATTGCAGGTTCTCCAAGCTTTTCATACTGATGCTGCTGCAGCATTGTGTAGGCCAGCCCATCGCGCTGCCCGTTGCCCCGCTCCGGCCATGCGCCGGAATGCAGGTGGATGCCCGGCAACACATTCCGGTATGCGTCAAAATCGACCCCAAAAGCAATGTAGGTACCCGATGCGCTGCCTGTTCTCAAATGAACGGGAAGGGTAAGCACCCCCGCCCAGTTATTCACCGCCTCATGCGCATTCAGAAATTCAATAATGTTTTCAATATCCGCGATAAGGGGCACCGGCAGAAATTCACCAACAAGGAGGGCAGAGTTTCCAAAGAGGGTGAAATCTTCCCCGCTGGCCGATATGGAAAGATCGGCCGTAAGCGATGTTGTGTATAGCTTATAAAAGGAATCGGATATTGTGCTCACAAAGCTGTTGACCATAAGCAACAGCGCAAATATAACAAAAATAAAGGTCAGAATGAACTTGTTGCGCGCTATGTTCCTTGTTATATTTCGAAAAGATATGGATGCGGACATTCGTACTATTACTGTACTAAATAATTATGGTTTTTTCAAGCGGCGATTGGCATACATGAGACAGAGCGGATCGAGAATATCTTTCCGTACCGATGGTAATCTTTTGTAGAAATACCCACCATCTACTAAAATAGCAATTTTTGTTTCCATAATGATACCTCCCATAAAGCAAAAAATTTCTTCTTGTTATAAAAAAAGGCCCATGGGATCGGCCACATTCGCAATTACGAGGAATGTGACTTACTGCCATGGGGCAAACATTTCGAAAGTATTGTGCATTTATAAAAGTGGGATATTAAGGTTTGAACAGACCCCACTTTGACCTATTATGCGATCATTTCTTCCGAGTGCCAAGCCCTCCATCGCTCAAGCGTCGGCCGTGTGAACCGTTGCTCCATTATGATCGGCTTGAGCCGGAGAATATCACTATCCACATTGGTATTCCGCTGCCTCAAAAGATCCAGCGGAGTCCCTTTGCGGTAGGTGTTGAACCGCCGGTAATTGAAATCTATCTGATACTCCTCGGCTTCCTTAAGAAACTCATTGAGCTTTGGATTCATCACCTGACTGTAGAACTCATCCTCAATGAGCCGGTGCGAGGACTCGACAGAACTGTTCCATGTGCAATGCCCGGGCGGAATACGCCGATACTCGACACCCGCCTGTATGAGCGCCTGCTCAAACCCCGACGTTCGGGTCTTGCTCAGATGCCGAACGGTGAACTCTGCCCCGTTATCGGTCTGAACCGTTATGCCGTTGACAAGGTCTCCGCCGCGATTCCGCAGGTGCTCCAGCAGGTACTCGGCGAACAAGGTTGTTACCATACTGCTCTTCTCATTGGCGAAGGCGTACCACAGAGCCCCTGTCGCCCGATCCCGGGCGGTTATCTGGTACTTCGGAACGTCTAAACACTTCTGAGAAAACCGCATAGCGGGAATGTCCGTCAGATACTTGATATCAATCTGAATGCACTCGCCGAACTTCATCCTGTCGGTTACCTCCCGCAAATCTCTCTTGGGTAGCGCCTTCGGCTTCTTTGTTTTCCGCGCCCCTATCTGCTTTAGCGTCTTGATAATCGTCGGCAGGCTGTACTTCCCGCCAACTTCCGTCTGCAACTGCTTTTGCACCTGAGTTCCAATGATTTTGTTGTGATTCCGATTCTTGGTCTGGACAAGACTCTCGAGATGACACCGGTGCCCGAATTTCATCTTCATCGGATGATTGGTCGTGCCCCGCTTCTTGTCTTCAAGCCCCTCGCCGGATTCAAAGCGCCGAACCCACCGCCGCACCGTGTTGCGCGACACCTCGAACTCCCGAGCAGCCGCCTTGATCGAATGCTCCTGGGCATACCGAACCATCCGCAACCGCCAATCATACATCGAAGCCGCCTGATACTTCCGAGACTTGAGATGATACTGAGAATATGTGATACTACTGTTCACTGTTTCCCTCCTTTTATGTTTTATACAACCCCCAGTGTATACGAATAACCTTCGTTTTACACTGGGGAGGAGGGGTCTGTCCAAAGGTTTATATCCCAATTTCAAAACAAAATCCACCCTTTCACTTTTTTGAAAAAATTTCTCATTTTGTCATTCATATCTCGTTTTTCTCCTGTCACAGATGTAGGAGGAGTATTTATGAAAAAATCATCCCATAGCACAGGCAACATCCACGACATAGCCTTCAAGATCGCCTACTACAGAACCCCCCGTATGATTCTCGACCTGCTGCGGCTGTTCTGTGAGGATACAACTCTTGCCAAGCTGGACATGGACAAAATCCGCATTGAAAACCCCAGCTACATTGCGGGAAAAAAGAATCTTCACTGCGATCTCGTTGTCAGCGCCCCCTTCCTGTCAGACCCCGAGCGGAAAGCTCTTTTTATTATTGAACACAAAAGCTACCAGCATAAACATGCTCTCATTCAAATCGATAACTATCAATATGCCCTCAGAAACAGCAATGTGTACAATGAAAATGATGCTATCTATATACTGCTGCTCTACCATGGAAAAAAGGAATGGAACCTCCAGCGCGAATTTTATAGTTCGCATGGAAATGCTGCTTTCGAATCTATGATTGAAGGCACGGTAGATGTCAGGGTGAAAGTGTCGTACATTGTGCGCGATCTGAGGCGAATGGACAAAAAGCAGTTGGCATGGCGTTCCGATGAAAAACGATATACATCGACTGCGTTGTGGTATATAATGCGAGATAATGAGATGGACACTGAGGGGCTGAAAGAGATTGCGCAGCTCCTGAACGGTCTGTCATCACAAGACTTTACTGATCTGGCAGAAAGTGTGTTAGGCTATATCAAAGATCTAGATCCAAAACTGTATGAACAGTTTGAGAAAATTAACAGGGAACTGTACCCTGAAGGAGAAAACAGTATGCGGACATATAACATAACCAACGCCTTCGTCAGGGAAGGTATGGAGAAAGGTATGGAAAAGGGTATTCTGAAAGGTCGCGCTGAGGGGCATATTGAGGAGCGGAGAAAAAACGCCCGCAGTATGTTTTTGGAAGGGTTGTCGACCGAGGCTGTTCAGAGAATTACCGGGCTGAGCGATGAGGAAATGCGGACAGTGCGGAATGGATCGCATTAATTATCGCCGCTCGGCCTGCTCGACCACGCATCCGGCTCACCCATGCGTCTGGAACAGATTAAATTAAACAGGAGTTGCAGCGCGACCCGCGTTGCAGCTCTGTCTGCATAAACTCTCGCGCCAGATCCTGAACTGCCTGTTCATCATGCTCGGATGTTTCCGGGAACATACCCTTCTAAAAAAAATAATTACAAAATTTCACAAAAATTTCTCATTGTATCATTTACCATTCAATGTAGCCCGTCTATATGGTATGGGAACTTACCTCTTCAGGAAGAAACTTTCACTTTTTTGAAAAAATTTCTCATTTTGTCATTCATATCTCGTTTTTCTCCCGTCACAGATGTAGGAGGAAGAATATGAAAAAATCATCCCACAGCACAGGCCATATCCACGACATAGCCTTCAAGATCGCCTACTACAGAACCCCCCGTATGATTCCCGACCTGCTGCGCCTGTTCTGTGAGGATACAACTCTTGCCAAGCTGGACATGGACAAAATCCGCATTGAAAACCCCAGCTACATTGCGGGAAAAAAGAACATTCACTGCGATCTCGTTGTCAGCGCCCCCTTCCTGTCAGACCCCGACCGAAAAGCTCTATTCATTATTGAGCATAAAAGCTACCTGCATAAACATGCTCTCACTCAAATCGATAATTATCACAAAGTTTTGCCACAGGCAAAACTTTCTATGAAATAGGAGAATGCTAAGCACAAAGAAAGCATTCCGAATTTGAAACTTTTGCTACTGGAAATTGTGCTTGCACAATTTTCCAATGCAAAAGTTTCTGTAGCATGCCCTCAGAAACAGCAATGTGTACAATGAAAAAGATGCTATCTATATACTGCTGCTCTACCATGGAAAAAAGGAATGGAACCTCCCACTCACATTTTACAGTTCGCATGGAAATGCTGCTTTCGAATCTATGATTGAAGGCACGGTAGATGTCAGGGTGAAAGTGTCGTACATTGTGCGCGATCTTTGTAGAATGACAAAGAAACAGTTGGCATGGCGTTCTGATGAAAAACGATATACATCGACTGCATTGTGGTATATAATGCGAGATAATGAAATGGACACTGAGGGGCTGAAAGAAATTGCGCAGCTCCTGAACGGTCTGTCTTCACAAGACTTTACTGATCTGGCAGAGAGTGTGCTGGGCTACCTGAAGGACTTGGGACTGTATGAACAGTTTGAGAAAATTAACAGGAAATTATATCCTAGACAAAGTTTTGCCGCAGGCAAAACTTTCTACAAAATGAGAGAATGCCAAGCGCAACGAGGTCTGCCAAATGTGAAACTTTTGCTACTGGAAATTGTGCGAAGCACAATTTTCCAATGCAAAAGTTTCAGTAGGAGAAAACAGTATGCGGACATATAACATAACCAACGCCTTCGTGAGGGAAGGCATTGCGAAGGGTATGGAGAAGGGTATTCTGAAAGGTCGTGTTGAAGGTCTTGAGCAGGGTATCACAAAGGGTCGGCAGGAAGGACTTCAGACAGGATTGCAGACAGGTCGGCAGGAAGGACTGCGAACAGGTCGCGCTGAGGGGCATATTGAGGAGCGGAGAAAAAACGCCCGCAGTATGTTTTTGGAAGGCTTGTCGACAGAGGCCGTTCAGAGAATTACCGGGCTGAGCGATGAGGAAATGCGGACAGTGCGGAACGGATCGCATTAATAATTGGCGCTCGGCCTGCTCGACCACGCATCCGGCTCACCCATGCGTCTGGAACAGATTAAATTAAACAGGAGTTGCAGCGCGACCCGCGTTGCAGCTCTGTCTGCATAAACTCTCGCGCCAGATCCTGAACTGCCTGTTCATCATGCTCGGATGTTTCCGGGAACATACCCTTCTAAAAAAAATAATTACAAAATTTCACAAAAATTTCTCATTGTATCATTTACCATTCAATGTAGCCCGTCTATATGGTATGGGAACTTACCTCTTCAGGAAGAAACTTTCACTTTTTTGAAAAAATTTCTCATTTTGTCATTCATATCTCGTTTTTCTCCTGTCACAGATGTAGGAGGAATGTTTATGAAAAAATCATCCCAGAGCACAGGCCATATCCACGACATAGCCTTCAAGATCGCCTACTACAGAACCCCCCGTATGATTCCCGACCTGCTGCGCCTGTTCTGTGAGGATACAACTCTTGCCAAGCTGGACATGGACAAAATCCGCATTGAAACCCCCAGCTACATTGCAGGAAAAAAGAATCTTCACTGCGATCTCGTTGTCAGCGCCCCCTTCCTGTCAGACCCCGAGCGGAAGGCTCTATTCATTATTGAGCACAAAAGCTACCAGCATAAACATGCTCTCATTCAAATCGATAACTATCAATATGCCCTCAGAAACAGCAATGTGTACAATGAAAATGATGCTATCTATATACTGCTGCTCTACCATGGAAAAAAGGAATGGAACCTCCCACTCACATTTTACAGTTCACATGGAAATGCTGCTTCCGAATCCCTTACCGAAGGCACGGTAGATGTCAAGGTGAAAGTGTCGTACATTGTGCGCGATCTTTGTAGAATGACAAAGAAGCAGTTGGCATGGCGTTCCGATGAAAAACGATATACATCGACTGCGTTGTGGTATATAATGCGAGATAATGAGATGGATGCTGAGGGGCTGAAAGAGATTGCGCAGCTCCTGAACGGTCTGTCTTCACAAGACTTTACTGATCTGGCAGAGAGTGTGCTGGGTTATCTAAAAGATTTGGGACTGTATGAACAGTTTGAGAAAATTAACAGGGAACTGTACCCTGAAGGAGAAAACAGTATGCGGACATATAACATAACCAACGCCTTCGTCAGGGAAGGCATTGCGAAAGGTATTCTGAAAGGAATGGAGAAGGGCATTCTGAAAGGTCGCGCTGAGGGGCATATTGAGGAGCGGAGAAAAAACGCCCGCAGTATGTTTTCCATAGGACTTTCAGCAGATGACGTTCGGAAGGTTACCGGGCTGAGCGATGAGGAAATGCGGACAGTGCGGAACGGATCGCATTAATAATTGGCGCTCGACCACGCATCCGGCTCACCCATGCGTCTGGAACAGATTAAATTAAACAGGAGTTGCAGCGCGACCCGCGTTGCAGCTCTGTCTGCATAAACTCTCGCGCCAGATCCTGAACTGCCTGTTCATCATGCTCGGATGTTTCCGGGAACATACCCTTCTAAAAAAAATAATTACAAAATTTCACAAAAATTTCTTATTTTGTCATTCATATCTCGTTTTTCTCCCGTCACAGATGTAGGAGGAATGTTTATGAAAAAATCATCCCACAGCACAGGCCATATCCACGACATAGCCTTCAAGATCGCCTACTACAGAACCCCCCGTATGATTCCCGACCTGCTGCGGCTGTTCTGTGAGGATACAACGCTTTCCAAGCTGGACATGGACAAAATCCGCATTGAAAACCCCAGCTACATTGCGGGAAAAAAGAACCTTCACTGCGATCTCGTTGTCAGCGCCCCCTTCTTATCAGACCCCGACCGGAAAGCCCTGTTCATTATTGAACACAAAAGCTACCAGCATAAACATGCGCTCACTCAAATCGATAATTATCAGCATGCCCTCAGAAACAGCAATGTGTACAATGAAAAAGATGCTATCTATATACTGCTGCTCTACCATGGAAAAAAGGAATGGAACCTCCAGCGCGAATTTTACAGTTCGCATGGAAATGCTGCTTTCGAATCTATGATTGAAGGCACGGTAGATGTCAGGGTGAAAGTGTCGTACATTGTGCGCGATCTTTGTAGAATGACAAAGAAACAGTTGGCATGGCGTTCTGATGAAAAACGATATACATCGACTGCGTTGTGGTATATAATGCGAGATAATGAGATTGATGCTGAGGGGCTGAAAGAGATTGCGCAGCTCCTGAACGGTCTGTCTTCACAAGACTTTACTGATCTGGCAGAGAGTGTGCTGGGTTATCTAAAAGATTTGGGACTGTATGAACAGTTTGAGAAAATTAACAGGGAACTGTACCCTGAAGGAGAAAACAGTATGCGGACATATAACATAACCAACGCCTTCGTCAGGGAAGGTATGGAGAAAGGTATGGAAAAGGGTATTCTGAAAGGTCGCGCTGAGGGTCTTGAGCAGGGCATGGAGAAAGGCATTCTGAAAGGTCTGCGAACAGGTCGTGCTGAGGGGCATATTGAGGAGCGGAGAAAAAACGCCCGCAGTATGTTTTTGGAAGGCTTGTCGACAGAGGCCGTTCAGAGAATTACCGGGCTGAGCGATGAGGAAATGCGGACAGTGCGGAATGGATCGCATTAATTATCGCCGCTCGGCCTGCTCGACCACGCATCCGGCTCACCCATGCGTCTGGAACAGATTAAATTAAACAGGAGTTGCAGCGCGACCCGCGTTGCAGCTCCTGTCTGCATAAACTCTCGCGCCAGATCCTGAACTGCCTGTTCATCATGCTCGGATGTTTCCGGGAACATACCCTTCTAAAAAAATAATTACAAAATTTCACAAAAATTTCTCATTTTGTCATTCATATCTCGTTTTTCTCCCGTCACAGATGTAGGAGGAAGAATATGAAAAAATCATCCCATAGCACAGGCAACATCCACGACATAGCCTTCAAGATCGCCTACTACAGAACCCCCCGTATGATTCTCGACCTGCTGCGGCTGTTCTGTGAGGATACAACTCTTGCCAAGCTGGACATGGACAAAATCCGCATTGAAAACCCCAGCTACATTGCGGGAAAAAAGAACATTCACTGCGATCTCGTTGTCAGCGCCCCCTTCCTGTCAGACCCCGACCGGAAAGCCCTGTTCATTATTGAACACAAAAGCTACCAGCATAAACATGCGCTCACTCAAATCGATAATTATCACAAAGTTTTGCCACAGGCAAAACTTTCTATGAAATAGGAGAATGCTAAGCACAAAGAAAGCATTCCGAATTTGAAACTTTTGCTACTGGAAATTGTGCTCTGCACAATTTCCAGTAGCAAAAGTTTCTGTAGCATGCCCTCAGAAACAGCAATGTGTACAATGAAAATGATGCTATCTATATACTGCTGCTCTACCATGGAAAAAAGGAATGGAACCTCCCACTCACATTTTACAGTTCGCATGGAAATGCTGCTTTCGAATCTATGATTGAAGGCACGGTAGATGTCAGGGTGAAAGTGTCGTACATTGTGCGCGATCTTTGTAGAATGACAAAGAAACAGTTGGCATGGCGTTCCGATGAAAACCGATATACATCGACTGCATTGTGGTATATAATGCGAGATAATGAAATGGACACTGAGGGGCTGAAAGAAATTGCGCAGCTCCTGAACGGTCTGTCTTCACAAGACTTTACTGATCTGGCAGAGAGTGTGCTGGGCTACCTGAAGGACTTGGGACTGTATGAACAGTTTGAGAAAATTAACAGGAAACTATATCCTGAAGGAGAAAACAGTATGCGGACATATAACATAACCAACGCCTTCGTCAGGGAAGGCATGGAGAAGGGTATTCTGAAAGGCCGTGTTGAGGGTCTTGAGCAGGGTATCACAAAGGGCCGGGCTGAGGGCATTGCGAAGGGTATGGAAAAGGGTATTCTGAAAGGTCGCGCTGAGGGGCATATTGAGGAGCGGAGAAAAAACGCCCGCAGTATGTTTTTGGAAGGCTTGTCGACAGAGGCTGTTCAGAGAATTACCGGGCTGAGCGATGAGGAAATGCGGACAGTGCGGAACGGATCGCATTAATAATTGGCGCCGCTCGGCCTGCGCGCAGAGCGGATGATATCAACATTTTGCTCAACCTTACATGCCAGTTCCTTCAGGAATGCTCAGATATTCAGCGCATTCCAAATGAATGTTGGACTATTCAAATGCGTCTTATTCTATTTACCAGATTAAAAGACAGCCCATTCTGGATATCGCTTGGAATAGACAGTACTGTGCCTTTACCGATTACCGTCATTGGTTATAAACTCCTTGATTTGAGAACATATGGGTTGCTTTATATTTTGCATTATTGTTTATGATCCTGAAAAAGAATTTGTTTCATTTCGCTCATGTATTTTTTTGCAACAACTTTCTTGTCGAATTCCTGCTCGGCTTTTTTCCGTCCCTGTTCGCCCATTGTTTGCTGTTCATCGGCAGAGAGGGAAATAAATTTCTTTATTTGTTCGTGGAGAGATACGGCATTCCTCGGCTGACAGAGATACCCTGTTATGCCATTTTCTACAGTTTCGCGACAACCCGCCCAATCTGTTGTAATAACGGGTACGGCCATGGCGGCTGCTTCCATGAGTACGCGGGATAATCCCTCATGGTAGTATGACGGAAGTACCACACAGCTTGCGGAGGCTATGTAGGGCCGCACATCATCGCAAACTCCCAAGTGCTGCACAAGTCCCTCACTCATCCATTCGTCAATGCGCGCCTGAGATACTGCTGCCGAATTTCCCGCACCGGATGGCCCTAACAGGTAAAATTCAACATTGGTATATTCCTGTTTTATGAGCCGCGCAGCTTCAACATATTCTCCAATTCCCTTAGTCCAGAGCATGCGCGCTATGAGGAGAAAGTTTGTTCCTTGTTGAAACAGATGGGAACCGGGAGATCGCTCTGGGGTGAAATGTGTTAGATCTACTCCAGAACCAGTAACGCGTACAATTTGTTCTCTTCTCACTATTTTGCGTGAGGCAAAGGTCTCGGCATTCGATTCATTCTGAAAAAATACCTTTTCCGCAGGCCATAAAGCGATACGGTACAATGCGCTCACAAAACTGGTTAGCCAATTATTTGTATCGAACGTTGGTCCAAGTCCGGTTACAGTGCTTATTTGCGGAATTGCAAGGAGTTGACTTGCTATGGAACCATAAATATTAAGTTTAACGGTATATAGCATAACTATATCGGGTCTGTAATAGCGATAATGAAAAAACAATTTTACTACGAGAAAAAAATCTGTTAGGGGGTTCAGGCTATCTGGAGAAAAGCGCAGCCCGCGCACGGTACAACCCATTTTTTTCAGCATTTCGGCATATTTATCTGTGGGAGCAGGATGATGAAATATCCGCAGAACAGAATAACTGAAAGTTTTGGACGGACGCCATTTCGCAACTATTATCTCCTATTTCGTTGAGCTCAGCGCGTTGCGGATTTTTTCTTTTTCCACAGGGTTGTTCTGGATGCTCCTGAAAAAATTGACGATGAGAGCCAATACGGAAAATAGAATGAAATTTGCTGCTATGGCAGATATCATAAAAATGATGGATGTACTAATGCCGATATTTTCGTTCGGCTCTTCTATTAATATTTGATTATTCTCCCAAATAGTAATTATTCCATCGCCAAAGTAACCTATTACCGATAAACGTTGGTTAACAAAATTCAGCACGCTAATTCCTATGAGCGATTCGGGAGTCCATTCTTCCACGAAGTACGAACTTAACAATTGCTCGACCTGCGCCAGAATGCTATCGTTTCGGACTAAGTACAGCTCGTATAGGCTATTCAGTTCTGCGGTAATTTCCATAGTTAGCTTGTTCAGCAATAGTTTCAGAAAGTCTTCACTATTATCCAAGCGTACCGTTATAGTCAAGTTACTCCCTATCCACCTATGCTGCACAATATCGGAAATTTTCTCATAAGAATCAATTTTTAGATATTCACTATCAAAACTATTAAGTACGTCTAAGAGAAATGGGGGGCTGTTCAACAGGGTGGTAATTTGTTGCTGTACTGACTGCTGCATAATTAATGCCGATTGAACACTTGAAGGAACTGATATGACTGTTACATAGGCATTACTAGTGTTTGGATTGACAAAGCGGGTCAGTAGCGGTGTAAAAATAAGGAAAATGAACAGGAGTATGCTGAGCACGACAGTGGGAATGAGAATGAGTTTTCGGTATGCCGCAAAAAATGCTATTATGTCGCCTATTGTAAGGTAGTCGGCATTCTCGGAAGTGTTTATGGCTTCCTGCGTTGATTCATTCATGGGTTCCTCCATTATTTTGGGAAGCTCTGGAAACGCGGGTATTTCACACTGCATCGCGGAAATAACGTTTTTTTAAGCTCCACTGTACTCTGAGTATCACCAAAAAATACGTATATGTCAACACTTCTGCCCATTTTTTGCAGAGGTTTTTGTTTTGCGCCCCCGTTTTTCGGTGTTTTCCGCTTGTTTCTTTCATACTTTTTCGGGGTGTTGCCTTATCCCGACTGCAACCGATTGATCAAAAAACACATTCTCTGCATGTTGTAGACCATATTTCCCAAACCAATCTCAAATCTCGCTCTTTTCAGTCCCTTCCGCCTGACCTGCCGAAATCTCAATGCCCCCTTTCGCTGCGCAAACACAGGTTCCACACGACAGCGAATATTCGACCACCGGGTATTCTCCCGAGTCTCCTCCGGGTATCTCTTTGTGTATACCATAGTACCCATCATTATAGATTTACATTTCCCTTTCGTAAACCAGGGGCGGTTCATATTGCGGTGTATGTTGGGCAGTATATAATTCATACCGCGGAATAACAACATCGGGCGGACCATAGTCTTGCAGTTCTCCATTTTCAATCCAGAGAATGTTGTCGCAACGTTTTACCGTACTAAGCCGGTGAGCAACAATAAACATGGTTATTCCCTGTATGGAGTAAATGGTATTCATAATTGATTTTTCAGTACTGTTATCAAGCGCGCTGGTGGCTTCATCGAAAATAATGAGAACGGGGTTTCTATACAGTGTTCGAGCAATGGCAATGCGCTGAAGTTGCCCTCCTGAGAGCTGAACACCCTTCTCACCAATTCGCGTATGTAATCCATTGGGCAGGTCATTAATATAATTCATGGACGCCAAGTCGCAAACATGCCGCAGGTGTTTTTCATTAGCGTTTGCCCCGTTATGTCCAAAAATAATATTTTCTGCAATGCTGCTGTCGCAAAAAAAGGGAGATTGCGAAACATACCCAATTTGGTTTAACCAGTTATCGCGGTTAACCTGCATGAGGGAAGTATCATTAACACGCACTTCACCATTCCGGGGCGAAATGAGACCTATTAACATATCTACCAACGTACTCTTGCCCGATCCAGAAGAACCAATAATGCCAATTTTTTCTCCTCTCTTTGCCGAAAAGGTAATGTTTTTGAGGGCAGCATCAGGTCGGGTCTGGTATTGGTAGGTTACGTTACTAAAAGAAAGAGTATGTATTTTGCTAATGTTTTTTCCCGTACTCTGCCATTCATGGGGGTACTTTCCCAACTCGTTTATGGTAGTAATTATTCGTTGAATATAGGGACGGGACACCTGTATTTGCCCAAAACGGTTCATTGAGCGAACCATGCCGGGTATGACCCTCCATAGCGCAACAGCGAAAACCGTAAGTAATGTTATGAGGTCGGTTATTGAAAATAGCTCCGTATTGAGTAAAACAATACTCAGTCCCGCAAGAACAATAAAACCCAATGCTTCAACAATAATTGCAGGCAACTGTGAAAAGAATATTTGAGTGCCCGAAATTCTGGAAAACACGGTGAATTTAGTTTTGATTTCCCTGAGAATGTTTTCTTCGGAACACGAAATGAGTAAATCTTTGAAACCATTAATGTAATGTCGAAGTTCGGTGAAAATATTCCCTGCCAATTGTGTAACCTGTTGAGATTTTACATCAATTATCCGCTTTAAAAAGGTAAATACCCATACGGCAAAGAGTCCTAACAGAACGAGTAAAACCATGCTCGGAAGCGGATTGGTTATTATGAGGCCGGTAATTATTAACGCGCTCACGGATATTTCACCAATGACAAAAATTATTGAAAGTAGGTATGCTCTTATATGCATTCTCCATTCAATATTCTGAATGATTTCAGAACGATTGAGGAGGAGCACTTTTTCATAATTGGCATGTAGTAAATTATGTATAACGTCATACACAACATCGCCAGCGACAGCCTCGCTGTACCGGCTCATGGCATAGATAGATAATATACGCACCAGACTTTTAAAAACAGCAGCAAAAATAACCAGAATACCAAGAAAGGTAATAATGTAGGTTAGAGAATTCTGTGTAATGTTTATTGATAATAATTGATCCAGAAACTGAAAAAATTCATTATCGGCAATTCCGTCAGGATTTAGTATGGAGGTAATAAAAAGCCCCAAGAATCCTAACATAGCAAGTTCACTTATTGTACTGGCAAGCATAATGAGGGTTACGAATATGAATTGTTTGCCGCGTCCGGGTCGGGCAAGTAATAACAGTTGTTTAAGCATTGTACTATCCTGCTCCTTGGGGTGCTTTATACCGATAATTCTTTTCGTAAATTTTCAATGAAGTCATAATTTATTCATTTTGAGAACATGATTCAATGTTCATAAAAATTTCATGCGAAGAATCTATAGAAATTTCATGGAGAACTTTTTCTTTCTGATCTTGCTTCGAAAATTCGGACAATCCGCTAAGCAACACAACAGGATTCTCCTGCTGTTTTCAAAGCATAATTCATCGGACTCATATAGTCAAGAGAAGAATGAAGCCTCTCTCGGTTATACCAGTTGATGTATTCAAAAACTATCTTCCGCGCCTCCTGAAGGTTCTGAAACCTCGGCTTACCAAGCTCATTCTTCAGCGTGTGGAAAAAACTTTCCACAAAGGCATTATCGTAGCAATTCCCCCTTCTCGACATCGACTGGGTAATATGTAACATTTCCAGTTTGTCTCGAATGCTCTGCGCGCAATACTGCGTTCCCTGATCTGAATGAAAGACCAAGCTATTCAACTCCCCGGGAGTTCTCCGTACGGCCTGTAACAGAGCCTTTTCCGTCTGTGTGCTCTCCATGGAATCACTGACATTCCAGCCCGTAATTTCCCGGGTATAGATGTCCAGAACCACAACAAGGTACGCAAATCCTGCGCCGGCGGGCAGGTACGTGAGGTCCGATGCCCAGACCTCATTCGCTTTCGTAACCGTGGAGCTTTCAATGCGAAACACCCGCGGAGACTTCTTCTGGGATGGATTGCTCATTGTTGTTCGCGGGCGATATGCCTTCGTTCTCCCCGCATTGAGCCCCGATTCCCTCATAAGCCGGGCGACTCGGTTCCTCCCGATTGCTTCACCATGAAGATGCAGCAGCCGGTGAATTCGGGGCGAACCGTAGCATCCCTTATTTTCAGTATACACACGCAGGATTTTACCCGTAAGCTCATCATCCCTGCGGGTGTTTTTGGACGGTTCTCTCTTAAGCCAGTCATAGAATCCCGAGCTGGACACCTTCAGAAGTTTGCAGCATGGTGCAACAGCATGTCCGGTCTGCTTCAGCTGCTCAATTCCTCGATACTTCATTTCAGGCTCTCCTTTCTGCAAAAAAAAACCATTGCATCATTGAGTATTGCCACCGCCTTTTTCTCGGCGCGCAGTTCCTTTCTCAATCGTTTGTTCTCGGCCAGGGCTTCCTGAAGTTCCCGAAACTCGGGACCTTTCTGGTCGTTCCGAACCCATTTCGCGAGGGTATGATAACTTGCTATACCCAGCTTTTCCGTCGCCTGCTTCGTGCCAATTTCTTTGGCAAGCTCCACAGCCTGTTCCTTAAAATCCTCAGCATAGAATTTTCTGACTTTCCGTGTTTCCATAACACTCTCCTCTCCCTATAGTATCGTGCTTAGAAGAGTGTCCGTTAAATCGAAGCAAGATCATTCATTTTTTCATATTGTTCATAATATTTTCCCGTTAGTACTGACGAAATAGCATCTGTTATTAGTTTTTCAAGATTTCCCTCATATTGATCATCCCCACCTTCTTTTTTTATGAGCGGAACACAATAGACTGCACTTTCAAATTCCATTCCCGATGCCTTGTATAGTCCATAAGGTTGCTTTGTTAAATTATTGTTTATAATAAAGTGGCTTGAGCACAATGTGTTTTCATATTCTTCATCTTCTATATAACCTGAAAAACTAACTACTTTATTCCCCAGCTTCTGCTTGGCATATAGTATTTCTTCATTACTTATAACCCGACCAAGAAAGATTAATGTATATTCTTTTGTTATTTTTGCAAAGACATCAACAATTTGCTTATAATATTTTTTTTCATTGTTTACCGCCCCAAGTAATGTAAAAGTAGGAATTGTTACTGTTTTTAGTATTTTCTCTCTTTGCTTCAACCTATTCTCTGAAAATGTAACAAATGGAAACACTGCTATGGGTATATTGGTATAGTGAGAAATTTCTTCTCTTAAGTATTGTGTTAATACAACTCCACTCTTTATTTTTTTCAAGAATAGGGAACTTAAAAATAAACGAAACCCTTTGCTATGATTGTCTCTGTATTGGTCCAGCTGTACTTTGTACCAGTGGTGAATATTATGAAAAAATACATGATAATGAACCTTGCATGGAATAAGAGCCATCCATGCTCTTAAGTGATTTGTAGTAGTAAAAACAACATTTTTGATTCCACGGGTTTCAAGACTACGTTTCAATTTTATTGTAATAAAAAACGCTTTCCCCAATAGAAAAAATTGACGTATTTTTTTTTCGAGAGAAAATAACAGAGAATCAGAAGAAAGCCAGCATTGAGGAAGCATTTTAGGGTATGGTACAAAATCTGCAACAATTTCTTTTTGTTTCAAATAATTAATTTTCTCAGGCGGTGCAAAAATACATAACCTATAATATTGAGAAATTAATGAACAAAAGGAAGCGTCCATTATATCGTGTACATCTGTACAGTAAACAGCCAGTTTTTTTTTATCCATGGATACCTCCCCTCAATTTTCGAGAAACCACGTATATGTTCTCTGAATTCCTTTTTCCAGTGATGTAGTACTTACCCAGCCAAGTTTGGTGAGTTTTTCTATTGAAAGACATCTGCGGGGGGTTCCATTTGGTTTTGTAGTATCCCAAGTAATTTCACCTTTAAACCCAACAATTTTGGCAATTAGCTGAGCAAGGTCTTTTATCATAATCTCTTTTCCGGTTCCAATGTTTATGTAGTTACCAATATCAGATGCGGCATAGTTTTCCATTATAAACACAATTGCTTGTGCTCCATCATCCAAATAAAGAAAGTCACGGGATGGTGATCCATCTCCCCACAGGGTAATTGTCCGATTTGATGACTTCGCCTCGTGCATTTTCCGTATAATAGTAGGTATTACGTGTGCCGTTTTTAAATTAAAATTATCATGTATGCCGAACATATTTGCAGGTATAACCGAGAGAAAATTGGTATTATAGTTCTCATTATAATACTGGCATAGTTTAAGTGCTAATATTTTTGCAAGCGCATAGGCATCGTTAGTTTCTTCCAATGGTCCACTCAGTATATACTCCTCTTTTAACGGCAGAGGTGCTTGCACCGGATAGAAACACGCTGACCCAATGTTCAGTAATTTTTTAACCCCGAATTTATAGGCTGAATGTATGACGTTGATCCCGATCGTGGCATTCTCATAGCAGAAACCTGCTTTATCGGACTTATTTGCCAAAATACCGCCGACTTTTCCCGCCCCCAAGAAAACATACTCGGGCATTTCAGCATCGAAAAAATTTTCCACATCCGTCTGACGGGTAAGGTCCAATTCCGAATGAGTTTTGTGTACTATATTTGTATATCCGCGTTTTGTAAGTTCCCGTAAAATCGCAGATCCAACCATTCCCTTGTGGCCTGCCACATAAATTTTCGCATTTTTATTCATGTATTCCTCCCATGGAATTTGACAAGTTTAGATTTTTTTCGCGTTTTGCCATTTTATAATCATAATCGACCATCATGTCTACCAGTTGTTCAAAACCAATGCGCGGTTTCCAGCCCAACTCATTATGAGCCTTTGTCGGATCGCCTAAGAGTTGCTCAACTTCTGCGGGTCGCAAGTATTTTGGATCTATTTCAATAATGACCTTGTCGGTACCGGCAACATATCCCTTTTCTTCCACACCCTCACCGCGGAATTCAATATCAATACCAAGCCGGGCAAAGGCGAGTTCTGCGAACTCCCTTATGGTATGCATTTCTCCGGTAGCAAGCACATAATCTTCCGGCGTGTTACGTTGGAGCATTCTCCACATACCTTCAACATAATCGCCGGCATACCCCCAATCGCGCTGGGCATTGAGGTTTCCGATGTACAGTTTTTTCTGAAGCCCCGCTTTAATTCGTGCTGCCGCGCGGGTAATTTTCCGTGTAACAAAGGTTTCTCCCCGGCGTGGGCTTTCATGATTAAAAAGAATGCCATTACACGCGTACATGTTATAGGCTTCCCGGTAGTTTTTCACAATCCAATATGCGTAGAGTTTTGCGACAGCATAGGGGCTCCGCGGATAAAATGGAGTTGTTTCTTTTTGCGGGACTTCCTGAACTAATCCATATAGTTCACTTGTCGATGCCTGATAGAATTTTGTATGTTTTTCCAGTCCGAGAAGACGAATTGCCTCCAATAACCGCAATGTTCCAAGAGCATCGGAATTGGCAGTGTACTCGGGAATTTCAAAGGAAACCTGTACATGGCTCTGAGCACCCAAATTATAAATTTCATGTGGCTGAATTAATTGAATTAAACGAATGAGATTTGTAGAATCTGTCAGATCACCATAATGCAGATAAAGCCGTACATTATCTGCATGAGGATCTTTAAATAGGTGGTCAATACGGTCTGTGTTGAACAGCGATGTCCTGCGCTTCAGCCCATGAACCTCATAGCCCTTGTCCAGCAGTAACTCCGCAAGATAGGAACCATCTTGTCCGGTAACACCGGTAATTAATGCTTTTTTCAATGATCCTCAATCCTTTGTATTTCGGAAATTACAAACACTGTAGCAATTGTCCCAAATTCACTCATATTATAACCCCGCAAAGTTCAAGAATGCGCTGTTCCCAGCGCGAGTATCAATGTGTTCGGACAATGTATTATGGCTGAACGCGCTGTGCTTTACCAGCCCCACAACAATGTCTGCCATTTTGAGGCCTTCCGTCAGGCTCACGAGCGGCAGGCGTGCGTGTTCGGTAATGTGGGGTTCAACACACTGTATTCGGTAGTTCTGCTTGTACAGTGTTTCAGCGATCTTCAGGGCGGGAGATTCCCGAAGGTCATCAATGTCGGGCTTAAATGTTAGTCCAAGCAGAACAATGCGGGGCGGTCTGTTCAATTCCGCTGAACGTTTTGCGGCGGCTGCTCTAATGTTTTCAATAACCCATTCTGTTTTGTCATTGTTCACCTGCCGCGCCGTTTGTATGAGGCGAGCGGAATCTGGATTCTGTGAAATGAGAAACCAGGGATCCACCGCAATGCAGTGACCGCCGACTCCGGGACCGGGCTGGAGAATGTTCACCCGCGGATGCCTGTTTGCAAGCGCTATGACCTCCTGAACATGTACCCCCATATTCGCGGCAAGAATGGAAAGTTCATTGGCAAAGGCAATGTTCACATCTCGAAAACTATTTTCGCTTAACTTAACCATTTCGGCGGTTGCCGCGTTCGTTGTGAGAATGGTTCCCGTAACAACCGAACGGTAAAATTCCGCGCAGGACTCGGCTGCCTCCGGCGTTAGTCCTCCGACAATTCTATCGTTTTCTATGAGCTCGATCATAGCGCGTCCGGGAATAACCCGTTCCGGGCAGTAGGCAATGCGTAGGTTATCAATGCTAACAGAATGTTCCGCAAGCGCTTCTGCCAGTTTCTTTGTGGTGCCGACCGGCGATGTCGATTCCAAAATAATGTAATTGCCCGGGCGGACAATGGGGGCAATGGTTCTGACCGCGCGCAGCACATGGCTGACATTCGGACGGGGAAGTGTGTCGTCCGTATTAAGGGGGGTGGGCACGCAAATAATGAATATGTCCGCCTCAGCAGGTTCCGTGAATGCGGTGAACCGACCTTCCAAAACAACGCGCTGTAAGGCATCGTTCAAACCGGGTTCAATAATGTGGGCAACGCCTGTGTTAATGGTTTCAACGACATCATTTTTTACATCGACCCCGCGCACTGAGTACCCGGCGCGGGCCAGAATGACTGCTGTCGGCAGGCCGATGTATCCGAGCCCGATAACACATACCTTCTTGTTTATTACAGTGTTCATTACATTATTCATTACGGCAGTTCCTTTGTAAGAAAGTGAATAATGCGTTCGCAGGCTCTGCCATCGCCATAGGGGTTTACTGCCTGCGACATGGTGTTGTAGGCCTCGCTGTCGGTGAGGAGCCGCGATGTTTCGCTCACTATTTTGTCAAAATTCGCGCCGACTAAGCTCACAGCCCCTGCATCCACACCTTCGGGACGCTCGGTTATTTCGCGCATAACAAGCACGGGCTTGGCGAGACTCGGCCCCTCTTCCTGAATACCGCCGCTGTCTGTCAGCGCAAAATGGCAGTGCCGGAGCAGCCACAGGAATGATTCATATTCCAGCGGATTAATGAGATGAATGTTTTCTCTGTTTGAAAGATATTGATATACCGGCTGCTTCACGTTGGGGTTCAGATGTACCGGATACACAAAATGTATGTGAGGGTACTTTTCCGCGAGAAATTTTATTGCCGTGCACATGTTTTTGAACCCCGCGCCAAAACTTTCGCGCCTATGCCCGGTAATGACTATGAATTTTTCATGGTAATGGTCAAAATGAAGGCAGTTTGAGAGCATGGTATCAATTTTCTGCCTGCGTTCTTCATTGTTTTCAAGACGGTGTAGTATGAAATGAAGGGAATCGATAATGGTATTGCCCGTTACCGTAATGCGCGCGTCTGGAATTCCTTCCGCCAGTAATTGATTCCTCGCCAAGGGGGTTGGGGCGAAATGCGCTGCCGCAGTCAGACTCACGACCCTGCGGTTGAATTCCTCAGGATAGGGAGAGCTCATATTATGGCTGCGCAGTCCCGCTTCAACATGGCCAGTTGGTATGCCCGCGTAGAAGGCGGCGACACTCGCGGCCATGGCCGTTGAGGTATCGCCATGAATGAGAAGCATATTCGGCTCGAAGGTTTTGAAGGCCTCGCGCATGCCGAACAGAACATTGGCATTAATATCTGTTAAGTCTTGCCCATCGCGCATTATGGCAAGATCCAGATCGGGCCGAATATCGAAGAGCTCAAGTACCTGATCCAGCATCTGCCGGTGCTGACCGCTAACACAGACAATGGGTTGTAATTTCTCTGTCTGCCGCATTGCCAGTACCAGAGGAGCCATTTTAATGGCCTCGGGTCGTGTTCCGAAGGTCAGCATAATTTTTTTCATGGCAATTTCTCCATATCTGCATCCATGTGTGCTTTGGGGGGCTGCCTCAGGAAGTTGACAAGATCGTTTCCCTGCATCTCAATGCTAAACTGTGTTTTGGCAATGTGTGAAATACTTTTCCGCAGGTTACGGTACTCGCGTTCTTCCATGTTTGCCAGTTGTTCAATATTTTTTTGCAGCGCGTTATAGTTTACCGGATCGCTCACCCAGCCCAATTTGTATTGTATAACAAAACGCTCACCCTCGCCACTGCCGGAGAAAATAACCGGCAGGCCAGCGGCAAGGGCTGTATAGAGTTTTGAGGGCATGGCTCCTCGAATGCTGCTTTTGAGGGGGACGAGCATTGCGTGAAACTGCGCCAGTACTTCGAGAAGGGCATCGGGACTCACCGTGTTATGAATGAAAATGTGACAGTTGGCATGCGTTTTTATGTAGTCCTCAATGAGCGCCCGCTCATTCCCGTCTCCGTAGATATGAAATTCAGCGCGTAGCGAGGAAAAATCGACATTCCGGCAAATATCAGCAATGCCCTGCGCGACACCCAATAAGCCGGCATAAATTATTCTCATGCGTTTCTGTTTGATGGAGGGCGTATTATCAATAAACTTCGATACCCGCGCGAGATTCCGATAGAGCAGCGCCGATTTTCGGGGCTGAAGGGACCTAATGTGCTCCAGAATCTCATTCGACTGGCCCAGAAAGCCATGAGATGCCCTGTACATGAATCGTTCAATGCCCTTAAGTCTGCTGTACAGAAAGCCCTTCGACATGGCGCCCATTTCAAAGGCGGAAAGTGGCCATATATCGGAAATGTTGAGAACCGTTCGGGCGCCGCAGAGCGCCGACAAAATGATTCCCGCCAGACCAAGCAATAGGGGCGGGCTGTTAACAATAACAACGCGGGGACGGCGGAAAATGAGATGCGGCAGCGCAGCAAAAATTGTTACAGATAATGACAGCATGCTCACAATTCTCGGCAGCGCCCGCGATGAATTGGACGCAAAAAGCCAGAAGCGTCGGATCCGAATACCCTTCACGGTTTCTTTAACCATGAATTTGCCGCGGTACGTATGAAAGATTTTTCCGAGAGGATGATTCGGCAGAGCTGTAAGCACTTCGACATCCATGCCCGTATTTTGTAAAAGTACTGCCATAGCGAATACCCGGGAAGATGCCGCGCCAATTTCTGGAGGAAAATAGTTACTGATAATGCTCATTTTCACCGCAGTTCCTCCTCCGGGTTCTCATCTGCCCAATGTATGTGCACCAATGATTCCCTGAGAACCCGCTGCCGAGGCAGCGCCGGTTCACGGACAGCGCAGGAGACCTCAAGCACAGGAGCGGGGAGAACTGCGCCGAACTGTGGGGCATACGCGCCGCCGGCAAGACGCCAACTTCCGCGATGAATAATGAGCCGCGCAGCGCGCGCCGCTCCCCGAACATTCACCAGCAGCATATTTTTTCCTGCGGTTTTAACAACGCAGCGCGGATGGAAGCGGAAACGTGCCACTGCCGGGTGCTCGCCAGTTACCATGTCCTCTATTGTCAGACTCTGCGGATCCATGCGCCATGTTCTGACATGTTCTCCGCCAATTCTCCGGTAGCCGGTATGAGAACAGCGAACCATGAGTTTTTTCCCATTCCGAAGCACGCGCAGCCCCACAGGCCGGGCGCGGCGCCCCACGCGGAAGCCCGACCAGACCTCCGATGAACTCTCTCCGTTAATTTCCACCGTGTTATGCGCCGATGTCTGCCGTTCGGCCAACCGGCGAGCGCTTAAACCATAGCATGATGTTCCGCCATTCACAAGTACCCGACTCCCCCACAGCGACAGTTCAAAGCTCAGGGTGTCCGCGTGAGCGTGCCCGGGCTGATAATTCGGGCCAATGGGCGCGACATCTAAAATGGCGGTTGCCGGCCCGGTTGCAATTTTTATGTATCCCGATTGGGGTAAACGCGCGCACTGCGGGTCTGTGTTCCGTTGCGGGTCTGCGTTCCGTTGCGGGTCGTCCTTCGGGGCGGCGAGCGGGCGAGCAGTACTCGTAACATGCACGCGCTCAGCATAGTCGGAGAGTTGACTGAGGGTTGGGGCAATGCCGAGCGCGCTGTCATTGAAGAAGGCAATATGAGTATCGGGGTGCGTCATTACTTCTGACCAGCGCAGCATGGCTATGGCTGCCCGCGCGCAGGCGGCGTAGATTGATCCGGCGGCGGTTACATCAGCATCAGCTCCATAATATGCACTGAGAACATTAATTATGTCCAGAATATCTTCCAGAACAATGGCATGGTACATTGGGCTCCGCTCAAAATGCCCGCCGTCCGCGAGTATCTGCTCATCCAATTCAGACTTCAGAATCGTAAGCCCTGTGTTCAGCCACCTCCGCGGTTTCCTGCCGGTAAAGAAGAGTCCGGCAAAAATAAGCGCTTTGGCATTGGCAAGCAGATGATTTGCCAGAAGATGCCATTCAATGTTCCGGCGCAGCCAGGCAGCCTGAAGAAAGAGGCTCTGCTTCCATGCGGCGGTCAGCTCATTTCCGGCAAGCGACCATTTTATTATGTTCACAATGCGCCGGGAGAGCGGATAGGGCTCCCAACCAGCGCCTCCGCAGGGGGGGTTCTGCCTGACCCAGTCCTCAATGAGATTCGTATGCCAGTTCTCCTGTTCCTGTGCGCCGCGGGCAGTGAGGGAATCGAAGTAATGCAGGTTATAACGCCACAGGGCTTCGCGCTCCGGGCCATTCCAGCCAATTTCCGTAATGCTCCCCCGTTCGCCCATGAACACAAACTCGTTCGGGGCCGTCATGCAGGGCGCGCCCGCCACAGGAGCGATCCATGTTCCCCGGACAAGGTTCAGAATGGGAACCCCGCGAATGACCGGGCGGCTTTTCGGCAGGCGGCGGAGAATGCGGTTGAATATTTGAACTGGCCTGAGGTAGCAGATGGTGAAAAAATACTTTCTCAGGGTGTTAAAAATATTCATTGCGCTCTCGCTGTTAGTGGGCCAATTCAATGGCAACGCGGCTCACCTCAAAGAGTTCTTCGGGGGGAATGGGAGGCGGCGCCCCATGGGAAATGCTCTCAACAAAGGCCCGCGCGCAGGCGAGCTGCCCCTTATTCTGATTCATGAGGTTCATTCGGGAGAATCTCGGCCAGCCGTAGCCTGTCAACCTGCGGAAATTATTCAGTTGCAGAATTGCGCCTCCGGAAAAGACCTCCAACCGTTCCTTCGGGAAAGAGCGGGAACCATTGGCAAAATAATGAATGGAGCCAACTGACCCGTCCTCAAAGCCAAGATCAATAGAGACAGTATCTTCCTGCTCCATCATGGTATTTTTTTTCCAGTTCGATATTGCCGATCCAGCGAGAAAGCGGAGGAGATCGATAAAATGGCATGCCTCGCCAATAATTCGCCCCCCGCCAACTTCCCTGTCCTGTGTCCAATGATCGGCTGGAATTGATCCGGCATTGACCGTCATAATGAACGACTTTGCCTGCGGCATTTTGTCGAGCAGCATTTTCATTTTCTGTACCAGCGGCGAAAACCGCCGGTTAAAGCCCACCATGAGCACCGGAGGGCTGCCGTTTTCGCGAGCCGCTTTGTACAGTTTCTGAATGTTGCTCAGTTCATGCGCCTGCAAGCACAAGGGCTTTTCCACGAACACATGCTTGCCCGCGCGCAGGGCGCGCTCCACCAGTTCGGCATGGTCATTGTGCCGGGTGGCAATAACCACCGCCTGAATGTCCGCATTCTGCAACAGCTCATCGGCAGTGCTCACCGCCCGTTCAAAGCCATGTTTCCGGGCCGCATGAAAGGCCGACACTCCCTTTTGCGATACCACCGCAGCGAGCTCCGCCCCGCCCGCCTTGAAGGCAGGAATGAGAACAGCTCCGGCATAATTACCAGCGCCGACAAATGCAACCCTCTTTCCCTGTTTTCCCCCGTTCCGCGGGGCAGGAGACTGCCCGTTCGGAGCCAATGCCGTGTGTTGTTCGGGCTGTTCTGGCTGTTCTGCCTGTTCTGGTGCCCGGGGATACTCCAGCACTATTCCCAATGACGGCTCGCCGCTGTTTATGAGCTTATAGGCCTCTCCGGCATGTGAAATAGGAAAGTGGTGTGTTGTGAGGGCTTCGGTATTGAGTTTTTTCTCAGCCATTATCTCCAGTACGGCCTGAAAGTTTCGCTGTTCTGTCCAGCGGACAAAGCCAATGGGATAATCCTGCCCCTTTTCTTCATAGAGCGGATCGTAGCGACCGGGTCCATAGGAGCATGAGACCTGGAAGGTCAATTCCTTTTCATAAAAATCGGCACGGGAAAGCTCAAGCCCGGCGACCCCGACCAGAACGATTCGCCCGCGTTTTCGGCAGGCGCGCGCGGCCTGACGTACCGGATCGCTGCTCTTTGTCGATGCGGCAATAATAACCGCGTCCGCCCCCTGTCCGCGCGTCAGGCTTTCCACCGTTGGAACGATCCCGTCCGCTCCCTCTGCCTCATTGGGATTCACCGCGTGCGCGCCGAAATGATCCGCTAATGTAAGCCGCTCTGAATTAAGATCGGAGGCAATGACCCTGCAGCCCTGCGCCCTGAGCAACTGAACCGTCAACAGCCCAATGAGCCCCAGCCCAATAACCACAATTGTTTCGCCCAGCGCGGGCCCAGCCAGCCGTATGCCCTGCAGAGCAATGGAGGCTAGAACAGTGTAGGCTGCGGTTTCGTCATTAACCGTCGGGGGAATTTTCGCGCAGAGCATGGAAGGAACCAGCGCCATTTCGGCATGGTTGCCGTTACTCGCCACCCTGTCGCCCGGAGCAAAACCCGACACCCCCGCGCCAATGGCCAGCACCTCACCGGCATTGGCATAGCCCAGCGCAAGCGGCTGCGAAAGTTTGTTGCGAACACTGTTCAGGGTCGGCATAATACCATCGGTTCTGATCTTCTCCAGAACCTGTTTCACCTTATCCGGCTGCTGACGCGCCTTCTGCAGCACATTGCCCTTCCCGAATTCTACCAGCATGCGCTCCGTCCCCGCCGAAATGAGACTGTAGCTGGTGCGTATAAGCAGATGCCCCGCAGCAACCTCGGGGGCGGGAACATTAACAACTTCCGTTTCACCGGTCTGAAGATTTTGAAGAATCTGTTTCATGTATGTTTCCTTGTTTTCTACATGAGTGTAGTACGTTACGTGGCGCGTTCGCTGAGAATTGAATGAATTGCAGTAACAAATTTTTTGTGTACTTCATCTGCGGTCGGTCGAGTTTTAAGAATGGTACTCCCGGCCTCAATCATTCTCTGCTGTTCGGTAGTATTGTTTTTTACTGACAGTATTTTGTCAAGAATATCGGACGGATTGTATGGATCAAAATACACTGCGGCATTTTTACACACTTCGCGGGCAAAGCCAAAATCGCTGGTAAAAATAGGTTTCCGGTGAACCATGGCTTCAATATACGCCAAACTATGCGATTCCAGCAATGTCGGCATGAGCAATCCATCGCATAACTGGAATAGCGCAGATACTTCTTCACTCGGAAGGTATCCGATATTAATTATGTACTTATCCAACTTGTCTGCCATAATTGTCTGGAGTATTTTTCGGGCGCCAGAATGCTGATTATTCTCAAGAGTAATAATTATTTTTATGTCCAATTCTTTATTTTTTATTAAGCGAATAAGAGGAAGTAATGTTTCCAGGTTTTTGTGCGGATAGTATCGTGTCGGATAAAACAGTTTATATCCGGCAGGGAGCGCAATATTGGTATTCATATTCTGAGAAAAATGCGCCTTTAAAATTCCTGGCGGAATAACCTCAATGCGTTTTATAGTATAATGAGTATTCAAACAGCGTTTTATGTCATTAGTCTGACAAATGAGCAGATCAACATAGGGGATATATTTTCTAAAAAAATACAGCTTCACGCGTCTTGTAATGCGGTTCTTAAAATCCATTGTTTTCCACACCGGAGAATCAATGTATGCGGCATAGGGCCAGTCAAAATAAAATATTTGCTTGGCGCGGGTTGGTATTGGAACAGACGAAAAATTAAAAACAACATCAATGTTATGTTTTCTAATATACCTTGGCAGAAAGCGGGAATTTACCAGCGGGTATACAAAATTTCTGCGTAGTATTCCCGGAAGAGTCCGGACAGTAATGTGCGCGCATTCGAAGTTCATATATTCATGGAGGTTGGGCACAAGACACATATATTTAGTGTTGCCGGATTCTTCATTGTACAAATATGAAAGAAAATTATACAGAATTACCTTGCCTCCGCCCGTTCGTGAATTCAAACCATGTATGAGCACGCAATGACTATTTTTCACCTTCTTGCCTCCTGTACAGATAACAGTACTTTCATATATTCTCCTCCCGCTGTAATACTCGATGCTTGCGTTTTCCTTTCGTTGGCGATTGGGAATCTGCAAAACTCAATAGCGCGAAAAATATAAAGCCAATGTATGGCGATTGATATGTTGTGTGAAAAAAACCATACGTCAACAAGGCAAGCATACATGAAAAAATGCGAGTATCATATCGGTAAAAAAACCGTATTATTTTGGCAAAACAATAGAGCACAAAACACGTACCAATTAACCCCATACGGAATAGATCATTTATGAACTGACTGTCAAGACTTCCAAACGTATTATTATTCCATACATATATTCCGATAAATCCGCTTCCATGGAGAAGGGAGTTCGTGTTCCATAACTGGTTAAGAGCGAATCTCCAGTGTTCATATCTCAAGTTATCTGATCTTAATGTAGGAGGACCCCTTGTAAAAAAATCCTCCAATGTAGTAATTCCCCGTTCAATCAGGTAAAGAACACTGTCAAAAAATGCTGTGTTCCAAAGAAATAATAAAGCTATAAGAGCAAACATACATACCCCGGACAGAACATGCAGGAAGCGTTTCTCAAATGATCTTAGCATTGCCATTTTTAAGATATTTACTATGATATACGAAAAAAAACCAACAAACAGTGCCAAATATGCCGCGCGTAGTCCGGTAAAGATAATGACAGTCAATAATACTATAACTGCAAAATAGTGCGTAACTTTCCTCGAAAGCTTTGGCAGGAGCAGGAGCAGGGCAAAAATGAGCACCGGGACATTATATTGCGGCCATCCCCAGATATGATAAAGTCTCAGAATTTCTTTTAGGCTTCGAATATCGTTAATACTCATGGCAACGTGAGGATTAAACAGTATTACTAATAGCACCCATGAAGCATACATGACAGCAATAATAATAACCGCGTCCAGTAATATACGTATTTTTTTCTCGTTGAACTCAATAAACAGCAGGCACAGGAAGATAAAGTAAATGCCAAAACTAATAAAATGCCTCCCTATGGCATAAACACTAAAAGATATCGCGGTAAGAAATCCAAGCAAATAACATATTGGAACATATACAACAAAAAAACGCAGAATAATATCATTAATTTTTCTGAATCGTTTTCGGATATATAAAGACGCGAAAAGATAATTTACATTATATAACAGATTGACAGGGATCAGACACACTATGTAAAATAGTTTAAGGTTAAAGTTATTCCTTAGTTTTGGTAGACCGCGTATTTTTTTCATACTTATTCCTTTGGAATGCTCTGCGTTCCGCGCGCCATTATCCGCATGTTCAAGCTTTTCGCTATACCTTCGCTGAAACCATAGGCCAGAATTAATTTTTTCATAATACGGCAGATTCTGTGTCTGCCAATTTCCTAATTTCCGCAACAATATTTTCTGCCGCGGGTATGTCACCCCGGGGAAATAATGTTTTGCGGGTTTCTTCCTGCATCCAGCCGTTTTTAAGAAACTCCCGCAGTTTTTCTTCAAATGAGCTCTTTTGTCTGACAATTCCCACATCATGTTCATTAACAACAATGCGCTGGAGTGCCCCTCCAAACCACAACAGGGAAATGGTCGGTATGCGGTAGGCAATACTTTCCAGCATTGCTGTTGAGTGATGCCCGGTAATTATTGTTGCATTAAGGAGGGAGTTTTTCAACGATTCATCTGCTGGCGAATACTGATACTCGGAACCAAATTTCTGAATGAAATTCTTTCGGTTTGTACCGGGGTGGAGTCTAATAACAAATTCAAGTTTGTTTCGCTTTGCCGCTTCGTTCAGAAATGAAAGAATATTCATTTGCTGTGAATCATCCATCATCTTCAGATCATTGACCGATCCTTCAATATATAAAAGCCTCAGTTTATCAGACTGCCGTTGTGTTTTCTGATGCGGTTCAGACAATATCGGATCCAGTTTTGGATTCCCGACAGCCATACTATTTTTTAATGGAATGCCAAATACTTCCGACAGAGAATGAATGTCTGCAATTGTATAGACGAAAGATTTGTCGACATTTAATGAAAAATGAGGCTCTGGATTCCATGTGAATTTAAACGGTGAAGAAAATACTTGTCGGGCAATGTTTAGGGTATCGCTGATTTTCCCTGAAGCCGCGTGGTATTCACGCAGAAGCCTGATATATTTACGGATTTTTTTGACTTTAAGCGAAATATTATGTTTATGCGATTCTGTCAGGCTGGTAGCAAGCGACTCGGCCTCATTCAGGTTGCGGATTGCGCCGTGCATCATAAACACTACCTTTATACCCAGACGCTTGCAGGCTGCTGTTACCATTCGGTTCTGAAGATGCGACACATTTAGCTGCACAACAACATTGGGGGCTTCTGTTTTCAGAATGTCCGCAATTGTCATTCCGTTGTACGCGGAAATATCCTTACAATGGATACCGGAGATTCTTTGTTCTTTTTCAGCTCTATACCAGGAGGTGTCAACATGAGAAGCGAAATAGGGAACTACCAGACTTTCTACATGGAGAAGGAGAGTCTGACAGTCGTTTCGCAGTAGTCTGTCAATGGAACAATAATTCTGAATTCCCAGTGTCCAGGAATCGAAATAGATAATTTTTTTCATGTTATGACAATTGGGCAGGCGATATGTTTTTTAGTATTACATTGGCCACTTCTCTTACCGCCCCTTCTCCCGATTTTTCAGCGCAGACAAAGCCCGCAAGATGTTTTACATTCTCAACGGCATCTTGGGGGCAGAAACTATAACCCGCAGCTTCCATGCATAATTTGTCACTAATGTCATCGCCCATATAGCCAACCTGAGAAGGCAACAATCCCCATTTCTGTATCATTTTATTGAATACTGGCAATTTGTTAGAAACGTCCTTCTCATAGCATTCAATTTGTAGTTTATTCATTCTTGAGGTGACTGAAGGGCTGTTCTCTCCCGTAATAACACCTATTTTTATTCCCTGTTCTCTTAAACAAGCGATTCCCTCAGCATCGCGTGTGTTAAATTTTTTGAGAGTTTCACCGGTTTCGCCATAATACATTCCCGCATCGGTCATGGTTCCATCAACATCGAAAATTATGGCCCTAATGTGTTCTAGGGAACGTTTAAAATAGAGAAGAGAGTTTTTTTGGATGAGGCGAGCAACAATATCCCAATCGCTCGGTTCATCTATTTCAACGGCTGTTTCTTCAGCCATAACATAATAGCCAATTTTCCCTCCGAGACGGTTTTTCTCGTTCAACAAAATTTCGCGCCGGGTAAAATAAAACGATCCGTTTTCCATAAGACAGCCTTTAAATTCCTGTCTTCGCGGGCGGTTGCGAAAATCATAGGTAATGGGGTTGGAATCATACCCCCATAAAAATCGTTTAAATTGTACGGCTGTAAAAAGGGAGTCGAATTTGTTTTGCGTATATAACAGGAAGGCGTTTTTTATATCCTGAACACTTGTGATGGGAGATGTTGCCTGTATAAGACATATATCAGTAAAATCGTATTTGCTGGCAAAATTGAGCATAACGGCTTCTGTCGAGGCTTCATCGGTTGCCAAATAATCGGCTCTCTTTAGCACGGTAACTTCTGTTTCATTAAAATATTTGCGAACACATTCCGTAATTTCGTTTGAATCTGTGGATATATAAACATCAGAAAAAACGTTAGATTCAACAGCGGCTCGCGTTGTCCAGAAAAAGAGGGGTCTCCCAGCTATTACTTTGATATTTTTGTGAGGAATGCTTTTTGATCCCCCCCTAAGTGGAATGAGAGCTACGATTTTTTTAAGCATGGGCAAAATTCTCCCGGGTTCTTTTGAGTTTTCTTCGCTGGACATTTTCGATGTCCAGAATATCTTTATTCTTGTAGGTAAGGGTCTTTTCGACAGCTTTTATGTCTCTTGTGAGTTTTCTTAAACCATCGGGTTCTAAGGATGCCGCGTGGTCAGTTCCTTTCCATGCCCTGTCAAGCGTGTAGTGTCTTTCTATCCAGGCAGCTCCCAAAGTGACTGCGGCTATATCCGCAGCAATTCCAAGATGATGCCCTGAGAAGGCAATTTCCTTAACCCTCGCGGCGTAAAGTTTTTTAAAGCGAGTAATTTCCAACAAACAAACATCTTCAAAACTCACAGGGTATCCTGAAGTGCATACATATAAAACAAGTCGATGGGCGGCATTGTTTTCTTCATAAAAACGAACAATCGCTTCAATTTCGTTTTTTGTGGTCATTCCTGTGGAAACGTGAATGTCACCATGGAAATTTTCAATGAGATATTTTTGGGTTGTATAGTCTAAATTACAGGCAGAAGGTATTTTGATAAAATCGCAATTGAGGGTAGACATTTCTCGGGCTGAAGTCATATCCCATACAGATGTCGAGTATCCGATATTAAATTCATTACACAAATGTTGGAGTTTTTTATGTTGATCTAAGTTGAATTCAAGAAATTCTCTGTGCTCACCATAGGTTCTTCCATAAGAGTTCTTCGGAACAGGGTGGGGAGCATTGTACTCTTCTACAGTTAGAAGTTCCTTATTTGATCTCTTCTGGAACTTAACGTAGTCACATTTGCAAAAAACAGCCGCTATTTTAATGAGCTCTTTTGCAATGTCCATTTTTCCTTGATGATTGCACCCAATTTCACCGACAACTTTTACCACAATGATTCTCCTTGTAGAAATTTTTGCATAATTCTATTATACTTGTCCATAATTTTTTTTACAAGCGGGCGAATTCAACCAGAAAATAATTCATCGTTTCTCATTTCATTACACACTACAAACTGATCTTGCTTCGATTTCTGTTTACAAGTACCCGAGCGACAATTATAAACGAAAGCCCATGCAAAAATTCACTGAGAATGACTGCCATACCTGAACCATTAATTCCATACAATGGAATAAAAAAATAGTTCAGAATTACTTTAATAATTAATGCGCCAAGTGTAAGAATGGGTATTAGTATCACTTTCCGCAGGCTGATCAAGGTATAGGTGCCATACAAGGTTAGTGTATTAATAACCATTGCACCGGATGCAAGAAGGAGAACTACCCGCCCATCCTCATAGTCCGATGGAACAAATTGCAGCGTAAATGGAAATATGAAAAAATATATTACAACGACTGCGCCCAGGGAAGTAAGCATTGCGACAATAAGAAATGTACGTAAGAGCTTAGCGGTATGATGATCATACTCCTTGTTTTCATATATAACCGGAACATAGGATAGGCTGAGAACGTAAACAAAAAAATAGATCGTATTTCCTAAGGTAAGCGCAAAATTATAGACTCCTACCTGTTGCATAGTGAGAAAATACTGAAGTATGAATCGATCAATAAAGGTATACATTGATGTAATAAGCGAACTTATGGTCAGAGGAAGCGCAATATGCATATTGTCTTTAAAAACCGATTTCACATTAGTGAAAATTTCTGAAAAATGTACTCTGAAAGTTGTAAAACGATGCCGATTTCTAACTCCGATAAACACAAATACGACAATATTCGATACCAAAATGCCGAGGGGGTACGCTGTGACATCTCTGAGTATTACAGCTCCTCCCGCAACTATACAGAATTTAACTATCTGATAACATATTCGACTAATGCCGTACTCGTCGACCCTGTTTTCCTTTCGAAGATAGGCAAGATATAACGCAAATTGTCCTTGTAATGCAGCCGCAATAATAATAAAGAGAATTGTATAATTTTTAATATTCTCAAAGTTCAATATATTTGTTGCAAACAACGCAACGTACAAAATGAGTAAAACAGCAGCCATTATTAGAACAATTCCAAATGAAACACTATAGAGATGGAATAGTTTTCCTTTGAAAGAACTATATAAGCGGAGCATTACGGTGTTTTGATTACAGGTCAGTAATACAAGAAAAATCATTTCAATCGCAATAATGATAGCGACCTGTCCGTAACTTTCAATGTCGAGCAGCGCGGGTAATACGAGCGATAGGAGTATAACATTCAGGCCCTTCGCAAAAAATTCACTCATGCCATACTTAAAAATTGTCTGTATCATTAGCCAGCGTTTCGCACCCAAAAAGAGAGGGCTCCCATAGTTCGCGATGCCCTTTCGATGACCTCACGATCACGTTGATATGGAATTCTGTTCTGCTTTCGATGCGGGGTTCTTTTCAGACTCGGGGAGCGGGGTTGCGCTGCGTCCGCCAAAGTAGAAACCTAATACCGATCCGGTAACTCCAGAGAGGGCAGATAACCCCTGCTGATATGCCTCAACACTCGACATTGCTTCCTCGCCAAATAACGTGAAAACCGCAAATGACCCAACCAGCCATAATGTGAAAATGGCTCGAACACTTCCCCTCGGGAGGGCAAGTCCTCGTAAATGCTCATCATTCATTTTGCCAGCTCTTGTGTAGGCCGCAATCACTATTAGTACTGTTGAAACAAAAACTATTGCTTCAGCGATAATTAAACTCAGCATAAATTACACCACCTTATCAATAATGGTGACAAGTGTTTTTGCAAACTTCGTTACATTGTCAATTATCGCCTTCTGCTTTGCATTTTCATTGGTGGCATTCTTTACCGTCGCCATTAAATCGGCAAGATTCTTCTGATCCCCCGCAGCAGGAAACAATGAGCTAATCTCTTTGTCGGTGAAATGGGTAAGGGACGATATCCTGGAGGGAATATCTGGTTTTGATTCATCTATTCCCTTCGTTACGTTATTCCAATTAATTGCCATAAAATTTTTCCTCCTTAGAAACTTTTGCATTGGAAAATTGTGCGTGCACAATTTCCAGTAGCAAAACTTTGTTATGGTTACTGGATTATTTCCAAAGTCTTGTTCAATGCTTCTTCTGCGCTTTCTCCGCCAGCTCGTAGCGTGTTGCTTGCCCGATTAATCTGATCAATAATACCTGAAAAATCGGGGGTTTCGCCAACAATGTCGGCGAATAGTTCATTACGAGTTGCATTGAGGTCTGCCGCCGATGCCAACAGGTCTGTAATGTATCTATGAGCTGCCAGAGTATCGCCATAGTATTGGTCTAATGCCTGCAATAACTCGTTTTCCCGTTCTTGAATGGGAGATATAAGCTGCTTGCGTTGATCCTGCACATTCTGAAAGAGCCGCAGGGTCACAACTCGGAAGAACATGTTTCTGTCTTCCTCATTTTCACCAGTTCTGATCTCATTCCATGCTTCGTGAATGGCAGGGTTATTGAATATATTTTCAATATAGTCGTCCACATACTCATTATACATATAATCGTCAACAAGAGCATATCGGGCATCGAAATAGCTTCTCACCAGCGATTGATGCATGGACTTTGTTTCAGTAATTCGCGATTCCACCGCTGTTGAAAGCTCAACTGCTTCGGGCGGTATGCTGGCGCAGGACAGGATGAATAATGCGGATAATATACCGATACAATACATACTTATTTTCGAAAAATTCATATTAATTCTATGTTCTCCACCACCTGCTTTACTTTCTGCCCCGACCCCCGCCTGCTTATAAGCAGGGCGTCTTCTGTTTCTACAACGATTAGGTCGTCTATGTCAATAAGCGCAATTGAAAATCCCCGGATATTCAGGGACTTCATATACTCATTCCCATCATCATTCCCACATCCATCGACTCACATCAAACAACATGAGGTATTATGGCATCCCCTAGCCCCTCCAGTTACGGGGAAATTCGGGCTTGTTATTCAGAACCTTTTCTATTTCTTCCATAACATCATCGGTGAGCTTGGGAAGAATATCCATGGCTTTGAGGTTTTCATGGAGCTGCGATATCCTGCTGGCACCGGTAATACAGGTACTCACATGCGGGTTTCTGAGGGTCCAGGCAATGGCAAGCTGGGCAAGCGTTGCGCCGATGTCACCGGCTATCGGACGGAGCTTTTCCACTGTTTCAATTTTTCTGCGTCCATCATCCGATTCCCAGCGTTCCCTGAGCCATTCGTATCCTTCCATGGTGAGACGTCCATCGGAAATTCCCTTTCCGTATTTACCGGTGAGAACTCCGGAAGAGAGCGGACTCCAAATTGTCGTACCAAGTCCAAAATCGCTGTACAGGGGAGCATATTCAACTTCAAAACGCTCACGGAAGAACATATTGTATTCGGGCTGCTCCATAACAGGCGGAATGAGGTGTTCCTGTTCGGCAATGTCGTATGCTGCGCGAAGCTGATATGCGCTCCATTCGCTGGTTCCCCAATACAGAGCATAGCCCTGGTTCACAAGATAGGTCATTGCCCGAACCGTTTCTTCAATGGGGGTTTCATAATCGGGACGATGACAAAACACCATATCCACATAGTCCAGCTGAAGACGCGTAAGCGCCGCTGCCGTACCTTCCAGAATGTGCTTGCGCGAGAGACCGCTCTGATTCGGGCCTGAACCGCCCCAGAATATTTTGGTGGATGCCGTGTATTCACTGCGGTTCCATCCAATTTTCTTCAGGGCCTTGCCCATAATAGTTTCCGATTCTCCCTGCGCGTAGGCCTCGGCGTTATCAAAGAAATTCACACCGGCGTCGAAGGCGGCTTTCATCATATCGACCGCAGCATCAACATCAACTGTCGATGAAAATGTCACCCACGATCCGAAGGAAAGCGCCGAAACCTTCAGTCCCGATCTTCCAAGATTACGATATTCCATATATATCTCCTATTCTTTGTAATAGAAACGTTTGCATTGGAAAATTGTGCTTGCACAATTTCCAGTAACAAAGTTTTCAGTAGCAAAGTTTTATCGCAGTATATACATTTGGAAAACAAAAGAAAAGGCATGTATGGCGATATCGTCCCAGTGCTATCATTGTTAATGATGAATACAATATGGTAAGGTCGGATTGCTCTTGAATGCGGGGTGAATGCTATGTGGGTAGAAGACTGTATCAAAAAGGTTTGCATAAATAAAGGTTTCTGATATACTCTTGTCATGCCGAAGAAAAATTATAAATGCGTTCATATTTTACACCTGCTGCTTTATGCGCCGGTGCATCTCACCTTATACGGCGATCTGGATCAAAATATCGCATATCCAATTACTGGCAGAACGCGATTAATGAAGATGATGTACCTTTTTGAGCAGGAAGTACAGCAGAAATTCCTGAATCCGTCTGACAATATTTCTTCTTTTGATTTTGAAGCCTATAATTTTGGACCATTCAGCACAGACGTGTTGGAAGCAGTGGATTTTTTAAACGCGAAACATATGCTTACTATAAGCATTTCTTATTCTCAAATAGGTAGAGCCGATGATGTCTGGGAATCGAATATGAGGGGTTTTGAAAATGATAATTTAGGGATTAATGATTATACGCATGAAATTGAAAAATATACGCTTAGCGGAGAAGGAAAGAAAGTTATTACCTCGCCTCAGAAATGGTTTTCATGGACAAATTTAACCGAACCCCAACGGGAAATTCTCGTACGATTCAAAACAAGCATTATACACAAAACCTTACAGACAATTCTGCACTATGTTTACACGCGATATCCCGATTCTACGAAAAATTCATTAATAAAAAACCAAGTATTGGGAGAATATACGTTGTGACGGAGGCAAAAGTTCAAACGGAATTGCTTAGGTATTTTACCCATGAACCGTTGGACGGAAAAACGTACAAGGTTTATAGGGAAATTCCCCTCATGTCGCGTATTGTAGACATATTTTTGCAAAAGGACAATTCCTTAATTTCTATTGAAGTAAAACTAAAGAATTGGAAGAGAGCTATTGAACAATTGAAGGATCACAGCTGTGTTGTCGACAAGGCAATTCTCATTATGCCGAAGGCAACTGTCCCGCGCAATACAACAACAATTGAAGAAAAAATAAACAAATTTGATCTCTCATTTTATATTTGGGATCAAGATAAGAAAGAAATAGAAAAGATTGTCGACAAAAAATCAAGAATGCATAATGAATTTTTAAGAAAGAATTTTTTAGAAATATTCGATGATATTAAATTATGCAGGCAGCATAATGAAAACTGAACAGTTTATCCGATTCGGTTCTCACAACGAGAAAAAAATTCTCTTGGAACCTTTAATAAAACAATATATTTCCCAGAAAAAAACTGGAATCGTAATAAACGGCAATGTTGCCGTACATACGCCGGCGGCAATTGCCAAAATGCTCACAATAACATTCGGAAACTGTTCATTTTTTATTGATCCTATGACGTATGTTCTCACCATAGACCCACTGAAGTACTACGCGAACACAGATAGTATGACTCTAAAGAAATCTATGGAGAAATTACTGCAGCGTTTTGGTCGCTTAGGCCAACAAATTATCAAAACCAAGCAAGCCCTCCAATTCTCCGATATAGCAGCCAATATTAGTGACCTCACGAAAAATGTTCTGGAATTTCAAACACATTATATTCAAAACAGCCTGTCCCAAGAAGCAATGGAAAAAAAAGGTTATTCTGATTACGAAGAAGAATCCGATATTTCTCCTAAACCAACATTTATAATACTGCCCTGCTTATACATGACTCTTGCAGATTTTGACAAAGCGTTAAAAATAAACAAAACGATTATTCAAGAGTATGACAAAAATCCAAGAAATGACGATATAGAGACTGCTTTGGAGATAATTGTAGAAAAGAGTGTTTTATTAGACCCAGATAAAATGAAGCAGATTAAGGACGTGTATTCCACATCAAAAATTTCCACATTGCTGTTGTGGATTAATAATTTTGACGAGACTTCTCAAAATGAAAAATACCTGCAAGCGTATCGGGAATTGCTCATACATTTTAACTATAAAGGTAAAAAAGTCATTAATTTATATGGAGGCGGGTTTTCTACGCTTTTGAAAAAAGAAAAACGACTGAATGGTATTGCTCATGGGCCGGGTTATGGAGAATATCGCAGCGTATTGCCGGTTGGAGGAGGACTACCGACTGCCAAATTTTATTTGCCGTACGCGCAACAGCGAATGAGGTTTGAAATTGTCGATGCAATTCTGCAAATGAGAAAGGAATTTGATTCAGCCTATACTAAGAAAGTGTGCGGCTGCTTGAAATGCCATGAAATATTGTCCCCAGGGAAATTTACTCAAACAGTTTTTGCCGAACATTATGGGGCGAGAAAAGCAATCCCCAATACTGAAAAGCTCATGCCGACATCTGAAACATTGTGGAATAATCAAGTGCATTTTGTGTTGAATAAAATTTCTGAGATTGTAGAGGATAAGATCAATATGAAAAACCTGCATGATTTCATTGAATGGAATAAAAAATCTGAATATACATCTACGGAGCACCTAAAAATTTGGATAAAACTCATCCAGCAAAAACACACACGGTAATTATCGGTGCCGGATTCTCCCGCGCGATGGGATTTCCTCTTCAGGAACAATTGCTTACTAAAATTCTGGCAGATGATTTTCGTGAACGCGTAAGCATTGAATCTGCTCCTTTAGTACATGATGTTGTGAAATTTTTGCGAGCAGTTTACGGTAATCAAACTATTGAGGAGCAGATATTATTGGAAGATGTCTATAGCAGTATTGATTCAGCAATTGCAGCAGAAAGAAATTTAGGAACTTATACTCCGCAAAAATTATTAGAAATTAAAACGTCTTTAAATTCACTCATTCTCATTCTCTTAACAGAACAGATGAGCCATGATATTGATCCGAGCCCGTTTCATTCATTAATGAGTCAGATTATTCAAGAAAATGTACAGGTAACCTTTATTAGCATGAATTGGGATTGGCTATTGGAAATGCTTCTCAAGCAAGATTATGAGTATGATATTCATTTTGGAGATACCATCCCAATAGTAATGAAAAATGGAACAGATACCGATTCGAATCAAAAACCAATAACAGTACTCAAGCCTCATGGCTCCATCGATTGGCGATTGTGTCCGGCATGCGAGCGTTTATTCAGAGTAGATTCTCAATCCCTAGAATATGAAACGTGCATCTATTGTTTTTCAGATAAAAAATCAGAAGAAATTTTGCAAGAATCGACAGGGCAGAATACTCAGCAATCTACAGAAATTCCAATTCTTTTTGAATCCGATGAGGATCGACAAATTTTATCGAAGCGCAGTGTTGCATTGCAGCCGATTATTGTAACGCCAACTTTTCATAAGCATAAATTTATTGGGAGTTTTCAATCGATACAAACGGAGGTACTCCATGCAATTCAAAATGCTCATAAAATTACCTTTATTGGCTATTCGCTCCCCGTTTCCGATATTGATATTCGCGATATTTTTCTGCGCGCTGTATCATTGAGAAATAATCCTCCAGCTGTTAAAATCATCCAAAAAGAGAAGGAAAAAGATCACAGGCGTCAATTAATGAAGAACTTTTCTACTATTTTCCACAATATTAATGAGAATGACTTTTTCTGGAAAGGATTAGAATCGGCTGCATCGTTTTTATCATCAATAAAATTCAGATAAAAACTTTTGCATTAATGAAGGTTTCTGTTATACTCTTGGAAAGTTTTGCTACTGAAAATTGTGCTTTGCAAAAGTTTCTCTTGTGGACCATTCAGCGCAGAGGGAGATAAATGGCTAACGAGAGAATAACGGAAAATGTACATGTAATCATTGTTGTTGAATGTAAGGCCAGTGTAACTCAACACGAAAGCCAGAATAGAAAACAATATGGGAGTTATGCTGTCGATGGGGTTTTGCTCTATGCCTCTTTTTTGTCTAAAGAATACGATGTTCTTGCCATTGCTGTTAGCGGCGATGATAACAATATAAGTACTTCGATGCCCTCGGGCAGTTTTATATAGAATTTTTACGATGTGCCAATAACGACAAAGGTTTGGGCATAGTTTTGACTCCTCCCCATATAACAGAATTATTTTCTGAAATAGCCTATGTGAACAAGGCTTCTGTGGTTTTAGATACCTGCACGGGTACCGGTGGATTCTTAATATCTGCCATGAAAAACATGATTAGAGATGCTGGTGGCAATGAAGAAAAAGAAAGGCACATTAAACAAAGTCAAATAGTAGGTGTTGAATTCCAACACGATATTTATTCGCTCCTATGCTCCAATATGTACATTCATGGCGATGGGAGAAGTAATTTAATGAAAGGCAGGTACAACAACGTGTGTAATTGTTATGAAAGCCAAGGAACCACACAGAGAAGGGTACAAGTCATATTTTGCCTACTGGAAAAATGATGGTTTTTATAATATGAAAGTGGGAGGCAGGGCAAATTATGATAATAAATGGGACAGCATTAAGAAGGCATGGCTCACCCATTATTCCACTTCATAAGTGGCAGTATTTTAGTTTGAAAGATCTATTTGAAATAAAAGGTTCAAAGAGTTTTACAAAGAAGGAAATAAAGGAGTACGGAGAAGGCAAATATCCTTATAATGAGGATGGCAACCCGAATTGGGAATTTATGGAGAACTATATGAAATGCTTGCCATATAGCGGAAACTTTCAGGAGCAAAAATTTTTATGAATGAAAAAAGAATTGAGTCAGACAGCATGGGAGATATTGAAATTCCCGCATGGGCCTATTGGGGCGCGCAGACACAGCGGGCTGTAGAGAATTTCAGGATATCGGGCATTGTCCTGCCGTCGGCAATGATTCAGGCAATCGCCCTCATTAAGAAGAATGCCGCCGCTGCGAACCGGGAGCTCGGACTTCTGGAGCCGGAACGTGCGGAGGCCATTATACAGGCCGCAACAGAGGTGTATGAGGGAAAATGGAATGACCATTTTCCGGTTGATGTGTTTCAGACCGGCAGCGGCACCAGCAGCAATATGAACGCGAACGAAGTCATCGCCAACCGCGCAAATGAAATTCTCGGCGAACCCATCGGCATGCGGAAACCCGTACATCCGAATGATCACGTCAACCGCGGACAAAGCTCAAACGACGTTATCCCCGCAGCCCTGCACATTTCCAACCGCGTTGAAGCGGATGGCCTGCTCGCCTCACTTACCAACCTCGCCGATGCCTTCACGGCAAAGGCCGATGAATTTTCCGAGGTACTCAAACTCGGGCGAACCCACCTTCAGGACGCCGTACCCATGTCCCTCGGTCAGGAATTTGCTGTGTACGCCCTGCAAATTCAAAAGGCCGCGGCGCGCATCCGCAACAGCTTTGCTGACATGGAAGAACTTCCCCTCGGCGGTACGGCAATTGGTACGGGTCTGAACACTCACCCGGACTTTGCCGACCGCGCAATTTCCGGCATTGCCGCCGATACCGGCATAGGCTTTGTTCCTGCCGCTAACAAGTTTGAAGGCATTGCCGCCCGAGACGCTCAGGTAGCATTTATGGGGGCAGTGAATGTTCTTGCAACATCGCTTATGAAAATTGCCAACGATCTGCGCCTTCTTGCCAGCGGTCCCCGCGGCGCCCTCGGTGAAATTCTTCTTCCCAGCCTTCAGCCCGGCAGCTCCATTATGCCCGGGAAGGTGAACCCTGTTATTCCGGAAATGATCATTCAGGTTGCTGCCCATGTTCACGGTAAGGTCATTTCCGTTACCATGGGAGGACAGAACGCGCCTCTCGAACTGAACATGATGAACCCCCTCATAGCCTATGAAGTGCTGAGCTCCATTACCATACTCACAAAGGCCTGCAACACACTGGCCGACAAGGCCATTCGCGGCGCCGCGGCCGACAGCGAACGCTGCCGTTACTGGATAGACTGGAGCCTCGCCATGGTTACTCCGCTGGCTGTGAAAATCGGCTATGATCGGGCGAGTACGCTGGCCTACCGGGCATACAGGGAGAAGAAAAAAATTCGCGATCTTGTTCTTGAAGAGAAAATTATCAGTGAAGATGAACTCAATTCAATTCTTGACCCGAGGAGCATGATATGAAGGCACTGAATCAATCCGATCCGGAATACATTGAAGCCATGAGCGATTTCATGCTCGGCAACTGGGATGCAGCCGAGAAATCATTTCTTACACTGCTCAAAAAGTATCCGAAAAGCAGCTTTATACCTTTGACAATTGGAAACATTTATTATTCAACAGGAAAACTCAAACAGAGCATCGAGTGGTATCTTAAAGCGTTGCAGTGTGAACCTCATTGGGGTCTGGCCTATTACAAACTGGGGGTCACGTATTTTCGGAGAGGGGAGCTGGTGAAATCGCTGGAAGCCTTTAACAGGGTCATGCAAAAGGACGGACATGCCATGGCAGCCTACTTTGTCGGTCTCATCAATTTTTTTCTTGGTAAGGAAGATGATTCACAACAGGCCTTCAGCGCCTTCCGCAATAACGCGCCTGAATCTCTCATAGCAAACTTCTTCCTTGCCCAACTCAAACTCAAACAGAATGAATTCTCCGATGCTGTCATCCTTCTTGAAGAACTTCTTGAGGAAACCCCTAACCTCAGCGAAGCGCACTACATGCTCGGACAAGCCTACTACGGACTTCATAGAAACATTGATGCCATAAAGGCCTTCCGCAAAGTTCTGAAAATTAATCCGGACGATCAGCGGGCAAAAAACAAACTGACTCTTATGACAGATTCAGAATGGTGAACACATTATGAAACATATTCCTTCCCGCGGCGCCAATAACGGCAGCGGCAGCAGCGCATTTTCTCCCGGCCAGATAATTGGACGTTTTCGGGTAAAATCAGTTGACAATTTAGACGAGTATAAAAGCCGTGGTATTCTTTTCGTTGAAGAATTGAGCGGCGCAGAAATATACCATGTTGATAACACGGATGATGAAAACCTCTTCAGTTTCAATTTCACCACCCTGCCCGCAAATTCCACCGGCGTTGCCCACATTCTCGAACATACGGTCTTATGCGGCTCCGAACGGTATCCGATTCGCGACCCCTTTTTCATGCTCTACAAGGGAAGTATGCAGACCTTTCTGAATGCGATGACCTTTCCTGATAAAACCATCTATCCGGCGGCTTCTCCTGTTCGGAAGGATCTGTTTAATCTCATGTCGATCTATGCCGATGCGGTCTTTTTTCCCCTGCTCCGTAAGGAACATTTTCTCCAGGAGGGGCATCGTCTTGAAATGGATGCCAGCGCCGGCAGCGCCGCCGCTCACAGTACCGATGCCGACAGTACCGATGCCGACAGCGCCGGCGCCCGCATTGCGGGTATTGTCTACAATGAGATGAAGGCTCAATATTCAACCCAGGAATCGATAGCCCGCGACTGGACATATCGGAGTATCCTTCCCGATACCCCCTACGCCTACGATTCGGGCGGTGATCCTGCTGACATTCCTGATCTGAGCTATGAGGAATTTTGCGCCTTTCACCGCAGATATTATCATCCCTCAAATTGCCGAATTTTTCTTTACGGCAACATAGCAAGTGAAGATTACCTCACCTTCCTCGATGAATGTATTTTTTCACGATTCAGTGAAGATGAACTGAAAAAGCGCAGCAGCGCAACTGTTCCGCTCCAGCAGAGCTGGGACAATCCCCGGACCTTCGAAGTGAAATATCCGGCAGACAAAGAAAAGAACGATGGAACGTCTGTGGATATCAACTGGCTCATTCCTGAGCCAAAAAGCGGAGCCGACATCATTAAAATGGAGCTCCTGAGCGACATCCTCTTCGGAACTCCCGCCAGCCCCATTCAGAAACTCATTCTTGAATCGGAACTCGGGGAGGACATGAGCGATAGTACCGGTTTTGAAAGCGATTTCCGCCAACCCGTCTTCACCATTGGAATTCGGGGAACACAGGCAGAACATGCTGCAGCAGTGGAAAAGCTCATTATTTCAGGGCTGGAGCGGGTAGTTAGCGAAGGGCTTGATCCCGATCTCATTCGGGCCTCATTTCTGCGTTTTGAATTTCATAACAGGGAAATAAAGGGCGGCGCGCCCTTTGGGCTCCGTCTTCTCTTACGAACCCTCAAACGCTGGCTGCATGGCGAAACACCAGGACTGGCCATGCAGTTCACCGCGCATCTTGAAAACCTGAAAAACATCGGCGATCAGGATTTTTTCAGAGAATTAATCCGCGCTATCCTGAGCAATCCGCACCGCAGCCGCCTCACGGTCAGTCCCGACCCCCAACTGAGCGCCCGCGAGGAACAGGCTGAACGCGAGCTCGTATCCCGTAAGGTTCAATCGCTCGGCGCTCATGCTCCTGATATTCTCAGGCAGACAAGCGAAATGTTTCAGAAGTTCCAGCAGCAGGAAGACCGGCCTGAAGATATCGCACAATTTCCTGTTCTTACGGTGGATGACATTCCGCGGGATATCCGAACCATTCCCCGAGAGGAAGGCGATGTACAGGGATGCCCGCTTCATATCCATAAAATCTTTACCAACAGCGTAAGCTACATTAATGTGTATTTCGACATCACAGACATGGAAAAAGAATTGCAGATATTTATTCCCTTCCTCGCCCACCTCCTCCCGCAGCTCGGTACAAAAACAAAATCGTATTCTCACATGTCCACCGAATGGGGACTGAAAACGGGCGGCTTCTCACTCAGTCCTGTTCACCACACAGACCTTAGCAGCACCGGGCGCGCCGCAGGGCAGACCGGCCTGAGTACCGGACAAACCGGCCTGAGTACCGGACGCTCAGACCGCGCCGGGCAGCGGCAATTTATCTGCATCCGCCTCAAAACTCTGGATGATATGAGCGGAGATGGGCTCGCTCTGTTGCAGGAAATTCTGGTATCTGCCGATTTTTCCGATCAGCATTATATTCGGGAGATATACCGGGAATATCGTAACGATTTCCGCGCAGACATAATACCCCACGGCAGCAACTACGCCGACATACGGGCGCGGCGCGGATTTTCCTCTTCGGCTTTCAGTGATGACCTGTGGTGGGGGGTTATTCAGTCCCGCTTTATTGAAACTCTTCACCAGTATGCTCATTCCCTGAAAGAGAATGCTGATGAAGGCGGCGGCGCGCGCAAAAATGGGAATATTTTTCTCTCTCCCGCTGCGCTTTCTGCCCTCATGCGCATGATATGGAGCCCTGAATCGCTTAATCTCAGTATTGTCTGCGAAGAACAACAGGCTCCGCGCCTGCGGACGCAGCTCGCAAAGTTCCTGAATGCGCTGAAAACTGCCAAAAAAACTGATAGAAGGGCTGACAGAAAGACTACCGGGAATGTTAACGATGCGCCTTTTCAGAAATCTCTCACTCCGCTGTCGGACATTACCCGGCCCCTGCTCATTCAGGACCACAACCACATGCAGCGCAGAACAGATACCCCTACAAAGGAGGGCGCCGAAGGCATAGAATATACCTCCAAGGTCAATTTTACTGCCCTCGCCATCCCCGCATCTGGTATGAACGAACGGGAACAGGTTCACGAACAAATTCTCAGCCACATTCTGCGCACCGGAATTTTCCACGATAAAATCCGCGCGGAAGGCGGCGCCTACGGCGCATTCTGCAACTCAGATCCCCTCAATGCTACATTCAGCTTTGCTACCTACCGTGATCCTGCGATCAGCCGGAGCTGGGCTGCCTGTGCCGATAGCCTGAACATACTCGCATCCGCTCCTCTTAACCAAGCGGATCTTGATCTCGCAAAAATTTATCTCGCGGGGAGGGAACTCCACCCCCTTTCCCCTGCGGAAAAGGGAGACCTCAGTTTTCGGCGCTTCTCCTGCGGCATAAGCGATGATCTGCGCCGCCAGCGCCGCCGCTGGCTCATTGAAAGCACCGGAACCGACATTCAGCAGGCTGCCGAACGACTTGTCCGCGCCCTTCCGGGCGCTCACCGGACGGTGCTTGCCGACCCCGAAGCCCTGAACGCCCTCTCCGGCGAATGCCCGCAGCTTAGGCGGATATCAATGCAAAACTTTGCTATAGAATACCGGAAAACGATTGCGGCTGGAACATCCGCGGACGCTCCGCTCTGAGGCGGGCTGGTGAGGACTTATGGCAAAGTATATCAGCACAAAACAAATTGATATTGATTCTATTCCCGGGTCTCTACCGGAGACTGCGGGGAATCAGGTGTCGGTACTGAATTGTATTGAGTGGACGAAAAATTACTGCGCGGAGCGGGTGCTTGCATCGTACCGGCCGGAAGAGTGGAATCTGAATCCGAAGTGTCTGCACTGGGTCAATATTGTCGGGAATAACAGAACTGCGTTGGAAAGTATTGCATCGTACTATGGAATTCATCCGCTCACCATTGAAGATATTGCCAACGATGCGCACGCTCCCAAGTATGAGGATCATCCTGAATACAGCTATATGATTGTTAAGATGCTTTCGCTCGATGGCGATCTTATTGTCGCGGAGCAGCTCAACATTATTATTACCCGGCAATGTGTCATAACCATTCAGGAAGTTCAGGGCGATGTGTTCGATCAGATTCGGCGGAGGCTCAGGGATAATTTGGGACGCGCGCGGCAAATGGGGACAGATTACCTTGTGTTCTCCATGTTGGATGCCGCCATTGACCACTATGTTCTTACAATTGAAACGCTGGGGGAGCAGGTGGAAATATTTGAAGATGAAATATTCCGTTACCACGATGAATACATTATTCGTTTTGTACGAAAGCTTAAGCGCGATTTTGCCGAGGTTCGCCGTTTTACCCGCCCTGTCATCGGAATTATTGAGCAGATTCTGAAGTCGGATCATCGCATTATTCAGGAGGCGAGTTATCCGTTTTATCAGGATTTGCGGGATCAGATTCGGCAGGTACGCGATGCCGTAGACAGCTACCGTGAAATGCTCAGTGATCAGCTTGGGCTTTATGCCGCTCTTCAGGGTAACAGAATGAATGAGATTATGAAGGTGCTCGCGATTATCTCTACTATTTTTATACCACTGACATTCATATCCGGTGTGTATGGAATGAATTTTCAAAACATGCCTGAGCTGAGTATTCCCTGGGTATATCCGCTTGTATTGTTTGTTATGCTCGCCATTGCCGCCGGTCTGGGATTATTTTTCAGACTCAAGGGTTGGATTGGCAGGAAGGGCCGCCGAAAAAAGCGCAGTAGCAATGTGAAGGCGAAGGCGAATACGATGCTATGAAGATGAATACTGATTTTGACATTATTGTTGTCGGCGGCGGTCACGCGGGCATTGAAGCCTCGCTTGCTTCGGCACGGCTGGGCTTCCGCACCCTTCTCATTACCATGAACCTCGACTGCATTGGAAAATTATCGTGCAACCCTGCCGTTGGCGGACTCGCGAAGGGCAATATGGTCAGGGAAATTGATGCTCTTGGCGGAGAAATGGGCAGGCTCATCGACAAGACCATGATTCAGTATCGGGTGCTCAACCGGCGCAAGGGACCTTCGGTGCAGGCGCCGCGGGCGCAGGCCGACAAAATGCGCTACCAGATAGAAGCGAAAAAAACGCTGGAAAACGAGAAAAATCTTCAGCTTTTTCAGGATACGGTCATCGACTTTCTGCTGGATTCAGACGGACAGAATGCTGATGGACAGAATGCGGGCGGGAGCAAGCAGGATGCTGATGGACAGAATGCGGGCGGGAGCAAGCAGGATGTTGATGGGAGCGCGATCCGCGGAGTTATAACCGAACGGGGCCGGCGCATGAGCGCATCCCGGGTCGTACTTACAACAGGAACCTTCCTGAACGGTAAAATTCACATTGGGGAGTTCAGCGCGAGCGCGGGGCGCATTGGCGAACCTGCCGCACGGGGTCTGGAAAGCACCCTCTGCGGGCTCGGCTTCCGCATGGGCCGCATGAAAACCGGCACCCCCGCCCGGGTTCACCGCGACAGCCTCGACCTTGGCAAAATGCAGCCGCAGTTTGGAGACGATGAAATGCTCCCCTTCTCCTTCACCCGTGAACGGCCCAACCGCCCGAATGAGCCCTGTTACATCACCTTCACAACTCCTGAAACACATCGAATCATTAACGAAAACATGCACCGCTCGCCCCTTTTTTCCGGCGCCATAGAAGGAGTCGGCCCGCGTTACTGTCCGTCCATAGAAGATAAGGTCGTAAAATTTCCCCAGCGGGAACGTCATCAGATTTTTGTAGAACCGGAAGGACTTGAAACAAAGGAGATGTACCTGAACGGTATTTCCACATCGCTCCCGGAGGATGTTCAGGAACATTTTATTCACAGCATCCCCGGACTGGAGCATGCCGTCATCATGCGCCCGGGCTATGCAGTTGAATACGACCATATTGATCCGAGCCAGCTGTATCCCAGTCTTGAGGCAAAACTCTGCCGGGGCCTGTACATTGCCGGGCAGACAAACGGAACAAGCGGATATGAAGAAGCCGCCGCCCAGGGGCTTATGGCAGGTATTAACGCCGCCTTGAGCCTGAGAGGACGCGACCCTCTCATCCTCTCACGGGCAGAGGCCTACATCGGCGTACTCATAGACGATTTGGTAACCCTTGGCACAAAGGAACCCTACCGAATGTTCACTTCACGCGCGGAACATCGCATCAGCCTCCGCCACGATTCCTCAGACATGCGCCTGTACGCCCGCGGGCGGGATATCGGATTGCACAGCGCTGCCGCCTGGCAACAATTCAGAGACAAGCAACAGGGCATAGCGGCAATTAAGGAACTCCTCGCCCACCGCCGCCTCTCGGCGCATGAACTCGACAGAGCGCAGTCGGCCATGAGCATTTCCACCCCGCGCCATTCTGCCAGACCGCCCACCGGCAATTCCGCTCGGCTTCCGGGAAAAACATTTATGCAGATATTGAAAAATCCGACCGTATCCATTGAAAATCTTATGCAGATTGATCCTGATCTCCTCAGTGACCATCCCCTTGAATGGCTCCGCCAAGTTGAAATTGATATAAAATACGAAGGCTATGTCGCTCGGCAGGAAGAACAGATTCTCCGCTTTACCAAGATGGAGAATATGAAAATTCCTCAGAGCTTCAATTATGATGGAGTACGGGGCTTGTCCAATGAGGCCCGTGAAAAATTCAAGAACATTCGCCCCCTTTCAATAGGGCAGGCGGGGCGCATCAGCGGCGTCCGCAGCTCCGACCTTGCCATTCTTATGGTTGCAGCAGCCCGCCGCGCCGATCAGAGCCCATCTCAGAAAAAACTGAGCGAATCCATGCTCAATACCACTACACTTGAAATATAAACCGACTTCCCCGCGCCCGCCGGCTTCCCCGCGCCCGCGCAACGCAGCGGGAAGCGCATTAGGCGGAACATCAGCATGACTCAGAACAATGAGCGCCTGCTCGCACATGGACTTCGCCAACTCGCTCTATACTCGGACTCGCTGTTCATATCTCTCAAACGTTACATTGATGAAATTCTGCTCTGGAATTCCCGCGCCGGACTTGTAAAAGCCACGGAAAGAGAGCTTGTGGTCAGGCACATTCTCGATTCAGCAGCAGCCTTTTTCTGGTTCGGCGATCTTCTGAATATCCGCAGGAAGATTTCCGTTGCCGACTTAGGGAGCGGGGCAGGTCTCCCGGGCATTGTACTCGCGCTGACATTCCGCGACCATATGGAAGCCGGCGCCTCCACAGAAGCCGGCGCCTCCCCAGAATTTCGCGACAGCGCGAAAGCCGGCGCCCCCCCAGAAGTCGGCACCCGCGCGGAATTTCGCATGCACCTCATTGAAAAGCAGCGTAGGCGATGCGCATTCCTGCATAACATCATCCCAATCCTCGGACTGAAAAACATGGTACACATACATGAACAGCGCGCTGAAGACCTCGCCGAACGGCGCTTCGATGTAGTAACATCCCGCGCCTTCCGCCCCTTCACCCCCGAACAATGTCGGCTACAGATGCGCCTGCTGAACTCCGGCGGCTGGATAGCCGCATACACAGGGCGCAAAAATACAATTCTTGAAAATTTCGGCGGCCCGCTCCCACAGGGGCACCAGCTCCTCCCCCTTGAAGTACCCTTTCTGCGCGAAGCTCGGCACCTACTTGTTCTGAATAAGGGCATTGCAGGGAATGCCGTTCAGTCGGTGCCTCAGTTGGAGTTGGGCGGCGGTAGTGATGATGATTGATGGCGGAGGCTGCGCCTCCTGGGCTGACTACTTATATGTTGTGTGCTATAGTAAAGGGATATGAGAAGAGACATACAGAGGCAGTTATGATTGCAGTTATCGGCGGGTCGGGATTCATTGGCTCCCGTCTGGCAAAGCGTTTAACAGAACATAAAAAACAATTCCGTATTATTGATATTCAACAATCCGCTCGGGGCTATGAAGTGATCTCTGCGGATGTCAGAAGTGCCGATGAACTTTCGTCTGCGCTTGCGGGAACTTCGGTTATTGTTAATCTTGCGGCCGAGCACAAAGATAATGTTACCCCCGTGAGTCTTTATACGGAGGTAAATGTTGACGGCGCGCGCAATGTCTGTGAGGCAGCGCGCCGACATGATATACAGACCATAGTGTTTACATCTTCGGTTGCTGTGTACAGCCTCTCGGGGAGCTGTACCAGTGAGAACGATACACCGGAACCATTCAATGAATACGGACGAACAAAGCTGCAGGCCGAACAGATATACAGTAACTGGCAGAAAGAAAAACCGCAGACTCGCAGGCTCATTATCGTACGGCCCTCAGTGGTATTCGGTGAAGGCAACAGGGGTAATGTGTATAATCTGCTCAGACAAATAATTTCCGGTTTTTTTATTATGGTGGGTAATGGCAGAAACAGAAAATCTATGAGTTATGTTGAAAACATTGCTTCCTTTCTGGAGCACTGCGCTCATTCAGCGCAGCCCGCCTCCAATTTCGCGTTGCCCGCGGGAATCCATCTATATAATTATGCCGATCAGCCGGATATGGATATGAATGAATTTGTTACTCTGGTGAGGAGGGAGATGGGCATCTCTTCCGGTTTTCTGAGAATGCCGTACTGGCTGGTATATATGGGTGGTATGCTCTGCGATGTTATCGCAGGCATTACATCAAAGAAATTTGCCATCAGCGCCATCCGCATAAAAAAATTCTGCGCAAACACTCAGGTTGCTTCAGAGAAGCGAAAAGAACTGCATTTTACGCCGGAGGTGAGCTTGGCGGAGGGAATACGCCGCACAATTGCCGACCTTATTCCTGAAGGAAATACGGTTTCTGAAGGATGATCGGTAAAGTTATCACGCTCATACTCTGCGGCGGCATGGGCACCCGCCTCTGGCCGCTTTCCCGGCCTGAGCTGCCGAAGCAGTTTGCCCCCATTCTGCCCGGGCAGACGCTCTTCGAACGCACGGTGGAAAGGAACCGCATGCTAACATCGCAGCTCATGATCGCCGCAAACAGTCAGCAGACTACTCTGGCATGTGAGCAGCTGCAGAGGCTGGGCATTGACGAGTATTTCTCCATCATTGAGCCGATTGCCCGAAACACTGCTCCTGCCATTGCGCTTGCAGCCATGCTCGCCGATCCGCACGATATATTCATTGTGCTTCCCTCGGATCATATAATTACTCGGGTGAAAGCCTACTGCGAAACGCTTACCTGCGCCATCGATATAGCAGGAGCCGGACGTATCGTAACCTTCGGAATTACTCCGACCCGCCCGGAAACAGGCTACGGCTACATTGAAGCGGATACCGCGGTCAGCTCCCCGCAGAACTCCTATGCGGTCAGGTCATTCCGTGAAAAACCCAATGAGGCAACTGCCGCCGAGTACCTGCGGGCCGGCAACTATTACTGGAACAGCGGCATGTTCTGCTTCAAAGCAGGCGTTCTGCTGGAAGAACTGAGCCTTCATGCCCCCGAAGTTCATGATGCCTGCGCCCGCGCTGTTCAGGCAGATAGTGCCGGCACTGCATTCGCTCCGCCGCCCGCCGCCTCGCCCAACAGCCAGCCCGGGCGTCAATTCTGGCAGCCGCAGACTGAGCTCATGGAGGCAATTCCATCGGTCTCCATCGACTACGCAGTCATGGAGCACAGTAACCGCATTACCGTACTGCCCTGCAGTTTCGGCTGGAGCGACCTCGGCAGCCTAGATTCCCTGTACGAGTACTACCGCAGCCCCGAAAGCGGAAATGAAAATGCCCTTACGCGGACATCCGGGGATAACCTGTTTGTTTCAGCTCCGCAGGCTTCGGCTCCGCAGCCGCCCAATACACCCCATACCGCCACGCCGATCCACATTGATGCGCAGCGAAACATGGTCATTACTCAACAGCATCCGAAAAAACAGATCGCGCTTATTGACATAGACGACCTAATCGTTGTAGAAACAGAAGATGCCCTGCTTATAAGCAGGCAGGGGTCTGGGCAGAAAGTAAAGCAGGTGGTGGAAATTATCAATGCACTGAAATGAGTGATGATAAGGTATAATTGTGAAAGAAAAAATAGATCAGGCAATTGTAATTAATGATATTAAATCGCCAATCATACATCGCAGCCGCAGCCTGATACTTCCGAGACTTGCGATGATACTGAGAATATGTGATACTGCTGTTCACTGTTTCCATCCGTGTTTATTTCCCAAAAATAACTTGACAATGAATTGACACACTATTTTTTCTGTAGTAGGATGATTCTTATTGTGTAATAATCATTCAATACACGATATATATTGCAGGATGATATTCCTGTCTCTTTACTATTCTGGCTGTTCCTGACCTGAAAAGAGGATGGATACAGGATAGTCAATTTCGGTGAGGTCTGAAGCTTCGCCGATTGGTCCGCAAGGAGGAAACATGCGAACCTATGAAGCAGCCTGTGTATTCAGGTCTGAAGAAGATCTGTTCACCAGCGGCAAAAAAGAGATTCTTTCCCACATTACAGAACTGGGGGCAGAATCAATCTCGGAACATGACATGGGTGTTCGGATGCTGTCCTATCCCATAAAAAATCAGCTTGATGCACACTATCTTGTATTCAAATTTACCATGGAGCCTGACAAGGCTCATCAAATTGAAAAGAATGTCGCTCTCATTGAGAATTTAATCCGCATTCTTGTAATCCGCTGCAACGAATAAAGGAGAAACTTATGGTAACAGACATTAATTCCGTATTAATTATCGGCCGCCTTACCCGCGATTCGGAAGCAAAATACAGCGCATCAGGAACCGCAATTGTCCGTTTTTCCATTGCGAATACGCAAAGCAGAAAAGACGGCGACCAATGGGTTGAAGAAAGCCATTTCTTCGATGCCGTTATGCTGGGGCGCAGAGCCGACGCTCTTCAGCGTTATCTGCTGAAAGGAAAGCAGGTTGCACTTCAGGGAACGCTTCAGCAGAATCGCTGGCAGGATAAGCAGACATCACAGAACCGCAGCAGGGTTGAAATTTTTGTAAACGATATTCAACTCATCGGCGGTTCTTCTCGAAACGATCAACGAAACGATCAACGCGCACATCAACAAACAAATGCCAATACCGGCAATGGAAGTACTGCTGCGCCAGAATCACCAGAATCATTTGACAGCAGTTTTGATGACGATATTCCCTTTTAATGGAGGATCATATGAACGAAAAACCAGACATACCTAAGCAGGAAACGCCAAAGCCAGAAACACCCAAGCAGGAAACGCCTCAGCAGGAAACGCCCAAGCGGGAAACGCCCAAGCAGGAAACGCCCAAGCAGGAAGCGCCTCAGCAAGAAGCGCCAAAGCAGGAAGCGCCCAAGCAGGAAGCACCTAAACAGGAAGCGCCCAAGCAAGAAGCGCCCAAGCAGGAAACGCCCAAGCAGGAAGCGCCAAAGCAGGAAACGCCTCAGCAGGAAACGCCCAAGCGGGAAGCACCCAAGCAGGAAGCGCCCAAGCAGGAAGCACCAAAGAAGAAGGTAGTACCTAAGAAGCGGGAAGCGCCCAAGCAGGAAGCGCCTCAGCAAGAAGCGCCAAAGCAGGAAGCGCCCAAGCAGGAAGCACCTAAACAGGAAGCGCCCAAGCAAGAAGCGCCCAAGCAGGAAGCACCTAAACAGGAGGCGCCTCAGCAGGAAGCACCTAAACAGGAAGCGCCTAAGCCAGAAACACCCAAGCGGGAAGCGCCCAAGCGGGAAGCGCCCAAGCAAGAAACACCAAAGAAGAAGGTAGTACCCAAGCAGGAAACGCCTCAGCAAGAAGCACCCAAGCAGGAAACGCCCAAGCAAGAAGCACCAAAGAAGAAGGTAGTACCTAAACAGGAAGCGCCTCAGCAGGAAGCACCCAAGCAAGAAACACCAAAGCAAGAAGCGCCTCAGCAGGAAGCACCCAAGCAGGAAAAGGCTGACACTACTCCGCCCGACAAAGACAGCACTCCGCCCAAGCAGGAAGCACCCAAACAGGAAGCGCCCAAGCAGGAAGCACCTAAACAGGAAGCGCCCAAGCAAGAAGCGCCCAAGCAGGAAACGCCAAAGCCAGAAACACCAAAGAAGAAGGTAGTACCTAAGAAGCGGGAAGCGCCTAAGCCAGAAACGCCCAAGCAGGAAGCACCTAAACAGGAAGCGCCCAAGCAAGAAACACCCAAGCAGGAAGCACCTAAACAGGAAGCACCGAAGCAAGAAGCGCCAAAGCCAGAAACACCGAAGCAAGAAGCGCCAAAGCCAGAAACACCGAAGCAGGAAACGCCAAAGCGGGAAGCGCCCAAGCAAGAAACACCCAAGCGGGAAGCGCCCAAGCAAGAAGCGCCAAAGCAAGAAACGCCTCAGCAGGAAACGCCCAAGCAAGAAACACCAAAGAAGAAGGTAGTACCTAAGAAGCGGGAAGCGCCCAAGCAGGAAACGCCTCAGCAAGAAGCGCCCAAGCAGGAAGCGCCCAAGCAGGAAGCACCCAAGCAGGAAACGCCAAAGCAAGAAACACCGAAGCAGGAAGCACCCAAGCAAGAAGCGCCTCAGCAGGAAGCGCCCAAGCAAGAAGCGCCCAAGCAGGAAGCACCCAAGCAGGAAGCGCCCAAGCAGGAAACGCCTCAGCAAGAAGCGCCAAAGCAGGAAGCGCCCAAGCAGGAAGCGCCCAAGCAGGAAGCACCTAAACAGGAAGCACCTAAACAGGAAGCGCCCAAGCAGGAAGCACCCAAGCAGGAAAAGGCTGACACTACTCCGCCCGACAAAGGCAAATCCCCGGCCAACAGAGACACTACCAGCGTCGAAAACAACGACCGTGACATGCGCCGACCAATGAAGCGCAGAACCGGAAAGCTTTTTTTCAAGAAAAAAGTCGATAGGATCAAAACACAGAACCTTACTATCAACTATAAACAGCCGGATATACTCCGCCGATTCGTTACCGAAAAGGGACGCATCCTTGCCCGGAGAAATACCGGAACCTCAGCAAAGAATCAGCGCCTTCTGGTAAGAGAAATAAAGCGGGCACGTTACCTTGGCCTCCTGCCAATGGGCTGAGATTATGAAAATTGAGATTCCACCCCCCCGCATATGTATTCCCACCGTAATTGCCGGAGTTTTCAGCGGATTGTTCATGTACTCACTGAGTATTTTCTACCTTGCGCCTCTTCAATTCACATGGTCGAAGTATGGACGACAGGAATTTCTGCTGAGTTCTGTCATTTCCCTGTGCACTGGCCTGCTTCTTTCCGTTTTTCGGGGTATTGGACAGGAGATACTCATTCCCCTCGGGCTGCTTGCGGGACTTGCTGCGCTTAATATGCTTCAGTTCAACGAAGGGTGGAAGAGGCTTATCATTGCATCTCTTTTCTGTACCCTTGGCACGATACTGGTATTAGGCATTACTGGACGGGATACGCTGATCACAGGCATCATCTCCGCGCTGGAAGGAAGTCCAGAAATTGAAGAACTTTTTGCAGCAATCGTACCGCGTCAGGGTCTTGAACAGCAGATCAACTTCATATTCGATCTGGCCCTGCGCGCAATCGTACTCAGCTCAACCCTGTCTCTCATTCTCGGATACGGACTTGGACGAGCATTGGGCAGCGGTGTATCATCATTACTGCGGATTCGCCTCAACTTTCCAGAATGGTTCATATGGGTATTTATTGTATCTGCAATAGTACTCATGGCAGGAGAAATTCTTACCATTATTCCCCTTTCCTACATTGGGTGGAATTGTTTTCTTTTTGCTGCCCTGCTATACTTCCTTAAAGGTTTTGGTATTCTGGCCGGTTTATTGGGGAAAAAACCCTTTATACCAGCATTGCTGATATTGGCTATTTTGGTGCCCGGAGTAAATGCAATCTTTATCCTAGGGCTAGTTATTTTAGGTATTGCATCAATCTGGATTCCACAATTGAATAAAAATACACACGAGGAAAAAATATGAAAGTGATCCTGAACACTGATATTGCAGAGCTTGGTGAGGAGGGGGATATTCTTGAAGTATCCGCAGGCTATGCGCGTAACTATCTCCTGCCGAAGAAACTGGTCTCCATGTACAATAAGGCAAATCTGTCTTTTTTCGAAAGCAGAAAAAATCTCATCGCAAAGAATAAGGAAGAAAAGCGCCGACAGGCACTTTCGGTAAAAGAGCGTATTGCCGATACTCCCCTTGAATTTCGTATGCCCGCGGGAGATAAGGGTAAACTCTTCGGAGCCGTAACTGCGCACATGATTATTGATGCCCTCGAAGCCAGAGACATTACTGTTGAACGGAAAAAAATTGATATTCCGGGGCATACGCTGAAATATCTTGGAAACTATAATATCACCATTCATCTGTATAATGATGAAGAAGCTATTCTCGCAGTGAGCGTCCTGAAGGAAGGAGAATAACACAACGTGCCCAGTTCCTCACCCGGGCGGGTGCCTCCCCATAACATTGAAGCGGAACAGGCATGTCTCGGAGCAATTTTACTGAATCCGAAGGATACCGTAATGGACGAAGTACATGTCCGTTTACGATCCGAGGACTTCTACCGTCAGGCGCATCAGAAAATATATACCGCCATACTGAATCTTTTCAGTAAGGGTGAAGCTGTTGACATTATTACCCTGACGGACGAACTTCAATCTCAAAATCTTCTCAATGAGATTGGAGGCGCCTCGTATATTTCCACGCTTACCTCAACAGTACCGACCAGCAGTAATGTTCAGTATTATGTCGGTATTGTCTGGGAAAATAGCATGAGAAGAACTCTCCTGCGCTTGGCGGTAGATATTAGTGATGATGCCTATGACACATCGGGTAACATTGAGCAGATTCTCGACAGGTCCGAACAGAAGATTTTTGATGTTACAAATACGCAATTTGCGGGAAATTTCCGACAGGTCAGGGAGACTATTTCCCGGGCTATTGCAACAATTGAAGATCATTACAATAATCCGTGGCAGCATACCGGGGTAGCAAGCGGCTTTACTGAACTCGACAACATGACTGACGGATTTCAAAAATCGGAGTTCATTATCATTGGAGCCCGCCCATCAATTGGAAAAACTGCCCTCGCGCTTTCCATGATCCGTAACATCTGTCTGCGAAAAGACAAGCAAACTGCAGGATTTTTCAGCCTTGAGATGGCCGACATGCAGCTCATGCTCCGACTCATCTCCCTCGAAACGCACATCCCCAGCAACCTGCTGCGCAAGGGAAAAATACGGCAATCGGACTTTCATGCCCTCATGGATGTTGCCGGCAGGATATATGAGGCTCCTCTTTTTATCTCCGATACTCCCAACATGCGTCTTCTGGATCTCAAGGCGCAATCGCGGCGCATGAAGGCGCTCCACAATGTGGAAATAATTTTTATTGATTATCTTTCCATTATTACTCCTGAAAATGACGGACGCGACCGTCATCTTCAGGTCGCAGAAGTGAGCAGAAATCTGAAAGCCCTCGCGCGCGAACTCAACATTCCGATAGTTGCGCTCAGTCAGGTAAGCCGGGATACAGAGGGTAAGGAACCTCATCTGGCAAGTATCAGGGAATCGGGCGCCATTGAACAGGATGCCGATGTGGTTATCTTCCTCCACCGCGACAGAAGCCAAGATAATGAAGTCAGCGCAGTTGAAACCCAACTCATTGTTGCGAAAAACCGGAATGGTCCGGTCGGAAAGATCGATATCAATTTTCTCCCGCCCTACGCAGAGTTTGTTGCACTGGAACGTTAAACACAGGATCGCCCGCGCCCCCGGGGCTGGGCGGAGACTCCGCCTCCTGCTCGCCCGAGCGTCCGGTATCCGCTCCGGTCGGTATACTGAGAATGCGGGAAAAATTGATCTCCCGAGAATTTCCATTCCCACTCCCGGCACTCACGCCGCTCACAGCATTCCCACCGCTCCCAGTACCATCATCGCTGGGAGAATCGGCATTCAGAGAAATGTACGAATAATTGGAAAATAATTGCACAATAGTATTATCCGATAGGATAATGTGCCGGTATTTTAATTGTTTTGTACTGAGATCCCATACCGCAGTACTTCCATCGATATTTACGGTAATGATGAACTGTTTGTTTCCGTATATTTTCAGGGGAAAATCATTATCGGCTTTCAGGGTTTCTAGGCTCCTGTTCCGATACATTCGTAATCCTGAAAGCCCATTACTGACTACCAGAGTTTCGGTTTCTGGAATAAAATGGAAATCGTTCCCCTCGCTGTCGGCCGCAAAGCGCATGATCAGACGCGGCGGTTCCGGAGGTTCCAGCGGTTCCCCTTCCCCTGCATTGTTCTCACTGAATTGCCGAATTGTTGTAAAAGATTCCTGCAAATTTTCGATCCCAAGTGTAAAAAAGCCCCGCGGGTATGGTTCCAGAGCAAGAACAACATCATCATCGCCGTGACGGATGCTCGTTTCGGCAGTGACCGTATCAACCTCAATGAGGCTGGTATTAAGAAAATTTGTCTTATTTTTTCCAATAACAATATGTCCATCCGAGAGTTCAATGACATCGTTCATTCCCAGGTTTTCATAGATCAATACCTGCTCATATGTGAGCCTATCCAAAAGATACAGGCCGTCAGAATAATCGAGGATACTGATATATCTGTTGCCGGAATGCGCATGCTTTATTGGGGCGCGTAGGGGAATGGGAATTTGCCTGAACTCTGCCTGCACATCATCATATATATAGATATGCCCAATTTCGTTGCGCGGCCAGGTAATAAATTTTCCGTTACCGAGTCCGGTAATGCCTGCGGGGTTTGAAAACGGCAGTTTCATCTCCTCTACAACTTCGCCCTCCTCCGGCGCAATGTATATATTCTGCTGAACAGGATCCTGCAGCAGCGCAAGCAGAATTCGGCTCATTCCCGCAGCGGTCTGCAGGTACAGCCATTCATCCTGAATGAGAATATTCTGAATCTTCTGAGTTTCAACCACGCTGAGAATATGATTTTTGTTGTTTTCAAGCAGCGCTGTTTCATGCCTGTTACGGGTAAGAAAAATTCTTCCTCCGCTCGCCGCGTAGGAGATATCTATTCCCCTGATAGTAACAGCAGTTCTCGTTTGTATTGTTATGGAAAAAACATTGTCGATGTTCACGTTGACTATTCTGAGCTGATGCTCCCGATCTCTCTGTTCAACGACATAGAATTGGTTTTTATCACTATTGAAGGGGAGAATAGCCCCAATTTCACCGCTCGCCCTGCGTGCGAGGATGGCGCCGTTTAATAGATCAATAAGATATAGTTCCCGGTTTTTATATCCGAGCGCATAGCGTCGATTTTTGAGCAGAGTAAGATGATTAAATCCTCTTTCTGTCTGAACCTCATGCGCGAGGACAGCGGTCTCAAGCTCAACATACTTGATGCTTCCCTCAGCGGCATTGTAGGCCATTAATCGGATTTCGCTATTGGATATAACAAATGAGGTAACAATGCCGAAGCCCTCTTCAAGCCAGGGTATTTTCAGAGATTGTTCGGTATCATAAAAGTACAGCGAAGGCCGCTGCGGAAAGGAAAGGGCAAGAAAATTCCCCTGCGGACTGTAGGTCATAAATGAAGGAAAATTATCTATATTGTGGGTGGATCGAATACTTCTGCTTTTCCAATCCCATATCGACAGGCGGTATGAACCGGCATCCTGTTCCACAACTACCGCAATTTCGGTTTTTTCAGGATGCGCCGCAAGTTTGACAATGGGATCCGTACCAATGCGGAGAAGCTGAATGATTGTCCGTGTATTGGAGTCCCACACACGGATCACCCCCCGACTATCGCCGGAAAATCCTGTCTGCCCCTGAGCATCTATTGCAATGGCAGTAACAATGCCATCGTGAGTCTGATTCGTAAGGAGAAAACCCTCAGGAGAAGCAGTAATGTAATGTTGCGCAAAAATCAAAATCAACAGGAGAACAATGGGAGAAAATCGTATGATCCTGATGAACCCTTCACCGCGCATCTTCATGCCCTGCTTCATGCCCTGCCTAAAATGAACAGCAGGTCATTAAACAATACAAACGCAATGAGTCCGATGATGATGATAACTCCGACAGTTTGATAACGGAGAAACATTTTCGGAGATACGGGTGATCGTTTACATAATTCAACAAGTGATATGAGAATTTGTCCGCCGTCAAGAATGGGTATGGGCAGGAGATTTCCAAACGCAAGCGCAACACTAATAAGGCTGAGAAGATAAAAAAAGGCGCGCAGACCCTCGGCAATTCCGCTTTGTAAGCTCTGGGCGGTAACCTCTCCGACAAGGACGGTAATACGAAGGGGACCCGATAATGCGGCATTAGCGTCAAGTCCTCTGAAAAGGAGACCGATTCCCTTAACGGTTGTCGTAAGTACCGAAATTGTTTCCTTCCATCCCCTGGAAATGGCTTTCAGAAGGCCCTCCGACTGTTTTTTGTATGTATCCTGCTGAAAATAATAACCCAGTGAAAATTCTCCCTCTTCATACAGGAGGGGATGCTGAATAGTGCGCTGTGAACCATTCCGTTCTATATTCAACTGAACAAATGACTGTTCTCTGCTAAGGGGAATACTGTCCAGAACCATCTGTATGTCGTAGATATGATTCACATTCTGTCCGTTGATCATAACAATTTTGTCGCCCGACTGAAGACTGAAGGAAGCGGTTTCATCGGGCTGCGCCTCCTGGGGTTGGGAAATGATTGGCTCAATATAGGGGAAGACTCCAAGAATACCTGAACCGCTCTCATTATCGAGTGTGAGTGATGCGGTAGTTTGCATCAGCGTTCCGCCGCGGTCAATACTCAGGGTAACTTCTTCGAGGGCTCGGGGAGAAATTTCCTGCTGGAGCCTGTTGAAATTCTCAATTTCAATGCCGTTCACTGCAATGATATGATCCCCGCTGCGAAGACCCGCCCGCGCAGCAGGGCTGGGGCTGGTCGGAGGCTGCGCCTCCTGCTCGCCCATGCGTCCGGGGCTGGTCGGAGGCTGCGCATCCGCCTGCGCCTGCGCATCCGCCTGTGCCTGTGCATCCGGTTCATCAGTCGGCAGGGTATAGTATTGAGGAAAATCATCGCTGAGAATAATTTTATTTGGGAAGCTCGCATATTCATATCCAACAAGATTAATGATTGAAAAGCATATCACCGCAAAAAGGAGATTCATTCCCGGGCCGGCTGCCGCCACAAAAATTCTCTGCAGAGGTGTTGCGCTGAAAAAAGAATGGGGCTCAGGCTGAATGCGCGTGTGCCCCTCGCTAATGGCATCTCTATACGCAGATTCACCCTTCATTTTTGCGAAGCCGCCAAGGGGAATCATTGAAATTCGGTATTCCGTGTTTCCCTTCTTAAACCCAATGAGTTTCCTGCCCCAGCCGACTGAAAATACTTCAACATCGATCCCGCAGGCGCGCGCCGCAAAAAAATGCCCCGCTTCGTGAATAATGACCACAAGCCCAAGTCCAATAATCCCATATAGTATGGCCATGTATTTCTCCCTTCCTAGATAACCCAGATACCGTTCGTAAGCTGGTACACATAAAATACTATCGGCGCCGAATAGAGAATACTGTCAAGACTGTCCAACATTCCTCCGCGGCCGAGAATGACCTCTCCTGAATCCTTGCGCCGGGCTGAACGCTTCAAGCCCGATTCAATAAGATCGCCGCTGATGGTGGTAAAGCCAACCATCAGCCCGAGTATCAGAACAACGGGTACCCCCCCGGGGAAGAGTTCCGGAAACATATAATATCCAATGAGAAAACCAATTGGACTAAATATAAAACCAACAATGAAACCTGCGGTGGTCTTATTCGGGCTCAACGCTGTCGGATAGGTATGATAGCGCTTATACAGCTTTCCCGAGAGAAAGGCCATAGTATCATTTAATATCACTCCCAGAAGAAGAACAATATAGAGCTGCGAGGCACCGGGTATTTTACTGATCATGATGAGATGAGCAATAAAAAGGCTGGGATAGGCTATGATTGCAAGATGCTTGCCGATGTTTCGGGAAATTTTATGCAGCGTATGCTGTTGATTGAAGACCTGAACAAACATGACACTCATTACCAATGCCATATAGGCGGGAAGCAACAGGCGTGTTTCAATAACATTCAGAACCCACAAAAATGAAACCACCGGATAGGCAATGCTGTTGACAACAATTCCAAATGTCCTGTGAGCTGTCTTGTGGGGGTTCATGGCAAAAAGCCTGCTCGCCTCAAAGGCGCAGGGAATGGAAATGAGAATGAGCGTGATATTGAGTGGCCAGTGCCCCTTTTCCGGGGCAAGGCTGACAAGCACAAAAATTGCGGGCACAGAGATAATAAAAAGAATGATTCGTTGAAAAAAATTGCGTCCGTGGCTGGTCGGAGGCTGCGCATCCGGATCGCCCATGCGCCCCTTGCTGGCACTATCAGTGTTCATTACCGCCTCCAAAACGCCGTGTTCTGCTCAGAAACCATTCCAGTATACCATTGAACTCATCGGGAGAAAAATCGGGCCACAGTGTTTCAGTGAAATACAGTTCCGCATAGGAAGATCGCCACAGCATAAAATTACTCAGGCGCTGTTCTCCGCCCGTACGGATTACCAGATCCAGATCAGGAATCATCGGCTGATCCAGATATCTATTGATATCCTGCTCACCGACATTATCAAGAGCAACCCCACTTTCCAGAGCCTTCCTGCATGCCCGCAGAATCTCATCTCTTCCGCCATAGTTTATTGCCAGATTCACAATGAGCGATGAAAAACCGGCTGTCTCTTCCTCAACCAGACATATTTCATTCTGAATTTCTCCCGGAAGTGAGGAAATATCGCCGGAATGTACAACACGAATACCATTGCTCTTATAAAATTGGTATTCTTTTCGGAGATTTTTTTTTATCAGCCCCATGAGAAAAGCAACTTCTTCCTTTGTTCTTTTCCAGTTCTCAGTAGAAAAAGTATACAGTGTGATGTATGAAACACCTGCAAAGCGGGCTGCCTTAACAATTGATTTGGCTGCAACCAAGCCTTCCTGATGCCCCTGCGTACGGGGAAGTCCCCGACTTTGCGCCCAGCGGCCGTTGCCATCCATAATAATACCAATATGCCGCGGAGGATTCTGCTTCAAACCTCCAGAATCTCCTTTTCCTTGACATTGAGGAGATGAGCAATTTCTTTTATATACTCACCGGTAAGCTCCTGAATTTTCTCCTCGGCACGCTTCACGCTGTCTTCACTGGTACCATCAAGTTTTCTGAGAGCGTCGTTGCTGTCGCGGCGGATGTTACGAACAGCAACCCGCGATTGTTCGGCAATGTGCTTTGCATGCTTAACAAGTTCCTTTCGCCGTTCTTCGGTAAGCGGAGGTATGGAAATGCGGATAATTTTTCCATCGCTGGACGGATTAAGGGAAAGCTCGGATTTCTGAATAACCTTCTCAATTTCGCCAATAAGACTGGTATCCCAGGGCTGAATAACAATTAGGCGAGCTTCAGGAGCGGAAATGTTTGCAACTTGGTTCAGCGGAGTCGGATTGCCGTAATAATTGACCTTTACCCTCTCAAAAATTGCGGTGCTGGCCCGTCCGGTACGGAGATTATTGAACTCGCCTTCTAAATTCAGAACAGCTCTCTTCATTCTTTCTTCACATGATTTCAGGGTGCCGTCCATCGTTATTCTCCACATTCTGATAGTGATTCGCCGACTCTGAACACCCGATAGTATGTCAGCGTAATTTCAACCCCAACATCCTTTGAAGTATCTTTTAACACTTGGGCAACTGAACGTTTTTCATCTTTTACAAAACCCTGTTCGGTAAAACAAATTTCTTTGAGATGTTTTTTCATCTTTCCTTTGATAATACCTTCAGTAACAGTGGGCGGCTTATCCATCTGCTCTGCCTGAGCCTTGAAGATTTTTTCCTGATCCTTCATGTAGGATGCATCGACAGCTTCAGAATTCATATACAGCGGATTGAAGGCGGCAGCATGCATGGCAAGTTCCTTTCCCAGAGTGAGCACCGCTTCATCCTTCTTCATTGGCGATAATTCCAGAACAATGAGCACTCCCGGATTCCCGGAATCGCCATGAATATACCGAAAGGCCAGCTGATTATCGGCAATTTTTATTGTTTCCAGTCGGCCTAAGGCAATGTTCTCCTTAAGGGTCGCTGCCAGTTTGGAAATAATATCCGTACATGCCGCATCCTGCATGGTAAGGGAGTTTTCCACTGCGGTTTTCACAAGGTCATTTCCGGCGCGAATAAAGGCCGCATTGCGCGCAACAAAATCGGTTTCACAGTTTATTTCCATAAGACCGGCAGAATTCTCACCCACATAGGCAAATACCCGCCCCTCTTTGGCAGCGCGGCCTGAACGTTTGGCCACTGCCGCAAGTCCGAGCTCCTTGAGTATTTCCTCCGCTCTGACGAAATCGCCATTCGATTCCTTCAACGCGCGTTTGCAGTCCATAATACCTGCTCCGGTTTTTTCCCGGAGTCTTTTCACATCATCAGCACTAATTGCCACTCGTTATTCTCCTCACAAAATCTATGAACGTTTTGCATTTTGCATTTTGCAAAACTTTTTAATCGTCCTCGTAAAGCTTATCTTCGTCTATGCCGACCTCATCCACCACTGCCATTTCACTGGGGGGCTTTGGCTCTGGTTCAGGACTTGCATCATCCGTTGGGGTATAATCGGAGTAATCTTCGGCAGTAAAACTTGTTTTTTCATCTTTTGAATCTGCTTTCTCATCTGAAATAGTCACCTGCGCAAGCGGCATGGTAATTTCACTGCTTTTTTCCTCGCCATCGATACTTATTCCTGTTTCGACAATATCTTCATCATCACCAAGATTTTCAATGATCTGCAGACCCGCTTCATTATCGGCCTCTATAACAGCATTGGCAATAATCTCGGTAAACAGAGTAATGGCACGGATAGCATCATCATTTCCCGGTATGGGATAGGTAATGCCCTCAGGATTAGTGTTTGTATCGACTATAGCAACTATTGGAATGTTCATACGGCGCGCTTCAGCAACGGCTATGGATTCCTTCATAGTATCAACAATGAAAATGATACCGGGCAGTTCCTTCATATCCTTTATGCCGCCGAGAGTTTTTTCAAGCTTGGCAGTTTTTTTATTGAACCGAGCTATTTCCTTCTTGGTAAGGCTTTCAAAGGTACCGTCTACTTCCATTTTCTCAAGTTTCTTGAGACGAACAAGCGAGCGTTTTATCGTGGAAAAGTTTGTAAGCATACCACCGAGCCAGCGGTTGTTAACAAAGTACATACCGCAGCGTTCCGCCTGATCCCGAATTGCTTCCTGTGCCTGCCGCTTTGTACCGACAAAGAGAACAGATTTATTCTGAAGTACCGTCTTACGAATTTCGTTGTAGGCCGTTTTGACGCAGACAATTGTTTTCTGCAAATCGATAATATGAATGCCGTTTCGTTCGGCAAAAATAAATTTCTTCATTCTCGGGTCCCAGCGTCTGGTCTGATGCCCAAAATGTACTCCTGATTCCAGGAGATTCTTCATAGAGACTACTGCCACTAATCCTCCTCAACAATTCCGCTGTATTTTCTGCAGGTTGAATGCGCGTATAACAAGGGAATTTTCATTACTTCGTAGTATGCCATACCATTTGTTCATTGGCAATCCCAAATTGGTAATCTCATTATAGTAGTGTAGAAACTTTTGCAAAAGTTTCTACTTGTATGTGACCGAGACTGACCTGACCGCGGGGCATGGCGAATCGGCACGGGTTGCGCCGCCCGCGCGGCTACACTTTTATGCTTTACCGTTTTCGTTTTGCTGAAATGCTCGAATTTCATCCTCGCTCAGCCCGGTAACATCCTGAATGTCATGGGCTGAAAATCCTTTGGAAAACATACTGCGGGCATTTTTTCTCCGCTCCTCAATATGCCCCTCCGCGCGACCTTCTCGAATCCCTTCCTGCCGCGCTTCCCGCTGTATTTCCTGCCGCGCTTCCTGCATTTCCTGCCGCGCTTCCTTCGTTTCTTCCTGTACTTCCTGCTTGACCTGGGCTTTGACCTCTTTGTAAATGGTCAGTTGCCACGGGAACAGTATTTCTATCCCTTCTTTTGTGATCATATCAGAAACTTTTGCATTGGAAAATTGTGCTTGCACAATTTCCAGTAGCAAAAGTTTCCGATCTGGAATGTTTTCTTTGTGCTTAGCATTCTCCTATTTTATAGAAAGTTTTGCATTGGAAAATTGCGCTTGCGCAATTTCCAGGAGCAAAACTTTGTATCAATTATAGTGTAATCGTTAACATTCACCCCTGAGATGTGTGTATTATAGAGCACATCGCTCATAATTAACAAGGACTCCTTCACCTTTTCGCCAGTGTCATGCTGGAGAATGTTCAAAAAGAATAGGCGCCTGCTCATGGAATAATCGACAGTCGATTGATGTTCCAGAATGATATAGACGGTTTTCTCTTCCTTCCCGGTGCGGAAGGAAATTTTCGCAACAATATCCGATATTTTGCGCATGAGCTTCGTCAGCTTCTTGCCTCCGAGCTCCCGGGCGATAAACTCATTGCTCACAATAGTAATGTTCTCAGGGCGAACATACCGTATCCAGTCATCATCGACAAATTGCAGCAGTTGATATATGGATTCCGCATCGCCAAACAGGAACTTATGAGTTTTATCCCATGTGCACGTTTTAAGCACATAAATGTTCTTCCTACATCTATAACGGGCAAAAGTCATTATTGGGTGTATATTGCAAGGGTGATTATCCGGTAAGGGGCTGTCTCATAAGTAGTGCACACTCGCATGGCGAGCAGGAGTCGCAAGCCCCGCGCCTGCCTGAGGTGGAGCGCAACTCGTTAATAGGCAATAATCTCAGTATACCAATTGGGAACACCCACGCCCGTAGGCTTAGACGTATCCGACCCGTCCGTATTCGTATCTACGCCGGAACTCGTAAACATATTCGTTACCGTTACTCCATATTTGCTATTATCATTAGGATCACGCCGTAAGCTCCCTGCATCTGTCCCGCCCCATGCAGTAAGATTCTGATTGAATGCACTTGCGAAAAAGAACATCTCCTGCATAGTCGTTACCGAACTGACATTCCAACCGGAAATGTTGCCATTGAATGCGCTTGCAAAAAGGAACATACTGTTCATATTCGTTACCTTACTGACATCCCAGCCCGAGATGTCGCCATTGAATGCGGTTGCGATAGCGAACATCCCCGACATATCCGTTACCTTACTGACATCCCAACCCGAGATGTCGCCATTGAATGCGCCTGTGGAAAAGAACATCCCCGACATATCCGTTACCTTACTGACATCCCATCCCGAGATATTGCCATTGAATGCGCTTGTGGCAGTGAACATCCCCGACATATCCGTTACCGAACTGACATTCCAGCTTGAGATATCGCCATTGAATGTGTTTGTGTCAATGAACATATAGGACATATCCGTTACCTTACTGACATTCCAATTATTAAGATCACGATTGAATGCGTCTGCGTCACGGAACATATCGGACATATCTGTTACCGCGCTGACATCCCAACCCGAGATATTTCCATTGAATGCGCCTGCGTCACTGAACATCCCCGACATATCCGTTACCGCGCTGACAGTCCAGCCCGAGATATTTCCATTGAATGAGTTTGCGTTCCTGAACATCGACGACATATCTGTTACCGCGCTGACAGTCCAGCTTGAGATATCGCCATTGAATGTGTTTGCGCCATAGAACATCCCCGACATATCCGTTACCGCGCTGACAGTCCAGCCATTAAGATCACGATTGAATGCGGTTGCGCCGTTGAACATTTCCGACATATCCGTTACCGCGCTGACAGTCCAGCCATTAAGATCACGATTGAATGCGGTTGCGCCGTTGAACATTTCCGACATATCCGTTACCGCGCTGACAGTCCAGCCCGAGATATCGCCATTGAATGCGCCTGCGCCGTTGAACATCCCCGACATGTCCGTTACCGCGCTGACAGTCCAGCCCGAGATATTGCCATTGAATGCGTCTGCGCCACGGAACATATCGGACATATTCGTTACCGAGCTGACAGTCCAGCCGGAAATGTCGCCATTGAATGCGTTTGCGTTATTGAACATCCCCGACATATCCGTTACCGCGCTGACAGTCCAGCCCGAGATATTTCCATTGAATGCGCGTGCGCCACGGAACATCTCCGACATATCCGTTACCGCGCTGACAGTCCAGCCATTAAGATCACGATTGAATGCGTCTGCGTTATTGAACATCCCCGACATATCTGTTACCGCGCTGACAGTCCAATTATTAAGATCACGATTGAATGCGTCTGCGCCACGGAACATTTCCGACATATCCGTTACCGAACTGACAGTCCAACCCGAGATATCGCCATTGAATGCGGTTTTATCTTTGAACACTTCGGACATGTCCGTTATTGCCGTAGTAAGAATGTAGTTGAGGTCGGCAGTTTGTCCCCAGTTTGATATTCCATTAGTTACCGCTGTTTTCAGTTCAGCGTTAGTAGGAGGACTCAGGGTAACAGAGAACTTTTCGGGGGTGAACAGTTCGCTTCCTCCGTCTGCGCCCGATACCGTATATGTTCCGGGGCTTGTGCTTGCGGTAACCATAATAATTCCGGTAGCCGCATCAATTGTCGGCAAGACAACCGTTGATGCTGGGGAAGTAACTGGAACCACAGTAATGTTTGGGTTTGCGGCATTGGCAATTGCGTTGTCAACAGTCGAAAGAATGACAAACACCTCCGTACCCTCCGGCACCTGTGCCGCAATGAGCGGGAATGTTTTCGCTGCGGATTCTGACCACGGACCCCTGCCCTGCGCGTTGATGCCTCGCACCTGTACGGTGTAGCGGCTGCCAATTTCCAGTTGCATAATGGTAGAGGTATTGCTTGTGTTGCTAATTTGCGGCTCGTCCGGCAGGGGTGAGTTGTTTAGTGCGTAGCGCAGCTCATAGCCGGTAATGTCGCTGCCGCCGGTGTTGGTCGGCGCTACCCATGAAATGCGAAGTTGCTCATTTTCCACGGTGAGGCTTGGCAAGTCGGGAGCACCGGGAACGGCAACAGGGCTTGCTAATGCGCTGTCCGACCAGCCGCCTGCGCCCTGCGCGCCTATGGCGCGTACCTGTACTTCATAACTGCTGCCGTTGCTCAGGCCGGTAATGACGGTCTTTGAGGTTGGCGCGGCGACTTCAATAGGAGGATCCGACCATGTGGTTCCGCCGTCTGAGCTATATTGTCTATATTGCAGCTCATAGCCGGTAATGGCGCCGTTATTTGTTGGCGCAGTCCATGTCGCAATGAGTTGCCCATCTCCCGCTTCGAGGCTTGGGGCAGCCATGGTGCCCGGCACAGTTGGTTCCGGCGTTGGTTCCACCACCGGTTCCGGTATGGGACATCCCGCCATCAATACAATAAAAATTGAGCAGAATGCGAAGAGAGTTACCCCCCCACCCCCATAAATTTGATTCTCATACTTTCACTCCTCACAGTAATAGAGATCGTTGCGCGGCAACGGTCTCGTGAATATAGTGGAGTATACTTGCGCTCAGAAAATCTGTCAACCACAAAATCCACCAGTGAAATTTTTTATCTTGACTATATATGGAGTCGCGCTTCATAATATGCTGGATTATGGTTTGACAGGGAAATTTCAGAGTAATGGAAGTTCCTAATTAAAGAGAGGAAATATGAATTTTCATCCCCAAGTAAAGACAATTATTGATTTCTGGCAGGAGCTGAATACCAAAACTCCTCCCTTTGTGCATCCGCGTGACCGTCTATATTTACCCCGATGCTTATCCTACGAGGAATATAAAAAAATTCCTGAGAGCGATATTTCCCGCTACGATACCTATTTTCATACATCGCTTATGCCGGTTCCGTATTATGGTGATATTCAAAATGCAAAAGTATATTTGCTTTATCTGAATCCTGGATTTTGTCATGATGATTATGCTGCTGAGCGTGAAAGAAAGGGGTATTTTCAACTGTTTGTGAACGGACTGCGGCAGAATGGCAAAAATGAATATCCCTTTCCGTTTATATCTCCGCAGCATGATGATACACCTGCCGGGGTGTGGTGGATGAAGAAGCTCAGAAGAATTATTGAGCATGTTGCCGAGCAAAAGAATATATCGCGCGAAAATGCAGTTTTTGAGATATCGCAAAAAATTGCAACTCTGGAACTTGTGGCGTATCATTCAAAGACATTCAACGGAAATTATGATGTAGTACATGATCTTCCATCAAGCCAGATGATAAGAAGTTTTGTACGGGAATATGCGCTGCAGCGCGCCAGAGAAGACACGGCATGTATTATAATTACCCGCAGTAAGAGAATCTGGAACCTTACCCCGGAGGAGAATGTTGTAATTTATGACCAAAAATGGGTTCAAAGCGCGCCCCTCACGCCAAATTCGCCAGCATGGCCGAGTCTCCTCAAATTCCTGCTGTAATGTGGATTGGCTTCCGTCCCCGCCGAATACGGCTGTTCATCATTCTTCCCTTATTTTTCCTCATACCCGGACATATTTCGGCAGAATCGGCAACACGGGTATCTGGCGATCAGCTCCCCCGAGGTGAATTTGCTGTGGAAGCGTCTCTTCCTCTCCCGGGCAGTGTTGGATTGTTTCTTTCTTCTGTGGATGATGCTGAAATCTTTCGGAGCCGGGGGGAGATTATTTATCTCCATGGTACGGAATTTATTCCACGGCTTCTTCCGCCATCGCCTGTCGGCAGAACATCGGAGCACCGGCGCTATACACGCGAGCATCAGCAAAAGAACAATAACTTTGCCATTGAAATTCTCATGGCCCTCGACATACCCGAGAACCTGCGGGACTCACTGAGCAACGAAGAAATAGACCTCCGCATTTTCAATGTTCTTCACCGCATATCCACCCTCACCGGCATTCACTACTTTTCTGCCAGCAGGGGATATAAGCGTGAATTTTATCTGAGTTCAGCAATAGTAGACAGCGCTGACAATACCATTGTTCTGCCGGATCCGGTATTCGCCGCTATCCGTCCCTCGTACCGCTTTGTTATGAAACAAGTAGATGCCAGCTTTGGCGAGAATCTCTATGAGGTTGCTGCATCGCCGGGCACAATCAGTATCCGCAACATCGACCCCATGTTTTACCACATTATTCAGATCGCAGATCCGGGCGATCTTGAACTTCAGATCCGGGTTCATCGGGCGGAAAATTATCTTCTCTTCTCCGCCTTCTCCAGTATGAAGGCTCCGGAAATATTTGGTATTCAGGAAAAGGTACGGAATAGCTTCTATAACCGCATGGTTGCATTGTACAATTGGTTCACAGAAGAATTTTCACGGTAGGAAGATGGAAAGCCGCGTAAAGTTACGTAATGAATTTGAAGATATATATCAGCAGGTGCTTAAAATGGGCAGTCTGGTAGAGGAATCGCTACAGAAGGCTGTTACTGCCCTTGTGAATCAGGACAGAACCCTTGCCCTGCAGGTTGTTGAAGAGGATGTGCTCATCGATACGTATCAGAAGCAGATAGAAAATGCCTGCACGAAAATTATTGCTCTTGAACAGCCTGTTGCGGGAGACCTTCGCAGAATTATTACCGTTATTAAAATTGTTTCGCATTTGGAACGCATTGGGGATCATGCCCGGCATCTTGCCGGCAGTCTCATTACGGTAGACAGGAAAATAATGGACTATGTGCTCAGCGATATTCAGAAAATATCGAAGGCAGGTATTGAAATGCTCCATATATCGCTCACCGCATTTTCCCGATCCAGTCCTGAGCTGGCAGAATCGATATCGGAGATAAACAATAATCTGGAAAATTATCATGGTCTTCTCTACAATAAAATTATCAATATGATGAAAGATGATCCTGAAACTGTTGAACAGGGAAGTACGGTGCTTTTTATCAGCCGATTTCTTGAGCGCCTCGGCGACCATGTGCTTATGATCTGCAGCGCAATAATATATGCCGACACCGGATCAATGCGGGAATTGTAAGGGGAAATGAGATGGCGCGTATATTGAGTATTGAAGATGACAGGGATATTCAGGAACTTATCCGTTATAATTTGCAGCAGGCAGGGCATACGGTTATTCTGACAGACAATGGACGGGAGGGACTTCGGCTTGTACGGGAGAAGAACCCTGATATCATTCTCCTCGACATTATGCTTCCGGGCATTGGTCTGAACGGTTTTGAAATTTGCAGAATGGTGAGACTCGAAAAGCCGAGCGCCGACATTCCGATAATTATACTCACAGCGAGATCTGAGGAGTCGGATATTGTTGGGGGACTGGAAGCGGGCGCAGACGATTATTTTACAAAACCCTTTTCGCCCCGGGTTCTGATCGCGCGGGTGCAGTCGGTTCTGAGAAGATCGCAGAAGAATTTGAAAAGCACGGATACTCCCTTTAGTATCCATAACATTACCATAAACAGGCAGATGTACTCGGTCTTACGGGGAGGGGAAAAGTTGGAGCTTTCAATTACCGAGTTTGCCATTCTGGAATTTCTCGCGAGGAATCCTGGGTGGGTATTTTCCCGGAAGCAGATTATAGACGCTATAAAGGGCAGTGATTATTCGGTAACCGAACGCTCCATTGATGTTCAGATATTCGGCCTGCGGAAAAAACTCAGGGAAGATTCCGCGCTTATTGAAACAGTGCGGAGTATCGGCTACCGATTCAGATCGGAATGAAGGGGATATAAACCTTAAAATGTTAGGGAACTCTGTCAAGAATTACGTTGGTTTATCCAAAGCTCGTATTCGCTTCATACGTGATAGAGGATAAAGTTTACTACTGATTATGCCGGCTTTTCTTTACCAGTGAATCGCCCTTTGTGCGATTGGTGTCTGTTTGCAAAGCCTGCAAATTCCCGATGTGGTCGCTGCCGCCACGACTTTTAGGGGTTATATGGTCAATCTCCCAGCCATGTTTGGTATCCTGCCCATATTGGCGACGGTGAATTTCGTTTCCGTAAGGGTCCTGCCTAACGTTATCGGGGTCTCGTCCCTTCAGCGGTTTTGCTTTGTCCCATACTGCTTGTTCTTTTGGCATGTCTTGCCTCCTTTTTCATAGTATGCAAAATTCATTTAGAATTATAACGCTTTTTCCCTCTTTGTCAATCTCTGATCAATGGAATAAATTGGCATTACTCATCACCTCTATTTCCATCTTGCACTTCGAGGATAATTTCTTGCGGAGAATTTTTTACGGTTTCTAAATTTTTAGCAGTTCCAAGCCCCCTAACTTCCAACAAAACTGCACCCAACAAGTTTGCGCCCGACAAAACTGCATATTTTAAAATAACACCTGAAAATTGAACATTTAACAAACTTATTTTGGACAAATTTATGTTGATGTCTTTATCTTTCTGAATTTGCACGTTACCCAACACATATATTATTTCTTTAATGTCATCATCTACTACTAGAGACTTACCATTATCAATCGAATGCTTCTCACGGATATGCGCACACAAAACCTTAACAACATCTTGGCGTATTTCATCTTGCACTTCTATGGCAATTTTCTCAAGCGACAAGATAGCCAATATGCGGATAGACATTACCGTGCTTGATAATTGTTCGGAGGCTCGCGCAAGGTTTTCGGACACTTGCTGCTGCTGCATGATTTTGATTCGCGTTGCAGCTAACGACACAGCATAGGCAGTCCATAATCCGCCAATTGTTAAGGCAACATTGCGCACAGTATTGCCATTCGTTTCTTTCGATAACCAAGTCCAAGAACATATTGACATGACAAAAATTACTATGGTGGCAAGAATCATAAGGATACGCCCTAGATACTTCCGAAGAAATTTTTCCCTTTTGAGTTTTTTGCCTGAGAAAGCTCCTCTCCCCATGATCTTGTCCTCCCTTCACATATGATTTATTGAATGTCAAAAGTTTACAGATATTTGGCAACATCAATCGGTGACAGGCTTCCTTTAATGTCTTTGTTGCTTTATTTACCCAGATACTCTTTCTGATTTTTTCTTCAGCGGATGGTGAATTTCTCCCGAAAGTTGAAGCTCATGGTCAGTACGGGCAATTAATGAAAACATGACAAAGTTTTGCCTGTGGCAAAACTTTCTATACCTTGAGAGAATCAAGAATATAAATGAGAGAACCCGTATTGGAAACTTTTGCTACTGGAAATTGCGCAAGCGCAATTTTCCTATGCAAAAGTTTCTATGAGATGATCCAGACCACGTTTAATGTCTCGGTTGTCGGCCTTTAGCTCGCGCATTTCCCCTTTTATTTCCTGTATGGATTCCTTGGTTTCTGTTTTGAAATCATCAAACTGCTTTTGAGACAGCTTCAGAGATTCCTGTATGGATTCTCTGGTTTCTGTTTTGAATTCTTGTATGGATTCTCGGGTTTCTGTTTTGAAATCATCAAACTGCTTTTGAGACAGTTTCAGAGATTCCTGTATTGTTTCCCTGAATTCTCGTATGGATTCTCGGGTTTCTGTTTTAAATTCCTGTATGGATTCCCTGTTTTCCGCTCGGGTTTCATCAAACTGCTTTTGAGACAGCTTCATAAATTCCTGTATGGATTCCCTGTTTTCCGCTCGAGTTTCATCAAATTGCTTTTGAGACAGCTTCATAAATTCCTGTATGGATTCCCTGTTTTCCGCTCGAGTTTCATCAAATTGCTTTTGAGACGGCCGTATAATAAGAGCAATTACTATGTTCAGCAGAGTAAAAACTCCAAATGCGAACAAGAGCTGAATGATGCTGAGAGTTTCCATGTTTATAATATCATACTATAATTGAATAATTTCAAGTCCTTTTTGACGCCAGTGTGAATTTAACCATAAGAAAGTTTTGCATTGGAAAATTGTGCTTGCACAATTTCCAGTAGCAAACCTTTATCAATGCAAAAGTTTCTTATGGTTTTATTTACCCAGATACTCTTTCTGATTTTTTCTTCAGCGGATGGTGAATTTCTCCCGAAAGTTGAAGCTCATGGTCAGTACGGGCAATTAATGAAAACATGACAAAGTTTTGCCTGTGGCAAAACTTTCTATACCTTGAGAGAATCAAGAATATAAATGAGAGAACCCGTATTGGAAACTTTTGCTACTGGAAATTGCGCAAGCGCAATTTTCCTATGCAAAAGTTTCTATGAGATGATCCAGACCACGTTTAATGTCTCGGTTGTCGGCCTTTAGCTCGCGCATTTCCCCTTTTATTTCCTGTATGGATTCCTTGGTTTCTGTTTTAAATTCCTGTATGGATTCTCGGGTTTCTGTTTTGAAATCATCAAATTGCTTTTGAGATTCCTGTATTGTTTCCCTGAGTTCTCGTATGGATTCCTTGGTTTCTGTTTTAAATTCCTGTATGGATTCTCGGGTTTCTGTTTTGAAATCATCAAACTGCTTTTGAGACAGTTTCAGAGATTCCTGTATTGTTTCCCTGAGTTCCTGTATGGATTCCCTGTTTTCCGCTCGGGTTTCATCAAACTGCTTTTGAGACAGCTTCATAAATTCCTGTATGGATTCCCTGTTTTCCGCTCGAGTTTCATCAAATTGCTTTTGAGACGGCCGTATAATAAGAGCAATTACTATGTTCAGCAGAGTAAAAACTCCAAATGCGAATATGAGCTGAATGATGCTGAGAGTTTCCATGCTTATACTATCATACTATAATTGAATAATTTCAAGTCCTTTTTGTGGGATATAAACCTTTGGACAGACCCCTCCTCCCCAGTGTAAAACGAAGGTTATTCGTATACACTGGGGGTTGTATAAAACATAAAAGGAGGGAAACAGTGAACAGTAGTATCACATATTCTCAGTATCATCTCAAGTCTCGGAAGTATCAGGCGGCTTCGATGTATGATTGGCGGTTGCGGATGGTTCGGTATGCCCAGGAGCATTCGATCAAGGCGGCTGCTCGGGAGTTCGAGGTGTCGCGCAACACGGTGCGGCGGTGGGTTCGGCGCTTTGAATCCGGCGAGGGGCTTGAAGACAAAAAGCGGGGCACGACCAATCATCCGATGAAGATGAAATTCGGGCACCGGTGTCATCTCGAGAGTCTTGCCCAGACCAAGAATCGGAATCACAACAAAATCATTGGAACTCAGGTGCAAAAGCAGTTGCAGACGGAAGTTGGCGGGAAGTACAGCCTGCCGACGATTATCAAGACGCTAAAGCAGATAGGGGCGCAGAAAACAAAGAAGCCGAAGGCGCTACCCAAGAGAGATTTGCGGGAGGTAACCGACAGGATGAAGTTCGGCGAGTGCATTCAGATTGATATCAAGTATCTGACGGACATTCCCGCTATGCGGTTTTCTCAGAAGTGTTTAGACGTTCCGAAGTACCAGATAACCGCCCGGGATCGGGCGACAGGGGCTCTGTGGTACGCCTTCGCCAATGAGAAGAGCAGTATGGTAACAACCTTGTTCGCCGAGTACCTGCTGGAGCACCTGCGGAATCATGACGGAGACCTTGCCAAGGACATAACGGTTCAGACCGATAACGGGGCAGAGTTCACCGTTCGACATCTGAGCAAAACCCGAACATCGGGGTTTGAGCAGGCGCTCATACAGGCGGGTGTCGAGTATCTGCGTATTCCGCCCGGGCAGTGCACATGGAACAGTTCTGTCGAGTCCTCGCACCGGCTCATTGAGGATGAGTTCTACAGTCAGGTGATGAATCCAAAGCTCAATGAGTTTCTTAAGGAAGCCGAGGAGTATCAGATAGATTTCAATTACCGGCGGTTCAACACCTACCGCAAAGGGACTCCGCTGGATCTTTTGAGGCAGCGGAATACCAATGTGGATAGTGATATTCTCCGGCTCAAGCCGATCATAATGGAGCAACGGCTCACACGGCCGACGCTTGAGCGATGGAGGGCTTGGCACTCGGAAGAAATGATCGCATAATAGGTCAAAGTGGGGTCTGTTCAAACCTTAATATCCCATTTTTGACGCCAGTGTGAATTTAACCATAAGAAAGTTTTGCATTGGAAAATTGTGCTTGCACAATTTCCAGTAGCAAACCTTTATCAATGCAAAAGTTTCTTATGGTTTTATTTACCCAGATACTCTTTCTGATTTTTTCTTCAGCGGATGGTGAATTTCTCCCGAAAGTTGAAGCTCATGGTCAGTACGGGCAATTAATGAAAACATGAGATGATCCAGACCACGTTTAATGTCTCGGTTGTCGGCCTTTAGCTCGCGCATTTCCCCTTTTATTTCCTGTATGGATTCCTTGGTTTCTGTTTTGAATTCTTGTATGGATTCTCGGGTTTCTGTTTTGAATTCCTGTATGGATTCTCGGGTTTCTGTTTTGAATTCCTGTATGGATTCTCGGGTTTCTGTTTTGAATTCCTGTATGAATTCCCTGTTTTCCGCACGGGTTTCATCAAACTGCTTTTGAGACAGCTTCATAAATTCTTGTATGAATTCCCTGTTTTCCGCTCGGGTTTCATCAAATTGCTTTTGAGACGGCCGTATAATAAGAGCAATTACTATGTTCAGCAGAGTAAAAACTCCAAATGCGAACAAGAGCTGAATGATGCTGAGAGTTTCCATGCTTATACTATCCTACTATAATTGAATAATTTCAAGTCCTTTTTGACGCCACTGCGAATTCAACCATACCTGCGCCGCCTTTCGCCGTTGAATTCACCTCTGTGACAGGCTGCCGTTACTGTCTTTGCTGTTTTATTTACCCAGATACTCTTTCTGATTTTTTCTTCAGCGGATGGTGAATTTCTCCCGAAAGTTGAAGCTCATGGTCAGTACGGGCAATTAATGAAAACATGAGATGATCCAGACCACGTTTAATGTCTCGGTTGTCGGCCTTTAGCTCGCGCATTTCCCCTTTTATTTCCTGTATGGATTCCTTGGTTTCTGTTTTGAAATCATCAAACTGCTTTTGAGACAGCTTCAGAGATTCCTGTATGGATTCTCGGGTTTCTGTTTTGAAATCATCAAACTGCTTTTGAGATTCCTGTATTGTTTCCCTGAGTTCTCGTATGGATTCCTTGGTTTCTGTTTTAAATTCCTGTATGGATTCTCGGGTTTCTGTTTTGAAATCATCAAATTGCTTTTGAGACAGCTTCATGAATTCCTGTATGAATTCACGGGTTTCTGTTTTGAATTCCTGTATGAATTCCCTGTTTTCCGCTCGGGTTTCATCAAATTGCTTTTGAGACGGCCGTATAATAAGAGCAATTACTATGTTCAGCAGAGTAAAAACTCCAAATGCGAACAAGAGCTGAATAATGCTGAGAGTTTCCATGCTTATAATATCATACTATAATTGAATAATTTCAAGTCCTTTTTGACGCCAGTGTGAATTTAACCATAAGAAAGTTTTGCATACGAACGCCTTCCCCGATTGAAGGATGATAAAAACGACTACCGAATAATCACGATTGTGATAAACGCGCAATCTGGCATGCACATGATGGATCCTGACCCCCGCACAATAGATTTTCAATCATATTTTGACTCGGGTATTCCAATATCCCCCTATTATCAGGTCAACATTGAGAATTTCAGTGACGAGGAACTGATCTCTGCCGGAGGGGTCATTTCGGCAATGATGTATATGGAGAGAATGTCGTAGCAAAGATATGTTATATTTTATGTATGAATAGAATACCGAAATATTGGATGAGTGTGGGCGGGGGTTGGTATGAGTAGAAAAATTCCTAAATTTTTGTTATATGGAGAAGGGAATCCAGAAATTGAAGAACGCATTCAGCCAAGGCTGCCCATACGGAATTGGGGTGCTCTTGAGCGGGAGGAAAAGGAAGAGATATTTTTCTATTTATCAAAAAATTTTTTTATAGATTATGATAATATTATTCAAACTATAGAGTATCTGAATCACCATTTTATGCGGATATCTCCCGGCGGGGAATTACGCAATTATACTGAGAGTATTAATGATAGTCCTGCGGCAGCAGCCGAAAGAGACTTTGAAAATATCTTCATGTATGAATCGGAAGATTGGGTTCTCCTTATGCTGAGCAAATTTGCAAAAAATCTTATCAACGAGCAGTATTATAATTTGGCAGTTAAAGAAAACGATGAAGGGAAACAGCAGGAATACATTGCCCAAGCCTACGAAACATTTGATACTTTTGCAAAGATTCTCAATCACATTTTTGAACAATTTGTGGTAAATCAAATGCTAACCCGAAACGGTTTTGTGCCACGGCAAGATGACAGAATCACAGAGGATGTTTACGTTCCAACGATTCAGATTCTCGCAAATCCTCAATGGAAAGATGTTAGTAATGATTTAGCGCGAATGTTTGAGGATTACCGCGAAAAAAAGTACGCAGAAGCCATAACCAAAGCCCATAGTACTGTACAGCGGTTTCTGCAAATTCTTGTTGGCACGAAGGGAAAAAACGGAAAGGGTGAAGTGGGCAAGTTGTTTTCTGAAGCCAAGGCACGGGGGCTAATATCTGAAAATGCTGAACCTTTTGTGACTGCAATACAAAAAACTATTGCGAGAGCGCTCAACTTGGATAAAAAACAGATGATCTTTGAACACCCTCATTATGCTCAAAAAATTTGTCGGGGAATTTCTACAAATAATCTACTTTCCGACTTACTCTTCGAGAAGTTTTTTGATATCGGCTGGCAGGGTTACGTCGTATTGCTTCTCAAACGCTGTTATGCTTCCAAAATTGTCATGGAACTCCTTGGAAAAATTTATGTTCTTCTCTTTGGTGGTGTGTAGATCGGCACGGGCTTCGGACCATTGCTGCAGAATGAGATATGCGGTTCCTCGGTTGTAATAGATATTAGTAAGAGTGTGATCAAGTTCTATTGCCATTGTAAAATCTTCAATGGCTTTGTCATATTTTCCTTTGACAAAATGAACATTTCCACGACTGCTGTAGGCAGATGCAAGATTGGGTCGAAGTTCTATTTCCCTGCTGTAATCTTCAATAGCCATGTCATATTTACCCTGATAATTATAACAATTACCACGGGCGTTATAATACCAAGCAACGTTGGGGTCAAGCTCTATTGCCTTGCTGTAATCTTCAATGGCTTTACCGCGTTCACCTTTGACAAAATGAGCATTTCCACGACTGCTGTAGGCAGATGCAAAATTGGGTCGAAGTTCTATTGCTCTAGTATAATCTGCAATGGATTCTTCTAACTTACGAGTAATAAGATAAGCATTACCACGATTAAAGTAGGCCATTGCATCATGAGGTCTTAATTTTATTTGCTTACTAAAATCTTCAATGGCTTTACCGCGTTCACCTGTGAACAAATAAACATTTCCACGACTGCCATAGGCAGGTGCAAAATTGGGTTGAAGTTCTATTACCTTGCTGAAATCTTCAATGGCTTTGTCATATTTACCCTGATAACAATTACCACGGGTGTTATAATACCAAGCAACGTTGGGGTCAAGTTCTATTGCTCTAGTACAATCTTCAATGGCTTTATCGTATTTACCTTTGGCAAGATGAGCATTTCCACGACTGCCATAGGCAGGTGCAAAATTGGGTTGAAATTCTATTGCCTTGCTGTAATCTTCAATGGCCATGTCATATTTACCCTGATAATTATAACAATTACCACGGGTGTTATAATACCCAGCAACGTTGGGGTCAAGTTCTATTGCTCTAGTACAATCTTCAATGGCTTTGTCATATTTGCCTTTATCAGCATAAGCACAACCGCGATTGTAATAGGCCTCAGCATGATCAGGATTGAGGTTTATTACTTGAGTGTACTGTTCAATGGCATTATCTAATTGTCCACTCATGTACGATCTCCTAGCACGTGCAAAATAGTGCAGTAAATCATGGGCATAGTGTGCGTCATGTGCATTAGACCGAGCAAAGCCTGCAAAATCTGGAAAGATGCTGTTCTCGGTAAGGCCCATTATCGATTTGAGTTTTCTCCGAAGTTCAGATTTGCTTTCTTTTTCGATTATACATGTTGAAATAATGCTGATACTACCAGCACCAAAGATAAATACAGAATTCTGAGCAAGTATGCGGTTGTTTTGCATGACCGGCGGAGTCCAGTGATAAGAGATGGGTTTATTGTCTCTTTGGGGAGGCAAGGAATACTCCCCGATGTTCTGGGATTTGTTCTGAAAAAAAGCACTTAACTCTTGCTTTAATGATTTAACTTTACGAAACTTATCAGTTTTGATTTGTGTCACAACAACCTTGCCATCATCCTCATCTCCCTCATCCTTACAGGCAAACCAGAGAGCAACATAAGCATTGTAGGTAAAATCGATAAAGCAGGTTGCAGCTCCATAATGCTGGAGCTCTGCAAGAAGTTCCAAATCAGGTATTTCCCTGCCATCTTGGACACCATGGCCCGCAAATCGGGCATCTTGTAACAAATTTTTATTATACTCCAACAATTTTTGAAATACAAAATCTCCCTCATCCAGCTCCAGTTCCAGCTTCAATCGGCGGTAAGCTGAGGATTCAAGTTTATAATCTGAACGAGCAAGCCCCCTGAACACATAATCTCCTTTCAATTGTTCGGTTTGAAATTGTTTTAGCCAGTTGGCATAATCGTCCAAGGTCGTGATCTTTTCTTGTTCTGATTTATCATTCTGCAAATTCACGGCGAATTTCCTCCATACGTCTGCGGTTTTGCCTGCGTCACTGTAGCCAGCGGGAGTCCCCGTCGGTAGTAGAATACGCAGAATATTATAAGAAACCTTTGAATAACTCCATTATATCTGCCGGTAGTCTTTTTTCCACGCAGAAAAAATTATTCATCGTTTTTCACGTTATTCTCTTCAGCATCCTCCGTCTTTTTTCGGCGCGATACGCGCTATATTCGTTCTTTTTTTCATCTTTTTTCAGTATTTCCCTCATTTCCGGCAGCAGTACCGCCATAAGGGCACAGCTATCCTGTTGTTATGCCGCAACCGCAGAGTTTTCCAGCGCCATGTTCCCCATTCGCCGTTTCATGCCGATCATCTGTTTCAGATTATACATAATCGCCATACACATAAACCGACTCTGATTCCTCTGAACTCCCATATACCGCGCCTTTCTTGCGCCGCAATGGAGTTTGCTCAGACCAAAAAACCGCTCCACCGTATTCCTTACGCGCGACCGCCCGTAATTCGCCTGCTTCTGTTCATCGGTTAACGGTGTGTTCCGATACGCCCGCTCATGTATCTGATTCTCTATGCCCATCTCCTCAAGCATCGCAGCAATCGCTTTACTCCGGTACGCGGCATCCGCGTACACCACCGTCTCATTTCCCATAATCAATTCGCCAAATAGTTTGCTGTCATGAATATTGGCCGCAGTCACCAGCAGTTTCTTCGCCCGTCCCTTCTCATTTACCGTCACGTGTATCTTGAAACCGTAGGTTGTTCGTACCGTTCCATCGCCTCCCCTCTTACTCGCGTAGGCCGCTTCAGGATCCTGTGTCGATTCTCCTGCGTCATTTTTTTTCTTCCGATGCCGCGAAGCCTGTATGACACTCGCATCAATTATGCTGACTGTGCCCCGGTGCACTTCACAATCCTGCGTGTCCAACTGCGCATTCACCGTGTCCAAGAGCGCGCTGAGAATATTCTTACGGGTCAGTTGTTCCCGAAACCGCCATATCGTGGAATGATCGGGAGTATCATCGAGAACATTGAGCCCCACAAAACGCTTGTATGCCAAGTCGCAGGCAAGCGCATTTTCCATGCCTTCATCGCTGAGATTCTGCCACGATTGCAGCAACAGCACTTTGAACATCATAACCGGATGATATCCTTTCGCGCCCATCGATTTGTTGTTGATAGCACAGAGCATCTCCCCAATTTCCTTCCAATTGATCAGTTCATACAGACTATCGAAGCGTTTCAGCGCTTTACTTTCCTGAATACCCTGATTGATCAGCGATCCATGATGTTCTTTCCAATTATTTCCCATTGCGTTCTCCTGTTTCAGCGCCGGACAGCGCACAATACAACCCGATTGCTCATTCCCAGCTCTCTGTGTGAATTTTCTTCAAAATACCATTATTCCCGATGATGTGCAAAGGTTTCTATAATTAGAGATTATTGCCCGGCAACAGTCTCATTATCTTACATCCCCAGCATAAGATCAATATTGGTGAGAAATGCGGGTTAATGTCTTTGCTGTTTTGCTACTTTTTCCACTATGGCTATTTCATCATCCGTCAGTTCGTACAGGGCATAAACGAGCGTGTTTATTTCCTGCTCTAAGGCTGTGGTGTTGGTGTTGTTTTGTTTGCCCGCAATTATTTCATTAGCCAGATGAATAAACGGCTGCTGCGCTTCCTCGGGAATTTGTGGAATGGGGAGGCGTTCTACATATTGATTAGATAGTAGATAACCTGAATCGCCATATTTATGTACAAACATTTCAACCAAGGCTTTAATTAATTGAGAGTTAAGGACGGCTATTAAATACCGTACATTTTGCCTTGTAGTAATAAATGCCATACTGAGATCATTGCATGGCAACAGTCTCATCGGTGATATTATAGTACCGTTCATTTATCCAGAGTGTCAACATCCCATATGAACTTTTTTGAATTTTTCTTTCGATTTTTTGCTTTCTGGCTGTAATCAGTCCTCATATATATGTTATGATCCTTACCATGATCAAATCTCAGGAGCACACTATGTCATTTGTCGCAGACAGTATGGAAAGACGTACACGGAAAAACACCTTCTATCGGAAAATTGACCAGATTATCGACTGGAAGCCCATTGAGGAAATTATTACAGAACACGATACCCGAGGAAGCAGCGCGGTCGGCAGGGCTGCCTACCCTGGCCTGCTGCTGTTCAAAATGCTTCTATTGGGAATGTGGAATGATCTCAGCGATTATGGTGTGGAAGATATGGTGAATGACAGCATGGGAGCATCGAATTTCTGCGGTCTTATTGTGGAAGATGATGTGCCGGATCACAGTGTTCTCAGCCGTTTTCGCACAGCCATGACGAAAGCGGGAATCTTTGACCGACTGCTTAATGAAATAAACCGACAGCTTGAAACGCGGGGGATTATGATTAAGAAAGCGGTTAAAGTTGATGCGAGCATTACCAGAAGTCCGAGAAAACCCCGCGGGATCGTTGATCGCACAGACAGTGATGAATGCGCTCAATCGGATAATAAATCCTTAGAGCGGGAACCGGAGAAGTTTGCGGACAGAGTAGATACCGATATGAGGTGGACGAAAAAGAATGGGGAATTTCATTTTGGAGCGAAGAAGCATTGTCTTGCCGATGACAATGGGCTTATGGTAGCGGTCGAGACCACCCCGGCGAATGTCCATGACAGTACGGTGTTTGAAACGCTACTCGATAAGGGGCAATTGGATGAGAACGTAGAAGTGCAGGCGGACAAAGGATATACAAGCACGAAGAACCGAGCGGCGCTGAAGAAGAGAAAGCTGAAAGACGGCATTATGTGGAAGGTAGCCAGAGCGAAGAAGGGTGAGAAGAAGAAGCAATTGACCGCGGAGCAGAAACTGAGGAACAAAGAGATACAGCGCGGACGGTACAAAATAGAACGCACATTCGGAGGAATGCACCAATGGTTTGGCGGGGGGAGAACCCGCTATGTCGGGATAGCAAAAGCGCATACGCAACATCTGTTGTCTGCTATTGCGTATAATTTGAAACGGGTACCGAAGATTTTGGAATTGCAGAAACAGGGAAAATGGGCGGCTTAGCGACCGCATTCGGGACAAACGGCAGAAGCCGACCGGCAACAGACGCCCGAAAGACGAAAACCAGCGGAGAAACGGTCGAAAATGAGCGAAATGCGATCCTTTGCAGGCACTCAGATGGTGTTATCACCCCGTTTTTCCCGCATCATCCCATCACTTTATCTCAAATTTTTTATCATCCTTCCCTACATCAATAAAACCATGGATTATGCAATGGTCTCATACTATCTTGGATATAAATATTTGGCTCAACTAAACAAAACATAGGTTCTTGCGTAACCCTTTGCCATGCAATTTTTTCTTTCTCAAATTCAGGGTAGTAAGCAATTTGGTCCTGTGTCTCAAACCATTTATTATGTGTCTTTTTACGGGCTTTTATGCCATTAGTTGTCATCCCCGATTGTTCCAGACGATTTTTACCAAAGGTCAATAAATGATTTTTAACGGCAACATAATTATCAATGTTTATGTTCAGAACGGGGAATGTTGCAATGATCCACAGTCCCGCCCAATGAGCTTCATAGGCTTGAATATCTCTCCCCCGTAAAATGGGTTTTATAATTTCCGCGCTTTTCGGATCTTGGGCAATGAGCTCATCGCGTGTGGCGGTGTCAATAATAAAGGCTTCGTTATAGCCTGTCTTAATACCAAAATAAATATTTACATCCCACTCTTTCAGGGGCGTACCCACTGCTTCTATTTTCTTTTTGAGGGCAAGAACAGGTGGCGGTTGCAGAATGTAGGCTGTGGCGTCCAGATCAGTATGCGGCATGGTGTACAGCGGGCGCTTCGGGGCGGGCAGGTGGGAGCCGTAGGAAAAATGGGGGGATGCGTGGACAGTGCTTTTGCAGCAGAGGAGAATGTTGGTGTCGACGGTAGCCTCAAAAATTTGCTGGCCTCCAAAATCAATAATTTGTTCAATGTGAGCCTTTTTCTTCAGAAAATGGCGGAGTTTTTCTCCGTACTTTGCCCGCATCCATTTATTTGAAGTAATGTAGCAGAGATGTCCCCTGCTGTTGAGAAGTTTCATGCCCGCTTCATAAAAATACACATACATATCGGCAGTGCCTGCATAGGTATCTTCGTAGATTTTCCTGAATTGTGGTTTGTATTCTGTAATACGCTCCTGCCGCACATATGGCGGGTTGCCAATGACAATGTCGAAGCCATCTTTTTCGCCAAACATATATTCAGGGTCAAACCAGTCGGCGGGGCTGCTGAGATCGTAGGGATTCCACTGGGCAATTTTGTCTGCCTCATATTTTCCAAACCCAATTTCTTTCAATTCGTTGGCGAGCGCCCTTTGTTTTTCCTTAAACTGCGCAATGTATTTCAACTTTTCCCGCCGCGTATGCGCGTTAAAGTGGCGCTCCATAATGTTTTTGAGTTCCTTTTGAATGTTCTTTCCCTCATTGCCAATAAGATCAAAAGCTTCGTTCTTTTGGCCCAGCCCCAGAAGTGAATTGGCAGCCACAAAGCGCGTCTCCAAATTGGGAAGGGGTTTAATGCCGTAGTTTTCGTTTTTGTTGGTGCTTGCTTCCTGCTCAATTACCAGAGAAATGAATACCCGCAGTTTGGCAATTTGGCATGCCACCGGTTGAATATCCACCCCGAAAATGCTGTTTTGAATAAGAAGAAGTTTGCGCCCGAAATCGGAGGAGTAGCTTTCAAACGTATCGTTAATTTCCTGCAGGCGTTCCCGGCGTTGCTGCGCATTGGTTTCGTGGTCAAAGGCATCTGCCGCGCGCTGTTTTGCTCTCTCCTTTTGTATGTTCCGCCATAGCGCATTATCATCATCCAACCTCGACAACACCAGAACCAGTTTATGCAGCATACCCATGGGGAAGGCGCCGCTGCCGACCGCCGGGTCGAGCGTCTTAACATCGGCAATGGCATGCACAATGTCCTCCCTCTCCTGCTTTTTAAATAAGCCCTGCGCATCGTTAAAGGCATCCGCATAATCTAACAGATACCTGAGCCGATCCTGCCAGAAAGCCGCGTCCCCATCTTCAGGACTGACATTTTCAGATACATACGCAAGGAGCGATTCATTGACCATGTAATCGACAACCGCGCGAGGCGTGTAATAGGAACCTGTTTTCTTGCGGGCGTTTTCGTGTGTTTCCGGCACACAGGCGGCGAGCAGGTTCTCAAAAACCCTGCCCAGCAGCTCGGGGTCTAATGCCACATCCTGATCAATGGGTGTGTTTTCTTCCACCGTGAATTTGTATTTGCTGAATAAGGGCAGGAGCCCGCGCTCGGGGTCAAAAAACAACTTGTCGGGGACACATAAATTTTTGCGATGCTCCTTGTTGTCGGTAAAGCAGTCCAGACGGTAGCCGCCGTCGCCCGTTGCATCTATGCTGTCCAGACAATCGAACAAGCCCCCATTAATAAAGGGCGTTCTGTCCATTAAACGGCGCAATTCTTTCCCGTCATTCAGTAAATCGGCATAGCGGTAACAATTAAAATTGCGGTGTGTGTTGTTCGATTTTTCGCTGAATGCGCGCTGGCCAATTTCGGTGTTGAGGACGGCAAAAAACAAATTCTGCAAAATGGCCCGGTAAAAATCGGCGCCATGCTCAATATCAAAGTTTTTGAGCAGTTGCGCGGCGGATGTTTGGGTGAATAATTCATTGGCAACAAGGTTTTTTTCTTTCAGAAACCAAATAAATAGCATGCGGGTAATAAGGCGAATAATGTGTCTTTCAACAGGCTGTGTGTAATGCTGCCGCTGCGGGAACCGCGCCTCCTGACTCGCCCATTCAAACCACGCAAAGAGGTCATTGTAAAACCTTTTGTTCAGCTCCTCGGAATTCAGTTCGCTGAGCAGGGCCCTGCGCAGACCCTCAAAATCCTGCTGTTCCTTATTGCTCTGTATCCATTTCAGGCGGGATGGCAGAGACAGGGCAGCGAGAATGTGAATATGTCCCGCATGAGGATTCTGACAATCAATTTCACGCGCCAGAGACACTTTGCCCAGCACTTCCCGATCATTATCTCCCGGCCTCCTGCTGTCGCGGCGATCGGCAAAGGCCAGCGAAACAAACCTGCCGCAGCGGAAAAGAACAAAAACCGGCATTGGAAAACGCCTGCTTATTTCCCGGGTCATATTCGCATACCTGCTGCGGGAATAGGTTGAATGCGCCGTATCTTTCAGATCTGCCGCAATAAACAAAAAAGATGTATGCCGCCCGGCCGTAAATGTATTCGCCGGAGAATGCGCGGGAAGTGTTGGAAGGGCAGACTGCTCTGTTATGTGCTCTGTTATGTGTTCAGCCCCCAGTTGAAAAACAATGCGCAGAGACCGAATGGCCTCAGTGGTCTCCTTTTCGCTCCGGGTCTTCTGGGTCTGCTCTCCGCTTGAAATGCCGAAGGAATTGTTAACAGGCAGGAATTCCTGAAAGAACACCTCAGGGCTATCATTGGGCAATTCGGGCTGAATATCGCTTTCATAGCCCATTGCGGCATAAAAGGCGCGGGCGGAGTCATGCAGCCGCGGAGCTGCCGCCAGTTCTTTCAGCGCATTCACAATTTTGCGCTTTCGTATTTGTATTTCTTCCCGATCTTCCATTCGTCTTCTTTCCTCTGCGTTCGCGCTATTTTTCCGTTATTCTCTCGTTATTCTCTCGTTATTTTTTTGTTATGTGATAATCAACCAGGTAATAAGTTCAAAGTCATCTGCCGATGTGGGTTTGTGCTTCTCCCTCGTTGCCAGTTGTCCTTTTCGCAGATGTGCCATGTCGGCATTCTGGTGTCCTTTCAGCACAGCGCTAATCGCTTTTTTTGCCAGTTCATTATAGGGCGAAGAGTCGGTTTCAATCCTCACTTCGCGGCACAGGCGGGCAATGGGTTCCCGTACATTTCGGCAGAGCGCGCCAAACAAACTCATGACCTCCTTGGCATTGGCATAATTGCAATACACCTCGCCGCTGTCGCGCACATACAGCAGATAATACGGATGAATGGCGTTGTTGACGGCGCGCTCCTTCGCGGTATCGGCATTGCGCTGCCTGAGGCAGAATATCACGCCCGGCTGCGCGGCTTTGTCGGCGCCGGGGCTGCCGGGGCTGCCGGGGCTGCGGGAGCCGCGGGGGTTGCTGGGGCTGCGGCCAGATTTCGCTGTGCTGTCGGCAACGGCATACACACCGTTCGGTATGGCCTCCAGTTTTTCACGGTTTGCTTCAAGATACGCCATCAATTCCGCCAGAAAATCATCTAAGGTTAAATCGCTCATCGACAATCCATCTTCCATATCGTCCAGATTAAGCACTTCCTCCGTCAGCCGCCGCAGTTGTTCGGCGCGGAAATCGAGTTCCCGCTGCAGGGCAGGGTTTTCTTCACGTGTATTCGATGATGCATCCAGCGCATAACCGCCGCCGGAAGCTGTTATATCGGAAAGTATCATACGGTGCAGCACGCGGCTTTTGAGGTTAAGATAGGAGTCCAAATCGGCAGTGGGCCAGAAGTTAACCATGCGCACGCTTTTGTTCTGACTGCCAAGCCGGTCAATGCGTCCAAATCGCTGCACAATGCGCACAGGGTTCCAGTGAATGTCGTAGTTAACGACCATGTCGCAGTCCTGCAGGTTCTGCCCTTCGGAAATACAGTCGGTGCCGATGAGAATGTCTATTTCCCCGCCATGTGCCTCCGCATTGCGCGCCCGCGGCGAGAAGGCATTGAGAATGTCAATAAATTTTCCGCTGCCTGCGCTGCTGCTAGTCTTATCTCCGCCGGCCACACGCGCCATATTAACACTATGCCGATCCCGCAGGCTGTCAAGGTTAGTGTACACATACTCTGCCGTGTCGGAATATGAAGTAAAAATTAAAACCTTGCGGTTGGGTCTGCCGTTTTTGTCCAGAGTTGGGTGCTCTATTTTTTGGGTAAGAATGTCGCGCAGGCGGCGCAGTTTCTCGTCCCGTTCCGGTGTCACCTGCTCTGCCCGCGCCAGCGCTCCGCGTAAGGTTTCCCGGTCCCGGGTTATGGCAGTCAGCCATTCATCCGCATTCAGATCGCGCAGATGATATTTCCGCTCCCCTTCCCCTATACTCCATTCATCTTCATCGTTAAAGTCCTCCGCATCCGCAGTATTATTCACCGCGCTATCTCTGTCTCTGTCCTGAAACTCGTGAATCTTTCGTATTTGCTCATCCATTTTACCAATGATTCGCTTCAGCGTGAGGCAGAACGAATACACCGAGCTTTCCAGCCGCTTCATAAAATTAACCCGCATCATGGAAATAAGGTACCGCTCACGATCGCGCTGGTCCATCTTCGTCTGCTTTCTGGTCTCTTCCAGTGTTCTCGTGTCTTTTACAAATTCCGAGGGGTTATAAATGGCAAGGTTGAATTCACCAATACGGCTGCTCATATCCTTATAAGACAGTATTTTCTCTGAGTCGGTGGAGGCATAAACATTCTGGGGGGGGTCATGAACAGGAAAATCGCCGTATTCCTTAATGAATTGAGGATAATATTCCTTCACATGCCGCCGCGAGCGGGCAATGCTGAGGGCGTCTAAGAGGCGCATGAAATCACCATCGAGGGCGCGCAGAATTTTTGTTTTATTGTTCCCGCATTTTTCTACATCTCTGGCTGCCTGATGAAAGAGGGTTTTGATGTTGCCGATGCCGAGATTCTCCCGAAACGAATCGTCTTTTCTGTTGGTTATTACATACACCTGATTTTTAAGATCAAGCAGCGAGGTGTTGACCGGAGTGGCAGACAACATGAGCACTTTGGCGTTCCGGGAGTCGGATTTTGCAATAATGCGTCGCAGGAGGTTGTCGTACCGGCTGAGGCGCCATTTTCCGGTTTGTTCATTGTATGAATCGCGCGAGTCTCTGCGAAAATTATGCGATTCGTCAATGACCACCACATCGAAAATGCCCCAGTTGAGTTGCCCCAATTCGTGAACATTTCCGGCGGCGCCGGTTTTCCGCGTTAAATCGGTATGAGCGAGGCAGGTATAAGAAAAATTATCGCGCAGGAAGGGGTTGCCCTTTTGCGCCTCCGCTGCCGGATAAAGCAGCCAGTTTGCCGACAGCCGTTTAGGACAGAGCACCAGCACCCGTTTGCCCCGCAGTTCATAAAACTTAATAATTGCAAGGGCCTCAAATGTTTTACCGAGGCCAACGCTGTCGGCAATAATGCAGCCCCCGTAGTCCTCTAGGCGGTTAATGGCGCCAGTTACCCCGTGCCGCTGAAACTCATACAGGTGTTTCCATATGTCTGTATCGAAAAGATTCGTATCGCCAATGAGTTTCTCACGGTCACGGCGGTCTTCCAGCTTTTCCTGAAAAATATGCAGCAGCGATTTAAAGTACAGATCTGCGGGTGCGTAATCTTTTGTTAATTTTTCCAGCGCTTCCAGAACTTCCTGTTTGGCGTCACGGACGTCGGGGCTGTTCCACAGTTCTTCAAACCACTCGCTGAGCTCGGCGCAGGCGGCATCATCAACCTGCATGTTCAATTCAATGTTGCTGTTTCGTGTGAACCCAAGCCCGCGCGCCGTAAAATTTGAACTGCCCATAACAGCCGCGCGGGGGCCGCCGGGCGGCGCGCAGGAATACATTTTCCCGTGCAGAAAATTGGCGCGGCGAATTGTACGCAGTTCTGCCTTGTTACGAATCCATTTGGCGCAGGAAGCCGCAACCGGCTTTTTCCTGAGAACATTTTCCAGCGCAATGCCTTCATCATTGAGCGAGAAGGCGGCAGCCTGACCGTCCTGCGGATCGACTGTGTTCACAGATGCCGGGTCGCCAAATAAAAACCGCAGCGAATCAATGCCTGCCAATTCACTCTGCAGCGCCTCATAGGCATAAATTGAGAAATAGGCAGACACAATGTCAAGCGAAGTCCCCCCGACAATGTTTTCCCGCAGAAAATCCCCAACCCTTCTCTTCCTGTTGTCCAGTATTCGACCGCTCATATATCCTGTTCAGTGAGTATACGGGCAGACATTTTTTTACGCAAGCGCAATTTTCCAATGCAAAAGTTTCTAATAAAGCATTTACAAAATGCAAAACTTTGCTATAATATTTTTACCGTGTTACACTGGAGGGAATATGCAGTACACAACAGAGATAATCATTAACTGTCCGCTTGAAAAGACTATTGAACTATTCGATAGCGTAGAGAACCTTAAAAAATGGCAGGTCGGATTACTGAGTATGGAAACCATTGAGGGGCAGCCCGGAAAGGCAGGGGCAAAAAGCCGCTTGGTTTATCAAATGGGAAAGGGCGAGTTTATTATGGAGGAAGAAATAATTGAAAATAAACTCCCGGAATCCATACATTTTATCTATCGATCGGGGAAAACAATGGAAACAGTGAATGATAATAAAAATTTCTTTTCCCGAACAGAAGACGGCAACACCATCTGGAAGCAGGAAAATACATTTAAGATGAAGGGTTTTTGGGGACTCATGAGTATTATTGCCCCCGGCATGTTCAGGAAGCAGACACTCAACGATATGAATCGCTTTAAGGAATTTGCTGAACAGTAGATCCGCTGCGGACTATGCCGCACTTTTTTCAGAATCTGATATCAGGGTGTATACTACGGAAAAGTAAAGGAGATACTCATGGCAAAGCTCGAAAATTATCGGCAATTCTCCGGCAGGGCTCCTGTGAGCGCGTCAATAGCACACGCGCTGGACTATCAGGGAGTTCGCGCTCCACATACCGGATTACCCTACTCTGAGGCATTACTCGCCGGTGTTGCGGGTGGAATATCCTTTGGATATTTTATTTTTCACTACAAAGGATATAATCCTCAGGTTAACATTCTCACACGAAATACGTTTCACACCTACGGCTGGGATGCCATTGTCAGCCGTTTGAAAATAGGGCAGGATGTCATTAATTCCACAAATCCGCAGAAAGCCGAGGAAAAGCTTATTGAAACACTTGAGGAGGGTCTTGTTCCGATCATTATGGCCGATGTCTTCACACTTGCCTACGAACACTCGGAATTTGGTGAAGATATGTGGGCAATGCAACCAATGACGGTTATTGAATACAGCCCCGAAAGTGATCGGGCGCTCACGGCCGACAGATCACTCTGTCCTCATGAATTTTCAGCGCAGCTTCTTCATAAGGCCAGAGGACGGGTAAAAAAATACCGCTACCGCATGTTTGTGCTTTCTTTACCCGATGAGAATAGTCTTAAGGAAGCAGTTCTCACCGGACTACAGGAAACTGTTTCCCTATTTACCGAGAAACCGCCAAAGGGATCTGCCAACAACTTTGGCCTCAAGGCCTATGAGGCTATCATTAACGATCTGGAAATGAAGGGCAGGAACGCGTGGAACAAACGTTTTACGAATTCAGGAGAGCTGAGTTCTGCCCTCCTCACCGCGTACAAACACAGCAGCCTGTTCTGGAAAGACGCGAGCGAAGGATCCGACCGTATGCTTTTTAGGGATTTTCTCAATGAGGCGGCGGAAATTCTGGAAAATACGGCATTACGCGAAGTAGGCGGACAATTCGCAAAAGCTGCCGAATTATGGCAAAACCTTGCCGGACTCCTGTTACCGGAGAGTATCCCCGAACTCGCCGCTCTCCGCTCATTGATGAATGAACGGAACAATCTGTTTATTAACAAAGGGGCTGCTGCAATTGCTGACTTGCAGGTTCTGGATCAAAAGATCGAAGGCGCTATTTCCAGATCGGGCCGGGAAGTATGTGAAAATGCCGAAAAGATTCTTGAGCCGGTTGCAGAACAGTTCCGAAAAATTGCCAGTGTGGAAGAAGATGCCATAAGCCTGCTCCGTTCAGCAATTACATAAGGAAGGAATTATGTACAAGTTCTTACAATTTATAATGGTATGTATAATTTTCGCATTGTTTTCCGCTTGTTTTCCGCAGGATGAACTATTTTCGATCCGTCTGGCTCTCTCGGGAAATCCATCAACATTGGATCCTCATGCGACTACCGAAACCCTTACCTTTCAGGTGCTTCGAAGCATCTATGATACCCTGCTTGAACCCGATGAGCAGGGACAACTTCAGCCGGCTCTTGCGCGGAGTTGGGAAATATCTCCCGACAATCTTTCAATCATTTTGAACCTTCGAAAGGATGTGAGTTTTCACGATGGAAGCCCTTTTGACGGGAACGATGTTATCTGGAGCATCAAGCGCCTCCAGTCGCCGGAATTTGCATCGCCGAGCAGCGGTGAATTTGAAGCTATTGAAGACATCGTTCTCGTGGATGACTTTACCATCCGCATTGTTCTTAAGGTACCGAAGGCATCGCTGCTCTACACACTTGCGAGCGGCTGGGCGGCAATTCTCCCTTCAGAAGCAATTGATTCAGGACACAATTTTGCGAACAATCCAATCGGGACAGGCCCCTTTGTATTCGATGAATGGATTACTGATGAGCAGATATCTCTCAGCAAAAACACGGATTACTGGAGCGCAACGGGTGAGGCAGAGCAGATCGTATTCCAGATTATTCCGGTGCCCTCTATACAGGTGCAGTCGCTTATCTCAGGACAGGCTGACATTCTCTACATCGTTAACGAAGAATATATCCCCATTCTTGAAGCATCGGAGGATATCACAATTGAAACGCTGGACTCATCACTTGTTGTGGTCATGGCCATAAATAATAGCCGTGCGCCGCTTTCGGACCTGCGGTTTCGTCGGGCCTTGAATTTTGCCGTTGACAAACAGAGTGTATTGGATGTTGCCTATGGAGGCGGGACGGTTGTCGGTACCTTTAATGATGCCGGTAACGCATTTTATGCCGACTTTAGCGATCTCTATCCCTATGATCCTGAAGCTGCGGCGCAGCTTATCGGGGAAACAGGCTACGAGGCCGGGCAAGTGCTTGATCTTGTACTTCCCCAGAACTTTGCCCTCCATGTTCAGGCAGGAAAACTCTATCAGGAAATGCTCAGAAAGGCTGGTATTCACACTCAGATTCGCCTTGTTGACTGGCCGACTTGGTTAAGCGATGTATACGGAAAGGCGGACTATGACCTCACGGTTATCGGACATACCGGCAAACTTGATCCCGACGGCCGTTTCAGCGGTCACGGAAGGGGAGAAAGCTACGTACGCTGGAACAATGAAGAAGTGCTCCCGCTCATAGAACAGGGAAGCAGGGTTATTAATATTGCCGAACGCCGTGAAATTTACCGCGAGGTACAGCGTATTTTTGCCGAAGAGGTTCCCTATGTCTTTGTTGGCAGCCCGATACGGCACATTGCGTACCGGTCGGATATTGAAGGCTTTATTATGACTCCTGCTCTTGATACCTTCGATTTTCGGCAGGTGCGGAGAGTCAGATAGGCGCGCGGGGCGCGGCAGGCGTTGTCCGGCAGGCGTGCGCCGACAGGGGGGCAGGTGAAAACCGTTACATTCAGTTATGTTTTTTTAGTTCTTCTGCTTCTGTTTGCGCTCGGGGCTGCAGTTATTTCCCCGTACGAGCCCTATGAACAGGATCTGAATAACCGATTTCTTGCTCCCCTTTCGCCGGAACATCTCCTTGGAACCGATAGTCTCGGGCGCGACATTCTTAGCCGCCTCATATATGGCGCCCGTTCAACCTTCATTGTGGGAATTGTCAGTTGTCTCGTTGCCTTTATTATCGGAACAGCGATTGGCCTAGCTGCAGTATACGGCCCCCGGTGGTTACATACCGTACTCATGCTGAGTATGGACAGCCTCCTGTCCATACCCGCCATTCTTATGAGCATTGCCGTTATGGCAGTGTTTGGGTACGGGCTTGTTCAGGTCATGTATGCTTTGGGAATTGTTTTCTCACCCCTTATTGCCCGGCTGATAAGCGCAGAGGTACAGAAGGCCATTCGGGAAGATTATGTGGAAATAGAAACTCTTTTTAATACTCCCCCGCTGAGGGTATTCAGCACTGCGATTCTTCCGCAGGTGCTTCCTCCGCTTCTTGTTCAGCTTACCAGTCTCTTTGCTGTAGCCATAAGCATTGAGGCGAGCCTCAGTTTTCTGGGCATTGGAATTCAACCGCCGCAGGCAAGTTGGGGCATCATGTTAGCTGAGGCCCGCGCCTACCTTCTTTCGGATCCTTGGATGATTCTTCCGCCTGGAATTGCGCTCGCTCTTACGGTGTACAGCCTGAATACTGTTGCCGATTTTGTAAACAAAAAGCATCTGCAGAAAAGCCTAAACAGCGCGGCACTATGACTCGGGGAGAAATACGAGAACAATTTCCGGACAGCCCTCTCAATCGCTGGGTTCCCGAAAATGAGCTGGATAGCTGGTAGGAGCCCACTAATGAAAACACTATGCTTTATGGGCATTATCCTCTGTTTGAGCCATATATCGGCAGAGACAGTACAATCGGACGACATTTCTCTTATCGTTCCTGTGGCTGGCACCTATCTGAGCCGGTATAATGTGAGAATACGGGAAGGCGGAAAGTATAGAGGGCTTCGGTATGTGGAAATATCCGGCCAGGTAGACAGAAACAGCGCAGGTATCTATGAGGCAGTATTCTGGCAGATTTCGGAAACGAAGCACGATTTACGCAGTGTGGCTCTTCCGGTTGACAATTTTCAGCAGCAGGAATTCACAGCGGAGGAACTGCGGTATTCGCAGAAATCCTTGTCGGGAACCGAGACCGGACATCTCCATTCATTTCCCGAATATCGGAATTTCCCGCTTTTGCCGTCGGCTGTTCTGACTCGTCTTGAGGGCCCCGATATTCCGGCAGAGGGGATGAGCTATCATGCCCATGCCTACCGGCTCGTTGATCCGGATGCCGATGGGCACTTTATACCAATTCAGGTATATGTGCGCTATGTGTACCGCGGTATTGGGGAGTATCTTGGGGAGGCTGTCCATTTTTTTGATGCGGATTTTGCGCTCCGCGATGACGGGAGATCAAACAGGCCGGCAGTTCAGGGAAGGAACGCGGTTCGCATTACCATTTTTCCCGGCAATGATATCCGCATTTTTATGAATAATACCATTTCCGAGCAGTATCGTTTGCAGGACGGTACGGAGCTGAGCATTGAGGGCTTTGGTCTGAGCTGGCTTCGCAATTCAATGCCGGTCTACAATGACGCTGTTTTTGTCCGTTCATTGCGTTCCCTTCCCGGTGTTATTGCTGATGCTGATGCTGCCGATATTGCTGATGCTGCCGATATTGCTGATGTTGCCGATATTGCTGATGTTGCCGATATTGCTGATGCTGCCGATATTGCTGATGTTGCCGAAAATGCCTTACCGGAGCGTATCAGGGTGGATGCCAGTGCGGATGACAGTGCGGATGCCGGTATTATTGAGTTTGATTATGATCCTCTGGGGCTTAAAATTAATTTGCCGGATATTCGGTTTATGCCAGACAGTACCGAGCTAACAGCAGGAGAGGATGAACGGGTGCTGGCGCTGATCGGCATTCTCAAACAGGCTGGTGAGCGCCGTTTTCTGATAATTGGGCACAGCGCCGATGTGGGGCGTCCCGAGGGGCAGCAGAAGCTTTCTGAGGAACGGGCAGCCAGTATTGCGCAGCGCGTAGTTAGGGGGGGCATTCCGCCCGGCGCAATCCGCTATGAGGGACGGGGCGCAACAGAGCCTGTTGCCGACAATGCGACAGCACAGGGGCGGGCGAAGAACCGGCGCGTTGAAGTTATTATTCTGAACTAATGCGATCCGTTCCGCAATGCTGGTGAGTGGGCGCTGTGAGGAGGTTAATTATTCAGGGCGTAAATTTGCTGAATTCCTTTGAGATGGAGCCAAGGTTCCAGATAATGGAAACAGTCGGTATTGACGGCAATGATATGATGCATTCCGCCGGTGGCGATGACGGATATTGGATCTTCCATTTCACTGCGGATGCGGGTAAGCATGGATTCGACCAGACCGGTGAAACCGAAGACAATTCCCGATTGTATGGAATAGATGGTATTGGTGCCGATGGCCTGCGGCGGTACCGCAAGCTGAACGTGGGGAAGTTGGGCGGCATCGTCTGCGAGCGATTTCACAGCTCCATGGAGCCCGGGGGCAATGGATACCCCGAGTATTCGGGCATCGCTGCTGACCATGGTAAAGGTGAGGGCTGTGCCGAAATCGACAATAATAACTCCCTGCTTCTGTGTGTCTGTGTTAACAAGCGTATATCCTGCCACGGCATTGGCAAGAAGATCCGCTCCCATTTCCGCTGAACTCGCTGCATTCGCAAAGGAAAGTCCGGTTTTGACCATGGGAGTAATAGAGAACGGGTTCCTCCGAAACATGTGCCGACTGAGTTGGGAAAAAGTTTCCGTGAGAATCGGCACTACCGAAGCAAGCGCCATTGCGTGAATATCGTCCGGCGTAATTCCCGCGCGCGTGATGAAGGGAAGAATGAGAAATTCATACTCATCGGGCGTTCGTTCGAGAATTGTGCTCAGCCGCCAACGAGATATCCACGTTCCATTATACAGGCCGAGTACAATGTTTGAATTTCCAATGTTTACGCATAGTATCATACTAGTAAGTATATCAGATAATTTCTGAAATGCGGAACCATAATGAATTTTCTCAATAATTTTAGGGGGAAGGCAAGTCCCAACGATCCGAGCATCAACCGGAGTTTTTTATAATGAATCAACAGGTTCGGTTCATTTTGATTCTGATGTTGCATTAGATAATACATACCTCCACGAAATGAAGTATGAACATTCTACCACAAAGTTTTGCAAAATGCAAACCTTAATATCCCACTCACAGAACTTCCCCAACAAGTTTTTTTCAGACCATTGCAGGAATTCTCATACACATTTATGATCTACTATGGGAGGGGGACTATGTGTTCTCAGAAAAAAAGTGTTGCCCGAACCTTTATTCAAAGGCTCGGACAGATGCTGAAAACAACCAATTTAACCGACCCTCGGAAACGACCGGTTGTTCAGCTATCACAAATAATGGCTCTCATTATATCGATGCCATTATTTTCATGCAAGAGTCTGTTTGATCTCGATTATCTGGCTCGGAATAAACATGTTCGGAAGTTACTCGGCAGCAAACGGTATATGGTCGGTTCCGACAGCACCATACAACGGGTGATTTCTCAGATCATACCGGATGAAGTGACGACGATGGTGGGAACCAGTATGAAGTTGTCAGTGAGTGACACTGAAGAATCGTGTTATTTGGACACGGGAGTTCATCGGAGTATCGGTATTGTCGATGGCACCTGTGTCTTCGGGAGCGTCTGGTTCACCGTGCTGGCGCGACCGACAAAGACAGGAACGTATGTGCAGGTTGTGAGACCGATGAAGGGCAGAGGGCACGAACTGCGCGGGTCTGAAGAAATGCTTTTGAGGGAAGGAGATACCCTGCCGCAATTGTTAAGTTTCGATGGGCTCTACCTGTGTGAGCCCTTTCTTCATCTGATCTGCGCAAAATTAAAGCGTCATATTCTGGTGAAATTTCGTTCGGTAAAGCGGGATGGCACTCCGCGGAAACATGAGCGGTTGCTCCTTGATCGCGCAGCCCGCTATATGGAACATCAGGGGTTCTATAGTGATGCAGTCCAAACCGCGAGCGGGTATGATTATCAACGATCAACGAGTTACCAGATTGAGGCAGTGCCTGACGAATGGCATGGTGTGCCGGTGCTGGTGCTGCGGGTCACTGAAGGGAAGGAGACGTTCTGGGTAATTACGAGTGATGTACATCTGTCATTGCCTGCTGCGCGGGAAGCTGCGCACCTGCGGTGGAGCATAGAGAATGATGAGTTTAAGCGCATGTCGTATCTTACCGGCACCAAGAGAGTGCGGACGCATAACAAGATCGCCGCTGTGTGTTTGTTGTGCTGCATTGCCATGGGGGTCAATTTTCTCACCAGTATCAACCATGTGCTGGCGAGCGTCGTAACAAAAACGCTTCCTGTTAAGCGAACATGGAAAATAACAGGGCGGTGGATATGGAAGGGAATAAAATGGCAGATTCGCACAGGAGGGATGTCTGTGTTGAGCTAAGTAGTGAACAATCGGTCGTTTTCGAGGGCAGTCTACCGAGTTGATTTCTTGCATATAACCGACACACAATCAACGCAGACCAGCGGTTCTGCGGCGGGGGTGGTCTATGCGCCCGGTATTCCCGCCACATACTCACTGCTCAAGGGGCAAAATCTCCCTCCATTATTCTGTCAAAATCCCGTCAAAAAAATTGTTGGGGAAGTTCTGTCCCACTCAATATAATCTTCATAGCTTGAAATATATATGTAATACTGATACAGTAGGTAGATATAATTATAGTCAGAACGGCTTACTGGAGAGGTGTCCGAGCGGTTTAAGGAGGCGGTCTTGAAAACCGTTGTGCGGTAGCCCCGTACCGTGGGTTCGAATCCCACCCTCTCCGATATTAATGAGGTATGGCATTACACTATGGGAATCACATATCACTACGGCAAATTCCCGCCGGAACTGAAAATTGACCCGAAACTCAAAACACAGATACCTTCGGCTTTGTGCTCATGTTTCTTTTTTTCCTTCCAGCAGGGTGATATATTGATGAAACATAAAAACACGGTTGCGCTTATTTCCTGTTATCTCCTGTAATATATTATGTTCTGCCAATAGTTTAAGCATATTTTGACTGACTTGCGGACTAAATTCCAACTGTTCCTGTAACTGCTTGGACGTCAGTATAGGACGCCGATACAGAAATTCCAGTACTCGTAAAGTATCTTTCGTTTTTCTGCCAAATTGGGGCAGTATTTCAGTCCTCAGCTTCAAATCGTAATCTAAAAGTTTCTGCGTTACCTCAATTCCGTCTTGAGCAGTTTGCTCTACAGCATCCAGAAAGAAAGAAACCCACTTGGAGACACCTTCCGAACCTTCCAGCGCCTTATCCAGCGCCGCATAATAATTTGTTCTGTGTTCTTCAAAAAATGTGGAAATATAGAGAATGGGGTGTTTGAGTAATTTTTTTTCCAGAAAATACAGGGAAATAAGCATTCTGCCCATACGTCCGTTACCATCGAGAAAAGGATGAATGGTTTCAAATTGATAATGCAGAAATGCGGCATTAATAAGCTCCGGCATAACAAGCGTATTATCTTGTATAAATTTTTCCAGATCACTCATAAGCTCGCCAATGTGTTCATGGGCAGGCGGAACATAATGGGCATTATCGGGACGGCTCCCGCCAATCCAATTTTGGCTTGTCCGAAACTCTCCAGGGAACTTGTGTTGCCCCCTCACTTGAGAAAGGAGCGTTTTGTGGGCATTTTTTATCAACCGATTGCACAGAGGTAATTCATTACGTTGATCAAGCGCCTCATTCATTGCTTTTATGTAGGCCTGCACCTCGGCCCAATCGTCATGCTTTTCCGGTTCTATTTCGGTCTCGGTCTTTAAGGCATCTTCTATATTTGTTTGCGTTCCCTCAATGCGGCTGGAAAGCTGAGCCTCTTTTACGGCATACGCATGAATAAACTGATGTGGATTAGGAATGCGTTCTATCAATGAGGAAAACTTACCCAGAGCAAAAGCCGCATTCTGCATGTGCCTGAAAATATGAGGAGAAAGCTGAATCTCCTGACTCTGCTTTAAGCTCGCAGGCAGGAAATAGGTATAATCATTAAAAGATTTTTTCCATTCTCCTGGAAAATGCTTTGCGATCATTCTCATGTACCCCCGAAATAGATTACAAAACTTATAATTCCATTTCAAGGGAAAAATCATATTATAAAAACTTATAATTCCATTTCAGGGGGTAAAATCATATTATAAAAATTTATAATTCCATTTTAAGGGAAAAATCATATTATAGAAATTTATATTCATGAGTAATCGGGCACTACGGCCGTTTCCATTTATTGGTCAATGTATCAATTGTGCTCATTACAAATCCTTTGTTTTGAATTCGCTGTAGCCCTCATAGTAATAGCTGATGTCAATGCCCTTCATGAAGAGCGCTCGGTCATGAATTCGATCGGTCAAAGCTTCTTTCAGCACAGCTTTAATCTCAATGTCTTTCACAACGCTGCGCTCCATAGCGGAGATATACTCCTTCTTATCTACCAAATTCCAATTAATTACCTGTGTAATTCCTTTTTTCAGCATTAAATCTAACCATATACGAGTGGCGCGTCCGTTCCCTTCCCGAAAGGGGTGGGCAATGTTCATTTCAACGTATTTTTCAATAATGCGGTCGAAGGTATTTTGCGGCATGCTGTCGATGTGTTTCAGCGATTGTTTCAAATACATTACCGGCGCAAAGCGGAAACTGCCTTTGGCAATGTTGACATTGCGAATGTTACCAGCAAAATCGTAAATATCGGCAAAAAGATGGCGGTGAATCGCCGCAAGCCCGGAGAAGGTGCCAACTTCTATGTGGTGAATATCGCCAGAGTCGAAAAGCTGCATGGCCTTTTGTTTACTTATTTTTTCTTCGGCTTTTGCCAGATCAATTTGATCGCTAATATGTAATTTGTTTTCTAATATCAACCATCGCCTCGCTCGTACATCACATTATCACATTACGCCAGAAATTTCGGAAAAAATCAAAAAATCATGGGATATAAACCTTTGGACAGACCCCTCCTCCCCAGTGTAAAACGAAGGTTATTCGTATACACTGGGGGTTGTATAAAACATAAAAGGAGGGAAACAGTGAACAGTAGTATCACATATTCTCAGTATCATCTCAAGTCTCGGAAGTATCAGGCGGCTTCGATGTATGATTGGCGGTTGCGGATGGTTCGGTATGCCCAGGAGCATTCGATCAAGGCGGCTGCTCGGGAGTTCGAGGTGTCGCGCAACACGGTGCGGCGGTGGGTTCGGCGCTTTGAATCCGGCGAGGGGCTTGAAGACAAAAAGCGGGGCACGACCAATCATCCGATGAAGATGAAATTCGGGCACCGGTGTCATCTCGAGAGTCTTGTCCAGACCAAGAATCGGAATCACAACAAAATCATTGGAACGCAGGTGCAAAAGCAGTTGAAGGCGGAAGTTGGCGGGAAGTACAGCCTGCCGACGATTATCAAGACGCTAAAGCAGATAGGGGCGCAGAAAACAAAGAAGCCGAAGGCGCGGCCCAAGAGAGATTTGCGGGAGGTAACCGACAGGATGAAGTTCGGCGAGTGCATTCAGATTGATATCAAGTATCTGACGGACATTCCCGCTATGCGGTTTTCTCAGAAGTGTTTAGACGTTCCGAAGTACCAGATAACTGCCCGGGATCGGGCGACAGGGGCTCTGTGGTACGCCTTTGCCAATGAGAAGAGCAGTATGGTAACAACCTTGTTCGCCGAGTACCTGCTGGAGCACCTGCGGAATCATGACGGAGACCTTGCCAAGGACATAACGGTTCAGACCGATAACGGGGCAGAGTTCACCGTTCGACATCTGAGCAAAACCCGAACATCGGGGTTTGAGCAGGCGCTCATACAGGCGGGTGTCGAGTATCGGCGTATTCCGCCCGGGCATTGCACATGGAACAGTTCTGTCGAGTCCTCGCACCGGCTCATTGAGGATGAGTTCTACAGTCAGGTGATGAATCCAAAGCTCAATGAGTTTCTTAAGGAAGCCGAGGAGTATCAGATAGATTTCAATTACCGGCGGTTCAACACCTACCGAAAAGGGACTCCGCTGGATCTTTTGAGGCAACGGAATACCAATGTGGATAGTGATATTCTCCGGCTCAAGCCGATCATAATGGAGCAACGGCTCACACGGCCGACGCTTGAGCGATGGAGGGCTTGGCACTCGGAAGAAATGATCGCATAATAGGTCAAAGTGGGGTCTGTTCAAACCTTAATATCCCAAAAATCAAAAAATCATTCATTGCAAAAACTATTAAAGTCATGTAGAATAACTATCGGTTGTTTGGAGAGGTGCGAGAGCGGTTGAATCGGGCTCCCTGCTAAGGAGTTGTGCCTTAACCGGGTACCGTGGGTTCAAATCCCACCCTCTCCGATAACGATTCCGTAGCTCAGCTGGATAGAGCATCAGATTGCGGATCTGAAGGTCGGTGGTTCGAATCCACTCGGAATCGGCAGGCTCCAAATATTTTTTTGGAGAGGTGACCGAGTGGTTGAAGGTGCACGCCTGGAACGCGTGTGTGCTCTAACGGGTACCGAGGGTTCGAATCCCTCTCTCTCCGTTACCCCTTCGGCGTTGAAGATCAGGCGCTGCGCAATGTACCGTTACCTAACCCCGTCAGGCCTGGAAGGGAGCAGCGGTAAGTAATCGGTGCATGTGCTGCAGTTATGGTTGATTGGAGCCGAAGGGGTTTTTTCTGGTATGTTTATTTATATGTCTGTTATGATAGTAATGGCATACGATAATGACAGTGGATGATGTATGAAATATGAAGTAACCGCGATACGAAAACGTCCCCGGAACTTTAAGGGGCTCATTGGGCAGGACTTTGTTGCCCTTACTCTCATGAATGCGCTCAAAAGCGGTCAAATTGCTCATGCCTATCTGTTTTCGGGGGCGCGCGGCGTTGGAAAAACATCGACCGCCCGCATTCTTGCTCGGGCGCTTAACTGTCCGGATGAAAAAAACATGGGCAGCGATACCTGTTTTGACTATTCGGGAGCGGAGGATATCAGCAGAGGCATTGCGCTCGATGTCATTGAAATTGATGGAGCATCAAATACTTCTGTGAATGATATTCGCGCCATTCGGGATGAAATACTCTTTCCGCCCCAGAATAGCCGCTATAAAATTTACATAATTGATGAAGTTCATATGCTTTCCAACTCAGCATTTAATGCCCTGCTTAAAACAATTGAAGAACCGCCGCAGTATATTATCTTCATATTTGCTACTACGGAGATACATAAGGTGCCTGCCACCATCCGTTCCCGCTGCCAGCAGTTCAATTTCAGGCTCATTCCTCCGGAAGATATTATCAGCCTGCTCAAGGAAGCCTGCGCCGATGCGGTACCGCCCGTAGAGGCCGACGATGATGCCCTCTTCTGGATTGCCCGGGAGGCCGCCGGCTCAATGCGCGATGCCTATACCCTCTTAGATCAGGTAAGTTCATTCTCGGAAACCAAAATCACGCTGGCAAAAATCAGAGATAAACTAAACCTGCCGGGAATTGATGAAATTAACACGCTTACTGAATACATAATCAATGAAGATCAGGCAGGAAGCATGGAATATCTCGATTCCATTCTTGCCGGCGGCACAACAGTGGAGCAGATGATAATTGATCTCAGCGACTATTTCAGAAGTATTTTATTCATACAGCAGGGCATTCGGCGCGAAGGCCTTTTATGGCACCCCCTCAGCACCTTCCCTGAAAATGTTATTCAGGCCTTCACAACAACCCAGCTCGAAAAAATTCTCGAACTCCTTCTCCAAGCATACCGGGATATCCGTTATACCTTGAATGACCGCCTAGAACTTGAACTTCTCATAAGCCGTCTGGGTAAAATCCGCCACTATTTTGAACCAGCAGAAATTATTACCAAAATAAAACATCTTCGGGAATCGATACTATCAATATCCGGCAGCGAACATACCGGCGCAATCCCGTCAAACAATCCCGACCCATCTGCATCCGCCGCGCCCCCCCCCGCGCCCGCGCGCCCCGCTCCGTCTGCTGCCGCTGCCGCGCGCGCGCCCACCGCGCCTGCCGCCGCGATCCCCCCAGCGCCCTCATCTCCCACAACCGGATCAACCATAACCCGAGATATGTGGGAACAGTTGGTTGAAACAGTTCAATCGGAGAGTCCGAGTCTGGCAAGCATTCTGAAAGGCTGCCGGCACTGGAAGCATGAAGATACATCGCTGAAAATAGAACTCGACAATGATATGCAGCTCGGAATACTCACCCAAAATACGGAACTCATATCGAAAACTATTAAAAAATTGTATAACATTACTGTCAGCATTGATCTTTCCATTCAAAAAATACCGAAAACGAAGGTATCAGAAGATACGCGCATTGAAAAGATCAAAGAAATTTTCAATGGTGAGATAATACAATAGCATCGTACAGCCGCGATACAGAGAGGTGTCGGCATGAATCCAATGGATTTATTTAAAAATTTTGAAAACATTCAGGGTAAACTGAAAGACTATCAGGAACAAATTTCCTCCATACAGGTAACCGGCTCGGCCGGAGGCGACATGGTGAAAATTGTTCTTGCGGGCAATATGTCAATTGTTGATGTTCACATAAACAAAGACGCAATAGACATTAATGATGTTGAGACACTTCAGGATCTTGTAAAGGCCGCTCATTCCAACGCAATGGCGCTGCTTAAGGAACAACTATCTGCGCAGGTTGGAAATATGGGGCTTAACATTCCTCCCGGTTTCATGAATTAATTACCGCATGGATCATCTGGAACGCCTTGTACATTCATTTTCTCGTCTTCCGGGAATTGGAAGCAAAAGCGCGCGCCGCCTTACGTATTATCTGCTGACATGCGATCGGGATTATTTGCGGACATTGGGGGAGCTTATTACCTCACTCCCGCATTCAATTGTCCGCTGCGCCGTCTGCGGTAACTACTCAGAGCAGGAACAATGCGCAATTTGTCGGGATTCGCGAAGAGACTCCCGCATACTGTGTATTGTTGAGCGGCCGCAGGATGTTATTGTTCTTGAAACAGCCCATGAATTTTACGGATATTATCATGTTCTCCATGGCGCGCTTGCTCCGCTCGATGGTATTGGACCCGCCGATCTTAACCTTGGAAATCTTGCCGCGCGCATTCAGAATGCTTCGTTTGAAGAGCTTATTATTGCGACAAATCCAACGGTAGAAGGCGATGCGACTGCCCTCTATCTGAAAAATCTGCTTGCGGATTCAGGGCTGCGGATAACACGCCCTGCCCTCGGCCTTCCAATGGGCGGCGACCTTGAATATGCTGACCGCTACACACTGGCACGAAGTCTGAAGGGTCGTATTGAGCTGTAGGTGCCGCCGCGCGGGTCGGAGCTACCGGAGTGGGTTGCCGCGCTGGTCAGAGTTGCCGGATAGTACCTGAAGTAATGTATTATGCTGACGATAAACTTTAATAAAGAATCGGTTCCGCGCGATGATGATATTTTCATTCTTTTTGCCCCGGATCACAGTGATGTTATTCTTCTTGAGTGGACGGGTGAGCGGGTTGTCATTCCTCATTTTCCTCATGCCGGCGGTTTTGAAGCACGTGAATTGAGTTTTATCGGGATGTTTCAGAACAGATCTGTGTGGTGCGGGTTCATATCGGAACAGAAGGTTTCTGCCTCCCGAATAGAGCTTCTGAAAGATTCCTCACTGCTCAATTCCCTACCTGCCGGACAGTATTTTTTCATAAAACTGCGTTATGGATTACAGCTCCTCAATTCCGACTATTTTGAAACCTGCTGCCGGGCACGTATAATCGCCCATTGGAGACGGAGAACCCGGTTTTGCGGCGTCTGCGGTATGGAACTTCAGGTTCTCGGTACAGAACTTGCCATGCAGTGTCCTGCGTGCACTGAATTGTATTATCCGCAGATATCCCCTGCTGTTATTGTTGCGGTGCATCGAAACGATGAACTTCTCATGGTAAAAAGCACGCGCAGCCTTTCTTCATTTTACGGACTTGTTGCAGGCTATGTGGAGGCTGGTGAAACAGTGGAAGATGCTGTTCATCGGGAAGTTCTGGAAGAAACCAATGTTAAAATTACAAATGTTCAATATATTAAAAGCCAGGCCTGGCCCTTTCCAAACTCGCAGATGCTTGCCTTTACTGCCGATTATGTGGCGGGAAATGTATGTATTCAAAAGGAAGAATTGCTTGATGCCCAATGGTTTAAAGCCCATGAAATTCCCCCCATGCCGCCGCGGCTCAGTGTCGGAAGGTTTCTGGTTGACCGCTTTATTCAGAAACAGGCATATCAGAAACAGGCGCCGTAGAAATTTTTGCATTTTGTGCGCCACGCGCATTCCCCATGCAAAAACGAAAAGCGCTTAATAGTCGGCAAGATTATCAAGACCTGTTCATGGACTGATGGACTGTGAGCACTTATGAAGTTATGCACCGCGGGCACAATTGGGCAGCCATCATTCAGAAAGCTGCGCAGTTACTCTTCTATTTCGGCTGCCACGACATTCTCTCCATATACATCATTGCCGAAATGACCCCGCCGGCAGATATCAGTTCCTCGTCACTGAAATTCTCAATGTTGACCTGATAATAGGGGGATATTGGAATACCTGAGTCAAAATATGATTGAAAATCTATTGTGCGGGGGTCCTGATCCATCATGTGCATGCCAGATTGGGCGTTTATCACAATCGTGATTATTCGGTAGTCGTTTTTATCATCCTTCAATCGGGGAAGGCGTTCGTATAAGTGATTGGCATATGACAACATTTTCCCGGGCATGTTGTCATCATCTACCGACTGAAATTCAATGATGAAGTACACATTGAACGGTTTCCGCGCGCTATCTTTGAAATTGCAGCGTGTTTTGTAAATGAGAGCAGGGACCGGATGTGTGGGGTCACCGGTATGACTAAGTTCTGTGTTGATACTCTCCATGCTCTCGGGAACAATGCTCCGCGCGAGCTCCTTATTGAAGTACCAATGTATGAAGTCCCGGAATATCTTGGAATTCCCGAAAGCTTGTTTCCAGCTTTGAGCGTATGGCGTATCTATTTGCATCGTACATTACCTCCGTAAAGTCTTATTCACAGTATTGGGAAACTCTGGAAACTCACGCATTTCCTCATCGCTCAGCCCGGTAATTCTCTGAACAGCCTCGGTCGACAACCCTTCCAAAAACATACTGCGGGCCGTTTCTCGAATGCCTTCTTCACGGCCTGTTCGCAGTCCTTCCTGCCGACCTGCCTGTAGCCCCTTTTGAAGTCCTTCTTCACGACCTGTTCGCAGTCCTTCCTGCCGACCTGTCTGTAGCCCCTTCTGAAGTCCTTCTTCACGACCTGTCTGAAGTCCTTCCTGCCGACCTGTCTGTAGCCCCTTCTGCAGTCCTTCCTGCCGACCCATTTCCGCAATGCGCGCTCTGAATGTTTCCGCATTCATTCTGAACATTTTTGCTACCTCCTTACCTCTCGGTTCTTTTGTTCTTTCTAACTGGTTCATTAGCGTATCGAAGTCTACGAGCCTGTCGTACATAAATACCTCATGTTGTTTGATGTGGAGTCGATGGATGTGGGAATGATGGTGGGAATGAGTATTGCCGTCAGTTATCGCGTTGTTTTCTTCAGGCGCGGGGTGGCATCGTGAACCCATTCGCGCTTCGATGATGCCAGTTGGAACTATGCGCGGGCGCAACGGGGGGAGTTTTTCTATTATCCATAGGTCATTTTCAGTCGATGAAGTCTCTTGCAATTATAAGCCAACGCGACAAGTTCCCATTCACTCGTAACATGTGCAAGGCCTCTGTGGAGAAATTGTCGAAATCCCATGCACTGCTTAATAATCCCGAATACCGGTTCCACCGTCTGCTTCCTGCGGGCATAGAGTTTTCGGTTCTCGGACTTCTGAAATTTGGCGTTCATATCTTTTATCCATGGCTTGGATTCTTTTGGAGGCGTGGTGTTGGCCTTCTTCTCTTCCGGTCGATAGTCGTATTCTCGCGGATTATGTGTCTCTTCAGCCCGAACAGACACCAGAACATCTATCCCCATTTCTTCCTCTACTGTTTTCACTTCATCGCCATTGACAAAGCCCGCGTCAGCAAGCGCTCGCTCGGGCTTCCCGACATCTGGGGGAACAGAGAGACAATCGTTTACCAGTTCATTCCGGTCAGATGAACACTGGGAAACACGCGTCCCGACAATTAATTGCGTGCCATCGGCATCGACTACCGCCTGAGCATTATAGGCCTGCTGTGTTCCCGATCCCTTTGTCATAATACGGCTGTCAGGATCAGTGTTGTTGCATGCCTGCTCGCCCTTCGGCAGAATCTCCTGCGCCTTCGCTGAAATGTCTTCAGGATCATCATCGGCAAAAAGTGTTTTCTGTCCGTCCGCAGGCGGGATCGCCCGATCAGGAGGCCCTTCGCTCTGAGCGTCTGTCTTCGCTCCCCCGCCGGGGAAACATCTTCCGTATCATTTGCTCCATCTTTTTTCTCCGCTTTCTCCTGTTCTCTTTCCTCGCGGACACGCGCGCGTCTTTCCACTTCAGCTCGCGCATGGATCATCTTTTCGCGGAGTTTCTGCCTTCGGGCAATCTCCTGTGGTAATCTGTTCGCATCCTCATCGTCTGCGGTATCGGCCGCTTCTGCCTCCACTAACAATTTCTGAATGTCCTCATCAAGCCGTTTCTCCAGCTCCTCAGCCCGATCATAGCTCACATTTTCGAATTTACTCGCATTGGCTTTAATGTGTGTCCCATCTATACTGACCGTCCCGACCTTCAGAATGCCTATCTCTTTGGCAAGCAGCAGAATACGGATAAACGCTTTGTGTATCGCTTCTGTATTTTTTCGGCGAAAGCGACAAATAGTATCGTGATCGGGATGCGTGTTGCCGGTCAGATAGAGCGCACAGATATTCTCGTACGTTGACCGTTCTATCCGGCGACTGCTAAATCGTCCTTCCGTGTAGCTATATATCAGCAAGGCAAGCATCATTTTCGGATGATATTGCTCGCTCCCGCTTCCCCGCCTATTGATATGAAAAACGGTACTGTCTATGGTGCTTACCGCTTCGTTAATAAAATTGACCAGATGATCTTCGGGAACCCAATCTCTCATATCAAGAGGCATCAGGAATTGTTGATCTTGACTACATGACTTAAATCGTTGCATGAAAAAACTATATCAGATTCTCCAATCAAACGCAATACCACTATCAACCCGGGTAAAGTCCGACAGGCTCCTATAACAATTCCGAACATAGAATCTACCACGCCGATAAATTCCTCTATCAGCTCCAGCGATTCCTCATTCAGCATTTCTGCTATCGCTTTCTCCACCTTCTGAATGTCCCAATCCGTATTCAGCAGATTTTTCGAGTACAGATCAAGGTACATAACAGCCGCAAACATTCTTCCCCGCTGCTGCAGCTGCTCCGCAGAATAATCGCTCTCACTAATAAGATCATAAGGAAAGGGAGCAAGATACTGCGGGAATTTCCGCTTCCGTTGCTTTCTGACATTCCCCGGCACCTTCCATTTTCTCGTGCCATTATAGAACACAATGGGAAGAAATATCAACTCGCAGTCATCGGGAATTGCGCCGGAGCGGTGAATGTTCCGGTAGAGCAAATTCGTATACTCCGACATGCGGAGGGGCATGTCTTTGTCCACGCCGGACTGATGCTCAAGGAGCACATAGATAGCAACATCTCCCGTGTGATCCCGACTTCTGATTTTGCAGACAATGTCGGCCATCCGTGTTTTCGCATGGTCGATGAAAAAGGTACCGTTTTCAATGGTTATATCCTCGATTCGCAGTTTTTTCGTCCATGCGCCTCCGACAAAGCGTTGAAGAAATTGGAGCATTATTGCGGGTTGGAACAGCAGGGAGCGGTATCCTTGGTCGTAGGGAACGGGGGCGGGTTTTTCTTTGAAATCGATCATATAATTCCTCCTGAATGTTTCTTATGAACGTTTCTTTCTGAATAGGGGAGCTCCCATGGCGACATGGTCCCATGGTGAATTCTCTCCTCTATATCTGTGACGGGTAAACGGTCATTTTTGACTATCTTTTTGGAAAAAATTTGAAAAAAGTTTGCCTTTTGCAAAATATTACTATTGCATGGATTCTTTGGGCATGATATTATGCAACAATCTTATAATTTATCGTGAGGAGTTAATCATGAACATTAAATTATATACGGGAACCCGGTTTCTATTCTGCGCTATGTGCATAGCACTAATTGCTGCATGTCCGATGCCGGAACCCGAGCCAACTGTGCCGGGCACAATAGGTGCCCCAGACCTTAAAGCGGGGAATGGGCAACTAACGGTTAACTGGACTGCGCCGAACAATGGCGGCAGCGAAATTACCACATACCACCTTCACCATAGCGCGGACGGCGGTACCATGTGGTCGGAAATTATTGTATTAGCCGCGCCAGCCGCAAGCTACACCATTACCGGGCTGACAAACGCCGCCGAGTACCACGTACAGGCGCGCGCCGTCAACGCGCAGGGCACTGGCGGCTGGTCGGAATCTGCCGTTGCAACTCTCCCTGCCGCTGCAACTCCCTCTGCCGCCGTTCCTGACGCGCCGGCTGCCCCAACCCTTTATGCGGGCACTGGGCGGATCGTTGCGAGATGGTCTGAACCGGACGATAACGGGAGCGAAATTACCGGGTATGAGCTGATATATCGCGAAGTCGGCGTAACTACATGGACGGCTGCTTCCGGCATCACCGGAACAGACCACACCATTACCGGCCTGACAAACGGTGCTCTCTACCAAGTGCAGATGCGCGCTGTCAATGCGGTTGGCGCTGGACCCTGGTCTGCACCCGTAACGGAATCGCCGCTATTTTCTCCGACAGAGATTCCTTCAGGGGAGGAAGGGTCTATAAGCCTTTTGGCTGCCGATAATGCCATTGTTACTGCCAGTATTGCCAACGAGAACCTGAACATCAACTTTTCTTTGACCACGGTAGAACCAGACCCTCTTTCGGTTACTGGAGGAGACCTGAAGGTAACCCCCGCAACTGCGCCCACAGGAGTCACCATTCCGACAGTTAATGCGAGTACCGGAATTGTTACGGTTACTACAAGTACAACGGCAGGAAAATATCTGATATATGGTGAAACAGAAAATAGAGACATACTCTTTGCCGAGTATTTCTATGTTACCGTGAGTCCAACAACTAACGATGAACTGAAAGCAGCGGTAGATGCGGGAATATCAAACTGGGGCAATACTGCCGATTTCAACTACATTATTACCGCGGCAGTAACTGATATGTCCGAGATTTTCAAGGAAAAAATCACATTCAATGGTGATATTTCGCTCTGGAATACCGCCGCGGTAACGAATATGCGCAGTATGTTCAATAGCGCACCCGCATTCAATGGCGATATCTCCGCTTGGGATACTACAGCGGTAACGAATATGTCCGCTATGTTCATTAGCGCAAGAGCATTCAATGGCGATATCTCGCTCTGGGATGTCAGCTCGGTAACGAATATAGGCAATATGTTTAATAACGCACCCGCATTCAATGGCGATATCTCCGGTTGGGATGTCAGCTCGGTAACGATTATGAGTCAGATGTTCTTTGGAACAAGCGTATTTAATGCCAATATCTCTGGCTGGAATGTCAGTTCGGTAACGGATATGAGCAATATGTTTGTTAACGCAACCGTATTCAATCAAGATCTTGAGGAATGGAAGGAACATTGGACGAAGGTAGCGAACAAATATACCGTAACGGTCAGCAATATGTTTGCGGGGTCTAGAGTGGGCCGCGGACAAACGAACGATGTAGCGTTTCCGTTATGGTATACTGAGATTATTGCCTATTGAGAAGGTACGCTCCAACTCAGGCAGGCGCGGGGCTGGTCGGCGCTCCGCGCCTGCTCGCCATGCAGCCGGGATCAGGTTAATATCTCATTTGAAATGCTGTCTTTGTGCTTAGCATTCTCCTATTTCATAGAAAGTTTCTATACCTTGAGAGAATCAAGAATATAACAAAGTTTTGCCTGTGGCAAAACTTTCTATACCTTGAGAGAATCAAGAATATGGATGAGAGAATCCTTATTGGAAAATTGTGCAGAGCACAATTTCCTGTGATGAGAGAATCCTTATTGGAAAATTGTGCAGAGCACAATTTTCTGTGATGAGAGAATCCTTATTTGAAAATTTTGCAGAGCAAAATTTTCAGTAGCAAAACTTTGTAATATCCCAAAATAATAAAACTTTTTACAAAATTTTCTCATTACATCATTCACCATGCGCACATATCCCGTTTATGTGGTATGGGAAACAATCATATCGGTATGGTACACGATCAAAGCTGGAAATATGCTTTCAGGAATCCTCAGATATTCCGGGATTTCATACATTCATACTTCAACAAAGACCTCGCACAGAGCATTGTTCCCGGGAGCATAGAGCGTATCGACACAGAGCATATTCACAAAAATGAACCCAAACGTTCAGTCTCCGACATCATCTACAAAACCACATGCGCTTTCACAGATAGCGCGCAGAAATTACTCAATGTCTACTTCCTCATTGAGCTTCAGTCGACTGTGGATAGCAACATGCCGGGGAGAATATACAACTATGCCCAGCATTTATCCGAAGATATCCCACAATCTGAAAATGAGAAAACCGACTACCTGATCATTACCCTTGTCATATACACCCGGCACAGTCCGCCAATGACACATTCTGACCCGCGTACGCTCAATTTTCGGGCATTGCCGCACACAGGCAGTCGAATATCCCCATATTATCAGATCAATATTGATACTTTCACTAACGATGAACTCATCGCCGCAGGCGGGGTCATTTCGGCAATAATGTATATCGAAAATCTTGGAACAATAGAAGAATACACAGAAGAAACAATCGCCATACTCAAAGATATGATACAGAATGAGAGTCCCGAAAAGAAGGAGCGATTTTATGGTTGGATAGTCAGAAGGTTTGATGGTAAAATAACTGAGAATGAGGTAAAGAAACTATTTGAGGAACATCCTGAGGAGGTAAAACGTATGTTGGTAGATCTTTTAGATGACCCATGGCGGGCAGGTGTTGAGCAGGGACTTGAGCAGGGGCAAGCTGAGCTCCAGCGTGAGTATGTACTCAATATGCTTAAGGATGGTCTGTCGATAGACCGTATTCGTAAGTACACCAAGCTCAGTGAGGATGAAATTCGAGCATTTCAGAAAAACGGCAGAGCATAATACACAGCCGCTCATTGCGTCCGGGCTGATCGGAGGCCTGCGCATCCGACCAGCCCTCGGGAACTTTTATGAACTTTTAAACGGGCAACATTTGGCAAAACCTGGTTTTTTCATTATATTTAGACACAATTCCAACACTTTTTTAAGGAGTTCTCATGGCAACACATCAGTTCCAAGCAGATGTTGAAAAACTATTACATCTCATCACCCATTCCATTTATTCACATAAGGAAATTTTCATTCGAGAATTAATTTCCAATAGTTCAGATGCTCTCGACAAACTGAAATATCTGACCCTCACCGATGACAAGTTCAAATCGCTGAGTTTTGATCCGAGCATTTTCGTTGAGTTCACTGAAGGAGAACGGCCGAAATTTATTATTACCGATAACGGAATCGGCATGGACAATAAGGACATGGAAGAGCATTTGGGAACAATTGCTCAATCGGGCACAAAGGCATTCATCAGTAAATTCGAAAAAACTACGGCACATGACAGTAATTTGATCGGACAATTTGGTGTAGGTTTTTACGCTGCCTTCATGGTTGCTGATCATATTGATGTCTATTCCCGAAAAGCCGGAACTGAAAAGCTCTTCAAGTGGATGAGCGATGGCAAAGGTACATTTACTATTTCAGAACTTTCCGGCGATGATCCTGCCGGCCCGCCCGAACAGGGAACACGCATCGTGGTTCACTTAAATGACAGCGGTAAAGAATATGCCAGCCATTGGAAAATTCAGGATATTATAAAAAAATATTCCGATCATATTGCCTTCCCCATTTTTCTGACCTATGAAAAAATCAACCATGATGCCGATGAAAAGAAAAAGGGAAAGAAAAAAGAGCAGGTTACCGAGCAAATAAACTCTGCGAGCGCCATTTGGAAAAGAAGCAAAGCAGAAATAAGTGACGAAGACTACAAAGAATTTTACACAAATATTTCCCGTGAGACCGATGCCCCGCTTTTTTGGCTCCATACCCAGGCCGAAGGAACACTTGAATACACAACCCTCTTTTATGTTCCCGCAACGGCACCCATAGATATGAATTATGCCGATTATCAGCCCGGAGTAAAACTTTATATAAGCCGTGTTTTTATTACCGATGACGACAAGGAACTCATGCCGACTTGGCTCCGCTTTCTGAGAGGAATTATTGACAGTGAGGACCTGCCCCTTAATGTGAGCAGGGAAATTCTTCAGCAAAACAAAATAATGCTCAACATCCGAAATTCCTCGGTAAACAAGCTCCTCGGCGAGTTTAAACGCATTGCGCTTGAAGATCCCGATACATACCTAAAATTCATTACGCAATATAACCGCCCCCTGAAAGAAGGACTCTATACCGATTTTACTCACCGTGATGATCTCATGGAACTTGTGCGTTTCAAATCGACCAGGGCCGATGGATTTACCAGTTTTGCGGAATATAAGGACCGTATGCTCCCCGATCAGAAGGCAATGTACTACATTACCGGAGATAAGGAACCCATTCTCCGCAATTCGCCCCTTCTCGAAGCATACAAAAAGAAGAATATTGAAGTCCTTATTATGGATGATGATATTGATGAAATTGTTATTCCCAATCTCATGAAATATAAGGACATTGAATTCAAGGCTGTTAATCGTTCGGACGCAGGAAGTGATCTTAATGAAAAAGCCGACAAGAAAAAAGAAAAGGACACAAAACCTGTCGTTGAAAAAATAAAAAAGGCTCTCAGCGAGCAGGTGAAAGATGTACGGGTTTCCGTACGTCTTGCCGACAGTCCAAGCTGTATTGTTGTCGATGAAAGCGATCCATCCTTTCAAATGCAGGCAATGATGAAATCTATGGATCGGGGTGCTGATCTGCCGGAAATCAAACCCATTCTTGAAATTAATCCTGACCATGATATTGTGAAGAAGCTTAAGAATATTGATGATGACAGGGTCATAGATGACATTTCCATTCTTTTACTTGACCAGGCCCTGCTTATTGAAGGAGTTCAACTCAAAGACCCGTCGAATTTTGTTCAGCGTCTTAATCGAATTATGAATTCTGCCCTGTCAGAGTGATCCCCTCCGCCTGCCATTGGCAGGCGCGGGAGCGATTTTCGGGCGCGGGATTGATTTTCGGGCGCGGGTGCGCGATTGATGCGGCAAGTAATGGAGGTGAGACGGATGGTGTATGTTGCGCTCCTGCGCGGTATTAATGTCGGGGGCAGGAACAAAATTGATATGAAGCTGCTCAAAATGAGTTTTGAGCGGGTGGGCATGCGCGCGGTGGAGACCTATATCAATTCGGGCAACATCATCTTCTCCCGGCAGGAAGCAAACCAGACCGATGTAGCCCGCATTCTGGAAGATGCCATTTTGCAGGACTTCCGGCTGAACATTCGGGTTCTTATACGGAGCTTTCCTGAAATACAGGCGGTCATCAATGCCATTCCTTCCCACTGGCAGAACGACAAGACCATGAAGAGCGACATTCTCTTTCTCTGGAATGAAATTGACAACGAAAGCATTCTGTCTGAAATACTGCCCCGCGAGGGAATTGATACTGCCATCTATGTGCCCGGCACCCTGCTCTGGTCATGCGCCCGAAGGGACACGACACGGAGCGCCCTCATGAAACTCGCCTCAGGAAATCTCTCCCGCAGTCTCTACAAAAAAATGACCATTCGCAACGTGAACACCGCCCGAAAAATTCACACAATTATGAAGTCCTCCATGCAGTCCTCCCTCACAGAAAATGAATAATCATGTCGATGATCAGTCAACAGATAATTGGTCAGCGCAGGCGGTACAGCGCCAGATGATCTACCGGTTGCCGGAAAATTTCGTCCAGATCCATACTTCCAAGCAGATGATATAGTATCCGAATAACTCCCGCATGCGTGAATAGTAAAACGCCGTTTTCATGTAGGGAATACGGGGCGCTCGGGGAGCGCAGAAAACCCCGAAGCCGATCTGTCAGCATGGGCAGAGATTCCCCACCCGGGCAGGCAGCGGTCTTCCAATTGTTCATCCAGATGCGGTACCTCTCTTCTTTTTCCCAGAGCTCCGTGTAGTTTCTCCCCTCCCACTCGCCAAAATTTATCTCCATTAGGCGATCATCAATAATGAGACGAATATTCAGCAAACCAGCGAGATACTCAGCAGCTATTTTACAACGGCGAAGCGGGCTTGAGATAATTACATCAATTTTACTGTTCTCTCTGCCGAGTATTCCAGCAAACAGTTGTATTCTCTCCTGCCACCCGGAACCCGGTTCGGGATCGGAATGACCGTAGCAGATATTTTCCAGAATATCCGCTTCAGGATGTCTTACGGCAAATATCGCCATAACACTAACAATGCAGCAAGTACACCTGCTTCCGCAAGCTGCTGGCTCGCCCCCAGAATATCGCCGGTGTATCCGCCCAGCTTGCGGTAAAAATAGAGTGCGCTGAGCGCGGTCGATACCGGCACAACAATAAGTACATACAACAGGTACCACGAATTGCTTACATAGCTCAGAACAGCAATAAGCACCGTGGAAAACAGGGTAGCGCCCACAATTCCCGGAAGGCTGACCTTTCCGATCCCTGCTCCGTCCACGGCTTCGTCCACGGGCTCAGTTCCGGGAGCGATTTCAGCATTGATTTTACTTGTTCCATCTTCCCGCACATAGCGAAGAATACGCATCAGGTACACCGGAACAAGCCGGCTCAGTACCTGAGCCATAATTACGGCAACGGGAAAAATGCTTACAGGAATTTCACGCAGAAGGGCATATTTCAGGAGAATGAGCAACACCGTGCCAACGAGCGCATAGGCTCCGACACGGCTGTCCTTCATAATTCTGAGCCGGTCGTGAACAGTGAATCCGCCATATATTCCATCGCAACTATCTGCGAATCCATCTTCGTGAAAGGCGCCGGTCAACAAAACAGATACAATCATCGACATGACAACAGCAACAGAATGAGGCAAAAATAATGCAGCCGCAAACCAGACTCCGGCACTTATTCCCCCAACTAAAAAACCAATAAGGGGAAGAAAGGGCGCGGTTTCGGCCGCACTCAGATCACAGCAGGAATGCGGAACCGGTATACGAGTATAAAACATGAGTGCCGAAAGAAATTTCCTGAATATCATAGCGAAGATGCAGATACTCCGGCAGTATCGAAGCCCGCCATTTCATTAAAAAACAAAACAGCGCTCTGAATGATCGGGTAAGCCACAGCAGCTCCGCTGCCCTCGCCCAACCTCATACCAATGTCCAGAATCGCCTCTGCCCCAAGGTAGCGGAGCATTTCCGCGTGCCCCTGTTCGCCGCTCCGATGAGTATATATGGAATGTGCCCGCACATTCTGCGAGAGCTCAGCAGCAGCGATATTAGCCGCGGTTGCAATGAATCCATCTACAAGTATGATCATTTTCTTCCGTGCTGCCTCAATCATGGCACCGCAGATCATTGCAATTTCAAACCCGCCGTAACGAGCAAGAATCTCGAGGGCTCCCCGCGGCGCCGATGCGCGCGCCCTCACATGCTGTGTGAGAATTTCTTTCTTATGCCGAACCCCGGCATCGTCGAGCCCGGCGCCCCTCCCGACACAATTTTCAACATCTATTCCGCAAAATTCACTCATGAGCATGGCTGCCGATGTACTGTTTCCAATTCCCATGTCTCCCATGGCGATGACATTGCACCCCGCATTATACTCCTGTGCCGCCAGCTCCGCGCCGATTTTCAGCGCTCGCTCCCGTTCCCCGCCGCTCATGGCCGGCTCCAACAGAAAATTTCGAGTACCATAAGCAATTTTCCGGTCAATAAGCCGAACCCCCTGATCCGCGCCCGCGCTCCCGCCAGTTTCAGCGCCCGCGCCCCCACCAGCGCCCAGAATCACATCCGGCGGAAAACGATAATTTACCCCGGCATCAATAATCTTGAAATCAATATTATGCTGCTTACAGAATACATTAATGGCAGCTCCCCCTGAAAGAAAATTCATAACCATCTGCCAGGTAACATCCTGCGGATATGGACTGACCCCCGAAGCGGCAATGCCATGATCAGCGGCAAATACCAGCATGGCGGGTTTCGAGAGCTGCGGATTCAGACTATTCTGCATGAGCGCAATGCGCGCGGCAATATCTTCCAGTTTTCCGAGCGAACCCAGGGGCTTGGTTCTGCTGTTAATTCTCTGCCGAATTCTCTCTTCAAGATCGTTACTCATACCCGCCCATCTCCTGCATCGGATAAATACATACAGGCCTGCCGGACACCATGAAAATCTGTCTGTCTGCCATAGCTGCAACATATTGATTTACAAATCCCTGAAGATCAGTAAACTTCAATCCGGTTTCACTTTGAGGATGTAGTCCCATACCAATTTCATTACTTATGGCGATAATAGTGAGCGGTAAGGCGGCGAACCGATCCCACTCAGCCTTCACCTCCGCGAGCGTTTTTTCAATGTCGCCCTTGTTATCTGTAAAAAAATTGGTAATCCAGAGGGTTATGCAGTCCAGTACAACCACGGTTTTCGTATTGATGTTGGAGTCGATGTTGATATCAGAATCAATGTTGATGTCGGAGTCGCTGTTGATATCATCCGGCATTGAAAATGATGATATCGCCTTTTCTATTTCGACATTGCCCCATCGTTCATCACGATCTTTCTGATGCCGCTCAATACGCTTTTTGAAATCGTCATCCCACATTCGGGCAGTAGCAAGATAGTATGGCCGCGGAGACAGCTCAAGCGCGAGCTTCTGCGCATAGCGGCTCTTTCCTGATCTTTGACCGCCGGAGATATAATACAGCACGCTGCCCCCCGAAACCGCAAGAAAGTTTTGCAAAGCGCAATTTTCCTATGCAAAAGTTTCCATAAGCATATCAGACACGCGCAGTTCATGAAACTCACATCCAGCAACATTTTCAAAAAATCGAGGCAGGGAACGTTAGAAACAGAACCCTGCCATTATAAAAAAATATTTTTCTTTACTAATATGCCCACGTTTATTATATTAAACTTGTCGAAAAGTCGTGCAAGATGGAGAAATAATGGAAAATCCTATTACTAATTTCTCTATCGTTTCAGAAAAGGAACTCTACAATTTTTATGAAAAGCTAACAGATCAAAATAAATATTTTGATTATGTTGCAAACGGCATTCAAAGAACCTTTTTTGATTTAGTGGGCATTGAGAATCTTGCTTACGAAGTTGGCGCCGAAAAAATCCATGAGACCTATTTCCATATTCCGCAGGTAAAAAATAATCATTTTCAATTACAAAATCGTCGCTACATCGGCAATAAATATAAATTAATAGAGTGGATTTTTTCAATCCTTGACAAAGAATGTAACGGAAAATCATTTACGGATATTTTTGCGGGAACAGGTGTTGTTGCTGCTGTTGCAAGTAAACATTTTGATGAAATTATTCTGAACGATTTTCTTTTCTCAAACGAAGTAATATACAAAGCGTTTTTCGGAAACGGAAACTGGAATCCAAAAAAAATCAATTCCATAATCAAAGATTACAACAACATAAACGGAGAAAATTTAGACGAAAATTACTTTTCTTTCCATTTTGGCGGAAAATACTTTTCAAAAAATTCTGCAAAAATTATTGGTTTTGTGCGAGAGAATATAGAAGAAAACAAAGAAAACCTAACAGAGCAGGAGTACAATATGCTCCTTTCCTCCTTACTTTATTCCACAGACAAAATTGCAAATACTGTTGGCCACTATGACGCATATTTCAAAAAAAAATTCATCGAAGATAATTTTTTTATGCGACCAATAGACCCTATCAAAGTAAAAACAGTTTTAATTTTCAGAGAAGATGCGAATGCACTTGCAAAGCACATCAAAACAGACATTGTTTACATTGACCCTCCGTACAACTCCCGACAATACAGCAGATTTTATCATGTACTTGAAACACTAACAAAATGGGATAAGCCAAAATTGCACGGAGTGGCGCTAAAACCAGAGCCGGAAAACATGAGCGATTATTGTCGCGTGAGCGCAAAAGACAGATTTGCAGAATTGATACATATACGCGCAAAATACCTGATCGTTTCTTACAACAACACGTACGACTCAAAAAGTAACTCATCGCAGAATAAAATTACACTTGAAGAAATTAAAACTATTTTGAGCAAACGGGGGAAAACAAAAATATTTGAAAAAGATTATCGGCACTTTAATGCCGGGAATACCGATTTCAAAAATCATAAAGAATACCTGTTTGTAACTAAAACCACGCCATGAGTAAAAAAATAAAAAGGTCACCTCTTTTTTATGTAGGAGATAAATATCGGCTTATGAAGCAGCTTTTAGATTTATTTCCCGCGAAAGTAGATAATTTTTACGAACCATTTTCTGGCGGCGGTACAGTTTTTTTGAATGTTGAAGCAAACAAATATTTTCTGAATGACATCGACAGGCACCTTGCAAATATTCATAAACTATTAATTTTCAATGCAAAAAATCCCAAAAAGGTTTTTGATGACGTTGATGACATTATTCACACATACAGACTATCGCACTCTTACAAAAAAGATATTGTTCCCGATTCTCTCAAAAAAGAGTTTAAAAAAACATACTACGCAAAATTCAATAAAGACGGATATGAAAAATTACGCTTACAACGAAAGACTTTAGAGAATTCTTTGATAAAAGAAAATTTTCCAAAAATGATTTTGTTTATCTTGATCCGCCATACCTCATCACATCAAGCGAGTATAATAAATTATGGAGTGAAAAAGAAGAAACCGATTTACTTAATGTGATTGAAAAATTAGATAAAACAGGTGTTAAGTTTGCTTTGTCAAATGTTACGCATTACAACGAAAATACAAATGATGTATTAATTCAGTGGATGAAAAAATATAAGGCTCACAGTATACAAAGCAATTACATTAGTTATCACAACAACGGAAAGAAAAAAATAAAAGAAGTTCTCATTACTAATTATTACAAAGTTTTGCAAAATGCAAAACTTTCTATAAAATAGGAGAATGCTAAGCACAAAGAAAGCATTCCAGATCGGAAACTTTTGCTACTGGAAATTGCGCAAGCGCAATTTTCCTATGCAAAAGTTTCTATTAGAAATATTATGCCGCGAAAAGCCAGATACAAACCCTTATTATTTACCACAACAGTCAGAAATCCCGAACGCTTAAAGAATTTTCTTAGCGTACTAAAAGAATATGATGGACAGGTACTTAAAAATGATGTGGCAGAAAAAATTGCTGGTAAAATTATACGAAGACGAATTCGCCCCATAAGTGCACCATGGGATATAAACCTTTGGACAGACCCCTCCTCCCCAGTGTAAAACGAAGGTTATTCGTATACACTGGGGGTTGTATAAAACATAAAAGGAGGGAAACAGTGAACAGTAGTATCACATATTCTCAGTATCATCTCAAGTCTCGGAAGTATCAGGCGGCTTCGATGTATGATTGGCGGTTGCGGATGGTTCGGTATGCCCAGGAGCATTCGATCAAGGCGGCTGCTCGGGAGTTCGAGGTGTCGCGCAACACGGTGCGGCGGTGGGTTCGGCGCTTTGAATCCGGCGAGGGGCTTGAAGACAAAAAGCGGGGCACGACCAATCATCCGATGAAGATGAAATTCGGGCACCGGTGTCATCTCGAGAGTCTTGTCCAGACCAAGAATCGGAATCACAACAAAATCATTGGAACGCAGGTGCAAAAGCAGTTGAAGGCGGAAGTTGGCGGGAAGTACAGCCTGCCGACGATTATCAAGACGCTAAAGCAGATAGGGGCGCAGAAAACAAAGAAGCCGAAGGCGCGGCCCAAGAGAGATTTGCGGGAGGTAACCGACAGGATGAAGTTCGGCGAGTGCATTCAGATTGATATCAAGTATCTGACGGACATTCCCGCTATGCGGTTTTCTCAGAAGTGTTTAGACGTTCCGAAGTACCAGATAACTGCCCGGGATCGGGCGACAGGGGCTCTGTGGTACGCCTTTGCCAATGAGAAGAGCAGTATGGTAACAACCTTGTTCGCCGAGTACCTGCTGGAGCACCTGCGGAATCATGACGGAGACCTTGCCAAGGACATAACGGTTCAGACCGATAACGGGGCAGAGTTCACCGTTCGACATCTGAGCAAAACCCGAACATCGGGGTTTGAGCAGGCGCTCATACAGGCGGGTGTCGAGTATCGGCGTATTCCGCCCGGGCATTGCACATGGAACAGTTCTGTCGAGTCCTCGCACCGGCTCATTGAGGATGAGTTCTACAGTCAGGTGATGAATCCAAAGCTCAATGAGTTTCTTAAGGAAGCCGAGGAGTATCAGATAGATTTCAATTACCGGCGGTTCAACACCTACCGAAAAGGGACTCCGCTGGATCTTTTGAGGCAACGGAATACCAATGTGGATAGTGATATTCTCCGGCTCAAGCCGATCATAATGGAGCAACGGCTCACACGGCCGACGCTTGAGCGATGGAGGGCTTGGCACTCGGAAGAAATGATCGCATAATAGGTCAAAGTGGGGTCTGTTCAAACCTTAATATCCCACCCATAAGTGCACCACCTCTTGCAAATGGCCGGTAGATTGTGGTATAATACCGTATTCACGGTTGTGCATTGGAGGTAATTTTGACAGGTGAATATGAAAAAGCAATTAGTATTAAAGAAGCGATTGATGCGATACATAACAGGGACTATCTGTTACCGGCAATTCAGCGCAAATTTGTTTGGAAAAATCAGCAAATCTGTATTTTGTTCGACTCGATCATGCGGGGATATCCTATTAATACCTTTATGATGTGGGAAATTACAGAGTCACACATAAAAAATAACTATAAATTTTATGAGTTTTTGAAAGATTACTGCCAAAAATTCGAGGAAGAAAATCCACCTGCAAATCACAGTGCCAGTTTAAAAAATTTCAAGGCGATCATTGACGGCCAGCAAAGATTAACTTCCCTGTACATCGGCTTGTACGGTACATACGCATATAAACAACCTCGACTTTGGTGGCCCAGTACAAGAGATGAAAACATATTCCCGCGGAGAAAGCTCTATCTTGATCTCAAGCAACAAGTAATTTCAGAAGATGATGATGATTCGTTGATGATGTACAATTTTAAGTTTTTGACCGAAAAGCAATATCAGAATTCGCTGGGCGACTCCAATGAGCACTACTGGTTCTGTCTGCACGAGATACCGAAATTCCCACAGTTGGATAATGTGAGCGATATATTGATTGAAATCGTAATACCATTTCTTAAATCTGCTGGCTTGCCTGAAAACGAATTTGCACAAAAGACGCTCTTACTACTCTATGAGGTAATCCGGTTAAAAAAGATTATCCATTATTTCAATGAGCCCAGTCAGGAAATTGATCACGTACTCGACATTTTCATTCGAACCAACAGCGGGGGGACAACGCTGGCATTTTCAGATTTGCTTATGTCAATTGCCGTGGCAAACTGGGATGGAGATTTTCGTCAGGAACTCGTGAATTTGACAAGATATATTCACGAAAGCAACAATATGGGATTCGACATAGATCGAAATTGGATATTAAAAACCTGCCTCATGCTTACCGATGCGGATGTCCGTTTCAAAGTCAAAAATTTCAAGGAAGAGCGGGTGAAGAAAATTCAGTCTGAGTGGACAGCGATAAAGGAGTGCATCAAATCCGCCTTTCTCCTTGTCCATCGATTTGGCATTAACCCACAGTCACTGACCTCCAGAAACACGGTGATTCCTATTTGTTACTACCTGTACAAACACACAGAAGGAAATCAACCATTATACCATGCCATAAATAACCTAGCCAAGTGTCATGAGCAACGGGCGAAAATTAGCCAGTGGTTCTATATGGCCTTGCTCAAAGGAGTTTTTGGCGGGAGCTCTGATTCAATTCTGATCAGTATGCGAGAAGTTCTCAAAGCTAACATCCAAAAGCCATTGTTTCCGTTGGAAGATATTATTGACCGATATAAAACCACCAACAAGGATCTTCGTTTCAATGATGATTATATTGAAAGCCTGTTAAACATTCAGCATGGTGAAGGTCGGTGCAGGGCGCTTCTGCATCTTCTCTTTCCTGAAATGAATTCCACCGAGATCTTCCATATTGATCACCTGCACCCTCACAACGCCTTCGGAAAAAAGGCACTCAAGTCGCACAATTTCCTTCAGGCCGATGATGAACTGTATGAATTTTTCTCTGACAAAAGACATTGGAATTCCATGGCCAACCTTCATTTGCTTAATGGTTCACAGAACCGGTCAAAGAGCGACAAACCATTGGACGAATGGCTCAATGACCAACATGTTAACCTGCGAGCGCAAGATCTTTTTGTTGAAGAAAGCGATCTGGAATTCGAAGCATTTCGGCAATTCTATGAAAAAAGAAGGGCAAAACTGAAGGAACGGTTAAAAAGTCGGGTCTTCATGTCCGCACAACTTCCATTAACTGATGAAGATTCAGATGAAGAAGTGCTTGAGGATTCACCTGTCTGATTCTTGTAGTTAAATGAGACGGTCAGTTCAAACCTTAATATCCCATTCGCTGTGAACACCAAAAATAGATGCAGGGAGCGTTAGAGTCAGCACTTAGGAGGTAAGGAATGGCTGAAAATAATCGGAAACCGTTTGATTCTTTTAATCATGAACAAATTTCATGGGACAATGAAAATGCGATTCAATCTGACATTGCTCAGTTGGATGAGGTAGAGCAAATTCGGATTGAAGTAGATACAGGACTGGATGAAGCATTCAGGGAGTTGGGAAGACTTCAAGATGAATATGGTAAATCGCAAGGCGATACACTTATTGAACAATGTAAAGTAACCGCCATAGAAGCCGTTACCAGTCAATTTGGATTAGCCAGTTTATTCATTGACTCAAAGGATGGCGGAAATGTTACAACGGTACATAATTTCAAGAAGGGGGTTGTTGCAACAAAGGATGATGAGAAAAAGTATAACAAGTTTATCGATAATCAAAACCAAGAATGGCAGGATGTCCGCAAAAAAGGTGGATATGATGCCCCCTTGTCAGACAAAAGAAAAAAAGCATTTCAGTCACAAGAAATAATTATTGATGAGTACACCGGAAAGCAACTCCCAAAAAACGGACGCGCGCAGCTTGACCATATTGTTTCTGCAAAAGAAATTGAAGATAATCCAGCGCATCATCTTCACATGAATTCTGGCCAGAGACAACGAATGGCTACTTCAGAAGATAACTTGGCATTTACCGATGCGGGCATAAACCAATCTAAGGGCAAAAAACCGATGAAAGAGTTCCTGAACACCATAGATAAAAAAACCGGAAAAACCAAAGGTGAAAAACTTGAAATTGATACCCAAAAGGCTCTTGAAAAGGATAGGCAGGCGCGCCAAAGCATTAGAAAATTTAATAGCAAGGAGGCATTTAAGAAATACTCCTCAGAACTCCTATCCACAGGCGTGAAAGATGCTAGTAAAATGGTTGTATATTCAGCCATTGGCGTTGTAATGAGAGAATTCGTTAATGGAACCTTTGTCGCTATTAAGGAAGTATTTGCTACCCGGGCAGGTAAAACCTTTAAAGAAATACTTACAGAATTCAGAGAAAAAATGAAGGTAGTAATTGCAAAAATAACGAGCCAATGGAAGCATATTTTAAAACATTCGTTTGAAGGCGGTATTACTGCCTTTTTTTCAAATCTTCTGGTATTCGTAATTAACTTGTTTGTAACAACAATCAAAAAAATTGTGGTGATGATACGGGCAGGCTTTGTTTCGCTGGTTCAGGCAATAAAAATAATGACAAACCCACCGGAGGGTATGGATAAAGAAGAGGCCCGGTATCAGGCAGTGAAGATCCTCACAGCTGGTTTAATAGGAGCAGGTTCGCTTGGATTGAGCGCGGCAATAGAAAAATTTCTTCAAGCTATACCCCTATTACAACCAGTAATGATGTTTCCCATTCCTGGTGATGGTCGAACTGTCAGTGACATTTTTGCAGTAACATTATCAGCGATTCTTGGAAGTCTGCTTACAACCATAGTGATATATTTTATGGACAAGTTTCGTAAAGATGGTGAGAACGCAAAGTTACAAATTCAGTTAGTATACCAAGGCAATATTGTTTCATATTACAAGGTTGCTCAAACATACCTTGTATTGCACGATGCATATAAATTCATGCACAATACAATTGGTGAAAGTAAACAACTTGTAGCTGAAACCACGTCATCCATTGATGAATCGTTTCAAGATGTATCAGAAAGTTCTGATGAGCTTGACGAATTGCTTGAAAAACTGAGAAATAAATCTGCTGAGAACAGGAGGAAAAGATGAATAATCAGACACTTGAAAAAATAACCCCAGAGTATGTGAATAATCTTGAGGATAGTGAAGTCAAAGAACTTGCAACTTATAATAGTCCCGTTGTTATAGCAAAAATTCATGAACTCTCGCAAAAAATAGAACAGACGAAAGAAGCAGCGAATAATGCCAAAAATATGAAAATTGGAGGCTTCCTTAGAAGAGGTAAACAGCGTGACGCAAAAACGGATGCAATTGCCCGTGCCGTTGCAACTAATAGTGAATTAATTGGCGAAATGAATGATCTTATACAAAGTACTGTCAGACTTGTTTGTGTTTCAACAAAACTTTCACAATTCATCGCTGAGAAATTTTCAGATATGATGATTAATGGATTCAAAAAAACTAGTGGAGAGGTGATACGTCTTAATAAAGCTGGTAAAGATTATGTAAAAGCACTTTTATCTGAAATTGACAGAAACATATCCGCTGAACAAGAACAGGAACGGCGGATGACCGCATTGCAGGAATATAGTGACAAAAAAGACAATGAATTAAAAGAAGATATACAGCATCATGATGAGCGTATCAGAACACTGGGCGAACGTAGTGACGTTAAAGACAAGGAGCATGATGAACGTATCAGCACTGTGAGCGAACGCAGTGACGCTAAAGACGAGGAGCATGATGAACGTATTAGAACACAGGGCGAACGCAGTGACGCTAAAGACAAAGAACATGATGAACGGATTGATGCACTATACAAGATTGTTAAATCTGATAATAGTATCTGGAAAATTATTTCGGCGGTATCATTAATTATATCTATTATTGCAATAATTCTTGCCGTATTATAACTACAACAATACTCATTACAAAACATTTGGGATATAAACCTTTGGACAGACCCCTCCTCCCCAGTGTAAAACGAAGGTTATTCGTATACACTGGGGGTTAATGAAAACCATAAAAGGAGGGAAACAGTGAACAGCAGTATCACATATTCTCAGTATCATCGCAAGTCTCGGAAGTATCAGGCTGCGATGTATGATTGGCGATTGCGGATGGTTCGGTATGCCCAAGAGCATTCGATCAAGGCGGCTGGTCGGCGCTGGCGCGCCTGCTCGCCCATGCGACAGGGGCTCTGTGGTACGCCTTTGCCAATGAGAAGAGCAGTATGGTAACAACCTTGTTCGCCGAGTACCTGCTGGAGCACCTGCGGAATCATGACGGAGACCTTGCCAAGGACATAACGGTTCAGACCGATAACGGGGCGGAGTTCACCGTTCGGCATCTGAGCAAAACCCGAACGTCGGGGTTTGAGCAGGCGCTCATACAGGCGGGTGTCGAGTATCGGCGTATTCCGCCCGGGCAGTGCACATGGAACAGTTCTGTCGAGTCCTCGCACCGGCTCACACGACCGACGCTTGAGCGATGGAGGGCTTGGCACTCGGAAGAAATGATCGCATAATAGGTCAAAGTGGGGTCAGTTCAAAGGTTTATATCCCATGATTCCCCGCAGTCTCCGGCAGAGACCCTAGAATAATATGATACCGTCTATTACAACGTCATTTCCATAATTCGTCGGTTGCCCAATTATCAGGAAATCCCATTTGGCTTAACGGAATGTTGGGAAATTCAGTCAGGAGAGAAGACAGCCTGTCTGACCACTTGCTGGTCGAAGCAACATTATTCATCAGATATTTCAGTATGGTTAAAATGACGAATATTCTCCTATCAGGAATGGGTATGAGAGGCTTCCACTCCTCATAGTTTTTCCCATAAGGAATTTTCGGTTTAACAGTTAAAACTCTGTTCCAGAGACGTCCATGATGAGCGCTGATATTTCTGACCTTATTAAGTGATTGTATCCAACTGTAAAATACTGGAAGGGGCACAGTATGTTTTTTTGCGATAGCAGCCTGATCCGATCTCTTCATAGATCGGAAGAGTGATAAAATCGTGCCAAAACTCATGACTTCAATCGCTATCCAGATTGGAGGATATTCGTGTGGACCTCTATATTTCGTGTAATAGTGAATCATGAACGGTTCTTTGAATTTTTTAGATCGGGATATATCAGCTGATATTTTTTGATATAATGAGTTAACATCTGCCTGTGGGTTATTTGTATGAGCAAAATTTCGGGAATCTAAATAGCCGAAGGCCTCATATTGTTCGCTGAGTTGATAACTCAAATGAGCTCTGAGGCTAATTTCAACACGCTCAATTGCATCTAAGACCAATAGTTTTAATTTTCGATCAAAGCGGTACCGTTCCCAAACAGTGTCGAAATTGGTACCATCAATGAACATATCTGTTTTATTGCCATTATCATCTGTTTTCCGAAATGGATAAAAATATCCCGAAAGGCGATAATAATTCACAAACTGCAATCTGCTTACTATCTCCGACCTGTTTCCTGTCATCCCACGGGAAATAAGTACGTCTGCCTGCTCAGTATATGTCAGATGAGGTTTGGTGTATTTCATATATAAAAAGACTCGCCAGTTTTGGCATGCTTTCACAGAGGCCCGGCGAGTAACTGTTAAGAAATATAATAAATTTTGTTGTTATTGTCAAGTATTTTTATAAAAACATGGCGAATTCAACCATAAGTGATAAGGATATTGCCTATTATCGACGAAAAGGATATCCCGTCAGGGAGATAGCCCGGATCATTGGGTGTTGCCATACGACCATTTACCGCGAATTGAACCGGAACCGGAATGATCACGGGCGGTATGTGGCGCAAGCCTCCGACCAGACCACGGAAAATTCTGAACTATTTGACACCGCAGGAAGCTTTTGATAGAATGCTTAAACTATCTCACAGTGGGCCCAAAGTGGTGCACTTCAAATGTTGAATCCAGGCTTTACTTTTTATCATTTTTACATTATCTTTATCGTTCAGTATTTATATCTTACAAAGGAATCTAAAATGACAACACATCTTACAAAAACAACATTTCTCGAAACTATTTTTAACTATGAAGAACATAAGACATGGAAATACAAGGGAGAACTTCCTGCCATAATAGACTTCTGGGCAGAGTGGTGCGGCCCCTGTAAAATGATTGCTCCGGTTCTTGAGGAATTATCAGATGAGTTTGAAGGTAAAGTGAAAATTTATAAGGTTAATACCGATGAAGAACAGGAACTTTCTCAGGCATTTGGTATTCAGAGTATTCCTTCTCTTTTGTTCATTCCCCTCAATGACAAACCTCAAATGGCAGCCGGAGCCCTTCCAAAAGATGCTCTTCGTAAAACCATAAAGGACGTTCTTCACATTGAGTAAAGACTCTGACATATCGGACACGAGTTTATCTGTTTTCAATAATGCAGCCGATATCTGGACATCGGTGTGATTCCCGAGTTTATTTTTTTACTTATCCTGCTTTTCTTATCCGGTTTTTTCAGCGCAGTTGAAACTGCCTTCACCAGTCTTTCACCAGTACAAATACAGGAGCTCAAAAAGCGCCATAACCAGAGCGGCGCCATCGTAGAAAATCTCCATAACAATGCCGATAAATTACTCACAACAATTCTTATTGGCAACAATCTCACAAATATCAGTATATCGGTCATTTCCTCCGCAATTACCATTCGGGCCTTCGGGAGTACCGCGCTCGGTATTACTACTGCCGTACTCACCATGCTTATTCTGATCTTTGGTGAAATACTTCCCAAACATCTGGCAATACGAAACAATGAAACCATATGTATTAACACTGCCGGAATTATCAAAGCACTTTCAATTATATTTCTTCCTCTCATATGGCTGACCAACAGCTTTACCGCTCTTTTTATTTCCAGGAAAAACAGTGAGGGGCGTAATTATTTTTCCAGAGATTCCCTCCTCATGATGATGAAATATGCTGAGAACACCGGAGTAATTGAACAATATAAAACAAAGATGGTTGAATCGGTATTTCGCTTTTCCGACCTTACCGTTCATGCCGTTATGACACACCGGCAGGAGGTATTCAGCATTAATCAGAATTTGCCTGTGGAGCAGGCCATTCCTGAGGTCATTGCAAGCGGATTCAGCAGAATTCCGGTATATGCGGATAATCCGGAGGTCATTACCGGAATTGTTCTCACAAAAGACCTTATTCGTGCATCTACAGAAAATCGTGGGGGAAATCAGTCCAAAACAACTGTTTCCGCATTGGCAAGTCCCCCAATTTTTATTCCTGAAACATGGAAGATTAATCGCGTATTCCTCAAGCTAAAGTCCGAGATATTGAATCTTGCTGTTGTTCTCGATGAATATGGCGGTCTTGCAGGAATTGTAACTATGGAAGATCTTGTAGAAGAAATAATCGGAGAGCTGTATGATGAAAATGAAGAGCCGGATGAAGCAAAAATACGAAAATCTCATCACGCAGGGTGGTATACTATCCGCGGAGATACTCCAATCCACCTCCTTGAAGAAGTTCACGGATCAGCAATTATTCATGACCGAAATTGTGAAACTGCGGGTGGATATATCCTTCAGCAATTATCTGCTTTGCCGGTAAAGGATCAGAAAATTGAAACTGATATCGGCACCTTTATTATTCATTCCATGAACAAAAAACGAGTCCATCTTCTGGATTATCTTCCCTCGAAAAAGAACGAACCCCGCAAACAGACGCAATAGGAAGATGTACCGAAAATCACTCGGATGATCTACTCAGTGCTTCCTTGATGTGGCACATAATTTACCATATGCCAGCCGGTATAGTATCTCCCGCTTTTTTCTTCCCGCCCAAGAGGGTTTACAAGGAGCATATGAATGCCGCAGTTTGGTGTGTTTATAACCGGCATCCATTGCTTCCATTCGGTAGACATACTCAGCTTTATTATCCACTGAATAATTCCCCCATGGCTCACACAAAGAATGTTTTGAGCGCCGGCAGCGGCAGTTTCAATAAGTTCCTGCCATACATCTGCTGCCCTCTGCAATAGTGCTGAAATTGATTCGGCAGAAGGAACTCCCTCCCAGCTGTATTTCTGAAAATTATTCCATGCCTCTGGGTATTGTTTTTCTGCTTCTTCAAAGTTGAGCCCGGAGAAAATACCGGTGTCAATCTCCATAAGATTATCCCGCAAAAGTATGTTTCCCGAATCAATTCCGGCTGCCGATGCAACTATGCGGGCTGTTTCATGGGCGCGTGAAAGCGGACTGGAAAATACCGCAGCAATATTTTTATTGCTCAAAAATTCACCGGCAAAGCGAGCCTGTTCACGGCCGGCATCTGAAAGATGTGAATTCTGATGTCCCTGCACGATGTTTTTCCTGTTTCCTTCACTCTGACCATGCCGGAGAAAAAAGAACTGTGTTGTTCGCTGTATTTTTTCAAAAGAAAGTTGATGCATGGGGTTCCTCACAAATTTAGTAGAATATTCTTATGCGCTGCCGGGACTCAGGATCAAAAAACTTGATCATGAGGGTTCCGGTATTTGCATTATAATATCGGCCCTTACTGTAAATTTCAAAATCTGGAGCATTTCGCCAGATAATTCCGAACAATTCCATACCGGTGAGAGGATCAATGTCGGGCATTCCTCTGAAAAATATGTAGTGTGTCCTGTTCTGACTATTCATAAATGACAAAACGAACTCACCGGGATTGTTTGTTATTTCATAATCGCTGAACACACCGTAGACCCAGGCTCCGGGGCCGAAAATACCCGACAGACTGATATGCTGCGGATAATATGAATTGTCTGTAATAAAAGGATAAATTTCTTCGGGAGAAAGCATACCCTGTGTAGCAGAAATGGTACCCGCTGTTACTTCAATTTTTGCGGGAACAAAGGCCAACTGATCTCCAAGACGGATAATAGACAGTATGAGATTACGTCCCAGAGTAATAAACCGCTCATCCTGCTTACTCTCTCCGGCCTGTATTAAAATTTGTCCTGCGATAACACTGTAATAACTATCGGCAATACCCGACTCAGTGAGAAAAAAGAAGCCCTCATTTACACGCACAATGCCGGGTAAAATTTTTTCTTCAATAAGGTTTTCAAAACGGCTGAGAATCTGCTGAAACTCATTGTTCGGCAGGGGAGTGAGATAATAATTCATAAGCAGCCCCAGCGCCTCTAAAGCTGTGAGCGTATCGGGAAGCAGACTTTCCGTAAACAATAATAGATCTTCACGAAGATTATTGTTTGACTGATCTTCAATATATTGGAACAGGCCTGGTCGGAGAAATACCAGAGCATTATCCTGATTAATCATATTGTTAATCTGAATATTGGTCTGCCGTTCCTCTGCATTCAGATCGCTGTTTATTTTTCGTAAATTGCCGAGAAACACGCTGGATCGGTATGTTAGTGCCGACGGATGCAGATCGGCTGCCGAACGCATTTCATTGAAAACTCTGGTATATTCATTCCGGCGCCATGCTTCGGAAAGCAAACTGACGAGGATGTTCTCGGAAAATCGGTTTTCGTCATTTTCCATGATCCATGTTCCTGTCGGTAAATTATAGCGGTTGCTCCTCCATGCAAGATAGGCGCGGTCAATGTAGTTTTGTATTTCTGTCATGTGCTGTTCGGGGGAAATATCCTCCAGTTGGCCTTCAAACAGCAGGAAGGAGGCAGTGGTATTTCCGGCGGCGCGGCGGGTGTAGCGAATAATTTTCTGGAAACCGTCTTCGGGTATATTGATAAGCTGCGCTTCCCGATTAATGTAGGAACCGGTTGGAAGGGCAAGAACGTAATGTTCACTGCCGCCATCGACATATAACCCGGGGAAATTTTCCGCATTTTCTGCGCTGCTTCCGGCGCTGAGAATGAAGGGAATACGAAGGGTCGTTGAGTTGTTCAGGGTTTCGGGAATTCTGCTTGCAATTATTAGTTGATTTTGATCATGACTAAAAACAAGTTCTATATCCTCTTCAAAATATACGACCAGTTTATCATCTTCCTGCTTATATCCTGAAACAGGAAATGGAGAATTGGTATTATGCGATTGTTCAATTATCAGCGAATGCTTATCGTCAAAAACAAAGCGCAGCCCATGATATTCCACAACCACCGAAACTACCGGATTGTTCTCAATTCCATCGCTTATGTTCAATGTGCCGCTGAGGGTAATGTGCCCGAATTTTTCAGTGAAAACATCCCTTCCCGAAAACTGGAAAAACACCAGAAACACAATAATACATACATATACAAAGGGGACAAACAGCGCGCTTTTACGAATTTTTCTATTCATTACATGGAAAGTGTATCAAAAAAGTTCAGATTTGTATAGAAACTTTTGTCTCAGCGCGGATAATGAAAATGCCGCCACTGACGGCGACACTTTATGCGCGCCTGAGTTATACATCACCAAATAGACTATACAAAAGTTTTGCTACTTAAAATTGTGCTCTGCACAATTTTTCAATGCAAAAGTTTCTATACAAAATTATTTCCTGAATGTAAAATAAGACAAAACTTTCTAGGACAAAGTTTTGCAAAATGCAAAACTTTCTATAAAATAGGAGAATGCTAAGCACAAAGAAAGCATTCCAGATCGGAAACTTTTGCTACTGGAAAATTGTGCAAGCACAATTTTCCAATGCAAAAGTTTCTAGGAGTTAGTATGCCAGAAAATTCGTCTGATCCCAAAGAGAAACATAACAGTGCTCTTACTCATGTTGAAACAACACATGGAACAATAATTCTTCTCGGTACAGCGCATATTTCAGAATACAGCGTTCGGGAGGTCCGGGAAACCATTAAAAATATACGACCCGACCTTGTCTGTATAGAATTGGATCAAAATCGTTATGAGGCATTGAATGAGGAAAACAGATGGAAAAACCTTAATATCTATCAGGTTATCAGACAAAGAAAAACCTTCCTCCTTCTGAGCAGCCTCGTGCTGAGCTCATATCAAAAGCGCCTGGGCATGGATATTGGAATCCGACCGGGAGATGAAATGAGAGCAGCTGTACAAGCATCTGCTGAATTCAACATAAAAACTGCCATGATCGATCGGGATATTTCTGTAACTCTGAGCAGAGCCTGGAGAAAAACCCGCTTATGGGGAAAGAGTAAACTTATTGCCCTTCTTCTGAGCAGTTCATTTTCACGCGAAAAAGCAGATAAGGAGACTATTGAAAATCTTAAAAAGCATTCTGCCCTTGACGATATGATGACAGAAATGGCCAATTTTCTCCCGACAGTAAAGCAGGTTCTTATTGATGAGCGCGATGAGTATCTTGCAATTAAAACATGGAAACACATTGAGGATCTGAGCAGAACGGGCAGCGGCGATGGCGGCGGCAGTGGCAGAACAGCAGAATTACAGCGCCCGCCTCTTGTGCTTGCGGTAGTCGGCGCAGGTCATGTTCCCGGCATGCGTAGAAAATTTCAGGAGTTTTCCTCCGGGGAAAAATCGTTACCGAGCGAGGAGCGTGAGCGCCGGGATGATGAAGAACTCCGGAACCGTCTTGAGGACATTTCAACTGTTCCGCGCGCCGGGTTCATTGGAAAAATACTTCCTTGGTGCTTAATTATTGCAATAGTTACCCTCATTGTATTCGGTTTTATCAACAATGGCTGGAAAGGCGGATTTGATCGATTGCTTCGCTGGGTTCTCATTAATGGCAGCCTGTCTGCCATTGGGTCGGCGTTGGCGCTCGCGCATCCTGTTACGATTATCTTATCGTTTCTTGCTGCCCCGCTTACCAGTTTAAACCCAACCATAGGTGTCGGCTTTGTTACCGGAATAATTGAATCTCTTCTCCGCAAGCCCCGGGTGCAGGACTTTGAAAACCTCGGCGATAACATTACTACCATAAGAGGATTTTTCCATAACAGAATTACCCGGACTCTTCTGGTATTTCTCTTTTCATCTCTCGGCTCAGCAATTGGAACCTTTGTTGCGCTGCCGATGCTTTTTTCCTGAAATCACCGCCCGCCCGATCCCGCGTGCCACCACGCAGAGCCTATCACCTTATTCAAAGAGCCAGGTGCTCAAATAGCGTTCACCCGAATCGCAGATAATGGTTACAATGTTCTTATTTCGGTTTTCAGGACGCCGCGCCACCTCCAATGCCGCAAAAACATTGGCTCCCGCGCTTACCCCCGCAAGAATTCCTTCTTCAGCAGCGAGCCTGCGGGCGGTTATCGTGGCATCATCCGATTTCACCGTCAGCACCTCATTGTAAACGGCGGTATTCAAAATAGGCGGAACAAAGCCGGCACCAATACCTTGAATTTTATGCGGCCCCGCCTTCCCTCCCGACAATACTGGGCTTTCATGAGGTTCTACAGCAACAATCTCTATGTTGGGGTTCAACTCTTTTAACCGGCCGCCTGCGCCGGTAATTGTCCCGCCCGTTCCAACTCCCGCGACAAAAATATCTACCTTTCCTGCGGTACCCTTCCATATCTCTTCAGCCGTTGTCCGCCGGTGCACTTCAGGATTTGCCGGGTTCTCAAACTGCCGCGTCAAAAATGCCCCGGGAATCTCATTGAACAATTCTTCAGCTTTGGCAATTGCTCCCGCCATCCCCTCACTCCCGGGAGTAAGAAACAACTCGGCTCCATGCGCCCTCAGCAAACGCCTTCGCTCAAGGCTCATGGTATCGGGCATTGTGAGAATAACCCTGCGGCCCGTTACCGCGCCGACAAATGCCAGAGCTATGCCGGTGTTTCCGCTGGTCGCTTCAATAACGGGAGCTCCGGGTTTCAGGCTTCCATCTGCCTCAGCTGCCTGTATCATGGCAAGACCAATTCTGTCTTTCACGCTTGAGAGCGGATTAAAACTCTCCAGTTTCACAATTATCTCATTTTCATTTCTGTCCGTTCTATCCATTTTGTTGAGCCGTGTTAGCGGGGTATTTCCGACAAGGCTTGTCATGTTCATATGAATTGACATAGTTACTCCGTGAACTTTGATATATATTAACAGTATAACAAAAATAATTACAAAAATTTCTCATATTCACCGTTCATATTTTACCTGTCTATTTTTGAGAAACGTATATTCCCGGAAGCATCCGCGCCGGAACGAGTCGGCAATATTCACGCCATGCATCACCGTATCTTTTCCGGCATCGCCGTTCATTAACTGCCGTACGGTATACAAAAAAACCAACGAGAAACAGCAGGTACAAATACGGAATAACATTCGTGAATAGCGCAGGCACTGTCCAGAAAAATGCCGCAAAAATTCCGACCGTATAATGCAAGTGCCGTGCCATACCCCACCAGCCGGAAGCCAGAAGAAGCGGGTTCTGCGTTTCACCGCGCACGTTGCCATGCGATGCCTGTGTTTCGCCGCGCGCATCGCAGCGCGCATCGCCATGTGTGGCGTGTGAAGTTTGCGCAGTCTGCGGGACATGAACAATGCGCGGCGCCTTGCCGAACACATGGGCACTGCCCCTCGTGTCGCGAAATACCAGACGCTGCCGATCAATGGAGTACAGAAGTATAATGGCAGCAGTGCCTGCAATGAATAGGAGAATACCCGCGCCCGCAGTAATCTCGGGCGCGTTATACACGAGGTACACAGCCGGGAGGGTATAAAATCCGGGAATCCAGACCAGATAATTCCAGCAGAGATAAAAACCCATTCGCTTGTGTACAATATCGGAAGAATGGAGAAAGCCCCGTTCCCAGAGAAAAAACCGCGCAATATACATCATCTGCAGCAGCACACAGCTCGTCATTGCCCAGTTGAAACCGGAAAACATCATTTGACTGTCCCAGGCAGAAAGCACAATTATCGGCCAGAGCATCATACCGAAACGGCATGTTATCCAGTGCTTGACATTTACCCCCATAACCAACGGATAACGCTCAATGCCCCGGAAAAAATCGTGGAGAGGATTATTTGAAATGAGCCGATCAGGATTGGAAGAGCGGAATCGTCCCTTGAAATTCGTGATATTGCAGAGAATCTGCGTAAATATATTAAGTGCCCCGATAATTCCTCTAAGGTTATCATATATAATTGTCGCCGGAAAAAGGCGCAGCGCATACACGGCAACAATCCAGAGAACAATGGTAACAACAAATGCCATTAGACCATTGTTCCGATACTCCGGACCATCGGCGGCAGGACCCCTGAAGGGGCGCCCGGGCAAAACACGCATGAGAATGAGCTGAATGCCGCCAAATATCAGAATGATCGCCCATGCCTTCGGAGTACCGCCTGCCACCTGGAGAAAAACAACCGAGAACGTTTCCACAAAACCCTGCTGCGATAATTGATCAAAAAGCGGGTCTATTGAACCTCTGAGATCAATAGCAAGATAGCTAAGAAACAATACTATCCCGGGGAGAATATACAGAAGGGGGAATCTACTCAGGTTTCGAACAAAGGTTATGCCGGTTTTTTTCATGTACTGCTATGTGCTTCAATGACCTTTTTCTTCAGAGCTTCCACCTGATCGGCAAAGAAAGGATCCGATTTCATGCGCTCGGCAATTCGATCGCAGGAATACATGACAGTTGTATGATCTCTTCCTCCGAACTCGAGTCCGAGCTCAGTAGTAGAATATTCTGTAATATCGCGCGCGATATACATTGCCACCTGACGCGGTATAACAATTTTGTTTTGTCGGCGTTTCCCCTTCATGTCTTTGACAGACACGCCAAAATATTCAGCAACTGTCTGCTGAATTATATTTATGGGAACGTTCCGGTGAATGGCGCTGGAAGTGAAAAAATCTTTCAGCTGCTGTTCCGTTATTTCGGGAGTAATTGGCTTATTAACGAGTTCAGAATAGGCAATAAGCCGGGTAAGAGCAGCTTCCAGATCCCGAACATTGCTGGTTATTTTTTCGCATATCAAATTTATCGATTCCTCTGGAAGAAAAAAACCGGCAAGCTCAATCTTCTTATTCAGAATGGCCTGACGAGTTTCATAATTCGGCGGCTGCAGATCCAGAGTGAGACCGCGGGAAAACCTGCTTTTTAGGCGTTCGCTGAGGTCCTTAAGTTCGGAAATTGGGCGGTCGCAGGTAAATACCATCTGCTTGTTGGAATCGTACAGGGCATTGAAGGTATGAAAAAGTTCTTCCTGAGTTTCCGGCTTTCTCTGAATAAAATGAATATCGTCAATGAGAAGTATATCGGCATGGCGATATTTTGCCTTGAATGTCTGGGTTTTTCGATTCCGAATGGACTGAATAAACTCATTAATGAAATTTTCCATTGTTACATATACAATTTTCAGATTCATTATCTTCTGGTACGCAAAATTTCCAATGGACTGAAGAAGATGTGTCTTCCCCAGACCAACTCCGCCGTATAATGAACAGGGGTTGTAGCTTGTACCAGGATTTTTTGCTATGGCCATTGTGGCATTTGCCGCAAAGGCATTGTTCTCGCCAATAACAAAGTTATCGAAGATATATTCGTTTTTTAGATGCGGATGCTGCTTTTCAACAGCGCTGATACGCCGATGTCCCGGATTCTTCTCCGTAGGGCTTGACTTGGGTGCTTTTACGGCAGCGGCGGCAGCCGTTTTCTCGTTGGGATTGGAGGAAATGTGAAATTCAATGTTCAGGTATCCGTTGGAGAGTTCAGATAATTTTGTCTCAATTAACTGAGCATAACGGGCCTTAATTTGATCTCTATGGAAATTCGATGGCACCGAAACAATAATCGTATTGTCCCGGTAGCTATCGTAGCATACTCTGCTAAACCACAGATCCATATCCTGCTTTGTGAGTTCCGATTGAATAAGCTTTACTGCTTCATCCCAGAACAATCTGTAATCATCGTTTTTATCTTTTATCATAAGCACTAACCGTTTGCGATCTCATCCAGTGTATAAAATCTATCACAAAGTTTTGTATTTTGCAAAACTTTGTCAATGAAAATAATTAGAAACTTTACCTAATCATGTATAATTGATATATTGTTGGTTTACTAAGGGGAGGGAGTTAATAATCATGCAGAAAAATTATTCAGCATCAAATATCCAAATTCTCAAAGGTCTTGAAGCTGTTCAGAAACGTCCTGGCATGTACATTGGTTCAACCGGATTGAGCGGACTTCATCATCTTGTGTATGAGGTCGTTGATAATAGTATTGATGAGGCCCTGGCCGGATACTGTTCGGAAATTACGGTATCTATTGAAGCAGGAAATGTGATATTCGTTGAGGATAACGGCAGGGGTATTCCCGTTGATCTGCATCCTGTTGAAAACGTGAGCGCGTTGGAAATTGTTCTCACACGTCTTCATGCCGGAGGGAAATTCAATAAAGACAGCTATAAGGTCTCCGGCGGTCTGCACGGGGTGGGTGTTTCAGTGGTAAATGCCCTGTCATCAAAATGCGAAGTATGGGTGCATAGAGATGGAAAAATATACTATCAGAGCTACATCCGCGGTGTTCCCGAGAAACCGGTTGGGGTAATTGGCGAAACTTCCATACATGGAACGCAGGTCCGCTTCCATCCTGACAGCAACATTTTTGAGAGTACGGTATTTTCCTATGATCTTTTATCGAAGCGCCTGCGGGAACTCGCTTTTCTCAATAAGGGTGTGCAGATAAAAATATGCGATAATAGAATATCTCCCAGTTTAGAGCAAAGCTTCAAGTTCGATGGCGGCGTCAGGGAGTTTGTTCAGTTTCTGAATAAAAAAAAGGCTTCCATTCACAGTGAGCCGCTGTATTTTGAGAAAGAAAAGGAAAAGATTGTTGTTGAAATTGCGCTGGAATATAACGATGGTTTCAATGAGAATATGTTTAGTTTCGCAAATAATATCAATACCAAAGAAGGCGGAACACATCTCATAGGGTTCAAATCGGCGCTTACACGAATTCTCAATGACTATCTCAAAAAATCGAAGCATGCAAAACAGATGAGCGATGTGCTCTCAGGCGATGATGTGCGGGAAGGTCTTACCGCAGTTATTTCGGTAAAGGTTCCCGATCCGCAGTTTGAAGGACAGACCAAGACCAAACTCGGAAACTCGGAGGTAAAGGGAATTGTTGAATCGATTGTTCATGAAAATTTGGGGGAAATTTTCGATACGCATCCGAACATTGTTGATGCCATTCTCTCAAAAACAGTCCTCGCAGCCAGAGCTCGGAACGCAGCCCGAAAGGCTCGGGAACTGACCCGCCGGAAAAGTTTTCTTGAAAGTACCGGGCTCCCCGGAAAACTCGCAGACTGCAGCGAAAAAGACCCCGAAAAATGCGAAGTATACATTGTAGAGGGCGATTCAGCGGGAGGCTCCGCAAAACAGGGAAGAGACAGGCTGTTTCAGGCAATTCTTCCTCTGTGGGGAAAAATGCTCAATGTCGAAAAGACCCGCATTGATAAGGTTCTCGCAAACGAAAAGCTCCAGCCAATCATTCAGACCCTCGGGGCGAATGTTGGTTCTGAGTTTAAGGTTGAAAATCTCCGCTATCACAAGGTTATAATTATGGCCGATGCGGATGTTGATGGTTCGCACATTCGGACATTGCTGCTGACGTTTTTTTACCGTTATATGCCGGAGCTTATTGAATGCGGTCATGTATACATCGCGATGCCTCCCCTGTACAAGATCACGCATAAAAGCCGTATTCAATACGCCTACAACGATA